>NZ_BSPP01000001.1 GCF_030161095.1 Cypionkella aquatica
ATTGCCTTCGAACAGCAGCAGAAACAGAAACTGCGAGGCGTCTAGCAAACTAGGGGCTATTTAATTGGCAGCGCCAGTATTCGAGGGCGGACTTGGAATAGTTGAGGTGTTCGGCAGCTTGTGCCGTATCGAGAAACGGGTCGTCACTTTGAGTGTCGCGCATAGAGAGCATCTCCCTCTTGAGGGTTAGCTGCTAGTGGGCTGCGCGTTGTGACCCCATCCTCTCCCCTGACTGCTTTCACCCACTCTGGCCCTTTCGGGCGCGCGTTATTGGTTCCACAGCACATTCAGGTTCGCCGTGACAGCGCAGCTTCTTCGCGTCGAGGGTTGTCAGCGCGGAGGAAGCAATAAGAAGCAAGTTAGGAAGCATTCCATCACTTTGCAAGTGTCAAAGCGGGTAATGTTCTTTTAAATCAGACCCCTGCGTTTAAACGCAGTGACGATCTGCTCCATTGGTTCGCGCAACTTGTCATGCCCGACGACGATATACCGCGCGCCTGTGACGGACGTTGGGGTATGGTTGAGGAGCCGTCCGACGACTTCCTCAAACAGGCCAGCCTCGGTCGTGGCGAAGGTTGTGAAGGTGCGCCGATGGTCATGAGCAGACCAGCCGATGCGCGTAGGGGCGCGCAAGTGGACGGCATGGCGCGTGCCGTGAAAGACATACTCCGACTTGTAAGCCTTCATCGGTTCGAGGATCGCGTGATGTTCGGGCAGCAGGGGCAGGTTGAAAGCGCGACCGTTTTTCGTCTCGGGCAGGTGCAGGTGGTCGCCGTGGATTTGATCCCACCGCAGGGTCATCGCCTCTGACGACCGCAAGCCCGTGGTCAGCAAGAAGCGATAGAAGGCGGCGTGGACGGGGTTTTCGAGGGCATCGACGGCCTTCTTCCATGCGTCAAGGTCCGTGATGATCCGCTGCGACGGAGGCTCAGGATACCACTCAATCGCGACCGTCGGGCATTCGGGCAGGTCATATGTGCGTCGGGCATGATTCCAGATCGACCGGAAGGATTTCAGGACGTGGTTCGCGCCGCGTTCGCCCAACTTGGCAATGCGGCTGTGAGCGGCAACGCAGTCGGCTTTGGTGATTTCGTCAATGGGCCGCTTGAGCCATGCTTTCAGATGGACGTCGATCTGTCGTTGAACGACGGATTTGTTGTGATCGGAGCGCAGCTTTGGGCGGGCGAGGTAGTCTTTGGTCGCGTCAGCCAGCGTCGGCGTCTTCGCGGCACGCAGGCGCTTTGCTACAGCCCCTGACGCGTAGTCGGCGACGAGCAAGGATGCCTCGTGCCGCGCGTCTGCTACTCGCGTCTCGGGCCAAGTGCCCAACTTCGTGCGAACCGTTTTGCCCTTCGAGTCCTTCTGGTAGTAGAAGGTCTTCGTCGTCTTGCCCGTGAACAGGCCGAAACCCTTGATTTCGGTGTCCCACAGCTTCGCGTCAGGCGGGGCCGCCTTCACGGTGGTCTCGGTCAACTTGACCTTCTGGCTTTCCATCGCTGATCATCCTTTTTGCAGGCGTTCTGTAGTTGGCGCTTTGCAACGCGCTCGGATGAACAATGGTGGTTTTTTCAATGATTTCAACCGCGTTGGGACGGCTTCAAACATGCTGTGGGGGAACGCGTATGGTTGGGAAGCTGCTGCTCTACCATTGAGCTACACCCGCGATGCGGCTTGGATTATGCCAGCCGCGCCATAAGGTCAAGGTGATTTGGCGCGGCTGGCATGTGCTTAGGGCACATTGATCTCTGTACGCTCGCCTGGTTTGACGCTGGCGGGGGTTTCGGTTTCGATCTCGCCCTTTTTGGTGACGATGGTGTAATCGCCGCCGGGCAGGGTGGTCTGGTCTTCGGCGTTGAAATCGTGGAACACCGATTTGCGGTCGCCGTTGATGTCCTTTTTGGCCGAATATATCTCGACCTCGGTGGCACCGGCGGCAGTAAAGGCCAGAACGCCTGCGTCGAGGATCACCGCAACATCGGTGCGCGCGCCGGCTTTGATGCTGAAGGGCACCTCGGCCGAAGCCGCGTCAAGCTCGACATATGCAATGTAGTCGCCGGGTGAAAGTTTGATCTGATTGCCGGTGCCGTAGGCGGTGTTCAGGGTTTCACGGCTGCCGTCGATGCTTTTCTTTGCCGAGCGGATGGCGACCTGATGCGCGTTGCCCTCTATCAGCATGCCCTCCACATAATACCCCTCAATCGCGGCGAGGCCGACTTCGATGATCTCGTCGCGCTCCAGCAACTGGCCGGGGGTTAGGGTCAAGGTTGTGGTCTGGCTGGCAAGGCCAAGGCCTGCGGTCAGCGTCACCTCGCCCGCAGGCAGATAGACCCGCGTGTCGCCGAAGTAGGTGGTGTTGACGCCCGAGGTGGTGGCAAAGTTCAAGCTGGCCTCGGGTTCGACGGCGCCATCTGCGGTGCCTTTGGGATGCAGGATCACGCGGGCAGCATTGAAGTTGACCTCCGGTGCGCTGAGCGTATCAGCGGTGATCGTGATGTCGGTGCTGGTGGTCGCGGAATCCAGCGTGGCAATCAGGCGGTAATTGCCGGGTTCGATATAGCCTTTGAAATTATTGTATTCGGTGGTGGAGCGGTCGCCGGTGCTGCCATCGGCATTGATCGCATTAAGCTCCCAGTTCACTTGCGAATTGTCATCTGGCTTTGCGACGCCGGGGGCCAACAATGCTTTGGGTGCGAAGTTGATTTCCAACTGGGCTGGTTTGGCGGGTTCTGGCGCGGGTACAGGTTCTGGGGCGGGCACCGGGGCGGGTGTTGAGATCACGGTGCTTTGCAGCGCAAGCGTCAGACTGTCGAGATCGTCAGCGGTGATGTATTGGCCGCCGGTATCTTCGGCAAGGCAGGCGACTTGTTTGCCCTCGTCCTTGGTCAGGCCAAACCCTACCACATGCGCGGTGAAATCGACGCCCGAAGATTCGAGGTCGCGCGCCAAAGCACAAGGGTCGCCTTCGCAGGTTTCAATGCCATCGGTGATCAGCACGACGGTGGCTTTTTCTTCGGTGGAGTGAAGCTCGTTTGCGGCGCGGCGCACGGCTTCGGTCAGCGGCGTCTTGCCCAAGAACTGCATCTTGGCTGCGGCATCCGAGATCGCTTGCGCCGTGCCAGTGGCTGGGGCGACAAGGGTTTCAATGTCGTCGCAGGCCCCTTTTGAGCGGTGGCCATAGGCGATCAGGCCCAGTTCGGTATCGCTGGGGATGGTTTTCAGCACTTCGGCCAATGCCTCGCGTGCGATTTCAAGTTTGGGTTTGCCGTCGATCTGGCCCCACATCGAGCCTGATCCATCCAGAACGATGATGGTGCGGCCATCGGCATGGGCAAGTGCTGGCAGGCAGAACAGCGCGCAAACAAGGGCGCGCAAGGTTGATAAAAGTCGCATCAGAAGAATCCTTAAAACAAAGTCCAATGCCGAAAGAGTAGCGAAGCTGTGACAAAACGCAAAGCACAGCTTTAAGCCTGCGCAGAAACGCAAAGGGTCTTGCAGATTGCTCTGCAAGACCCTTCCGCTGGACAGATTAAAGTGGGGACTTTGAAAAAATCAGTCCAGCGTCTGCTGTGGCAATCTGCGGTCCACTGGGAGGTCCGTGGCAGATCGCCAGTGCATTACATTTTCGGCAGCATCACAGTGTCGATAACGTGGATGACGCCGTTCGACTGCTTGACATCGGCCTGGGTGACAGTTGCCACGTTGCCCATCTCATCGGTCAGCTTGATCATGTCGCCTTCGTAGGTGGCTTGCAGGGTGCAGCCGCCCAGCGTCGGCACCGGGTGCGTGCCTTTGTCATCCGCGATCATGCCTTTGAGGGCGTCAGACATCACTTCTTTGCCGACCACGTGGCAGGTCAGGATTTTCACGAGCGTGTCTTTGTTTTCCGGCTTCAGCAGGGTTTCAACGGTGCCAGCGGGCAGTTTCGCAAAGGCGTCGTTGGTGGGCGCGAAGACGGTGAACGGGCCAGCGCCCGAAAGGGTTTCGGCCAGACCAGCAGCGGTCACAGCGGCAACCAAAGTGGTGTGGTCTTTCGAGTTCACAGCGTTTTCAACGATGTTTTTCTCGGGGAACATTTCAGCACCACCGACCATCGGGTTTTCGGCCAAAGCCATGCCCGAAGAGAGCGCCAGAAACGCGGTTGCCATTGCGGCTTTGACCATACGGGAAGCGTTCATTGTGTTACCTCTTGTTGGTTGACGGGCAAGACAGCCTTGCCTCATGGTGAAGTAACGAAACGGGCGGCTGAAAAGTTTCAGCCGCCCGAATTTTTTTTTTGATTATTTTTGTAGCTGTTCGATTTGCGCGGTCATGTCACCGCTGTCAGATCTCTGCGAGCGGTCCTGCGGCAACGATTGGCCCGGTTGGCTTGCCATCCGGCCCGCCGCCTTTCGGTTCTAGCGTGATCGCCAGTACATAGCCCGCTGCGGCTTTCGGGGCAGGGATGGTGACCGAGGCTTGGCTGAGCACCCCTAAGGAGACCGGGGCCTTATCGCCTTCAATGATCCACAGTTCGTAATCCTTGCCCGCCTCGGCATCCGTCCCAGCCACACGGGTGAGCGTCAACTGATCGCCAGCGATGGCTGCGGTGTAGCGCAGGGGCGAGGCTTCGGCGGACATCTCGGCGGTCATTGTGGGCGCGGGCGGGGCAGGTGGCGGAAGCATCATGAAGGCAGCGGCACCGATGGCGGCAGCAGTCACAGCGCCACCGATCCAAGCAAGCCAGCGGCTTGGTTTGGCGGTGGCTTGCGGGAACAGACGCGCCTCGATCTGCGGCAAAAGGTTTGGGGCCGGGGCCTCGGCATAGTCGTCGTTCAGATCCGCGAGCCGATTTTGCCAGTCGTTTACCAACGCCGCAAAAGCTGGATCGCGGCGCAGGCGGCTCTCTGCGGCGCTGCGCTCGGCCAGATCGAGCGTGCCCAGCACATATTCAGCGGCCAAGGCTTCATCTTCGGGTAGATCAAAGGCGGGAGTGCTGGTCATTGCTCCATGCACTCCTTCAGTTTCAGCAGGCTGCGGCGCAGCCAGGTGCGCATGGTGTTCAGCGGCACATCGAACTGCGCCGCAAGGTCAATGTAGGACGTGCCGGTCAGGTATGCACCACGCAGGGCGGCAGCTTTCTCGACCTCTAAAGTGTCGAAACATTGATTGATGCGCTTGGCCTCACCCACGGCAATCAGGCGGTTTTCGGCCCGCGGTGTGGTGTCGATCACCGCGTTCATCGCGTCTTCATCATCGGCTTGCGTTTCTCGCCGTGCCCGCAGACGGTCAATCGCATGGTTGCGTGCGAGGGCGATCAGCCAGGTCATGCCACGGCCTTTATCGGCTTCATACCGATTTGCCCGCAGCCATACTCTGGTAAACACCTCTTGCAACGCATCCTCCGCTTCTGCCCGGTTTCCCAAGATACGCAAGAGCACGCCCATAAGTTTCGCAGAGGCATTGGAATATATGGAGCGAAACGCCGCGCGGTCTTGCGCGGCGATCTTTCCAAGCAAATCAGCAATCGGATCATCCATCATGCACGCAACTTAGGGGCTGTGCGCGATAGGTCAAGGGTGCCTGAATGGAGGCCGACCTGCCCTTAACCACGCCTGCGCCGACCGCCTGCGCCGCCCGAACCAGAGGTGTTGAAGCTGACCTGTGGCAGGGTGACGATTTTCGACAACTCGGGGAAGGTATCGACTGCGTTCGGGATGGCGCTGGCATTGACAAAATGCTCTTGAAAGCGCGGCTCGATGGCGGTTTCGACCTTGTGGATCTGATGCACGGTGGCCTCGATATAGTCGCGCGCGGCCACATTGCACAAAGCGATGCGCGCGCCGGTGCCTGCGGCATTGCCGGCGCTGATCACCTTATCCAGTGCAACATCCGGGATCATGCCCAGAACCATCGCGTGTTTCGGGCTGATATGTGCGCCAAATGCCCCTGCCAGCACCACCTTTTCCACGGTTTCAATCTGCATCTCGTCCATCAACAGCTTGGCCCCGGCGTAAAGGGCGGCTTTTGCCAGCTGAATGGCGCGGATATCGCCCTGAGTCACGGTGATCAGCGGGCCGCCATTGGCGGTGCCGTCATGCAGCACATAGGAATGGGTGCGGCCTTCGGCGATGCAGCGGGTGGTGCCGGTTTGATCGGCACTCCCGATCAGGCCGCCTTGATCGACCAGGCCCGCCATCCGCATCTCGGCCACAGCCTCAATGATGCCCGAGCCACAGATGCCAGTGATGCCGCTGTTGCTGGTGGCTGCGACAAAGCCCGGATCGGAGGACCACAGATCGCTGCCAATGACCCGGAAGCGCGCCTCCTTGGTTTCAGGATCAATTTCCACCCGTTCAATCGCGCCGGGCGCCGCACGTTGGCCAGACGAGATTTGCGCGCCTTCAAAGGCGGGACCGGTGGGGGAAGAACAGGCCAGCACGCGCGACTCGTTGCCGAGCAGCAGTTCGGCATTGGTGCCCACATCGACGATGAGCACCATTTCTTTTGATTTGTTCGGCTCTTCCGACAAAGCCACCGCCGCACAATCGGCCCCAACATGGCCTGCGATACAGGGCAGAATGTACACGCGGGCTGCGGGGTTGACCGCTTTGATGTCCAGATCAGCGGCGTCCAGCACCAGCGACCCCGAGGTGGCCAGCGCGAACGGGGCTTGGCCGAGTTCCACCGGATCAATCCCCAGCAGCAAGTGGTGCATCACCGGGTTGCAGACAAAGGTGATCTCGTAAATTGAGGTCGGCACGATTTTGGCCTCGGTCGCAATTGCCTGCACCAGACCATTCAACGCGGTGCGCACGGCGGCGGTCATTTCAACGTCGCCGCCGGGGTTCATCATCGCGTAGCTGACGCGGCTCATCAGGTCTTCGCCAAAGCGGATCTGCGGGTTCATCACGCCGCTTGAGGCCAGTACGCTGCCGTCGTGCAAGTCGCACAGATGTGCGGCTATGGTGGTCGAGCCCAAGTCGATCGCCAGCCCATAAAGTTTGCCTTCATGGAAGCCCGGCCAGATATCAAGGATGCGGTGGCGCGCGTCGTGGTTGCCCTTGTGCAGGGCGACCGTCACGCTCCAGTTGCCCTTGCGCAAAGCTGGTTGCAAGCGGCGCAGGATCGGCAGTTCAGCGGCAACTTCGCCCACGCCCCATTGCTGTTGCAGGGCTGTCACCAGTCGCTCAAAGTCGCCTGTGGGTTCGTGCATGTCAGGCTCGGCCACTTCGACGTAAAGCGCGCGGGTGGCGGGATCCATCACGATGTCGCGCTGCGAGGCGGATTTGCGGATCACCTGCTTGTGGACCTGAGATTCCGGCGGCACGTCGATCACCACGTCACCCATCACCTTGGCCTGACAGCCCAGACGGCGGCCATCAATCATGCCGCGCTTGGTTTTGTAACGCTCTTCCACCGCGTTCCAGTCGGTCAGCGCATCGGCCTCGACTGTCACACCATGCTTTGAAAACTCGCCATAGCCCGGCGTGATCTGGCATTTCGAGCAAATGCCGCGCCCGCCACATACCGAATCCAGATCGACCCCCAATTGCCGCGCTGCGGTCAGCACGGGCGTGCCAAGCGCAAAGCGGCCGCGCTTGCCCGAAGGCGTGAAGATCACCAGAGCATCTTCTGTCGGGGTGTGTGTGGTGTCGGTCATGTAGTCCTCGGATCAGACGAACGTATAAGAGACATCGGCAAAGCTGTCGGTGGCGAAAGTGTAGAACCAGCGCACTGATTGATGCGCGGCCAACACTCCATGCACGGCGGCGCCGGGAATGAAAAGAGCAACGCCGGGTTTCAGCCGATGCAGCACGCCGTCGATGCTGACATCGACCTCGCCCTCAAGGCCGAAATACAGCTCGGGTTGCGGATGGGAGTGGAGCGCGAACGTGTCGCCAGCCGCCATGATGGCTATGCCGCAGACGAGGCTGTCTGTCGCTGTGACATCGCCAGAGATCAGGGTTTTCCATTGGATGCTGCCCCGCGCGGGGTCGGCCCAAGCCTCGGCTGACAGGTTCGATTGATCGACCATAACTGCGGTCATGAAGCCCCCCTTGCATCCTGAGATGAGTCTAAGCTGCATCCGCGCGCCCGCGATGCCTGTTCGCGGCATTGCAGGGTCGGTCTGCGGCTATTCAGTGCGGAACTGCTTGGCGAGTTTCAGGCCCTGACCCTGATAATTTGACGCAATCTCGCGGCCATAAAGCGTCTCGGGGCGGCTGGCCATGCGTTCATAGACCAGACGCCCTACGATCTGGCCGTGCTCCAGCACGAAGGGGGCCTCGTGGCAGCGCACCTCTAACACACCGCGACTGCCCGCACCGCCCGCCGCCGCATGGCCAAAGCCGGGGTCAAAGAAGCCCGCGTAATGGACGCGAAATTCGCCGACCATGGCAAGGAAGGGGGCCATTTCGGCGGCGTAGTCGGGGGGGATGGTGACAGCCTCACGGCTGACCAGAATGTAGAATGCGCCAGGATCAAGGATGATGCGGCCATTGGTGGTGCGGATTTCTTCCCAAAACTCGGGGGCCGGATAGTGGCCGATGCGGTCAAGATCGACGACGCCAGTGTGCGGTTTGGCGCGGTAGCCGACCAGATCGCCCTGCGCAGGTTTCAAATCAACCGAAAAGCCCAAACCTTCCGAGATCATCGCAGGCCCGGACACCAGCGGTTCAGCGCCATGCAGCGCTGCCAACTCGGCGTCCGACAGCACAGCTTGACCATCGCGAAAGCGGATTTGGTTCAGGCGCTGGCCGGCGCGCACCAGCACGGAAAAACTTTTCGGGCAAACCTCGGCATAAAGCGGGCCGTGGTATCCTTCGGCGATGCGGTCAAATTCTGTGCCGCCATCGGTGATCAGACGGGTCAGCAGATCGAGCCTGCCAGTCGAAGATTTCGCATTGGCCACCGCCGTGATGCCCACTGGCAGCGCCAGACTTTCCATCAAGGGCACGACATAAACGCAACCCTTTTCCAGCACAGCGCCGTCGGTGAGATCAATGCGGTGCATTTCAAATTCGGCGATTCGATCTGCGGCGCGGCAGCCCTTGCCGACCAGAAACGAGGCACGCACCCGGTAGGCCACCGTCCCCAGCCGCAGATCAAGGCTTGCGGGCTGGATTTGTTCTGGAATGATTGCAGGCAGGGCGGTGATGGCCCCGGAAGCGATCAGGCCGCGCAGGGCTTGGACTGGCAGAACACCGGGTTGGCTCATCTTCATATCCTATCAACGAAAACGCCCGCACTACCGTTTGGCAGGCGGGCGTTTTTCGATTTGGTCGGGCCAGAGAGATTCGAACTCTCGACCTTCCGCCCCCCAGACGGACGCGCTAACCAGGCTGCGCTATGGCCCGACACGCGGTCTTCATACTGATATTCCGGGCAGGAGCAAGCAGGAAAGTGCAAGGCGATCAATGCTATGTTGCGGGGCTGTGGAGAGGGCCTTTCGGCGCTGCCTGCATCCGGTTGCGCAGATAAAGCAAACGGGCGCGCAAATGGTGCAGATCGGATTGGCGGTCGTGGAACGCATGCGGGGGCAGGGCGCGCAGACGGTCAATCAGCGGCGCATCGGCGGCCAACTTAGGCTGCGCGGGTGCTTTGGGTGATTCTGCCAAGGCGGGCCGCGGGATTGCAACAATTTCAGCGGTTTCCGGTTCGGCTTCCACCAGCTCTATTTCCGGTAGATCGGTTTCGGGCAGATCAGTTTTAGCTGCGTCCAGCACAACGGGGCCCGCCGAATCCTCGACAAGGTCAGCGAAGTTAAAGCTGGGCTCGGGTTCTGATACTGGCGCAGGTGCTGGATTACGCAGGGCGAATTCCAAGGCGACGATGGTGGCCGTCGTCGCTTTTTCCGGCGGCATGTCGGCTTCATCGCGCAGGCCGAAATTCGACGCGAGTGCCGCTTCAAGTGCGGCTTCAGCGTCGATATCCACGTCATCAGGCACCAGCTCGCCCGAAAGGCCCGCGACATGCCGCACGCCCTGTTCGCGCAGAATTTTCTGCACGCCGCGGATGGTCAGACCTTCATCGTGCAAAAGCCGCTTGATCCCTGTCAGCAAAGCCACATCGGCGGGGCGGTAGTACCGCCGCCCGCCCGCGCGTTTCACCGGGCGAATCTGTGGAAAACGACTTTCCCAAAACCGCAGCACATGCGCTGGAGTTTCAAGGTCGTCGGCCACCTCGGAAATCGTGCGGAAAGCGTCCGGTGACTTGTCCACCCAATCGCGTCCTTATTTCTTGCCAGCCGCCACGCGGTCTTTCATCAGATGCGAGGGGCGGAAGGTCAAAACACGGCGCGGCGATATCGGCACTTCGTCGCCCGTTTTCGGGTTGCGGCCCACACGCGCCGTCTTGTCGCGCACCGAGAACGTGCCAAAGGACGAGATCTTGACCGTCTCACCCGAGGCCAGTGCATCCGACATATGTTGCAGCACAGCCTCGACCAGTTCGGACGATTCGTTGCGGCTGAGGCCCACTTCGTGGAACACAGCTTCAGACAGGTCCATACGCGTTAGAGTCTTCTCGCTCATCATAATCCCCCCGGGGCTATTTTGAGCACGATGCGTCTTTCGGAATTGCGAGTCAATAACAGGGGCTTGGCAGACGTTCTTAAAATCGCATTTCAGCGCTTTACCAGCGCAGAACCACCGAACCCCAAGCCAAACCGCCGCCGATTGCCTCTGTAACCAGCAGATCGCCGGGTTTGATCTGGCCGCGCGCCTTGCCAACTGACAATGCGAGGGGAATCGATGCAGCCGAGGTGTTGCCGTGATCCTGCACCGTCACCACCACGCGATCCATCGGCACATGCATGCGTTTGGCGGTGGCTTCGATGATGCGGATATTGGCCTGATGCGGCACGATCCAATCGACATCATCGCCGGTCAGCGCGATTTTCGCCAAAGCTGTATGCGCGGTTTCTGCCAGTTTTTCGACGGCGTGGCGGAAGACTTCTTTGCCTTCCATCCGCAGATGGCCCGTAGCCCCGGTAGAGCTGCCGCCATCGACATACAACAGGTCACGGTAGCGGCCATCGGAATTCAGATCGGTGGCAAGGATGCCGCGATCGCTGTTCTCACCCGTGCCCTCGGCGGCTTCCAGCACCAAAGCGCCAGCACCGTCCCCAAACAAAACGCAGGTGGCGCGGTCGGTCCAATCCATCAGGCGGCTGAACGTCTCTGCTCCGATGACCAGCACGCGCTTGGCCTGACCCGTCAGGATAAGCGCATTGGCATTGGTCAGCGCGAACACAAAGCCCGCGCACACGGCTTGCACGTCAAAGGCAAAGCCGCGGGTCATGCCCAAGGCGCCTTGAATCGTCGTCGCGGCAGATGGAAAGGTGAAATCGGCGGTTGAGGTCGCCACGATCACCGCGTCAATATCATTGGGTTGCAGCCCGGCATCCGCCAAAGCCGCCAATGCCGCACGGGTACCAAGATCGGCTGTGGTCTGGCCTTCGGCGGCGTAATGGCGACGCTCGATCCCCGAACGGGTCTTGATCCATTCATCGGTGGTGTCCACCAAAGTCTCAAGATCTGCGTTCGGCACAACCCGGTCGGGCAGATAATGCCCAACGCCTTTTACAACGGCGCGTATTGTCATTCGCTGGACTTTGCCTCCGCCCGATCTGCGCCACTGTCGACCACGGCATCTTGGCCCGCGCGCACTGTTGATGCAACCCGTGCCGCAAGCCGCGCCAAAAAGCCCGCGCTCGACAACTGGTAGGCAAGGGCGATCGCCGCCGCAACGCCAGTTTCATCGGCAGAGCCATGCGATTTGATCACAGTGCCGTTAAGCCCCAGAAAGATCCCGCCATTGACCCGGCGCGGATCCATCCGGCGCTGCAGACGTTTCAGCGAGTTGAGCGCAAGTAAGGCTGCAAATTTTGACAAGATGCCGGCATTGAAGGCTTCGCGCATGAAATCAGAGATCAGCTTGGCGGTGCCCTCTGCGGTTTTCAGCGCGATATTGCCAGTGAAACCATCGGTGACGATCACATCGACGCGGTCTGACGGCAGATCGCCGCCTTCGACAAAGCCGATGTATTCATAGCCGCCAGCCTCTGCTGCCAAGGCCAATTGATCATTGGCGTCTTTCAGCTCGGCGCGGCCCTTATGCTCTTCGGTGCCAACATTCAGCAAGCCGACACGCGGACGGTCGAGTTTCAAACCATTGCGGGCATAAGACGCCCCCATTGCCGCATATTGCAGCAAATCGGCAGCTTCGGCCTTAATATCGGCGCCGACATCCAGCATGACGTTAAAGCCGCCGGGATTGCGCGATGGCCACAAACAAGCGATGGCAGGACGATTGACGCCGGGCAGCTTGCGCAAGCGGATCATCGACACCGCCATCAGCGCCCCCGTGTTGCCACAAGACACCGCAACCGCAGCCTCGCCATTCTTGACCGCATCAATGCAAGACCACATCGAGGTGCCCTCGCCGTGGCGCATCACCTGAGACGGCTTGTCCTGCATCGTCACCACGCGCGGTGCGTGGCGCAAAGTCACCCGAGAGCCAAGCTCCGGGTGGCGGGCCAACAGTGGTGCCACGATTGCAGAATCACCGTGCAGCAGGAATTTTGCATCCGGCAGCTGCGCCGCAGACAGCACAAGACCGGCGACAACGGCCCCCGGTCCGCGATCTGATCCCATCGCATCAACAGAAATGACGATACCAGTAGCAGCGATGCCGCTTGCACCAATGTCTGACGGAGTTTGGGTTCCGGGTTCCACAGGAGGCAAGCGGGCTCAGAAGCGGCTTACGCCGCGTCCTCGTCAACTTCCACTGCTTTGGTCGCGACAACTTCGCGCGCATCGTAATGACCGCAGGACGGGCAAACGTGGTGCGGGCGCTTCAATTCGCCGCAGTTGGTGCAATCTTGCGGGTTGCCAGCAACCAGAGCGTCATGCGAGCGACGCATGTTACGTTTGGAGCTGGTGGTGCGGTTCTGCGGGACAGCCATGTCACGACCTCGGATAGTGGGGGACAGGCCCCGGATTTTACTTTGATTTCAGCACCTTGTTACACCAATGTAAGCGGCGCGACAAAGCCCTGATTGAGGCGCGGAACATAGTCAGATTCCCGCCATGCGCAACCCCCTTTCTGCAAGCAGGGGGCAATCGGGCTAAACCTGTGGTTCGTCAGGCTTTTTCAGCTTGTCGGCAAGCGCCGCCAATCCGGCAAAGGGTTTCAGATCGGCAGATTGCAGTGGCGCGACCCCCGGGGCCGCGAAGGTGGCTTCGGCGAATTCTGCGCCACGGGCGCGCGGATATAGCGGCAGCGCCAGCGCCAGTGCTTCAATGGCGACGGCCGCGATGTCGATGATTTCTGGCAAAGCCTCGATATCATCTTCGGGGATTTCCAGCTCGTCCGCGTCGGGATGGGCGTAATCATAGGCATAGCGCCGCTCGGTTGTATCGGTCAGATGGCTGCGCACCGGGGCAAGCGTCACCGAACAGGGCTGCACCACCAAGGCGGTCAAATCGGCGGTCAGCATCACATCAGCGCGGCCTGCAGGGGTCAACGCACCCTTGAAGGTGAATTCTGGCAGATCCAGCAGATCGAGGGCTGCTGCGATCAATTTGCGTGCAGCCTCATCGGGGGCAAAGGTAAAGCGCAGGGCTTTGCGGCCCGACACCAACGCAGAGCGATAGGGTTGGCTTGGCAAAGCTGGGCTTGCGGCGCTTGCATCGGTCATCCTGATTTCCCCTTCTTCTGTGGTATCCGGCAAATCCCCCCGATTAAAGCAGGTTCTGCCAGTGTTTTCGGTCGCATCCGCGTTCCATTCTTGAACAGAGCCGCGTCCTTCTGTAAGCCAAAAGCAACGGGCCTTGGCAACCGTCGCTTTGCCCTTGCGATACTGGCCCTCTTCGGCTGGCGCAAGGCCTTGGTGGGGCAGCGGCAGGGGCAAGACCACGAGGATGAGGGCAGGAATGGCGCAGCTTTTCGGTAAATCGGCACGGATCGGCTTTGGCGGGTCTGCGCGTCGCGTTGGAGTGCGGTCTTGGGTGATGGCAGCGGCGATGATGCTGGTTGTGGCCTGCTCGCCGATCTACCGCGATCATGGCTATATCCCTTCTGACGAAGAATTGGCCCTGCTGACGGTTGGCAAAGACACCCGCGAATCTGTCGCCGTCAAAGTCGGGCGGCCGTCTGCCTCGGGTTTGTTGAACGATGTCGGTTGGTATTACGTCGAAAGCCGTTTTGTCACCAAAGGCGCGTTCACCCCGAAAGAAGTGAACCGCGAAGTTGTTGCAATCACCTTCACAGAAGCTGGCACAGTCGAGAATATTGAGCGGTTCGGGCTTGAAAAGGGCCAGATCGTGCCGCTGTCGCGGCGTGTGACCAAGGATAACGTCAAGGGTGCAAGCCTGCTGCAACAATTGTTTGGCAATGTCGGCGGTCTGACAGCGGATCAGTTGCTGAAATAGGCAGCCCCCTAGAAGCAGCCGCGCCGATAGCGTCTTAACCTGCGTGAGGTCTTGATGGTTCTGCTGGTCAGGGGCAAATATCGCGCCCGTCTTGCTGCAGGTGACGCTGATCTTGCCCGCGCGCAGGCGTTGCGCCACCGCCGATTTATTGCGCGGCGTGGCACGACCGAAGCCGATGGCCGCGACTCAGATCGTTTTGACGCGATGTGCCAGCATGTGTTGGTCGAAGATACCGCCAGTGGCCAGTTGGTGTGCTGCTACCGGTTGTTGTCGTTTGCGGCGGGCGAGTCGTTGGACAACAGTTATGCTTCACAGGTCTATGGGTTGGCCGCGCTGGATGGTTTTGCCGGGGCCAAGCTGGAACTTGGCCGATTCTGTCTGGACCCTGATTGGCACGACCCGGATATTCTGCGGCTGGCTTGGGGGGCTATGGCGCAGATCGTCGATGCGCAGGCGGTGACTTTGTTGTTTGGCTGTTCATCCTTTGAGGGCGCTGATTGGCTGCCGCATGCCAAAGCGTTGGCATTGCTGCGCGGCCATCTGGCACCCGCCGCATGGCTACCAGAGGAAAAGGCCGCTGAAGTTTTCCGATTTAGCCAAGATCTTGGCGATATGGGCTACGATTTGCGCGCCGCCTTGCAAGGCCTGCCGCCGCTGCTGCGCACCTATCTTGCGATGGCGGGTTGGGTCAGCGATCATGCGGTGATCGACCGCGAACTGGATACGCTGCATGTGTTCACCGCCGTCGAAATTGCGCGGATTCCAAGCGCCCGCGCGCGTGCTTTGCGCGCAATTTCAGAGTAGAGGGCACGGGCTGTGGCGTCATCGCCGATTGACGCCGCGCGCTAGGTATCCTAGCAGGCGGCATGGCACGCGCACCCCTTCTCCAGCTTTCTGGCATCTCGCTGACTTTCGGCGGCAATCCCGTATTTGACGAGCTTGATCTTGTCGTCCAACCCGGTGATCGGGTGGCGCTGGTCGGCCGCAATGGCTCTGGCAAATCCACCTTGATGAAGGTGATGGCCGGGCTGGTCGAACCCGACAAGGGTATCCGCGTGGTGCCGCCCGGCGTGCATGTCGGCTATATGGAGCAAGACCCCGATCTGTCGGGGTTTGCGACCTTGGGCGATTACGCCGCCTCGATGCTGCCCGAGGGAGAAGAATACAAGGTCGCGATGGTGGCCGAGGGGCTGAAGTTCAACCCAGAAACGCCCGTCTCGACGGCATCGGGTGGTGAGCGTCGCCGTGCAGCCTTGGCCAAGCTGATGGCCGAAGCGCCCGAGCTGATGCTGCTGGATGAGCCGACCAACCATCTGGATATCCAAGCTATTGAATGGCTTGAGGAAGAACTTAAAGGCACTCGTACCGCTTTTGTGTTGATCAGCCACGACCGCGCGTTTTTGCGCGCACTGACGCGTGCGACTTTGTGGATCGACCGTGGCCAAATCAAACGCCGCGAGGCTGGCTTTGATGGCTTTGAAGAATGGCGCGAAACTGTCTGGGCCGAAGAGGATGAGGCCCGCCACAAGCTGGATCGCAAGATTAAGGCCGAGGCGAAATGGGCGGTCGAGGGCATTTCGGCCCGACGCAAGCGCAACCAAGGCCGGGTGCGCGCGCTGGCCGCTTTGCGAGACGAGCGCAGCAGCCAAATTCGCCGCCAAGGCACTGCGCAGTTGGAGCTGGATTCCGGCACCCAATCCGGCAAGCGGGTGATCGAGGCCAAGGGCATCAGCAAGATTTTTGGCGACAAGACCATCGTGCAGAACTTCGATCTGCGGGTGCAGCGCGGCGATTGCGTGGCGTTTGTTGGCCCCAATGGCGTTGGAAAAACCACGCTTCTCAAGATGCTGATCGGCGAACTTCAACCTGATTCCGGCAGCGTGCAGCTTGGCACCAATCTGGAAATTGCAGTCTTTGACCAAGCCCGCGCGCGTCTGGACCCCAATGCGACGCTGTGGGACAGCCTGACCAATGATCCGTTGATGGCGGTCTCGGGAAGTTCCGATCAGGTGATGGTGCGTGGCAATCCCAAGCATGTTGTGGCCTATCTGAAAGACTTTTTGTTCGACGAAAGCCAAGCCCGCGCCCCGGTGCGTTCACTGTCTGGCGGAGAAAAGGCGCGGCTGCTGTTGGCCAAACTGATGGCACTGCCGTCGAACCTGTTGATCATGGACGAGCCGACCAACGATCTCGACGTGGAAACCCTTGATTTGCTTCAGGATATCTTGGGCGACTATGATGGCACCGTGCTGCTGGTCAGCCACGACCGCGATTTCATCGACCGCATAGCCACCTCGACCATCGCGCTGGAAGGCCGCGGCAGGGCCTCAGTTTATCCGGGCGGTTGGACCGATTACCAGAACCAACGCGTGGTTTCTGGGGCGACACTGACTGCGGATAACTCTGCAAAATCAGGATCTTCCGCCGCAAACGTAAAGTCAGATGTGAAGAAGGCGGACGGCCTGACCTTTACCGAGCGTAAACGTCTTGAGGCTTTGCCCGACCTGATCGAAAAGCTGGAAGCCGAGATTGGCAAAGTGTCTGATTTGCTGTCCGATCCGCAGATGTTCTCGAAAGAGCCGGTGAAATTCCGCAAAGCTGGCGAAGCCTTGTCAGAACGTCAGGCCCAACTTGCCGCCGCCGAAGCCGAATGGCTGTCATTGGCAGAACGAGCCTAAAAACACGCAACGGCGGCGACGGGGTGCATCAGAAATGCCTGGTCATCGCCGCTGGTGCCAGACAGGGTCAGAAAATTTTGCGCCCCCTCAAAGCTGATGCCCAGTGGATCGACAGTTAAAAGCAACGCTCCAGCCTCGCTCAGCGACAGTGTGAACGCGCCCGCATCGCCTTCCATGCCGCAAGACAGGCCATCGCCCTGCGGCTCGCAATAAGCGCTGCCGATGTAACTGTCCGAGCGACCACGCAATTTCACCGAAATATCGACGACCAAAGATGTGCTCACCGCTTGGCCTTCGGCGGGGGTCAACGATATCTCGCTGATTTTCTGCTGCGGATGCCGGGCCAGATGTGCGGCCGAATAGTGGCGCTGAAAACACGATGCTTCGGGCGGAAACATCGCCGTGGCGGCAGTTTGTGCCAACAAAGGTAGCGGCAGCACCATCAAAATCATCGCCCGAATCATCTGTGCTCCGATCAGCGCTGCACTGTTTGTGCTGTTAGCATGCCATGGTCGCCGGTGCCGTCAAACCACAAGCTTGCAAAGCCCACCCCCGCGCACAAACGCCCTTGGCGGGCCAGCATTTCGGCGCTATGAAGAGGAATGAACACGATGGGCATCATCATTTGCTGCATTACCTGCTGACAATTCGTCAGGCGGGCCATCACCTCATTCCCTCAACAGGATCAAGCTGATAGACCCGCCGCAGGCAAATGCGAGCGCTAAAGGCGAGGGTTGCGATGATCAAACTGCACAACACCAAGACGCGGAAGAAAGAAGATTTCACGCCGATTGATGCAGAAAACGTGCGGATGTATGTCTGCGGCCCGACAGTTTACGATCGCGCCCATCTTGGCAATGGCCGCCCGGTGGTGGTGTTTGACGTGCTGTATCGCCTGCTGCGCCACGTTTACGGGGCTGAACATGTCACCTACGTGCGCAATTTCACCGATGTGGACGACAAGATCAACGCCACCGCCTTGGCCCGGCAACAGGCAGGGGCTGCGGGTTCGCTGGAAGATCTGATCCGCGAGCGGACCGAGGAAACCATCCAGTGGTATCATGACGATATGGATGCTTTGGGGGCGCTGCGGCCCAATCATGCGCCGCGCGCGACCGAATATATCGGCCCGATGGTGTCAATGATCGAGGGGCTGATCGCGGGTGGCCATGCCTATGCCGTTGAAGGGCATGTGCTTTTCCGCGTGCGGTCCTACAAGAATTACGGTGCGCTGTCTGGCCGTTCTGTCGACGACATGATTGCAGGCGCGCGGGTCGAGGTCGCCCCCTATAAAGAAGACCCGATGGATTTCGTGCTTTGGAAACCTTCGTCTGGGGATGAGCCGGGTTGGAACAGCCCTTGGGGCCGGGGTCGTCCGGGCTGGCATATCGAATGTTCCGCGATGAGTTACGAATTGCTGGGGTCGTCGTTCGACATCCACGGTGGCGGCTTGGATCTGCAATTCCCGCATCATGAGAACGAAATCGCCCAAAGCTGCTGCGCCCATCCGGGGGCGGATTTCGCGCGGGTCTGGATGCACAATGAGATGTTGCAGGTGGAGGGCAAGAAGATGTCCAAGTCCTTGGGCAACTTCTTCACCGTGCGGGATTTGCTCGATCAGGGCTATCCGGGGGAAGTGATCCGGATGGTGTATCTGGGGACGCATTACTCCAAGCCGATGGACTGGACGAAGGAGAGGGCGGAGCAGGAAGAAAAGACCTGTGACCTCCTCATGCGCGCTATGCAGATTGCCGAAGGTTACGGCGCTATTCCAAGCCAAACGCTAGAGCATGTGACAGACCAAATTTCATCGGCACTGCGTGATGACCTCAATACAAGTCAGGCGTTAACGTCACTTGTTAGTGAGGCGAGGGTTATCACAAAATTTGCGGATGGAACATTGAGCATCGACGGAACAGAGTTGTCATCCGTTATCAAAGAACATGGCGACAGCTTTTTAACGGCCTTGGATGTCTTTGGCCTGCTAGATTTGCTTCGTAAAAGGGCCGCTAGAAAGACACGGAACGATGCGTTTTTAACGGCATACTTGGACAAAATGGTTCAACTGCGTGTTGCCGCTATGAAGCAGAAAGACTTCAGTTCAGTTGATGCATTGAAGATGCTTCTTCAAGAGGCTGGGGTAGAAGTTAGGATTTCAAAAGAAAAGATTGAACTTATCCCCGGATCCAACTTCGACGCCACCAAACTCGAGTCCCTCAAATGACCCGAGAGCGCCTCTATTTGTTCGACACCACTCTGCGCGATGGCCAGCAAACCCAAGGCGTGCAGTTCTCAACTGCCGAGAAACGCCAGATTGCCACGGCGCTCGATGCGTTAGGCGTGGATTACATCGAGGGCGGGTGGCCGGGGGCGAATCCGACCGATTCCGAGTTTTTCGCCCATGCGCCGCGCACGCGGGCGACCATGACGGCGTTTGGCATGACCAAGCGGGTCGGGCGCTCAGCTGAAAACGACGATGTGCTGGCGGCGGTGCTGGATGCGGGCACGCCTGCGGTCTGTCTGGTAGGCAAGACCCATGAGTTTCACGTCGCCACCGCGCTGGGTGTTTCCTTAGAGGAAAATTGGGAGGCGATTGCGGCGTCGTTCACACACGTCATCGCCAAGGGCCGCGAAGCTTTGTTTGACGCCGAGCATTTCTTCGATGGCTACCGCGTCAATCCTGAATATGCGCTGTCTTGCCTGCGCGCGGCCTTTGATGCGGGTGCGCGATGGATCGTTCTTTGCGACACCAACGGTGGCACCTTGCCGTCTGAGGTCGGCCGCGTGGTGGCCGAAGTGATCGCTGCTGGCATCCCCGGTGATCGGTTGGGCATCCATTGTCACGATGACACTGGCAACGCCGTGGCGAACTCTTTGGCGGCGGTGGAGGCCGGGGCGCGGCAGATTCAGGGTACTCTGAACGGCTTGGGCGAGCGCTGCGGCAATGCAAATCTGGTCACTCTGATACCGACGCTTTTGTTGAAAGAGCCGTTTGCCAGTCAGTTACAAATCGGGGTAACAACCGAGGCTCTTTCCGGACTTGTACGTTTGTCCCGCTCCCTGGATGACATTTTGAACCGCGTGCCAAACCGTGCGGCACCCTATGTCGGGGCCAGCGCCTTTGCCCACAAGGCTGGCCTGCATGCCAGCGCTATTCTAAAGAACCCAAGCACTTACGAGCATATCGCGCCTGAGCTGATTGGCAATGAGCGTATCATTCCGATGTCGAACCAAGCCGGCCAGTCCAACCTGCGCGCCCGCTTGGTTTCAGCGGGAATTGAAGTGGCCGCAGGCGATCCAAGACTGGGCCGCATCCTGGAGATCATCAAGGAACGCGAAGATCAGGGCTATGCTTACGACAGCGCTCAGGCCAGCTTTGAGTTGGTGGCGCGCAAGGAACTGGGCCTGCTGCCCGCGTTCTTCGAGGTCAAGCGGTATCGGGTGACGGTAGAGCGGCGCAAGAACAAATATGATCGTATGGTCAGCCTGTCCGAAGCCGTGGTGGTGGTAAAGATCGGCGATCAGAAGATGCTATCGGTCAGCGAAAGCATGGATGAAACCGGCACCGATCGCGGCCCGGTCAATGCCTTGTCCAAAGCTTTGGCGAAAGATCTGGGGCCGTATCAGGGCATGATTGATGATCTGCGCTTGGTCGACTTTAAGGTGCGGATCACGCAAGGCGGGACCGAGGCCGTGACTCGGGTGATTATTGACAGTGAAGACGCACAGGGGCGGCGGTGGTCGACGGTTGGCGTCTCGGCCAACATCGTCGACGCTTCGTTTGAGGCGCTGCTGGATGCGATCAACTGGAAACTGATCCGCGATATTGGGGTGCCGGTGTGAGCTTGCAAGCCTGCGCCGATTTGGTTGAGCGCGGCGATGCCGACCGATTTGCGGCGGTGATGGCGGCTCCGATCAATCTGCGGGGACGGTTGTGGCCGTTGTATGCGTTCAATCTTGAAATTGCGCGCGCGCCTTGGGTGACGAAAGAGCCGATGATCGCTGAGATGCGGCTGCAATGGTGGCGCGATGTGGTGGCGGAAAAGGCTCCTCGGGCGCATGAGGTGGCGGGGCCGTTGCACGATCTGATCGGGGCGGCTGGCTTGGATGTGGCGGTGTTGGACCGGATGGCGGCGGCGCGGGTTTGGGATATTTACAGCGATGCGTTCGAGGATCAGGCCGCGTTTGATCGCTATATTGAGGACAGCGCTGCGGGGTTGATGTGGCTGGCGGCGCGGTCTTGTGGGGCGCCGGATCAGGCAGAGCGGGCGGTGCGGGATTATGGCTGGGCATCGGGGCTTGCGAATTTTTTGTGGGCCGTGCCGGGGCTGGAGCAGCGCGGACGGCGGCCTTTGGTGGATGGGCGGCCGGGGGCTGTGAGGGATTTGGCGGCGCGTGGGCTGGAGAAGATCAGGCAGGCGCGGCGCTCTGAGATCAGGCTAGGGGCAGCCGCGCCGGCCTTGCTGGCGGGATGGCAGGCCGAGGCATTGTTGCGCCAGGTTGTGGCCGATCCGATGGTGGTGGCAGAGGGTCGTCTGGGTCTGTCGGAATTTCAGCGGCGTGGTCTGTTGCTGTGGCAAGGATTGACCGGGCGTTGGTGAGTGTCCACGCGTGGACAGCTTTCCGATCACGATAAATCAAGGACTTAACAGGGCCTTGGTAACGCTTTGTTAAGACTTCGCCGCAAGATCAAACGCATAGCGCAGGCCCGAAATCGGGGCGGGCGTGAAACCTTGCGATAGATAAAACGCCTGCGCGAAGTCATTTCCCGGCAGGGTTGACACCGTGACGTAGCTTGCTGTTTTTTTGCGGGCGTAGTCCAAACTTGCTGCCAAAAGCGCCTTGCCGATACCGCCGCCGCGTTCGTCCGGACAAACGTACAGGTGGTGCAGATCCATGCCGCGCTGGCCATATTGCAGCCGTGCCAGTTGGGTCAAAGCGGCGTAGCCGAGCAGGCGACGGCGATCTTCAAACACCAAGGCGTGGAGCCAAGGTGCAGGGCCAAACAGATCACGCTGCAGGTTGGCAACCGTCGCCGTCGCGGTATCGCCGTGATGCTCGGCAAGCGCGTGGACCATCTTGCACAACTGCTGCAGATCAGCCGGGGTGGCGGCGCGGATCATGGCTTAGCGGGTCTCACGCGGGCGCAAGGCCAGCCAGATCAGCGCGCCCCCGGCCAGCACGAGAAATGGCAGCATTGCCATGTTCACCGCTTGCCAGCCCGCCTGAACCGAGCTGCCCGAGCAGTTCATCAAGCCGCCCGACGAAAAGCTGGCCATGGTGACGCCGCCAAATACGATAAGGTCGTTCATGCCCTGCATCCGGCCCCGCTCGGCCGGGGTGATCAGAGTGGTGAGCATGGTGGTGGCACCGATGAAGGCAAAATTCCAGCCAAAACCCAGCAGCATCAGCGCGGCGAAGAAGTTGAACAGATCGACCCCGGCCATAGCGACGGCTCCGGCGGCGGCGAGGATGATCAGGCCAGTGGCCATCACTTTTTGCGCCCCAAAGCGGTTGATGATATTGCCGGTGACGAAGGACGGCGCATACATCGCCAAGACATGCCCCATCACCACATTGGCAGCGTCTGATTTCAGATACCCACAGCCGACGACGGCCAAAGGCGACGAGGTCATCACCAGATTCATCAATGCGTAAGAGACCGTGGCGACAATCACCGTGACCGCGATGGCTGGGGTGCGGATCAACTGGCCGCGGCTACGACCTTGATCCATGCCCGTGGTGGTGGCGCTGGGTTTTGGGATGCGCAGCAAGCCAAACAAAAACACCCCGACGCAGTTCAGCACGATCACCGTGAGGTAAGTGCCAAGGAAAGGTATCACCATGATGTCATTGGTCAGTTTGACCAGCTCTGGCCCGACGATGGCAGAGAGCAGCCCCCCGGCCATCACCCAGGAAATCGCTTTGGGGCGGAAACTGTCCGAAGCGGTATCGGCGGCGGCGAAGCGGTAAAAGCCTTGCGCCGACATATAGATGCCGGAGAACAAGCCGCCCAGAACGAAGAGCGCAAAAGAGCTGTACAGCAGGCCGACAGCGCTGATGCTGGCCCCCAAGGTGCCACCCAGCGTGCCGATGATGAAGCCGGCGCGGCGGCCATAGCGGGCCATAAAGGCGGAAATTGGTGTGGCGGTCAGCATCGAGCCGATCACCATGGCCGAGATCGGCAGGGTGGCCCAGCACGGGTTGGGGGCGAGGCTTTGGCCAGCGAGGCCCGCGATAATGAACATCATCGGCAGTTGCGCGCCAAGAATGGCTTGGGAAGCAACGAGCACATAGACGTTGCGGCGGGCGAGGCTGTCTTGATCGGTCATCATGTGCCATCGGTAGGCATCGGTTTCGGGCTGGGCAAGGGGGATTCGCTCTGGCCTTATGGAATGGCGCGGGGTGGAGGGGTGATGGCTGCGGAAATCAGTGTTGGGCGGATCATTGAAAGTCTGGATTGCGTGGCAGAGGGGGCTGCGTGGCTGTCAGCGTCGGATGCGCGGTTTGCGCAGGCGTTGACGGTGGTGGGCGCTCTGCCGCTGCGGCGTCATGCCGATGGCTTTACCGCGCTGTTGGATGCGATTGTCGGTCAGCAGGTGTCTGTGGCCTCGGCCAATGCGATCTGGGCGCGGATGGAAGCTGCGGGCGTGGTCAGTTTTGACGGGGTTCTGGCTGCCACGGATGAGGAATTGCGCGCTGTTGGGCTGTCACGGCAAAAGGCGCGCTATGCCAAGGTTTTGGCGGGGTCTGGTATTGATTTCATGGCTTTGCGCGGCAAAGCTGATGAGGCTGTGATCGCAGAATTGGTGGCGGTGCCAGGGATCGGGCGTTGGACCGCCGAGATTTATGCGATGTTTGCTTTGGGGCGGGCGGATGTCTTCGCGCCGGGCGATCTGGCGTTGCAAGAAGGCGCCAAGCTGCTGTTCGGGCTGGAGGTGCGGCCCTCGGAAAAGGTGCTGCGCGGCATGGCCGAGGCGTGGAGCCCGTGGCGATCGGTTGCGGCCCGGGTGCTATGGGCTTATTATCATGTGGTAAAATCGCGGGAAGGTATCCGATGAGGGAATTGAAGTTCGGCCGGGTGGCGGCAGTTTCTGGTGTTACCCAAAGCATGGTTGTGTTTGTGCATGGCTATGGCGCAGATGGCGCGGATCTTTTGGGGCTGGCGGAATCGTTGGGTCCGCATCTGCCCAATACGGTGTTTTACGCCCCGGATGCACCCGAGGCGTGTGCGGGCAATCCGTTTGGCCGGCAATGGTTTGGTATTCCGCGCTTTGATGGATCAAGCGAGGCGGATGCCAAGGCTGGCTTGGCCCGCTCAGCAGAGGATTTGAACGGGTTTCTGGATGCGCAATTGAGCGCTGAAGGATTGCTTCCCGAAGCATTGGTGCTGGTGGGCTTCAGCCAAGGCGCGATGATGAGCCTGCATGTCGCACCTCGGCGCGACGTGGCGGTGGGCGGTGTGGTGGCGATATCAGGAAAGATGATGTTTCCCGATACATTGCAGGCTGAAGCTAAGGTAAAGCCTGAAGTGTTGTTGGTGCATGGCGATCAAGACCCGGTGGTGCCGTTTGACGAAATGCAGGC
Organism: Cypionkella aquatica; assembly: GCF_030161095.1. Lineage (GTDB taxonomy): Bacteria > Pseudomonadota > Alphaproteobacteria > Rhodobacterales > Rhodobacteraceae > Cypionkella > Cypionkella aquatica. The sequence goes on from NZ_BSPP01000001.1 coordinate 24,680, forward strand.
GGCGGGAAATGCTTTGGTTGCCAATGGCTTTGCGACCTATGGTCATGTGATGAAGGGTACCGGGCATGGCATTGCGCCCGATGGCTTGCAGGTGGCGCTGAGCTTTATTGCGGATCGGTTGGGCGTCTAGTCGCGCCCACCGCTGGCAAGGAAGGCGGCGCAGCCAGTCAAAGCAGCAAAGTCATCCTCGACCGCAAACACCGCGAAGCTTTGCATGAATTCGGCAAAGCGTCCCTTGGTGCGGAAGGCCTGCGTCAGGTTCATCTCGTCCATATAGGGCACCATGGCGCGGGCGACGCCGCCGATCAGGTAGATGCCACCGAAGGGCAGATGGATCAGCGCGAGATTGCCAAGCTCTTGCCCCAGCAAGTGCATGTAAAGCTTGGCAGTTTCCCGCGCCAAAGGCTCACCCGCAGCAAGAGCGGTCATGATGTCGGCGGCTTTCAGATCTTGCAAAGCCCCGGCTTCGGTGGTGATGAAGGCATGCACGCGCTCCAACCCACGGCCCGCCAGAACATCCTCGACCCCGGCATAGCCGTGCGCATTGGCACCCGTATGGGCGACGAACCGCGACAGGCGGAAGTCTTGTTCGGTTTGCACCGGCATTGCGATATGGCCACATTCCGAGGGTGCCACCAAGCGGCCCTGCGCGGTATCATGCACGGGTGCGGCGTTCATTCCGGTGCCAACCCCCACCACCAACATCGCCGCCCCCGCGGTTTGCGGACCGGGGATCAAGGGACGCAGAAATTCGGGCGCGATATGGCCCAAAGCGTGGCCCTGTGCCTGCAGATCGTTGAGGATCGCGGTCTGGGCCGCCCCGGTGGCCCGGATCAGCAGGGCGGCATCAATCACCCACGACAGGTTGGTCATAACCGCCACACCATCGCGCACCGGGCCTGCCGCTGCGACGCAGGTGCCGTCCACTGATTTCAGACCCTCTTCAGCCATATACCGCGCCAAAACCGGCTCCAGGCTGGTGAATTCGGCATTGGCATAGCGGCGGATGCTGGCCGGGCGCACGACTTTGCCATCGGCCAAAGCCACGCGGGTGTTGGTGCCACCGATGTCAGCGACTAGGGCGAGTGGGGTTGGCATCGGTTACCTCATTGTCTTAACTTTGGCCCGCAGGCTGTTGATTACAGGCTATTTACGCGGGGCAGGGCCAGTGGATTGGCCAAGGATGAGATCGGCCTCTAGCAAGCGATGCAACGGGCCTTGGGCGGGGTCTGCGATCAGCGCCAACAGCATTTCCGCAGCGATCCGGCCTGCATCGCGCACCGACGACCGGGTGGCGGTGAAAATCGGCAGCTCGTCACCGTTGCGCAGATAGCTCAATTCGTCGTCAAAGATGATCACCGAGACATCGCGGCCCAGCTTCAGCCCCTGACCCTCAATCGCCCTGCGCACACCCATGCCCGACAACATCGACGCCGCAACAAAAGCTGTCGGCGGATTATCCAACGCCAGCATATGCTTGGCCGCGCGATAGCCCGAAAGCTCGGTCATCTCGTCGCTGGCCATCAGGGCAGGGTCGGCGGCAATCGTGCGGCCTGCCAGCGCGTCAAGATAGCCAGTGCGGCGGCGGATCGCGAAATCCATATCCTCGCGGCCATTGACCAAAGCAACGCGGGCATGGCCAAGATCGAGCAGAAATTCGGTGGCGCGCAGGAAGGCGCGGCGGTTGTTGACATCGACCCAAGAATAATCGGTTTCAATGCCAGTGGCGCGGCCATGCGTGACAAACGGCAGCCCAAGCGCGCGCAGGCTTTCGATGCGCGGATCGTAGGTGCGCACCGCATGCACGATCACGCCGTCAACAGCACCGCGTGACTTCAGATCGCGGTAAGCGGCAGCCTCGGCGTCGTCGGCGACCACGGACAGCAGCATGTCATAGCCGTTGGCGGCATAAATCTCACCCGCGCCGGCTATGAAATCGGCGAAAATCGGGTTCATGATCTCGGATTTCGTGGCCACTGGAAATACGTGGCCTACTGCCAAAGCCCGCCCGGTGGCAAGCCGGATGGCGCGGGTGTTCGGGCGGTAATTGTAACGCTTGGCGGCGGCAACGATACGCTCGCGCGTGACATCATTAACCTCAGGGTAACCGTTCAGCGCGCGGCTGACGGTTGTAGGAGAGAGGTTAAGTTTTTGCGCTAGTTCTTTGAGGTTCATCGCAATTTTGTTGGCCAAAGGGTCACGGTTGCGCAGGGACACTAACCGCGGTGGGCGATGCGGTCAAAGTGTTTGAGCGGGCTTGACGGAAATCTTTGCAGAATTTTGCAGATTATCGTTTTTTCAGTGGGTTATACTGCGTGACTTGATCCAAAGCGGTATCAAATCACCGGCGTCGCATCGCAGGTCAAAGTCGTGGGCAAGGCCTGCGGGATCAGGCTGGCCAATTGCTGCGCTGCGGCAGATGGCGGGTTTTGCGCCAGATGGGCAAGGATCAGCGGCTCGGTTCCTGCATCGCTAATTGGCCGGGTGACGATCGGCTTGCCGTCAGGGCTAAGCCGCGCGGCGGGGTTTGTGTAGGACAAACCAACGCCCAGACCATTGGCGGCATAGCTGCGCATCAGGTCAAGCGAGGCGGTGCGGTGTCGGATTTGCGGCGTCAGGCCCGCCTGCGCGAACAGACCGCGCATATGACCCAGCGACAGACCCTGATCGGTGAGGATCAGGGCCTCGGGCCCGAGATCGGCAAGGCGCAAGCTGGGATGATGCGCAAGCGGATGATCGGGGGCCAGCACCGCATGTGGTGCGATCCGTGCCAAAGTTTGCCGGGCGATATCGCTTTGCAATCCCAGATCCCAAGTCAGTGCCAGATCGGCTTTGCCTTTGTAAAGCGCATCGGACAGCATTTCAAAATCCATCACTTGCGGGGTTATCTTCAGGTGCGGTGCCAGCCTTGCGGTATAGGTCAGGATCGGGGCAAGGCAGGTCGGCGCAAGGTCGGCGAACACCGCAAGCCGGATATCTTCGGTTGCAGCGTTTGGGTCTGTCAGGCGCACAAGGGCGCTGAGTTGCGCGTCGGCAAGCTCCAGCCAGCTGCGGCCAAAGGCGGTGGGGGTCAAACGACCGCCCGCGCGCCGCAGAAACAACGGGCGGCCCAGCAGGGTTTCCAACTGGCCCAAAGCCACCGAAAGTGCCGGTTGGCTGACATGCAGCGCCTGTGCCGCAGCGGTCATGCCGCCATGTCTGGCGACGGCGGTGGCATATTCCAATTGGCGCAGGGTTAGGGATAGCATTGCATTATGACCTACATTGAAAGGTATTATTTGCGGTTATGTTAAGGCCGCGTCATCTTGGGTCCAAGCGAAATCAGGAGGCCGGGATGGTCGAAGTCACCGATGAAATGATCAAGGCGTATCAGCGCGATGGCGTGGTGCTGATCAAAGGGCTGTGGGCGGATTGGGTTGAGGAATTGCGCGCAGGCATCGCACGCAACATGGCCGAGCCGGGGCCGTTTGCCGCTGAAAACCAGAAGCCGGGGGAATCAGGCCGGTTCTTTGACGATTATTGCAATTGGGAGAGAATCCCGGAGTTTGAGCGGGTGATCAAGCAATCCGAGGTGGCTGAGGTTGCGGCCAAGCTGATGGGCTCGGAGCGGGTGCAGATGTTCCATGACCATGTCTTGGTGAAAGAGCCGGGGACTGCTCGGGCGACGCCCTGGCATCAGGATGGGCCGTATTATTTTGTGGGCGGTCAGCAGAATGTGTCGTTCTGGTCGCCGCTTGATCCGGTGAAGGAAGCGTCGCTGCGCTGCGTGGCAGGCTCGCATCTGTGGCCGAAAGAGGTGCTGCCGACGCGGTGGCTGGCGGAAACCTCGTTCTATCCGAACCCGGAGCTATACATGCCGGTGCCAGACCCGGATGCCGAAGGCATGCCGGTGCGCGAATGGCAGATGGAGCCCGGCGACGCGGTGGCGTTCAACTATCGCACCCTTCACGGCGCGCGCGGCAACGAGGCCGGCACGCGGCGGCGGGCATTTTCCCTGCGGGTTCTGGGCGATGATGCCCGGTACGTAGAGCGTCCGGGCCGCACCTCGCCACCCTATCCGGGGCATGACATGGTGCCGGGACAAGTGCTCCGCGAAGATTGGTTCCCGTTTCTGCGCTAGGGTTCCGTTCATCCTCTCTGCTTAAATATCCCCGCCGGAGGCTCTTGGGCTTCTGGCGGCGCTCTGGCAGATGTCGCGCTAAATCAGCGCCACCCAAGCCCGCGCGATGGCCAGACCATAGGCATCGGCGGCAAGGCCCGCGCTTGCGGCAAGGCTGGCGTGCTCGGCGGTAAATGCGGGGGCTTGCGCTGCGATCAGATCGGGAAAGCGCTGCAGCCAATCTGCGACCACGGCGCGGCTTGCCTCAAAGTGAAACTGGGTGGCATAGCCTGCGCGCCCGATTTTATAGGCTTGCACGCGGGCGGCCGGGTTGGTGGCCAGATGCACGGCGCCGGGTGGCAAAGTGTAGTGATCGGCATGCCATTCAAAAATCGGGAAGTCGGCGGGGAGGGCTGCGAACAGCGGATCGGCGCGGCCTTGATCGGTCAGGCCGATCTGGCACCAACCAAATTCGGGATTGGTGCCGATGGTGTTTTCAGCACCCGCACCTCGCGCCATCGCCTGCGCGCCAAGGCAGATGCCGAGAACTGCCTTGCCCGAAACTGCGGAATTGTAGAGCAATGCGGCAAGATCGGGCAAATACGGATGGCTGTGATCGGATAACGCGGTTTGCTCACCGCCAAAAGAGATCAGCGCATCAAAGCTGTCGGGCGCAGGCAAGCGGCCATCCAGCCACGGTTTATACAGATCAATCACCGCTGCGGCCTCATGCAGGGCGACGCCGACCTGACCGTGATGGGTGACGGCGGTGTTTTCGATGATGGCGACGCGCATGGATTTCCCCCGGAGATGCAGCGCACCATGCGAGAGCGGGATTTTGACCGCAAGCGCTGTTTCGGCCTTGCCAATCCTTGCGGCCCGTGAAAGTGGGACGTGTCAAACGAACACTCCCCTTAGACCCCGTTGGAGGTGAACATGGAGATTCGCGAGGCGCTCACATTTGATGACGTTTTGCTGGTACCGCAGGCAAGCTCAGTGCTGCCATCGGAGGCGGATACTGCTACTTTTGTCACCCAAAGCATCCGGATGAACATTCCGCTGCTGTCCTCGGCGATGGATACGGTGACCGAAGGACGCATGGCAATTGCGATGGCGCAGGCGGGCGGGATTGGGGTTATTCACCGCAATCTGGACCTTGAGGCGCAAGCGCGCGAGGTCAGCCGGGTGAAGCGGTTTGAAAGCGGCGTGGTCTATCAGCCGATCACGCTGACGCCGGATCAGACCTTGGGCGATGCCAAGCTGCTGATGGAGCGCTATCAGATCACCGGATTTCCGGTGGTCGATAAAGAGGGTCGGGTGCTGGGCATCGTGACCAACCGCGATATGCGATTTGCGTCGGATGACAAAACGCCGGTGCATGCGATGATGTCGTTCGAAAATCTGGCACTGCTGCGCGAGCCGATTGACCGCGAGGAAGCCATCAGCCTGATGAAGGCGCGCCGGATTGAAAAGCTGTTGGTGACCGATGGTGCGGGCAAGCTGACCGGGCTTTTGACGCTGAAAGACACCGAGAAATCGGTGCTGAACCCGCAGGCTTGCAAGGACGAGATGGGGCGGCTGCGCGTGGCTGCGGCCTCGACCGTCGGCGACGCCGGGTTTGAACGCTCGATGGCTTTGATCGAAGCGGGCGTTGATATGGTGGTGATTGACACGGCACACGGCCATTCGGCAGGGGTTGCTGTGGCGGTGGAGCGGATCAAGGCGGCATCGAACAAGGTGCAGGTGGTCGCGGGCAATGTCGCCACTGCAGAGGCCACGCGGGCGCTGATTGGCGCAGGCGCGGATGCGGTGAAGGTTGGCATTGGTCCCGGCAGCATTTGCACGACGCGGATTGTCGCGGGCGTCGGTGTGCCGCAATTGACGGCGATCATGGATGCGGCGGGCGCGGCGGGCAATGTGCCGATCATCGCAGATGGCGGCATCAAATTCTCGGGCGATTTTGCCAAGGCGATTGCGGCGGGGGCCTCTTGCGCGATGGTAGGCTCTGCGATTGCGGGAACAGATGAGTCGCCCGGCGAGCTGATCTTGTGGAACGGTCGGTCGTATAAATCCTACCGTGGCATGGGGTCTTTGGGCGCGATGGCGCGCGGCTCGGCTGATCGCTATTTCCAGAAGGATGCGGCCTCGGACAAGCTGGTGCCAGAGGGTATTGAGGGGCAAGTGCCCTACAAGGGCACGGCGGCGCAGGTCATTCACCAGATGGTCGGCGGCTTGCGCGCGGCGATGGGCTATACCGGCTGTGCGACCGTGGCCGAGATGCGGACAAACTGCCAGTTCGTGCGGATCACAGGCGCGGGCCTGAAGGAAAGCCATGTGCATGATGTGCAGATCACCCGCGAAAGCCCGAATTACCGAGTTGGCTGATTATCCATATAGATGGCCCTGTTGCGGGGCCATCTTTACCTTAAGCTTTGGTGCTGAGCGCCATGTAGATCACAGCGCTGATCACCGCCCAATAGACCCCAACCAGAACGATAACGGCCAAAACCGCGATCACCAGGGCCGCGATGATGAAATATCCATCCTGCGCCAGCAGACCCAAGGCTGCGATCAGGATGGCCAAGGCGGGCAAAAAATTGCCCAAGGGGATCGGCAGCATGACCAGCACGCTTAAGATCACCCCGACGCCGCCGATGATGCGTTGCGCCTGTGGGCTGCTAAGGCTCGACAAGCGCGGATGCAGCACACGCTCGATCCGGGCAAGATAGGGTTCAGCCTTGGTTAATATCGCCAGCAGATTGGCGCGCAAAAGCGAGCGGTTTGCGATAAACCCCGGCAACCACACCGGGCGGCCCAGCATCATTTGCAAAGTCAGATACACCAAAGGCAGGCCAGTGACTGCGGAAGTTCCGGGCAGGCCGGGCAGCAGATTTGGAATCGCAAACAGGATCAATAGGGTGGCGCGGGCATGGGCTTTGATCCCGGCCAGCAAGTCGCCCAGACTGACACGTTCGGAACTGCCATCTTGTGCAAGCTGCAGCAATTGTTGCGAAAACGGAATTTTTGGCTTGGGATTGGGCATGGCACCTCGCTAGGTCTGAAGATGGGGCGGCGGGGTTGCAATTGCCAGAGCCTGCGGGTCTGGTTGCGGGATTTCCGCTTGCCCTGTAGGGAGGGGGTTGATCCGGGGCAGCAGGAGCAGGCCATGACACCGCAAGCAAGGCTTTCCGCCGCCATCGAGGTGCTGGACCAGATTTTGGCAGGGGCGGCGGCAGAGCAAGCCTTGACCAATTGGGGCCGCGCCAGCCGATTTGCAGGCTCGGGTGATCGCGCGGGCGTGCGGGATCTGGTGTTTGATGCCTTGCGCTGCCGACGCTCTTATGCGGCGCTGGGGGGCGCGCTGAGCGGGCGCGGTCTGGTGCTGGGCGGCTTGCGCGATCGCGGGCTTGATCCGGCGGAATGGTTCACCGGCATCGGCCATGCCCCGTCAGTTTTGGGCGCGGCGGATGCAGGCTTTCCGGCAGAGGGCAATGTCGGCCTTGATTGCCCGGATTGGCTGGCTGACCCCTTGCAGGCGGCCTTGGGGGATGATTTTGCAGGTGTGATGCAGGCGATGCGCAGGCGCGCGCCGATTTTTTTGCGGGTCAATCTGGCCAAGGCCGCTGTTGCCGAGGCGCGGGCCGCCTTGGCGGATGAGGGCATTCTTTGCCGCTTAAACTCACTTGCGAAGACCGCTTTGGAAGTCACGGAAAACGCGCGGAAAATTCAAAATTCTCAAGCCTATCTTTCGGGTATGGTAGAGTTGCAGGATGCCGCCAGCCAAGCCGTGATCGCAGCCTTGCCGCTGCGGGATGGCCAGCGCGTGCTGGATTATTGCAGCGGCGGTGGTGGCAAAGCATTGGCGATGGCGGCGCAGGCGCGGCTGGATGTGGACGCACATGATGTGGACCCGCGGCGGATGCGCGACATTCCGGCGCGGGCGGCGCGGGCTGGCGTGCAGATCAAGTTGGTTGAAACTGCTGCGATTGGAACGGGTTACGATGTGATCCTGACAGACGTTCCCTGTTCCGGTTCGGGGTCTTGGCGGCGCGATCCGCAAGGCAAATGGGCGCTGACGCCCGCGCGCCTTGCAGAATTGTGCGCAATTCAAGCCGATATTCTTGACCGGGCGGCGCAGATTGTGGCACCCACTGGCACTTTGGCCTATGCGACCTGCTCAATGCTGCGCGCGGAAAACGAAGACCAAATCGCGCAGTTTCTGAAGCGGAATCCGGCGTGGCACAGCCCGCATCAGCAACGATTCTCGCCGCTACAGGGGGCGGATGGTTTTTTTGTGGCACTGTTGACGCGGGAAAGTTAAAGCCAGCCGCAACTTCTAGGTGATTTTTAGCGCTATCCAGATCAGGTTAAGCCTCAGTTAACACTTTTTCTGTCAAGTGAGCTAAAACGAATCCCGGATCGGAGCGCGCAGTGGCCAGTTCGACGACACGTCTTGCCAGGGTTTTGTCGCCCGCTGGACATTCTCATTTTGGCGTTTGGCTGTTGATCGCGGCTGCATCGCTGTGTGCGCTTGGCATCTTACTTGCGCCGTATCTTGTGGCTCAACTGATGTTTTTGGCGGCAGGGCTGACATTTGCCGTGTTGGCGATGATGAAACAGGGCGCGGGCTGGTTGGGGCAGCGTGCGCAGAATCGGCTGGATGCTCGGCTGATCACCTTGGTGGGCGCTGATGTAACCCCTTGTTTTACCACGGATGCGCTGGGGCAGATTGGCTTTCAGAACGCCGCCGCGCGCAACCGATTTGAAGCATCTCCGGGCAGCACGTTGATTGCGGCGATGAAAGATCACTTCGCGGCCCCGTCGGCGGTGCTTTACCGTTTGCAAACCCGCGCCAATCACGCCGGGGCTGCGCGGGAAGATGTGGCGACACGGCGGGGCCAGCTGCGACTGTCGGTGCACCGGCTGACGGCAACCCGCTTTCTGTGGCGGCTGGAAGAATTTCAGGACCGTGCCGCGGTCGGGCGCGGCGCAGAATCGCTCAGCCTGCCCATGTTGACCGCCAATAAAGCGGGGGTGGTGCTGTTTACCAATGATGCGATGCGACGGTTGCTTGGCGGTCGGCCAAAACGGCTAGATCGGGTGTTCACATCAAGCAATCTTCATTCCGGTGAACAGATTGAGGTGTCGGCCGCAACGGGCCCGGTGCGCGCCATTCTCGCCGAGGTTGAGGGGTTGGGAGAGCGGCGCGAGATCTATCTGCTGCCTTTGCCACGCCATCATACTGATGAAAGCATGTCCGCCGATTTTGAGAATGTTCCGGTCGCGCTGCTAAAATTTGAAGCAAACGGCGCGCTGCGCATCGCGAATAAAGCCGCGCGGGATCTGCTTGCGCTGAACGGCGAGCCGGAAATGGTGCATGAAATGTTTGAGGGCCTTGGCCGCCCGGTGGCGGATTGGCTGTCTGACGTGATCCATCAACGCGTGCCGGGGGGTGCCGAAGTGCTGTGCGCGCGCAAACTGGGCGGCGAGGTGTTTTTGCAAGTCACCCTCAGCCGTATCGTTGATCAGGGCCGCCCCGGTGTGCTTGCCGTGTTGCAGGACGCGACCGCGCTGAAAACCCTTGAGGCACAATTTGTCCAAAGCCAGAAAATGCAGGCGATTGGCCAACTTGCAGGCGGTGTTGCACATGATTTCAACAACCTGCTGACCGCGATCTCTGGCCATTGTGATCTGTTGTTACTGCGCCACAACAGCGGCGATGCGGCCTATGCCGATCTTATTCAGATCCATCAAAACGCCAATCGGGCCGCAGCTTTGGTCGGGCAACTGCTGGCGTTCTCGCGCAAGCAAACCCTGAAACCCGAACGGCTTGAGGTGCAGGATGTGCTGTCTGATCTTGCGCATTTGCTGAACCGTTTGGTCGGCGAAAGGGTGCGGTTGCGGCTGGCGCATGCACCAGATCTGGGCCCAATCCGCGCCGATAAACGCCAGTTAGAGCAGGTGATCATGAACCTTGTGGTCAATGCCCGCGATGCGATGCCCGAGGGCGGCACCATCCGCATTGACACAGAGGCGCTGACCCTGCGCGACGAGATGCGCCGCGACCGCGCGGTGGTGCCTGCGGGTGAATATGCGCTGATCCGGGTCAGCGATACGGGGTGCGGGATCCCACCCGAGCGGTTGCAGAAGATTTTTGAGCCTTTTTTCACCACCAAGCGGGTCGGCGAAGGCACTGGCCTTGGGCTTTCCACCGCTTACGGCATCGTCAAACAATCGGGTGGCTTTATTTTCGTTGATTCGACCGAAGGTGAAGGGTCAATCTTTCAGCTGTATTTCCCGATCTTTGAAGGTCGAGCAGAGCCGAATGTTGCCGGACAGGCAGCCAAGAAAATTGTCGTGCGCCAAGGCGAGGGCGTGGTGCTGCTGGTCGAGGACGAGGCGCCGGTGCGCGCTTTTGCCAGCCGCGCGCTTCGGATGCGGGGCTACACCGTGCTAGAGGCCGAAAATGCCGAAGAGGCTTTGAAGCAATTGGAAGATCCGGCGCTTGAGGTGGATATTTTCGTCACCGACGTTGTGATGCCGGGGATGGATGGCCCAAGCTGGGTTCGGCAGGCATTGCAAGCGCGCCCGAATGTGAAGGTGATCTTTGTTTCTGGCTATGCCGAGGAATCGCTCTCGGAGGGGCAGTCGCGTATTCCAAACTCGATCTTTTTGCCCAAGCCGTTTTCGCTCAGCGATCTGACCGCGACGGTGCAAGAGCAACTTCACTAGATGCGGGTGCGATTGGGTTCTGGCGATTCCGACCAGAAGGCGAAATATGTTCTACAGATGTTCTTTGGTAACCAATCCTTAATCATCTTGCGAAATGCTGGGGCTGCGACAATTAGATTGAAATGTTCTCTGTTTACCCTCATATAAGGTAAACAAACACGGAACATCTTGGGCGATTGCCGCCTGATGACAAGCGTGGGATAAGGGTAAAGCAATGGCAGCGGCAAATCTGATCGAGTTGAACGGGAAGCGCGATATGGACAAGGCAAAGGCGCTGGAAAGCGCATTGGCACAAATCGAACGGCAGTTCGGCAAGGGCTCGATCATGAAGCTCGGTCAGGACAATCCGGTGATGGAGATTGAGGCGACGTCGACAGGTTCGCTAGGGCTCGACATCGCTTTGGGGATTGGCGGTCTGCCGCAGGGCAGAATTATTGAGATTTATGGCCCCGAATCTTCGGGCAAAACCACGCTTACGCTGCATGTTGTGGCCGAGGCGCAGCGCAAAGGTGGCGTGTGCGCCTTTGTCGACGCCGAACATGCGTTGGACCCGCAATATGCCAAAAAGCTGGGCGTCAATCTGGATGAGCTGCTGATCAGCCAACCCGATACTGGCGAGCAGGCGTTGGAGATCGTCGATACGCTGGTGCGCTCGGGCGCGGTCAGCCTGATCGTGGTCGATTCGGTGGCGGCACTGGTGCCAAAATCGGAAATCGAAGGCGATATGGGCGACATGCAGATGGGCAGCCAGGCACGTCTGATGTCGCAGGCGATGCGCAAGCTGACTGGCAGCATTGGCAAATCGAACTGCATGGTGATTTTCATTAATCAGATCCGCATGAAGATTGGCGTGATGTTCGGCAGCCCAGAGACCACCACCGGCGGCAACGCGCTGAAATTTTACGCAAGCGTGCGGTTGGACATTCGTCGCACCGGCGCGATCAAGGACCGCGACGAGGTGGTCGGCAACGCAACCCGCGTCAAAGTGGTCAAGAACAAGGTATCGCCGCCGTTCAAGGAAGTTGAATTCGACATCATGTATGGCGAAGGCATTTCCAAAGTTGGCGAGTTGGTCGATATCGGCGTGAAAGCTGGCGTGGTTGAGAAATCAGGCAGCTGGTATTCCTACGGCGATGAACGGATTGGCCAGGGACGTGAAAATGCCAAAAGCTTCCTGAAGCAAAACCCGGCGATGGCGCTTGAGATTGAAGATAAGATCCGTGCCGCCAATGGCCTGGATTTCTCAACCGGGCCGGAAGACAGCGCGCTGCTTGATGATTGACATTTGATCAAACAGTAGAAAACCAAGGCCGGGAACGCCAAGTTCCCGGCCTTTTTGCATCGGCAGTGGACAGCCCCCGCAGCGGCAGATAAACGGGGCGGGACCAGAGTTTTCCTAGCTTTTTGGAGGCCCAAGCCTATGGCTTCGCTGAACGACATCCGCTCGACCTATCTCGATTTCTTCGTACGCAATGGCCATAAACGGGTGGACAGCTCGCCGCTTGTGCCGCGCAACGATCCGACGCTGATGTTCGCCAATTCTGGCATGGTGCAGTTCAAGAATTGCTTCACCGGGGTTGAGACGCGCGATTACAAACGCGCGACCACAGCGCAGAAATGCGTCCGCGCGGGCGGCAAGCACAACGATCTGGACAATGTCGGCTATACCGCGCGGCACCACACGTTTTTCGAGATGCTGGGCAACTTCAGCTTTGGCGATTACTTCAAGGATCAAGCCATTGCTTTTGCTTGGGAATTGCTGACCAAGGATTTTGGTCTGAACAAGGATAAACTGCTTGTCACGGTCTATCATACCGATGACGAGGCGGCCGCGATCTGGAAAAAGGTCGCGGGTCTGTCGGATGATAAGATCATTCGCATCCCGACCGATGACAATTTCTGGCGGATGGGGCCGACCGGGCCGTGCGGTCCGTGCACCGAGATTTTCTATGATCACGGCGACCATATCTGGGGTGGCCCTCCGGGGTCTGCCGAAGAAGACGGCGACCGATTCATTGAAATTTGGAACAACGTGTTCATGCAGAACGAGCAGTTCGCGGATGGCACGATGCGCCCGCTGGACATGCAGTCGATCGATACCGGCATGGGGTTGGAGCGGATTGGCGCCCTGTTGCAGGGCAAACACGACAATTATGACACTGATCTGATGCGCAGCCTGATCGAGGCTTCGGCGCATGCCACCAACACCGACCCGGATGGCCCCGGCAAAACCAGCCACCGGGTGATTGCGGATCATTTGCGCTCGACTTCATTCCTGATCGCCGATGGGGTGATGCCCAGCAATGAGGGGCGCGGTTATGTGTTACGCCGGATCATGCGGCGCGCGATGCGGCATTTGCACATGCTGGGCGCGCAGGATCCGGTTATGCACAAGCTGGTTCCGGCGCTGGTGCGGCAGATGGGCGCTGCTTACCCCGAGTTGCAGCGCGCGCAAAGCCTGATCGAAGAGACGCAATTGCTGGAGGAAACCCGCTTCAAGACCACGCTGGACCGTGGTTTGCGCCTGCTGAATGATGAGTTGGAACGCCTGCCCGAAGGCGCTGCTTTGCCGGGCGATGTGGCGTTCAAACTTTCCGATACCTATGGTTTTCCGCTGGATCTGACTCAAGACGTACTGCGCGAGAAAGAGCGTATTGTCGATGTGGCGGGCTTTGATGCCGCGATGCAGGAGCAGAAAACCAAGGCGCGCGCGGCTTGGTCGGGGGCGGGCGGCACCGCGGATGCCAAGATCTGGTTCGAGATCGCCGAGGCGCATGGCGTCACTGAGTTCCTTGGCTATGATACCGAAACTGCTGAAGGCCAGATCGACGCGTTGGTGCGCGATGGCGCGCTGATTGGCGCGGCAGAGGTCGGGACCTCGGTTCAGATCGTGGTGAACCAAACGCCGTTCTATGCCGAGAGCGGCGGGCAGATTGGCGATACCGGGCTGATCCGCACCGCGACCGGGCTGGCCGAAGTGACAGATACCCGCAAATCGGCGGGGGTTTTCCTGCATATTGCCACCGTTCTGGAAGGCACGATTTTGCGCGGCCAAGCGGCGAAACTTGAAGTGTCGCACACACGGCGCGCAGCTATCCGCGCCAATCATTCGGCCACCCATTTGCTGCATGAGGCCTTGCGCCGGGCTTTGGGCGATCATGTCGCACAACGCGGATCTTTGAACGCGGCGGATCGGCTGCGGTTTGATTTCAGCCATGGTCATGCGATGTCTGAGGCCGATCAGATGAAGGTAGAAGCCGAAGTGAATGAATTCATTCGGCAAAATACTGCGGTCGACACCCGGATCATGACGCCGGATGATGCGCGGGCTTTGGGCGCGCAGGCGTTGTTTGGCGAGAAATATGGCGACGAGGTGCGGGTCGTCTCGATGGGCGCACTTGATGGCTCGGGCAAGGGGACAGAGGGGCGAACCTATTCGCTGGAACTTTGCGGTGGCACTCATGTGACACGCACCGGCGATATTGGCGCGTTTGTTTTGTTGAGCGATTCTGCTTCGTCTTCAGGCGTGCGGCGGATTGAGGCTTTGACCGGACAAGCGGCGCTGGAGCATCTGCGTGCGCAAGATCAGCGGCTGGCCTCGGTGGCTTTGGCGCTGAAAACCCATCCGGGCGATGTGCTTGAGCGGGTGAAAGCATTGCAGGACGAACGTCGGGCCTTGGCCAATGAGGTCGCGCAATTGCGCCGAGATCTTGCGATGGGCGGCAAGTCTGGCGGGCCGGAAATCAAGGAAATCAACGGGGTAAAGCTGATTGCTCAGGTGCTTTCCGGGGTGTCCGGCAAGGATCTGCCGGGGTTGATTGACGAGATGAAGGCGCAGATCGGGTCGGGCGCGATTGTTCTGATTGCCGATACCGGCGCGAAACCTGCGGTGGCGGCCGGTGTCACGGCGGACTTGACGACACGGATTTCGGCAGTGACTTTGGCGAAGGCAGCGGTCGAAGCCTTGGGCGGCAAGGGCGGCGGTGGGCGGCCCGATATGGCGCAGGGCGGCGGTGCCGATATTGCGCTTGCCGATGCGGCGATTGCAGCGGTGCATGCCGCGTTGGAGGTTTGAATGGCAACGGCTTTGTGGATTGCGCATGTTGAAGTGACGGATGCCGAGGCTTATGGCCGGTATGCGGTGCTGGCGGGGCCAATATTGGCCTCTTTTGGCGGAAATTTTCTTGCTAGATCAGGGCGTTATGTACAGCTGGAGGGCGTTGAGCGCGCCCGTAATGTGGTCGCACGTTTTCCCAGCGTTGAGGCGGCAGTGGAGTGTTATCACTCGGCCGCCTATCAAGCGGCGCTGGCCCATGCCAAAGGGGCCTCGCAGCGTGATTTGGTTGTGGTCGAAGAGCTGGGCGAATAGTTTTCGGGATCACGCCAATTTGTCGGAAAATTATGCTGCATATTTCTTCTGTTGTGGTATGTTTTCCTTAAGAGGCCAGTCAGGCCCGGTAGTGTGAGGGCAGTTTTATGTGCCGTTGGGCAGCTTACGCGGGTGCGCCGATTTTTCTGGAAGAGATCATCAGCCGTCCCGGCCATTCGTTGATCCACCAAAGCCATGGCGCGACGCAGTGCCATTCGTCGATTAACGCTGATGGTTTTGGTGTGGCGTGGTATGGTGATCGCCCGGAGCCGGGGCTTTACCGCGACGTGCTGCCGGCCTGGTCTGACCCCAATTTGCGCAGCCTGACAGCGCAGGTGAAATCAGGGCTGTTTCTGGCGCATGTGCGGGCCTCGACCGGCACGGCGACCAGCCGCAACAACTGCCACCCCTTTGTGCATGGTGTCTGGTCGTTTATGCATAACGGTCAGGTCGGCGGCTATGACCATTTCCGCCGCGATGCCGATATGATGATTCCCGATACGCTTTATGCCGCGCGCAAAGGGGCGACGGATTCGGAAGCGCTGTTTCTGGTGGCACTTGCCGAAGGCTTGGACAGCGATCCGAGGGCTGCGTTGGAGCGGGCTTCGGCGCGGTTCATCGCTCTCGCACGCGCCAAGGGGGCTGCACCGCATCTGCGGATGACGGCGGCTTTGTCTGATGGAAAGCGGCTGTATGCGGTGCGCTATGCGACAGATGATGCCGCCCCCAGCTTGTATTATCGTTGGTCAGATACGCGCGGCGGTATGGCTGTGGTGTCCGAACCACTAGAGGCGGAGGAGGGCGGTTGGAACCAGATCGCCTCGAACACCTTCTGCACCTTTGATGGCGCAAAGGTGCAGGTCGAAGCATTCATGCCGTGCAAACTGGTGGAAGGCTATCTGCAAAGCACGGCGTCGGAGCTGGCGGCAGAGTAAGACGCCAGCCTATTTGAGTTTGCCGCTTGCCACCAGATCGGCCAGCACGTGATCTGGTTGAGTGGCAGGGGCGTCGAAACTTTCAAAATAGTGCATGTTGCGCGAGCCGTCCCGGTCAATCTTGCTGGCGGCACCGCGAGTCATTTTGTACTTCTGGAAATACTCCAGACTTTGAATCGGGTAATGATTGAGGTGAAACCTCTCATTATCCGACACAGTGCGTTCCGAGCGCGCGCCGTTTAACACATGCACCCCGATGGTTTGCGCCGATTTGATCACAGAGGTGCGGCACATATATTTGCGCCCAGTGTGAAAATGCAACTTGGGATTGCGCATCGTGAAGGCTTGCCGGATGCTGGCGGGGTGTTTTGTCAACCCGCTGCTGCCAAACATCCGCCAGTTGCCATAGATCACGTCCAGGTCGCGATAATCCTTGAATTGGTCGGAAATTTTCTCGCCTGTGGGACAATACCAAAATTCATCCAGATCGGCGATGATCAGCCATTGGCATTTGCGCGCGATTTTGAACTGGTTGAAGGCGGTCCAGTAATGCTTTCGTTGGCGATGCGGCTGCGGATATTCAACAAGCTCGACAACGCCCTTGGCGACCCAAGCTTTGGCCTTGCTGACGCTGTCGTCGGTGCTGCCATTGTCGATCAGAAAGATCTTGCCCGCACCTACCGAAACGTAGTGCTGCACCCATTCATCAATGTTGACGCCTTCATTCTTCATGATGCCGAGCACGCCCAAGGTGTGTTCATGCGACGCCTGTTCGGCGCGGGCTGCACGCAGCCGCTCAACGCGCAAACGGTTCCAAGTACGGACCTTGTTTGTCAGATTAACCAGCAACTGCGATATCCCCGTGATCGACCTTAGGGGGTTTTTATACGCGAAGTCAGGGCGCACAACAATATTCACTGTCTTGCGGGGTGTCAGGTGCAGCATGAAAAAACCCGCCTTTCGGCGGGTTTTTGTGGTTCAGGCCGAGCGCGACATGCGTTTGCGGTCGTTCGGATCAAGGTAGCGTTTGCGCATCCGCACCGATTTTGGTGTCACTTCAACCAGTTCATCATCGTCGATATAGGCGATGCACTGCTCGAGGCTCAGCTTGACGGGGGTGGTCAGGCGCACCGCTTCGTCGGTGCCGCTTGCGCGCACGTTGGTCAGTTGTTTGCCCTTCAGCGGGTTCACTTCCAGATCGTTGTCGCGGCTGTGTTCGCCGATGATCATGCCAGTGTAAACAGGTTCCTGCACGCCGATGAAGAAGTGGCCGCGATCTTCGAGTTTCCACATCGCGTAGGCGACCGAGATCCCAGATTCCATCGAGATCAGAACGCCTTGGCGGCGACCTTCGATTGCGCCCTTGTGCGGCGCCCAGTCGTGGAACACGCGGTTCAGAACGCCGGTGCCGCGGGTGTCGGTCATAAACTGACCGTGATAGCCGATCAGGCCACGCGACGGCACATGCGCGATGATGCGGGTTTTGCCAACGCCTGCGGGCTTCATCTCGACCAGATCGCCCTTGCGGGGACCTGTCAGCTTTTCGATCACAGCACCAGTGTATTCATCATCCACGTCGATGGTGACTTCTTCAATCGGCTCGGATTTCACACCGTCGATGTCTTGGAAGATCACGCGCGGACGGCTGATCGACAGTTCAAAGCCCTCACGGCGCATGTTTTCGATCAGAACGCCCATTTGCAATTCGCCACGACCGGCAACTTCAAAGGCGTCGCCGCCGGGGGTGTCGGTGACTTTGATCGCCACGTTGATCTCGGCTTCTTTCATCAGACGCTCGCGGATCACGCGCGACTGCACCTTAGAGCCTTCTTTGCCAGCAAGCGGGCTGTCATTGATGCCGAAGGTGATCGAGATGGTCGGCGGATCAATCGGTTGCGCCGGGATTGCGGTTTCGATTTCCAGCGCACAAAGCGTATCAGCCACGGTAGCTTTGGTCATGCCAGCAAGGGTGACGATATCGCCAGCCTCTGCCGCATCAATCGGGGTCATCACGAGGCCACGGTAAGCAAGGACTTTCGAGACGCGGAACTGCTCCAGCTTTTCGCCATCGCGGCTCAGCGCTTTGATGGTTTCGCCAGCTTTCAGGGTGCCAGCCTCAACACGCCCGGTCAGGATACGACCGATGAACGGGTCAGCCGACAGGGTGGTGGCGAGCATCTGGAAGGGCTCGGCGCGGCGCGCAATCTGTTTCGGCTCTGGCACATGTTTGACCACAAGTTCGTAGAGCGCGGTCAGATCCTTGCGCGGACCGTCAAGTTCGGTGTCCGCCCAACCGGAGCGGCCCGACGCATAGAGCACCGGAAAATCGAGTTGGTCATCATCAGCGCCAAGGTTGGCGAACAGATCGAAAACCTCGTTCAGTGCGCGCGAAGGTTCGGCATCGTGCTTGTCGACCTTGTTCAGCACCACGATCGGGCGCAGACCCAAAGCCAAAGCTTTCGAGGTCACAAATTTCGTCTGCGGCATCGGGCCTTCGGCAGCGTCAACCAGCAGCACCACGCCGTCAACCATGCTCAGGATGCGTTCGACTTCACCGCCGAAATCGGCGTGGCCGGGGGTGTCGACGATGTTGATGCGTGCGCCGCCCCATTCAAGGCTGGTGCATTTCGCAAGAATGGTGATGCCACGCTCGCGTTCAATGTCGTTGCTGTCCATCGCGCGCTCGGCAACCGCTTGGTTGTCGCGGAACGAACCGGACTGTTTCAGCAGCTCGTCGACGAGGGTGGTCTTGCCATGGTCGACGTGTGCGATAATGGCGATGTTGCGAAGCTCCATCGGGGAGGTCTCTTTCTTTTGTCAGCTTTGGCGCGGCGATAGCCTAGATAGGCCGGAAAGGCCAGAGGAACCTTTTCAGGTGGCGATGTATCGGTCGCGGCGGTGGTTGATGGCGAGGAAAATGTTGAAAACGGCGGCACCGAGGAACGACCAGCCCAAAATATGCCAGTCGAGAAACAGCAATGAGACAGTGAACAGCACTGCATCAAAAATCAGTTGCGCGTAGCCTGCCTGAAAGCCGGTGCGGTCTTGCAGGATCAGCCACAGGATTGAGATACCGCCAAAGCTGCCGCCGTGACGGACAACGGCGAGGGCAGCGATGCCGAACAGGATGCCAAACAGCACGGCGGCGAAGGCCGGTTCGATATGCGAAAACGACAGCCAGCGCGGCAGTGTAGCGATGGCAAGCGATAGCATACCGACGCAGAGAAAGGTCTTCAGGGTGAATTCCAGCCCCATGCGTTTGTAGCCAAACCACAGGAACGGCAGCGAAATCGCGAAATAGACCAGCGCAAACGGCCAGCCAGTTACATAGCTGATCAAGGCGGCGACCCCGGTGGTCTGGCCTGCGATGAAGCCCAGATAGGTCAGGATGTGCATGCCGACCGCAGCCATGCAGACACCAAAGGCGATGCCTTGGGCGTCTTCAATCACAGAATGGTGGTGGGCTTCGGTCATGATCGTGCATAGCGCGGGGCGTTATCTATGTCAACAATGCTGACCTATTGCGCAAGGCAGAAAAAAAGGCCCGGCGCGACGGCCGGGCCTATGAGTAGGGCTTTTGGATTTAGCCTTTGTAAGAGAACAACCCCGAGATCTTGCCCTCATCGCGGTGACGCCCGCCGCGCACTGCTCCGATATAGGCCGCAACAGCTGCAAGCAAAGACGATGCAGCCAGCGCGAAGGCCGAAAGAATGGCGGTTTTGCGTGCGGTTTCAGCGGCAGCAATCGCGGTTGCTTTCGCATCATCCGCCAGCTTTTGCGCCTCGACCTTGGCTGTTTCGATGGCTGCGGCGGTATCTTCGCGCAGTTTGACGGCAGCGGCGACTGTTTCATCGACCCGCGCGGCAGCTTCCGGCGCGCTCAACTGCGTCTGTGCGGCCACGGCGCTGACCAGATATGCCTTGTCTTGATCCGAAATCGCACCGGTTGCTGCGACATTCGCCATGATCGCAGCCGAATGTGCTGCTACGCTTGCGGTGTCGGCAGAGCCGGGGTTCACCACTTGCGGACGCAACAGGCTGTCGTTGATGTAACCCATCGGATCGGCCTTGACGCTGTCTGGCACTGCTGCTCCGGCTGCGGCCAGCGCACCCTGCGCAACACCGCCCACGGCTGTCCCGGTCGCTTGCACAACGGTTCCCGCAGCAGACCCTGCCGCTGCCGCGACGTTGCCGGCAGCACCCAGCGTGCCAGTGACCACATTGGTCAGCAAAACCGCGCCAACCAAGGTGCCAACGGCCCAGACAACAACACCGTTTACGGCGTCATGAATGGCGACCTCAGGGGCGGCCGCATTATCGACGCGGCGACGCATCCGGCCTGCGACATAGCCGCCCGTGGCATAGGCCGCGATGATGGTCAGAAAAATCCAAACCGCGCTGATGATAAGCCCGAACTTTGCCGAGCCTTCACCGGGTTCAGCCGACAGCGTCGACAGACCCAGCGCTGAGCCGAAACCAGTCAGCAAAATGCCAATCGCAATGGCGACAACTGCGCCCGCGAAGATCGCGGCCCAGTCAACATAAGATCCTTCAAGCAGCCGTGCTGGCGCTGCGGCATTTGTGGTTTGTGCCGTGTTTTCCATGATACTCGCTTTCAGAACCAATTAATGCATGCCGAGGAAAGAGAGGATTGCCATGACAATCACAACGAGGCCGACAAGATAAATAATACCACCCATTTCGAGGCATCCTTCACTCAGAGATGAGATCGCCGCGCTGGCGATCTTTGCACCGCGTCAACGCGCCGCAGGGATTCCTGTTCCGGGGTTCTGCGAAAATTTTGGGCGAATTTTGCTGCGGCCATGGCGATGCGTAAGCCAAGCCGCTGATGTGAAATAAAAAAAGGCCCGACGCAACGCCGGGCCTTTGATTGCTATGATAAGGATCAGACCTTAGCCTTGCAGGGCTTTGTTCAGATACTCATCGACCTTTTCCAGATAGCCGATGGTGGTCAGCCATTTCTGATCTGGACCAACCAGCAGCGCCAAATCCTTGGTCATCCAACCATCTTCGACCGCATCAACGGTGACTTTTTCCAGCGTGGTGGCAAAGCGCATCAGTTGTTCGTTGCTGTCCAGTTTCGCGCGGTGCTTCAGGCCGCCCGTCCATGCGAAGATTGACGCGATGGAGTTGGTGCTGGTCGCCTTGCCCTTCTGATGCTCGCGGAAGTGGCGGGTGACGGTGCCATGCGCGGCCTCGGCCTCGACAGTTTTGCCATCGGGAGTCATCAGAATCGAGGTCATCAGACCCAAAGAGCCGAAACCTTGCGCCACGGTATCGGACTGCACGTCGCCGTCATAGTTCTTGCAGGCCCAGACATAGCCACCCGACCATTTCATCGCCGATGCCACCATATCGTCGATCAGACGATGTTCGTAATGGATGCCTTTGGCTTTGAACTGGTCTTCAAATTCCTCGGCATAAACCTTGGCGAACAGATCCTTGAAGCGGCCATCATAGGCTTTCAGGATCGTGTTTTTGGTCGAAAGATACACCGGCCAGCCTTTGAGCAAACCATAATTGAACGAGGAGCGGGCAAAGTCGATGATAGAGTCATCAAGGTTGTACATGCCCATATAGACGCCCGAGGACGCGGCCTGATAAACCTCCTTCTCGATCACGGTGCCGTCGTCGCCTACGAATTTCATCGTCAGTTTGCCTGCGCCGGGGAAGCGGAAGTCGGTGGCTTTGTACTGATCGCCAAAGGCGTGACGGCCCACAACGATGGGCTGGGTCCAGCCGGGAACAAGGCGAGGGACGTTTTTGCAGATGATCGGCTCGCGGAAGATCACGCCGCCCAAGATGTTGCGTATGGTGCCGTTCGGCGATTTCCACATTTGCTTGAGGTTGAATTCCTCTACCCGCTGTTCGTCCGGGGTGATCGTCGCGCATTTGACGCCGACGCCGTACTTCTGGATCGCATGGGCAGAATCAATGGTGATCTGGTCGTTGGTACGATCACGCTCTTCGATGCCCAGATCGTAGTATTTCAGATCAATGTCGAGATAGGGCAGGATCAGCTTTTGCTTGATGAAATCCCAGATGATCCGGGTCATCTCGTCGCCGTCAAGTTCGACAACGGGGTTGGCTACCTTAATCTTGGTCATGTCGGCCCCTTATGGTTGGATTCGTTGTGAATGGTGTATGTGAAAATGCCGTAAAAGGAAAGATGGTATGCGATGGTATACTGAAATGAAGGGGGCTATTTGAAGTAAACCCGCGTCTTTTCGCGCACCCAATCCCACAGCCTTGGCGCACCTTTGGCGATTTTGCTGCCGACGCGGCTTTCCAGTTGTTCGGCGGTGACGTTGTATTCGATCCAAGTGCCGCCGCCGGATTGCAGGTTGGCCATCACGGGCTGCACGCGGTCGAGCGATTTGGCGAAGATGGCGTCGGGGGTGAGGGCTGCTTCAAACTCATTCCAGATAGCACGCAGGTCGTCACGCAGATCCTCGGGAAGCAAGCCGAAGATCCGATCAGCGGCGCGGGATTCGGCGGCTTGGGTGTCGGCGGAGGCGTGCGCCTTGCCATCTGCTGAATGGATCGGCACGTCGCCGACGTCTATTTCCACCAGATCATGGATCAGCAACATCTTAATCACGCGGGAAATGTCGACACCGGGGGCGGCTTGGTCGGCCAGCACCAGCGCATAGAGCGCCAGATGCCAGCTATGTTCGCCAGAGTTTTCCCGCCGCGAGCCATCGCACAAGGTGGTGGCGCGCAGCACGGATTTCAGGCGATCTGCCTCGTTCAGAAAGGCGAATTGCGCCTCTAGCCGCGCATCACCTGCGGCGCTCAATGGCCACTCGACTGCATATGTGGGCCAACCGGCGGGGCGGTGCCTTCGCGCTTGGCTTTCAAAAGCGCGTCAACATATTTGCGCCCGCGCATCTCGGCGACGCGGACGCGGTAGGCGGTCAGGAACGCCTCTTGCATGGTGGGTGAGGCGTCGAGCAGCACTTTCGACACCTTGTCAGGCAGACGGTGATCGTCGAGCTCTTCCATCGCGGCGATCACATCGCGGGCGAGTGCGTCGCCCATATCCTCGACGACCCCCATTTAGCGGGTCACTTCGGTCAAACGACGCTTCACATAGCCCGACACCGTGTCGATCATCGGCTTCATATGCGCCTCTTCGTCTTTGAAGAAGTGATCAGCGCCCTCAACCTGCGTGTGGGTGATGGTGATACCCTTTTGCTCGTGCAGTTTGTTCACGAGGTTGGTGGTATCTTTCGGCGGCGCCACTTTGTCGGCGGTGCCGTTGATGATCAGGCCAGAAGCCGGGCAGGGCGCGAGGAAGCTGAAATCATACAGGTTCGCGGGCGGCGCGACCGAGATGAAACCGGTAATTTCCGGGCGGCGCATCAGCAGCTGCATGCCAATCCATGCGCCAAACGAAAAGCCAGCCACCCAGCAATGCTTGGCGTTCTGGTTCATCGATTGCAGATAATCCAAGGCTGAGGCTGCATCAGACAGCTCGCCAATGCCCATATCATACTCGCCTTGGCTGCGCCCGACGCCGCGGAAGTTGAACCGCATCACCGTGAAGCCAAGGTTGTAAAACGCATAATGCAGGTTATAGACAACCTTGTTGTTCATCGTGCCGCCATAGGCCGGATGCGGATGCAACACGATTGCGATTGGGGCATCACGCTCTTTTTGCGGATGGTAGCGGCCTTCAAGGCGGCCTTCGGGGCCGGCGAAGATAACTTCGGGCATGTATGCTCCGTGCATGTTGCCGAGTGAATTGTTGACAAATTCTCTCGGAGAAATTAGAACCATTCTAAAGCGGCCAAGCCGCCTTTGGACTGGGCCGATGGACTGGGGTTGAGTTAAGCGGACGTGGTGGCTTCGTCAATGGAAAGTCACGCGAAATGGGTGAGGGGATGCGATGAAACTGTCGACCAAGGGGCGTTATGCGATGGTGGCGCTTGCCGATCTGGCTTTGGCCGAGCTGAAAGCCGGGGATGAGCTGACCTCGCTTGCGGCGATCGCCAAGCGGCAGGATCTGTCGTTGCCCTACCTTGAGCAGCTGTTTGTCAAGCTGCGCCGCGCCGGATTGGTCGAAGCGGTGCGTGGGCCCGGCGGTGGCTATCGTCTGGCGCGCAGCCCGGATTCTATCCGTATCTCTGAGGTGATGGAAGCAGTCGAGGAAAACGTCGATGCGATGCATTCGGGGGCCGGGGCGTCGGGCGGTGTGTCGGGCTCGCGCGCGCAAAGCCTGACCAACCGGCTGTGGGAAGGGCTTTCGGCGCATGTCTATGTCTTTTTGCATCAGACCCGGCTGTCTGATGTGATCGGCAATGTGATGACGCCGTGCCCTGCCGTGCCTGCGCTGTTTCGCGTGGTCGATGAGGTGGTGGACGGATGAGCCGCATCTACCTCGATTGGAACGCGACGACGCCGCTGCGGCCTGAAGCCAAAGCCGCGATGGTTGCGGCGATGGAGGTGGTGGGTAACCCTTCGTCGGTGCATGCCGAGGGCCGCGCTGCCAAAGCGATGATGGAGCGTGCGCGTGGCAAGATCGCAGCCGCTATGGGCGCCGAGGGTGCTGATCTGGTGTTTACCTCGGGTGCGACGGAAGCAGCGGCTTTGGCTTGCGCCGGACGCAGCTTGGTCTGCGCTGAGATCGAGCATGAGGCGGTGTCAGCTTGGTGCGATCGTGCTTTGACGGTTGACCGGATGGGCAGGGTGACGGTGCCGGATCCAGCGCGCAGCACGCTGCAGCTGGCCAATTCCGAAACTGGTGTGGTGCAGGATCTGCCGCAGGGGCTGGCGGTGTCCGATCTGACGCAAGGCTTTGGCAAGCTGCCGTTTTCCTTCAACTGGCTGGGCTGTGAGATGGGCTTGATTGCTGCGCACAAGCTGGGCGGGCCGAAGGGCGTCGGCGCTTTGGTGCTGCGGCGTGGTCTGGATGTGGCGTCGCAGCTGAAAGGCGGCGGCCAGGAAATGGGGCGGCGCGCGGGCACCGAAAACCTGATCGGCATTGCCGGATTTGCCGCCGCCGCCGAGGCCGCTGCGCGTGATTTGGCGGATGGCGTGTGGGGCCGGGTGGCTGAAATTAGAAATATTCTAGATTCAGCATTGTCCGCCTTGGGATTTGAGATTATTTCAGTCGGGAATGATGCGCAGCGCCTGCCCAACACGCTTAATCTGATCGCGCCCGGCTGGAAGGGCGAAACTCAGGTGATGGCGATGGATCTGGCGGGGTTTGCGGTTTCGGCAGGCTCGGCCTGTTCCAGCGGTAAGGTGCGCGCGAGCCGTGTGCTGAAGGCGATGGGGTTTGACGATGAGGCCGCGGGTCAGGCGATCCGCATCTCACTTGGGCCGGATGTGACGGAAGAACAGGTGCTGCGCTTTGCCGAGGCTTGGGCGCGGGATTACAAAAGAATACGTTCGCGCGTCGCGTGAAGGTTCGGCGGTAACGCCTTGGAATAAAAGGAAGACGATGATGGCCGAACTAGAGTTGGAAGTGCGGGATGGCGTGGATCGCGAGACGATCGAAACCGTGGCCGCGATGTCTGGCACCTATAAATACGGCTGGTCGACCGAGATCGAGATGGATTACGCGCCGAAAGGCGTGTCGGAAGACATCGTAAGGCTGATTTCGGCGAAGAATGAAGAGCCCGAATGGATGCTGGACTGGCGTTTGGCGGCCTATCGGCGCTGGGTGCAAATGGAAGAGCCGTCTTGGGCGATGTTGAACTATCCGACCATCGACTATCAGGATCAGTATTACTACGCCAAACCCAAAAGCATGGCCGTCAAGCCTAAGTCTTTGGATGAGGTTGATCCGAAGATCCTTGCCACCTACAAAAAGCTTGGCATCCCTTTGAAAGAACAGCTTATTCTGGCGGGCGTCGAAGGCGCAGAAACTGCCGGTGAGCGTAAGGTTGCGGTCGATGCGGTGTTCGATTCCGTATCCGTCGGCACAACTTTCAAAGCGGAACTTGCCAAGGCCGGGGTGATTTTCTGCTCTATTTCCGAAGCGATCAAGGATCATCCGGAACTGGTCAAGAAATACCTCGGCTCGGTTGTCCCGCAATCAGACAACTTCTTTGCCACTCTGAATTCTGCTGTGTTTTCAGACGGTTCCTTCGTCTACATCCCGCCGGGCACCCGCTGCCCGATGGAACTTTCGACCTATTTCCGCATTAACGCTGAAAATACCGGTCAATTTGAGCGCACACTGATCATTGCCGATAAAGGCAGTTACGTCAGTTACTTGGAAGGCTGCACCGCGCCGAAACGCGACACCAATCAGTTGCATGCAGCGGTGGTAGAGCTGGTGATTTTGGAAGATGCCGAAGTGAAATATTCGACCGTTCAGAACTGGTATCCGGGCGATGAAAACGGCCTTGGTGGCATCTATAACTTCGTGACCAAACGCGCCGATTGCCGCGGTGACCGGGCCAAGGTGATGTGGACGCAGGTGGAAACCGGTTCGGCGATTACTTGGAAATATCCGTCCTGCATCCTGCGCGGCGATGACAGCCAAGGTGAGTTTTACTCGATTGCAATCGCCAACAATGCGCAGCAAGCCGACACCGGCACCAAGATGGTGCATCTGGGCAAGCGGACGAAAAGTCGTATTGTTTCGAAGGGCATATCGGCGGGAAGGGCGCAGAACACCTATCGCGGTCTGGTGTCTATGCACCCGAAAGCCACAGACAGCCGCAACTATACCCAGTGCGACAGCCTGCTGATCGGCGACAAATGCGGCGCCCATACCGTGCCGTATATCGAGGTCAAGAACAACTCCAGCCGTGTGGAGCACGAGGCCACCACTAGCAAAGTTGACGACGATCAGCTGTTCTATTGCCGCTCGCGTGGGATGGACGAAGAAGAGGCGGTTGCGCTGGTGGTGAACGGCTTCTGCAAGGAAGTGCTGCAGGCGCTGCCGATGGAATTCGCCATGGAAGCGCAAAGTTTGGTGGCGATCTCACTGGAAGGCTCGGTGGGCTAAGTGGCGAAGGACTTCTCACGTCCGAAGATCACGCTGCCGCCGGAAGCCGAGGCTGCGGTGCGGCACTACTATGCAGAAAACCGGGTCATTCTGGAATATGGCTCGGGTGGCTCGACGGTGATTGCTTCGGAAATGCCCGGCAAAGTCATCTTTTCTGTGGAAAGTGATGTGAACTGGTGGCGCGGCATGCGCGACTATTTTGAAGCCAATCCTGGCCAGTCTGCGGTCACCATGCATCACGGCAAGATTGGCCGCACCCGTGACTGGGGCTTTCCGCAAAATGACGAGCAGTTTCGCAAGTGGCCGGGATATCCCTTATCCATCTGGGACTTACCCGAGTTTGTTCATCCGGATGTCGTGCTGATTGATGGTCGGTTTCGTCCGGCCTGCTTTTTGTCGGTGCTGTTCAAGATCACCCGACCGATTACCTTGCTGTGGGACGATTACATTGACCGCCCCGAATACCACGACTGCGAAACCCTCGCCAAACCGGTAGAAATGCATGGCCGCATGGCCCGGTTTGCGCTTTCCCCGACACCCATTCCGGCTGATCGGCTGCAATGGATCATCCAATCATTTCTGCGCGCGCATTGAAGCGCCCTGCCCAAAGGACAAAAAATGCTGGAAATCAACAACCTGCATGTGAAACTTGAAGAAGAAGATAAAGTTATCCTGCGTGGGGTGAACCTGAAAATCGGCGCGGGCGAGGTACATGCGATCATGGGGCCGAATGGCTCGGGCAAATCGACGTTGTCTTATGTGCTGTCGGGCCGCGATGGCTACGAGGTGACCGACGGCTCGGCAAGCCTTGATGGCGAAGAACTGCTGGAGATGGAGCCCGA
Organism: Cypionkella aquatica; assembly: GCF_030161095.1. Taxonomy (GTDB): domain Bacteria; phylum Pseudomonadota; class Alphaproteobacteria; order Rhodobacterales; family Rhodobacteraceae; genus Cypionkella; species Cypionkella aquatica. The sequence continues at coordinate 52,643 of NZ_BSPP01000001.1, forward strand.
AGCGCGCGCTGCCGCTGGCCTGTTTCTGGCGTTCCAATACCCGGTTGAAATCCCCGGCGTCGGCAACATGACTTTCCTGCGCACCGCAGTGAACGCACAGCGCAAAGCGCGCAATGAGCCTGAAATCTCGGCCGGCGATTTCCTGAAACTGGTGCGCGAAAAGGCCAAAACCCTGAAAATCGACGCCGAAATGCTGAAACGCCCGGTCAATGTCGGTTTTTCGGGCGGTGAGAAAAAACGCAACGAAATCCTGCAAATGGCGATGCTGGAACCAAAAATGTGCATCCTAGATGAGACGGATTCCGGCCTTGATGTCGATGCGATGAAACTGGTTTCCGAAGGCGTGAATGCCTTGCGCGGGGCAGGGCGTTCTTTCTTGGTTATCACGCATTATCAACGGCTTCTGGACCATATCAAACCTGATTTTGTGCATATCATGGCGGCGGGTCGCATCATCAAATCCGGCGGGCCGGAATTGGCGCTTGAGGTCGAAAACAACGGCTATGCGGATCTGCTGGCGGAGGGCATCTGATGGCCGTTCTGCAAGCAAAACTGGACGCGTTGCAGGCGCGACTGGCTGGCCTTAGCTTTGCGCCGCAGGGCTGGCTGGGGGCCGCGCGCGCCGAGGCTTTGACGCGGTTAACCGCGATGGGCCTGCCCGGCAAACGCGATGAGTACTGGCGCTACACCGACCCGACCGGGCTGAATGTCGCCGCGGCCACCCCCGTCGCGCTCTTTGATCCGCGTGACGAACCCCCACCGTTTGATGCGATTGACCGGCTGAAAATCGTTTTCGTCGACGGCGTCTTTGATCCAACCCAATCCGACGCTCTGGCGATGGATGGCGTAGTGATTGAGCGCCTGGCAGGGGCCGAAGGCGCTGATATCCATTGGGCAAGCGGGCTTTACGGCGTGCTAGAGGCGCGCGGCCAGAACCCGGTGCAGCGCCCTTTGGCAACTCTGAACTCTGCCTTTGCCAGCGATGGCGTCTTGATCCGGGTGACCGCGACTCCATCGAAACCCATTTCTCTGATTTATCAACAGAAATCAGAAACTTCTGACGTGATTTTGCACAATTGCATTAAGGTCGAAAGCGGCGCAGAAGTGATCTTGCTGGAAAATGGTGCAGCAGCGGCGCGGTTGAACCATGTGACCGAAGTAGAGATCGCCGATAACGCCCGCTTCCATCATATCCGGGCGCAGGGTCGTGCGCACAGCCGTCAGTCCAACACGCATCTGTTCGCGCGGATCGGGCGCAACGCTGCGTTCAAATCGTTTACCATGACCGCCAACGGCAAACTGACCCGCAATGACGCGGTGCTCGAGTTGCTTGGCGCGGATTCCGTGGCGCATGTGGCCGGTGTGGCATTGGGCGATGGCGCGTTCCATCACGACGACACCGTATTCATCACCCATGCCGCAGAGCGCTGCGAAAGCCGTCAGGTTTTCAAGAAGGTGCTGAAGAACGGCGCAGTTGGGGTGTTTCAGGGCAAGATTCTGGTCAAACAAGGCGCTCAAAAAACCGATGGCTATCAAATCAGCCAAGCCCTTTTGCTGGATGGTGACAGCCAGTTTCTCGCCAAACCCGAGCTTGAAATCTACGCAGATGACGTGAAATGCAGCCACGGCTCGACCTCGGGCGCGATTGACGAGACGGCTTTGTTTTATCTACGGTCTCGTGGGGTGCCGTTGCGTGAGGCGCAATCGTTGCTCGTGCTTGCCTTCCTTGCAGAGGCGATTTCCGAGATCGAGGATGAGGTGATCTCGGACGACATCCGGCAGCGTCTGCAAAGCTGGCTGGCGCGGCACGAGCATTAAATGTCCGTGACCACAGATATCGTGCAGGCGTGGCGGCGACCGAAAGCGGTGATCGCGCAGCATTTGCAACGGCCAAAGTCAGAGCCTTTCGCCTTCAGCCTTTTGGTGGCGTTTCTGGTGCTGGCTTTCGTGGCACTTTGGCCGGTTTTATCGCGCCAGACCGTGCTGCAACCCGAGGTGCCGATGCTGCAGCGGCTTGTGGCGGCGGGCTTGGCGCTGTTGGCCTTGATCCCATTCTGGTATCTGCTGGCAGCATTAAGCCGTTGGATTGCAAAGGCTTTAGGCGGGCAGGGCAGCTATTACGCCGCTCGGATGGCGCTGTTTTTGGCGTTGCTTGCGATCTCGCCGGGATTGCTGTTGCAAGGCCTAGTTGCGGGAATGATCGGGCCTGGGGCGCAAAGCAATCTGGTTTCGGTGCTGGTCGGTCTGGCGTTTCTGTGGATCTGGATCTCGATGCTGCGGGAGGCAGAGCGTGGCAATGCAAGCTGAATTAGGCCATGTCCTGCAATTGACAGTGCAAAACCCACGCGCGGCCGCACGGCGTTTGATGGGATGGCAGTTGCCGGTCTCAACGGTGTGGCTGATGATCGCTTTGATGGCGGTGATCTCTGCATGCCTGTCGAGCGTATCATTTCTGCTGACGCCCGCGCCGTCTGAACCGAGTGTGATTGACCCTAACCTGTTGGCGATCTTCACAAATCCACTACAGATCGCGTTGCTGCAAGGCCTGGTTCTGGTGATCATGGCGATGCTGGCGCAGGGGATTGGCAGGCTGTTTGGTGGCACCGGCAGCTTCCCCGACGCCTTGATATTGATTGCTTGGACCGAAGCGCTGCTCTGCCTGATCCAACTGGCTCAGACGATCTTGATGCTGGCCACACCATCCATTGCAGCGGCTTTGGGAATGTTCGGTATCGTGTTGTTTGTATGGGTTTTATCGAACTTCATCGCTGAATTGCATGGCTTCCAATCCACCGGAAAAGTGTTGTTTGGCATCGTCGGCACGGTGTTTGCGATCTCATTCCTGATGGCGCTGGCGACGGTTGGGTTGCTGGAATTGAAAGGCTGATCATGTACGATATTGCAAAAGTGCGCAGCGATTTCCCGATCTTGGCGCGTCAGGTGAATGGCAAGCCTTTGGTTTATCTGGACAATGGCGCTTCGGCACAAAAGCCGCAAGTGGTGATTGATGCGGTGAACCAAGCCTATTCGATGGAATATGCCAATGTTCACAGGGGCTTGCACTATCTTTCTAATCTTGCGACCGACAAGTATGAAGCCACCCGTGGCAAGATTGCACGCTTTCTGAACGCTGGATCAGAGCATGAGATCGTATTTACCACAGGTGCAACTGAAGGTATCAATCTGGTTTCATACGCTTGGGCGGCACCGCGTTTTCAAGCCGGGGACGAGGTCGTTTTGTCGGTTATGGAGCATCATGCCAACATCGTTCCGTGGCATTTCCTGCGCGAGCGTCTGGGTGTCGTGCTGAAATGGGTCGAGGTTGATGCAAACGGCGATCTGGACCCGCAGGCGGTGCTGGATGCAATTTCGCCACGTACCAAACTTGTCGCAATTACACATATGTCCAATGTGTTAGGCACTGTTGTTGATGTAAAAACCATCTGCGACGGGGCCCGGGCGAGGGGGGTTGCGGTCTTGGTAGACGGCTCGCAAGCCGCAGTGCATGGTGCCGTCGATGTGCAAGCGATTGGCTGCGACTTCTACGCCATAACCGGACATAAGCTTTATGGACCAAGTGGTTCTGGAGCAATCTTCATCAAAGCTGATCGCATGGCCGAGATGCGGCCGTTCCTTGGCGGTGGCGATATGATCCGCGAAGTCACGCGGGATAGCGTCACATACAATGATGCGCCGATGAAATTTGAAGCTGGCACGCCGGGCATCGTGCAGCAGATCGGTCTTGGCGTTGCGTTGGAGTATATGACGAGCCTGGGCATGGCAAACATTGCCGCGCATGAGCGGTCTTTACGAGATTACGCCCGCGCAAAGCTGGCGGGTCTTAACTGGCTGACAGTGCAGGGAAACTCGGCCACCAAAGGGGCGATATTCTCGTTTATCCTGCAAGGTCAGGCACATGCACATGATATTTCAACCGTTTTGGACAAGCGCGGTATTGCTGTGCGCGCGGGCACGCATTGCGCGATGCCGCTGATGCAGCATTTCGGCGTCGGTGCAACATGCCGGGCCTCGTTCGGGCTTTACAACACAGTTGAAGAAGTCGATGCGCTGATTTCGGGGTTGGAGCTGTGCCGCGATCTTTTTGGCTGATTTCGCGTTGCAGGCCAAAGCAGTAACCGCTATAGCAATCGCAGGCACCCATAGCTCAGCTGGATAGAGTGTCGCCCTCCGAAGGCGAAGGTCGCACGTTCGAATCGTGCTGGGTGCACCATTTCACTTTTATGTCTTTGAACTGCTGTGGCAGGGCGTTGATTGCTGTTAAGTATATTTATCCGATAAGCAATATTATGTAATATAATAACGTTACAGGGCTAGACCTGACACCGTGTAACACGTTATGAAGCTTTTGATTTCTTTAGATTGGACCTGCCATGAGCTTTGACCGCCAGATCAAGATTGCGCCTTCGATCCTTGCTGCTGATTTTGCCAACTTTGGAGCGGAGTGTCGCGCGATTGAGGCTCAGGGGGCGGATTGGGTGCATGTGGATGTGATGGACGGGCATTTTGTGCCGAACATCACCTTTGGGCCGGCGACATGTGCGGCGATCCGACCGCATATCAAGGGCTTTATGGATGTGCATTTGATGATCTCGCCGGTGGATGCCTATATTGAGGCATTTGCCGAGGCTGGGGCTGATTTGATCTCGGCGCATCTTGAGGCTGGTCCGCATATTCATCGCACGTTGCAAGCTATTCGTGGCACAGGGAAAAAGGCGGGTTTGGCGATTAACCCCGGCACGGGCGTCGATGCTGTGAAACATCTGCTGGATATGGTCGATCTGGTCTGTGTGATGACGGTCAATCCGGGGTTTGGCGGGCAGAAGTTCATCCATTCGCAGCTGGAGAAAATCCGGGCATTGCGGGCGATGATTGGCGATCGGCCGATTCATATCGAGATTGATGGCGGTGTGACGGTGGAAACCGCGCCTTTGGTGGTTGCGGCGGGTGCGGATGTGCTGGTGGCGGGGTCTGCGGTGTTCAAGGGTGGATCGGTGGACAACCCTGGCCCTTACGGTGTCAATATCGCGGCGATCCGGGCGGCGGCGATCTGAGCGCCCTGCCCTGATTGCGCCTATACTTCAAATCCTTGCGCGCCTAGGATCGCTGCGGGGAATATATAGGCAGGACAGATCGTGACAGCAATTTATCCGCTGTTGGTGAACATTGCGCAGGCCACCAGTGCTGATGAGGTTTGGCGGCTGGCTACGGGGTATTTTGCCAAGCTGGGCTTTGGGTTGGTGAATTACGGCTTTACCCGGTTTCGCTCGACCCGCACGATTGGCGACCCGGATGATGCGTTGTTTCTGACCACTGGCAATGACGCCTACGCCAAGGGATATTTCCGCAACGGGTTTTATGCCAAAACGCCGGCGTTTCGCTGGGCGCAGAACAATGAAGGTGCTTGCACTTGGTCTTGGGTGCGCGAGGCGATGCTGGCGGGGCGGTTGACGGACGAGGAAGTTGAGACCGTCAAGCACAACATTGCGGCGGGTATCGTTGCTGGAATCTCGATCAGTTTTCCCGAAACTTCGGCCCGGGCCAAGGGGGCGATGGGGTTGATCGCCAATCCCGGCATCAGCGCCGAGACGGTGGATCTGCTGTTTGCCGACAAACGCGATGAGCTGTTATCCGTCGCGCATATGTTGCATTTGCGGCTGATCCAGCTGCCGTTTTCCAATCGCAGACGTGCGCTGACCACGCGGCAGCGTGAGGCGTTGGAATGGGTGGCGGACGGTAAGACCAGCCAAGATGTGGCGCTGCTGATGGGGGTTTCGGCGGCGATGGTCGAAAAGCATCTGCGGCTGGCGCGCGAGACTTTGTCGGTTGATACCACGGCGCAGGCGGTGGCAAAGGCGGCGCTGATGAATTTGATCTTCCAACGTGATCCGATGGACAGCCAACACAGCTCGGTCGCCGCAAGGTAAGGATTCCCCGACTAGGCTGACGCGGCGTAAGCTGACATCTTGAAGGTGTTCCATGCTTAGAGGGCTTTAGCCTTTGGGACGGCAGGCGGTGTGGGTTTGCATTTTCAGATCCGGCACCCCTGCACAATTTGGGCAATCCCCGCCCTGACAAAAGCGCTGCGGCTTATTTCAGCCAAGGCGCTGACAAGATGTGCTGGTCCTCATCCCCGTGGTGCAGCACAAAGCGGCATAGCCCCCAGAGCTGTGCCGCTTTTTTTTCTGTCCCCGCGGGGACAGGTTTGATTTTGTCCCAGCTGGGACAAAATTCTATAGGTTGTGGTTGATAAAATTATGCCTACAATATCTAGAACAACATCGTGAAAATGCCGGTTTTTAATAGCAAAGGGGCCGGTGTTGCCACCAGCCCCCTGCCCTAGGATACAGCGAAAGATTAGGCCGAAACCATTTTCGCAACTTCGGCTGCGAAATCTTCTTCTTTCTTCTCGATGCCTTCGCCAACGCCCATACGGACGAAAGCGATGATCTCGACGCCAGCTTGTTTTGCGGCTTCGGCAACGGTGATTTCCGGGTTCATCACGAACATCTGGCCCATCAGGGTGTTCTCAGCCAAGAATTTCTTCATGCGGCCGGGAATGATGTTGTTCTGGATCACCGCATCGGGCTTCGGCTTGGCCGAGGCTGCGTTTTCTTCCAAAGCTTTCGAGGTTTGCACAGCCAATTCACGCTCGACCACAACCGGGTCAAGATCAGCTTCGGACAAAGCCAGCGGGTTGGTGGCGGCGACGTGCATCGCGACTTGCTTGGCGAAGGTGTGCTCGCTGCCTTTGATCGCAACCAGAACGCCGATACGGCCCAGACCGTCAGCGACCGAGTTGTGAACGTAGGCGGCGACATGATCGCCTTCAACCGATGCCATGCGGCGCAGGTTCATGTTTTCGCCGATGGTGGCCACGGCTTCGGAGATCACCACATGCACCGGCTGGCCAGCGAGGTCAGCGTTTTTCAGCTCTTCCACGGTGTGAGCGCGGAAAGCGGTTTTGGTGATGTTGTGAACCATGGCTTGGAAGTCAGCGTTTTTGCCAACGAAGTCGGTTTCCGAGTTGATCTCGACCGCAACGCCACGGCCACCCATAACGGCGACGCCAACCAGACCTTCAGCGGCCACACGGTCGGCTTTCTTGGCGGCTTTCGCCAGACCTTTGGTGCGCAGCCAATCGACGGCGGCTTCCATATCGCCATTGGTTTCAACCAAGGCTTTCTTCGCGTCCATCATGCCTGCGCCGGTGCTGTCGCGCAGTTCTTTCACCATTTGTGCGGTGACGGTCATATCGTCTCTCCTGAAATTCAAGAAATGAGTGCGGCGGGAAGCTGGTTTACCCCTATTCCCGCCGTGTATCAGTCGCGTAAAGCCAGATCAGGCGTCAGCGATAGCTTCTTCTTCCGGCGCGGTTTCCAAAGCACCAAGGTCGATACCAGCCGCACCCATTTGGGCCGACATACCGTCCAAAGCGGCTTTGGCGATCAGTTCGCAATACAGCTGGATCGCGCGGGCGGCGTCGTCGTTGCCGGGGATCACGTAATCCACGCCTTTGGGCGAGTTGTTGGTGTCGACGATGCCTACAACCGGGATGCCCAGTTTCTGTGCTTCGAGGATTGCGAGGTCTTCTTTGCCAACGTCCACAACGAAGATCAGGTCGGGGGTGCCGCCCATTTCACGGATGCCGCCAAGCGAGGCTTGCAGCTTGGACTGGTCGCGTTCCATCATCAAACGCTCTTTCTTGGTGAGGCCTTCGCCGCCTGCGCCCAAGAGTTCGTCGATGGTTTTCAGGCGTGCGATCGACTGGGAAACGGTTTTCCAGTTGGTCAGCGTGCCGCCCAGCCAGCGGTGGTTCATGTAGAATTGTGCGCAACGCTCGGCCGCTTCTGCAACCGGCTTTTGGGCCTGACGCTTGGTGCCGACGAACAGGATGCGGCCGCCTTTGGCGACGGTATCACGGACGACTTTCAGAGCCGCGTCCAGCAAGGGCACGGTCTGCGTCAAATCGAGAATGTGGATGCCGTTGCGGTCGCCGTAGATATACGGGCCCATTTTGGGGTTCCAGCGTGCGGTCTGGTGGCCGTAGTGAACGCCTGCTTCAAGCAGCTGACGCATGGAGAACTCGGGAAGAGCCATGTCTTATCCTTTTCCGGTTTAATCCTCGGCAAAGCTGTCTTAGACCTGATGGTCCAACCGGCGGAGTTTACGGGATTTCTCCCCGCAAAGCCCAAGCCTCACCTGTGAAGTGAGGCGGCTTTAGCGGAAGGTGTTTGGGGATGCAAGCAGGATTGCGCAAAAAGCGGGCGCGTTCGGGGTTTGGCGTTAAAGCGGGCTTCATATCGGTTGCATAAACCTTGCTTAACAGCGCGGAACAGACTTTGCTTCGGTAAAATGCCCAAAGGAAGACAGATGGATCAGGTGGATATGTTGGTGATCGGCTCGGGGCCTGCGGGGCGACGGGCTGCGGTGCAATCGGCGAAACTGGGCAAATCGGTGCTGGTGGTGGACAAGGGGCGGCGGTTGGGCGGGGTTTCGGTGCATACCGGCACGATCCCATCAAAAACCCTGCGCGAGACGGTGTTGAACCTGTCGGGCTGGCGCGAGCGCGGGTTTTATGGGCGCGGTTACCGGGTCAAGAAGGATATTCAGGCGATTGATCTGGTCGAGCGGCTGCACAAGACCTTGGACCATGAGGTTGAGGTGTTGCAGCACCAGTTCATGCGCAACACGGTGCAAAGCATCTTCGCCACCGCGCGGTTTGTGGGGCCAAATGAGGTGGAGCTTACAACTGAGGCTGGCGAGGTCAGCCATGTCGGCTTTAAGCATGCCCTGATCGCGGTGGGCACCCGGCCACATCGGCCCGAGACTGTGCCGTTCGATCGCACCCGCGTGTTTGACAGCGACGAGTTTCTGGAGCTGGAAAAGCTGCCGCGCACCTTGACCGTGATTGGTGGCGGGGTGATCGGGGTGGAATATGCCACGATATTCTCGGCTTTGGATGTGCCGGTCACGTTGATTGAGACGCGCGACAGCATCCTCGATTTCATCGACCGCGAGATATGCGACGATTTCATCCACCAGATGCGCGAACGCGGCATGAGCATCCGGCTGGGTGCGGCGGTGAAAGAGATCACTTCGGGGCCGTTGGGGGTGGTGGTGGCCTTGGCGGATGGCCGCAAGGTGCAGTCGGATGTGCTTTTGTATGCGGCGGGGCGGACGGGGAATGTGGGCTCGCTGAACCTTGAGGCTGTGGGGATTGCGGTGGACAGTCGCGGGCGGTTGGCGGTGGACCCGCGCACGTTTCAGACCAGCGTGCCGAATATCTATGCGGCGGGGGATGTGATCGGATTTCCAAGCCTTGCCTCGACCTCGATGGAGCAAGGCCGGGTTGCGGCCTGCCATGCCTTTGGCATCAGTCTGCCGCCGCCGCCCGAAACCTTTCCGTATGGCATCTATGCGGTGCCCGAGATTTCGACCGTGGGGATGTCGGAGGAACAGGTGCGTGCGGCAGGGATTGCCTATGAATGTGGCATTGCGCGGTTCCGCGAAACCTCGCGCGGGCATATCATGGGGGTCGCGGCTGGGTTTCTGAAGCTGATTTTCGACGTGACCACCCGGCGCTTGTTGGGCGCGCATATCGTTGGTGAAGGTGCGACCGAGTTGATCCATATCGGCCAAGCGGTGATCAACCTGCATGGCACGGTGGATTTCTTTGTCGAGAACACCTTCAACTATCCGACCTTGGCCGAGGCCTATAAGGTCGCAGGGCTGGATGCCTGGAACCGGATGGGGCAAGCTTAGGGGCAAAGCGAAGAAAACGCTCCAGTGGAGCGTTTTTCGCTTTGTTGCTCATAAGCCTGAAAGGCCTTGAGCAAGGGGTGTTGTCCCGCAAACCAGTCGCTTCACAATCTGGCCACGCCTGACTGGGCTGGCGCGGAAACGCGCCTGCCGGGGGCAGGCAGGCGCGGCCAGATTTGTCTGCGGCCAAATCTGGCAAGACAACAAGCCTTGAAAATCCGGACCATCCTTGCGATGACACCGATATGACACCAGACATTCTTTGCATCGGTTCCGTGCTGTGGGACATCATTGGCCGCTCGTCGATTGCGATGCGGTTGGGCTCTGACGTGCCGGGGCGCATCACGCGGCTGCCCGGCGGGGTGGCGATGAATATTGCCATAACCTTGGCGCGGTTTGGTCTGACCCCTGCCCTGCTCTCTGCCGTGGGCAAGGATGCGGAAGGCGATGAATTGGTCGCGGCCTGCCTGCGCATGGGCATGATCACCGATCAGCTTTACCGATCAGAGGATTTGCCGACCGACATCTATATGGCAATCGAGGGCGCGAATGGGTTGATTGCGGCAATTGCCGACGCACATTCGCTGGAGGCGGCGGGCGACAAGATCTTGCGGCCTTTGGCGGATGGGCGGCTGGGCAGCGCTGAACGGCCTTGGGCGGGTATGGTCGCACTAGACGGAAATCTGACAGTCGCACTTTTGTCCGAGATCGCCCATTCGCCACTGTTCGCAAGCGCCGATCTGCGTGTGGCCCCGGCAAGCCCCGGAAAAGCCGAGCGTTTGTTGCCGTTGCTGCAGCATCCGCGCGCCACGCTTTACGTCAATCTGGAAGAAGCCTGCCTGATCGGAAAATCCAATTACGCCAGCGCTGCCGAGGCTGCCGAGGGCCTGCTTGCGCATGGTGCCGCCCGTGTTCTGGTAACGAACGGTGGCAAAGCCTGTGCCGAGGGCACGCGCAATGCAGGCGTGATCCAAGCCGCGCCGCCACCGGTGATGGTGACGCGGATCACCGGCGCGGGCGACACTTTCATGGCCGCGCATATCGTGGCCGACCGACGCGGAGATGCGCGCGCGGCTGCCTTGGCAGCAGCCCTGCAAGCTGCCGCAACTTATGTTTCAGGAGAACAACCGTCATGACCCTCGACCTTTTGCAATTCTCGCCCGAAGTCGCCGCTGCCCGTGCCGCTGGCACTGCGATTGTGGCGCTGGAATCCACCATCATCACGCATGGCATGCCATTCCCGCAGAATGTTGAAGCTGCCCGCGCGGTCGAGGCGGAAATTCGCAAACACGGCGCCACACCTGCGACGATTGCGGTGATGGATGGGCGGATTCTGATCGGTTTAACGGATCAGCAGCTGGATGCTTTGGGGCAAGCGCAGCATGTGATGAAAATCTCGCGCGCAGATATTGCGGCCTGCATCGCCAAGGGCGCGGTCGGGGCGACGACGGTGGCGGCGACGATGATTTGTGCGCGGCTTGCGGGGATTGATGTGTTTGCCACGGGCGGTATTGGCGGCGTGCATCGCGGGGCCGAGACCTCGTTTGATATCTCTGCCGATCTGCCGGAACTGGGCGAGACGGCGGTGACGGTGATCGCGGCGGGGGCGAAGGCGATCCTCGATCTGCCGAAAACGCTGGAATATCTGGAAACCAAGGGGGTGCCGGTGATCACCTTTGGACAGGATCAGTTTCCGGCGTTCTGGTCGCGCGATTCCGGGCTGAAATCACCGCTGCGGATGGATACGGCGGCGGAAATTGCGGCGGCGCAGCTGATGCGGACCAAGTTGGGCCTGCCGGGTGGGCAGTTGGTGGCCAACCCGATCCCTGTGGCTGATGAAATCCCGCGTGAGGCAATCAATCCGGCGATTGAGCAGGCTTTGGTTGAGGCCGAAGCGCAGGGCATTGCCGCAAAAGAAGTGACGCCGTTTCTGCTGCAGCGGATTTTTGAGCTGACCGAGGGGCGGTCTTTGGTGTCCAACATCGCCCTCGTTTTGAACAACGCGCGGCTGGGGGCTGCGATTGCGCGTGAAATCGTGGCGTTGCGGGCCTGAGCCCATTGTGAAGGTGCTGGGGGCTGCTTAGGTTGCCAGCAACTTAGGAGTAGTCATGGCTGATCCCACCCCGCGCCGTTCGATGTTTGCCGGTTTTCGTGCGTCCTTTCTGACCGGGCTGGTGGTGGTGCTGCCGGTGGGCCTAACGATTTACGTGGTTTGGGGCGTGATCGGCTATATTGACGGCTGGATCCTGCCGCTGATCCCTTCCTATTATCAGCCCGAGGCGATCTTGCACCGCAGCTTTGGCCCCGAGGTCGATTTCCCGGTGCGCGGCGTCGGCGTGCTGGTGTTTTTGGTCTTTACGGCACTGGTCGGCTGGCTGGCGCGGGGCCTGATCGGGCGGACGGTGATGCGGCGGGCCGAGACGGTGGTGGACCGCGTGCCGCTGGTGCGCTCGGTCTATTCGGGGCTGAAGCAGATCACCGAGACATTCTTTGCGAAGTCTGAGAAAAGCTTTGAGCGCACCTGTCTGGTCGAATTTCCGCGCGCCGGATATTGGGCGGTGGGGATGGTGGCAACCACGCCAAAGGGGGAGATCGCGGCGAAGCTGCCCGGGGGCAGCCCGATGGTGGCGGTGTTTGTTGGTCTGACGCCGATGACGTCGGGGATGCTGTTGTTCGTGCCGGAAAAGGACGTGATTTTTCTGGATATGAAGGCGGATGAGGCGGTGAAGATGATCGTCTCGGCGGGGCTGGTTTATCCGCAGCCGAAGGAAACTCTGGCGGCGATTGCGGCGCGGTAACGGGTGTCCACGCGTGGACAAGAGGTGCCGGTGTGATATTTCAATGGCTTGGCTGGGGGCGGTTTACCTGCGGTTAACCTTTGGCGCAGTAAGCTGAAACTTCGCTGGGGCGGCGGCGGACGGGGGTTTCACACCCCCGCGCGGATTTTGCAAATCCGCTTCCCCCGTGGGATATTTAGGAACAGATGAAAAACTTTAGACAAGTTTTAGGGAGTTCAGGACCGCGCTAGAGCGCCGTCCAGCCGCCATCTACGGAAATCGTGGTGCCGGTGACCTGATCGGCGGCCGGAGAGCAGAGATAGACCGTGGTGCCGCCGATCTGTTCAACGGTGGCGAACTGGCGGGACGGTTGGCGCAGCAACATGACCTCGCGGATGACTGTTTCGCGGTCCATGCCATGCACTTTCATCTGATCCGGGATTTGCGCCTCGACCAGAGGGGTCAGCACATAGCCGGGGCAGATCGCGTTGCAGGTGATGCCCTGCCCTGCGGTTTCCAGCGCCACTGTCTTTGACAGGCCGACCACGGCATGTTTGGCGGCGATATAGGCGGATTTGAACGGGCTGGCGGTGAGGCCATGCGCCGAGGCGATGTTAACGATACGGCCCCAGCCACGGGCGCGCATGGCGGGCAGAGCGGCGGCGGTGGTGTGGAAGGCCGAGGTCAGGTTGATGGCGATGATCTGATCCCATTTCTCGGTCGGGAAGTCTTCAACCGGGGCGACGAACTGGATGCCTGCGTTATTTACCAGAATATCACAGCCGCCCGCCTGTTCGATCAGCGCGCGGCAGTCCGCGCCTTTCGACATATCGGCGGCAATGTAGCGGGCGGTGACGCCGTGCCGCGCGGCCAGATCGGCGGCCAAGGCGTGATCCTCGGCGCGGTCAGTGAAGCTGTTCAGCACCACATCGGCCCCGGCACGGGCGAGTTCTTCGGCGACGCCAAGCCCGATGCCCGAATTTGATCCGGTGATAATTGCGCGTTTGCCTTTCAGCATGGCAGCCTCCTGTTGCGGGCTTTTGTTTCGAGGGCAGGCTACATGCTGCATCTGCGAAGGGAAGGCCCCGGCCCAAAAAAAACGCCCGCACGAAGCGGGCGTTAAGTTATTGAGGCAGGTTTCATACAGGCAAGAAACCTATCGAGCAGTGGGTATCTTATAGCCCTGTTGGCGGCGCTCTCCAAGTTAAAAGTTTGAAAAGGTTGGATTGCCCGCATAGGTTGGGGGTCAATAAAAGTTGGGTTTAGGGGATTGTTGCCAGAATGAAGCGGGATTATTTCGCGAATTTGCACAGGTTTAGCTTCGGTTTGACGCTGGTTTTGGCAGCCAGTCTTGGGGGGGGATTCGCGCAAGCTGAACCGCGTCACGCCATTGCTATGTATGGCGAGCCTGCCCTGCCACCTGATTTTGTGTCGCTGCCCTATGCCAACCCGGATGCGCCCAAGGGCGGGCGGATCGTGTTGGGCGAGAACGGCAGTTACGATTCGATGAATCCGTTCATCCTGAAAGGCCGCGCGCCGACGGGGATCGCCTTGTTCACCACCGAGACTCTTTTGGCGCGATCTTTCGATGAGCCGTTCTCGCTTTATGGACTTTTGGCCGAATCGGTCGATACCGATGACGCGCGCACATACGCAGAATTTACCCTGCGTGAGGGCGCCCGATTCTCGGATGGCAGCCCGGTGACGGTTGAAGACGTGCTGTGGTCGTTTGAAACCTTGGGAACTTTGGGAAATCCGCGCTATGCCTCGGTGTATAATGCGGTGTCCAAGGCCGAGAAAACCGGTGACAGAAAGGTGAAGTTCACCTTTGCCACCCAGAACCGCGAGCTGCCTTTGCTGCTGGGCCTGCGCCCGATTTTGCAAAAAGCGCAGTGGCAGGGCCGCGATTTCAGTGCGACGACGATGGTGCCGCCCATCGGCTCGGGGCCTTATGTGGTGGACAAGTTCGAGGCCGGGCGCTTTGTCAGTTACCGCAAGAATCCCGACTGGTGGGGCAAGGATCTGGCGATCACCCGTGGCTTGCACAATCTGGATGAAATCCGCGTTGAATATTTCGGCAACCCGGATGTGCATTTCGAGGCGTTCAAATCCGGTGATCTGACCAGCTACCGCGAAACCAACCCGGCCAAATGGCAAAACAATTACAGCTTTCCCGCCGTGCTGTCGGGCGAGGTGGTGAAATCGGAAATTCCGCACCATCGCCCCTCGGGGATGGACGGCTTTGTGTTCAACAGCCGTAAGCCAATTTTTGCCGATTGGCGGGTGCGCGAGGCGCTGATCGCCGTGTTCAACTTCGAGCTGATCAACCAGACGCTCAATGCGGGGGCCGTGCCGCGAATCACCAGCTATTTCAGCAACTCGGACCTTGCGGGCGATGTGGCGGTGCCTGCGACGGGTGCGGTGTTGGCGCTGCTGGAGCCCTATCGCGCCGATCTGCCTCTGGGCGCGATCGAGGGTTATGCGCTGCCGGTGTCGGATGGCAAACCCGCCAACCGCGCCAATCTGCGCCGCGCCAACGCTTTGCTGGAGGAAGCTGGCTGGACGGTGCAGGACGGTGTTTTGAAAGATGCCAAGGGGACGGCTTTTGCCTTTGAAATTCTGCTGAGCAATGGTGCGGATGATTTCATCGCTGCCGCGAATATCTACATCGAGGCGCTGAAGCAGATCGGCGTGCAGGCCAAGCTGACCACGGTGGACGCGGCGCAATATTCTGAACGCACCAACCTTTATGATTTCGACATGACGCAAGAGCAGATCGCTTTGTCGCTGTCGCCGGGCACCGAACAATATCGCTATTTTGGTGCCGCGAACGGGGCAGCACCGGGGTCGCGGAACTGGGCGGGCATCAAATCGGACGCGGTGGATGGGCTGATCGGGGGCATGTTGGCCGCATCCGATCGCAGTGATTTTGTGGCAGCGGTCGAGGCTTTGAACCGGGTTTTGACGGCTGGGCGATACTTCGTGCCGGTGTGGTATCAGAATATCGGCCGGATTGCGCATGCCAAGCAGTTGCATTTCCCCGAAAAATTGCCAATTTACGGCGATTGGCCGGGGTTTCAGCCCGAGGTCTGGTGGTATCAGGAGTAAGCCGATGCGCAAACTGGTGATGATGGTGGTGCTGAGTGTGCTTGCGGGCTGTGCAACTGTCGATGGCGTGGGCCGTGATATGTCGGCAGGGGCGCAAACCGTGGGCGGCTGGTTCAACTGATCCTGTTCGGATCGGTATCGACGGGTTTGGCGGGCAGCCGGATCACCGTGACGGAACAGGCGGCCTCGGCCACGACTTTGGCGGAAACCGAGCCTAGAAAGCGCCGCGTTGTCGAATGGCCGCGCGCGCCCATCAGGATGTGATCGACGCGGTTGGCCTCGGCATGGTCGATGATCGCGGCAGCTGGGTCGGTGTTTTCGAGGATGCTGTAGGTGAGGCGATCTTCGGTCAGATCAATGCCCTCGGCCCAGGTTTTCAGCGCGACCAGCCGCGCCACATGCAGGTTGTTGCCAGCCGCATCGGTGGCTTGGTCGATGCCCAAACGGGCGGTTTTGATCACATTGACGCAAGCGACGCGGGCATCGGGGCGGTTGACCAGCATGCGTTTGATTTGCAGATAGATCGCTTGGCAAAGCGGCTCCATCTCGGGGGACAGATCGACGGCAACCAGCAGGATCGGGGCGCGCTC
The DNA here is from genome assembly GCF_030161095.1 of Cypionkella aquatica. GTDB lineage: Bacteria > Pseudomonadota > Alphaproteobacteria > Rhodobacterales > Rhodobacteraceae > Cypionkella > Cypionkella aquatica. Next base: position 68,898 of record NZ_BSPP01000001.1, read on the forward strand.
GATTTGTGCTGCGACCGACGGCGGGGCCGCGAAGGCGCGCAGATTGCGCATGGTGCGCCAGCGTTTGAACACGGCAAGGCTTGGGTCGCGCTGCAGTTTATGGCCGCGCGCGGTCAGGCGGATCTGCATCGGGTTGGTCAGATCAAAGATCATCTGGGCGGCGGATTGGTAGCGTTTTGCGGGATCGACCTCTAGAGCGCGCAGGATGATTTCTTGCAGCCATTCGGGGATATCGGCGCGGATGGCGCGGGGCGGCAGCGGGTCGCGCCAGAGCCGCTGTTTGACTTGCGACAGCTTTTCGGGCTGACCGAAGGGCATTTTCCCGGTGGCCAACTCGTAAATCATCGCGCCCAAAGCATAGAGGTCGGATCGCAGATCGCCGCGTTGGCGCAGGTATTGTTCGGGCGCGATATAGGGGAAGGTGCCCATCGGGATGGTGAATTCTTCGGCCAGAAGATCGGGCAACTGGTCATGGCGCGACAGGCCGTAGTCGATCAGCACCATTTCACCGCTGGGGCGTTGCAGGAAATTGTCGGGCTTCAGATCAAGGTGGATCACCTGTTGGCGGTGGATGTCGTGCAGGGCCTCGGCCATGCGGGCGGCGAGTTCGATCACCTCGGCCACCGGGCGGGGCGCGCGTTTGAAATAGCTGTACATCGAGGTGCCGGGGATGCGTTCGGTGACGATATAGGGCATCACCGCGAAATCACCCTGCCCCATCACCCGCGGCACATGCACGCCAGACAGACGCGGCATGATCATCTGCTCGACCTCAAACCCGACAATGGTGGGGCCGTCGTAACCATCAAGAATGGTTGGCACTTTCATCACCATCGGGGTGCGGTAAAGCGCGTGGGTGACCTCCCATATCGTGGCGAATCCACCTTTGTGCAGCTGTTGATGCAGGGTGAAGCCGTCGATTTCCAAGCCCGGATGCGGTCTGATCGCCATTCAAATCCCCTTCATCAGACGCTGCGCCAGCGCCTCTGGCAGACCCGCCTCGCGCGATTTGCGCGCGGTGGTGGTCGCATCATACGCGACGCGGCGAAAGCTTAATTCGTTCAGATCACGGTCGAGAATGGCGTAGCTGGCCAAGGTGCTGCCATCGCGCGGCTGACCGACAGAACCGATCACCCCCAGCCAGCGCCGCGAGTGCAGCAGAGGCATGGTTTGCCCGGCGGCAAGGTTGATCTGGCCAACACGGCCCGCAAGATCGCAAGAGTAAAGCGCTGCGCGGTGGGTGTGGCCGCAAAAGATCAACCGTGCATCACAGACCAGAAAGCTGGGGCGGGCGGTGGATTCGGTGGTGATATAGAGCCAATCGGCGGGATCATTGGCCGAAGCATGGGTGAACAAGGTGTCGCCATCGGCGATGGTCAGCGGCAGTTCGGACAGGAACAGCTTTTGTCGCGCGTTCAGCCGGTTCACCGTCCAGTCGATCACCCGGCGGGCGTTGGAATTCAGGACATTGTCGGGGGTGGTCACGGCGCGGTCATGGTTGCCGCGCAGGGCCAGCGCGCCTTTGGCGACAAGCGCTTCAAGTTGATCGACACACCAGCCGGGATCGGGGCCGTAGCCGACGATATCGCCCAAGAAAACCAACTGGTCGATCTGGCGCTGCGACAGGTCAGCCAAGACAGCCTCAAACGCCTCACGGTTGGCGTGAATGTCTGTCAGCAAAGCCAGTCGCATCTGATCCCTCCGCAACCCGCTGGCAGGACGGGCTTTTCAGCAGGTCTGGGCGCGGGGTGTGTGCGACTTTGCGACGCGGCGGCGGGGAAGGTCAAGGCTTTGCGGGGGTGTTTCATCGCGGCGTCTCTTGCGCGATTTGGGGACACACCGATCGGGTCGCACCTGTCCGCCCCCCGGCAGGCCTGCATTGCGCCCGACGGGGGCAGTCGCGCGCCTATTTGCAAAGCTTTGGTTTGTGGCACAGCGCCTCTTACAGCCCCAAGAGCAACACAGCGCACCAGAAGGCGTCACGCCAGCGACGTCACCCAAAGGATCGTCGCATCCTCTTGACTGAGGCTGACGACATTATGCCCCATCGAGGCATCGTAATAGGCGCTGTCGCCGCGACGCAGATCGACCGGTTCGTAAAATTCGGTGTAAAGGCGGATCACCCCGGTCAGCACAAACAGAAATTCCTCGCCGCCATGACGCACCCAGCCGTCAAAATCTTCCATCGCGCGGGCGCGGATGGTGGCGCGATACGGCAGCATCTGCTTTTTGGTCAAAGACCCTGCCAGCAGTTCATGCTCGTAAGTGGTGGTGGCATGGGCCTGCCCTTCGCCGGATTTCGTCACCACGATGCGGCCTGACACCTGTGCGGCCTGCGCCGGGGTGAACAGCTGCGGCACCGATACACCCATGCCCTGCGCAAGCTTTTTCAGCGCATCATAGGTCGGCGACATCTGGCCATTTTCGATTTTCGACAAGGTAGACCGCGCCAGACCCGCCTGCACCGAGGCTTGCTCCAGCGTCCAGCCCTTGGCCTTGCGCAATTCGCGCACCCGGATGCCCAAATCAAGCGGCTCTGGCGTGGATTGGCCAGAGTCGGCGCCCTGCTCGCGGGCAATGCGGATCATGCGTTTGGGGTCGCTGGACATGGGGCTGTCCTTACGGCAAGCGGGCTTGGCGTGCAACCAGTGCAACGCGGCTGTGCGTTGATGGCGGATTGCAGTGGCGGGCGGATGGCGTTATCGAACTGAACCATTCGGTTTGAATGGCCCTGCCCTGCTTTCGGAGCCTGCGCTATGATCCGCCTTGATATTTTCTCTGATCCGGTTTGCCCGTGGTGCCTGATCGGTAAAGCCAATCTGGACCGCGCCTTGGAGGCGCATCCTGAACACCCGTTTCAAATCGCCTGGCATCCGTTTCAGCTGAACCCGGATATGCCTGCCGAAGGTGTGGAAAAACGCCCCTATCTGGTGGCGCGTTTCGGGGGCGAGGCCAAGGTCGATCAGATCCACGACCATTTGCGCAGCATGGCCAAGACGGCTGGCGTGGCGATGGACCCCGACAAGCCCGAGATGCTGCCCAACACGATGAATGCGCATCGCATGATCCATTGGGCGGGGATCGAGGGCAAACAGGCGGCGATGGTCTCGGCCCTGTTCCGGGCCTATTGGCGCGATGGCCGCGATATTGGCGATGTGGAAGAGCTGGCTGATATTGCCGAAGAAATCGGCATGGACCCCGTCGCGGTGGCGCGGCTTTTGGCCACCGACGCCGATCTGGACGATCTGCGCGCGCGTGATGTTGATGCGCGGCAAAAGGGCGTGACGGCAGTGCCGACCTTCCTGATCGCGCAACAATATGTCGTCTCTGGCGCGCAACCTGTCGAGGTTTGGGCGCAGGTGATTGAAGAACTGGTGGCGAAGGCTGCCGAAGAAAGTAAGTGAAATGACCACGACCAAACGTATCTCGCAGGGCGAGTTTATCGCCCTGACCGCCGCCTTGTTCGCCATGGTGGCGGTCTCTATTGACGCCATGCTGCCTGCGCTGCCAGAAATTGCTGCCGCCTTGTCGCCCGATGCGCCAAACCGTGCGCAGTTGGTGATCACCAGCTTTGTGTTCGGCATGGGGTTGGGGACGCTGTTTGTCGGGCCGTTGTCGGATGCTTATGGCCGCAAGCCAGTGATCTATGCCGGAGCGGGGCTTTATGCCTTGACGGCGATTGCCTGCTATTTCGCCAACTCGCTTGAGGCATTGCTGATCTCGCGCGTGCTGCAAGGCATGGCGGTGGCCGCCGCCCGTGTGGTGTCGATGGCGATCATGCGTGATCTGTTCAAGGGCCGCGAGATGGCCAAGATCATGTCGTTTGTGATGATGGTGTTCATCATGGTGCCTGCAGTGGCGCCGTTGATGGGGCAAGCGGTGATCGCTTTGGCGGGCTGGCACGCGATTTTTCTGGTTTATGTGGTGATCGTGGCTGTGGTGATGCTGTGGTTTGGCCTGCGCCAGCATGAAACTTTGCCGCCCCAGCACCGCCGACCGCTGGATCTGCGCGCGCTTTGGGCCTCGACCCGCGAGCTGTTCACCTATCGCATCGTTGTGGTGTCGATTGCGGCGCAGACGCTGACGATGGCAGCGCTGTTTGGCAGCCTGTCGTCGATGCAGGGGATTTTTGAGCAACGCTTTGACCGCGCCGAGAGCTTTCCTTTGTGGTTTGCGTTCATTGCGTTGGGGTCTGCTTCGGGCAGCATCATCAACTCGCGCGTGGTGATGCGTTTGGGGATGCGGCCGGTGGCAACGATGGCTTATGCGTCGGTGCTGGCGCTGACCTTGGTGCTGCTGGGGCTGATTGCGACCGGGTTGATGCCGGAAGTGCTGGCGTTTCCGGCGCATATCCTGTGGAGCATTGCGCTGTTTTCAATGATGTCGATGACGATGGGCAACCTGAACGCGCTGGCGATGGAGCCTGTGGGCCATATCGCGGGCTTGGCGGCCTCGGTGATGACATCGGTGGCGACGGTGCTGTCGGTGGTGCTGGCAGTGCCGGTGGGGCTGATGTTTGACGGCACGGCTTTGCCGCTGATGGCGGGGGCTGCGGTGTTTATTGCCGGGGCTTTGGCGCTGATGTGGTTGATCAAGCGCTGATTTGATTGTGCGATCTGTGACAGCGCGCCCTTCGCCGGGCGCGCTTTTTCATTTCGGCTTGACGATCTTTTCCGCCAGATCGCGGGCGATGTTGAACGCGCCCTTGATGCGATCGGATTCGGATTTCATCTCGCCCATCAGCACGATCTTGTTGCCGCTGATCTTGGCGGCAGGGCCCTGCGCCTTGATGAATTCAACCAGACCCGCCGGATTGCCGAATTTGTCATTGTGGAATTGCACGGTGGCGCCCTTGGTGCCCGCATCAATCCGGCTGATGCCAGCGCGTTTGCACATCGACTTGATGCGCACGATCAGCATCAGGGTGTTCACTTCCTTGGGGATCTGGCCGAAACGGTCGATCAATTCTGCCGCAAAGCCCTCGAGTTCGACCTTGGTGGCAAGGCTCGACAAGCGGCGATAAAGCCCCAATCGGATATCCAGATCAGGGATATAGGTTTCCGGGATCATCACCGGCACGCCAAGGTTGATCTGCGGCGACCATTGGTCATCGACCGCACTCAGCCCTTGGAGTTCGCCGGATTTGATCTTGGCAATCGTCTCTTCCAGCATCGACTGGTACAGCTCGTAGCCGACTTCCTTGATATGGCCGGACTGTTCCTCGCCCAGAAGGTTGCCCGCACCGCGCAAATCAAGGTCGTGGGAGGCGAGGTTAAAGCCCGCGCCCAAGCTGTCCAGCGATCCCATCAGGCGCAGGCGCTTGTTGGCTTGCGGCGTCAGGGGGGCGCGGGGTTTTGTGGTGAGATAACAATAGGCTCTGGTTTTCGATCGCCCGACCCTGCCCCTGATCTGGTACAGTTGTGCAAGACCAAACATATCGGCGCGGTGCACGATCATGGTGTTGGCGGTGGGGATATCCAGACCGGATTCGACGATAGAGGTGGCGATCAGCACATCATATTTGCCGTCGTAGAATTCGTTCATCCGCTCGTCCAGATCACCCGCCGCCAGTTGGCCGTGGGCGACCACATAGCTGACCTCGGGCACATGGGTTTTCAGGAAATCCTCGATCTCATGCAGATCGGAAATGCGCGGGACAACGTAAAAGCTTTGGCCGCCGCGGAAGCGTTCGCGCAGCAAAGCTTCCCGAATGGTGATGGTGTCGAACTCAGAGATATAGGTGCGGATCGCCAAGCGGTCGACTGGAGGGGTGGCGATGATCGAAAGGTCGCGCACGCCGGTCAAGCTGAGTTGCAGCGTGCGCGGGATTGGCGTGGCGGTCAGGGTCAGAACGTGAACCTCTGATCGCATTTCCTTCAGCCGTTCTTTGTGGGTGACGCCGAAATGCTGTTCTTCGTCGATCACCAACAGGCCGAGGTTCTTGAAGCGGATGGATTTCGCCAGCAGGGCATGGGTGCCGATGACGATATCGACGCGGCCTTCGGCCATCTCGGTGCGGGTGATGTTGGCGTCTTTGTTCGACACGAAGCGCGACAGAGGTTTGATGTTGATCGGGAAGCCACGGAAGCGCTCGACAAAGCTGCGGTAGTGTTGACGGGCAAGCAAGGTGGTCGGGCAGATCACCGCAACCTGCATCCCCGCCAAGGCCGCCACAAAAGCCGCGCGCATGGCGACTTCGGTTTTGCCAAAGCCCACGTCCCCGACGATCAGGCGATCCATCGGGCTGCCTTTTTCCAGATCAGCCACCACATCGCCGATGGCCGACAACTGATCGTCGGTCTCGGTATAGGGGAAACGGGCGGCAAAAGCCTCCCATATCGAATGCGGCGCTTCCAGAATGGGGGCGTGACGCAGCGCCCGTTCGGCAGCAATCCGCATCAGCTTGTCGGCAATTTCGCGGATGCGTTGCTTGAGCTTGGCCTTCTTGGCCTGCCACGCGCCGCCGCCCAAACGGTCAAGCAGACCTTCTTCGTGGCCGTAGCGTGACAGCAGTTCGATATTCTCGACGGGCAGATAAAGCTTTGCGTTTTCAGCATATTCCAAGGCGACGCAGGCATGCGGCGCACCCAGAGCGGTGATGGTTTCCAAGCCGAGATAGCGGCCAACGCCGTGTTCGACATGCACCACCAGATCGCCCACGGAAAGCGTATCCACTTCGCGCAGGAAATTGTCAGCTTTGCGCTTCTTGCGCGGTTTGGCCACGAGCCGGTCGCCCAGCACGTCTTGTTCCGAGATCACCGCAAGGCCGGGGGCGGTAAAGCCAGCCTCCAGCGCCCAGATCATCAGGAAGAGGCCGCCGCGGCCTTCGGGCAGATCGCGGAAATCCTTGATTTCCTGCGCATGGTGCAGGCCCTGATCGTCAAGCAGACCCTTGAGCCGCTCGCGTGCGCCTTCGGACCAAGAGGCGATCACCACCTGAGCATCTTGAGATAGGGCTTTAATATGCGCCGACAATGCGCTGAAAAGACTTACGTTTTCTTGCTGTCGTTCTGGCGCGAAACTGCGACCAATGCGACCCAGTGCATCCAAGACGCCCGGACCGGGGGCTTGCGGCAAGGGCGACAGTTGCACCACGCGGTGATCGGCTATGGCTGCTTCCCATGCGGTATCGTCAAGGTAAAGCAGACCGGGGGCCGAGGGTTTGTAGACCGAATCCATGCGGCCCTTGGCGGTCATCGCCTCGTGCCTTGCGTCGTATTGGTCGTCGATGCCGTCCCAACGCGACAGGCGTGCCGGTGTCACTTGATCATCCAGAAGCACGGAAGCCTTTGGCAAATAATCAAAAATCGTCTCAAGCCCTGCGTGGAAGAACGGCAGCCAATGCTCCATCCCCTGATGCTTGCGGCCAGCGGAAACCGCCTCGTACAAGGGATCATCTGAGCCGCCCGCGCCAAATTCGACGCGGTAGTTCTGGCGGAAACGCGCAATCGCGGCGTCATCCAAGATCACCTCGGACATCGGCGCAAATTCGACGGCTTTCAGCTTTTCGGTGGTGCGCTGCGACACCGGGTCAAAGCGGCGCGCGCCATCCAGCACATCGCCGAAGAAATCAAGGCGAACCGGGCCGCCATCGCCGGGCGGGTAAATGTCAACGATGCCACCGCGAATGGCAAAATCGCCGGGTTCCGCCACGGTGGAGACCGGCGAAAACCCCATGCGGGCCAAAAAGCCCTTCAATTGTTGCTCATCCACCCGATCACCGACGCGGGCGACAAACGAGGCGGTTTGCATCACATTGCGCGCGGGCAGGCGCTGCATCGCAGAATTCAGCGTGGTCAGCAGCACAAACGGGCCGTTGAAACCCGAAGCCAGCGTCGCAAGCGTGGACATGCGGCGGGCCAGAATTTCGGGGTTGGGCGAGATGCGGTCGTAGGGCAGACAATCCCAGGCGGGCAAATCCAGCACCACGGCTTCGGGCGCCAGCACCGCCAAAGCCGCGCGCATCGCTTCCAGCCGCTTGTCATCGCGCGCAATGTGGATGACGGGCGCCCCGCGCGCAAGTTCACGCGCCAGCAGTTTAGCGTCGTAGCCTTCGGGCGCGCCGCCTAAGATAATCCGGTCGGCCATAGCGCTTTACCCCAGCACGCCGATGTTGAGATTGACATACATGCCAAACATCGAGGTCACGAAAATAGAAACCATCCCAAGGGCTTGCGTGCTGATCCTGTGACGAACCAGACGGCGGTGCAAGGCAGTGCCTGCATTCTCGCCCGCCTCGATCATCCGGGCGGTGCGCAGCGACATCAGCGACAGGATGCACATCGGCACCAGCAAAAACAGCAGGGCTTGGGCAAATTCGATCTCGTACCAGATCGCCAGCATCAGCAACGCGCTGAGGATAAAGCACAAGAACGCCACCAGCCAAACCCCTGCCGTGCGGGCAATATCCAGCATCCGCCCGGTGTTGATGCGCACCAGAACCTCTAGATCATCCTGCAGATCGCCCCCCTTGCGGCGTGCCCGGCTGATCACATCGAACGGCACCCCAAGCACCCAATGGCTGGCCGAGGACCACATCACCGCCAGCATGATCCAATACCAAAGGTTTGAAAATGACCGCATATCGATCAATTCAAACAGGACTTGATATAAATTCAACGGAGTCTCATCCTTCGCTTAACCGTTTGGGGCCGCATCACGAATTTAGCCTGCGCCAGAATGTCTGCTTGAGACGCGGCTCTTTCCATGGCAGGCAGAGCAGGCAACCGCAAGCCTTTTTGCCAGTCTCAGGATAGACCATGCGCCCGATCTCTGCCGCGATGCCACAGTCCCGATTCCGCCGTCTGCGCGCAAGCCCCGCCGTGCGGGCCATGGTGCAGGAAAACACCCTGAGCGTTGCCGATCTGATCTGGCCCGTGTTTGTCCGCGATGGTGTGGGTCTGCGCGAGCCGATCCATTCGATGCCCGACGTTAACCGTTTGTCAGTAGATCTGGTGGTAGAAGCAGCGAAAGAGGCTGCAGATTTGGGAATTCCGGCGATTTGCCTGTTTCCCTATACCGATGCCAGCCTGAAAACTGTGGGATGTGAGGAGGCTTGGAACCCCGATAATCTGACCAACCGCGCCATTCGGGCGATCAAAGATGCTGTGCCGCAGATCGCGGTGATGACGGATGTGGCGCTCGACCCCTATAATGCCGACGGGCATGATGGGTTGGTGCGCGATGGCATCATTCTGAACGATGAATCCGTGGCCGCTTTGGTCAAACAGGCCTTGGTGCAGGCCGAGGCGGGCGCGGATATTCTGGGGCCGTCCGATATGATGGATGGGCGGATTGGCGCGATCCGGGTGGCGCTGGAGGCTGCGGGTCATAAAGATGTGGCGATCATGTCTTATGCCGCGAAATATGCCTCGGCGTTTTATGGCCCGTTCCGCGACGCGGTGGGCGCAACGGGCGCTTTGAAGGGTGATAAAAAGACCTATCAGATGAACCCGGCCAATAGCGATGAGGCCTTGCGGATGATCGAGCGTGATCTGCGCGAGGGGGCGGATATGGTGATGATCAAGCCGGGGATGCCCTATTTGGATATCTGTCAGCGGGTGAAGGCGATGTTTGGCGCGCCGACCTTCGCCTATCAAGTCTCGGGCGAATACGCGATGATCATGGCCGCCGCGCAAAACGGCTGGATTGATGGCGACCGCGCGATGGTGGAAAGCCTGATGGCGTTCAAGCGCGCAGGATGTGACGGGGTGCTGACCTATTTTGCGCCGCGGGTGGCAAGACTGTTGGGCGGAGCATCGCCTGTTTAAGCTGCGGTTGATGACAAGCGGCTGTATTCGCGCTATAATCGGCGCAACGGGGTCAAAGAGCCCCTTTTGGGGCATGAGGGCGGATATGACAGATTTTTCCAGACGCGGTTTTCTGGCACTTGGCGGTGCTGGGATGTTGGCTGCGTGTCAAAACACGGTTGTCGGCAACGGGGTCGGATCGCAGGGCGGTGCGCAGATTGACGCGCGGGTGCGCGAGACGCAGGCTTACCTGTTCAACAATTTCCCCGGCACCAAGCAATTGGCGGGTCGGGCAAGCGGTATTCTGACCATGCCGTTGGTGACCGAGGCTGGCTTTGGCTTTGGCGGCGCTTATGGCCGCGGTGTGCTGCAAATTCAGGGCACGACGGTGGATTACTATTCGGCGACCAAAGCCTCGATCGGGTTTCAGATTGGCGCACAGCAATATGCGCATATGCTGTTTTTCACCACAGATCAGGCGTTGCAGGATTTCCGCCGCTCGCCCGGTTGGGCCGCCAGCGCCGACATCCGCTATGCCACTCCGGCCGAGGGTGGCTCGATTGGGAAAGAAACGACAGAGCTTGATCCAGTGATCGCTTTCGTGTTCGGCCAGCAGGGTCTGATGGCGGGGGCGACCTTGGCGGGCGTGAAGTACACAAGAATTATCGTTTAAGATCAACGCGGCGGGCCTTGCGCCCGCCGCTTTGCTTTTGCTATTTCAAACGGCGGATCAAGCTGGAGGTGTCATGCCGCCCGCCGCCCATCCGCTGCACATCCTTGTAGAACTGATCGACCAAAGCGGTCACTGGCAGCGAAGCGCCGATCTGATCGGCGGTGGCCAGACAGATTGCCAGATCCTTGCGCATCCAATCCACCGCAAAACCGTGATCGAATTTTTCGGCCAGCATGGTCTTGTGACGATTGGCCATCTGCCAAGATCCGGCCGCCCCCTGAGAGATCACCTCGACCACCGCAGCGCCATCTAGCCCGGCTTTCTCACCAAAGGCCAAAGCCTCGGACAGGCCCTGCACCAGCCCGGCAATCGCAATCTGGTTCATCATCTTGGCCAATTGCCCTGCCCCGCTGTCACCCAAACGGCGGCAAATCCGGGCATAGGCGGCGATCACCGGCTCGGCGCGGTCGTAGTCCGATTGCGCGCCGCCACACATGACCGAAAGCACACCGTTTTCCGCCCCGGCCTGCCCGCCCGATACCGGCGCATCAACAAAACCAAGGCCTTGGGCCAAGGCGACAGCCGACAATTCGCGCGTGACCGCTGCTGACACCGTGGTGTGATCGACAAAAATCGCGGCATTCATGCCCGCAAATGCGCCATCTTCGCCCAGACAAATGCTGCGCAGATCGTCGTCATTGCCAACGCAAGCCATCACAAATTCGGCACCGATCGCGGCTTCACGCGGGGTCGCCGCCGACGTGCCGCCATGTTGCGCCACCCAAGCCTGCGCTTTCGCCGGATTGCGGTTGTACACCGTGACCTGATGCCCCTTGGCCGCCAGATGCCCCGCCATCGGATAGCCCATCACCCCAAGGCCAAGAAATGCCAGTTTTGCCATGATCTTCCGCGCCCTACATTGCCCCTATTCTGGCTTTGGACTAGGAAGGCAAGGAACCTCTGCCGTCAAGGACTCCGCCCCATGTTGACCGCCTTCCGTTGGCTTTTGCGCATCTTCACCGGGTTGATCGCTTTGGGGCTGCTGGCGGCTGTTCTGGCCTATTATGTGCTCAGCCGCAGCTTGCCGGACTATAACGAGGATTTCACCCTGACGGGCATCTCTGCACCGGTTGAGATCGTGCGCAACAACAACGATGTGCCGCATATTTTCGGCAAAACCGAAGAGGATGTCTATTTTGCCTTGGGCTTTGCCCATGCGCAGGATCGGTTGTGGCAGATGACGATGCTGCGGCGCACAGCACAGGGTCGGCTGTCCGAGATTTTCGGGCCGCGCACGGTGAAGATTGACGAATTGATCCGGCGTCTGGATTTTTACGGGCTGGCGCAGCTTTCGGTCAAGGTGCAGGACAAACGTACAACAATGGCGCTGGATGCCTATGCGGCAGGCGTTAACGCTTGGATTTCGCAGGTTAATCTGGGCGCGCGGGGCCGTGGCGCGCCCGAGTTTTTCTTCTTTTCCAATGAAATCGCGGCTTGGTCTCCTGCTGACAGCTTGGCAATCCTCAAGCTGATGGCGCTCCAACTCTCCTCGCATATGGAGGATGAAGTTTTGCGCGCGCAGATGTCTTTGGTGCTGCCCGCGCCGCGTCTGAGCGACATTTTGCCCGACGATCCGGGCCAAGGCATCGCCGCCCTGCCCGATTATGCCAGCCTGATGCCGGGGGCTATGGCCGAGCCTGCGACGCAGACCGCCTATGTCGACACACCGCTGTCGCCGTTCCATTCCCGCGATTTTGCCGGGGCCTCGAACGCTTGGGCGGCCAGTCCCAGCAAGGCGGCGGCGGGCGGAAGCCTGCTCGCCAATGACCCGCATCTGGGCCTGACTGCGCCCTCGATCTGGTATCTGGCGCGGCTGCAATTGCCGACCGGCGGGGTGATTGGCGGGACGATTCCGGGCATGCCCGTGGTGCTGGTCGGGCGATCAGAGCGGCTGGGTTGGGGGCTGACCACCAGCTATCTCGACGATCAGGATGTGATCATCGAAAAGCTGAACCCGGCCAATCCGCAGGAATATCTGACGCCCGAGGGGCCGAAGAAATTCACCTCGCGTCAGACCATTCTGAACATCAAGGGCGAAGATCCGGTGACGCTGACCTTGCGCTGGTCGGAAGCTGGGCCGATCCTGCCGGGATCGCATTACGATCTGGCCTCGGTCACGCCTGCAGGCTCGGTGGCGGCGCTGGAGTGGACGGCGCTGTCAGGGGAAGATACCTCGATGACGGCGGCGATGAAGCTGATGAGCGCGGGTTCAGTGCCAGAGGCGATTGCGGCGGGGAAATTGTTCGTGGCGCCGTCGCAAAACCTGATGCTGGCGGATGCCAATGGCATTGCGATGCAGACCATCGGCGTGATGCCAGCGCGTGATCCGGCCAATGCGACGCAGGGGCGGATGCCCGCGCCCGGTTGGCAGGGAAAAAACCGTTGGACCGGCATGCTGCCCTATGAGGACAATCCAAGTTTCATCAATCCGGCCAGTGGCTTGCTGGGCAATACCAACAACAAGACTGTAGACCGCCCCTTCCCGCTGCATGTCAGCTTTGAGTGGGGCGACACCCAGCGCATTCAGCGCTGGCTGGCGCTGATGAAAACCCGCGAAGTGCATACCCGCGACAGCTTTATCGAGGCGCAGTTGGATACAGTCTCGCCCACCGCGCGCAATCTGCTGCCGTTGATCGGTGCCGATCTGTGGTTCACCGGCGAACCTGCGGCTGAGGGCACGCCCGAACGGCTGCGGCAGAAGGCTTTGGATCTGATGGCGAAATGGAACGGCGAGATGAACGAACATCTGCCGGAACCGCTGATCGCAGAGGCATGGCTGCGTGCGTTGCAAGACCGTCTGACCCGCGATGAAATCGGCCCGTTGGCGGATCAATTCACCCATCCCGAGCCTGTGTTCATCGAGCGGGTTTACCGCAATATCGGTGGCGCTTCGGTCTGGTGTGATGTGGTGCAATCGGCAGCTGTTGAGACTTGCACTGATATCGCGCGGATTGCCTTGGATCAGGCTTTGCTTGAGTTGTCAGAGGTTTACGGCCCGAACATCGAAAGCTGGCGCTGGGGTGACGCGCATCAGGCGACGCATGATCACCCGGTTTTGGGCGAAGTGCCGGTGCTGCGTTATTTCGTCAACATCCGGCAATCGACCTCTGGCGGTGATACGACTTTGCTGCGCGGGCGCACCAAAGGCACCGGGCCGAACCCCTATCTGAATGTGCATGCGGGCGGCTACCGTGGGGTTTACGACTTTGCCGACCCGGACAGTTCGGTCTTCATCCAAGCCACCGGGCAATCCGGGCATCCGCTGTCGCGGTTTTACGATGATCTGTCCGAGTTGTGGCGGCGCGGCGAATATATCCCGATGTCCCTCGACCCAGATCTGGCGCGTGCAGGTGCCGTTGGCGATATGGTTTTGACGCCAGAATTGCCGCAATAACAAAGCGCTACCGCGCAAAGTTCATTGATTACTTGAACTCGCGGTAGCGCCCCAACTGCCGCGCTGTCCACAGCACAGTGATCTGCCAACCTGACTCGTCCTGTTGCTCTGCCTGCACGATGCCCGCATCATGCAACCACGACCGCCGCTTACCCTCGGCGAAGGTCAGCTGCAACACGGCTGTGGTCTTTGCCTCGTCAAAAGCCACCGAAACCGCTTCCAGCAGCGCAGCGACACCCTCGCCCGTCAGCGCCGACACCGGGAAAACCCCGGCGCGATTGGTGGCTTGCACCTGCAAAGCCTCACGCTGGCTGGGCGCCACCAGATCAAGCTTGTTCCACACCTCAAACATCGGCACGGCTTTGTTGACGCCAAGGCTGGTCAAAATATCAGCAACATCAGCGGCTTGCTCGGCGGTCTCTGGGTGGCTGATGTCGCGGACATGCAAGATCAGATCGGCCTCAAGAACCTCTTCCAAAGTGGCGCGGAACGCGGCCACAAGTTGCGTCGGCAGTTCGGAAATAAAGCCAACGGTATCCGACGCGATCACTTTGCGCCCCGCCGCACCATTGACGGACGGCAACACCACGCCGCGCATTGTCGGGTCCAGCGTGGCGAACAGCATGTCCTTCGCCAGCACCTCGGCCCCGGTCATATGGTTAAACAGCGTCGATTTGCCGGCATTGGTGTAGCCCACCAAGGCCACCAGCGGAAACGGCACTTTGCGGCGGGAAGCGCGGTGCAGCTCTCGGGTTTTCGCCACCCGATCCAGCTGGCGTTTCAGGCGGATCACCTGATCATCAATCGCCCGGCGGTCAGATTCGATCTGCGTCTCGCCCGGGCCGCCAACAAAGCCAAAGCCACCGCGCTGGCGCTCAAGGTGGGTCCAGGCCCGCACCAGTCGTGTACGTTGATAGGACAACGCCGCAAGCTCTACCTGCAGCACGCCTTCGCGGGTGCGCGCCCGGTCGGCGAAGATTTCAAGGATCAGACCGGTTCGGTCTAACAGCTTGACTCCCCATTCTTTTTCAAGATTCCGCTGCTGCACGGGCGTGACAGGACCATCGACCAGAACCAGATCAATCTCGAGCCCTTTCATCGTTGCCGTCAGCTCTTCGACCTTCCCCGAGCCAAACAAAGTGCTCGGTTGCACCCGTGGCAGGCGCACAACTTCGGCCCCCAGAACCTGCAAACCCGGCAGAGCGGCGGCGAGGCTTACCGCCTCTGCCAGCCCATGCTCAGGCAAACGCCGCGATTTCACGGCCTTTAGGTCGGGGTGCAACACATAGGCGCGCGTCGGCGCCGCCGCCGTTGAATGGGCGTCGATGCTGCCGTTCTCAAACGGCCAATCATCGTCTTCTGGCAGATCAGAGATCAGTCTTCACCTTCATAAAGGTTAACCGGACCACCCGGCATGATGGTCGAAATCGCATGTTTATAGACCAGTTGCGATTGACCGTCGCGGCGCAAAAGCACGCAGAAATTGTCAAACCAAGTGATCACACCCTGCAATTTTACACCGTTGATCAAGAAAATCGTCACCGGAACCTTCGATTTCCGGACGTGATTGAGAAACGCATCTTGTAAATTCTGTTTGTCTGCGGCCATTTTTTCTTATCCTTATCGCCAGTCGCACCGAAAAGCGCGCCCTATCGCGCTTCGATATTTAAGTATGTCGCGCAAACTTGCCAGATTCCAGAGGAAAACGTAAGCATTTGACCCGCCGTTCAAGATTGGATTCTTTCTGCAACACATCCGGCCTAGGCGTCATCCTCGTCATCCCCGCGCCCGCCGGATTTCCCGGTGGTGACCACGCCCAAAGATTTCAATTTGCGGTGCAAGGCCGAGCGTTCCATGCCAACAAATCCTGCGGTCCGGCTGATATTGCCGCCAAAACGGTTGATCTGGGTCAGAAGATATTCGCGTTCAAACACCTCGCGCGCCTCGCGCAGCGGCAGCGTCGCCATCGCACCGCCCAGAACCATGCGCCCGCCAGTATCGGTTGGCGCGTCTTGCCCCGGCAACTCACGCGCTTCAATCGCGCCCGAGCCTTCGCCAAGGATCAGCACGCGCTCGATCACGTTGCGCAGCTGACGAATGTTGCCGGGCCATTGCATGGTTTGCAACATCGCCTCGGCCTCTTCGGTCAGCTTGCGCTGCGGCAGGCCTTGGGTTCGGTGGAACATTTCGATGAAAGTGCTTGTTAATTCAGGAATATCCTCGCGCCGTTCTGCCAGGGATGGCACTGCGATTGGCACCACATTCAGGCGGTCGTAAAGCTCTTGCCGAAAGCGTCCGGCGGCGATTTCAGCGCGCAGATCGCGGCTGGTGGACGAGATCACCCGCAGATCAACGCGGACTTTATCGGCCCCACCGACGCGCGTGAATTGCTGATCGGTCAGCACCCGCAGGATTTTCGATTGCGTGCCAAGCGGCATCTCGGCGACTTCATCAAAGTAAACAACACCGCCATGGCCTTGTTCCAGCAGGCCTTTTTCAACACCGCGGTCGCTGGTTTCCCGGCCAAAAAGCACGTCCTCCATCCGGTCAGCATCAATCGTTGCGGACGAGACCGAGATAAATGGCGCCGATGCCCGGTTGGAATTGGAATGAATAAAGCGCGCGGCCATTTCCTTGCCCGCCCCAGCAGGCCCCGCCAACATCACCCGCCCATTCGACTTGGTGACCTTTTCCAGCTGTGATTTCAAGGCCCTGAACGACGGACTTGATCCAATCATCTCGGACGAGCTGACATCACGACGACGCAGATCAGCATTTTCGCGCCGCAACCGCGAGATTTCCATGGCGCGGCTGACCACGACCATAAGCTGATCAATGTTGAACGGCTTTTCGATGAAATCATAAGCGCCCTGCTTGATCGCAGCGACCGCGATTTCGATATTGCCGTGGCCCGAGATAATCACGATCGGGATATCGGGATTGTCGCGCTTGACGGTTTTCAGGATGTCGATGCCATCCATCCGGCTGTCTTTCAGCCAGATATCCAGGATCATCAGACTGGGCGCTTCGGCGTTGATCTCGGACATGCAATCGTCGGAATTTGCTGCAAGACGAATGGTATAGCCTTCGTCCTTCAGAATATCACCAATCAGTTCGCGGATGTCTTTTTCATCGTCAACGATCAGAATATTGCTCATACTTCCCCCTGGCCGGTTGCGGCCGTGTTGCGCCCTGTCCGTTTGCGCGGTCCGCGTGGCAAACGGATCACCGCCATCGCTCCGGCATGGGCGTTGTTTTCAAAGACGGGCGCATCTTCAAGTGTCAGCGTACCGCCATGTTCTTCAATGATTTTCTTCACGATAGGCAGGCCAAGACCCGTGCCTTTTTCGCGGGTGGTGACATAGGGTTCAAACAGCCGGGCGCGATCTGGCGGCAGGCCGATGCCATTATCCATGATACGGATTGTGGCATCGGAGTCGTCGACGCTGAGACTGATGCGAATTTCTGGAACGTGACCTTCTGGTTTTGACTTTTCATGCAGAGTTTCAATGGCTTCGCCTGCGTTCTTAATCAGATTTGTGAGCGCCTGACCGATCATGGTTCCGTCAAGTTCCAACATCAGCGGCCCCGCCACCAACTCTCGGCGGAAGGTGACGGTGGGCTGGCCGTTTTCTTGCAACATGACCGCCGCGCGCAGCAGGGCAACCAGATCGGTCTCCCGTCGATCGGGTTCAGGCATGCGGGCGAACTTGGAAAACTCGTCAACAATGCGGCGCAAGTCATTGGTCTGACGCACAATAACTTCAGTATACTGGTCCAGATCTTCGGGGTCTTGCACTTGGCTGCGGAACTTGCGCTTGATGCGTTCGGCAGAAAGCTGGATCGGGGTCAGTGGGTTCTTGATCTCATGCGCGATGCGGCGCGCAACGTCGCCCCAAGCGGCCATGCGCTGCGCTGAGACAAGCTCTGTCACATCATCAAACGCCACAACATAGCCTTCCAACCGCCCGGAATCGCTGCGCCGCACCGACATGCGCACCAGCAAACTTTCCAACTTGCCCTTCCGGGTCAGACGCACTTCTTCTTGCACCGCCGTGCCGCCGTGGTCGCGCAGACGATCAAACAGCGCTGCAAATTCCGGCACTGCCGCAGCCAAAGGCACCTCTGCGGCACCATCGGCAAGCTCTAACAGACGCTCGGCGGCGCGGTTGGCGAAATCTATATCGCCCTCGGCATCCAGACCGATCACCCCGGCGGTGACGTTTGACAGCACAGAGTCGAACAGACGACGGCGCTGTTCCGTCTGGCGGTGGCTGTCCACCAACGCATCGCGCTGACCTTTAAGTTGATGCGTCATCTGGTTGAAAACACGCGACAAAGTGGCGATTTCGTCATCGCCTTCTTCCTCGATCACCTGCACGTCAAGATCACCGGCACTGACGCGGCCCACGGCATAAGCCAAGCGGCCCACCGGACGGCTGAGACGTTCAGCAAACCAAAGGCCCAGCCAGACGGCGGCCAATACAAGGATCAGCGCAAAACCGATGTAAAGCAGGCCAAAGTTGAACAGCACCTTGCCGCGGTCGGATTCCAGCTGCTGATAGAGCCGCACAGTTTCCTTGGTTTCATCGAGCAGAGACAAAATCCCGCCATCGACCTTGCGCGAGACGTAAAGATATCGGTCGGCGAAGGCGTCGAGATGGACCAGCGCGCGAAACTCATCGTTGGCCCAATCCTGAATGACCACCACCTCGCCGGATTTGGCGCGAGAGAGTTCCTCGGGCTTTGGCGGCTCGTAATCGAACAAATACGACCGCTCGCCCCGGGTTTTCAGGGTGGCAGTGCCGTCGATCAGATAAACCTCTTTCATGCCGCGCTGGATGGCGGCCTGACCTTGGGTCAAAATCGGGCGCACCTGATCGTCTTGCAGGAAAAATGTCTTTTGTTTTGCAAGGTTAAGGAAGGCAGCTAAGGCAGAGGAATCGTCCTTCAATGCCTTGGTTTGTTCATCCTCATAGGCCTGTGCTGCGGTCAGTGAGGCCGAGACCACGTTGCTGACGCGGTCGGAGAACCAGCCTTCCAGCCCGATATTCACCGTCAGCACGGCGAAAACAGCCACCAGAATCGTCGGCACCAAGGCGACGAAGGCGAACACCCCGGTCAGGCGCAAATGCAAGGCCGAGCCCGCCGATTGCGAGCGCCGATCCGCGATCATCCGCATCACGCGGGCCAGCACCAATGCGGCAACCAGCAGGATGTAGATCATATCGGTGAGCAGGATCAGCCGAAGCCCCGGCGAGGTGGCGCGTTGGCTGAGCGGGCCAAGCGCCAGAAATGTCGCAACGGCCAGCATGGGGCCAAGGAACACAAGGCCAAAGGTCAGCCCGTTTTGCACACGCCGCATCCGGCGCAGGCGCGCCAGTTTTGCCCATGTCAGACTGCGGTAAGCGCCCTGCACTGATCCCCCCAAGACCCTGCGGAGTGTCAGCTCCGCCACAGCGTTGTGCTTTCCGCGCCACGTTACGCGCAAAGCACTCCCCTGTGGCGGTTTTACATCAGCTTACGCCGCCGTGTCACGCGGATATCGAGGTCTGTGATCTTCTTACGCAAGGTATTGCGGTTGATGCCCAGCAAATCGGCACATTTTGCTTGATTGCCACCAGTTGCATCCAGCGCGATCTCGATCAAAGGGATCTCCATCTCGCGCAAAATCCGGTCATAGACACCTGCGGGCGGCAGTTGGCCCCCGTGCAGGTCGAAATAGCGCTGTAAATGTCGCGCCACCGAGGCGGAAAGTTTCTCGCCATCCATGCCACCCGACCGGCTGATCTGCACGGGTTGGGCGGCACCCAAGGCTTGCTCGATCTCTGCCTTGGAAATCTCTGGTTCGGTCGCTGTCACCAACAGGCGTTTCAGCAGATTTTCCAGCTGACGCACGTTGCCGGGCCACGGATAGGCGCGCACGATCGCCATGGCATCGGGCGACAGGCGCCGTTGCAGGCCCATGTCACGCTCGCCGCGGGCAAGGAAATGCTCGGCGAGCAAGGGGATGTCTTCGACGCGTTCGCGCAGGGGCGGCACTTGCAGGTTGACGCCACCAAGGCGGTAGAACAGATCCTTGCGGAAAACGCCTGCCTCCATCTTTTGGCCCAGATCGGCTTGGCTGGTGGCCATAATGCGGGGGGCATGGTCGCCCATCACGTCAAGCATCCGCACCAGACGCGCTTGGGCGTCTTCGTCGAAATCGGAAACCTCATCCAGCACCAAAGAGCCGCCTTTGGCACGCGCCAGCAGGGTTGCGATGCCGTCAACGCCAGCCAGATCCGTGGCTTGCGCGGTGATGAACGGTTGGCTGCGCCGATCCGAAAAGTCATGCACAGCGCGCGCGATCAGCGATTTGCCGGTGCCGGATTCGCCGGAAATCAGCACCGGCAGATCGGCGTTCATTACGCGGGCAACAAGGCGGTACAAAGCCTGCATCGACGGTGTGCGACCAACCAAGGGCAGATCGTCGCCCATCTCACGCGGGGCGGCGGTGGGTTTGGGCGCGTGGCGCTTCAGATCCAGCGCGCGGGCCGAGCGCTTCATCAGATCGGGCAGATCGAAGGGTTTTGGCAGATAGTCGAACGCCTCGGCCTCGGCGGCCTGAATCGCGGTCATGATGGTGTTTTGCGCCGAAATCACGATCACCGGCAGGCCGGGACGCAACTGAGCAATGCGCGGCAGGGCTTCAAGGCCGTTGCCATCTGGCATGATCACATCGGAAATCACCAGATCGCCTTTGCCCTCTTCCACCCAACGCATCAGCGTCATCAGGCTGGAGGTCGCATGGACTTTGCAGCCCGCGCGGGTCAGCGCTTGCGTTAAAACCGTGCGGATGGTGCGGTCGTCGTCGGCGACAAGAATGGTGCCATCCATTTAGTGGGACTCCTCGGGTAACTCGCGCGGTGCGAGCGGTAGGGAAATGCGGAAAATTGTGCGACCGGGGGCGGAGTCGACCGAGATCCAGCCCTCATGGTCAGAGATGATTTTGGACACCAAGGCGAGGCCAAGCCCGGTGCCGTTCTCGCGGCCCGACACAAATGGCTCGAATATGTCGGTGGCGATGCTGGCCGGGATGCCGGGGCCGTCGTCGATGATTTCGACCTGCAGCGGCAGAGTTGACCCCGAGCCATCTTTGCGGCGACGGCGCAGGGAGTGGTCGTAGAACGTATGCAGCCGGATGGTTCCGCCTTTGGGATCAGCGGCTTCTGAGGCGTTCTTCAACAAGTTCAAGAACACCTGCATCAGTTGATCGTTGTCGGCAAAGGTCGCGGGCAACGAGGGGTCGTAATCCTCAACAATGCTCATATGCGCGCCGAAACCGACCAAGGCTGATCTGCGGGCGCGGTCCAAGGCATCATGGATGTTGACGGCGCGTCGTGCCGGCGGGCGCAGATTGCCGAATTGCTCGACCTGTTCCAGCAGTTTGACGATGCGGCGGGTTTCTTCGACGATCAGATCGGTCAGTTCCAGATCTTCAGCTGCCAACCCCATCGCCAGCAATTGTGCCGCGCCCGAAATACCGGCAAGCGGGTTCTTGATCTCATGCGCCAGCATCTCGGCCATGCCGATGGCGGATTTGGCCGCCGACGTCACCTGCATAGAGCGGCCCAGACGTTCGGCAATTTCGCGCGGCGAGATCAGCAGCAGCACGCAGCCCAAGCTGTCTTGCAACGGTGCCATCTGCAAAGCGCATTGCACCGGGGCGCGCTCACCCGTCGTAACATCAGCTTCGGCGATGAACAGCGGCGATTCATGGGCATGGACACGGGCCAGCGCATCTTCCATCGGGGCATCGATCGACAAGCGGTCTAGAAGCGGCTGGCCGATCAGGCTTTTTGACGAGGCATTCAGGAACGTCTCGGCAGGTGGGTTCACATCAAGGATCAACCCGGTGGGGCCGATCAGCAACGCGGGCAGTGGCAAGGATGCCCAAAGGGCGGGGCCGTCGAACTGTGTCATGCGGCCTCTCTCGCTTGGGCGAAGCTATCACGGATCAGGGCGCGGACTTGGGTCGTTTCGGTGGTGGTCAGAATGGCGTCGCGGTTTTGCGTGATACCTGCAACTTCCAGATACCAGCCAAGATGTTTGCGGGCGACGCGCAGGCCAAGCTCGGGGCCGTAGAACTCCAGCATATGATCGTAATGCTCGATCACCAGATCGGCGAGAACTGCGCCGGTGGGAATTTGCGGCGCTGTGGTGCCGTAGAGCGCATGGGCGATCTCGGCCAGCCGCCACGGCGCGCCTTCGGCACCGCGCCCGACCATCACACCATCGGCTTTTGACAGCGTCAGTGCAGCCCGTGCTGTGGCGATGTCGATAATATCGCCATTGGCGATCACCGGAACCGAGACCGCAGCTTTCACCGCCGCAATCGCCGCCCAATCGGCGCGGCCTTTGTAGAATTGGCAGCGGGTGCGGCCATGAATGGTGATCATCTGCACCCCTGCCCCTTCGGCAGATTTGGCAATCTGCGGGGCGTTAAGGCTTTGATCATCCCAGCCCAGCCGGGTTTTCAGCGTCACCGGAACCGTCACCGCATTCACGACCGATTCAATCAGCGCCAGCGCCAGCTCGGGCTCTTTCATCAGCGCCGAACCACAAGCGCCATTGCCGCCCGAGGCCGTCACCCGTTTGGCGGGGCAGCCCATGTTGATGTCGATCACTTGCGCGCCCTGCGCCTCGACATAGCGCGCGGCCTCGGCCATCCAATAAGGGTCGCGGCCCGCCAGCTGCACCGAGGTTGCAGCCTCGGCAAAGCCCAACTCGGCGCGGGCGCGGGCCAGGGGTTGCGCCTTCATCACCTCTTCAGAGGCAATCATTTCAGACACAACCAACCCCGCGCCAAAGCGCGCCACCATCCGCCGGAACGGCAGATCGGTGATCCCCGCCATCGGTGCCAGAATCACCGGGGGGTGCAGAGAGATTGCGCCTAAGTGCAGGGACATTGCGGCTCCTTTGAATTGGAACATGCGCTTGGGTCGGGGGTTCGCCAAGGGCTGGGTCTCTGCTTCATGCCCTATTTCTGAGCAATGCACAATAATTAGGCGGTCGTGCTGCATTTCGCGACCAGATGCAGATGGGTCGGGGCAGATTGTCAGGCTGGCAGCTGTGGCCTAGATAGGGGCAAAAGGAAACCGCATGACAACAGCCGCGATCATCACCGCCGCCGGACGCGGCCTGCGCGCCGGGGGCGATGTCCCGAAGCAATGGCAGATGCTGGCCGGGCAGCCGGTGGTGGCGCAGGCTTTGGCGGCGTTTGACGGCATGCTGCGGGTGCTGGTGGTGCATCCCGATGACACGGCGCGGGCCGAGGCTTTGGGTCTGGATGTGCTGATCGTCGCCGGGGGTGCGACACGCAGCGCATCGGTGCGCAATGCGCTAGAGGCTTTGGCCGGGCGAAACATTGCCCGCGTGTTGATCCATGATGGCGCCCGGCCACTGGTGTCAGCTGCGGTGATTGCGCGGGTGATCGCGGCGCTGGACCATGCCAAGGCTGCGGCACCGGCGCTTGCGGTGACGGATGCTTTGTGGCGCGGGGCGGACGGCATGGTGGCGGGCACCGTGGCGCGCGATGGGCTGTTTCGGGCGCAGACACCGCAGGGGTTTTGCTTTGAAACGATCCTGTCTGCGCATCGCGCCCATCTGGGAGACGCTGCCGATGATGTTGCGGTGGCGCGTGCTTTTGGCGTCGAGGTCGCGATAGTGGCGGGCGACGAGGACAATCTGAAACTGACCTATCCCGGCGATTTTGCGCGGGCCGAGGCGATCTTAAGGGGGCGGCAGATGGATCTGCGGGTGGGCAACGGCTTTGACGTGCATGCGTTTTGTGACGGCGATGGTGTCTGGTTGTGTGGCGTGAAAGTGCCGCATGGCCGTGGCCTTTTGGGCCATTCTGATGCCGATGTGGGCATGCATGCGCTGACCGACGCCATCTATGGCGCGCTGGCCGAGGGCGATATTGGCCGGCATTTCCCGCCCTCTGACCCGCAGTGGAAGGGCGCGGACAGCAAGATTTTCCTTGCTCATGCCATGCGCTTGGCGCGGGCGCGCGGCTTTGCACTGGCCAATTGCGATGTGACGCTGATTTGCGAGCGGCCCAAGATCGGCCCGTATGCCGAGGCGATGCGCAGCGCACTGGCCGCGATCATGGACGTCGCCCTGGAGCGGATTTCGGTGAAGGCGACCACATCCGAACGGCTGGGCTTTACGGGCCGCGAAGAAGGTATTGCCGCGATGGCGACTTGCGCCTTGGTGCGGGCATGACGCGCGCCTTGGCGATCTGGTTCGGTGTGGGGCTGCTGCGGCCCGCGCCGGGCACTTGGGGGTCACTCGTTGCTGTGATTTTGGCACTGCTGATTGACCGCTACTGCGGCTTTCCGGTGCTGCTGCTGGCAACTGTTGCTGTCACGGGGTTGGGGTTCTGGGCGGTTTCGGTCGAGCTGCGCGATACGCCGACGGCTGACCCATCAGAATTCGTTATTGATGAGGTCGCGGGCCAATGGCTGGCGCTGCTGTTTTCCTCGGCTGCGTTCTGGGCACGCGGGCATGAGGGGTTTTTGCCTTGGCCTGCGCCGCTGGCTGCGTTTTTGTTCTTTCGGCTGTTCGATATCTGGAAGCCGTGGCTGGTTGGTCGCGCGGATCGGCGTCACGATCCGGCGGGGGTGATGCTTGACGATTTGTGGGCGGGGTTGTTTGCTGGGCTGGCCACGATTGTGGCGGCGGCGGCCTATCACATTCCGCTGATTTTCTGGGGGTGATCCATGTCTGAACTGCTGCGGCTGGCGCGCTATTGGGGGTATCGGATTGCAACCGCCGAAAGCTGCACAGGGGGGCTGGTGGCGGCGGCTTTGACCGATGTGGCCGGATCGTCGGATATGTTTGATCGCGGTTTTGTCACCTATTCCAACCAAGCCAAGATCGACATGCTCGGGGTTTCCCCGGAAGTTCTCGCCGAATTTGGCGCGGTGTCCGAACCGGTTGCCGCCGCGATGGCCGAAGGGGCATTGGCACATTCGGCGGCTGATCTGGCGGTTTCGACCACAGGGATCGCCGGGCCTGGCGGATCAGAGTTCAAGCCCGAGGGGCGTGTGTGCTTTGGTCTGGCGCTGCGCGGCAAGCCCGTGCTGGTCGAGACGGTGGAATTTGGCGCCTTGGGCCGTGACAAAGTGCGGCATGCCGCGCGCGATCATGCTTTGGGCCTGTTGATCCGGGCGATGCGCTAAAGCGGCGTCAGGGGTGCAGGGCGAAGAACCGCAAGGCTTCGGCAGTGGCCGAGATGTCGCTGGCTTTGGGTTTGGGGCTGAGCCGCCCCGGCCAGCCATGACCACCACCGGAGATGGACAGCAGCCGCAACTGCACGCCTTGGCCGTTGCTGTAATCGCTTTGCGTCACCTGCATGCCATCATCGACCGGGTCGATCAGCCGATCAGCCTGCGACAGATCACCAAAGGCCGCGACAAGCGCCATAACCTGCGCCGGGATCGCATCAAAGCTGGTCTTTACCTTGGATTTCGCCCCGCGCCCGCCTTGATAGGGCACCCGAGGGTCCGCCGTCCCGTGGATGATCAGCATGGGCTGGGCTTGAAGCGTGCGGCGCAGATCCAGCGTGCCCGACACTGCGGCCACCGCCTTGATCCGCCCTGCCCGCGCCATTGCATAAGCCTCGGCCATCGCGGCACCGTTGGAAAATCCACTCATATAGATCCGCGCTGGATCAAGCTGAAACCGCGTGGCGGCATCGCGGGTCACCTGATCAAGAAAGCCGAAATCATCGGCCCGCCCCGGCTTTTCAACGTCGGTTTGCCACATGGTGATGCGTTTTGGCTGGCTGGCCGCAGGATAGATCACCGCGTAACCCTCGGCCAGAGCAGGCGCGGAAAACCCTGTCATGTCTGCGAATTGCGCAGGAGTGCCACCGCCGCCATGCAGCACAAGGATCATCGCCCCGGTCGGATGATCGGGCATCTCGATCAGATAATGCCGTGCGCCCAGATGGACCAGTTGCGGTGCGGCAGCCACCGGGGCAGCCAGCGGGGCTGCGAGCAGCAGCAGTGCCAGGATCAGCGCGCGCATCAGCCGTACAGCTTGGCGGCGCGGCTCTCAAACGCGCGCACCACCCGTGTCATCGCCTCATTGAACACCAGCCCGATGATGCCCGCAAGGATCGCGTTGCGGAATTCAAAATCCACCTCGAACGACACATCACAGCCGGTCGGGGTTTCCACAAAGCGCCACACCGATTTCAGATGCTTGAACGGGCCATCAATATACTCGGTCAGGATCTGGTTTTGCGCGGGCAACAGGGTGACGCGGCTGCCGAAACGCTCGCGGAACACTTTGAAGCTGATCACAAGGTCGGCCTCCAGCACCTCGCCGCCGCCAGCAATCGGCGCGCGGGTGCGCACGCGGGCGGCAGCAGTCCAAGGCAGGAATTCCGGGTAGCGCGCCACATCCGCAACAAGCTCGTACATCTGTACAGCTGTGTAAGGCAGGTGCTTGGTTTCTTGGTGATGCGGCATCAGCAACCTATCGCGTGACTTAAGCACAGGTATTGAGTAGAAAACCAACGGAAATCAAGAGGCCCCCATGTCGCAGCCCGCTTATGTCATCGACCAAATGATCTCGGCCAAGGCCATCGCCGCCCGGGTCGAAGCTTTGGCGCGAGAGATCACCGCGCATTACAGCGATTGCGACAAGTTGATCGTGGTCGGGCTTTTGCGCGGATCGTTCGTGTTCATCGCGGACCTTGTGCGCGAGATTGATCTGCCAGTGCAGGTTGATTTTCTGGAGGCCTCGTCCTATGGCGATGCGATGCATTCCAGCCGCGAAGTGCGGATTCTGAAGGATCTGCGCGGTGAGATCGCAGGGCAAGACGTGCTGGTGGTAGAGGATATCGTCGATACCGGCTTTACCCTGCATCATGTGAAAACCCTGCTTATGTCGCGCGCGCCAAGGCGGCTTGAGGTCTGCGCGCTGCTGGATAAACCAACCCGGCGCGAGGTGGATATCAAGGCGACATGGACCGGGTTCGATATTCCCGACGAGTTTGTCGTAGGGTACGGCATTGATTATGCGCAACGAAACCGCAACCTGCCTTATATCGGCAAAGTGCGGTTCATTGATCCATGAACCCGATCTGGCTGATCCGCATGTCACGTTGGGCGCGCAATCCGCCGCCGCTGTGGCGGGTAAAGCTGGTGCTGGGCGTGATCGCGCTGTGCTTTGTTTTATGGGGGGTTGAGCAGTTTTGGGGCTGGCCAGACTGGCTGAGCACCAACGGCAAAGCGAAAATCCGCTAGCCTCCGCCGCCGATATGGGTCGCTGAAATCGTCGCTTCCCAAACTGGTAATCTGGTGTAACCTGTTTGCAGTAATTGGTCTGACCACAGGGCCAAAGCAAAGGTTGCCACCATGTCGCGTCTGCTTTCAGCATTGCTGGGGATCGTTCTGCTGGGTTTAGCGGGCTTCATGCTGGCAACAGCGCCGCAGACTGTTGATATCAATGACTATGCCGGGCTGAATGGGGATGCCGCCAAGGGCGAGCAAGTGTTCTGGGCCACAGGCTGTGCGTCCTGCCACGCGGCCCCCGATGCCAGCGGTGCGGCGGAACTGGTATTGTCGGGTGGGCAAGAGTTTCCCTCGGCCTTTGGCACGTTTCTTGCGCCCAATATCTCGCCCGATCCCACGCAGGGCATTGGCGGTTGGAGCCTGATCACCTTTGCCAATGCGGTGACGATGGGGGTGGGGCCAGAGGGTGCGCATCTTTACCCTGCCCTGCCTTACGGCGCTTACAACAAGATGCTGCCGCAAGATGTGGCTGATCTGAAGGCGTTCATGGATGGGCTGCCGCCGTCGACCGAGGCCAGCAAACCGCATCAGATCGGCTTTCCGTTCAACATCCGCCGCAGTCTAGGCATCTGGAAGCTGTTGTTTTTGCGCGATGATTGGGTGATTGCAGGTGATCTGACGCCCGAGCAATCGCGTGGCCGCTATATTGTCGAAGCGATGGCGCATTGTGGTGAATGTCACACGCCGCGCAATGCTTTGGGCGGTTTGCAGCGTGGCAACTGGCTGGCGGGTGCGCCCAACCCCGATGGCAAGGGGCGCACTCCGAACATTACCCCCGCCAAACTGAAGTGGACTGAGTCCGAGGTGGTGGAGTATCTGACCTCGGGTTTCACCCCAGATTTTGACTCGGTTGGTGGGCATATGGCGCATGTGGTTGAGAATATGGCCAAGCTGCCCGAGGAGGATCGCAAGGCGGTCGCGGCTTATCTGCAACTTGTGCCAGAGGTGCAGTGAATGATTCTGATTGGCCAATATGACAGCCCCTTCGTGCGCCGTGTCGGCATTGCGCTGACGCTTTACGGCATGGCGTTCGAGCATCGTCCTTGGTCTTCATTCGGCGACGCCGACCGCCTGCGCCATTACAACCCGCTGACCCGTGTGCCGACGCTGGTGCTGGACGATGGCTTTGTTCTGACCGACAGCCATATGATGCTGGATTATCTCGATCATCTGGTCGACGCGCCGTTGTTTCCGCGCGCCGAGCCGGACCGCCACCGGGTGATGAAGGTCGCGGCCTTGGGCTGTGGTCTGGCGGATAAAGCGGTGTCGTTGTTTTATGAACGCGCGCTGCACGCCACGGTTTCTGCCAGTTTTGAGGCGCGCTGCCGAAATCAGATTTCTGCAGTGCTGATCGCGCTAGAGGCCGATCTTGCCAGCCGCCCCGGCCCCACTTGGTTCGGCACGCTGAGCCATGCCGATATTGCAGTGGCCTGTGCTTGGCGCTTTGTGGCCGAGGTGCATGGCGCGCTGATCGGCCTTGCCGATTACCCGTCATTGCAGCGGCTGACGGATACGCTAGAGGCCACGCCCGCGTTTCAGACCATCTATCAGCGCTTCCAGCCGCCGGCCTAGGCCCCGATCCTCTAAGCCAGTCTCAGGTAAAGCCCGGCCCAGTTCAGGCCCGGCCCAGTTTCTGCAACCGCGCCTCACGCAGCCGCGCGAAATCGTCACCGGCGTGATAGCTGGATCGGGTCAAGGGCGTCGCCGACACCATCAGAAAGCCCTTGCCGAACGCGGTTTGCTCGTAACTTTTGAATTCATCTGGCGTAACGAACCGATCCACCCGGTGATGTTTCGGCGTCGGTTGCAAATATTGGCCAATGGTCAGAAAATCGACATCCGCCGCGCGCATATCGTCCATCACCTGATGCACGCCTTGGCGGTCTTCACCCAAGCCGACCATGATGCCCGATTTGGTGAACAATGTCGGATCAAGTTCTTTCACCTTTTGCAGCAGCCGCAAACTGTGGAAATACCGCGCGCCGGGGCGGACGGTTGGATAAAGACCCGGCACGGTTTCAAGGTTGTGGTTGAACACATCCGGCCGCGCCTCGACCACCTTTTCCAGTGCCGAGGGCGGGCATTTCAGGAAATCCGGCGTCAGAATCTCAATCGTGGTGCCGGGGGAACGATGCCGGATGGCGCGGATGGTCTGGGCGAAATGCTCGGCCCCGCCATCTTCCAGATCGTCCCGGTCAACCGAGGTGACAACCACATGGTTCAGCCCCAGTTCAGAGACCGCATGGGCGACCCGCCCCGGCTCGAACGCATCAAGATTTTTCGGCTTGCCGGTGGCGATATTGCAGAACGAACAGCCACGGGTGCAAATCTCGCCCATGATCATCATGGTGGCGTGGCCCTGCGACCAACATTCGCCGACATTCGGGCAACCAGCCTCTTCGCAGACGGTCACCAGCTTTTTGTCACGCAGAATATCGCGGGTTTTCTTGTAACCTTCCGAGGTTGGCGCACGCACCCTGATCCAATCGGGCTTTTTCGGCTGCGCATTGTCAGGCTTATGCGCCTTTTCAGGGTGGCGTTGGTCGGGCAGCTTGAGATCGCGCAACGGTTTTTCCCCCTATATCGGTCGTCCTCTTCAAATAGTCTGCCCGACAGGGCTTGGCAACGGCGTTCACTGCGGCGTTCACCGCGCAGCCCTATGCAAGTGTAACAAGTGTAAGGGGACAAGAATGGGCAACAAATTGATAGCAGAGACCTTTGGCACCGCCATTCTGGTGCTGTTCGGCTGCGGCGCTGCGGTGATTGGCGGCGCTGAGATTGGATTTACCGGGATTTCACTGGCCTTCGGTCTGGCAATTGTGGCGGCGGCTTACGGCATTGGGGCGATTTCCGGCGCGCATCTGAACCCGGCGGTCAGCCTTGGTATGGTGGCGGCGGGCCGGATGTCCGTGGCAGAGTTTGCAGGGTATGCGGTGGCGCAGGTGATTGGAGCGACCCTTGGCGCTGGGATTTTGTATCTGGTGGCCTCGGGCACGGCAGCTTGGACCGGCGGTTTGGGCACCAATGGCTATGGCGCGGGCTATCTGGGCGAATACTCGGCCACCGCAGCCTTGGTGTTTGAATTTGTGATGACCTTTATCTTCGTCACAGTGATTTTGGGCGCTACAGGAGCAGGCGCAAGTGCGGGGTTTGCCGGGCTTGCGATTGGTCTGACGCTGACCGCGATCCATCTGGTTGGCATCAATGTGACCGGGGTTTCGGTAAACCCGGCGCGCTCGATTGGCCCGGCTTTGTTCGTCGGTGGCACCGCTTTGGCGCAGCTGTGGCTCTTCATTGCGGCACCGCTGGCCGGAGGCGCTGTGGCGGGGCTGGTCTATAAAATCGGCCTGACCCGCGCCGACTGATCGCGCAATCCTCGCTGATCCGGGCGGCTGTGGCTGCCGCCCGGATCGGTTCAACCGATCAGCGGGCCCAATTTGCCATAGGTTTCGTCAAAATGCCGCCGCAAGCGCTGCAACGCGATGCGCAGCACCACCTTGCCAGAGCGCGCGGCCCAACCCAGACGCTGCTCGGCGGTCTCGATGCCTTCCAGAAAGCAGCAGACCCGCAGCGCCACATCGCCCAAACCGGGGCCAAGATCGCGCAAGGCCGCCGCCACCCGGTCGCGCGCCGCCCGGGGCGCCTCGGCCATGCCAGGCTCGGCGCGCGGCGGGATACGATCAGCGCCGGTCAGAAAACGCTCCCAATTCTGCGCCGCGCGGGGGCCCATCTGGGCCAGCTCAAAATCTTCGCGCAGACGTTCGGCTGCGACCACCAACTCGGGTTCAAGATAAAGCTTGCCATCCTTGTCGCGCCTGCGCCCCAGCACCGCAACCGGGCTTTCGGCCAGATTGTAGCGGATGCGGCGGGGGCCCGCCTCGTCGCTTGGAAGGCGCGCATCCCAACCGCGCGGCGTGCCTCCGAAGGCAGCTTGCGCTTCGGCGAAGCCGCCGCCGCGATCCTCGTCCGCAACCATCCGCTTCAACGCCGCGCGGCCAAGCGTGCTGATCTCGTATGTCGCCACCCGCCCCGGCTTGCGACAGCTGATCCAGTCTTTCAGCGCAAAGGCTTGCGCGATCACCCGTTCAACCACCGCCGTCCGCGCGGAATGGCCATCGGGAAACTCGCGCATCACCACGGCTTTCTCCATATCCGGCGCAAAGGCCAAGACAGCGCCCGGTTCCACCAGACGGCGCAGGATACGTTTGCCCTCAGAAAGGATTGTCGCTTCATCGGCAACGATCATATGCGGGCGCAAAGGGGCTGTCATGGCGTCATCATCCTTGTTGATTAGGGGCAGGCCAGAGTCCAGACCGTGGCTGAGCGCACAAAGCGCCTCGTCCAGCAACGGATCATCACGCCGGGTCTCATAGCGGCGCACCGCCCGCATCACCGTCGAGGCATGCCGGCCCTCTCTTCGTGCAAGTGACCGATAAGATTGACCATCTTCGGTATGATCCAGATAGAGCCGCACCGCATCCGGCAGCCAGCCCGGCAGAGATTGAACGGTAGAGAGATTGCGTTGCATCATGTTTTGTCGCGCCGACGCGCCTTCCTGATCAAACCTCGCCGAAACGTTAACAAGCGTGGAAGGCATTGATTACCCAATCGTTAATTTCTGACCTGACTCCGATAATTGTTTACAAATCTTAAACAATCTCGGAACTTCGCGCGCGCTGCAACTCGGCTTTGCGCAACGCACAGTTGTGCCGTGCTAAGCAAGCTCCACCACTTAATGGAGGCTTGTCCGATGACCGATTTCCGCGCTTTGCTTGAAACCCTGCGCCGCCCGCGCCTGCTGATCCGTGCCGCCCGCTGTGGTGTGGTCGATTACCGCCGCGACCGTGATCTGAAACGGCTGGTTGACAGCATGCCAACGCCCGAACGCGCGGTGTCGCGGCTGTTGGTCGAAGAAGAACGGCTGGAGGATATTCGCCAAAGCGGCGCTGCCAGCTATTCGGTGGCGCGTCACATCGAGGTGCTGATCGCCCTGATGGCCGAGGTGCGACTGCTGCCGCGCAGCCCCAAGGCGGTGTAACGCCAGCATCCGCCCACCCAGTGGCCCACAAAGCAAAAGGCCCGCAACGCTGCGGGCCCCTTACCACTCATACCTAAGCACTCGTTAAACTGATCTTTTCTACTTGTGACTTGAACCCAGCAGATTACATGAACGCATCGGGCATCGAAGCCTTCTTGCGCGCCACATAATCGTCGATGCTCTCACGGATGCCTTCATCCAAAGCCGGGGCGACATAATCGCCCAGCATTTTCTTGACGCGCTCTGCAGCCAGCGTCTGCGTGTCGCGCGCGCCTTCTTCGGCCCAAGTCTCGAACGGCTTGTAATCCAGCAGGTCCGAGCGCCAGAATGCGGTTTTGAAGTTGGCTTGCGTATGCTCGCAGCCCAGATAGTGACCGCCGGGGCCCACTTCACGGATCGCATCCATGGCCTGCCCATTGGTGTCCATCATCACGCCCTGCGCCAGATGGTGCAAAGTGCCAAGCTGATCGGCGTCCATGACGAATTTTTCAAACGACGACACAAGACCGCCTTCAAGCCAACCGCAGGCATGCAGCATGAAGTTCACACCTGCCAACAGCCCCATGTTCAAGCTGTTCGCGGTTTCATAGGCCGCCTGCGCGTCGGGCAGTTTTGATCCGCAGAACGACCCCGCCGAGCGATAGGGCAGACCCAAACGCCGCACCAACTGTCCGGTGCCGTAAGTGATGTGTGCGGCTTCTGGCGTTCCAAAGGTCGGCGCACCCGAGTTCATGTCAATCGAGGTCACAAACGCCCCCGCGATCACCGGCGAGCCCGGCCGCACCAGCTGCGAATACGACACGCCCGCCAAAATCTCGGCCAATACCTGCGTCAGCGTGCCTGCCACCGTCACCGGCGCCATAGCACCACCGACGATGAACGGCGATACGATGCTGGCTTGGTTGTTCGATGCGTAAACCTCCAAAGCGCCCATCATGATGCCATCAAAGGTCATCGGCGAGTTGATGTTGATCAGGCTGGTCATCACCGTGTTCTGATCGACAAAATCCGCGCCAAACAACAGCTTGGACATTTCCACCGAATCCGCCGCCCGGCTGGGCTCTGTCACCGACCCCATGTAGGGCTTGTCCGACAGCACCATATGCGCGCGCAACATATCAAGGTGGCGCTTGTTCACCGGCACATCGGTTGGCTCGCAGACCGTGCCGCCGGAATGGTGCAGCCATTTCGACATATAGCCCAGCTTCACGAATTTCTGGAAATCGTCGATCGTGGCATAGCGCCGCCCGCCTTCCAGATCGCGCACGAAGGGCGGGCCATAAACCGGGGCCAACACCAGATTGCGGCCACCGACCTCAACGCTGCGCTCGGGGTTACGGGCGTATTGGGTAAATGTTTTGGGCGCGGTCGCGCACAACTTGCGCGCAAGGCCGCGCGGAATATGCACCCGCTCGCCCCGCACATCGGCGCCCGCTTCGCGCCAACGCACCAGCGCGGCTTCGTTTTCTACAAAATTGACGCCGATCTCTTCCAACACGGTTTCCGCGTTGTATTCGATGATCTGCAAGGCTTCTTCGTTCAGAATTTCAAAGTTCGGAATGTTGCGCTGGATGAATTTCGCGGTCTCAAAGCTGACCGCCGTGCGCTCTGCCCGCCGGGTTGCCCCGCCACCGCCCCGCGCCCGCCGTCCACCCGTTTCTGCAACATCGCTCATCGCAATCTCCATCCTCAGCCGCCCGCGCGGCACTGTTTTGATACGCTTATGCCGTGAAGCCCACTGCCCCCGCCCCCTGAATACGCCACATAACCGCCAAAACCGACATGCTTCCATCCCAGCAGCGACTTATGGTCATCCGCTTTGCAAAATTACCCCCAAGGCGATGAGGCCGCACACCGAGGCAGGCTGAACGGCCCCCAAAAATTCTGCGCAGAAGAATTTTCGCTGCATCCGATCTTGCGATTCCCGGCCCCAAAGGCTACCCGAGGCTATGACACATCATGATCGCCTTCTCATCATCGACTTCGGCTCTCAGGTCACGCAACTGATTGCGCGCCGCCTGCGCGAGTTGAACGTTTATTGCGAAATCCACCCCTACAACAAAGTGGATGATGCGTTCCTGCAAAGCTTCGCGCCAAAGGCAGTGATCCTGTCGGGCGGGCCGGATTCGGTGACGCGCGCAGGCTCCCCCCGCGCCCCCGAAGCGCTCTGGAGCCAGGGCGTGCCGGTGTTGGGCATCTGCTATGGCCAGCAGACCATGATGCAGCAACTTGGCGGTTTGGTCGAACACGGCCACGGCACCGCCGAATTTGGCCGCGCTTTCGTCACTCCAACCGCTGATCAACTGTCGATCCTAGATGGTTGGTTTGCCGATGGCCGCGAACAGGTCTGGATGAGCCACGGCGATCACGTCTCCAAAATCGCCCCCGGCTTCCAGGTCTACGGCACCTCGCCGAACGCCCCTTTCGCCGTCACCGCCGACCCAGCGCGCCACTTCTACGCCGTGCAGTTCCACCCCGAGGTGCATCACACCCCGAAGGGCGCGCAACTCTATGAGAATTTCGTGAAACTGGCAGGCTTTAGCGGCGATTGGACGATGGACGCCTACCGCGAACAAGCCATCGCCGCGATCCGGCAGCGCGTGGGCGACAAAAAGGTGATCTGCGCGCTTTCGGGCGGCGTGGACAGCTCTGTCACCGCCATCCTGATCCACGAAGCCATTGGTGACCAGCTGACTTGCGTGTTCGTCGATCACGGACTGCTGCGTCTGGGCGAGGCTGAACAGGTGGTCGCCATGTTCCGCGACAACTACAACCTCAACCTGATCCACGCCGACGAATCCGAACTGTTCTTGGGCAAGCTGCAAGGCGTCTCTGACCCCGAAACCAAACGCAAGATCATCGGCGGCTTGTTCATCGACGTGTTCCAGAAATACGCCAATGGGATTGAGGGCGCAGAATTCCTCGCCCAAGGCACGCTTTATCCCGATGTGATCGAAAGCGTCAGCTTCTCCGGCGGCCCCTCTGTCACCATCAAATCGCACCACAATGTCGGCGGTTTGCCCGAAAAGATGGGCCTGAAACTGGTCGAACCCCTGCGCGAACTCTTCAAAGACGAAGTCCGCGCCTTGGGCCGCGAACTCGGCCTGCCCGCCAGCTTCATCGGCCGCCACCCCTTCCCCGGCCCCGGCCTTGCGATCCGCTGCCCCGGCGAAATCACCACCGAAAAGCTCGACATCCTGCGCCAAGCCGATGCGGTCTATATCGACCAGATCCGCAAGCACGGCCTGTATGACGAGATCTGGCAAGCCTTCGCCGCGATCCTGCCGATGAAAACCGTCGGCGTGATGGGCGACGGGCGCACCTATGACTACGCCTTGGCCCTGCGCGCCGTCACCTCGGTGGATGGCATGACCGCCGACACCTATCCCTTCACCCATGATTTCTTGGGCGAAACCATGACCCGCATCATCAACGAGGTCAAAGGCGTCAACCGGGTGTTTTACGACATCACCTCAAAGCCGCCCGGCACGATTGAACTCGAATGATCCGGCCCCACCATGATTAGGTTGCGCCATGATTAGGTTGCGCGGGCATCTGATCTGCGCAACCGCCGAAGAAGCCGCCGCAGTGCAGGCACATGTCGCCGAGCACACGCGGCTGTCGCGCGCCGAACCGGGCTGCCTGTCGTTTGAAATCACCCCGACCGACGATCCGCTGGTGTGGGAGGTGATGGAAACCTTCCGCACGCAGGAAGATTTCAACGCCCATCAAACCCGCACCCGCGCCAGCGCGTGGTTCGAGGCGACAAAACCGATCCTGCGCGATTTCCGCGTCGAAGCCATCGGCGACTGAGTCCCCCCCAGCTGCAACTGCCTCGTTTCACCTGTTCATAAATATCCCGGGGGGAGCGTAAGCTGGGGGGCTGGCCCCCCTTCCGCGCCATCACGCAGCACAACAGCCCCGATCCATCCCCCGGCAGCGCCGTCGCAAGGGGCTCGATGCCCCGCGCGACGGCACCTCTCTATCGCTCAGACAAAGCCACCATGCGCCACCGTTTTCGCCAAAGGCAGACGGTCATTCGGGGCTTCGCGCGCTTGCAACGCCTCGGGCAGATTGTCGATATCGCCATGCTCACCCACGGCCACCACCGCATGCAGCATATAGCCTTCGGGCAGCTTCAGATTTTTCGCCAGGATACCCGCATCAAAGCCGCCCATCGCATGCGCCACCAAGCCTGCGTGATGCGCTTGCAAGGCGAAATAGCCCCAAGCCGTCCCGGCATCAAACTGCGCCCATGCATTGGGCGTCTCAACCCCGTCTTTTTCCACAGTCCCGCGCGAGGCCACCACAACCAAAGCCGCGGCTTTCTCAGCCCAAGTGCGGTTGAACGGCACCAAACCTTCGACAATCTTGCCAAAAGCCGCATCCCCGCGCAGACCATAGGCAAAACGCCACGGTTGATTGTTGCTGGCTGAAGGCGCCCAACGCGCGGCTTCAAACAGCGAAAGCAACTGGGCCTCTGTCAGCGTCTTTTCCGTAAACCCACGCGGCGAAAACCGCGAGGTGAATTGCGCATGGATCGCATGGTCGGCCTTGCGGGTGTTCTTGATGGCGGTATGAGCGGTCATTTCAGGTCCAATTTCAGCTAATGTTACCCAAGACATAACGCCGCAGCCGCTTGTAGCAAGGGCGCGCAGTGCATAGCTGATGTGCCAATTTGCACGCAACTCTGCCTCTGGCAAAGCCCTGCTGATAGGTCTAAGCCTTGCGGCATGACTGCGATCTCTCAAAACTTTCTGTTGCGTCACCGCGATTTCGGCCTGTTCTGGGGCGGCATGGCCTTGGTCAGTATCGCCGCACAGATCGAGGCCGTCACCATCGGCTGGCAAATCTACAGCCTTGGCCGCGCCACGATGTCGATTGAGCAAAGCGCGTTTCTGGTTGGCATGGTGGGTCTGTGCCAATTCCTGCCGCTGTTCGCGCTGACGCTTTGGGCCGGATCCCTCGCGGATCGCATTTCGCGCCGCAAGATCGTGATACTGGCACTTTTGGCGGAAACCATCGGGGTTTTGGGGCTGGTGGCGCTGGCCATCCATCCCGCGCCCGGCTTCACCGCGATTTTTGCCATCGCAGCCCTGTTCGGCGCATCGCGCGCCTTTCTGTCACCTGCGGCCAGCGCTTTGGTGCCGATGCTGGTGCCGAAAGCCGACATGCCGCAGGCGATCTCCTTGAAATCCCTCAGCTGGCAAGGTGCGGTGATCATCGGCCCGTGGTTGGGCGGTATGCTCTGTGCAATCTCTACCGCGGCCGCCTACAGCACCACCGCCGTGCTTTATGTGCTGGGCGTGCTGATCATTCTGCGGATGCGCGCCAACACCACCCCCCTCCGGCAACCCGGTGGCCAGTGGGAGCAGATCAAAGAAGGCCTCGCCTATACCTATCACAACAAGATCGTGTTCGGCGCGATCTCGCTTGATCTGTTCGCGGTGCTGCTCGGCGGCGCCACCGCTTTGCTGCCCGCTTTCGCCAGCGACATCCTGCATGTCGGGCCCGAGGGCTTTGGCATCCTGCGCTCTGGCCCGGCCATCGGCGCGGTGCTGGTCGCCTTGGCGCTGGCGCGTTGGCCTTTGAAGCGCCGCGCCGGCGTGCGGATGTTCTGGGCGGTGGGCGCGTTTGGCTTGGCGACGGTGGTGTTTGGGCTGTCAAAAAATATGTATCTGTCGGTTGCGGCGCTTGCGGTGCTGGGGGCGGCTGACATGATCTCGGTCTATGTCCGGCAAACCTTGGTGCAGATCGTCACCCCCGACCATATGCGCGGTCGGGTGTCTTCGGTGTCGGGCCTGTTCATCTCGGGCTCGAACGAGCTGGGCGAGTTTGAATCTGGCGTGGTGTCGCGTTTCCTTGGTCCGGTCGGGGCTGCGGTGTTCGGCGGCATTGGCACGATGATCGTCACCGGCACTTGGGCATGGATGTTCCCTGCCCTGCGCAAAGCCGACCGCCTTGATGGCACCGAGCCTGATGCCGAAACCCTGCACCCCCATGCCATGAGCAGTCAGATCAGCGGATGAACACCTCCAAAGCCCCCCTTTCCCCCGCCATCCGCGCAGCTTTTTGGATGATCGGCTCGATCCTTGCGTTTTCCGCGATGGCGATTGCCGCAAAAGAGATTGGCCCGCGCCACGACACGTTTGAGATCATGACCGTGCGCTCGGCTGTCGGTTTCGTGTTGGTCGTGGCACTTGCGACCGCAACTGGACGTTTGTCCGAGATTACGGCGCGCAATCTGGGTGGTCATACCGTGCGTAATGTCATCCATTTCACCGGGCAAAACCTGTGGTTCTGGGGCCTGACCATGATCCCGCTGGCGCAATTGTTTGCCATCGAATTCACCTCGCCGCTTTGGGTCGTGCTGCTTGCCGCCCTGCTGCTGGGTGAAAAGCTGACCAAAACGCGCCTGATCGCGGCCGCGTTGGGCTTTGTCGGCGTGCTGATTGTCGCCCGCCCTGATATGGCGCATATCAACCATGGTGTGCTGGCCGCAGCCGGGGCAGCGCTTTGCTTTGCCACCACCAATGTCGTCACCAAAAAACTGACCAAGGGCATCTCTATCCTGTGCATCTTGTTCTGGCTGACCTTGATGCAGTTCTTTTTCGGCCTTGCCGCAGCGTTGAGCGATGGCATCTTCCATCTGCCCACCGCCCAGACGCTGCCTTGGCTCTGCGTGATCGGCCTTGCCGGTGTCACCGCGCATTATTGTGTCACCGCTGCGCTCAAGATCGCGCCCGCCTCTTATGTGATGCCGCTGGATTTCCTACGCCTGCCGCTGATCGCCATCGTGGGCGCGCTGGTCTATGCCGAGCCGCTGGACCCCTATGTGATCCTTGGGGCTGCGGTGATCTTCGCTGGCATCTGGCTGAACATCCGCGCGGAAATCAGGCCGAAAGGTCACATCTGACTCTGTCCAAAGTGGTGACGCCGCGTCATTGATTGACCGATGCGCCAAGTTCCGCTTAGCGTGACAAATCACCGCATTGAACGCATTAACCCTCGGCAAAGCAGGGACATGCCAAGATGCAGCATCGGTTACGGGGAGTATACCATGAAGCACATCATCACAGCCGTCGGCGCGCTGGCACTGACCACGACGCTGGCACAGGCAGGGGGTCTTGATCGCTCGGGCCAAAGCATCGCTTCGATCTTTGAGGACGGCGATTATGTCGAACTCAGCTTCGGCCATGTCTCGCCGGACGTCACTGGTACGGCCGTGGCTGGTTTGGGTGGGTTTTCGTCCGGCGATATGGCGGGCGGCTATAACCAGATCGGCATGGCGGTGAAAACCAAACTGAATGACCACTGGGATCTGGGTGTGATTTTCGACCAGCCGTTTGGCGCGAAGGTCAGCTATCCGGCGGGCACCAACTATTTCGCCCAAGGCTCCACGGCGGAACTGAATTCGACCGCGCTGACCACGGTGCTAAAGTATAAAACCGACAACAACATCAGCATTTTTGGCGGTCTGCGCTACGAGCTGATGGATGCCAAGGCTTCGGTGCCTTTCGTGGCAAGCTATAAGGTCGAGTCGGATCAATCGAGCGGGCTGGGCTATCTGGTCGGCGTCGCTTATGAAAAACCAGAGATCGCCTTGCGGGTGGCACTGACCTATAATTCCAAAATCAGCCATGATTTCAAAACAGTTGAATCCAGCCTGCTGACCGGCGGCGCGGATGTGGCGGGCACAACCTCGGTGGATTCGCCGCAAAGCGTCAATCTTGAGTTCCAGTCTGGTGTCGCCAAAGATACGCTGGTGTTCGGCTCGATACGCTGGGTGGATTGGTCATCCTTCGTGATCGACCCTGCTGGCTATCCCGCCCCGTCGCCGTTGGTGTCGTATGACTCTGACACAGTGACCTATACTTTGGGCGTCGGCCGTCGGTTTAACGAAAACTGGTCCGGCTCGGTTTCGATCGGTTTTGAGGATCAGAGCGGCGGTTTCGCGTCAAACCTTGGGCCGCATGATGGCAAAACCAGCATCACCATCGGGGCTGCCTATACCACTGCAAGCAAGCTGAAAATCTCGGGCGGCGTGTCCTATATCCGCATCGGCGATGCAAAGACTTCGTTGAACGACTCCACTACGGCCTCGAATTTCTCGGACAATTCGGCGATCGGAGTTGGGATGCGGATTTCCTACGCGTTCTGATCCTCAGTCTTTAACTTTGCGGCCCCGCAGTGCTTGCGGGGCCGCGTTTATTTTCGCTTCCCCCTCCCGGCCTGCGCCTGTAACAAAAGCCTGCCAAACCCCGGAGGCCGCGATGATCTACACCTCAGCACAACATTTTCGCGCCGCCGAGCAGAAGCGCGTTTTGCTCTTTGGCANATGTCCGGCCTTGGCAAAACCTACCTGTCGAACATGCTGCGCGATTCTGTTCAGGTCATGGGGGGGCAAGCGGGCGCGGGCGGCTGGTTCCACTACTCGGTCGATTACCGCATCGGCACCCGCTATATGAACGAATACATCGCGGACAATTTCAAGCGCGAGGCGATGAAAGTGCCGCTGTTGCGCGAACTCTTGATGACGGATTCGGTCTATATCGCCTCGAACATCACTTTCAACAATCTCGCGCCGTTGTCGACTTATCTCGGCAAGCCCGGTGATCCGGCGCGCGGTGGCATTGCGTTTGAAGAATATCAGCGCCGCCAAGCCCAACATGCGCAGGCTGAAATTTCGGCGATGCTGGACGTGCCGCGCTTTGTCGAGCGTGCGCAGAATATCTATGGCTATCAGAACTTTATCTGCGATACCTCGGGTTCGATCTGCGAAGTGGTCGATGCCGAAAACCCGCAAGATCCGGTGATGCAGGCGCTGGCGGGCAATCAGCTTCTGGTCTGGATCAAAGGCTCGGATGCGCATAAGGCCGAATTGGCCCGCCGCTTTGATCGCAGCCCCAAGCCGATGTATTACCGGCCGGACTTCTTGTTGAAGTTATGGGCGGAGTATCTTGATCTGCAAGGTAAATCCGCAACCTCGGTTGACCCGGATGCCTTCCTGCGCTTTGGCTATGCCCGCCTGCTGGATCACCGCCAACCGCGCTATGCCGCGATGGCGCGCTGGGGCATCACCGTCACCGCCGAAGAGGTGGCACAGGTCAAATCGCCCGCCGATTTCGATGATATGATCGCGACGGCACTTGAACGCACGAACAACCACGCCTAACTCACTCGTTTATCAGGATAAACCCATGCCGATCACCCTGCCCGCCACCCTGCCCGCCTTTGACGTTCTGCGGAACGAAGGCGTCATGGTGATGTCGCCAGAGCGGGCGCAGGCACAGGAAATCCGCCCGTTGCGCATCGGTTTGTTGAATCTGATGCCGAAGAAAATCCAGACCGAGAACCAATTTGCCCGCCTGATCGGGGCCACCCCGCTGCAGATTGATCTGCAATTGATCCGCATGTCGGAACATCAGGCGAAAAACACTGCGGCAGAGCATATGGAAACCTTCTACCGCCCGTTTTCCGAGGTGAAATCCGATAAATTCGATGGTCTGATCATCACCGGTGCGCCGATTGAACATCTGGAGTTCAGCGACGTCACCTATTGGGACGAGCTGCGCGAGGTGATGGATTGGACCCAAACCAACGTCCATTCCACCTTTGGCGTTTGCTGGGGCGGCATGGCGATGATCAACCATTTCCACGGCGTCGCCAAACATATGCTGGATCACAAGGCGTTCGGGTGCTTTCGCCATCAGAACCTTGCCCCGACTTCGCCTTTCCTGCGCGGGTTTTCCGATGAATTTGTCATCCCGGTCAGCCGCTGGACCGAGATGAAAGACGCCGAAATCGCCGCCGCCCCCGGCCTGCGCACGCTTTTGGGCAGCGAGCAGGTCGGCCCCTGTCTGGTCGAAGACCCCGCGCACCGGGCGTTGTATATCTTCAACCATTTTGAATATGACAGCGACACGCTGAAACAGGAATACGACCGCGATATTGCGGCCGGAACCCCGATCAATGTGCCAGACAACTACTACCCGAACGACAATCCAGCACTACCTCCGTTGAACCGTTGGCGCAGCCACGCCCATTTGCTTTATGGCAATTGGATCAATGAGATCTATCAGAGCACGCCTTATGACATGGCAGAAATTGGCCGGTAAATTGTTGATTGCAGCGGCGCTTTTGGGCGGCGTCTCGGGCGTCACACTCTACCGCGCGCAAAGCCGCGAGGCCGCGATCCTGGCCGAGTTTCCGGCGCAGGGCCAGTTTTTGACGGTGAACGGCGTGCAGGTGCATGTCTATGTCACAGGCGCTGGCCCGGATCTGATCCTGATCCACGGTGCCTCGGGCAATGCGCGCGATCTGACGGTGGCGCTGGCCGCCGATCTGGAAAAATCCTACCGGGTGATTGCCTTTGATCGCCCCGGTCTGGGCTGGTCTGACCCGATCCCCGATCAATCCATCCGTGGACAGGCCCTTCATCTTGCCGACGCCGCCGCACAACTGAACGTGCACGATCCGATCATTGTCGGCCAAAGCTACGGCGGTTCGGTCACTTTGGCTTGGGCGCTGTTTGCGCCGCTGAAACCACGCGCTTTGGTGCTGATATCGGCCCCCAGCCTGCCTTGGCCGGGGCCGCTCGACATCTTTTACCGCCTGAGCGACAGCCGCATCGGTGCCGCCCTGATCCCGCCGCTTGCCGCAGCCTATGTGCCAGACAGCTTTGTGGACAGCAGCATCGCCGCCGTGTTTTCCCCCGATCCGGTGCCGCCCGGCTATGCCACAGCGATTGCGGCGAAACTGGCGCTGCGGCGCACCACCTTGCGGGCGAATTTTGCGCAAGTGAATGATCTGCGGCCTGAAATTGTCGCACAAGAACCGCTTTATCCGCAGCTGACCCTGCCGATAGAGATGATCCACGGCACCGCCGACACCACCGTGCCGCTGGCAATCCATTCAGCTCCGTTTGCCGCCCGCATGCCCAACGCGCATTTGACCGTGCTGGACGGCGCGGGCCACATGCCCCATTACAGCCATCGCACGGCGGCGCTTGCGGCGATTGCGCGCGCCGCTCAACGCTCTGGATTGCACAGCCCGCCGCAATCGCCATAGTGGGTCAAACCCGAACCGGAGGATATCATGGACCTGCCCTTTGACGGCGCGATCAGCCGCTATTTCAAGGAAGCCGCCCCGAAAGAGGTGCGCAAGACCATTGAAAAGGCCAGCAAGGATGAAATTCTGTGGAAGGACTATCCCTACCGCGAAGAACTGAAGAAATCCGACTACAAAACCCAGATGGAGGCGCTGCAAGTGCAGCTTGTGCGCATGGCCGCCGACATCAAGGCGACTGGCAAGCGCATGGTGGTGGTGTTTGAAGGCCGCGATGCTGCGGGCAAAGGTGGCGCGATTGCCGCAGCCCATGAAAACCTCAACCCACGCGTCGCGGGCATCGTGGCGCTGCCGAAACCGACCGACCGCGAGGCCGCGCAATGGTATTTTCAGCGCTACGTCGATTGGCTGCCTGCGGCGGGTGAGATCGCCTTTTTCGATCGCTCATGGTACAATCGCGGCATTGTCGAGC
The DNA here is from genome assembly GCF_030161095.1 of Cypionkella aquatica. Lineage (GTDB taxonomy): Bacteria > Pseudomonadota > Alphaproteobacteria > Rhodobacterales > Rhodobacteraceae > Cypionkella > Cypionkella aquatica. The sequence continues at coordinate 112,703 of NZ_BSPP01000001.1, forward strand.
ATGTTTTCGGCTTTTGCACCCCCGAGCAGCGCGCGAAATTCTTCCGCCAACTGCCCGAGTTTGAACGCATGCTGGTCGATGAAGGCATCATCCTGATCAAGCTGTGGCTTGAGGTGGGCCAAGCCGAGCAGTTGCAACGCTTCCTGGATCGTGAACAAGACCCGCTCAAGCAATGGAAGCTGTCGCAGATCGACATAGACGGCCTTGCGAAATGGAATGAATACACCGCCGCGATTGACGAAACCTTTGCGCAAAGCCATTTCAAATACGCGCCTTGGACGGTGATCTTGTCGGATGACAAGCTGCGCACCCGGCTTTGCGTTATACAGAACATCCTGCAATCCGTTGACTACAAAGGCAAAGACCCGAACGTGATCGGCAAGATCGATGAAAAGATCTGCGGTGGCCCGAAGAAAAGGCAGATCGATTGAAACGTGGCTATCATCACGGCAACCTGCGGCAAGCGCTGGTCGAGGCGGCTCTGATCCTGATTGCCGATCAGGGTCCGACCGGCTTTACCCTGTCCGAAGCCGCCAAAGCCGCCGATGTCACCCCCGCCGCTGTATATCGGCATTTTGCGGGCCGCGATGATCTGATCGCCGAGGTGGCGCGGCAAGGCTATGATATCTTCGCGGCCCTGATGGAATTTGCCTATAACAACGGCCAGCCCACAGCTTTGGCGGCGTTCGAGGCGACGGGCCGTGCCTATCTGGCCTTTGCGCGCAAATATCCCGGCCATTACAAGGCGATGTTTGAATCCGGCCTCAGCCTGCAAGCGCATCCTGATCTTGCCATCGTCGCGCAAAAAGCCCGCGCGGTGCTGGAACAGGCGGCTGAAAAGCTGTCGCAACACCTGCCACCGGGCAAGCGTCCGCCCGCCACGATGTTCTCGGCCCATATCTGGGCGATGAGCCACGGCGTCGTTGAACTTTACATGCGCGGCGCACCGGGGGCGAAAAGCCCGTTCCCGCCCGAGGATTTGCTGGAAGCAGGCATCGGGATTTATCTGCGTGGGCTGGGCTTGCTGCGCCCCGACGCTTAGCCAAACCAAAGGCTTAGAAGTAGCCCGTTTGGCTCAGATCGCCCAAAGCATAGCCACGTTGATGCACACGGGCCAACAAGCGCGGCAAATCCTCGGCCCGGTCCTCAAGGCAAAACTTTTGCAAATACCACTGCAGATACCCCGCATGCGGCCAATCGCGCGCCATCGCGGCGGCCAAAGCCTGCGGCATCCGCGCGGCATCGGTCAGGGTGATGGCGTTCTGCCAAAAATCGGTCTGCCCGCCCAGCACCACCGGCTTTTGGTGCAAGAACGCCTCAAACCCCACCGCAGAGCTCAACGTCACGGCGCAATCGCAGGCCGCCAGCAGATCATGGATCGAGGCCATGCCAACATGCACGCCTTGCTCTGGGTCATGATAGTGGCTTAGCAGCTCTAATTCATCAAAGCTTTGGTTGGGATGCGGCTTGATATACACAGCACGGCTGCCTTTGGCGGCAATCGCGGCCTCGATCATCGCGGGCACGCTCAGATAATGCGTGTGGTGCTTGGGCGGTTTGAAATCCTGCGCAAAGAACGCAAGACATCCCGCCGGGACAGCTTCGGCCCCGCGCGGCATCTGGTCAAACTTGCTGCGATTGGCCTCGACGAACTGCGGTGCAAGTTTGGCCAGAAAACGCTCTGCACGGCGCTTTGGCACGGCCTCGGCGTCAAAAGGCGATAGGCGTTGCAAGGAATTGTTGCGCACACCGATCTGATCAAAGAACCAAAACCCGCGCAAATAGCTGGGAACGCAGTGGAAAATATTGCGCGCGTAAAAGCCGCGATCTTCCATGAACACATGCAGATGCTGCGGAAAGCTGGCGGCAAGCTCATGTTGACCCACCGTGCTGTCGGTGATCTGAACCTGCCAACCCTGCGCAAGCGCGTGATCGGCAAAGGCGCTCAGCAGTTTGAAATGCCGCTTTTCCAGCGCCAGCGCCAGTTTGGCGCGGGCGTGAAAGAACAGCGTCGGCGGCAGATCGGCCAGCCGTTCAGCCGTGAGCATCAGCGGAACAAAACCAGCGCGCCCGGCGACCATGCCACCCGCGTTTGCGTGCCAATATCCAGCACAGGGCGGCCAAACACGTTGCGCATCGACAACCGCATCGGCTCGGTCGTGCCTTCAAGCTTGATATCGTAATAGGTCATATCGCCGTAGTAGACGACCTCGACCACCTCGGCGCGACTTTCGCGGTCGGTCGCAGTTTGGCCATCAAACAGGATGGTCAGCGTCTCTGGCCGAAAACCGATCGAGGCGCTAGAGCTTCCAGGCGCCACCGAAACCTGTTCCGCATCCAAAGTCAGACGGCCAAACCCCTTGGCCTCGACCTCAACCTTGCCGTCGATTTCCGAAAGGATTTCGGCAGGCAGGAAGTTCATTGTGCCAATGAAATCAGCGACCTTGCGGCTGTTCGGACGCCTGTACAAGGTTTCAGGATCGGCCAGCTGCGCGATCTCACCCTCAAACATCACCGCAATCCGGTCCGACATCACCAAGGCTTCTTCCTGATCATGCGTCACCAGAATAAAGGTGATGCCAACCTGCCGTTGCAGCTTGATCAGCTCCATCTGCATCTGCTCGCGCATCTTCTTGTCCAGCGCAGACAAAGGCTCGTCCAGCAGCAAAACCTTCGGCTTCAGGATCAGCGCCCGCGCCAAAGCCACCCGCTGCCGCTGCCCCCCCGAAAGCGCATGCGCCGCGCGCGCGCCATAGCCCTTCAGCCCGACCATTTCCAAAGCCTCGGCCACCGCCGCCGCCTTTTCTGCCTTTGAGCGCGGGTCTTTACGCAGACCAAAGCCGACATTCTGCTCGACCGTCAGATGCGGAAAAATCGCGTAGGACTGGAACACCATATTGGTCGGCCGCACATTGGCGGGCACCGATACCATATCCTTGCCGTCGATCATCACCACACCCGAGGAAATCCCCTCAAACCCGGCAATGGTGCGCAAAAGCGTGGTCTTGCCACAGCCCGAAGGCCCCAGCAGGCTGAAAAACTCCCCCGCCTTGATCGTCGCGGTGATCCCGCGCAAGGCGTGATAATCGCCGTAATATTTATGAACGTCTTTGAACTCGATCATGGTCTGACCGGACATGGTGGGTTTTTCAGACGTCACAGGAAGCCTCCAGTATCCTTACCACCGGTTTTGGCGATGCCACGGCGGCGGAAATATTCTGCGGTTGCAAGCAAAGCGATGGACAGACAGACCAAAATCGTCCCCAGCGCCAAAATAACCGGCACGTTCTGCGGAAAGCGGAACTGGCCAAAGATATAGACCGGCAGGGTGTTTTCATTGCCCGCCAGAAAGAACGCCATGATGAATTCATCAAGGCTGATGGTGAAAGTGATCAGCAGGCTGGAAATGATCCCCGGCAGCACCAGCGGCAATATCACCAGCCGGAATGCTGAAATCGGCGTTTCGCCCAGATCATAGGCGGCTTCCTCAAGCGAGTGATCCAGCGATTGGAACGACGCCGACAGGATCGCAATAGAGAACGGCGTGCAGACCAGCACATGCCCCAAAATCACCGTCATCAAGCTAAGCGGCGTGCCGATCCCCAGCAGAACCGTCAGCAGCGCCACCGCCAGAATGATATCCGGCAACACCAGCGGCAGCATGATCAACCCCATCAGCCCGCCCTTGAACGGAAACGCATAGCGGGTCGAGGCACGCGAGGCGAACACCCCAAGCGCGGTTGAAATCACCGCCGCACTGATGCCGATGATCAGCGAATTGCTCAGCGCACGGTGCAGCGCCGGATCCTCCCACAACTTGCCAAACCACAAGGTCGTAAAGCCGTTCAGCGGAAACGCCACCGTGGTCGAGTTGTTGAAGGCAAAGATCGGCAGCAGCACGATCGGCGCATACAGAAAGATCAGATAGGCTATCGTATAGCCGCGAAACCAGCCGCCCTTCATCGCTTGTTCCCCTTCAGAAACCGTCTGTTCAAGAACAGGAACAAAAGACTGACCGCCATCACGATGGCCATGGAAGAGATCGCCAGCGCCGATCCCAGCGTATAATTGTCCAGCTTCTTGTAGTTCAACTCGATCAGGTTGGCGACCATCTTACCCTCTGGTCCCCCGACCAGATTGGGCGTCACATAATCGCCAATCGTCGGGATGAACACGATCAGCACCGCCGAAACCACCCCCGGCATCGCCAAGGGCAGCGTCACCCGCCAGAACGTCATGAACGGACTTTCGCCCAGATCACGCCCAGCCTCCAGGAAAGAGCGGTCGATCTTTTCCAGCGATACGAAAATCGGCAGGATCGCGAAGGGGGCATAGGCATGCGCCAGCGTGATCACCACAGAATTGGCATTGTACAAAAGCCAGGTGATCGGCTCGGAAATCAGCCCGATCTCCAGCAAGCCCGAGTTGATCACCCCCCCCGTGCCAAGGATCACTTTCCACAGGAACACCCGGATCAGATAGCTGGTCCAGAACGGAATGGTGATCAAAAACAGCCAGAGCGACTTTTTCGACGGCGCCACATAAAAGCTGACAAAATAGGCAACCGGAAACGCCAGCAGCACTGTCGTCGCCGTCACCACCAATGAAATCACAAGTGACCGCCACAGCAGCGTCAGCGCCAGCGGGTCCGACCAAACCCCGCGATAAGTCTGCGCCACCGACCGCGCGCCGTTCACATCCTTGTAGGAATGACACTCGCCAAAATAGTTGCACAGCTGAAACTCTGGGATGATCTTCAGATAGCCGTCAGTCATGAAACTATAGGCGAAAATCATCGCAAGCGGTGCCGCGAGCAGCAAAATCGCGTAAATTGCGGTCGGGCTGATCATCAACAGCCCGTTGGCGGCCTCTGATCCCCAGAAGCGCACCTTTGGTTTCGATTGCATCCCGTTCCCCCTGTAGCACCTTTGCTGGCACTTTTGGCGCATTTGATCAAATTGATCCGATCCTGCGAAACGATGCAAGATTTAATTGATCATTGCTGCCAAGTGCCTCTCGCGCAAGCGAAACAGGTGGTGTTCAGATCCGCTCGATCTGAATCGCCCGCTTTTTAAGCTCGTCATACAAGCTGGCGAGCACCCTTTGCGCGCCGACCGCAGCCTGCAGCGCATCCGAGATCACCTCATCGCCGCTGCCATCCGACACCCGCCAGACCAGCCGTTGCTTTGCGCCATCATCATAGACAATTTCGGTCGCCCCAGCGCGCGATTTGCGCAACCCGAGGAAATCAGCGCCCGCTCCCGGCGCGTGAAACGTGGTTTGAAGTCCCATTTGTGGGCCTTTCTTTTATGTGTCTGGCTTACCGCTCGAAGCTTGAATCTGGCGCTTTGCCGCCGATCGGTCAATTCCCGCCGATGGGATTGTGCGCATCCGAGTCCAGAAAGCCACACATTCAAACCGCCATATCATTCGGCGGGCGCGGCAGCATATAGCCCATCGCCGCAAGCCCCGCATCAAGCTGTTGGCGCGGAATACCGCCGGCAATCGCCAGTCGCACCGCATTGGGCGCACGGCCATTGCTCATGGCATATTGATCGGCGGCGCGCAGCAAAACGCCCTGCTCTTCGGCCATCCGGGTGAATGTATAGGCCCGCCAGCCCTGCGGCAGCCGCAACCATGCAAAGGGAATCCCCTTTTGCCAAGACAGATCAAACGCACCCAAGCGGTTGATAACCATCTGCAAACGGTCCGAAAACTCTGCCTCAACCGAGGCGCGGATATCATCGGCAGCACCCGAGTTGAACAATTCCAGCGCAAAAGCCGCCAAAGGTTTTGACAGCGCAAAGAACGCATGTTGCGCCGCCAAGCGCCCGGTTGGCCCCATCCCGGTCGGGCAAATCACATAGCCAAACCGCAGGGCAGCCGAGACAGATTTTGACAGGCTGCCCGCATACCACACCCGTTCCGGTGCCAAGGCCCGCAACGCAGGGTCGGGCGCACCCGAGTAGAAATAGCACTCATCTTCAATGATTTGCAGATCGTACCGCCGCGCGATGGATACAATCTGGGACATCCGCTCGGGGCTCATCCGCGCGGTGGTCGGGTTTTGTGCGCTTGGCGTCAGACACAGCACCTGCGCGCCATAGCGTTTGCAGGCGGCTTCCAGCGCATCCGGGCGGATGCCTTCTTCGTCCAACTCGATCCCGATCACCTCGGCCCGCGCCGCCCGCGCCGCATAGCGAAAGCCCGGATAGGCCAGATCCTCGATCAAAACCACCGGGCGGTCGCCGCGCAGACAGCAATCCAGCACCAGCCCGATGCCGCTTTGCCCGCCATGCGTCAGCATGACATCATCTTCGCAAATCGGCCCCAACACGCGGTTGCACAGCCATGTCACCACCGCCTCACGCAGCGGTGCCTCGCCATTTTGATGTGTGTAATCAAGCCATTCGATGCCGACATCCAGCGAGACTTTGCGCAGAATATCGCCAAAGATCGCCGTCTGCCCCACGTCCGGCAATTGAGGTGACCGCAGATCAACCCGGCCCTCGTCCACGCCCGGATCGCGGTCGGTGAACAGGGATTGCGACGGCCCCAGCCGTGGCCTGCGTGCGGCGACAAAGGTGCCGCGCCCCACAGTCGCCTCTAACAGCCCCTCTTGCGTGGCAATCTGATAGGCGCGGCTGACAGTCCCCGGCGTCACCGCCAAGCGGTAAGCCAGATCGCGCACCGTTGGCAATTGTGTGCCTTGTGGCAAAGCGGCGGTGCGGATCGCTTCGCGCAAGGCCCGCGCCAGCGACAAATACTTCGGGCCTTCGTCGCCCGACAGATCCGGCACCCAGATTGTATGCATCACAATGTTCCTCTGGCGATTCGGTGGCCAACATTGTATCAATCATAGCAGGCAACTGCATCTTGTATCAATACAATCGGATGAAGCAAATGTCGTATTCCCAAGCCGTCGCCCTCAATGCCCAAAACCTGCCGCCGCTGTCGCGCGTCGTGGTCGCGCTGGCGCTGACTGTTGCGCGCTGGGAGCTGCGCCATCGCACCCGAAAGCAGTTGGCCCAGATGCCCAAACACATGCTGCGCGATATCGGCCTGTCAGAAAGCCATGCCGAACAAGAGGCTGAAAAGCCGTTCTGGCGCGCCTGAGACTATTCTCCCTGTTCCCCAACCTCGGGCCGGTTTTTCCGGCCCGTTTTTTTATAGCCAAACGGAAAAAGGTCAAAAACCACAACATGTTGTGGAAAACTGCCAAAAAACCGCCCGACACACACAAGTCTGTCCCCGCTGGGACAGCAGAAAATCTGTCCCCGCGGGGACAAAAGCAAACCACCCGCCGCCAAAACAAAAGGCCCGTGGAACACCACGGGCCTTTTGCACAGTCCAAACCAGTAAAGCTTAGCGCTTCGAGAACTGGAACGATTTACGGGCTTTCGCCTTGCCGTATTTCTTACGCTCAACCACACGGCTGTCGCGTGTCAGGAAGCCAGCGGCTTTCAAAGCGCCGCGCAAGGCGGGCTCATACAACTGCAGTGCTTTCGACACGCCGTGCTTCACAGCGCCAGCTTGGCCCGAAAGACCACCACCAGCAACCGTCGCCATCACGTCGAACTGGCCTTCAACGCCAGCAACGGTGAACGGCTGACGCAGGATCATTTGCAGCACAGGACGCGCGAAATAAACCGCCATCTCTTTGCCGTTCACGGTGACTTTGCCCGAACCCGGTTTGATCCAGACACGCGCAACAGCGTTCTTCCGCTTGCCGGTCGCATAAGCGCGACCCAGCTTGTCACGCACAGCGACGCGCACGATGGCAGCCGGAGCAGCAGGTGCTGCTGCGCCAACAGCCGATTTCAGATCGTCGAGAGATTTGATTTCGGACATGGTTACGCGCTCCGAGTGTTTTTCGGGTTCAGGGCCGCAAGGTCCAGAACGGTGGGCTGTTGCGCCTCATGCGGATGCTCAGCCGACGCGTAAACGCGCAGGTTGGTCATCTGAACGCGGCCCAGACGGTTGCGGGTGATCATACGCTCAACAGCCTTGATCACAACGCGCTCGGGATGAGCACCTTCCAAGACTTGCTTGGCAGTGCGCTGCTTGATGCCGCCCGGGTGGCCGGTGTGCCAGTAGTAGATCTTGTCGTTGCGCTTGTTACCGGTCATCTGGATTTTATCCGCGTTGATGACGATAACATTATCACCCATGTCCATGTGGGGGGTGAAGGTCGGCTTGTTTTTGCCGCGCAGAATGTTTGCCACGATCGTCGCAAGACGGCCCAGAACGATGCCTTCGGCGTCGATCAGGATCCATTTCTTGTCAATGTCCGCAGGCGTAGCGGAGAAGGTTTTCATATCGAACCCATAAGAGAGAGGGCGAGAGTCCCCTCTCGCATTTCGGATGGCGGCTTATCGCGCAAAGCCCGCACAGCGTCAAGCGCTGCATCAAACATAATAACAAGCAATTTCAATCGCATAAAAGATACGGTATTATATTACCCCCATTTCGATCAAGACAGATTGACTAAAATTGGTCATCCTCTCTGGAAAAATATCCCACGGGGCCCGGGGTGTGAAACCCCGGCGCTCACCGCAAGACTGGGGGTTTGCCATCCATCCCCGGCGCCGCACGTTGAAGCGGTGCCTCAACCGCCAGATCCGGCACCTCGAATACCACCGCCACCCGCGACAGTTCCGCCACCACAGCCTCGCTCGATGCCAAAAACGTCACATCCAACTCGCCAGCCTCCAGCCCGGAAAACACCAAAGCCTCGCCAAGTGCGCGTGCCAAAGCGTCTTCTGCGCCGGGTTGTGCGTCAATCACCGCCAACATGTGCCCAAGCCGCCCATCGCGATAGCGCACCCCCGCCAACAATGCCGCCCGCGCCAAACCTGCAGCCCCGCCCAAGGTAAAGCTCAAAGCGTCGCTCAGTGCATCCGGCAGGCCTTTGGGCGCGAAAAATTGTGCAGGCACCGCGTCAACCTCCACCGGGGTGGCCTCTAACATCTCGCACAGCCAGCGCAGGGCCTCGGGCGGCAGAAGCACCTCTGACGCCGCCCCCGAGCCGAAGTTCAGCCCCAACGAGAGGCCCTGCCCCAGCATCTGATGCGCGATCAACCGTCCCGGCAGCGCTGCATAGGCCAAGGGGCCGTCGCCCATCGCGGCCAGACGTTCCTCGCTGGAATAGGCCAGCAAAACCGGGCCTTCCTCCAGATCAAACACCTTGGGATCAACCCGCTCGCCCTCGGCTTCGCGTTCCAGCAGCAAGAACAATGTGGCGTCGGCGAGCAATCGGTAAAACCGCAACCCCGCCTGCGCATCGCCCGCCTGCATCAACGCATAAGCCTGATCGAGTTCCTGCATCGCATCCTCCGTTCTATCCGTGCTGGTGTTACCACGACCCAACGGATCACAACAGCACTGCAACACTGCAAGACTTCTGGCAAATCCTCGTTGTGAGCCATCGGCCCACCAGATATTGAGAGGTAACAGCCCCTCTGCCGCGGATTGCCCCTATGTATCGTGTCTCGCCTTTCGTGCGTCATTTCGCGCTGGCTTTGTGTCTTGGCATCCTTGCGGCGACGCTGTGGCTGAACCTGAACGCTGCCAGCTACTATGATTTCATCGAATGGCGGCTGGCCGATTTGCATGCACCCGGCTTTCTGCCCGAGTGGCTGACGCGCTGGGGCGTGCAAAGTCCGGCGCTGACGCCTGCCAGCATCACCTCGGATGGCTTGATGGCGCTGTTCATGTTCTTTGTCGGCAAAGAATTGTGGGAGGCGCTGATCCTGGAGCGCGGCGCTTTGTCCGGCCCGCAATCCATTGTGCCGCTTGGCGGGGTGGTCGGGGCAGCCTTTGGTGCCGCCGTGGTCTGGATCATCGCAGGCACGATGATCGAAACCGCCGCAGAGGCATCTGTCGCCATCGGCTGGCAGGTGCCGCTGGGATCGGATGTGGTGCTTGGCTATGTGATCGGGCGGCGGGTGTTTGGCGCAGGGCATCCGGCGCTGCATGTGCTGCTGCTTGTCACCATTGCCTGCGATGTGCTGGGGCTGTTGGTGCTGGGCCTGTCCTATCCCAGTGGTGGGTTGTTCCGGTTGGGCTGGTTGGTGCTGCCGCTGATCGCGAGCTTTGCGGTCTGGGCGCTGTACGGTCGCCGCCCCAGCCCCAAGGCGTCAGAGGCGGCACGGCGGCGTGGCTTGCAGCTTTGGCCCTATATACTGGCAGGCGTGATTTCCTTTGTCGGGATTGCGGCCGCTGGGCTGCCGCCCGCGCTGGGGCTGCTGCCGGTGCTGCCAGCCATTCCGCATGCCGACCGCAGCTTTGGCTTGTTTGCCGAGGCCGAAAATCTGTTGCACGATCCGCTGAACCGGCTGGCACATCTGCTGGTGCGGCCCTTGGCGCTGGTGTTGTTTTTGTTCGGGCTGACCCGTGGCGGCATCGACTTTGCAGCCTTCGCCCCCACCACCCTGACCACGCTTGCCGCGTTCTGGATCGGCAAGCCCTTGGGGTTTCTGGTCGGCTGCATGCTGGCCGCGCGCATCACCCGCCGCACCCTGCCGCAAGGCATCCGCCTGCGAGAGCTGTTGCTGATCGCGGCGCTGCTGGGCTTGGGCTTTACCGTGCCGGTTCTGGCGCTGGAGACCGCTTTGCCCGGCGGCGGCATGGCCGAAGCCGCAAGGATGGGGCTGGCGCTGTCGTTGCTGGCGGGCGCTTTCGCGCTGCTGCTGGCGCGGTTGACCCGGCGCTGAAAATCCTGCCTGCAACTGGCATAAAGCCGGTCTGGTTTTGCTGCAAATTCTGTCCCAGCTGGGACAAATCTCTGTAGGTTGCGGATCGGAGAAATTTACCCACTAAATATTGAAATACACGCCGTTTTAGCGGCGTTTTGCGCCGTGGGATTGCAGTGCGAAAACCTGCGCATCCCTGGCGCGAACCACCGCAAAGATGTCCTGAAAACCGAAGGCTTGCGACCGAATTTCCCCAAGCCGCCATCGCCCCACCTTGCGCCATTGTCCACAGATGCGACATAATGATGCCTCAAAGCCGGGATAAATCTGGCATTGGCTCTTGTGGGCAACCATGAACCAAGCGTTAACACATCCGGGCTAAGGTTGGCGCAGGCTGGCCTGAAACGATTTAGAAGCAGGAGGCAGGCCCGCCGGGCAGCCATGATCGCGTTTGAAAATGTCAGTAAGTCCTTCTGGACAGGTAAGTCGCGCAAGGTGATCCTTGACCGCGCCTCGTTCAGTGTTGAGGTCGGCAATTCCCTTGGCATCCTTGCCCGCAACGGCACCGGCAAGACCACGATCATCAACATGATGGCAGGGCTGGAAAAGCCTGACGAAGGCCGCGTCGTGCGCACCTCGCGCATCTCGTTTCCGCTGGGGTTTATGGGCGGCATTCTTGCCAAACACACCGCAACCGAAAATGCCCGCTATATCGCCCGGCTTTATGGGCTTGATCCCGATTATGTCGAAAGTTTTTGCCGCTGGCTGGCCAATATCGACGAATATTTCGACCAGCCGGTTGGCAAATATTCCTCTGGCATGCGCTCGCGGTTTTCCTTCGCGCTGATGTTGGCGCTGGAGTTTGATATTTATCTGATCGATGAGGGGATGCCCTCCTCGACCGATGTGGAATTCAACCGCAAGGCCGGCGAAGTGCTGCGCCAGCGGCTGAAAAATGCCACCGTCGTGGTGGTCTCGCACCAGCCAGCGACGCTGGAAAAGTTCTGCCGCTCGGCCGCGGTGTTGCGCAATGGTCAATTGTACATGTTTGAATCTTTAGAAGAGGCGAAGCGGCTTTATGACTACCAAGCTTAGCGTTCAGCGGTTTCGCACCCGCCGCCCAGACCCGATTGAGGCACCTGCCCCGTTGCCGCCGACCAGCGCCGCCATGCCTGCGGCCAAACCGACAGCCGCGCCACAGCCACAACCCACCGCCAAAGCGGGTAAACCCGCCACGCAACCAAAGATCGGCGATCGCGCCTTCTTTCCCACCGATGAAGACGATGGCTTTGCGGGCATGCGCTTTCCCACCGCGGCAAAACCCGACGCCGCTGCGGCAGCGGACTCTGCCCCCGCCGACATCGACACCATCCGGCAAGAGGGTCTGACCGGGCGGCAGTTGCGCATGGCACGCAGGCTGGCGCAAAAACACGGCCTGCCCGCAACTTCGGATTTCGATGCGGTGCGGCTGCTGCGCAACGCAGGCATCGACCCGTTTCAGGCCAATTCCGTGCTGGAGCTGGTCTCGTCTGGCGACGGCCCGCCAAAATCGCCCGGCTCGCGCGCATTGACCGTCACCCCGGGCGGCGATGGCGTGCAGTTGCCGCAAACCATCAAACCGATCCAACTGCCGTCCACCGAAGAGCAGATCGAGCGCGCGCATTTCGCCGAAGTCGGCAAGATTCAGCGCGATATCGTGGCACGGCGGCGCAAGAAATCGCTGCTGCTGGCGGCGCGGATGTTCGTGTTTGTGATGCTGCCGACCATCCTTGCAGGGATCTATTATTACACCATCGCAACGCCGCTGTATTCCAGCCGCACCGAATTCGTCATCCAGCAGAATGATGCAGCGCCGTCGGGGCTGAGCTCGATGCTGAAAGGCTCTGCGATGGCGACGTCGCAGGATTCGATCACCGTGCAAGGCTATCTGCAAAGTCAGGACGCGATGGAGCGTCTGGACAAGGATCTTAATTTCCGCGCGCATTTCTCGGGGCCGAATATGGATGCGCTGCAACGGCTTGCGCCGGATGCGACCCAAGGCGCGGTCTACAAGCTGTACCATAAATTCGTGAAAATCTCTTACGATCCCACCGAAGGCGTGGTGAAGATGGAGGTGATTGCCGCCGATCCGCAAACGGCGGTCAAATTCTCAAACGCTTTGCTGGGCTATGCCGAAGAACGCGTTGACATGATGACCGCGCGGGTGCGCGATGATCAGATGAAGGGCGCGCGCGAAAGCTATGACGAGGCCGAGGCCAAGCTGAAAGAGGCCAATGAAACCGTGGTTGGCTTGCAAGAGAAAACCAAGGTGCTGTCGTCCGAGGTTGAAATCAGCCTGATCACCGCGCAGATCGGCCAGCTGGACACGCAGCTGACCACCGAGCGGCTGTCGCTGGCGCAGATGGAGGCGAACTCCAACCCCAATCAGGCCCGGATGGAACCCGTCAAGCGCCGCATTGCGACCCTTGAGGATCAAACCGCGCAGCTGCGCGCCAAGCTGACCGAAAATGACGCCAACGGCCAATCGCTGGCGCGTGTGCAGTCGGAACTGCTGGTCGCGCAGGCCGAGGTGCAGACCCGGCAGCTGATGCTGGCGCAATCGCTGCAGGCCACAGAACTTGCCCGCAATGAGGCCAACCGGCAGACCCGCTATCTGTCGGTCTCGGTCAACCCGGTTGAGGCGGATGAAGCCGCCTACCCGCGCGCTTTCGAGTCGACTTTGGTGGTCATGCTGATCCTGATCGGGATCTATCTGATGATCACCATGACCATCGCCATCCTTTATGAACAGGTCACCTCTGGATGAAACAGATTAACATCGGCGGCTTGTGCGTCGGCAATGACCAACCTTTGCTGGTGATCGCAGGCCCGTGCCAGTTGGAAAGCCTTGATCACGCCCAGATGATCGCGGGTGTGATGGCAGAGGCCTGCGCCGCAGCGGGGGCGCAATATGTGTTCAAGGCCAGCTACGACAAGGCCAACCGCACCTCACTTTCAGGCCGTCGCGGCATGGGGATGGACGCGGGGCTGAAGGTGCTGGAGGCCGTGCGTGCCACGGGTGTGCCGGTGCTGACCGACATTCACGATGCCGCACAAGCGCGCGCGGCGGCGCATGTTGTCGATATCATCCAGATACCGGCCTTTTTGTGTCGCCAAACCGATCTGCTGCTGGCGGCGGGCGAAACAGGTGCGGTGGTGAACATCAAAAAGGGGCAGTTTCTGGCACCTTGGGATATGGAAAATGTCGCCAGCAAAGTCGCTTCAACCGGCAATGACAACATCCTGCTAACCGAACGCGGCGCAAGTTTTGGTTATAACACGCTTGTCACCGATATGCGCAGCCTGCCGATCATGATGCGCACGGGCTATCCGGTGATCATGGATGCGACCCATAGCGTGCAACAACCCGGTGGATTGGGCGGATCAAGCGGCGGGCAGCGCGAATTCGCCCCGGTGATGGCGCGCGCGGCGGTGTCCTTGGGCATTGCTGGCGTGTTTATTGAAACGCACGAGGCCCCCGATACTGCCCCCTCGGATGGCCCAAACATGATCCCGCTGGATAAAATGGCCGCGCTGATCGCCAGCCTGATGGCATTTGACCGCTTGGCGAAAGCCGATCCGCTGCACGTTTGAAGCGGTGCGGGTTGATGGGGCAAGAGCGGGGGCCAGCCCCCGCACCCCCGGGATATTTAGACAGAGAGGATGACACTTTTAGACAAATTTTAGCGGAAAATGTTAAGAAATGATGAATAAGGCCCCTGTAAGCCATTGATAACTAACAGGTGATAAAATGTCCACGCGTGGACAGCTTCACGCAACCTGCCCTGCAGCCCAGCCTGACGACCACGCCCATTGAAAATTATAGCCGCCGAGCCAGCCGGTGACATCGACCACCTCGCCGATGAAAAACAACCCCGGCACGCCGCGCGCCATCATCGTCCGGCCATCGAGGCCATCGGTATCAACCCCGCCCAAAGTCACCTCTGCCGTGCGGTAGCCTTCCGATCCCACCGGGCGCAGCCGCCACTCCCGCAGCATCAGGGTGACCCGCTCCAGATCGGCCCGGCTTATCTCCGCCATCGGCGCCGTGATCGCCAAATCGGCCTCGATATGCCGCGCCAGTTTCTCGGGCAGGATGCGCGCCAATACGGTCCGCAATGCTGCCCGTCCCTGCGCGCGCTTGGCCTGCCCCAGCACCGCCGCCACATCAAGGCCCGGTGCCAAATCCAGCCGGATCTCGTCCCCCTCACGCCAATAGCTGGACGCCTGCAACACCGCAGGCCCCGACAGCCCGCGATGGGTGAACAGAACCGCCTCATCAAAGCCGGTCCTGCCCGCAGAAACCCGCCCCTGCACCGCAACCCCGGCCAGCGGCACCATCCAGTCCAGTTCCTGCGCAGCAAAGGTCAGCGGCACCAAACCCGGGCGCAATTCGACCACGCCCAGCCCAAAGCTCTCCGCAACCTGATAGCCGAACCCACTCGCCCCCATCTTCGGGATCGACTTGCCGCCTGTGGCGACCACCACCGACGCCGCCCGCACCAGCCCCCGCGCGGTTTCAACTTCAAACCCCGCAGCCCCCCGCCGCACCGCCGTCACACCACAGCCGAGCCACAAGGCCACCCCCGCCCGCGCCATATCGCCCAGCAGCATATCGACGACCTGCTTGGCCGAGCCGTCACAAAACAGCTGGCCCAGGGTCTTTTCATGCCAGGCAATGCCAGCACCATCCATCCGCGCGATGAAATCCCACTGGCTGAACCGCTTCAAAGCCGACAACGCAAAGCGCGGATTTTTTGAGATGAAGCGATCCGCCGCAATCCCCAGATTGGTGAAATTGCACCGCCCCCCGCCCGAGATGCGAATCTTCTCGCCCGCAGACTTGGCGTGGTCGATCACCAAGACCCTGCGCCCCCGCCGCCCAGCCTCGATCGCGGCAAACATCCCCGCCGCGCCCGCGCCCAAAACAATGACATCCATCTGTTCCATAGCCCCTCATACGCTGCCAAACACGCGCCTGACAACCATACGAAGATTTTCGCAAAATGCCCCTTGCACCCCCCGGAACCCTTCGCTAAATACCGCCGCAGTTGGGGCGTCGCCAAGCGGTAAGGCATCGGTTTTTGGTACCGACATACGGAGGTTCGATCCCTCCCGCCCCAGCCAACTTCCTTCAGAATTGTCAGACTAATTGAGAAAAGCGGCAATGTCGCTGGGCGTTCTTATTTGCGGTCAAAGGCTTAGGCGCGGGTTTGCTGGCCTGCCGTTATTCGCGGTTTTGGCGGACCATGGGGCGTTCGTTGGCAGAAGTGCCCCAAGCGATGCCCCAAGTGCGGGTGGCGGGGTGAGTGTTGGCGGGGGCGATGACGCTTTGAGCCTATTGCTAAGTTAAAGGTTCATTGTTTATAGCTTGCGATATGGGATTTCGGCGAAGGGCAGCAGTGGATTGGGCGAAGCACTAATCTCGACTGATAGAGTGCTCGCCGTTGCGTCGGCGTCTGCGGTAGACGGACGGATTGTCTGGGAGCCGGTGAAGTCGCTCTGGTTCAGCGCCCACGCGATGCTGGGGGTGCTCGCTGTGGTCTTCGCGCCGTCTTTACAGGGTCTGGCGGTATTTGTGTTTTTCTCCGCAATCACAATTTGCGCCGGGCATTCGGTCGGGATGCACAGACTTCTGATCCACCGCAGCTTTGACACCTCTCCATGGCTGGAACGGATGCTGGTATGGTTGGGTGTGCTGGTGGGAATGGCTGGACCTCTAGGAATGATACGGGCCCATGACATGCGCGATTGGCATCAGCGGCAGAGGATCTGCCCACCGCATCCATCGCATGGCGCTGGATTTTGGAAAGATTTCTGGTGGCAAGTTCATTGCGTTTTTTTGCTTGAATCGCCTCCACTGTTTGTTGTTGAGGATCGCATTGCCGATGACCCGTTCTATCAATGGCTGGAGCGGTGGTGGATGCTGCAACAACTCCCTTTGGTGCTCTGCCTCTGGTTAGTGGGAGGTATAGATCTGGTGTTTTGGGGCGTTAGTCTGCGGATTGCGGTGTCGTTGTTCGGGCACTGGATGGTCGGGCATTTTGCGCATCGCAAAGGGCATCAGGCTTGGGTGATAGATGGATTGCCAGTGCAAGGTTACAATTTGCCGGGTCTTGGGTTACTGACTTTTGGCGAGAACTGGCACGGCAATCATCACGCCTTTCCACACTCGGCCCGCTTGGGTTTACATCCCGGGCAATCAGATCCGGGCTGGTGGTTCATTCAGGGACTGGCGGCGGTTGGCCTCGCTCGAAACGTTGCCGGGCCGGAAAGCAAGGCCGCTCGTGAAGGGCTTAGACGCTTAGAATAGTGTTTGGACGTGCCCATCACCAACCACAGCTTACCTTGCCTCTGCTTGTTCACTTTCGGCTGGAGGAATAGGTATAAGTAATGGATGATAAAGGGTTATCTGGAGGGACTGGAAGGTAGTGCTCCTCCTCCCCCTAGATCTTATAGGGAATAACCACCCTCCCCATCCTCTCCTCCCACCTAGCTAACCGTACTAGCATCAATTGCTGGCGTTCGATGCACCGGATGCAGGCCATCCTCAACCAACTCACATGCAGTGCGGGTGACAAGGGAGAGACATTTTCAGCCACGGATATTTCAAGACCACGCCTACGGCTTGACGTCGCGCAGGCTCAGGTGCATATGGCCTACGAACACCTAGTGATGACCCAGCGAGGATCCATCAGCGCCTGAGAAATCAGGATCGGGTTCAGCCAGCACCGACGCCGGCATTTTTCATAATCACCCTGTCTCATGGTTCGATATGCAATTTTTTCAGCATATGCCCAATTTTAAAGGAACAAATCTTGACCATACAGACTAACCTGCTCTTCGACACCCTCTGCACCGATCTCTGCGCCTCCTACGTGCGCCGAGAGACCCGCTTTTATCACGTTGACCACCCGACCGAACCACTATCCCGCCGAGACATTGAGCAAGCCTTCATCGCCACACTTGGCACTAGGTATCCAGTCGAGCAAGTCACCCAACCGCTGCTCAAGCAAGTGTTCGACATTGGCATCGAACGCAAACATTCCGACCGAAACCGCAGCGTACCAGTGTGGGGCGGGTCTATGGCGTGTCACCCCGGAAACCCAAACAGGGTCATCTGGAAATCCAACGGCACCGTAAGCCTGAATACTTGGAAATCTCCGACTTATCGTGGCCTAGGCATCACCGAAGCCACCTACGGCCCGTTTGAGGAATTCTTCAACTGGGTTTTTCCACGAGAGGAAGAAAGGACACGCATCCTCGACTGGTTAGCATACTGCTTGCAACACGAAGACCAAAAGCCAGCTTGGGCGCTACTTCTCTACTCCAAAGAAAAAGGAACAGGCAAAAGCACCTTCTGCGACCTCGCACGCAACCTGTTTGGCGCTGATAACACTGCCACCCAAAACAACGTGGACAAGCTGACATCCCGTTTCAACAACTTTGCCTTCACCAACCGACTGGTGATCTCCGAGGAACTCAGCCTGCGGCCAGACTCCAACCAGTCCAATGCCCTGAAGACCTACATCACCGATAAGGTGGTTGCCACTGAACGCAAGGGCAGAGAAGCAGAACAGACCCCCCTTGTTTCTTGTTTTCTCTTCACCACCAACCATTTGCCCACCTTCTTGGAACAGGGTGAACGTCGCTACTATATCGTCAACACAGGCCATGCTGGCTATGCTTCAGGTCCACGGGCTGGTGAATTTTCAACCCTCGTCGGCCAAATCGTTGCGGCAATGCGTGAGCCTGCTCAGATCGCTTATCTATATAACGCCCTGATGGCCAGAACACTGAGCGACAGCTTTGACGGGCAAACACTTAACACCGAACTTCATGGCACCCCGTTGATGAAGCAACTTCAAGGGGCCGCTGCCCATACCAACATCGAACAGCTGCAAGAGTTCTTAGACGCCAAAAAGTACCTAATCGTCACCCAAACTGAGGTGGCAGACTTCGTAGCCAGTACGTTCCGGAACAGTGCAAACGCCACCCGGCACTTGATGATGGAACTTGGCTGGACCCACTGCAACGTAAAGTGGGGCGGGGCTGACTATGCGCGGGTGCTGTGGGCAAAGCCGGGGCACTCGGTCGCTGACGGAAATATCTATAACTCTAACGGTCTGGTCGCGGCTGTCTGCGACTACCTGCCAGCGACAGTGGTGATCAATTAATGCCACAGCTCCAGTTCTTTGACTTCCGAGACAACTCGCAACAGTTATGGGATGAAATCTTGGCCACCCAGAAAGACGCCGCCCAGTCTCTGGCCTATAAACTCGTCTCCGAAGCTGTCAGAGATGAGAACGGTTGCCTCTTGACCGAAACCACCGCGACTAGAAAGGTACGCTTCGCAAGGTTGCAGTTCACAGCCTATCGGTTCATCTACTGCGCGCTAACCGAAACCGCTGCCAGCAGTGATCAGGTGATCCGTCACCGCTGCCACAATCGTCGCTGCGTAAACCCCGAACATCTGACCATCGGCACTAAGGCTGACAACAAGCACGACGACTGGGAATACTGGGCAAACGGCATCGACAGAGCCTACCTCGGGACTGTGGCTATGCACCCCTAGGTTGCATGAATCAGCACCCTCCGCACCCTTAGAACGGCCCTACGGGGCCCTTCTTACTCCCGCTACCCGCCCAGAAATCCGCAGATCAAAAACCAGCCCAAGCCCCCTTCCAAGACCCGCATCAGCTTCTGGAAACGATGAAAAAAGCAAAGTAGGCACCCCCAGCAGCCGAAGCCACTGAGGGTCTTAGTTAAGGTTTCTTAGGCCAATAGCTCCACATTGCGGCGATCAGAAGCACGCAAACTGCGCAGAGCCCAATGAAAAACATCACCGCCAAGGGTTGATCGCGTGTCGGTCGAACCCAAACGATCACCAGAATGATGAAGCCGATGAAGGGCACTGATAGCAAGGCACGCACCAACAGCCCGAACAGCCTTGTCCTGAATGACCAAACTGCAACGGCCAGCCCTCCGAGGACGATCAAACTGCCAATGACCAGAAAATTGGTGAAGCTTTCGTTAAGTTGGCGCTGATAGTAGTTCTGCCAGTTACTTGCGGCCAAGGCTGCGAGTGCTGCAAGACCGGCGGTCAAGGCAAGACGTATCAAGACTGAAAACATGTGTTCTCCCTCTTACCGTTTGGTGATTTCGACATACTGGTAAACTTCCCGCCCATCGTAGCGCAGGCACTCGAATTGCTCGTCGCCCTTAGCAACTGAACTGTTCATCCACTCGGTTTGGCTAATGCAGGCGGTCAGGCTGTTATACAGCTCGGGTTTATCGGTCCTGACCTGCCACTGGTCTTTCATCCAGCCACGACCGGAGCCCGGTGGTCATTTACGCCTAC
>NZ_BSPP01000002.1 GCF_030161095.1 Cypionkella aquatica
TTTGAACAGCAGCAGAAACAGAAACTGCGAGGCGTCTAGCAAACTAGGGGCTATTCAGGCAGTAGCTTAACTCAGCCGGAAATCTGTCCAAGAGTTGGGAAGTAGCTCAGATCACCACAACTGGTAGTTCGCTCGAAATCGCTCGCGCGGCCTGCACGGCGCCGACGTCGATCGCAGTGAGGTGTCGCGACAGGGAGTGAAGTGCATCGACATCCCGCAACCCCATTGGTGAACTCACCGAAGCGATTGGCCCTATATGGACAGCCGAACGGGTCATCCGCAGCCTTGACCGGATCATCGAATGGCGAGGCAAACCCGCCACCATAAGGGTCGACAATGGCCCTGAATACATGAGCGGCAAGCTGATGGAATGGACAGAGAAACAAGGGGTTATCATCCAGCACATCCAACCCGGACAGCCGCAGCAAAACGCCTATATCGAGCGCTACAACCGCACGGTCCGCCACGAATGGCTCGACCAATACATCATAGAAAGCATTGATGAGGCGCAGGACTTCGCCACACAATGGCTCTGGGCTTATAACAACGGCCGCACGAACATCCCTTTCATGGTTTGCAGGCAAACCATTGTCTGGCAACGGGGCATCGGCGGCATCACACCCGCCCAAAAACTGAAAATTGCCGCGTGAATTCTACGACTGCACCCCGTTAAAAATGGGAGGATGACCCCATTTCTTATAGATTAAAGAAATTTGGCTTCGAAAGACTACTCTTCGAGGCAGAGCGCGCGCAGTTCAGGGGTTGGATGAAAGGATTCGCAGAGAACCCCTTGAAGCCGGTATTCGAAAAGATGCGCGGTATGTCCTGCCTTATGCCTTCAGTTTTGCCACAATTTTCGCGGCTAGTTGGTCCAGTGCCACTCCTGTCGCGGCGGCCACGGATGCAGGGGTCAGATCAGCCATCGGCACTGAAATCTCGAAGCGGCTCAGACTGTCCGAGACGGCGCCCTGCGTCGATGAAATTGCAAACTGACCCTCCAGTTGAAAGCCGCCATCGAACTTAGCGATCATCTGGTCAATGCGCACCTGCAGCCGCGCTTGCGGCGCATCGTTCAGCGGCCAAGGTTCGGCTGCAACTGTGGATGTGGACGCTGCCCCAAGACTGCGCGCCAAAGCGCCTGTCACACCGCGGGCAGGATCATCCGCCCAAATCGCTTTAGGCACCGGGCGCAACGCACCCGTGGCATCTTCTACCACAATTTCAGAAGCAGAGGCATAGGCGGGCAATGAGACATCGCGCACCTCAATGCTAGCGACGCGCAACCGGGCCTGTGCCGTAGTTTCGGGCGGGCTGATCAGGAAACGCGCCTTTTTATCACCGCAGGCGGTCAAGCCGATCAGAACAGACAGCATGAACAAAGAAAGGCGCATTTTATCGTCCGATCAGCAAGGAATTGGGGTTACGCTCTATTGTTCTTGCAAGTTGAGTCGCGGCTTTTGCGGCAGCCTGCAAGTCACGCAGCAATTGCAGGGTTTGATCGTTGAAGTTTGACTTCGCACCATAGGCTGCGACCAAAGCATTGGCTTTGCCAACCAGCGCATCCAGTTCCGCGGTCAATTTCGGCAGACCGTCCGCAGCCTGTGCCACTGAATCTGCCGCATCCTTTGCCGATGCCAAGGCCGCGTTGACGTTATCTACTGCGCCACCTTCGCGCAGCTCTTTCAACGCAGCCTGAATCTGAACCAATGCCCCAGAAAGATCAGCAGGCAGAGATTTCATCCCATCTGTGCCGATGACTGCATTCGCGTCCTGAATAAGTTTCGTGGTGCTGTCGATCAGCTCTTCCGCCTTCAGTCCCTTGGCTTTCGCCGCAAGTTCTTGCAGGTCTTTTATCAGTTGCGGGAAACTCTGCGAGGCCTGGTCAAGGTTTGCACTCACCTTGTTGGCATTCTCTAACAGGGTCACAAGTTTCTCGCTCGCGCCGCGCTTTTGCAGATCTTCCACGACTTTGCGCAGATCAACAATCGCGCCACGCAACTCGGTCGGGATAGCTTGGGTGTCGTCTTTGTTGATCAGGCCTCGGGTGTCATCCAACAACTTGACCAATGCCCCCGGTGCAGCCCGCGTGTCATCCGACCCAGCCACAGCCTCGATGGAAGCCATAAGAGAAATCGCCTGTTGCATCAGCTCTTCAATTGGTAAGCCATTGATGCGCTTCAGCATACCGTCAGCCGTCGCATTCAAGTCTGGCAAATCAGACACAACACTTGGGAGCACCGGCACCGAATCCGCGCCGATAATCATTTCGGCTTTGGGCTCATCGGGAAGTTCTGCAAGTTCAATTTTCAAAGCCGGGCTGAAGATACTGGTCGTGACCAAGCGAGCCCGCAGACCGTTACTGACTGCATCTCGCAAAAACGCGAGCACCTCGGATTTTCCGGTGCTTGCTTGCAGCCCCAAGGCTTGTGGGTCGATCTCAATTTCTGTCCGTAGTTTTACCACACGGCCATTGCCGCTGGTGCGTTCAATAAATGCATTGATGCCGGTGACTTGGCCGATGCGAAATCCGTGATACTCGACCTGCGCGCCCGCTGCCAAGCCATTGACAGATCCTGTAAAGATCACCGCAAGCGGCACTGCATCATCGCCAATCTGGGTGAAGATGCTTTGTCGCGCAGCGTCTTCGTCGTCAAACAAATTGAACACCGTCGTGTCTTTGATAGGCTCTCCGCCGGTAAAGGTAGTGTCAAAGGCGATACCGCCGCGCAACAGCGAACCCAGGCTGGACACATCCAAAGCAACCCCACTTGGTCCCAATTTTACCGAGAACCCAGACGTGTCCCAGAACCGTGTAGCTGTGGTGATATATTTGTCATTCGGCGCGTTGATAAAGGCATCGACCAGCACGCTGTCACCAGTGTCAGTGATGCGGGGCACGTCCAGTTTGCCGACTTCAACGCCATGAAACAGGATTGGTCCGCCAGCTGGTAACAGGGATCCACTCTTGCTGCGCAGAGTAATGCGCATCCCTTTGCGACCGGGGCGCAGGATGGGTTCTGCCTCCAGACCAGTAAAGCTATGCACCACAGACCCCGAGACAGGCAACCAAGCCCCTTCGATATAGACCCCTGACAGAACCGTCGACAGGCCCGTGACGCCGTTGGCGCTGACATTGGGGCGCACCACCCAGAACTGACTGTCAGACGGCAGCGTCTCGGCAACATCCTTTTGGATCCGTGCAGAGATGATCACCTTTTGCAGATCGGGGGTAAACTGCACATTCTCGACAGTACCGATAACGACTTCGCGGAATTTCAGCGTCGTTTCACCCGGAATCACACCAGCGGCAGTGGAAAACGTGATAGTCACCAGAGTTCCGCGGTCGCTGAAGTTTTTCCACGCGATCCCTAACGACACCACTACAGCCAGTACCGGCACCAGCCAAACCACAGATAAATTGCGCAGCAACGAGCGGCGCGGTGGGTCGATTTCAAGCTCGGGCAGGTTTAAGTCAGTCACGCTGTCTCACTATCTTTGGTGTCGGTGTCCCAGATCAGTCGGCTGTCAAAGCTCATTGCGGAAAGCATTGTAAACACTACGGACAGCGCAAAACTGATCGCTGCAATGCCTGGCTGAACGCTGACCACAGACCCCAGTTGAACCAGCGACGACAAAAGCGCAACCACGAAGACATCAATCATCGACCAGCGCCCGATGAACTCTACCACCTCAAGCATGCGGTGTTTCAGGTGCACCGAGTTTCTATCGGGGCGCTGAACCTGCAGAGCAAGATAAGAAATGGCAACGAATTTGCCGATCGGAATGACAATACTGGCGAAAAAAACGATAGCCGCCACGCCGTAGGAGTGGTGCAGCACCAGTTCGATTACCCCGCCCAACAAAGTGTTGGACTGGGTTTTGCCTAGCGTCGTTGTCTCCAGCATCGGATATAGATTGGCCGGGATATAGGCCATGAAGCCTGCCACCAACCAAGCCCAGACCCGTTGCATACTCGTGCCATCGCGGCTTGCCAACACCTGGCCACAGCGCAGGCAATGCACAGTCTGGGCCTGATGCACGCGCCCGCAGGTGGGGCAAGCCACCAGCCCCGCCGCGCGCGCCGTCAGAGGTGGGGTCTGCGAGCCTCCAGAGTGCGCCATATCGTCAACCTGCACATAAAATTATCATTCAGAACCGTGACCAACACCAAAGCAGTGAACGCCCAAAACGCAGGACCAATCGTTAAGATAGCCAACCCAGCCACTTTGACCAGTGCGACTGCCACGCCGACGATAAAAATCTCTGCCATCGCCCAAGGTTTCAGAACCTGTGCAAACCGGAAAGCCCGCATGGCGCCCTTGGCTGGTGCCCAACCTATCGCCATCGGCGCCAAGACATAAAGGATCGCGGCCAAGCGCATGAGCGGCAAAACCACGATCAAGCCCGCAATTGCCAGAGATAGTGGCAGCATCAAGCCGGAAGAGAAGGCCAATATCGCATCAATCACTGAGTTTCTTTGCGTCAGCCCGCGCGCTTCCAAGGTCAAAAATGGAAAGGTGATCGCGGCAATCATCAAAACAGTCGCCGTCAAAGCCAGCATAACGATTTTGGTCATCGCACTGGCATGCGGCGACATCAGCACTGAGTGACAACGCCGACACCGCGCCTTCTGCCCCGCAGCCACCAGAACCAAGCGGTGCAAAGTATCACACTGTGGGCATGCCACCAGATCCGCCAAGGCGTGATTACTCAACGGGGAAACTTCGCGGTTAAGGGGCGTGAGGGCGTTATCCATGCGTCTTTCTAAGGCAAATCTGACCGTAAAGCCAATCAACTTGCCTTAGGCT
The DNA here is from genome assembly GCF_030161095.1 of Cypionkella aquatica. Lineage (GTDB taxonomy): Bacteria > Pseudomonadota > Alphaproteobacteria > Rhodobacterales > Rhodobacteraceae > Cypionkella > Cypionkella aquatica. The sequence continues at coordinate 4,809 of NZ_BSPP01000002.1, forward strand.
TCAGACTAACTAACTTTCACAGCCGGAAGAAGGCATTGGCTGTGAAGGGGATGGCAGATAGCAAGACGACATGGCAGCGAGCAAAACGGGTTGTGAAGTGTGGCCAGTCCTTGAACCTGTCGAACATGATCTTTATGCGGTTGCTAGGTTTTCAGCGACGCCCATCAAAGTGAGTAATTTTCTTTAGGATTTTGAGACTTGGGAAAAAAAGGCTTTTTCAAGTGTTTTTCAATGACTTAATGTTAAACTTTGCATTTTACTCCTAGGGTCCAGACTCATAGATCGACAAAGCCAGAAGATTACAGTTGCTGCGAGGGCGACGGGGGAAAGGAAGGTCTTTACTTTTCGGTCGTAACGGGTTGCACCGCGGCGCCAGTCTTTCAATCGGCCAAAAATGATCTATATACAGTTGCGGCGCAGGTAAGCTGCGTGGTGCCTCGTCGTGCAGATACGCCTTTCCCAACGAGGATCAAGGCCCTAATCTCAAGCCAGAAGTTGTGGCTGACGCTATAATCGACCTTTATCACAAGAATCAGACAGGTATCGTGAAGCACTTCTATTGATTCTGCGCCGAACAAGTTTTGCAGCTAAAGCCGCCAACTACGAACGGGCGGCTTCCCTAACGGGAATAAATCGACTTTACGCCAAATCAGTTTCTCGGCGCAGCGGCCGTGACAGCAGCGACTCGATAGCCTGTGCCATGTTCAGCTCTTCTTTAAGCACTGCGGAGACCATGCGAGTGATCGGCAGATCTGTCGCGTCATTTTCGTTGGTCAAGAGGCTCTCGATGATTGCATGGGCGGTCATCACGCCTTCTACGGTCGCTGTCTCAGAAACAGTTTGGCCCGTGCCGATGGCAGTGCCGTAGCGCAGGTTGCGGGATTGTGTTGAGGTGCATGTCAGCACTAGATCGCCAAAACCCGAGAGACCAAATAGCGTGTCGCGTGCGGCGCCCCGCAGGACAGCAAAACGAACCATCTCCGCAAATCCCCGGGTCATTAGGGCCGCGCGCGCCGAGTCGCCCAACCCGGCCCCGATCGCGATACCTGCGGCAATCGCAACCACGTTCTTCAGCGCACCTCCGAGCTGGGCGCCGATCGGATCATCGCTAAGATAGAGCCGCAATGCAGGTGTGGAGAGCAACGTTTGTAGAGTTTTGGCGTCGACATCCTTAGTCGCGAGCGTCAGCGCAGTTGGCAGCCCTGCGGCAATATCATTTGCAAAGCTGGGGCCAGTAAGAATAGCGCTGCGCACGCTTGGCAGGACATCGGCAATCACCTCAAGAGGCAAGAGCCCGCTGCCGCGCTCGACGCCTTTGCAACAAGCGATTAGCATATGCGAGTGCAGGATGTGCCGATGCTGAATCAAAGTCGCGCGGAGTGCTTGGGTTGGCACCGCTAAAAGTATCACCGCTTTAAGGGGAATCTTGGTGATATCAGCAGTCACCTCCAGTGTTTCGGGAAAGCGCAAGCCAGCCAGCCGTTGGGCATTTTGGCGTGCTTTAGCCATCGCGCCCATCTGCGCAGCATCGCGACCCCAGAGCAGCGTAGGCTGTCCATTGGACGCAAGTGAAATTGCCAAAGCTGTGCCAAATGCCCCGGCCCCGACCACCGCAATGCTTGCACTCGGTATCACGATTTTTCGGCCCTGTTCATTCTCCCGACGCAAAAACTCTTGCTTAGGAGCAACTTAGATAAAGGCTCACGCATCATTGCGTGGCCTCTGAAGCGCAAGATGCAAGGCATGGCGGTCTTCTTGATCAAGATAATCTGCGTTATCAATAAGATATGCAAAAGGATCGTGCCTCCCACCAAGTGTTGCAATGGCGCGACATTCGACCATTGCGGCCTCGGTGCGCGCACGTTCGACGCGCGCTTGCGCCAGAAACAGCCGCAGCCGGTGATACCGGGTCCAATAGATATCGCCGCCTTGCGCAAGCGCACATTAAAGCGCCGCTTCAATGTCTTCGCCAGTTTCGCCAAGACCAAGTGCCAGATCGGCCCAAGCCATCGCGGTTGGGCCATGAAGTGGGCGCACACTACGCAGTCCCACGTGCAACTGCAACGACATTGGGGCGTGCCCGCTCTCTCGCCACTCGCGCCCAAGCCGAAGCAGACTTTCTACATGCGCGCCGGTTTGCACAATTTCTGCGACAAGGGCCGCAATCTGCGCCTCTTGACCGGCGAGCCGCAGCAGCCGCAGTCGGTGATAGCCGACCCAGAACGGATCGGCACCGGCCGCCGACGCCGCTGTCAGAGCGGCAGTGACGCTTGCATCACGACGGCCAAGGTTGATCGTCTGCCATTTGTCCAAAGGCGGCGGTGGCGTAAAATGTGCCAGCGCCGCTTGATTGGCAAGAAAAGCCGGATCATGGCCGTCTACCAAAGTAAAGACTGCATCTATCGCCATGCCAAAATGCCCTTTTCGTCAAATATGTCGTATCGGATGGCGTGTCACAACAGGAGCGTCAAGGTTTTTGTCGCGCCACACGCGTAATCTTGGCCATTGAGGTGAAGCGGTACAGCCCAACTGCCTGCCAAGTCAGCACAATCCCCGACAGTGCGTTGGTGATCTGATCGGAAAGTTCCGCCAGATCGGCATCATCTTCTGCCACTAGATAGGGATTGGCAAAATAGCCAAGAGTCAGATGCGGGCGAAACGGCGACGGCGGCAGATCAAAGCTGGCTGCTAGCCGCGCCAGCACTTCTGTCCGCCAGTCTAGCCACTTGCGCCATTCCGCCGCCCCGTCCATCAGATCGCCGGCGCTGTGCGTGGGCTCAAGCGCCAGCGCTAAGACAGAGCCTCCTAGTCGGGTCATCCTGCTGATCGGCAGTGAGATCGGGGCCACAGGGGCGGGGGCGTCTCGCAGCAACGCGCGTAGTAATTCAGGTGGTTCTGATTGCGCCGGCATAGCTTCAAGCAGAGCGCTTGCTGCTACGGCAAGTCGGACGGGCTGACGCTGATGCAAAAGATCAGTAAAGCTAACGCGGTAAGTTTCGGGCGGCAACCCTCGGCAGTGAAATCGCAGTAGTCCTGCGCAACGCCCTCGTCGCGTGCGCCAAGCTGTCGCACAGCCGGGCGTTCTTGCTGCGGGCTTACCCTTTGCAGACCCAAGAGATGCTATTTAACGCCCATGTGCATGGGTTCCGGGTGTTTGGTGGCGTGCCGGGGCGCGGCATCTATGACAATATGCGCACTGCGGTTGACCGTGTTGGTCGGGGCAAGGAACGGCAGGTCAATGCCCGGTTTCCGGCGATGGCCAGCCACTATGTGTTCGAGCCCGAGTTCTGCAACCCGGCGGCGGGCTGGGAGAAAGGCCAGGTAGAGAAGAACGTGCAGGATTCTCGCTACCGGCTTTGGCAACCGATGCCGGAGTTTCCTGATCTGCCAGCGCTGAATGCGTGGCTTGAGCGGCGCTGCATGGAGTTGTGGCACGAGATCCCGCATGGCACCTTGCCCGGCAGCGTGGCCGATGTCTGGGCCGAAGAGAGGGCAACCCTAATGCAATTGCCGCCCGCATTTGACGGTTTTGTCGAGCGCAGCAAGGCCGTCACCGATCTGATCGAGCAAGGCGCCCCTGCCCTCTATGCTTCGGTGCCGATCTTGTCTCAACTTCTGAAGGCCGAACTGGCCGAGCGTCAGGTTCGGTTGATCGCCTATCACATGAAGTCCGCCCGCTTCCCGGCCTACAGCTGCCGCTTCAAGGCAAGCTCAGCAGGAGCCAAAACCAAAAGGGAGACCTCGTATGTCTTGACCCAAGCATAACCCGCAGGACATAACCTTCAGGCGGGTCAATTCTCGATGAAAAACCCGGGTCACTTCTGCGTGGAAATCAACACTTGGTACCATTTGAGGCCAGTCCCTCCATCTTCCTGGCGAAGATCCCGATGTCACCCCTCCGCTTCCATCGGTTGTGAAGCGTCTTCGGAGGGTCATATTCGTTGTGCGCAACGAACCACCTCAAGCGATCGCGATTTATAAAGATTATGCCGCTCAAAACCCGCCGATCATCGACGCTCGGCTTCCCATGGCACTTCGGAGATAAGGGTCTCAGCCGCTCCACCTGCTTGTACGTCAGCCGTAATAGATTGCTTATGATCACCCACACAGCTCAGGGGTCTTGACTCACGCATCGGCGGCAGCTTCAAGCAAATCAATGGATTCTGACTCTAGAACCTCGTCCGCTAAGCTCGTTTCTAGGGGTTGGTTGAAACCTGTGTACAGACTAAGTCCACACGACCTAATTGTCCGTGAATTTGGCGGGGCGCTTTTCGACAAAGGCTGCCATGCCTTCTTTCTGATCCTCGGTGGCGAACATGGCGTGGAACAGGCGACGCTCGTGCAACAGGCCTTCGCGCAGGGTGGATTCGTCTGCGCGGTTGACGGCTTCTTTCGCGGCGCGGACAGAGATAGCTGATTTCGCGGCGATTTTTCCGGCGGTTTTCAGCGCTTCGTCGATCAGGTCAGCGGCGGGGATAATGCGGCTGACAAGGCCTGCGCGCTCGGCCTCGGCGGCATCCATCATGCGGCCGGTGAGGTTCATCTCCATCGCTTTGGCTTTGCCGACGGCGCGGGTCAGCCGCTGGGTGCCGCCCATGCCTGCGATGATGCCAAGGTTGATCTCGGGTTGGCCGAATTTGGCGGTATCGGCAGCGAGGATGAAATCGCACATCATTGCCAGTTCGCAGCCGCCGCCCAAGGCAAAGCCTGCAACAGCTGCGATGATCGGCTTGCGGATGCGCTGGATGGCTTCGGCTTCGGGGCCGAAAATATCGGAGGTGAAGGCTTCGGCGAAGGATTTTCCGGCCATCTCACGAATGTCTGCCCCGGCGGCAAAGGCTTTTTCAGAGCCTGCAAGCACGATGCAACGGATGGAATCATCCGTGTCCATAGCCTGAAGGGTTTGGGCAAGTTCGGACATGAGTTGTTGGTTCAGCGCATTTAGTGCCTCGGGGCGGTTCAGTCGGATCAGGGCGACAGCGCCGTGCGGTTCGATGATCAGGGTTTGCTGCATGTCGGCTCCTATTTTTGGCAGTTGGGACAGTAGAAAGATGAGCGGCCCGATTGCACAATGCGCGCGATGGTGGCGGTGCAGCCGGGGGTTTGGCAAGGTTGGCCTTCCCGGCCATAGACGGCGAAGGCTTTCTGGAAATAGCCCAGTTCGCCATCGGTGCGGCGGTAATCTTTCAGACTGGAGCCACCTGCCTCGATGGCCTCCAGCAGCACGTCGCGGATGATGGCGACAAGGCGGCCGGCATCGGTAATGGCTCCGGCACGGGTGTTGGGGGCGATGCGGGCGCGGTAGAGCACTTCGCAGGCATAGATATTGCCAAGGCCCGCGACGAGATGTTGGTCGAGCAGGGCTGATTTTATGGGCGTGTTGCGGCCTTGAAGTGTGGCGGCGAAGTATGATTCATCAAAAGCATTGCCTAGGGGTTCAGGTCCGATTCCCGACAGCAGAGGGTGAGCTTCGGCTGTAGCAGTGGGCAAAAGATCCATCGCACCAAAGCGACGCGCATCGTTGAATGTGACGCGGGCGCCGCCCTCTAGATGCAACACGATATGGTCGTGTTTCGCGGGCGCTGGGTGGTCGTGAAAGAAATTGCCCAGTGTGATGCCCGAAACCAGCATCCGGCCTGACATGCCCAGATGGATCAGCAGGCTCTCGCCCGAGGACAGATCGGCAAGAATGTATTTTGAGCGGCGGCGCAGGGCCAGCACGCGCTTTCCCGTCAGCCGTTCGGGCATGTTGGCGGGCAGGGGCCAGCGCAGATCTGGGCGGTTAACCTCGGCCAGTTGGATCAGGCGGCCTTCCATAGCGGGTATAAGGCCACGACGGACGGTTTCGACTTCGGGCAGTTCGGGCATATATCCTCTGGATAGATAGGGCGGGCGACAGTTGGGCGCATTGAGGCTTGCGCCGCGCGCCCCTATAAGGGGGGTGCAATCACAGGACGGCAAGAGATGAACGACAGCACCACGCATTTCGGCTATCAAACCGTGCCAGAGGCCGACAAGGCTGGGATGGTGCATGGTGTGTTCACGCGGGTCGCCAGCAGGTATGACGTGATGAACGATCTGATGTCGGGCGGGATGCACCGGCTTTGGAAAGACGCGATGATGGATTGGCTGGCACCACGGCCGGGGCAGAGGCTGCTGGACGTGGCGGGCGGCACCGGGGATGTGGCGTTTCGGTTTATGAACCGGGCAGAGGGGGCAACCGCCGTGGTTTGCGACCTGACCGAATCGATGCTGGTGTCGGGTCGCACGCGGGCCGAGGCTGATCAGATGGCGTCTCGCTTGGATTGGATTGTTGGCGATGCGATGGCGCTCCCGTTTGCTGATAACTCCTTCGATGTTTACACGATTTCTTTCGGGATCAGGAATGTGACGCGGATTGGCGATGCGTTGAAGGAAGCCTACCGCGTTCTACGGCCCGGCGGGCGGTTGATGGTGCTAGAGTTTTCACGGATTCCCAATGACTTGGCGCAGTGGGTCTATGATAAATACAGCTTCAATGTTATTCCAGTGATGGGGCAGGTGGTGGCCGGGGATCGCGACAGCTATCAGTATCTGGTCGAGTCAATCCGCAAGTTCCCGGAACAAGAGGTATTCGCCAGCATGATCCGAACTGCTGGCTTTGATCAGGTAAAGTACCGCAACCTGTCGCTGGGTATTGCAGCCCTACACTCAGGCTGGAAACTGTGAGAGGACCGCATAACATCTGGCGCCTGATCCGCACTGGGGCGACGTTTGAACGCACTGGGGCGATGGCCGTTGCGCTCGAGGCGATGCAGGTCACGCCGCGTCTGCGGTTTGCCGCGCGTTTGCTGGGCTGGCCATTCAAGTGGTTGGGCTTGCAGGGCGATTTGGCACTGCCGCCCGTGACGCGGGCGCTGACCGCACTGGGGCCAGCCTATATCAAGTTTGGTCAGATTTTGTCGACACGGCCCGATATTGTCGGTGAAGAACTGGCTATGCAGTTGAAATATCTGCAAGATCAGTTGCCGCCATTTTCAACCAGCGTGGCCAAAGCTATGGTTGAGGAAGAATTGCGGCTGCCTGTGGATGAGGTGTTCTCCAGCTTTTCCGAACCGGTTGCAGCTGCCTCTATCGCGCAGGTGCATCGCGCTACACTGCGCAGCAATGGTCAGGATGTGGCGGTGAAAGTGCTGCGTCCGGGGATTGAGCGGGCGTTTCGCCGCGATATTGATGCGTTTTATTTCGCGGCGCGGGCAATTGAATTTGTCTCACCTGCATCGCGCCGCTTGCGGCCTTTGGATGTGATCACGCATTTTGAAGGTGTGGTTCTGGGCGAGTTGGATTTGCGGCTGGAATCCTCGGCAGCATCCGAATTTGCAGACAACACCTCCAAGGACGCAGGGTTTCAGGTGCCGAAAGTCGTTTGGGATCTGTCGGGGCGTTCCGTGATGACTCTGGATTGGGCCGAGGGGATCAATCTGGCGGATAATGCTGCGATTGATGCGGCCGGAATAGACCGCCGAGCGTTGGGTGCCCGCGTGCTGCAGTTGTTTCTTAGCCACGCATTGCGTGATGGCTTTTTTCACGGCGATATGCATCAGGGCAATCTGAAAGTCGCTGCGAATGGCAATCTGATTGCGTATGATTTCGGCATCATGGGGCGTATCGACGAATACACCCGGCGCGTCTACGCCGAGATTCTGATGGGTTTCATCGGCCGCGATTATCGGCGTGTTGCCGAAGTGCATTTTGAAGCGGGCTATGTGCCGCCCGACCGCGATATCGACGAATTCGCTCGTGCGTTGCGCGCCGTGGGAGAGCCTATTTTCGGGTTGGAGGCCACGCGTGTTTCGATGGCGCGGCTTCTGTCTTATCTCTTTGAGGTTACTGAGAGATTTGGCATGGAAACCCGAACCGAGTTGATCTTGCTGCAACGCACAATGGTGGTGGTTGAAGGTGTTGCGCGTGGGCTTGATCCCAATATAAATATCTGGCAGGTCGCGAAGCCAGTGGTTGAAACCTATGTCGCGCGCAATGTCGGGCCGTTGGCGTTGATCCGGGATTTGGGCCAAACTGCGCGGGTGTTGGCGCGATTTGGGCCGCGTCTGCCGCGTCTGGTAGAGGCTCTTTTGATTGCGCAGGCTGAAGCTCCGCCAACGATTAACGCCCGCCCCCGTCTGTTTGCATTGCGTCTGGTTTGCGCGGCATTTGCCGTGTTCGCGATGGGAATCTTGATAGGTCATTTTCTGTAGCTATGGCACCCGCAAAGCAGTGATTTCAGTCGCCCTGACCTCAACTCCTCCCGCCAGAACCAGAGTCGGTCCATCGCTTCCCCCCCGTGCCTCAAGGATCTGCGCGTAAGATTCGACGGCACTGGCATCGCCCAGCTGCTGCTCTCCGCTGTAGCTTTCAAGGCTCAGGCTATAGAGACCATTTGGGAGTGGCGTTCCGGTCGCATCCGCGCCAAGCCATTGATATGTGCCGCCCTCCAGCGAGACATCTTCCCGCGAGACAACCTGATCTTGGGCATTTTTTACCACCAGCACGGCACGATCAGCCTGACTTGCAGGTTGATAGCTTATCGTCACCGCTGCATCTCCTAGATACACTGGCGCTGCCGAGCGCGCTTCTTGGCCGACCCACCCCGCCAGCTGTGCCATGCCCAGCACACCAAATTGGCTGGTCAGACCTTCAAGCAACTGATTGGTTTTGGTCTGCTGCTCCACGCTGGAAAACGTCGCCAGCTGAACTGCGTAATCCGCCGAGTCAATTGGGTTCATAGGGTCCTGATTTTTCATCTGAGTCGTCATCATCTTCAAAAACGTATCAAAATCAGCGGAGATCGCAGCCTTGGAGCTATTCCTGCTGACAACGGTCTGGGTGGCGGTGATCGGAGAGGTTTCCATCTCATTTTCCTTTTCAAAGGCGGAGGTTTAAACCCCGCCCCGTTGCTGCCGTGGCCGACGGGTGTGATTGGCGGGGTGCGATATGTGTTGTCGTCTCATCAGTTAGGGCGGGTGCCTGCTTTGGTGGCGGTGATGCTCTTGATCGCTGCGACCATTGGCCAAAGTCCAAAGACGCTTGAGAAAAGCCCGCTTGACGAAATTCTTGCAACAACTGATCCGAGTGGCGTCGTAGCATGTCGAGCGTTTCGGGGCGCTCGGCAGAAAGAACGACCCGGACTGTATCGCCGTTCTGATGCAGTTGAAATTTGACGTGGCCAAGCTCTTCAGGCGACAGCAATACCTCAACTGGGCTAAGCGCGGCGCTTGATAGGTGTTGGACCAATTGCAAGGGTACCGAGGTCGGCATCGTTTGCAGCATGGTGTTGCTATTATGGGGTGGGGGCGTGCCAAGCAGATCAGGTGCATATGCTATAGTCGGACGACTCACCCCGCCGCTCTGCACACCGCTGACAGCGAGCGCGGTATCTGACGCCATGGTTTTATCTGAAAGTACATCCTTTGCAGAGACCGAGTTGGCTTCATCTACTTGGGCGTCAGTCACATCCAAAGGGATAACGTCTGCCGCAGGCAAGGTTGGCTCTCCTGGTTCGCCCAGAGCTTTGGGCGAGGTCATGGTATGTGTCTGCCAAAGCACTTGCGCGCGCAGTCCCGGGGCCGCTTTTTGTATTTGTCTATCAGTGAGTTCTGCGGAGATCGGACGCCAATCTGATGGCAAACGTTCTACGGTCTCGGCGTCTGCCACCAACATCTGGGCACCAACGGGAATTGTGGCCTGGCTGGGCGTCGAGGCTGGGTGCTGCATGCGCGCATGCCAAACCGTCTCTGCCTGCGAGACTGGTTGTGGGGGAGCTTCAAGGTCCAGTGTGCCTGTCGCTTCTTCGACGGGCACTTCAACGGCCAATGTAGGCAAAACATCTAAGTGCGGTGCCGCCCGTTTGACGGCACTTCGTGAATCAACCGCGCTTTCGGTCAAACTGATTCCGTCAACCGACTGCATTGTCAGGGTGCCGATCGGTGCGGGTAACCACATCTGCATCATCGGAGGCCCCTCTTGTCCTAAGATGCCTTGATCGGCCTCGCGCTGATCAAAAGGCAGGCTTGCTAAACTGGTTTCGCTTGTCGCAGGTTCAGCTGGGGTTTCGGCCGATCTGGTCAAAACGGGCTGCACTGGGGCAAGTCGCATCTGTGGCTTTACCATCGACACATCGGATAAATCTCCCTTCAGTGGAGAAGGTTCGGCGCTATCGAGTCGAATAGGCATTTGGGACAGCGGTGCATCAGCCAATGGGATCGGTATAGCTACAGGGATCCGATCGGACGTGGCTTCGGCTGTCCGGGTCGGCATAACTGTCAATTTTTGCTTGATTTCAGCGAACTGTAAAAACCCATGACCGAGTGCCAGCGAGAGCAGTCCAGCGGCATCCGCTTCGGGTTCTTCGGCGTCGGCTGCGGCCTCATCAAATGCGGTACCGAAACCGATAGCTTCCGGCATCTCAGACGAAGAGAACTCCGGCATTGCCGGAGCGATGACTAAACTTTGAGGGATTTTCGAAATCATCTTCCACCGACTTCTGCCGTTACTGGGCTCTTATCGTCGATATTGGTTACCACCTGTTTACCGCCACCGTGGATACTCATGAAAATCTGAACGATCTGGAGCCTTCGATGGAAATTCCCCCAACCCTTGCTACGCATCCGCGACCAAGGTCGCTCGACGATCGCCCGCTGATGGTGCAAGCGCGCGCGCTTGAGGCGAGTTTCTTGTCAGAAATGTTGAACTATGCCGGTGTTGGCAAGACCCCTGAGGGGTTTGGTGGCGGTATTGGCGAGGAACAGTTTGGCTCTTTTCTGCGCGACGAACAGGCCCGCCAGATGGTTGAAAAAGGCGGAATTGGTCTGGCTGAACAGCTGTTTAATGCGATGACAAAGGGCAAAAATGATGCGGGATGACATGCAGATTGAAGGCTTGCTGGATGCCATTCATGCGGCGATTCTATCGGCCGACTATACAGAGTTGGCAAGGCTCTCGCCGGAACTGGATGCGGCGCTGGGCCGCTTGGCACAACCAAGTGACTCCGCCCTGATTCTGCGCTTGCAGCGCAAGGCAGAGAGGAACGCCATATGTGCTACCGCAGCGGCAAAGGGCGTACGCGCCGCGATCCGGCGGCTGAATGAAGTGCGGCAAAGCCTAAACGGGTTGGTGACTTACGGCGAAGATGGCCAGCGGGTCGAGCGTGGCGGCCAGCCCGAATTTTCGCGGCGGCTGTGAAGGTTTACTTTAAATGCGATGGATATGGGCCGGGCGCATTAGAACTCTGTTAGAACTTCTGTCGCTTTACTCAACATGCATCCCACGACGGGGTGGCGCAGTTGGGACACTCCCTATCTGCACCGGGTAGAACGCCACATCAGCCATCGCAAGATGGTGCACCATGCCGGGCGCAAAGCGCAGGCAGATCGCGAAGGAACGGCCTATGTCGTCTATTTTGACTAACACCAGTGCCATGGTTGCGCTTCAGACCATGAAAAACATCAACAGTAACATGAATAAAACCCAGTCGGAAATTTCGACGGGCAAGTCGGTTTCAACCGCCAAAGACAATGCTGCAGTGTGGGCGATTTCCAAGGTGATGGAATCAGATGTCGAAGGCTTCAAGGGCATCTCGGACAGCCTCAGCTTGGGCTCATCGACGTTGACTGTCGCACGGGAAGCTTCGGAAACGGTGACTGATCTGCTGACCAAGATCAAAGGAAAGATCGTAGCCGCGCAGGAGAGCAACGTCGACCGCACCAAGATCCAGACCGATATTGATGCCCTGAAAAGCCAGATCGACTCAGTGGTCGGCGCTGCTCAGTTCAACGGGCTCAATCTGCTCGATGGCTCGCAATCCACGGTGGATGTGCTGTCTTCGTTGGATCGTAGCGGCTCGGGGGTTTCTGCGTCAAAAATCACCGTTACCGCGCAAAACCTGTCAACCGGATCTTACACTGCGAATGATGTGTTTGGTGCAAGCACCGGCGGCACTGTGTCCACGGATGCCGATACATTCGTGCTGACCTTGGATCAGGGGGGGGGCACCGATGACATCACCATTCAAGACGGGGCGACCGCTTGGGCGGCGGGCGATAAGATCAGCATGCGGATTGGCGATAAAACCGCATCCTATACAATCTCGGCAAGCGATGTGACCAGTGGGGCCAATGCGATCGCCGATCTGGTGGCAGTCGGCATGAAAAACGCCATCGATGCATTGGGCATTTCGGGGCTGACGGTTGATTATGATTCGGCAAACCCGGGACAACTGGCGTTTACAAATGACGGCACCAGTGACCTTTCGGTCAGCGGCCAATTCAAAAACGCCACGGCAGGCGGTCTGGGTGCGCTGGCATCGGTGGATGTGACGACCTCGGCGGGCGCTGCGACGGCGTTGGGCAGCATTGAAGCAATGGTGCAAACATCGATCGACGCTGCGGCAGAGTTCGGCTCGACTCAAACCCGGATTGAGACTCAGTCGGACTTCATCGGCAAACTGTCGGATGCGCTGAAGGCGGGTATCGGCTCGTTGGTTGATGCTGACATGGAAGAGACCTCGGCACGGCTGCAGGCACTGCAGGTGCAACAACAGCTTGCGACGCAGTCTTTGTCGATTGCAAACCAGCAGCCGCAGAACATCCTGGCTCTGTTCCGCTGATAGACTGGGCCGGGGGTTTTACTGCCTCCGGCCGCGTTTCTTGATGATCAGCGTTCTCTGACCCCTCAGATTTCCAGGAAGGAAAGCCCGTGACAGCTCACTTTACGGCGGCGCGCTCGGTCTATGCACGACCCGAAGCTCCGCAAAAAACCCCGCGCTCGCTTGAATATGATTTGCTTGCACGTATCACCCAGCGCCTGACCCAAGCGGCGGCGGCGCGGCGTGAAAACCACCCCGGATTTATTGCGGCATTGGACGAAAACCTGCGGCTGTGGTCAACATTGGCTGCCGATGTCGCAGACGCTGGAAACACTTTGCCGCAAAAATTGCGTGCCCAACTTTTTTACCTTTATGAGTTCACAAGTTTGCATAGCCGCGCGATACGCAATGACAAGGGCTCGGTAGAGGTTTTGGTCGATATCAACACCGCGGTAATGCGCGGTTTGCGTGGCCACGGCGGTGATGCATGAGCGGTCTGGTTTTAAAGCTTGGTCCACACGAACGGGTGCTAATCAACGGGGCAGTGATCGAAAACGGTGACAAGCGCTCGCGGCTTGCAATAATGACGCCAAATGCGAACATTTTGCGATTGCGGGATGCAATTCACCCTGAACATGCCAGCACACCGGTGCGCAGGGTGTGCTACCTCGCGCAGCTTGTGCTGTCAGGCGATGCCGAGGCGAGTGGCTCCAAAATGCCTTTGTTGCGTGGTATCGAGCAACTCAGTCAGGTGCTGGTAGATCACGACAGCCGGGCTCTGTTGGCACAGGCCACGGCAGCGGTGTTGGATGATCAACATTATCAAGCGCTGAAAGCCCTACGTGGGCTGCTGCCGAGGGAAGAGCGTTTGTTCGCGGCGCACGCGATATGAGTTATTCCCCAGCCATTCCACTTGGTGGCTATGCCGGCTGGGCGTATCTTAAGCGCACGATGGCAGCACAAAGCAAAGCTCTCAATAACACCCCCGAAGTCAAAAGCGATGAGTCATATTTTCGTGCTAACATCGGCAAAGTCACAACGGCAGCGCAACTCGTGGCAGACCGACGCTTGTTGAAAGTGGCATTGGGGGCTTTTGGACTTGAGAAAGATCTGAATAACAAATTCTTCATAGAGAAAGTGCTGCAAGACGGCACACTGAAGACCGGAACTCTCGCCAATAAACTGGCTGACAAGCAGTATCAGAAGCTATCTGCAGCGTTTGGATTTGGCGATTACGCTGTGCCGAGCACGCAGATATCAACTTTTGCAGATGGTATCATCGCGGCATATAAAGTCAGACAGTTTGAAACGGCTGTCGGCGATCAGAACGATGATCTGCGCTTGGCGTTGAATGTCGAGCGCGAGCTACCTTTACTTGCGGCCAAAACTAGCAGTTCGGATAACAGTAAGTGGTTCACGATTCTGGGCAACACACCACTGCGTACCGTGTTTGAAAAGGCGCTGGGCCTTCCCAGAAGCATTGGTGCCTTGGATCTGGATCGCCAACTGGCGGCTTTCAAAGCCAAAGCCAAGGCACAACTTGGCACCGACGCTGTCGCAGACTTCGCCGATCCCGCCAAGTTAGAGATCCTTACGCGACGTTTTCTCGTGCGATCAGAAGCGCAAAGCTATGCGCAATCGGGTAGCGGCAATGCGGCCCTGCTCTTGATGCAGCAAATATCGAGTAACGCTAGGTCGCGGTATACTTGACCCCTAAGATCGTTGCGAGACGACTAAAGCTGCCAGAGACACCTTCAAGCGGCGCTGCCTCGGCAAGAAATCCGTCCAAGCTTGGCCAGATTTTCATTGCCGCATCCACCATTGGATCAGAGCCTTTGACGTAAAGTCCGGCTTGGATCATCATCTCTGCCCGATCCCAAGCGCCGAGCAGCTGACGAGTTTGCGCGATTATCGCATTTTCCACCTCAGTCGCGGCCTCAGGCAAGCTACGAGAGACCGAACGCAGCAAATCAATAGCTGGATAGCGACCGCGCTCAGCAATCTTGCGATCCATGACAACATGACCATCCAAGACGCCGCGTAGAATGTCTGCAATGGTTTCTTCCATATCTGACCCTGCAACCAGCACTGAAAAAACTGCCGTGATGTCACCTTCCTGCTCTGGCCCAGGCCCGGCGCGTTCGGCCAGCGACATGATCGCTTGCGCGACTGAAGGCGGATAGCCTCGCAGAGCCGCTGTTTCACCAGAAGCGAGTGCGACTTCTCGATGCGCCTCTGCAAAACGGGTGATCGAATCGGCAAGGTAAAGCACATGCAGACCTTGTGCACGAAAATGCTCGGCGACGGACATTGCGGCCATAGCGCAGCGGCGTCGGGCCAAGGCCGACTGATCCGAGGTGGCAGTGACCAGAACCGAGCGTTTCATCCCCTCTGGCCCCAGCACACGTTCAACAAACTCTCGCAATTCTCGACCGCGTTCGCCAACCAATGCGATCACCACAACATCGGCATCCACCCCACGCGCGAATTTCGCCAGTAGCGAAGATTTACCTACACCAGAACCTGCAAACAATCCGATCCGTTGGCCGCGCACCAAAGGCAAAAGCGTGTCAAAAATCGCAACTCCAGTTGACAGTCGTTCGCCCAAACGTCGCCGTTGCGCAGCTGCCGGAGCCGCTGCATGTAAGGGGCGCTCGACCGGGCCGCGAAACAGCGGGCGGCCATCCATCGGGCGCCCGAAGGGGTCAACGATGCGACCAATCCAGCTGTCGTCAGGCGCAAGGCCAGCTGCACCCAACAGCTCAACTCCGGCATCGATGGCAAGCCCTTCGGGTGAACCGTCGGTCAGAACGATCAGCCCTTGTGCCGAAAGGTTCAGCACCTCGCCACCTAAGTAGCCGTCGATCACAACCCTGTCGCCCTTTCGCGCGCTCCGCTCAAGTCCCGTAACCCGCACAATGCCCCTGGCGATTTCCGCAACCCGGCCTAAAGGCTTTGTCGGCGCTACAGTCGCAATCTCTGCGCGCAAACCCTGAAAAACTTGGTCCATGAGATTCTCTCTTTGTTCGTGCTTACCCTTTCTAAAGGAATCACCGTTAAGCCTTGGTGAAGCGATCCAGGGAGAATCCCGATGTTTGAAAAACTTCAGCTGACCAATATGGCCAATGCCATGGCAGAACGTGCCGGTGCCCGGATGGGGGTTGTGGCGCAGAATATCGCCAATGCCGACACACCCGGTTACAAGACGATGGATACTCCGTCTTTTGCCGATACTTATCAAGACGGTGGTACCCCAATGCGGATGACGCGGCCCGAGCATATGATGGGGCAGGATCAGACCTCCGCTTCGATTCTGCGTGGTGCTAAAGGTTCCGGTGCGCCCAACGGCAATACCGTTTCACTGGAACAGGAAATGGTGAAAACTGTGACGATTCGCCAAGACCACGATATGGCCTTGGCGATCTATCGCAACACTTCCGAGATCATTCGTGCCAGCCTCGGCCGGGCGCGATAGGGGGTAGGGATGAGCGATCTTTCCACCTCATTAAGCTTTGCAGCCTCCGGAATGGAGGCTCAGGCGCAGCGACTGCGGCATGTTTCTGAAAACATCGCCAACGCTGACACTCCGGGATACCACCGCAAATTGGTTGGTTTTCGGGAAGCAATGGACACTGGTTTGGTTGAAACCACGCCAGTTCATTTGGATCAAAGCGCGCTCACCAGCGTTTATGATCCGGGCAATCCGCTTGCGGACGCCAACGGTCACTATGATGGATCGAACGTCGATCTGGTGATCGAAATTGCTGACGCGCGCGAAGCGCAGCGCAGTTACGACGCAAACCTCAAACTGTTCGATCAGGCGCGTCAAATGACGCAGAGCCTGTTCGACCTCTTGCGCAGATAGGAGATCCAGAATGGATATCAGAACGTCACTTGCCACCCAATCCTATAGCCAAGCACGATCCGCAGCGGCCCCAGAGCCTGCTGCGGACAGCGCCGAGGCGATGATTGGCCGGGCTGTTGGCAATTTTGCCGAAACCTTGGCCCAAGGCGAGCAAACCGCCCGCGCAGCTATGACTGGCAATGCAGATCCGCATGCTTTGGTGCAGGCCTTGGCCAGCTCGCAGCTGGCGGTAGAAACGGTTGCCACCGTGCGCGACAAGGTGGTGGAGGCATATCAGGAAATCCTGAGGATGCCAGTATGACCGATCAGACGATCTACGACATTTTGCGCCAAGCCCTCTGGGCTGCCGTGTTGATGTCGGCACCGATGCTTGCGGTTGCGTTGGTTGCAGGGGTCGTTATCGGGTTGTTTCAGGCGCTGACCTCTATTCAGGAAAATACCCTGACCTTCGTGCCAAAAGTCGGCGCGATGCTGGTGGTTTTCTGGGCCTCGATGAGCTTCATGACCGCCACGCTGGTAGCGTTTTTTCAAGATCGCATCATTCCGATGATTGCGGGAGGTTAAGATGGACTCCGCCTACTATACTTCGCTGACCCGTCAATCTGGGTTGATGCGCGAAATGCAGGTTGTTGCGAATAATATAGCCAACATCTCAACTACTGGCTTTCGTCGAGAAGGTGTTGTTTTTGAAGAATATATCAAAAACATCGACGATGGACCTTCGCTGTCTATGGCCACGGGAAATGCAAGGGTGGTCGATCTGGCCCAAGCCGGGGTTGCAGAAACAGGCGGTACATTTGATCTGGCAATTCAGGGTGATGGCTTCTTTCAGGTGCAAAGTCCGGATGGCCCAAGACTGACTCGGGCGGGCAGTTTCACCCCCTCGGCGACAGGCGAGATGGTGACAAATGATGGCTATCCGCTTCTGGATGAGGGTGGAACAGCGGTGGTGATCCCGGCCGATGTGGGGCAGATCGCAATCGCGCAGGATGGTTCGGTTTCGGCAAATGGCGTGCCTTTGGCGAAGATCGGCCTGTGGCAACCGGCTGATCCCCTTAGCCTGCAGCACCAATCGGGCACTCTGTTTTCGGCGAATGCGATGCAGCCCGCGACCGGCGGCGTGATTATGCAGGGCTATCTGGAAGACAGCAATGTGCAGCCGGTGCAGGAAATTGCTCGGATGATAGAGGTCCAACGCGCCTACGAGTTGGGCCAAAGCTTTATGGATCAGGAAGATAAACGCATGCGCGGCGTCATCGACACGCTGGGCCGATAGGAGATCAAGATGAACGCCCTTCAAATCGCAGCCACTGGCATGAGCGCGCAGCAAATGCGGGTCGATGTGGTGGCAAACAATCTCGCGAACATGTCTACCACCGGCTATAATCCGCGCAGGGCAGATTTTGCTGATCTGCATTATCAACAGCTTACAAGACCGGGCACGGTTTCGGCACAGGACGGATCGGTGCTGCCAACTGGTGTTCAAATGGGTCTTGGGGTGCGGCCTTCATCGGTTTCGGTGGTGCTGGGTCAGGGCACTTTGACCCAAACCGGCGGTGACCTTGATGTGGCAATTGAGGGCAAAGGCTACCTTGAGGTTTCGCTGCCAACCGGCGGCACCGGCTATACCCGTGACGGCGCGCTGAAACGCACGGCGGACGGGCTGATTGTAACCAATGATGGGTTTCAAGTTTCACCCGGTATCACTATTCCGACGGATGCGCGCGACATCAGCATCAATGCCAGTGGTGAAATTTATGCCAGTTTCGCCAATCAGACTCAGCCGCAACTGCTTGGCCAGTTGACCCTAGCGAACTTCACCAATGGCAAAGGCCTAGAGGCGATCGGCTCGGATTTGTTCATTGAAACAGCAGCTTCTGGGCCGGCGAATGTCAGCACTGCTGGTTTGGATGGCTTAGGCACGCTGCGGCAAGGCTATCTTGAGGAAAGCACCGTGGATTCAGTGCGCGAAGTGACCGAGTTGATCAAGGCACAGCGTGGATACGAGTTGAACGCCAAGGTGATCACTGCTGCTGACCAGATGCTATCTGCCACGACGCAGGTGCGTTGATGTGGCGTTTCCTGTTGATTTTTCTGGCGTTTCCAGCCCTTGCTGACAGTGTTGTCGCCACCCGGACCATCCGTGCGCACAGTCTTTTGACTGCCGATGATATGACATTGGTGGCAATGGATATTCAGGGGGCGCTGACTGATACTGCGGGCGCGATTGGCCAGGAAACCCGTGTTGCGATCTATGCGGGCAAGCCCATTCATGCAGACCAAATTGGCCCCAATGCCATCGTTGAGCGCAACCAGATTGTACCACTGTCCTACAGCGCGGGTGGTCTGAGTATTCTGACCGAAGGCCGGGCTTTGGCGCGCGGCGGTGTCGGTGAAACCATCGAAGTTATGAATCTGTCCTCACGCGCAAAGGTTGCAGGCCTGATTGGCCTGGACGGTGTGTTGCGTGTTGGCCCCTCTTTTTAAAGGACAAACCATGCGTCTCTTACTGTGCTCGCTGAGTGTGCTGACTGCTTGTGGCCGGATGGAGCAGGTTGGCCGTGCGCCAGATTTCACGCCTTTGGAAGGCAGCTATCAGCATCACGCGATGTATTCGACTCCGCTGCCGGAAAATGCGCCACAGAATGGGCCGACAGACGCCTCTTCGCTGTGGCAGGCTGGCAGCAGTTCGCTTTTTGGCGACAGACGCGCAGCGCGCACCGGTGATATTCTGACGGTTGTGATTGAGATCAACGACAGCGCAGAGATCAAGAATGCCTCCGGGCGCAGTCGCGCGGGATCAGAGAAAATGGCGATTCCGTCGCTGTTTGGTGTGCCAGAGTCAGTCAACCCGGACCTTCCCGATGGCGCAACATTGGATGACGCTGTGAATACCTCGTCGCAATCCAGCTATAAGGGGGATGGATCGGTCAAACGGAACGAAAAGCTGACGTTGCGGGTGGCTGCGACGGTGGTGGAGCAGCTTCCAAACGGTGTGCTGCGCATTGAAGGCCAACAAGAGGTTCGCGTAAACTTTGAAATGCGGGTGCTGCTGGTGACGGGATACGTGCGCCCGGTCGATATCTCACGCCAAAATGAAATCACCTATGACAAGATCGCTGGGGCGCAGATCTCTTATGGCGGGCGTGGCCAGATCACAGACGTGCAGCAACCCCGCTATGGCCAACAAGTGGCCGATATCGTTTTGCCGTTCTGAGGTGCATGATGATCCGCAAGCTTATTCCCGTACTTTTGGGTCTGATTGGCCTTGGCATCGGTTTGGGGGCAGGGTTGTTTCTGCGTCCAGCCGGGCACGAGGTTGCCAAAGCAGAGGGTGCTGAGGCGTCTGCTGCGGAATCTGGACATGGTGCTGAAGCAGATGAAGAGCATGCTGCACCAAAAGAAGGCGCCGACCATGCAACGACAGAGCATGTTGGCGCAACTGAAACCGAGCAGTCCGAGACCTCTGAGGCTGGTCCAGAATATATAAAGCTAAGCAACCAGTTTGTGATCCCGGTTGTTGAAAAGGGCAAGGTCGTTTCAATGGTGATTATTGCCCTGACCTTGGAGGCTGGCGGGGGCACTGGTGAGGAAATCTATGCCCGTGAACCGAAATTGCGTGATGGCTTTCTGCAGGTCCTATTCGACCATGCCAACTCAGGCGGCTTCAATGGTTCTTTTACCGACGGCGCCAATCTGGTGCTGTTGCGTCGCGCGCTGCTCGAATCGGCGCAAACCGTGATTGGCCCGAATGTGACCGATGTGCTGATCAGCGACATCGCGCGGCAGGACAGCTAGTCTAGTCTTCGTATCGCTTCCGATTTGCCAACTTCTGGGCCAAACCGCCCAGGGCATGCTTTTTACCAAAGGCCTCGCGCGCGGCATCTCGTGCTTCCATCAGTGTAACAGTTTGACGGGCGAGCAGCATGTTCAACTCGGCCCGCCGCGCATCTGCCCACCTTTCGTAGTTCAATGCAGTCATCGCTGCAGCAATCTCTGACAGATCGTGGGGCGCATAGCTTGGTAGCGTCAGCCCGGCCAGTTGCGTTTCACTTTCCAACTTGGCACGCGCGGCTGCCTGTAAAGTGGTCAGCCGGATGTCGAGCAGCAGACTCGACAATTGCTCAAGTTTGGCAAGCTGCTGCTTCTGGCTCATCTCACATAGACCTTTCTACGCTTGCGCATGGCTTCGGCAAAGCGGATTGCGGCGGCCACCGCACGATAGTGTTCGGGACGAATTTGCTGGCCGATCTCAACGCTGGCATAGATCGCGCGTGCGGTCGGCGGGTCGGGTTGCAACGGAACTCCGGCTTCTGCTGCTTTGGCACGGATGCGCGCCGCCACTTCATCGACGCCCTTCGCTACACAAATGGGCGCGCCACGGCCTTTGCGGTTCCACTTCAACGCGACTGCGTAATGGGTCGGGTTAACCACAACCACGTCGGCTTTGGCCACATCTTGTAACATGCGGTTGGTCGCTATTTCTTGGGCCCGCTGCCGCCGGTGTTGTTTGACATGCGGATCGCCCTCGGCATCCTTCATTTCGTCCATCATGTCTTTGCGTGACATCATGTTGCGACGACGGTGCTGTATATATTGCCAAATGTAATCGACTACGCCGAAAATGGTGATGATGATCGCAACCAACACCATGAATTTCATCAGTAGCTTGAGCATCAGCACGATGATTTGCTTGGGTTCCATGGTCAAGCTGGCGAGAATGTCGGCGGCGCTACCTGAGAGTTGCAGAACCAAAACAAGGGTGACAATCAGCAGTTTTGCGAAGCTTTTACCAAATTCAAACAGCCCATCGGGCCCAAACTTTTGCTTTGCTATGGCAGCTGGGGAGATGCGAGACCATTTCACCAGCAGTTTTTCCGGGGCAAAGTGAACAGCGCGCTGCGCAAATAGAACCAATACCACCGCGATCATCGGCACGGCAAACAGCGGCAGTGCGGTAGAGGCGAAGCTTAGCTCGATCCCTGCCAGTGGGGCGGCAGCATTGCCGAAAACCATGGGCGCAAGCCGCTCAGGTTGCTGAAGCATCGCCATCGCGATCTGACCAAAGTGTTGCAGCAGAGCGGAACCGCCGGCCAACCCAACCAGTACAAACCCAGCATAGCTTGCCGCTGTGTTCAGGTCTGCCGATCTTGGAATCTCGCCGCGTGCACGGGCCTCATCCAAACGTTTTTGCGAGGGTTCGTGCTGCTTGTCATCATCCTCATCACTCATGGCATAGCCGAAAAGGGCGAGACAAAGAATCCCTGCAAAGATTGCGACCAAAGTGCCAGTGCCAAGGGCAATGAAAGTGCCATCAATATCAGACCGCCCAACGTCAAGGCTGGTGCTCCGATCAACGACACCATGAGCGCGGGCATAGCGCGGTTGATGACGCCAATCGCTACGTTGTAAAGCAAAGCCGCAATGGTGAACGGGGCGGCAAGGCAGAATGCCAGCGAAAACGCATGGGTCACTTGCGACAGGCCCCATTGGGCAACATCTGCCGCAGCTGGCAGCCGGCCCATTGGCAAAAGCTGATAAGACAGAATGATGAGTTCGGCGGCACGGACATGCAATCCTGCCGCCACCGCCAGCGCCAGACCTGCCATCACCATGAGATTGCCTATGGCAGGCTGAGGCTCCGGTCCGGCCCCCCCAAACATCTGCGACAAGCTTGTGGCCTGCGCTGCAATCGCGCCCGCTATTTGCAATGCCAGAACAAACATCCGCAGACCGATGCCCAGCATCAGACCGACAACCGCCTCGATCAGCAGTGGCGCAAGCGTGGCCTGGGTTGGATCAGGCGAAGCTTGCGCGGCCGGGGCCACCACTGCCGTGAAGGTTAATGCCAAGACCAGGCGCACGCGCTGCGGCACCGATTGTTCGCCAAATGCCGGAAGCAATGACATCATCGATCCGACCCGCATGAAAACCAAAGCGCCCAGCCACAACAAGTCTGCCGCAATCCCGGTCAGCGCATTTGCATCTTTTATCAACTCATTCATGGCGGCACGATTCCAACCATGGCGGGACGGGCCTCCATCCCGATTTCTTCGTAAGACAGCACTGGCGCGGACATGCCTTTCGCGGCGAGGACTGTGCGCAAAAAGCGGCGGCGCAAAGTCGAGGTGACCAACGCCGGATAAGTTCCAGTTTCAGCCGCGCGATTGAGCCGATCTGCGATTGCGTTCGCCAGACGGCTGAATTGATCGGGCGGCAATGCTATGTCACGTTGACCGCGGTCACCTTCAATTTGATAGCTGGCAAAGGTTTTTTCCCAGTCGGGTGCCAGTTGAATAAGTGGTATCGTGCCGTCTTCCCGTTTCAGCTCGGCCACAAGTTGAAAGCCTAGACGTTGGCGGACATGTTCGCAAATCGCTTCGGGCGAGCCTAGGCCGCGGGCCTCGGCAATGCCTTCAAGGATCAGAGGCAGGTTTCGTATCGAAACCCGCTCTTCCAACAACAGGCGCAGTACCGTCAGCAACAGATCCACTGGCACTTTTTCTGGCACAAGCTCATCAAGCAAGCGGCGGTTTGCTTCGCTGCGGCTTGTATCAGAAAGCGTTGCAAATTCGTCAAGCAAGCGACGCAATCCGCGCAGAGACAGCAGCCGGGCGAGGTTGCCCCGGATCACTTCGAGCAGATGGGTGGCCAACACTTCTGCGGGCGATACGACGGTCAGACCCGTAAGGGCAGCATCTTCTTGGCTATCGGGCCTGATCCACCGCGCGGGGGCGCCATAGACTGGCTCTCGCACGTCTTGGCCGGGGGGGGCATCGACGCCATCCGCAAGCAAGATCAAGACTTTATCGGGCATCAGGACATCATGTACCCGCTCGACCCCTTGCAGACGGATGCGGTAGGTGCCGGGGCTTAAATTGGCCTCATCTGTCAGGCGAACTTCGGGCAGGATCAGGCCAAAGGCAGATGCGACATGTGTGCGCATATTGGAAATTCGCACATCCAGCCCTGTTGCAGGGTCAAGTACCATGCCCACCAGATTCGGCGCAAACTCGATATGAATCTCATCGAAATCCAACACATCCCCCATTTGTTTGCGACGCGGTGGATCTGCTTTTGGTTCGGGTAGAGCTGCTGCGCGCCGGGCTTTGCGTGACATTCCCCATGACGCCCAAGCCATCAGGGCAGCACTGGATATAAAGGGAAGAAACGGCATACCCGGAACCAAGGCAAACAGTGCCATCAACGCAGCGACAGTTCCCAAAGCACCAGGGTAGCGTCCAAGCTGTGCAAAAAATGACACGTCCGCCGCACCTTTGGCGCCACCGCGAGACAGCAGCAACGCTGCGGCTACCGAAATGATGACTGCAGGAATTTGGCTGACCAAGCCATCGCCAACGGTTAAAATGGCATACGTCTCAAAGGCTTGACCTATTGGCATGCCGTGCATCACCGTGCCCATGATCAAGCCCATCACGATATTCAAGCCAGTGATCATCAGGCCAGCCACGGCGTCGCCCTTGACGAATTTCGACGCGCCATCCAACGAGCCGAAGAATGTGGTTTCTGCCAGTTCCATTTCGCGTCGCCGTTTGGCTTCTGCATGGTCAATGGCGCCTGCGGCCATATCGGCATCGATCGCCAATTGTTTTCCCGGCATGCCGTCCAACGCAAAGCGCGCACCAACCTCGGCCATCCGCCCCGCGCCTTTGGTGATCACGATAAAGTTGACGATCAGCAGGACACAGAAAATTACCAAACCGAGCAACAGGTTGCCGCCCATAATGAATTCGGCAAACCCTTGAATGACATGACCAGCCGCAGCTGTCCCAGTATGGCCTTGTCCGATGATCAACTTGGTGGATGAGATGTTCAGCGATAAACGCAGCATCAAAGACGCCAGCAGAATTGTGGGAAATGCAGAGAAATCTAAGGGGCGCTCAATAAACAGGGTGACTGTCAGCATCAGAATGGCCAATGCAAAGGACAATGCCAGGCCCAGATCCAGCACCCAAGCGGGCATCGGCAAGACCATCATCATGATGACCGACATCAAGGCTAAGGCAAGCCAGATCGTCGGTTGGTAGAATGTCGCTGCGGTGATCTGAAGTTTCGGCATCTTACGGCACCGCTGCAAATAGTGGCGGGTTGCCTGCAGTCATTGGCACAAGTGACGCGCCCACCCCGCGAGAGCCCGCTTGCAACAGCGGAAAGTTATTGTTGCGGGATATCTGCGGTCGTATCGACATTGCCTGAGCCTCATCGGCTGGCAGCGCGGCACCCGTTCCCCGCAGTTCATTCAGAGCAGCTTCAACCTTAACGAGATATCCCTCAGCTTGCTCGGGGCTGCGGGAGTGATAGGCGGCGACCGCTTGTGGCCAA
This sequence comes from Cypionkella aquatica, assembly GCF_030161095.1. Taxonomy (GTDB): domain Bacteria; phylum Pseudomonadota; class Alphaproteobacteria; order Rhodobacterales; family Rhodobacteraceae; genus Cypionkella; species Cypionkella aquatica. The sequence continues at coordinate 29,636 of NZ_BSPP01000002.1, forward strand.
CCACCTTCTGATACGAATAATTCTGTAAGAAATTCAGCCGCATAACGGGCGTTGATTTCTGGGTCAAACATGGCTTCGGTTGAGTCAAAGTTCTTTCCATGCCAGTGCATATTTATCTGAAAACAACCGACATCGTAGTTATCTTCACCCTTGGCCAGAAGGTCATCCGCAAAGTTGATGGCTTTGGTTGCATCGTCGAACCAATAGCCTTGGCCGGCCTGGTTCATGGCCCAAGGCCACGCTTCCGTTTCGCCGGATCTGCTGCGCCCCGCTTCGACGCGCGTGATTGCGAGTAGAAGTTCAAGGGGTACGATGCTGTTTTGCGCGGCGTGGCGCGCCGCCAGATCACACATTTCAGTGTAAGGTGCGCTGTGCGAAGCGCCACTGACACTCAACGCCGCGATTGCCAACAGACAGCATCGGTGGCCGACCGAGTTTGATCCCAAACGCATAGATTTTATCCGAATTCTCCGACACATTCTGTGTGGGTGCTGAAGTCAGACTAGGGTCCGAACCTTTCTAAAAGGTAAGCAAAGCCGGAAATTATGGTGCTTCAACTTGCGCCAGCAAAGATTGCACTACGCCAAGCGTCGCGTCGCTGTTGTCGATCAAGCGCTTTCCCTCTGCGAGCGGTCCGTCGCCCGCAGCACCCGATGCGGCTGGTTGTATCAAAGCGCTTGCCGCTTGCTTCCAGTGCTCTTCACCACGCAAGCTGACTTGCTGCCAGTTTTCAGATTTGGCAAGGGCGCGTGATTCTGCGATTGCGTCACCCGCCTGCGCGTAGATCAGTGCGGCTGCGGCTTCGTCACCGATTTGTTGCATCGCTTGTGCCCGAAGAACCAGAGCGGGCTTAGAGTTTTCGCCTGTCAGCACGCGCACAACCGCGCGCCCGTCTCGCCTTTGTAAGTGAATTGTGGCAAGCAATAAAGGATCAGCGGTGGTTTCAGCGTCCAGCCATTGCAGGCTGGCGTCGGCGAGCCCCAAATTAAGCAGCCTTTTCGCCAGCATGGGCCCGGCATCTGGTTGGCTCGCAGGCATGGCCGCTTCGCGCGGCAGCACGGCATGCCTTAGAATCTCATCATCTGTGCCTAAAAGTGCCAAGATGCGCCAGAGCTTTGGCTCTGTTTCAGGCGCAGTCGGCAGCAGGGCGAAAGCGCCATCCAGATCCCCCGACGCAGCTTTGGCCAACAGCAGCGCAGCGGGTGCAGCTGCCAAATCTGGTTGCTCTGCAACGACCGCCTCAAGTGCAGTGACGATGTTCGGATCAACGGGCAAATCTTGCGCAACTTGCGCTTCAATCAAAGCAACCAAAGCGGCAGGTGTGCCGGGGCCGGGATCGACAACCATTGTTTTCAATGTCGCTTCTGCAATCGCGGGCTGGCCTTGATACATTTCCAGCTTGGCCTGCAGCAGGCTGGTCTCTGAACCCGCGCCACCCGGCGCGCGCAGGATGGCATCCCGTACCCGCATCGCGACATCCGTCGCACCGACTGCCATGAGCCGGTCTGCCAGTGTTGGCCCAAGCCCACGCCTAAGGCCAATCGGCAAAGCGGAAAACGCCAAAAATGCGGCATTCGTGTTAACGCCATGCGCATCTTTGAGGTTGTCTTGAGCGAGTATAGCCCACAGCGCGGACGGGCCATCACATGATTGCTGAGCCAAAAATGCAGATTGTGGATCAGGGTTACCATCGACCAGATTGGCCATGCTCTGCCAAATCGCGCGGTCAGGCTGATCGCCTGGAAAGGCCAGCAACAGTTGCTTGGCTTCTGCACCGAATCCGATGAAGAGGTGAAAGCGAATGGCACGTTCAAGGATCAGGTCATCCTGCTGATCAAATTCCCCAACGAGGCCTTGGCTTGAAGCAGCCATCTGCGCAAAGATTGGAGTGTCGTCGCCCCAGGTTGAAACCGCAAGCCGCTCAGGATCAATGCAATTTTGGCCCTCTGCGCCAATGGTATCGTGAGTGGGCAGACCATCTGTCACGGATAGTCCGGGCAGCTCACCCAGACCTATGCGCGCGGAAGCAGGCGCGTGATTTTCGGTATCTGCGCTGGCGGCAGGAGTTATGGCAATATCAATCACCCCTTGCGACGCCCCGCGACTAAGTTGGTGCAACAGGGATTCGCGGAGCGTCTGCAGCGCGGGATCACTGGACGGTGGTGGGGCTAAAGTTGCTTGGGGGATTGGTTCACGCTCAGCACGCAGATCAAGAACAACATTCTGCGCCCAATCATAGTGTGGCACCGGTAACTTCGCGCTTTCAGGTTTGTGTCGTGCCGCAAGAGGTTCCTCAAATGAAGAGCCTTTCGGTGGCTTTCCATCTTTCAGATCAATCACCACAATACCCGGACGAAACTCGAAAGGAATGGCATAGCACGCACAGGCAACGGCAAGCTGCAAATCACCAGAATCGGGATCAGAGGAAATGCCGGCCAGCCGACCCTTGCCAATTGCCTTGAACGCTTGGCTGAAATCATAATTTGGACTGACATTGCGAACGTGCAGCAGATAGCCGTCATCGGTGCGGCCAACTTGCCAATCCACTGGACTTTCAAATTCAAGTACCAGCCGCGTAAAGCCGTCATGTTCACCTGATTTCACCAAAACCGGGTCTGCGGCAGCTGCGTTGAGCAAAACCAACCAAAAAGCGAAGGCGAAACGGATCATGCGGCCTCCTGCTTCAGCGCCCGAAGCGATTCCTCAATTGCAGCAAAGGTTGGGCGTACGTGATGTGGCGTGTTTTGACGTCCGACTTCGATGCAGATGTTGGGGGCATGCCGGTGCAAATTGGCCACCAAAACTTCACGGACAAGTTGATAGAAATGCCCATCATCCTCGACCACGGTTTTCACTCTGGCAGCAAACGGCCCCATAATGCCATAGGCGAGAAACACCCCCAGAAAGGTGCCAACCAAGGCAGAACCAATCATTTCTCCTAATATTTCAGGGGGTTGGTCCAAAGAGCCCATCGTCTTGATCACGCCAAGAACGGCGGCGACAATGCCCAGCGCGGGCAGAGCATCGGCCATGGATTGCAGCGCATGGCTGGAGTGCATTGCATGCGCCAAAGCGGCCTCAACCCGCTTGTCCAGCACCTCTTCAACTTGATGCGGATCATCGTAGTTCATCGCGGCCGCGCGAAACGTATCGGCGATCAGGTCAACAGTCTCGTGGTCGTGCTGAATTTTGGGGTACTTGCCAAATATCGACGATTCACCGGGCTTTTCAATATGCTCTTCAAGCCCAACAGGATTGGCGCGTGCGATGCGGATCAACTCAAACAGCAAACATAAAAGGTCGCGGAAATCGTCGGGCTTCCACTTTGGACCCTTGAAAACCTTGCTTACATCTTTCGCAGTGTGCTTCACGGCGGCCAGATCGTTCGAAACCAGAAATGATCCCAGTGCCGCGCCACCAATCATGATCATTTCAAACGGCAATGCCTCCATGATGGGGGCAAGGTGTCCGCCGTGGATGACAAATCCGCCAAACACCATGACGAGGATGACAATGATACCGACGATTCCGAACATGGCTGAACCTTGCTAAAATTTCCCGCCCTGCAACATCGCAGCGCCGGGTTAAGAAACCCTGAGTCTAGTTTTTCGGGGCCATGGCATTTCGGCCTGCGATCAAGACCGAGATCGCATAGACCTTCGCGGGATCCATGCCTGCCATAGCCGCCGCAGCAGCGCCCGGAGTCATGCGGCCAAGAAAGCCTGCAGCAAATTCAGGGGCCATCTCTCCAAACAGTTTGGCAGCATCGACCGGCTTCATGGCTTCATACACCGCAGTCAGTCGGGCCAGATCGGCCTCAGCCGCGCCATCGGCGATCTGTAAGGTCTTCTTCAGTTCAGCCTCGGCTGCCGTCATTTCTTCGATACGGGCTGTGATTGCCGCCTCTGCCAGCGATAACGCAGCCAAACGGTCATTCAGAACCGTTTCGCGCGCAGAGACTTTGCTTTCGCGGATGTTCAATGCCTCTACCAGCGCAAGCGGCGGTGTCGGACAGCTTGTGGGGGCATCCGCTGTTAGGGCTGGTTCAGCCTCGGCATTGGCCAGCGCCATCCCGACCCCCGATCCCAGCCGCAAAGCGCCCGACGCTGAAAGAAATAGCGTCAGTATCAACAAAACGCCGCGGCCTGATGGAGATTTTTTCACTCTGCAGCCTCCAAGTCATCCCGCGATTGCCGCCGCCGCACGAAACGGAGCTGTCGGTCGGTTTGTAGAGCTTGGGGTTCTGCGGGGTCCGGATTTGGCAAATCATGTAGCGAAGCGACAAGCAGTTCCAGTCGACCAGCGACCGTTTCAGCCCGTGCGGTTAACGCAACCAATCCATCAGCCGAGCGATTCCCCGCGGCGCGTGCCTGCTCCAGCGCGCGCGTCATGTCGTCAACTTGGGCTGACAGCACTGCGATCGCGCCGCCCATACCGGATTCGAGCGTGGTGAATTTTTTGAGCCGAGACGACAGAACATAGCAATATATCGCTGCCCCGAACGCGCCCGCTGCCATCAGAATATCTGCGATCAGCACCATAGCTATCTCCTTCAGTTCAACACAAATTCAGTGACAAGAAGATCGCGCACCCGGTTTTCGCCCGTCACAATCTGAATCCGGCGCAACAATTGCGCGCGCATCCGAACCAGTGCCGCAGGATCGTCGAATTCATTGGCGTCAAGCGCTCGCAGATAGCTGTTCATCACATCAACGATACGCGGCAGCAGGCTGGTCACTTCGGCAGTGCGCGGCCCCGCAACCTCAAGCTGTGATGTAAAGCGCAAATGCCTGCCGTCTTCGCCCGGCCCAATAGAAACGATTACCGAATCGACAGGGACGAAGCTGATGTCAGGCAGCGGATTTGGGGCGGCCTCGTCGGCGGCATGGCCATCTCCACTGCCGAGTATCAGCCCGCTCCAGCTTGCATAAAAGCCGCCGCCAGCCATCAAAAGACCAAGCACAAGGCCGATGATCAGAGGCTTTTTCGAGCCCTTTTTTGTTGCCGCTTCCTGCGGCTGCTCAGTTTCGGCCACGGGGTCCTCCGTTTTGCTTGTGCGGCAAATATAGACCGAAGCTCACTAACCGATTGTTAAGGCCAATCCGCCAAAACTGGCTTCATAGGGCAGAAGCCCGTTATCGGAGACCAACCAGTGCAGAACCTTTTGCAGATTTGGCAAAACCTTGATGGCCGCAAACGCATTGTCGTTCTTGGTGCATCGCTTGCGATGTTTTTGGCCATTGTAGTGATGTCGCGGATGGCGGGTACACCGGGAATGTCCTTACTTTACGCAGGCTTGGATGGCTCAGCGGCTGGGGATGTGATCACGGCTCTGGATCAGAAGGGCGTGCCATATGAGGTGCGTGGTCAGGCAATCTATGTCGCAGAAGCACAGCGGGATGCGTTGCGGATGACCTTGGCGGCCGAAGGTTTGCCCGCAAATTCTGGCACCGGATACGAATTGCTTGATTCGCTATCGGGCTTTGGCACCACAGCGCAGATGTTTGATGCGGCCTATTGGCGGGCCAAAGAAGGCGAGCTGTCGCGGACGATTCTGTCCAATCCGCAAATCCGCAACGCGCGGGTGCATATCGCCCAAGCGCCCTCGCAACCGTTTCAGCGCGATGTGAAGCCCAGTGCAAGCGTCACGATCACCTCTGTCGGGGGGACCCTGTCGGCTGTGCAAGCCAAGGCGTTGCGGCATCTGATCGCGGCTGCGGTGCCTGGGATGACCCCGGATGAGGTGGCTGTGATCGATTCGGTGGCGGGTCTGATCGCTTCGGAAACCGATGAGGCGGCACCGGTCGCGGCTGGCAATAAGGCGGCCGAGATCAAAGAAAACGTCGAACGTCTGTTGGCCGCAAGGGTCGGGGCGGGCAAAGCGGTGGTCGAGGTCGCGGTGGATGTCGTAACCGATGCGGAACAAATCACTGAGCGCAGTTTTGACCCGCAAAGCCGGGTGGCCATTTCAACTGACAACACTCAGCGGACCGAAGCCAGCACGCAACCGGGCGGTGATGTGACCGTTGCCTCAAACCTGCCCGCCAATACTGCTGCAGCGGGCGGCGGTGGCAAAAGTGACAGTTCTGAAACCCGCGAGAAGGTGAACTATGAGGTGTCCGAGACCAATCGCCAGTTGGTGAAGGCACCGGGTTCGGTTCGCAAAATCTCTATCGCCGTACTGGTTGATGCGGTTCCTGTTGCGGCGGCCGATGGCACAGTGACGTTTCAGCCGCGCGCCGAGGAAGAGTTGGGCGTGTTGCGCGAGCTTGTCAGCTCGGCTGCTGGGTTAGATACGACGCGGGGCGATGTACTTACCTTGAAATCACTGGAGTTTCAGCCGTTGCCGCAAAGCGGTGATCCGATCGCAGCCAGCATGCTTTCCTTTGGTGAAATCAATCTGATGACGCTTATTCAAACCTGCGTGCTGGCTTTGGTCGCACTGATTTTAGGGCTTTTCGTGATCAGACCGGTGTTCGCTTCTGCGGCGCGCAGGACGGCTTTGCCAGGGCCTACGCCCATTTTGGCATTGCCTGCTGCCAGTGGCATTGAACGTCAGCAGGCGCTTACGGGTGAGATTGACGATGGCAAAGATCTGCCACCGCTGTCTGTGGTTGGGGGCGTGCCCGGTTCTGAAAGCAGTCGCGACCCCATGAGCCGATTGCGTCAGTTGATCGAAGAACGCCAGTCAGAATCCGTCGAGATATTGCGCGGTTGGATGGAAGTTGAAGAAGAGGTGCGGTGATGGTGCTGCGTTTGGAAGTGTTTGAGACGGAACAGGTGGCAGGCACTGGCAAGACCGTCGTGCTCGATGCCCTGCATCTTGAAGAGACCAAGCTTGCTTCTTACGATTCTGGCTACACCTCGGGATGGGAGGATGCCGCCGCAGCACAGGCGGGGGATCAAACCCGGGTCCGCGCCGATCTTGCGCGCAATTTGCAGGCGCTGTCCTTCACATTTCATGAGGCTCGCCAGCACGTGCTGCGCGCCTTGCAACCCCTGATGACAGAGATGGTTGGCAGGCTTTTGCCCGCGCTTGCCCGCGAAACTTTGGCGCAGGTGGTGCTGGAAGCCTTAATGCCGATAGCAGAAAAGCTGGCGGATACCCCGGTCACTTTGGTGCTGAACCCAGCCTCGCGCGCGGCACTTGAAACCTTGCTTGAAGAAGCGACGGGCCTGCCGCTGATCCTGACCGAAGAACCCAGCCTCAGCGAGGGTCAGGTCTATCTGAAGCTGGGCAGCAGTGAAACTCACGTCAACCTCGACCGCGCCATCGCCGAAATCACGGCCGCAGTGCACGGATTCTTTGAAATTTCGATGCAGGAGAAGAAACATGGATGAATTGCCAGACAGCAACCCCTTCGGTCAGGTTCCGATTGAGGTGACAATCTCGGTAGGCAAAGCCCGGCCTTTGGTTCGGGATCTGTTGCGACTGACGCGCGATGCGGTGTTGGCACTAGATCGTAAGGTTGATGATCCGGTCGAGCTTTATGTTGGTGATCGCCTGATCGCGCGTGGCGAGCTGCAAGAGCTTGAGGGCGGTAGTTCGGGCCAGCTTGCCGTGCGTTTGACCGAAGTTGCAAATCTGCGAGGCGGGCTGTGATGCAAAGGCTGGCATTGGCGCTGGGGTTTCTGCTGATGTTCACCGCGCCAATGCTGGCACAGGGCATGTCGATCGACTTTGGTGACGGAACGGCGCTTTCGACACGATCAGTTCAGTTGCTGGTGGTGATGACGGTGCTCAGCCTGGTTCCGGGGTTGGCCGTTATGATCACGTGCTTTCCGTTCATCGTCACGGTGCTGTCAATCTTGCGTCAAGCCATTGGTTTGCAGCAATCGCCCCCTAATATGCTGATCGTCAGCCTTGCGTTGTTTCTGACATGGTTCGTGATGGACCCGGTGTTCACCGAAGCCTGGGCAAAAGGGGTGGAGCCGTTGAACGCGGGCAGCATTGACTTGCAACAGGCTATACCATTGATCTTGGGGCCGTTTCGTGGATTTATGGCGCATCGGCTGGACAGCGATACTTTCGCTGCGCTGCAGAATTTGCGCCCTAACGCCGCGGCGGTCTTGCCAATTGATGCGCCGCTTTCGCTGCTGGTGCCTTCGTTCATCCTGTCTGAAATTCAGCGCGCGTTTGAGATCGGCTTTCTGATCTTTCTGCCATTCCTGATCATCGACTTGGTTGTCGCTGCCGTGCTGATGTCGATGGGCATGATGATGGTGCCGCCTGCGGTCGTATCCTTGCCGTTCAAGCTGGCATTTTTCGTGGTGGCTGATGGGTGGAGCTTGGTATCGGGCGCGTTGGTTCGCAGCTACTTCTAGGATGTCCAACGATCAGGAATCTGGCGGGAGCTTGCCCGCTCAACTCAATTCACCACGAACTCTGCATGCAATGCCCCGGCCGAGTTAATGCTTTTCAGAATGTCGATCATGTCATGTGGCGCGACGCCCAGCGCGTTCAAACCGGCCATAACCTCTGACAGGTTGGTGCCGCCTGACACTTCGGCCAATCCCGTGCCGGGTTCGTTCTGAATATCGACAGAACTGCGCGGCAGTAAGATCGTCTCGCCTTCCGAAAATGGGTTTGGCTGCGATACGGTCGGCGTTTCCGCGATCCGTAGTGTCAGATTGCCCTGCGCCACAGCGACCCGGCTGATCCGCACATCTGCGCCCATGACGATGGTGCCAGATCGTTGATCCACCACCACGCGCGCCTTGGTTTCAGGCTCGACCTGAATGTTTTCGACGCGGCTGAGCAGATGCGCGGGCGAGCGGCCGTTTGTCGACAGCAGCACAGTGCCTGCGTCAAGCATTTCAGCCGAGCCTCTGCCCATCTTGGCGTTGATCGCGGATTCGATCCGCTCGGCTGTGGTGAAATCGGGTTCGCGCAAAGCCAGACGCATAGACTCCAACTGGGTGAAATCAAACTCCACCTCACGCTCAACGCGGCCGCCCGATGGGATCATGCCGGCGGTCGGCACGCCTTGCACGACTTTTGCCGCCTCCCCATCTGCCGAAATCCCGCCGGCGATGATGGCGCCCTGAGCGACCGCATAGATTTGACCATCGGCCCCATTCAAAGGCGTCATGATCAACGTGCCACCCAAAAGGCTTTTCGCATCGCCAATCGCCGAGACCGTCACGTCAATCTGACCGCCCGCCCGCGCGAACGCTGGCAGGGTTGCGGTCACAAAAACGGCAGCAACGTTTTTCGGCTGATATTGCTCACCAGTAACGTTGACGCCCAGCCGTTCCAGCAAGTTGGACATGATCTCTTCCGTGAAGGGCGCATTGCGCAATCCGTCGCCCGTGCCGTTCAGCCCAACGACCAAGCCATAGCCGACCAGATCATTCGCACGCACGCCGTCAAACTCAACCAGATCTTTGATCCTGATCGGGCCCGACCAAGCAGCCGTAGACAGCAGGCCGACCATGACCGCGCAGAGAATTCTTCTCATCACAAGTAATCCAATAGGCTTAGGCGCGACATCCGCGCGGTGATGGCATAAATCTTTTCCAGCTGTGCCTGCGTCTCTTCAAGCCTCGACGCGGTTTCGTATGGATCGGCCTCGGTGATGCCATTGCGGGCGATTTGCAGCGCGTAGTTTTCGGTCGCGTTGCGGGTTGCAGCAGCATCAATCTGTGCTTCAACAAGACCAAGCTTGGCGGCGACATTGGTGCGATCGCTCTTGTTTTCCAGCAGGCCAAGTCCAGCCCGGCGCGCCAGATCCTGACGCCCGGTATTTTGGTCCGCCAGCACACCACGATTGAGCAAAGCCGCCATCGCAAGGCCTTTGATAGTGTTTCGCAAAGCGGGATCTTTCGCAGTCACGTCAATATGGGTCTGCTCGCCGGGTGCGATGGCCAAAGCTGCCAGAGCGTCGCCTCCCTGATAGGCAAGCGCATCATATCCGTTGGGGTCTGCAAACCAGTTTGTTACTGCCGTTTCAACATCTTGCGCACTGACAGCCCCCGAGACTGCGCTGACCAGAGCGGATAGCAGCGTGTCAGAAGCAACCAGCGGGGCGTTTGAGGTCGCCGTTCCCGCAAAAAGGCTGCGGTCGCCAAAACGGGTGTTGAACACTGATAAGGCCGTTTGCAGATCTTGCTCGGCTTGCCGGCCTGCCGCATCGAGCAAGGAAGCGGACGCCCCCGTTGTGGTGGAGATCAGCGTATTGCTGAGAGTCCCCGCAAGTTTATCCACTGTGCCAAGCGCGGTCTGCATCGCGCCGACGAAAAGTCCCGCTTCCGTTGTGACTGCCGTATAGCCCTTTAACCGTGCCAGCGACGCATCAATGCTCGCGATTGGTATCAAATCACCTGAAACCCGTGCTGCGACATCGCCGACCTGGCCCGTCGCGACCTCGTTGGTCAACTGCTGCATGGTCTGTTTCAGATCAAGCGTGTGGCGGCGCAACATGAATGATCGCGCCATATCGCCTAGGGAAATCGCGCTCATTTGTTACATCTCCAGCAGTTTTTGCATCATCTCGCCAATCGCTGCGATCACTTTGGCATTGGCTGCATAGGCCTGCTCGATCACCAGTAAGGATTGCATTTCCTGATCGGTATCAACGCCTTGCTCCATCTGCATCGACTTCAGCGTATCAAGTCGCGCCGAGGCGTAAGTGGCTTCGCTGTCCATCTGCACCCGCGCTGTTGCCGTGCCAGACACCAAATCAGCGGCCAGCATGGCAAAGCTGCGCGCGCCAGTCATAAAGCCGCCCGAGGCTGGGACCCGTTGCGCGGTCAGCGCCGCTTGCAGGCCGTTCAGAAGCTGACTGTTGCCCGTCGCACCCGGGGTCGCGGCGCCCAGCCCGTCACGCAATCGCCAAAGTGCGCCGCCCTGTGCCGGATCTGCCGCCGCATTGATGCTCAGGCGCTGGGCCAGACCTGTTTCCGCGGCAAAGTTGAAGGCTGCACCCGCATCGGTGAACAATCCCGCGCTGCCCGTTGTGCGGGTGGCATCAAGGCCAGAAGCGGCGAATCGTTCAATCAGATCGCGGGCCACCGCATCCAGTTTCTGTTGGGCCTGCAGCGCGAGATCGTCGCGAATCGCGAATTGCGCCGCCAGTGTCCCACCCGAAACAGGTCCGCCTTCGGCACGCGTTGAGATCGGCTTGCCGTTCAAGGTCAGGCCCGACAAGCCTCCGCTGGCTTGCGTCATATCTGCCACGACCTCGCCCACCGGGTTGAAACCCAACTGCACAGGCAATCCATCCAGCAGGACGGCGCCACCCGTGGTAATCAGGGCGACTTCGCCCTTGTCGCGTGGCACTTCGCGCAGTGGGATGATCTTGGCAATGCTGTCGATCATCTGCTGGCGCTGATCGATCAACGCCGACGCATCACGGCCAGTACCGGTGTTTGAGCGGATCTGGCCATTCAGATCCGCGATCCGCGACAATGCGGTGTTGACCTGCCCGACCTGATTTTCAATCTGATCATCGGCGGTCGAACGCACGATTTGGATATCGGCCCCTGCGGTTGCTATATGCGCTGCCAAAGCCTTTGCGGATTGCATCACGTTTGACAGCCGGGCTTCCGATTCGGGACGCGAGCTTGCCTGCAGCAAAGCCGTGTCGAAATCGTTGATCCGGCTGCCCAGTGAAACCGCGCTGTCGACCGTGCCCAGCACCGACTCCAAGCGTTTCAGAAAACTTGCGGTGGTCGCGCTGCTGCCACTTTCGGCCTCGGCCAGACGTCGATCCCCCAGCACAATCGGATCGCTGTGCCGCACCACGCTGGTGATGCTGACGCCCTGACCTGTGCTGCCAACGGTGCGCGCGCTCAGCTGCAGTTCGCGGCGACCGTAACCATCGGTCATCGCATTGGCGATGTTGGAAGACACAATTTCGGCCGCGCGCGCTGCCGCGTTCAACCCGGATAGTGCTGATGAAAGCCCCGCTGTGATTGACATTCAAGCATCCTATCGTTTGATATTTGTGGCTTCTTGCAACATCTCATCTGCCGTTTGGATGACCTTTGCGTTCGATGAATAAGCGCGCTGGGTCTGGATCAATTGCGTTAGCTCTGATGCCACATCGGTTGAAGATTCTTCGCGCGCATATCCCACCACGCTGCCAGTCGGCCCATCGCCCGCGTTCCAAAGATAAAACGGGCCCGAGGCTGCCGAGGTTTGATAAGTCTGGTTGTTCAGCGTGGTTAGCCCATTCGGATTTGGCACGTCCACCACCGGCAGCTGATAAATTCGGCGGCTGAATCCCTGGTCATAAATCGCATAGAGATCGCCCTTTTCATCCACCTCAACCGAGGTCAAGCTGGCAACTGGAGAGCCATTCTTGCTGATCGACACCGGCGCGAAATTGCTGGAAAGCTGTGTCATTCCATTGGGTTGCCCCAGTTCACCTATCTTCAGATCAATGCTGCCACCTGCGACCGAAATCGGAATTGTGCCGTCAGCGCCGTTATAGGCACCCCCTGAAACTGCTGTGACCGAAGCCAATGTGCCGCCCGCCGCTTGTGATGGATCGAAGGTAAGGGTGTATTCGCCAATCACAGTGCCACCGGATGCGCTGTCACGGATCGTCATCGTCCAGGTATTCGAGGCACCTGTCGTAGGCACCGTTGGCGTAAAGCTGAAATCGAGCGATTCCGAGGTGCCAAGGTTGCCAAAATACTCAATGGTAAGGTCGCGCGGGTCGCCCGCACTGCCGGCGGTGCTGTCAGTCGCGGGCAGATTGATGCCCAACGTCATCGCTGTGGTGGGGTTGCCGATATACTGGGTTGCGTTGATGCGCACAGGCTCCAGTGCTGCCATCGTGTCACGCGGAAAGGTCGCAACGCTGCCATCGGCGTTGGCAGGCCAGCCCATCAGAACAAGCCCGGTATCCGTGCGCAACACGCCCGATGCATCAGGCCGAAACGACCCGGTGGTGACCAGTGAAATCGGATAGGCGCCGTCAGCACCGTCAACTGATCCAATATCGGTCACTGGCAGAAAGCCCCGGCCATCCACGGCCAGATCGGTTGCATTCGCGGTTGAAATCAGCGGCCCGCGCTCATCAATCAGCCGCATGTTTGAAGTCCGCACCCCGCCCGCGACGTAGGCCGAGCTCGAATTGCCTTGCAAAGCAACCGAATGAAAATCGGTTTCGGCCCGTCTGTAGCCATAGGTCGATGAGTTTGCGATATTGTCAGCAATTGTCGCAAGGCGGTTGGCGATGGCATTCAGCCCCGCCACCCCTGCATTGAGAGAGGAGGAAATCGTCATGGAAAGCGCCTTTCTGCAGCTTCGACCTGTGTTGGATCGAACCTGCCCGATGCGCCTTAAGATCGCCCTAACAGTTCAAATTTGAATCATCTCAGCGATCCTTCCGCAGCAGAATGATCTCCATCCGGTTGTTGCGGATCGCGCTTGGATCTTGCGTTGCAGGCTTGCGGTCGGCATGGCCGCTTATCCTTGCCATCCGGGTCGCGTCGATCCCATCACTTTCCAGCATCTGTCGCAAAGCCTGCGCGCGCGCCGCTGTCAGATCCCATGCGGGGTTGTTTTTCAACGTGATCGGCAGCCTGCGCATATGTCCGTTAACGGCCACTTGGTTCTGAGCCAACTGCAGAACTTCGGCGATCAATGCGGTAATTTTGCGCGTTTCCCCCGTTGGTTCCGCCGTATCGTCGACGAACAACGGCGCGTCTGGAAGGTCAAATATTTCAACGACCAAGCCTTCGTCGGTGACCTTGGTGACGACATGCCGCAGCATCCGCTCCATGGTCATGCTTTCGCCGCCCTGCGCCATCAAAGCCTGCGCGATCTGCGCCATCCGACCCTGTTCTGCCGCAGCGGCAGCGGCGGCTTCACCGGTGGCAGCTTCGCCGCGCGCCTTTTCAGCCTCTGTCGGAGTTCGCGCGCTTGCCCCGGTGCCATTATGCGCCATAGTCTGCTCGGTGAAAGTAGAGTCACCGCCAAACATGCCATCGCCACCACCCGAAATCCGGCTGACCGCGATCGTCGGACTGAAATAGTCCGAGATACCTTTGCGTTGTTTTTCCGTTGTCGCGTTTAACAGCCACATCAGCATGAAGAAGGCCATCATGGCCGTCACAAAGTCAGCATAGGCCACTTTCCACGCACCACCGTGATGACCGCCACCTTTGATAATTTTCTTCCGCTTGATGATGACTGGCGCGGCATTTGATTGCCCGACCATCACACACCCATGTTTCACACCCATGGCCAGAATAGGGCAACAGGCTTTACCAAGGCTTAAGCGATTGGATTTTAGCTATTTCCCGGCAAAGGGCGCAGCAAACTCGTAGCGGGGTGGGGTGAGAGCCCCAATTCTTTCCAAAGCAAACTAACGCTCGCGCAAAGCTTCGTTCGACTTGTACAAGGGCTTGGTCAGATAGGTCAGAATCGTCTTGCCGCCGGTCTCCAGCTCGACATCCGCCTGCATGCCGGGCTTGATTTCCAAACCTTTCTGCCGCTCGGTGAACTTGGTCTGATCGACCGCCAATGTCACCTTGTAATGCGGATCGCCATTTGGATCGCGGGACCGCTCATCCTTGAACGTATCAGCGGAGATAAACACCACCTTGGCCTTCAAAGACCCGTAAATCGTATAGTCATAAGCCGATAGCTTGACCGTTGCATCCAAACCCTCACGGACCGAGGCGATGTCGCGCGGCTTCACCCGTGCCTCGATGAACACGGCGTCATCCAGCGGGATAATCTGCAAAATCTCTTCGCCCGGCTTTACAACGCCGCCAATCGTGGTGATCGACAACTTGTTGACCACGCCCTTCATCGGGGCCACCAATACGGTGCGCGACAACTGGTCCTGCGCCAGTTTCAGCTTTTGCCGCAGACTTGCCAGATCGCTTTCGGTCTTGGCGTAATCGGTTGCGCGTTCCATTTCCGTGGTGGTGCGCGCTTGGCTCAGCTTGTTCTTTGCATCGGAATTGTCTCGCCGCGCCCGCGTCACCTCGATCAGCGGCGCGATGTCCTGTTTGTACATTTTCTCCAGCAGTTCAGCCTCTTTCGAGGTCTGCTCCAGCACTGCTTTCGCACCTTCGACCCGCGCGTCATATTCGTCCAAACGTGCTGTCAGCAAAGATTTTTCCGAGGCAACCACCGCAGGCACCCGCTTGGCCATCACCTCTGGCACGTCGAAATCCGGCGCGCTGTTGATTTCGGCCTCGATCCGCAAACGGCGAATTTCCAGCGTGGCAATCTCGTCTGAAAGCTCGTCCACCGCCGCCTGATACTGCGTGCCATACAGCCGCGCCAATGTTTGCCCCGGCTCGACCACATCACCCTCGGCGACGTTCAACTCGGCGAGAATCCCACCTTCAAGGTTCTGAATAATCTGCGGGCGGCTTGAGGATACCACCTCGCCCTGCGCCCGCACGATTTCATCAACCCAAGCCACCGAGGCCCAGGCCACAAACACCACCATCACGGCCACGATCATCCAGATCGTGCGGCTGGGGCCACGGGTTTTCTCGGCAAAACTGTCGTCATAGGTGGCAAGGCTCATGGCTGCGCACCCCCAACCTGCATGGAAAAGGCCTTTTTCACCGGAGTGATGCTGCCAATCGCCACGCCAGCAGCCGGGGGTCGGCTTGAAGCGGGGGCCTGCGCCGCGACACCGCCGCCGTTCAGATGCGCCAGCACCGCTTCACGCGGACCATCCACCACCAGTCGCCCATTTTGCATGATCACCACACGGTTGGTCAGCTGCAAAATCGGCACGCGGTGGGTGGCAATGATCGCCGTGCGCCCGTCCAGCCAAGTCTTCAGCCGCGAAACCAACGTGGTTTCCAAAGTCTGATCCAGCGCCGCTGTGGGTTCATCCAGAATAGCAACCGCCGGATTTTGCAGCCAAATCCGCGCCCAGCCTATGCTTTGGCGCTGGCCAACCGACAAACCCTCACCCATCTCGCGGATTTCCAGATCAAGCCCGCGCGGATGACTGCGCACGAATGGCCCAAGCCCGGAAAAATCCAGCGCATCGAACAAGCGGTCGTCATTGCGCTCAAGCTGGCTCATGTTCAGGTTATCGCGCAAGGTTCCGGCGAACAGCCGCACCTCTTGTCCCAGATAGCCGACGCCGCGCCGCAAATCGCGCGGATGCACTTGGTTCAGATCAACGCCATCAATCAAAACCCGGCCTGCCGAGGGTTCGTAAAGCCCCGCCAGCACCCGAAGCAGCGTCGATTTGCCCGAGCCATTCGCCCCCAGCACCGCGATATGCTGCCCTGCCGGAATAGAAAGCCCGTTGATTTCCACTGTCGCCGCCGCTTTCGGATCATAGCGAAACTCGACATTGCGCAACTCGAACGCGCCCACCAGCTTGTCTCGGCGCAGATAGTGCCGCCCGGCTTCCTCGGCCTGATTGGACTGCGCAATCGCCTCCAACCCGTCCAGCGCCGCTTTCACATTGGTCCATTTCGACATGGTTGACGACAAAGCCGCGAGTGGCCCCAAGGTCCGCCCCGCTAGAATACCAATCGCGATGATCGTGCCCACGGTGAAATCGCCCGCAAACACAAGATATGCCCCGGCAACCACGGCCAAAATATAGGTCGCCTGCTGCACGCCCTGCGCCCAATAGCCCAGCATCGCCGTCAGATGGCGCTGATCGCTGGATTTCACTGCCGACAAAGTCGACAATTCAGCCCAGATCCGTTTGATCCGATCCTCGCCGCGTTGGGTGGTGACGGTTTCAGCCTCGAAGATCGCTTCATAGAGCAGCCGCGCCGCCCGCGTGGAGGCGCCCTGCGTGGCCGCCGTCAAAGCCACCATGCGCCTTTGAAACAGAAAGCCCGGCAGCACCATCAGGATGCCGCCTGCAATCAAGATCCACACCAGATTGCCGCCAATCGACGCCACCAGTGCCAGAAAAATCAAGATAAACGGCAAATCTGCCATCGTGCCGATCGTCGTCGCGGTGAAAAACTCGCGTACCGAAGAAAACTCGCGCATCGCGGCAAATAGGCTCGAAGGGCTGCGCTGACCTGGCCCGTGCTTCATGCCCAGCAGCTTGTCCATCAGCCGCGCCTGCACGCTCAGCTCTATCCGCTTGCCCGTGCTATCCATCAGCCCAGACCGCGCCAGCTTCAGCGCAGCTTCCAGCACAATCGCCAGCATCGCGCCCAAAGCCAGCACCCAAAGCGTCGGCTCCGATTGATACGGGATCACCCGATCATACACTTGCATCGAGAACAGCGACACCGCCACCGCCAGCATATTCGCCACCAGTGACCCTGCCGCCACCTCGCCCAATTGCCGCTTATAGCGTTTGAACTCGCCCCAGAACCAATGCGGAGTTTTGGCGGCTTCGACATGCCGGGTCTCCAGCTCGGCTACCGAAGTGCGCACCCGCAGCAGCCGCCCCGCATAAACCTGCGCGAAATCATCATGCGAGACTTCGGCCCGCATCGTGTCAACACTGGTGTCGTAAACTTCGACGCCATCGGCTGTTTCGCCCAACACCAGAACGATCTGGCCCGAGGTCATCTCGGCAAGGGCTGGCCAATGCTTAGGATCGGTTGCCTGCACCGGATCGACCTGTGCCGCGACGCCACAACTGCGCAACGCCCGCGCCACTTCTGGCAAACCCAACTGGCCCGCATCCGATGCCAGTTGAATCTGCTCGACCAGATCAGCCACCGCCAAATCTGTGCCGCAAAGCCCCGCGTAAACCGAGGCCAGCTGCGCCCGGTTTACAACCCGCGCATTGTGGCGGCCCTGTGGTGCCCGGTTGTCGACCGCAGTGCGCACGTCGCCCGCAGCCACGCGGCCTGCATTGATATCAAAGGCAACAACCCGATCATTCACATCCGTGCCCCATCTACCAACATCCCGCGATCGCGGGCAATTTCCAGATCAATCAGCGCCATGTCATACCGCAGCGAGGTTTGATCACGCTGCAGCCGCGCATAGGCATCATACTGCCCAACCAGTTCCAGCAGCGTCCGCCGCCCAACTTTGTATTGCTGGGTGAACAGATCAAGGTTGGCCCCGGTCTGCCGCACCACTTCGGCCCCCTGCGCCTGACGCGCGGCCAGATTGGCCTTCTGCGCCTGCAAGGCGACGATGCGGCGATTGGCGGTCTCGGCGGCCTCTGCCGTCTGCCGATCCACCACATCGCCGGTCTGCTGCAACGCAGCGATGTTATCCTTTGCGCCGGGGTTCAGCAGCCCTGCGCCATTCAACCGCACGCCCGGATTGATGCCGCTTTCATTCAAGCCCGCTGTCGCACCCAGCCCAAATTTCAGGCCAGCCAGTTGCATCTGTGCCTGCGCAATCGCCCGCGTGCCTTCGCCGTGCGCTTGTACCACCGACAAAGGCTCGGTCGTGCTGTCGTTAAGACCCGACAGCGTATCAATCCCGCTGATGCCATTCAGCGGTTGCCCCGCCAAAGCAGTCAGCTGCGCCATCTGGCTTGCCTCGGTCTGCATATCAACCGAGACCGTCGCCTGCATTTCAGCAACGCGCTGATTCAGAACCTGTTGCTCTGATCCATCTGACAAGCCGCCCGCGACGCGCTTGCCCATGATATTGTTGAACTCTTGCAGCCGCACAGCAGCCGATTGGCCGACCTGCGCCTGCGCCCGCGCCCGCTCGGCGTTGACATAATACGACAGACCCTCAAAGACGCGCTGGTTCATCGTGGTGGAAAGACTGACCGCAGCCACCTCGACATCAGCCGAGGCAAATGCCCGCTCGGCCTTGCGCCGTCCGTTGTCAAACAGCGCTTGCTCCAGCAGCATGCTTGCCGCCAAACCGCCCAAAGAGGTCAGATTGACCGACGGCCCAATGGATGGCAGCCAATTCTTCGCCTGTGCATTGGCCTTCAGCTGCGCCACGCGCAACTCTGCCTGCGCCGCGCCTGAGCCCGCAGTGATCACCGCGTCGGCCACTTTGGCATAGGCCCCGCCCGGCGGCAAAACCGACCGCCGCGCCTGCAAGTTTCCGATCAGACCTGTGCCTGCAGGCTGCCCCAAGGCACCCACCGAATTCGGTCCAGCATTTTCATGTGTTTGCAGCATCGAGGGCGCTTCCGCTCCCCCCATGCAACCTGCCAGCAGGGCAAGCCCTGCCAGCGCCGGGATAAGGCGTTTAACCCCGATCCCGGACCCGTTTTTGCGGTCCTTGGGCATGGCCCTTGTCCCGGATCAGACGCCAGTGCTCGTGTTCACGACGATATCGTCGTCCACCAGCACCGAAGCGCCACTGCTGCCCAAGGTGTAAAGCGTATAGCTTTCGCCGTTCACCATCTGATGGCCGCCAGCAACTGCACCCGCGATATTCACCTGATCATCGCCAGCACCCCGGATCGTCATCTGCTGATCCGCACCAGTCAGGTTGTTGATCTGCGCCTCGGTCAGCGTCAGCGTCGCATGCGACGACGTCAGGTCAATCGTCCCGAAATCAAAGCCTTGCAGACCTTCCCGACCCAGATCGACCGTCACGCCCGTGGTCGATCGCAAATACAGCGTACTTTGCTCGTTGCCTGCCGCATCGGTGTCGTTGATCACCAGATAGCTGCCATCGGCAACCGGATTGGTGAAGAACGCCCAGTGGCTTGGCACATTGGTGCCGTTGACATCGACGCCCGCATCAAACTGCGCCGTGGTGTGCAGATCAATCGCTGCACCCGTCGCCGCAACCGCATGATAGGTCAAGGCGTCTGGCGAAACCGCCGAAGCCACACCCGAGATCAGGTTGCCTGTGCCCGCATCATTGGTGATCCATGGATCGCTTGGCATCACAGTGTCATACTGGAAGCTGTCGGTGTAGCTGGCAGTGTTGCCCGCATGATCCGTCGCCGTCACCGTCACCGTGGTGGTGCCTTCGCCGGTTGGCAAAGACGATGCCGGGAAGGTCGCACTCCACAGCCCGTTCGCGCCGACCGAAGTCGTCACTTCCGACCCATTTGCCAGATGCAGAACCAGTGTCGAGAACGGCTCTGACGTGCCAGTCAGCGTCAGACCTGCTGCGCGCTCGGCTGCGTTCAAGATGTCGTCGCCCGCAATCACCTCTGCATGGGTGAAGTTGCGCACGATTGTGTCCACCGCAACTTGTTCAGTCAGGGTCGAGACGTTGCCAACATGATCGGTCGCAACCGCCGTCAAAGTCACCGAGTTTTCGCCCGCCGGGATTTCGCCCGCGGGAATGGTGAAGCTCCAGCTGCCATCTGCCGCCACGTTTGCCGCATGCTGCGCGCCGCTGCCGAACCTGATCATGACGGTCGAGCCCGCTTCGACATGGCCCGTCACGGTCAAGCCGCTGGTGGCCTCTGCCGCGTTCAGGATATTGTCTGAACCGGTCGAAAGCGTTGCGCGGTCAAACGGCACAACCTCGGTATCGACATTCACAGTGTGGCTGCTGGTCGCCGTGTTGCCCAAAGCATCCGTTGCAACAGCCGTCGCGGTGGCCGTGTAAGTGCCCGAGCGGATCTCGCTGGACGAGAAATTCGCCGTCCAAGTGCCGCCGCTGGTCGCGGTGACAGTATGGCTGACACCATCCATCGTCACCACCACCGTCGCACCGGCTTCGGCAGTGCCAGTCAGCGCCACGCCAACGGCTTCTTCTGCACCGCTGATGATATCATCGCCACCCGCTTGGCCGACGTTGATCGCAACATTGGTTTCGGTATCGACATGAACGCTGTGTGTGGCGGTGGCAGAGTTGCCAGCCGCATCCGTCGCGGTCACCGATACCACGGTGTCATAAGTGCCTGCGCGCACTTCGCTGGCCGCGAAATTCACGCTCCAGGTGCCGGCGCTGGTTGCTGTGACAGTGTGGCTGACGCCACCCATGGTGACAACAACGGTTGCGCCCGCATCTGCGGTGCCCGTCAGCGCCACGCCTGCCGCTTTCTCTGCGCCAGAAATCGCATCATCGCCGCCTGCCTGACCCGCCGGGATCGCAACCGCGATCTGGGTGTCAACATGCAACAGATGGCTGGTGGTCGCGGTGTTGCCAACGCTGTCCACCGACGACACTTGTACGGTCGAATCGTAGGTTCCGCCGCGCACTTCACTGCTGGTGTAATTGGCCGTCCAAGTGCCATTCGCGCCTGCGGTCACGGTCCTGGTGACGCCTTCAAACGTCACCGTCACCTGCGCTCCGGCTTCAGCGGTGCCGGTCAAGGTCAGCCCAGACGACGCTTCCGCAGAGTTGACCATGTCATCGCCGCCAGCCTGACCCGGATTCACTGCAACCGAGGTCTGGGTGTCGACATGCAGGTTATGCGTGGTCGAAGCCGTGTTGCCCGCCAGATCGGTCGAGGTTACCGAAACCACCGAGTCATAGGTGCCTTGGCGGATTTCGCTGGTGCTGAACGTCGCGATCCAAGTGCCGTTCGATCCCGCTGTCACAGTATGCGACACGCCTTCCAGCGTCACCACAACCGTGGCACCCGGCTCAGCCGTGCCAGTCAATGCCACTCCGGCCGCAGCCTCGCTGCCCGAGATCACATCATCGCCGCCGGACTGGCCGTTGTTCACCGTCACCGCAGTTTCAGTGTCAACATGCACCACTTGCGTGGCGGTCGCGGTGTTGCCAAAGCTGTCGGTCGCCGTGGCTGTCGCCGTCGAGGTATATGTTCCCGCAGTAACCGCACCTGCCGGATAGGTTACCGTCCACACGCCACTCGAATTGGCAACCGTGGTCAAGGTCGTGCCGTTCCACACCACCGAAACCGAAGACCCAGCCTGCGCAGTGCCGTTCAGCACCACACCCGCCGCCGCTTCCGCCGCGTTCACCGTGCCATCGCCGCCCGGAGTGCCGGTGAAAGCCACCGAAGTCTGCGTATCCACCGCGAAAGTGTGGGAAGAAGTCGAGACGTTGCCGTGGTTGTCGGTCGAAGTTGCCGTGATGGTCTGGGTATACTCGCCAGCGGGCAGGGTGCCGACCGGATAGGTCGTGGTCCAATGCCCATCGGTGCCTACCACCACAGTGTTCGTCACGCCGTTCAGCGTCACTTGCAGCGTTGCACCAGCAATCGAGGTGCCATTCACCACAAGACCGGTCGCGTTCTCGACAAAGTTCACTCTGTCATCGCCGGTCACGGCGTCAAAGTTGATCGGGTTCGGGATGGTGTCGACAACCAAAGCATCATTCAGGGTGGTCGAGTTGCCAGCCGCGTCGGTGGCCCGCACCACCACCGGAATTTCATATTCGCCGGGGTCGACCTGTGTTGTCGGGAAGGTCACGGTCCAATGACCGTCACTGCCGACCGTGGTGGTCTGGGTATGGCCATTGACCAGAACAGAGATCGCCGCACCCGGTTCGCTGGTGCCGCCAATCACCACGCCGTTCACATAATCCGCGCCGTTTTCGACATGGTTCACCGATCTGGTGCCCTCGGTGATGGTCACCGCAGGCGGGGTTGTGTCGGGCGTGCCGCCGCCACCACCACCGCCGCCGCCACCGCCGCCGCCACCACCACCGCCACCAACAGCGCCAATGACTGCAATCGCACCAGCGCCCGCCGCAATCGCGCCCAAACCGCCAAGACCGCCCAACAGGCCCGGCACGAACGGCGCCATCCCGGCAGGCTCGTTCGACACCATCGCCACATCGGCAATGCTATCCGCTTGGGTAAAGCGCATTTCGTCCAAGGGGCTCCACTTGTCCCAGCCGCTGACCGGGCCATAATTGGCCGCCAACACGCCGTCCTGACCTTCGTGAACGATCACCTCGGTGATTTCGCCCTCAGACGACAGGTACAGATGGTTCACATCGCCCGGCTGCTCGTTGAAGTAGTTGCTCAGCACGATGCTGCGTCCATCCGACAGCTTGATCAGCAAATCGCCGCCGTGCTGCTCATAGGCAACAACGCTTGCCTGCGAGAGGTTTAGCGAAACCGAATCGCCCGAACCCACCTGAATGAAATTGCCTTGGCTGTCACCAGCCACGCTGCCACGCTGCGCACCGCCCGCACCAGTGCGAACAGCGAAATCAATCGCTTTAACCATCGTACTACTCCGCCTCAAAAGCCCGGACTTTGGCGCCCGAGTGTTATACGCCCCACTTTCGGGGGCTGATTGAGGAAAAAGATATCGAGGTTCCGATGCAATTTCCAGTGTTTAGACGGGGCATGATTCGTTTTTGCTCAATTTCCCCCTCAATTCCGCCACATTTGCGGCTTTCGCGTTACAGATGGATTACTTTGCTACAGCCTTCACGGCTGAGGGCTGCGCATTGCGCACCCTATGGTTGTAATTTGAAGGCTGCGGTGCTTGATCGCACATGAACTTCGTCGTCTATACCACGGCCCCGCACAGCATTTTCCTGATTTGCACGCTCCACCGCTGATTGGGCCGCCCCGCCTGATGCACCGCGTCTAAGCTGGCGCCAAAGACATTTGCCGCAAATCCTTCGCCTGCGACGACAGCTTCGGCCCTCAGCCGCCCAGCCGTTGCAACAGCCGCACATACGCTGTCTGGCCGAGGCGAAAAGCCTCCAGCCGAAAGAACTCATTCGGCGCGTGCAGGTTCTCGTCATCATGCGAAAACCCGAACATCACAGCATGAACGCCCAACACGTCCAGCAAGGTCGTCATCACCGGGATCGACCCACCCAATCGTGTCCGGTAAGGCCGTTTGCCATACACCTCCTCCAACACCTGCGCCGCGACTCCGGTGGCATTATGCCCCGATGGCACCAGAAACGGACCCGCCCCGCCTTGCCCCGGCAGCAACTCTGCCGTCACCCCCGCCGGGCAATGCGCCTGCACATGCGCAGCCAAAGCCGCCAAGACCGCCGCCGGATCTTGCGCCGCCACCAATCGACACGTGATCTTGGCCCGCGCCTCTGCTGGCAAAACGGTTTTCGACCCAATTCCCTGCCAGCCACTCGTCAGCCCGTTCACATCCAGCGTCGGCCGCGCCCACAGCCGTTCCCGCGTTGAATAGCCCAGCTCGCCAAACACCGACACCGCACCCGTTTCCGCAAGATAACTGACCTCATCATAGGGTATCCGCGCGATGGCCGCGCGGTCATCGAGGCCCAGATCAATCACATCGTCATAAAACCCTTCGACCGTCACCAACCCATCCGCCGATTTCATCGAAGCCAGCAGATGCGCCAAAGCCATCGCCGGATTGGCAATCCCGCCACCATGCAGGCCCGAGTGTTGATCCGACCGCGGCCCCCGCACCACGATTTCCGCCTTCACCAGCCCTTTCAACGCCTCGACAATCTGCGGCTGATCTGGCGCATATTGCAGCCCATCCGCCGAGAAAATCATATCCGCCGTCAGCCGATCGACATTGGCGGCGACAAATGGCGGCAGATCAGGCGAGCCGATCTCTTCCTGCCCCTCAAAGAAAAACTTCACATTCACCGGCAGTCGGCCCGTGGTTTTCAGCAGCGATTCCACCGCCAGAATCGGCACCAACATGCCGCCCTTGTCATCCGAAGCCCCGCGCCCCCAAACCCGACCATCCCGGATCTCAGGTTCAAACGGCGGGCTGTCCCACAGATCAAATGGCTCGGCGGGTTGTACGTCAAAATGCCCGTAAATCAGCACCGTCGGCTTGTCCGCGCCGGCATGAAGCCAATGGCCGCAGACCACCGGATGCCCGTCCGTGGGCAGCACCTCCGCACCCTCCACTCCCGCCGCCGTCAACCGTGCCGCCACCCAGTCCGCAGCCCTGACCACATCAGGGATATTCTCAGGCTTGGCCGAAACCGAGGGTATCCGCACAAACGCAAGCAATTCCTGCACAAACCGCGCCTGCTCTGCATCAAGATACTGGTTCGAGTCCATGCTACGTCTCCTTCTTGCCACCCAAGGCTAGACCATCGCCACACCAGCGGTAAACCCAATCCTCGTTCGTTTTCCGCTGATAATTCAGGCAGAGATTGACAGATCCACCAGCGCTCGATACCGATTGTGAAAACGTTTCCATACGAAGGATTGCACCATGAAAGCCGCCCGCCTCAACCGCCTGTTCGCGCCTTCGGGCAACTGCTTTGACGTGGCGATCGACCACGGCATGTTTAACGAAGCCTCGTTCCTTGGCGGCATTGAAAACATGACCAAATCCATCCAGACCGTTGCCGCCGCCGCCCCCGATGCGATCCAACTTCCCCCCGGCACCGCGAAAATCCTGCAGGCCATCCCCGGCAAGAACCGCCCCGCGCTGGTTTTGCGCACCGACATTGCGAACGTCTACGGCACTCCCTTGCCGCGCAGCCTGTATTCCGAAGTCATCGACCGCCCGGTTCAACAGGGTCTCGTCCTCGACGCCGCCTGCATTGTCGTCAACCTGCTGCTGCTGCCCAACCAGCCCGACCTTTACCGCGATTGCGTCCGCAACGTGAACGCCCTGAAGCGCGAATGTGAGATCATGGGCATGCCCCTGATGGTCGAACCCCTCGTGATGCAAGACAATTCCAAGGGCGGCTATATGGTCGATGGCGACATCACCAAAATCCTGCCGCTGGTCCGCCAAGCCGCCGAACTTGGCGCTGACATCATCAAGGCTGACCCCTGCACCGATGTCTCCGAATATCACCGCGTCATCGAAATCGCCCAAGGCGTGCCGGTTCTGGTGCGTGGCGGCGGTCGCGTGTCCGACGCCGAAATTCTGTCGCGCACGCATCAGCTGATGCAGCAAGGCGCGCGCGGCATCGTCTATGGCCGCAATGTCGTGCAACACGCCAACCCCGGCGGCATGACCCGTGCTTTGATGGCGATTGTGCATGACAAAGCCACCGCCGCCGACGCCGCCAAGCATCTGGCCTGACCCATGCAGGAAATCCGCTTCGGTATCATTGGTTGCGGCTTGATGGGCCGCGAATTCGCCTCCGCCGCCGCGCGTTGGCTACACCTTACCAATCCCAAAGCCAAACCGCGCATCGTCGCGGTCTGCGACACCAACCCCGCCTTGATGGATTGGTTCGCCACCCATCTGGGCGCGATCCAGACCACCACCGACTACCACGCCCTACTGGCCAACCCAGAGGTTGACGCAGTTTACTGCGCCGTGCCGCATGTGCTGCACGCACAGATGTATCCCGATATTCTGGCCGCCGGAAAACACCTGTTTGGTGAAAAGCCTTTCGGCATGGATGCCGCCCAGAACCGCGCGATCATGGCCGCCGTCGCAGCGCATCCCGACCTCATTGTGCGCTGCTCGTCCGAGATGCCATTCTACCCCGGCGCGCAAAAGGTCATCGACTTTGTGAACTCGGGCGCGGTCGGCGAGATCCTCGAAGTCGAGGCCAGCTTCCTCCATTCGTCCGACATCAACCCCGACAAGGTGATCAACTGGAAGCGCATGCAAGCCGTCAACGGCGAGTACGGCTGCATGGGCGATCTCGGGATGCATGTTCTGCACGTCCCCCTTCGCCTCGGCTGGCGTCCCGATACAGTGCAAGCCAGCCTTGTCAAACGAGTCTCCCAGCGTCCTGACGGCAAAGGCAATCTGGTCCCCTGCGAGACATGGGATAACGCCACCATCACCGCGCGCGTCCCCACCGATTACGGCAATTTCCCAATGGTGCTAAAGACTTGGCGCATAGCCCCGGGCGAGGCCAACACGTGGTCGCTGCGCGTGCTTGGCATGAAGGGCTCTGCGTTTTTCACCACCAAATCGCCGCGCCAATGGCAGTTCATGCACTACAAGAACGGCGGCAACCAAACCTGGCAAACCGAAGACCTCGGCTACACCCCGCTTTTTCCCGGCCTCACGGGCGGCATCTTCGAGTTTGGCTTCACCGATGCCATTCAGCAAATGTGGGCCGCCTATATCGACGAACTTGCAGGCGGCGATGCTGCGGGCTTCCCCTGCGCCCATCCGTCCGAGGCTGCAGCGCATCACGCCGTGCTGACCGCAGCCCTGACCGCAGGCCGCGAAAACCGCACCGTCGCCGTGGATTACGCATGACGACGCTTGCGCCAAGACAAGGCATCGCCTGCGCCGGAAACTGGATCGTTGATATCGTCCACAGCATCGACGCGTGGCCGCAGAAAAGCGAACTTGTCCGCATCCGCCACGAGGCCACAGGCGTCGGCGGCGGTGCAGCCAATGTCATCCTCGACCTCGCCGCTTTTCAAACGGGCCTGCCGCTTTACGCGGTGGGTCTGATCGGCACGGACACGCACGCTGACCTCTGCCTTGCGGCCTGCAAAGCGGCCAAGGTCGACACGCGCTGGCTGAAACAAACCGCCACCCACCCGACCGCCCACACCCAAGTCATGAACGTCCCCGGTGACAGCCGCACCTTCTTTTACCATCCCGGTGCCAATGACGCCCTCGCGGAATCTGATATCCCGGTCGAGGCCATCGCCGCCGAAAACGCCAAGATCTTTTACCTCGGCTATCCGAACCTGCTTGCCACGCTTGATGCCGTCGAACCTGACGGAGAAACCCCCGCCGCACGCCTTCTGTCGCGTGCCCGCGCCGCAGGCATGATCACCTGCGTCGATCTTGTGTCCGCCGCCAATGCCGATTTTGCGGCCACCGTCAAAGCCACGTTACCGCACGCAGATTACCTGTTTCTGAACGAAATCGAGGCCGCCCGCGCCACCAACCGCGCCGATATCGCCCCCGACGACCGCGCCCGCTTGCTGGAAGCCGCAACTGCGCTGCAAGCCGCAGGTGCGAAGACCGTGATCCTGCACACCGGCACCCTTGCGCTTTGGCTGGAAGATGCTGCGCTCTGGTCCAGCCCCGATCCTGTCGATCCTGCCGAAATTCTCAGCCCAGTCGGTGCCGGCGATGCCTTTTGCGCCGGTGCCATCTACGCAATCCACCAAGGCCAAGGCCCGGCCCAAGCGCTCCGCCTCGGTCACAAAGCCGCCGCAGCCTCATTGAAAGGTGCGACGGCGACGGATGGCATCCCACCGCTGGCCGTTCTGAACCTTTAAAACGTATCTGAAAATTTTTATCCTCTGTGCGCAAATATCCCACGGGGGGCCGGGGGTATGAATCCCCCTGCGCGGCCTATCCGGCAACTGGCCCCTCAGCAACTGGCCCGGTGGTATCGCGCAGCACCAACCGCAATGGCAAGGCTTCCATCGGCACAGCTTGCCCCGCGATCAAGCCGCACAACTGCGCAACCGCCTGCACCCCGATCTCGCGCAGCGGCTGCGCCACGGTGGTCAAGGCAGGCAGCACATAGCGCGCCTCTGGCAAGTCATCAAAGCCGATCACCGATACATCCCCCGGCACCGAAAGCCCCATCCCGATCGCCGCATGCACCGCCGCAATCGCGGCAATATCGGTGGTTCCAATCACTGCCGTCAGCCCCTTGGTCATCACCTGCGCTGCCAAAACCCGGCACGCATCGAAATCATGCGCATCCCCCAAGGCGACGCGCGCCGCCAACCCGGCCTCGGCCAGACGCTTCTCCACCCCCAGCACCCGCGCCTGCACCGGAGGGCTGTGCCGCGGCGCGCCAATCACCGCAAACCGCCGATGCCCCAATGCCAAAAGATGCTCGGCCATCATCCGCCCGCCTGCGTGATGATCCACCGCAACGCTGACCGCAGCCAGCCCCGGAAAGCCACGATCCAGCCCGACAATCGGCACGCCTGCATCCACAAGGCGCTGATATTGCCTGCTATCTTCCAAAACACTCGCCGCCAGCACGCCATCGACCTGCTGTGACAACAGCATCGAGATATACCGCGCCTCTTGATCCGCACTTTCATCGGTGCAGCAGATCAGCGCCTGATAGCCGCGCCGGAACAGCTCGCGCTCCAATACATGCGCCATGATGCCAAAAAACGGCACATCCAGCGCGGGCAGCACCACCCCGACCATCCAGCTTGCGCCACTGCGCATCCGCCGCGCACCGGCATTGGGCGTATAGTCCAACTCGGCAATCGCGCGCTCGACGCGGGCGCGGGTAGCCGCCGCCACATAGCCGCTGTGATTGATCACCCGCGACACCGTCGCCACCGAGGCCCCGGCCCGCGCAGCAATGTCACGAATACTGCTCATCCCAAACTCCCGGTGCCATGCTTTCGTGCTAGCCACATATCCGCCTTGTGTCAAAGCGCCCCCGGCTTTATCGCTTGCGCAACCCGCCAGATCGGAGCCCCCCATGCCATCCCCCTTGCACCGCGCTGTCACCCTGCTTGCCCTGCTTGTGCTGTGCAGCTGTCAGGTCGGCGGCGGTTTCACGTCATCGCGTGCCGCCCCGGTTTTAGGAGGTGCGTTGCAGATCGGTGTGCCGCCCGGCTATTGCATTGATGGCAAGGCCAGCCGCGAAAGCAAAGACACCGCGGTGATCCTGATGGGCCGCTGCACGGATGCGATGAAAGCCACCCCGGCGCTGATCACGGTCTCGATCGGGCAAAGTGGCTCTGCGGGGGTGATGACCGCAGGTGGCCCGGCACTTGCCGCCTATTTTGCTTCGTCGCAGGGCCGCGCCACGCTGTCACGCTCGGGCCGTGCCGCCGATGTGCGCCTTATATCAGCTTTGGGCGCGGGGGATGCGTTCCTGTTGCATCTGCAAGACCGCAGCGCGGGCGAGTATTGGCGCGCGGTGATCGGCGTCAAAGCCCGGCTTGTCACGGTCTCTGCCACTGGCACCGACGCTCTGCCACTGGATCCGGCAGAGGGACGCCGGGTGCTGGATCAGGCGTTGGACGCCTTGCGCGCCGCCAACAAAGCCCCGGCCTGACCAGAATCTCGACGAACTTCTCGGCAGTTCTGGCCAATCGCTTGTCTTTGGGGTGGAGTATTAAGATTTTTGCAGCAATAACAGCATAGTTTCCATAGGCTCAACAATGCGCACGAAAGGCGTTGGGCGCGGCAGCAGCATCACAGAACATTCAGGAAGGCTTCATGGCGGGGCAAATGTCAGGATTACTAGATCGGCTGCTGCACAGGCGCAGCTTGCGCCGTTGGGGCGAGGCTGCCGATGCAGCACCCGGCACCGATCTTGATGGCTTGCGCGGCATGCGCGCACGCGCACGCGCGTTGCGCCGTAATCTTGACCGCGTGATCCACGAGGCCGAGCATCGCCTTGCCCTGCCTGTGATCGGCTCCAACATCATCCGCAAACCACTTGGCACCGATTGGGCGTGGCGGCCAGAGCTGTGGAAAGGCACGATCCCGGTGCCCGGTTTTGCCTCGGTCCCCGGCAAAGCGCCGATTTATGAAGGCGCCACAGTGTTTCACGATTGCCGCCGCTCGGAACTCACCGTGCGCCAGATCCGCAACACGCGCGAGGCTGACATCGCTCCGTTCGGCTTTCGCATGGATGTGTTCCGCTTTGACGGCTCGTTCTTGTCGCTGGTGGTCGATCTGCCCGAAGACGCGGCGCGTGGCCTGAAACAACAGCATGTGATCCGCATGGATGTGATCGTCGAGATGGAAAAGCCGCTGGAAATCTTTGCCCGGCTGAACATCAAACACGGTCCGAACATCGAACAGATCGTCCGCGAACTGCCGCTGAATGAAGAAGAGGTGATGGTCGAATTTGACCTCGCCTATTCCAAGATCAATGAAAAGCGGGTCGAAAAACTGTGGGTTGACCTGATCTTTGAAGGCCCCGAAATGAACCAGATCATCCTGCGCGATGTGACTTTCTCGCGCCGTCCGCGCGCCGAACTCTGAGGTTGTGATGCCTGAAACCACACTCACCAAAACCCGCATCCGCGCTGGCGTCTGGGAAGGCGTGCTGACCGGCCCCGCCGCTTTGCCTGTGTTGGATGTGATGCACCTTGAAAAGGCCATTGATGGGGTAAAGGTCGTGGCGATCCCGGACCGCCCCAACGATTTTGCGGTGCAAGTGGCGATCCCGGTAGATGCGCTCAGCGAAGGCGTGCAGACCTTCCTGATCCGCAACCGCAGCACCGGCGAGACGCTGGCGCATTTCACCATCATCACCGGCGTCGCCATGGAAGATGATCTGCGCGCCGAAATCGACCTGTTGCGGGCCGAGCTGGATATGCTCAAGCGGGCATTTCGGCGGCATTGCCTTGAATCCGCGATGTAAACCGCACGCAGGGATGGCACATGCAGCCTGCCTGAAAATCTGAAAAAACTTCTGTCGCGCCCCTCTTTGTAAGACATTGATACTAAACAATTGCTGCGCAGCATAACTGCAGCAATTTCGCCCTATTGCTGCGCAGCAATTGCCCCGATGCACTGATGGCCCGCGTCTCTGTTCCCTCTATATGTAGTGGATCTGCCCACAACCACCACAAGTCTGTCCCCGCTGGGACAGATACCGCATCCACAACTCTGTCCCCGCGGGGACAGATTAAGGGAACACCGCAGCCGCCCGCCTTCTCCTGCGCGTGACGCCGCGTTTTGCATGACAGGCCCGGCAATCCGGGGCATCCTGCACCCAACCCGGAGAACCACAATGCCCTATCCAAACCTGTTTACCCCGCTTGATCTGGGCCATGTCACCCTGAAAAATCGCGTGCTGATGGGGTCAATGCACACCGGGTTAGAGGAAACCGGCGACTGGAACCGCGTCGCCGAATTTTACGCCACCCGCGCGCGCGGCGGTGTCGGTCTGATGGTCACGGGCGGCATGGCCCCCAATCCAGAAGGCGGGGTTTTCCCCGGTGCCGCTGGCCTGTTCAGCGCGCAAGACATTGCAAACCACCGCATCGTCACCGACCGCGTGCACCAATCCGGCGGGCTGATCGCCATGCAGATCCTGCACGCAGGCCGCTACGCCTATTCCAAAGACTGCGTGTCGGCCTCTGCCGTCAAATCGCCAATCTCGCCGTTTCCGCCCCGCGAATTGGATGAAGCGGGCATCGAAAAGCAAATCGCTGACATCACCACCGCCGCCATCCGCGCCCGCGAGGCCGGGTATGACGGGGTCGAGGTGATGGGATCAGAGGGCTACTTCCTCAACCAATTCCTCGTCTCGCACACCAATCACCGCACAGATCGCTGGGGCGGGACCTATGAAAACCGCATGCGCCTGCCGGTCGAGGTGGTGTCCCGCGTCCGTGCCGCCGTTGGCGCTGATTTCATCCTGATCTACCGCATCAGCCTGATCGACCTGATCCCCAACGGCTCCAGTTGGGACGAGGTCGCCCAGCTGGCCCGCGCCATTCAGACCGCCGGGGCCAGCATCCTGAACACCGGCATCGGCTGGCACGAAGCCCGCGTGCCGACCATCGCGACCTCAGTGCCCCGTGCCGCCTTCGCGCATCTGACCGCCCGGTTGCGCGCCGAAGTGTCGATCCCGGTGATCACCTCTAACCGCATCAACACCCCCGAAATGGCTGAAACATTGCTGGCATCCGGCACCGCCGACATGATCTCCATGGCGCGACCCTTCCTTGCGGACCCTGATTTCGTAGCCAAAGCGGCGGCGGGCCGCGCCGATCAGATCGCGCCCTGCATCGCCTGCAATCAGGCCTGTCTGGATCACACATTCTCGGGCAAGCTGACCTCGTGCCTCGTCAATCCCCGCGCCTGCCATGAAACCGTGCTGACCTATGACGCGGCCCCCGTGTCAAAGTCGGTCGCCGTGGTTGGTGCCGGTCCGGCTGGCATGATGGCCGCCCTCGTCACGGCAAAACGCGGTCATCGGGTGACGCTGTTTGACCGCTCCAGCCAGCTTGGCGGCCAGCTGAACCTTGCGCGACTGGTGCCGGGGAAAGAGGAGTTCAACGGACTGGTCAGTTGGCTTGCCGCCAGTGTCTCCGCCGCAGGCATCGAAACCCGGCTGGGCCACGCAGCGGGTGTCGAGGATCTGCGCGCCTTTGACGAGGTTATCATCGCCACCGGCGTCGCACCGCGCGATCCCGGTATCAAGGGTCAAGAGCGTGGACTTTCCTATATAGAAACCCTGCGCGGAGCCAAGATCGGCGCGAAAGTGGCGGTGATCGGGGCAGGGGGTATCGGCTTTGATGTTGCCGAGTTTCTGGTCGCGGGCGGTCACTCCACCACCCAGCACCCCGAAGAATGGCGGCGCGAATGGGGGGTCGGAGATCCCAGCCTGACGCCGGGGGGGCTTGCCGAACCGGCACCCGATGCGCCCGCGCGGCAGGTTTGGTTGCTGCAAAGAAAGGCTGAAAAGCCGGGCCGCGGTTTGGGGAAAACCACCGGATGGATCCATCGGGCAGCCCTGCAGATGAAAGGCGTCAAGATGTGGGGCGGTGTCAGCTATCTGGGGATCGAGGCTGGCGGCCTGCGGATTTCCAGAGACGGCGTCGAGGAACTGCTGCCGGTCGATCAGGTGATCCTTTGTGCCGGTCAGGTGCCTGAGCGCACCTTGGCCGATCAGCTGGCAGAGGCCGGAATCGCAGCTCATGTCATCGGTGGGGCGGATGTGGCGGCGGAATTGGACGCCAAACGGGCGATTGATCAAGGCGCGCGTTTGGCTGCAAAGCTTTAGCGTCCGCGCGTCGACAGGTTTTAGCTTTTCAGAGCCTCAATGCCTTACGGGCTTACCTTAAGACTTGCCCGCAGCCAAAACCGCGTCAATCTTATCCTTGATCGCGCCCATCGGTTTGGCGTTTGAACCCCAGGCTTTGACAAAACGGCCATCCGGCCCGATCAGCACCTTGTTAAAATTCCAACCGGGCTTAAAGCCCTCGGTCTTTGCAACCCAAGCGTAAAACGGATCAACCTTGCCCGTTGCGACATGCGCAATCGTCGTCATCGGCAAGGTCAGCGCATAGTTCAGCTCGCAAAACTCTTTCACCTCGGCATCCGAGCCCAGCTCTTGGCTGAAATCATCCGACGGCACCGCCAGCACCACGGCCTTGTCGCCGTAATGGTCAGAGAGTGCTTGCAAATCTGCATATTGCGGGGTGTAGCCGCACATCGAAGCGGTGTTGACCACCAACACCGGCTTGCCGCGCCACTTGGCCGTGTCGTAGGTGCCGCCGTCTATCGAGGCGAAGGTAAAGCTGGGGGCGGTGTCGGCGGCTTTGGCCTTTGGCGCGGCGATGGTGAATACAATCGCAACCAGTGCCGTGGTAAAACCAGCCAAGCGGATAAGCGGGTTCATGATACCTCCTGAGCTGTTTCAAGAGATACGCATCAAAGCCCTAGTTGGATCAGTTTTGCAAGGGATGCACGTGGATTGTCGAATGTTGCCGAAAATTGCGCGTTTGGCCTGAGCCAAACTTGCGGTTTTGCCTGCGGGGCTAGCCGCGAATCGTGTCGCCTTTTTGCAGAGTCGGAAACAACTCGATCACCTCGCCGCCGATCTGGCCGCTGGGATGCTTGCCTGCGATGATTTCAGCAGCAACACGGCCGATTTCCAAGCGACAGGCATCCATCGTCGCCAATTTGCGCGGCAGGCCATCCAGCAATTCGACGCCGTTAAAGCCCGCAAGGCCAATTTGCCCCGGCACGTCGATGCCTTTGTGCAGGCAATACAAAAGACCACCAGCACCGATCATATCGTTGGAGTAATACAGAAAATCGACCTGCGGGCTGCGCGTCAACACGGCTTCGGTCATCTCGCGGCCCTTCAGCAGGGCAGAGCCCCCCGAATAAAACTCGCGGTCAACCAGCACAAGGCCAGCCTTGGCCAGCGCTTCTTCAAATCCTTCAAGCCGTTTGCGGGCGCGGTGATCATAGGGCATCATCGTGCCCAGAAAGGCGATGTTGCGGTAACCTGCGGCGATGATCGCCTCGGCCATTTGCCGCCCGGCGCGCCGATGCGAAATGCCAACAGCGCTATCAACGGGATTGCCGTCGATATCCATGATTTCAACAATCGGAATCCCGGCCTGCGCCAGCATCGCCTGTGCGGCTTCGGTGTGCTCCAGCCCGGCAATAATCACGCCCGAGGGCCGCCACGACAGCATCTCGTACAGGACGGATTCCTCGCGGTCTGGCGAATAATTGGTCACGCCAACAACGGGTTGCAGCCCGGTGTCTTCCAGCGTGTCCGAGATCCCGGTCATCACTTCGGGGAACACCATGTTTGACAGCGACGGGATGATCACCGCCACCAGATTGACGCGCTGACTGGCCAGAGCCCCGGCGATCTTGTTCGGCACATAGCCCAAGCGGCGCGCAGCCTCTAACACCCGTTCGCGGGTGGTTTCTGACACATCGCCGCGATTGCGCAACACCCGGCTGACCGTCATTTCGCTGACGCCCGAGGCTTCCGAGACATCACGAAGGGTAAGGGTGCGGCGCGGTTCGGGAGAGGGCGGTTTGCTCAAGGGAAATGCCTGTCAAAAAGGGTTACACCTTGTTATCGCCAATTCCGCCGCTGGCCAACCGCAATATAAGGCTTGTTCCATTGCATGGGCTGGGCTATGTTAGCGGTAACGGCAGCGATGCCGGCGATATTCGGCGCGTCCTGCAAGCTCTCATTCCAGACGCGACGGACCCGAGGGGGAGTGGTGGGCCAAAACTTCACTCCCCCTTAATTCCCTTCCAGCAAGTTGTGCCAAGACAGTTGCATCGCGGCGCGATTTTTCGCATGTAGGGGCCGTGGCTCCGTAGCTCAGCCGGATAGAGCGACGGTTTCCTAAACCGTAGGCCGCGTGTTCGAATCACGCCGGGGTCACCAAATCTGCAAGATCATCAGAACGAAAAAGCCCCGGCCTTGCGGCACGGGGCTGAATTTTGTGGCGTTGCAAAGCCGCTTAGGCGTCGAGGTGCTCGACATTCAGCGCGTTGGCTTGGATGAATTCGCGCCGAGGTTCGACCACATCGCCCATCAGTTTGGTGAAAATGTCATCGGCTTCGGCAAGGTCTTCGACCTTGACTTGCAGCAAAGTGCGGGCTTCAGGGTCGAGGGTGGTTTCCCAAAGCTGCTCGGGATTCATCTCGCCCAAGCCTTTGTAGCGTTGCAGGGTCAGGCCCTTTTCGCCCTCAGCCAGAATGGCTTTCAGCAGATCAATCGGGCCATGCACCAACTGCTCGCGGTCTTTGCGGGCAAGGCGCGACTGGTCTTGATAGGCATCACGGGTGTCGCGGGCGATGGCGGCAAGGCGGCGGGCTTCACCCGAGCGCAGCACCGCACCGTCCAACGTGCGCAACTCTTCCACGCCACGCAGCACGCGGCTGAGGCGGATGCCTTGGTCTTGGGTGATGCGACCGGTCCAGCCCTTTTCATATTCGGCGGCAATCAGATTCAACCGATGCGCGACCGTATCGGCGACCTGTTGCAGATCACGCCCACCTGCATCAAACGCGCCAGCGAGGGCGGCTTGTTCAAGGATGCCGCGCGGATAGTTGGTCGGGAAGCTTTCCAAGACCCGGCGGAATTGCCGTGCGCCGTCAATCACCCGCAGCAGGTCGTCGCCAGCAAGTTCTTCGCCGCTGCCCAGCCGCAAAACCGCGCCTTCGACGCCCATGGTCACCAAGTAATCCTCAAGCGCGGCCTGATCTTTGATGTAAACCTCGGACTTGCCGCGCGCGACTTTGTAAAGCGGCGGTTGCGCGATATAGAGGTGGCCTGCCTCGATCAACTGCGGCATCTGCCGGAAGAAGAAGGTCAGGATCAAGGTGCGGATATGCGCGCCATCCACATCAGCGTCGGTCATGATAACGATCTTGTGGTAGCGCAGCTTGGCGAGGTTGAACTCATCGCGGCCAATGCCTGTCCCCATCGCGGTGATCAGCGTGCCGATTTCTTGGCTTGCAAGCATGCGATCAAACCGGGCGCGTTCGACGTTCAGGATCTTGCCTTTCAAGGGCAGCACGGCCTGGTTGGCGCGGCTTCGGCCCTGCTTGGCGGAACCACCAGCCGAGTCACCCTCGACAAGGAACAACTCGGCCTTGGAGGCGTCTTTCTCCTGACAATCGGCCAGCTTGCCGGGCAGGTTTGATACATCCAGCGCCGATTTGCGTCGGGTCAGTTCGCGGGCCTTGCGGGCGGCTTCGCGGGCCATCGCGGCCTCGACGATCTTGCCGACAATCACTTTGGCGTTCTGCGGATTCTCTTCAAACCATTCGGCCAGTTTTTCGTTGACCATATTTTCGACCGCCGGACGCACCTCGGACGACACCAGTTTGTCTTTGGTCTGGCTGGAGAATTTCGGATCAGGAACCTTGACCGACAGCACGCAGGTAAGACCCTCGCGCGCGTCATCGCCGGTGAAATCAACCTTCTCGCGCTTTGCGATGCCAGAAGACTGCGCATAGGCGTTGATGGTGCGGGTCAGCGCGCCGCGGAAGCCCGCCAGATGGGTGCCGCCGTCGCGTTGCGGGATGTTATTGGTAAACGGCAGCACCATTTCATTGTAGCTGTCATTCCACCACATCGCGACTTCAACCACGATGCCGTTGCGTTCGCCAATCATGTAGATCGGTTCGGCCATGATCGAGGTCTTTGATCTGTCGATATATTTCACGAACTCTTTCACGCCGCCGTCATAGTAAAGCTCGGTGTGCAAAGGCTCTGCAGGGCGTTCATCTTCGATGATGATGCGCACGCCTGAATTCAGGAAGGCCAATTCGCGCAGGCGATGTTCAAGCGTTTTGAAGCTGTATTCCAGATTGGAAAACGTGCCTTCCGGGATGTTGGTTTTCGCCGAGGCAAGAAAGCGCACTTCGGTGCCACGCATGCCCGGCGCGGGGCCGATCTCATGCACATGCACCACACATTCGCCATGCTCGAAGCGGGCACGGTATTCGATGTCGTTGCGCCAGACGGTCAGCTCCAACCATTCCGACAGCGCGTTGACGACGGAAACACCGACGCCGTGCAGGCCGCCCGAGACCTTATAGGCATTGCCGGAATCGTCGGTGTTGTTAAATTTGCCGCCCGCGTGCAGCTGAGTCATGATGACCTCGGCCGCCGACACTCCCTCTTCCTTATGGATATCAACCGGGATGCCGCGCCCATTGTCACGCACCGAAACCGAGTTGTCGGCGTGAATTTTCACCGTCACAGCGGTGGCATGCCCAGCCAAAGCTTCGTCAATGCCGTTGTCGACGACTTCATACACCATATGGTGCAGGCCCGAGCCATCGTCGGTATCGCCGATATACATGCCCGGACGCTTGCGAACAGCCTCTAAGCCTTTGAGAATTTTGATGGAATCTGCGCCATAGGATTCCGGTTTCTTGGGCTCTTCGGCCATGTGGTTTTCACCCCTTGAATTACCCTCGGAATATAGCGGTTCGGGGGGGGAATGTCACGCCTTGCGCCCCATATTTAGTGGTTTGACGCCGCAATCACGATACCCACACCGATCAGCAAAATCCCCGAACCAAGGTTCAGCCTGCGGATACTTTTGGGGCTGGAAAGCAGTTGGCGCGCACGGTCAAGAAACAGCGCAAGACCAAGGTTGCCCAGCATCGGCACGGCGGCAGACACCAGCAGGATGGCGGCGATATCCGGGGCTTTGACGCGGGAAAGATCGAAGAAACCCGGCAGCATGCCCATGTAAAACAAAATGGCTTTAGGATTGCCGATCACCGCTGCCACGCCAACCGCAAAGCCCGCCCACATGCCGGGTTTCGTCATGCGCCCGTCGGTGGTGGGGGCTACTGCCGGTTTGCGGATCAGCAAAATCCCCATGATCACAAAGACCACCGCCGCGAGCCAGCGCAGCATGTGCAGGAAATCGCCATAGACTGACAAGATCCACGACAGGCCAAAGATCGCGGCCAGCGGCCAGATCAGATCGCCCATCGCCACGCCTATTGCCAAGGGCCAGGCGCTTGCCATGCCGCCCGAAAGCGCGCGGGCGGTCAGTGCCACCCAGACCGGGCCGGGGATCACCCAAAGCAGGGCCATGCCCCAAGCGTAAAACATCAACTGGCTAAGCGTTATGGTCATGTTGGCTCTCCCTTCGGCTTGCCTAGAACAGCGGGCCGAGCATGTCCAGCGGGGCGTTGTCGGGCCAGATCTGACCGCGCAGCGGCAGCACCATCAGGGTTTCAGCGGGTTCCGATATGATCGCCGTGGTGCGGTTTTGCGCAAGATCGACAAAGGTCAGGATGTTGGTTTGCCGGGTAAAGCCATGGCCTGCATACAGGGGCGCGGTGCCGAACAGGATGATATATTCGGTTTGGGCTGTGCGGGCGTGGCGGATGGCAGTTTGCAGCAGGCGGCCAGCGATACCTGTGCCGCGATGGTCGGGGTGGCTGCAGACCTCGGCAAGACCAGTGGTTTCGGTCAGCCTGGTGCCAAGGCGGACGGGGCGGAGCAGCAAGGCGATATGGCCGATGATCTGGCCTTGGTCGCGCAGGATCACGCGCAGATGCGGGCGGTGGCGGTGATAGCTGCGGTTGTCGAAATCATCGCCAAAGCAAAGGGTGATCAGTTGGGCGATCTGGGCTTCGTCATCGGGCGTCAGGGCCCATTCGGGGATGATCTCGATCATGTGCTGACCTGCGATGTGCCATTGGTTTCGCTGATATGCAGCGTTTGCGCGCGCGGGCCAAGGCTGTCGAACAGCGTGGCTTCGGTGCCGGTCATCAGCGCCTGTGCGCCCAAGGCGCAGATCTCATCATAAAGGGCGGCGCGGCGGGCGGTGTCGAGATGGGCGGCGACCTCATCCAGCAGTAGGATCGGGGCTGAGCCAAAGTCGGCTGAAAGGGCGCGGGCATTGGCAAGGATCAGGCTGATCAGAAGGGCCTTTTGCTCGCCGGTGGAGCACTGTTCGGCGGGGGTGGCTTTGGCGGCAAAAATCGCCTGCATATCGGCGCGGTGCGGGCCGATCAGGCTACGCCCTGCCGCCATATCGCGGCGACGGCTCTCGGCGAGCGCTGCGGCAAGGTCGACTGCATCCTCGCCCGTCAAGGTCAGATCGGCGCGGGGAAAGGCGGTTTCGGCGTCTTGCTGCGCTGTCTGCAAGCGTGCCAAAGCGGCTTGGCGATTTGCGGTGATCTGGGCGCCAGCGCTCGCCATTTGGGATTCCAAAGCGCCATACCAATGCGCATCGCTGATCTGATCTTTCAGCAGGCGGTTGCGGTCGCGCATGGCCTTCTCATAGGCCAACACCGCCTCGGCATGATCAGGGGAGAATGAGAGGGTCATACGATCCAGAAACCGGCGGCGCCCCTCGGCAGCCTCGATCCACAGCCGGTCCATCGCGGGAACCAACCACAGCACGCGTGCGATGCGACCCAGCGCGGTTTGCGTTGCCAGTTTGCCGTCGATGCGGACAGCGCGGCTTTCGCTCGGCTCTGCCCAGGTTTCCACCTGATGATCGGCGCCGAACCCGCGGAGATCGGCGCTGATTTTCCAGCCCAAAGCCTCGGGTTTGCGGGCGATGTCCTCTGCCGCCGCACGCCGCAAGCCGCGACCTGGTGACAGCAGCGATACGGCTTCAAGGATGTTGGTTTTGCCCGCACCATTGGGGCCGACAATCGCCACCGGACGGCCATCAAATACCAGCCGCGCCGCCTTGTGGCTGCGAAAATGCGAGAGGGTTAGCGTGGTGATGGCCAGCCCGCTCACGCTCATCCCTTTCACATTGGCCTCAATACTCTGGGGAAGCGGAGAAGTTTCCCCGAAGGAGCGAAGAAACTGCGGAGCGGCGAACTAGCCCCAGCCGTTTGTCAAACCCGCATCGGCATGACGACATAGACCGCCGACATGTCATTGCCCTCGCGCATCAGCGTTGGATCGCCTGACGAGTTGAACAGGAACACGGCATTTTCACGGTCGACCTGCGACGCGATTTCCAGCAGGTATTTGGCGTTGAAGCCAATCTCCAACCGCTCATCGCCGTAAGCCACGGCAAGTTCTTCTTCGGCGGCACCGGAATCGGGGGCGTTGACCGACAGGATCAGGCGATCTTCGTCCAAGCTGAGCTTTACCGCGCGCGAGCGTTCAGATGAGACGGTTGCCACGCGGTCCACCGCTTTGGCGAATTCGGTGGCATCGACTTCCAGACGGCGGGTGTTGCCGGTGGGGATGACGCGGGTGTAGTCGGGAAAAGTGCCGTCGATGACTTTCGAGGTCAGGGTGATCAAAGGTGTGGCAAAGCGCACTTTGGTTTCCGAAACCGACACCGCAATTTCAGCGGAATCGTCATCAAGCAGTTTCTTCAATTCATTCACAGTCTTGCGCGGCACGATCACGCCGGGCATGCCCTGCGCGCCTTCGGGCAGGGGGGCGTCAATGCGCGCGAGGCGGTGGCCATCGGTGGCGACGCAGCGAAGTACCGCGCCGACATCGCCGGTCGAAACATGCATATAGACGCCGTTCAGGTAGTAGCGGGTTTCCTCGGTCGAGATCGCAAATTTCGCCTTGTCGAACAGGCGGCGGAGCACTGGGGCGGGGGCTGCGAAGTTTGACGAGTATTCCGAAGTTGCCATAACCGGGAAATCTTCGCGCGGCAGTGTGGCAAGGCTGAATGTCGATTTCCCCGCCGCAATCGTCAGACGGCCCGTGGCTGCATCCTCGGTCAACGCAACCAGCGCGCCATCGGGTAGTTTGCGGATGATCTCGTGCAGCATCACGGCGGAAACCGTGGTTGCCCCGGCGCGTTCCACCATGGCAGGGGCGCGGTCGACCACTTCGATATCCAGATCGGTGGCGCGGAAGGAGACGGTGTTGCCTTCGGCCTCGATCAGCACGTTGGCAAGGATCGGAATGGTATTTCGGCGCTCCACCACCGATTGCGCCTGCGCCAGCGCCTTGAGCAGAGTTGCGCGTTCGATGCTGATCTTCATGTCATTCCCCTTGGCGGCACCCCTTTGCAGGGACGCCAAAACTACCCGGTTTTCGCCGGTTCACAAGCATTTTCGGGACTTTGAGGGCGAATGCTGGGCAGGTCAAGCCCGCCCGGCGCGCTTCAAGCCTGCAACTGACGCCGCAGCAACTGCAGATCGTCGGAAAGCTGCGAATCGGTGGTCATAAGTTCTTCAATCTTGCGAACGCCGTGCATGATCGTGGTGTGATCGCGGCCGCCAAAGCGGCGCCCAATCTCGGGCAGGCTGCGCGAGGTCAGTTGCTTGGCGAAATACATCGCTACTTGCCGGGGCCGCGCGATGTTGCGCAGGCGTTTCGGGCCGATCATATCGGACAGGCGGATGTTGTAATGCTCGGCCACCTTGCGCTGGATTTCTTCGATCGTCAGCTTGCGATCGGACGCGCGCAGGATGTCGGCAAGGCAATCTTGCGCCAGTTCCAGCGTGATTTCGCGGCCCACAAGGCTGGCGAACGCGAAGAGGCGAGTCAAAGCGCCTTCCAGCACACGGACATTGGTGGTGATGCGATGTGCAAGAAACTCCAAAACCCCGGTGCTGATCGCCAAGCCTTTGTATTGCTGGCGATAATACTCGGCCTTTTGTTGCAGGATCCCAAGGCGCAATTCATAGTCTGTGGGGTGCAGGTCGACGACAAGGCCGCATTGCATCCGGGACTTGATACGGTCTTCCAGATCCTTGATCTCGCCCGGCGCACGGTCTGCGGAAATAACGATCTGCTTGTTTTGATCAATCAAGGCATTGAACGTATGGAAGAATTCTTCTTGGGTGCTGTCTTTCCCTGCGATGAATTGCACATCATCCACCATCAACACATCGACCGAGCGGAACAATTCTTTGAAATCCATGATCTGTTTGTCGCGCAGGGCTTGGACGAAGCGATACATGAATTGCTCGGCAGAGAGATATAGCACGCGCAACTGCGGCTGGCGGGCCTGAAGTTCGTGGGCAATCGCGTGCATCAGGTGGGTTTTGCCCAAACCAACGCCGCCATACAGAAACAACGGGTTAAAGCTGACCGGACCACCTTCGGCGACACGGCGCGCGGCGGCATGGGCAAGCTCATTGGGCTTGCCAACTACAAAGCTGTCAAAGGTAAAGCGGGCATCCAGCGTCGCACCCGGCAAATCTTCGTCAGAGCGGTTGCGGGCAGGCTTGGCTGCACGGGCGGGCTTGTCAGCAGCGATCGGCGCGTGGGTTGGTTGCGGGTTCGCTGCAGTTTGTGCGGGAACCACAAATTCAGCGCGACCAGCGGCATGGCCGTCGGCGTTCAGCAGGCCAAGGATATGGTCGGAATAATTGCGCGACACCCAGTCGCCGAAAAACGTCGTTGGCACTTCAAAGCGCGCGATACCATCGCTCAGCCCGGCGAAGCGCAAAGGCTCGATCCAGCTTTTGTAATTGTTAATGCCGATCCGCTTTGCCAGCGTCTCGCATACCCTGCCCCAGGCCTCATTCGTCATTGTCTTGTCTTCCCCAAGCGCCTTTTCGGAAAACCGATGGCGCTTTCTAGTTGTCCCACGTTCCCACGCGGTTCACTTGCAACTGACTGCCACCGAAAACCACTTGGCACGGGTCGGTAAAACACCGTCCATACCAAGTTGCCCGGCCCGGTGGCGGGGACAAAATTCTAACAGCCGCTGCCGGACAAACCAGCCACGGTGTTCTATGTCGCTGTTGGCCAAATTGAGGCTCAAGCAGTCTAACATTCAGACACAAAAGGATAATTTCAGGTTGTTTTAGGCGTGGCTTGGCAGCGTGGCCCCTGATTTTCTCTGCTTTTGTGCCGTCATGTCCCCCAGACGAAGTGAATCGCTTGGGCAAGTTAGCAAGCCGTCGCAGGTCGCTGCAACCGATCTTGTTGCTTGACAGAAGTTTGATCACGCGAATCCCCCGGCCCGTGCAAATTGGCCACTCTGTGGGCCGTAAGCACCGAAAATGACGCTACGTCAGATGCAATTTGCTTGCGTTTTGGCAAAGTACGACAGCGCTGATGACCGATTCTGCGGTGGGCTGACCGCCGGGGATCTGTGCGCAAATGCATGA
Source organism: Cypionkella aquatica (assembly GCF_030161095.1). GTDB lineage: Bacteria > Pseudomonadota > Alphaproteobacteria > Rhodobacterales > Rhodobacteraceae > Cypionkella > Cypionkella aquatica. Next base: position 73,244 of record NZ_BSPP01000002.1, read on the forward strand.
GGGCGCGGCCTTTCGGCGCGCGCCCTCATAGAATACGAATCTGGAGAATCCAGACTTGCGCCGGAAAGCCTTAGGCTGCCGGGGTTGCCAATGCTTTGACGCGCGAGGCCAGACGCGAGATTTTGCGCGAGACGGTGTTCTTGTGCATAACGCCCTTGGAAACGCCGCGTGCCAGTTCCGGCTGCGCGTTCTTCAGAGCCAAAGCGGCTGCATCTTGATTGCCGGAAGCCAAGGCTTCTTCAACTTTGCGCAGGAAGGTGCGGATGCGCGAGCGGCGGGCTTTGTTGATGTCTTGGCGAGCGTCGGCCTGACGTGCGCGCTTTTTGGACTGGGCAGTGTTTGCCATCGGTATGGTATCCTTGGGGTCAACTAAATTTTGTCGCGCAAAAGCCCAAAGGCCCCTTCAGGAGTGAAAGGATGATTCTGCCTAAAAGCGGGCTCACACGCATGTACCTGCGGCCTATAGGGCAAAGCAGGGCAAAAGGAAACAGCAAATCGGGGGCGGTCAAACCGCCCCACGGCCTTTGCGGTGCCAGACGTTGCTACGTAGCGCTTTACTGCGCATCCATCAGCGTTTCGGTCGAGGCAAAGAACATCGCTTGACTGACCGACGAGCGCACCTGCTCTTCCGTATATGGCTTGTTGATCAGGAAAGCAGGTTCAGGACGCTCGCCCGTCAGCAACCGCTCGGGGAAAGCGGTGATGAAAATGACGGGGATCTGATCAAAGCCGCCCAGAATATCATTGACTGCATCAATGCCAGACGAGCTGTCAGCCAAATGGATATCTGCCAGAATCAAATCGGGCATATCGGCCTTGGCCAGCGCCACGGCTTCTTTGCGGGTGCGAGCGACGCCGGTGATCTGATGGCCCATCGCCTCGACAATGGCGATGATGTCCATGGCGATGATGGCTTCATCTTCAATCACCATGACACGACCGCTGACGGTGCTCGTCATCTCGCGCAGCGCAAGCGTGATCAAGCCTTGGGCCTCTTCCTCGTCGATCTGCATGATCGCGGCGATCTGGCCAAGCGTGAAACCCTCGACAAAATGCAGCAGCAACGCTTCGCGGCTGTTGGGCGTCAGATCAGCCATATGGGCCTGCGCGGCAGCCGTCAGGCGGTTGTCAGCTTGACCCACTGGTGCGCCGGAGCTGGCCCAGACCATGTGAAACACGTTGAACAAGGCCACTTTCGCATCGGCTGCTTCCCCAATCAGCGCGGGCTCGGTCAGAACAGTTTCCAACGCGGCCAATGCGTATTGGTCGCCGCTGTTCTGATTGCCGGTCAACGCGCGCGCATAGCGGCGCAACGACGGCAAATGAAGCGCCACAATATCCGAAAGATCGGGGCTTGCATCGTTGCTCATTTATTTACTCCCTCATACATTTTCTTGGGAACCAAACGCATGACTGCACGTTTGGTTCCGTGTGTATGACGGGAAATTGTGAAAAATGCCTAATCAGGGGTCAAAAGCCGAAATGGCTAAAGCCGAGGTAGAAGGTCAATCTGACCAAATCAAAGCGCAGATCGAAGAGAACCTGAAGCGTGTCTACCAGTCGGCGCTTGTCGAGGAGGTGCCGGATCGCTTCAAGCAGCTGTTGGATCAGTTGAAAGTAGCCGAGGCGCAAAAGAAAGTCGCTGCTAAAGAGGGTCAGCCATGATCCCTGAAAAGAATGTTGATACTGATCCGCGCGACCAGATTGTCGAGCATTTGCGCCCGTTGAGGGCCTTTGCGATCAGCCTGACGCGCAATGTCTCGACGGCGGACGATCTGGTTCAGGAAACCATTCTGAAGGCTTGGGGGAGCATCGACAAGTTTCAGCGCGGCAGCAATTTGCAGGCTTGGCTGTTCACAATTCTACGCAACACATACTATTCCTCTTTGCGCAAAACCCGCCGCGAAGTGGCCGATCCAGATGGTGCGCATGCAGCAACCCTGAGCGTGAAACCTGATCACGATGGTCGCATGGCATTTACCGATTTCTTGCGGGCGTTTGATGAATTGTCAGACGAACACCGCGAAGTTCTGATCTTGGTTGGTGCATCGGGCTTTAGCACCGAAGAAGCCGCCGAGATGATGGGTGTTGCCGCTGGCACGGTGAAAAGCCGCGCCAGCCGTGCGCGCAAACGTCTTGCTCAGCTGTTGGGTCTGGCCGAGGGCGAGGGGATGTTCTCGGGTATAGACGCGGTAACCGATGCCGTCTTAAGCCGCGCTTCGGTTCCTGCCGGATGACAGAACCTATTGCGTCCACGCCCTCTGCTGCCACGTCAGCTCCGCGCGCCCCCTTCTTTCAAAGGTTGGGCGCGCGTCTTGCTTTGATGGTGGCGGTTGCGATGCTTCCGCTTGGGCTATTGGGTCTGGTGCAATCGCAGTCGGCAAACAGCCAGTCGCAACAGCGCGCAAATCTGGCGGTCATGGATGAAACCATGCGGGTTGCGACGCCGCAGATCAGCTTGATCCTCGCGGCACAGACGATCGCATCCACACTGTCTAAATCTGTGGTTTTGGCAGGTATCCTCAACGATGCCGCGCGATGTGAGGAATTGATGAAGCGCGTGGCGGCAGATGAGCCTGCGCTGTCACTGGTGGGGTTTGTGCCGCTGTCTGGCAAGATGACCTGCTCGTCGGAAGACAAGGATTTCGACCTTTCGGAAAGCGCTACGGTCAAGAAAGTTATGGCCTCGGCGCTTCCTGCTTTTTCGGTGAACAGCAAAGGCGCGGTTTCTGGTGTTTCAGTGTTGAGCGTGACGCATCCGGTTATTGATCTGGATGGCAAGCGCTTGGGCTTTATCGCGATTTCGATGCCGCATCATGCGCTGCGTGAAATTGGTGCCGCTGCCAAAGACGCGGATACGACGGCTGCGGTTGAAAAAGACCCTTTGGTTCTGTTGACCTTTGATGCCGATGGCACCGTGCTAACCTCTTCGGTTGGATTGGCGGCAGCGCCGTTCAGCTTGCCAGCAAATGCGTCGCTGAAGCAACTGGCAGCCACCGAGGCGCATACATTCCTCGGAAGATCCGTGCAGGGAGAGCGGCGGATTTTCTCGGTCGTGAAAATGGCTGATGGCTTGTTTCTGCTGGGCTCTTGGGGGCAACCGGGTGGCTTTACGGTCTTGGGGCAAGACATCAGCCCCTATGTCTTTCCGGTGCTGATGTGGCTAGTAGCGATGGTTGTGGCCCTGCTTGGGGCGGAAAGCTTGGTTGCCCGCCATATGCGGCTGCTTGGCGGTGCGATGACGGCTTTTGCAGGTGGCAATCGCAAGCGCATGGTGCTGGACCTTGCACGTAGCCCAGCCGAGATCAGAGAGATCGGGCGCTGCTATGATATTCTGACCGAGACAATTCTGCATGACGAAGCCGAATTGGAAAACATGCTGCGCCAGAAGGAAATTCTGCTGCGCGAGGTGCATCACCGCACCGGCAACAGCTTGCAACTTATCGCGTCGATCATGCGCATCCATATGCGGCAGGAAAAATCCCCAGCCGTGCGCGCTATCCTTGAGGGCCTGCACAATCGGGTGATGGCGCTGGCGACGGTGCATACCGGGCTGTATGAAACTGCCGGGCAGAAAGATGTGCGTATGGACGCGCTGTTTTCGGGGGTGATCCGGCAAATCAGCGGTATCGCCAACCAAAGCAAGAAAAAGCTCGACATCACCACCGATTTTGAACCGATTCAGCTTATCCCGGACCAAGCAGTGCCTTTGGCCCTGCTGTTGACGGAACTGCTGGCCGGTATGGCTGCGTCAGACGAGCAGGCGGGTCGGATCGAGGTGTCGCTGCGGGTGCTTGCGGATGAGCAAAAGGCGCGGCTGCAAATCAAAGGCCCTGCGGTTTTGGGGGCTACGGCGGTTGATCATCAAACCTCCACCACGATCGGGGCGCAGCTGGTGCGTGGTTTTGCCCAGCAGATTGGTGGCGCGGTCAGTGAGGACAACACCCCAGATGCTGTTGATGTGTCGGTAGATTTCCCGATTCGCGAAGGCTTTGAGACGAACTGACTGCTCTACCTTGGCTGGGGGCGCATCGTTTGAGGGCTGCCTTGACCCAAAGTCTTGCTGTCCCCAGACCTACTTAGACAAGATCATGCTTTCACCAATAAAAAACGCCGCTGTCTTTCGACAGCGGCGCCTTTGCTGGTTCAGAAATCCTCAGCCTACGCTACGAGGAGTCACGCAGGCTGCGGCTTCCGGCCAGAATATCCATCGCATCATTGGCGCGACGACGCTCGTGCGCCAGCAGGCGCCGGGTTTCTTCAAGCAGCCGGTCACGTTCTTGTGCCAGCTTGCGATCTGCAACGGGACGGCGTTGCAGGGCTGCCCCGATGGCGGCCCCCAAAGCCAAAGCGGCCCCAGTGATTGCAACGGGGTGATCATGGATCGCCTTTGTGGTCGAGGCACGTAGCGAAAGTTGCGCCTCGTAGGCCGCCTCGCGGGCCGCAAGGATGCGATCCTGCGCGGCGGTGGACAGCTGATCAAGCCCGCGCCGCATGGATTTGCGCACATCTGCTGCCAAATCTGCCAACACGGCGGCGCGTTGCTTGGCATATTCAATGCCATCCAGCGCCATCGCTTCCAGTCCATGCAAACTGTCATTGGCCTTTGCGCGCAAAGCCTCAGCCTCGGCGATCCAGTCAAAGTCTTCGTCTTCAAGGTCTTGCACCGGGCCACCTTCGTCTTCCCAACGCGATTGCGCTTCAAACGCGGTGCCGCTTAGACCGGCCGGATCAGCGCCCACGCCAGACCCATTGCGACGCAGCAAAAACCACGCCAGACCTGCCCCAGCCAAAGAAACCAAGGCCGGGTTGGACCGCGCGACACTGCCCAGACTTTGCAGATGAGTCAGCATATCGCCCGGAACATTCGGCAGCGAAAAACGGTCGCCCAGTGCCGAAAGCGAGGCTTTCAGCGCAGCACGGTCGTGCCGCAACTGCTGCTCGATCAGATCAGGTTCAAGATTATCCATTCGCATGAGATTCTCCCATCGTCGTTTGATCTCGCTTGCCAGGACCCGCCGCTTTCAGGCTGGCGAAGTCCTTGCCGAGATTTTGAAATGTGCGCTTGGGTGTCAGACGCTCGGTGTCAAGCAACCAGATGCCCCACTGTGCGCAGCCGTAAGCCGCCAGCAAAAGCACCACGCCCAAAGTTAAAGCCGCGAAACCGGGAGAAAGACCTGCCGCGATCAGCGCTGCCACGGCAGAGCCCGCCAAAATATTCAGCGCGATCACACCAAACACCACCGCCAGCACGAATTGCAACGCGGCTTGGCGGACCGAGCGGAGGTTCTGACGAACCTCCGCCTTGGCCAAAGCAACTTCTCCGCGCAGCAGCCGGTCCATCCCGTTCAGGACTTCACTGAACAGAACCGAAGTTCCGCGCTGATGCGGCGCGATCATCCGCGCGGGCCGCGATTGCGCAGCTGAATGTAGCGGGCAAGTGCAAAGCCTACTACAGCTGCACCAGCCGCCACGGCGCCGGGATTGCGGCGCGCATAGGCTTTGGTGCTGCTGACCAGATCGGTCAGTGAACCGCCGCGAAGGTGGTCTGCCACGTCATGAACGCCGCCTGCGACCGCTTCCACCACACGACCAGAGGCGGCACGGGTGCCATCTGCAGCATCGCGCAAAGCGTTGGCAAGACGGTCACCGCCATCAGCGAGTTTGGATTTCGCCGAACGAAAGCCCGAATAGGCTGCATCGCTCAGATCATCCAAGCGATCTTCAGCCGCAGCTGCCGCCTCTGCCGCTTGGGCTTTGACCTTGCGCGCGGTATTCTGACCAGCTTCTTTCGCATCATCAATCGCATCGCTCGCCGTATCGCGTGCTTTGCGGCTCATCTGCGAAACTTTGTTCGCAACGGTGTCAACGGTATCATCAGCAGCTTTGTGAGCGTTCGACACGGTGTCTTTCAGAGTATTCGCGTTCATCATTTTTCCTTTGGCTCATAGCGCGGCCATGCGTCTGTATTGGCCCCAGACGGTCAGGCAGCAGATCACATTTGAAACCTTGCAGTGGACCTGTTGGCACCACCGGGACGCTGGAGCGGTCAGTTTTGGCTGGGTGCCTTCACATATCCGATCCTTTGCGTCTCTGGTGCTACAACGCTGGAATTCTGAAAATGGTTCCCACAAGAATTCGTCCCGGCGCAAATTTCGGGAACATGGGCGCCGCGCGATTTAGCGCGCGATTTAGCTGGAGGCGGCGCATCTATAAAAATATTGCCAGCTGTTGGAACCAGAACCTCCCCCGCAAGTTGTCAAAATATCCAAGCAACATCACGCGGCTTACCATCGTCGCCCTTGAGAGGAGTAACATCATGCTAAGCTGGGCTTTGACCTTTCTTGTGGTCGCGCTGATTGCGGCGGCTTTGGGATTTGGCGGCATTGCGGGCACCTCTGCTGGCATCGCCAAGATCCTGTTCTTCATCTTTATCGCCTTGTTCGTGATTTCGCTGTTGTCGCGGTTGCTCAATGGAAAATCCCGACTTTGACTGCCTGATTTCCCTGTCCCGCCTTCCTCCCCGAGGGCCACCTTAAGACCGCAGGTTCGCCCTGCGGTTTTTTTTATGCGCTCTCGCAACTGCGATGACTTTTGGCAAATAAGGCAGCTGAACGGGTCTAAGCCCTTGCTTCGGTGTTTCCATGCCATGAACGATGCGCCGGAATACCCCGGATAGAACGCAAGCGCGCCCCGATCCTGCCTGATTTGGCGATCAATAAGGTCACATCTGCCCACTCTGCTCGCTTGGGGAAAACAATGGACCGACTCACTGAAATGGAAGCCTTTGCCACGGTCGTAGACCAAGGCGGCTTTACAGATGCTGCCAAGAAGATGGGGATTTCAAAATCTGCCGTATCAAAGCACGTCTCTGCGCTTGAGGCCCGCTTAGGTGCGCGGCTTTTAAACCGAACCACCCGCCGCGTCTCACCGACCGAGATCGGCCTTGCCTATTACGACCGCGCCCGTCGTGTGCTGAACGACGCGGGCGAGGCCGATGCCTTGGTGACCTCGATGCAATCCGCTCCTTCGGGGCTGCTGCGGATTTCCGTGGCGACCGATTTTGGCGTCAACCTGCTGTCGCCGATTTTGGGGGATTTCCTGCTGGAATACCCCGACATCACCGTCAATATGGTGCTGAACAACCGTTATGTCGAATTGATTTCTGAAGGCTTTGATATGGCGATTCGGGTTGGGGAACTCGAAGACAGCTCACTGCGCGCCCGGAAATTGACCGACACCACAAAGCGGATGATCGGCAGCCCGTCGTATTTTCAGAAATATGGCCGTCCGATGAAAATTGACGACCTGAACGACCACAAGCTGCTGCACTATTCCAACCAAGCCAATGGAAACGTGTGGAAAGTCTCGGCGCCCTCGGGCGAAAAACGGCAAGTTCGCACGGCGGGTTGGCTGACAGTGAACGATGGCCAAAGCCTTCTGAACGCTGCAATTTCTGGCCTTGGTATCGCCTATCTGCCCAGCTTTCTTTACGCCGATGCGATGAAAAGCGGTCAGGTCGAAGAAGCCATTCCGGGCCTGCCAGTGGAAACCTTGGGAATCTATGCGGTCTATCCGCCGGGGCGTTTCACCCAGCCAAAAGTGCGGGCGTTCATCGACTTTCTGGCGAGGCGCTATCTGGACAAAGGCCCCGACCTTTGGTGAGCACGCAGGCTTTCGCAAACGACCAATCGCGTTTTCGGTAAATGGTGCGATGGTTTCAATTGGGGGTCGGGGTTAGCACAACCTCGACCCTTCGGTTTTGCTGCTGACCGTCCGGCGTCAGATTGCTAGCGCGCGGCGCCAGTGGGCCGACGCCGTTGGCGCTGATTTGGGCTGCAACCACACCATATTGCGCGATCAAAGTCTGCCGCACACTTTCGGCGCGCTTTTTTGAGAGCGTAATGTTCCCCGCCAAGCCACCTGAATCATCAGTATGTCCCACAAGCGTCACCGTTTGCGACGGATTGGCAGCAAGCCAGCCCGCAAGCGCCACCAGTGACGCGTATTTGCCATCGCTCAGCACCGCAGAACCCGAGCTGAACACCAGATCCTCCAGCACCAAAGCCTGCCCTTGATCGAGTGTTTGGCCGATCTCTTTCGTGGATGTCGGCTCAGACTGTGGCGTGATCGCTGGTTTCAGCGCAAAGCTGGTGGCTTGTGGCGGCTCGGCCGATTTGCTTGACGTTGCCAATTGCGCCGCCGCATCCCCACCAATCTGCGTCAGTTGCACATAGCCGTTATCAGGGGATTTGCTAACCATAAGGCCAAGATATTCCTTGCCTTTCGTACCGATTCTTTCTGCCGCCAGATAGCGGAAGTCGCCCAGATCAATATGCATATCTGGTTCGGCAACCACCTCTGTGCCATATCGGAAATCATAGCCGCCGCAGGCCTCGGTCTCACATTCAAACATCACTTTGTAGCCGGCCGCAGCAATTTGTGCGCGCAGGCTTTGAACCATCGCAAGCGTGGAGCCTTCTGGCGTGGCGATCTTCCATGCGGTTTGGCTCAAGCTGCCTTCGGTCAATTCGGTGGCAATGGTGCCGCCTTGAAACGGGCCGATGGCCAAGCGATACGACGCTGCAACCTCGCTGCGGTGCGATGTGGTTTCGGACGGGCCGGGGAATTGCAGCTGCAACTGCGGTGCGGCCTGCGCTGTTTTAGCGGACAGGCTGGCGGCAAGACAAAAAGCCACTTTGAATGGGCTGGTTTTCATTGGTCTGGCCTCTGCTGGGCTCATTTCTGTCGATAGTGATAGTGTCCCACAACCGTCATCCCCAAGGAAGCATAAAGCCTGCGCGCAGGATCATTGGCGACAGTCACCACCAACGACAGTGTATCTGCCCCATTGGCTTGCGCCCAAACAACTGCCGCCCGCAATATATTGTGCGCGGAACCCTGCCGACGTTGGCTTGGCGTCACCTCTAGCGCATGCAGCATCGCCACCTTGTCATTCATCGCAACAAATGCTGCACCCGCTGCCCGGTCCTGTGCCCGCGCGAGGATCGCGGTTTTTGGTCCGGTAACGCGCGCCATCACCGCCAGTCGCGCGGCGCCTATGCCGCCTTCTGCCCAAAGATCGGAGGCGATCGCCATTGGCGGCCAGTGTGGAAAGGTCGTCATGGGATCGGGGGGCTGCGGTAAGATTGAGAGCGGTGCGGCATAGGCAACAACCGGATCGACAATGCGATACCCGCGCGCCATCAGCGCCTGATCCAGCATGCCGTCACCTTCGCGGATCAGAAAAAGCGCAGGTTGATCCAAGGCTGCCATCGCGGCTTCGGCTTGCGGAATATCGGTGTCTTGCCATGCAGCCTCGGCCGTCGCGGCTGACACCCGTTTGCCACCGCCCAGACCGTTGCGGATGGTCCAGGGCCCCTGTCGAGCGGTCGAGGCTGGGACCCATGTCGCCTCCATCACCGACAAAAGCTTTTCGGGATTCATCCGAAAAGCTCTGTCAGGCGCAGCATGGCGGTGCTGACGCGGCCCGGGTCGGTGCCACGGATCACCAGATTGGTGCCATAAGCGCCGTTTTGCGTGAAAGGATATGACCCCATCGAAAGGTCTGGGAAAGCCGCCGCCAAAGCGCCAAAATCGCCGGCAATCTCGCCTTCGCCGCGCAACACGCGCAGGTTTTGTGACAGCAACGGCGGCCCACCCGTCAGCTGCGGCAGAACTGAAGCCAGCATCGCCTCAAATATCTTCGGCACCCCTGCCATCACATGCACATTGCCCAAGGTAAACCCCGGCGCAATCGAGACCGGATTGTCGATCAGCGCAGCCCCATCCGGGATGCGCGCCATTCGCTGCCGGGCCTCGTTGAACGGCAGGTTCTGCCGCTCGTAATGTGCCGCCATCAGCGCCATCGCATCGGCGCGGTGGCTGATGGCCACGCCAAACGCCGCAGCGATGGCGTCGGCGGTAATATCGTCATGCGTAGGGCCAATGCCGCCCGATGTGAACAAATGGTCATATTTCGCCCGCAGACTATTCACAGCCGCGACAATCTCTTGGTGATCATCGGCCACGATCCGCGCTTCGGCCAAAGTGATGCCGTGTTTGGTCAACTCGCAGGCGATATAATGCAGGTTCGAATCGCGGGTGCGTCCCGACAGAATTTCATCGCCGATCACCAGCATCGCGGCTGTAGGGTTGGGCATGCGTCTGCTCCTTTTGTTAAGGCAGACCATAAGCCAAAGCCGGGGGTGCAGGCCAGCATCTCTTGGATAAAGATAAAGTGCGCGATGGGCCAGCGCACGCCGCCTCTGGCAAAGCCGCAAAGCATCGCCTATTTAAGGCCAAACCGGAGGATTACCCGTGGAAGACATCCGTGGCCGCGTCACCAAGAATGGCATCCGCATCTATGAAGAGGCGGATTTCACCGGCATGCACAAAGCCGGGCGGTGTGCTGCGGAAATCCTTGATATGGTTGCGGAACTGGTCAAGCCGGGAGTGACAACCTCGGTGATTGACGATTTCATCCGCGAAGAGATCGAGCGGCGCGGCGTGGTTTCCGCCACCATCGGCTACAAGGGCTATCAGCACGCTTCTTGTATCAGCGTCAATCATGTGGTCTGCCACGGGATTCCGGGCGCTAAAGTGTTGGCAGATGGCGATATTCTGAATGTAGATGTGACGGTGATTGTCGATGGCTGGTTTGGCGATACCAGCCGAATGTATGTCGCAGGTGCGGTGCCGCGCAAAGCTGAACGGCTGATTGAAGTCACCCATGAATCCTTGATGCGCGGTATTGCTGCGGTGAAGCCCGGCAATACATTTGGCGATATTGGTTATGCTATTCAAAGCTATGTCGAAGCCAATCGTATGTCGGTGGTGCGCGATTTCTGCGGCCACGGCCTTGGTCTGGTGTTCCATGCGCCGCCAAATGTGCTGCATTATGGCCGCCCCGGCACCGGCGCTGTGCTGGAAGAAGGCATGATCTTCACCATCGAACCTATGGTTAATCTGGGGCGTCCCGAAACCAAAGTGCTGGCCGATGATTGGACCGCCGTGACCCGCGACAAATCACTGTCGGCGCAGTTTGAACACTCGGTTGGGGTGACTGCGACGGGATGTGAGATTTTCACCTTGTCACCCGCAGACAAGTTCCACCCAACCTGGGCTTAAAGCCCAAGCAAGCCCAGTAAGTCTTTCATATCATTGAAAAGAAGCGCGCCTTCGGCTGCTAGGGCCTCATTGCCTTGCGGCGCATATCCCATGCAGCGCATCGCCGCAGCGCGCGCCGCCCGCGCACCCGTCGGGCTGTCTTCGATCACCACACATAGTCGTGGATCGACCGCCATCGCAGCCGCCGCGTGCAGGTAAACATCGGGTGCGGGCTTGGGCTTGCCAAGGCTTTGGCCGGAAAACAGCCCCTTGAACCGATGCAGCAAGCCGTGTTGACCCAAAGTGATCTGCATTTTCTCTTCAGAACCATTCGAGCCCATTGCGAACGGAACTCTCGCCGCGTCCAGAGCATCCAGCACGCCCAAAATCCCCGGCACCAATGGCGTGCCAAGCCGCAGTTTCTCATAAAGCTGGTCGTAAAAATCATCACACCATGCAGCAGGCAGCTGAGCGCCCATCGCATTGGCTTTCTCGCGCAACCCCTGCAAAGTCATGCCAAGAAAGGTGTTTTGTAGCACCTCCAGCGACATCGACAGGCCATGTTGCGCCAGCGCGTCGTGCAGCAGATCAAACAGCATCGGTTCACTGTCAACGACAACACCGTCACAGTCGAAAATCACCGCTTTGGGGGTCATGAGGGGGCTTTCAAGATTGTAACAAGCGTGTCGCCGTATTTGCGTTGATCCAGCGGCACGAAGCCAGAAGGAGGGATGGGAGGAAGGCTTTCCTCCCATATTACAAGGGCTTCCGGGGCAAGCCACGGGATCAAAGCGGTTAGAGCCTGCTCTCCCATCGCTTTGCCATAAGGCGGGTCAAGGAAAACCACATCAAAAGCTGCCCCCGGATTGATCCCGGGTTTGGTGGCATCACGACGCAAAATCTCGCAACGATCCACCGCCCGCATCAGCGCGATGTTGCGCTTCAACAGCGCTAATGCGGCCGCGCCGTTTTCCAGAAAGACCGCCTCAGCCGCCCCGCGTGACAAAGCCTCCAGCCCCAACGCGCCGGTGCCTGCAAACACATCCAGCACCCGTGCATCGCGCAAAGGATTGCCGTAGCCGCCATTGATCAGCAGGTTAAAGATCGACTCGCGCACGCGGTCCGATGTGGGGCGCAGATGCGCTTTCGCGTCACCTTCCCCCACCGCAGCTAGATGCAGCCCGCGCGCGGTGCCGCCAATGATCCTCATGCTTTCAGCAGCGATTTCATCTCGGTCGCGGGGTTCTCGATTGCGGCTTTTGATGGCGATTTACCGTTTTCAATCAACCGCTTACCTACCATATACGCACGTGGATCATTCATCGCATCAACCGCCAGCAATGTGTCACCCTGATAATACCAGAAGCTGACGCTGTCGCCATCCGGACCGCGTGTCACGATGTTATCGTAACCGACATTCAGTCCGGCGATTTGCAGTTTGCAGTCGTATTGATCCGACCAGAACCACGGCTGTGCCTCATAGACCACCTGAGCGCCCATGATATTTTCCGCGATGGTCTCGGCCTGATGGATAGCATTGCCCACCGATTCCAACCGCCACCGCCCGCCCTTGTGGGGAAAGCTGGCGCAATCGCCCGCCGACCATATATGCGGGTCCGACGTGCGGCCATATTCATCGGTCTTGATGCCGTTCTCAATCGCCAGACCCGCAGCTTCGGCCAAACCAGTACCCGGCAGAACACCAACCCCCGCAATGATGAAATCGGCGGCCAATTCGGTGCCATCGCTCAATCGCACGCTCGAGACGCGATCTTCGCCCAGAATGCGCTCCAACCCGGTGGATTCCAGAACCTTCACACCCCGCGAGGTATGCAAAGCGCGGAAGTAATCGCTGGTCTCCGGCGCCGCAACCCGTTGCAGAATCCGGGGCGCCATTTCCAGTACCGTCACATCAAGCCCCAGCTTTGCCCCAACCGCCGCCGCTTCCAGCCCAATATAGCCGCCGCCGACGATCACCAACCGCCGGCCCGGCGCGAATTCTGCCTTCATCGCATCGACATCAGCCAGACTGCGCACCGTGTAGATCCCGGCCAGATCGCCGCCGATATTGCTGGGCAGCCGACGCGGATAAGACCCTGTCGCCAGCACCAGCTCGTCATAGGAAATCACCTCATCACCGACCATAACCTTGCGGGTAATCGGCTCGATCAGTGAGACTTTTTCTCCCAATTTCAAAGTGATACCGTGTTCCGCATAGAAATCCGGGCCGCGCAGCCAAAGCCGCTCTTCCTCCATCTCGCCCAGCAGATAGGCCTTGGACAGCGGCGGGCGCTGATAGGGTGGTGCCGCCTCGTCGCCGATCAAAGTGATGCTGCCCTGATGTCCAAGCGCGCGCAATTTGGCCACCAAAGCGGCCCCAGCCTGTCCGGCCCCGATTACAACAACGTCCATCCTGCGCGCCCCCTCTGGTCGAATGTTCGCGTGGACCCTATATCCCGCAGGACGGGTAACGCAACGCATGAGGGATAGAATATGACGATTTCTGTAGGAGCCAAACTGCCGGACGCATCTTTGCAAGTGATGGGCGGAAATGGGCCGGAGGCCGTGTCGCTTTCGTCGAAACTGGCGGGGCGCAACGTGGTGATTTTCGGGCTTCCGGGCGCATATACCGGCACTTGCACCACCGCGCATGTGCCGAGCTTTATTCGCGCCAAAGAAAAGCTGGCCGCCAAAGGCGTTGATGAGGTGATTTGCCTGTCGGTGAACGATGCTTTCGTGATGAAAGCCTGGGGCGAATCGATGGGTGCCGATGCTGCCGGGATCACGATGGCGGGCGACGTGGACGCTAGCTTCACCAAGGCAATCGGGATGGAGTTTTCGGTGCCTGCAATTGGCTTCTTTGACCGTTCCAAACGCTATGCTTTGTATGCGGTAGACGGCGTGGTAAAGGTGCTTCACGCTGAAGAAAACGCAGGCCAGTGCGATATTTCTGGCGGCGAAGCAATGCTTGCGGCGATCTAAGTTAATAAGTGACTCTTCATTCATATCGATATGAATGAAGAGTCACAAATATTAGGCGATCCGATTTGCACGGCTTTCGCACAGGCAGGAAATAGGCTCTGAATGGTTGTGAACGACCTCGGCGGCACCTGCAAATTTGTCCATCTGCTTGGCCAAAGTGATGTCCAACGCAGACAGGCCATTGCAGTCATGCGTCACCAGTGTGACATCGACGACATTGTATTTATTTGACCATTCCGGGTGGTGGTTCAGTTTTTCCGCAGCCAAAGCGGCGCGGGTCATGAAAGCCCAGGCCTCAGAAAAACTTTTAAACTTCCATACCTTACGGATTGCATCCCGGTCGGGAACAGCCCCCCAGCCGGTTTCGCCCAACGCGGGCAAAGTGCTGCGTTCTTCTGTGGTAAGCAGCGTCGCCATGGCCGTTCCTTTCCGTTAATCTTCCGAAGCCACATGCCGGAACGGACCATAGCTCGTCAGAACCTCGATTTCGCCCTCAACGGCGCGTCGTTCTTCCACAAGGTAGCGCGCAACGGCACCGCGGAAAGCCGGATCTGCGATATAGTGCAGCGAATGAACCGGCATCGGCAGATAGCCGCGCGCCAATTTGTGCTCGCCCTGCGCGCCTGCTTCGACACGCAGCAAACCGTGCAGGATAGCCCAGTCGATTGCCTGATAATAGCATAGTTCAAAATGCAGGCAGGGGTGATCCTCGATACAGCCCCAATAGCGGCCAAAAAGCGTATCGCGGCCAATGAAATTCAACGCGCCCGCCACCGGAGTCTCTTCGCGAAAGGCCAGCACCAACAGCACATCATCGCGCATACTTGCTTGAATTTCATCGAAAAAACCGCGAGTCAGATAGGGCGTGCCCCATTTGCGGCTGCCGGTGTCCTGATAAAATTGCCAGAACGCGTCCCAATGGTTGGGCTCGATCTGCGCTCCGGTCAGCGCACTGATCTCAAGTCCACTGGCGCGGGCGGTTTCACGCTCTTTGCGGATCATTTTGCGCTTGCGGCTGGACAGATCAGCCAGGAAATCATCAAAACCCGCGTAGCCGCGATTTTCCCAGTGGAATTGCTGGGTTACCCGGTGCAGCAAACCGTGCTGGCCCGCCAATGCTTCGGCCTCTTCCTGGGTGCAGAAGGTGATGTGCAGGCTGGAAAGATTATTCTGATCGGTCAGCCCAACCGCTGCCTCAAGCAGTGTTTCACGCAAGGCCGGATCACCCAGAAACCGCCGGCCAGAGGCCGGGGTGAATGGCACCGCCGCCTGCAGTTTCGGATAATAGCGCCCGCCCGCGCGCTCCAGCGCCTCGGCCCAACCGTGGTCGAAGATGTATTCGCCCTGCGAATGTGATTTCACGTAAAGCGGCAGTGCTGCAACCGGGTCAGTGTCGCGCAGGATCAGCGGGCGCGGCAGCCAGCCGGTGCCTTTGCCCGTTGAACCAGACCGATCCAGCGCCGACAAAAAGCGGTAGGTGGTGAAAGGGTCAACTGGCCGACCGGGGCCGGGACAGGCCAATGCATCCCACTGCTCCGCTGTCATCGCGGACATGCCGTCAAGAAGGTCTGCTTGCATGATCCGCCTGTTTTGCCTGCGCCGGGGCGGCTTTAGCCAGCCAAGCTTTGCTTATTTCCACGCCCTGAAAGATGGGCCCTGCGCGGCGTTCGTCAAGTTGTCAGGGCTGCTGGATAGGTTTCAAAGGTGACATTCTGTGCGATTTTGCGGGCTTTGGCTTCGGCTGCGGGGCTGCGGATCGTCCAGCACAAAATGGCTGCGCCTTGCAATTTTAGCTCCGCGACGCGGGGGCGGTTCAGATCGGCGGCTTCGTGGCTTATAAAGCTGGAAAGCGTACGGTCATAATCCGGGATCGGGCGCAGGCGGTCACAGATTTCGGCGGCAAGCGGCGCCCAATCGGCCGGATCATAGGCCGAAGTGGTCAGTCCGCGCGCCAGATGTGGGGCAAGGCTTGCCATCCGCGCGACGCTATGCGGGTTGAACGACATCACCGCCACCGCGCCCTTGTAATCCGCCAGCAAGGCGGCGGTTTCGGTCTCCAGTCGACCATCGGTTTCGGACATGCTGTCGGTCTGGTCCTTGATCTCGATCAGCAAGGGGGCTTGGCCTGCAACCAGCGCCAGAATCTCGGCCAGAGTCGGGACGGTCTCGTCGCTACCGTGCAGTTTGATCTGGGCCAGTTCGGCGGCGGTGCGGTCCTTGACCGGCCCGGTTGCGCTGGTCAGACGGCCCAACGCTTCGTCATGGAACACCATCGCGGTGCCATCTTTGGACAGCTGCAAGTCAATCTCGATGCCATACCCAGCCGAGATCGCCGCCTGCACAGCAGCGCGTGAATTTTCGGGGCGGCCCGCCGCGCGGTTGTGGTAGGCGCGGTGCGTCAGCGGGGCTTGCAGGAAGGCGGCGGGCAGGGGGACGCGCATCAGTTGATCTCGAAGATGCCTTCGATTTCGACGGCGACACCGAAAGGCAGTGAGGCGGCGGAAACAGCCGAGCGGGCGTGGCGGCCTGCGTCACCCAAGACTGCGACCATGAAATCGGACGCGCCGTTGATCACCTTTGGTTGGTCTGTAAAATCGGCGGTGGAGTTCACGAAGCCCACCAGTTTCACGGCCCGCACCACGCGGGAAAGATCACCGCCGCAGGCTTTCTTCAGCTGTGCCAGCAGGGAAATCGCGCAGGCTTTCGCAGCCTCTGCCCCCTGTTCGATCGACAGATCTGCGCCGAGTTTGCCTTTGATCTGGCCTGCCGCGTTCTGGCTGATCTGACCCGAGATGTGGACGAGGTTTCCGACCTGCACGAAGGGGACGTAGTTCGCGGCGGGGGCGGGCGCATCGGGCAGGGTGACGTTAAGTTCGGCGAGGCGGGATTCGATGCTGGACATTTTCGGCTCCTGACTTTGGGTTGCGCGCAGGCTATCCGGGGCAGGGGGCGGGGGCAAGGCTTGGCTGGTCCCAACTCGGGACCTTTTTTAAATGTTCAATATCAATAAGTTGACATGTCCATGTTAAGGTATTTTTAACCTTTCCGCCCAGATTGACATGGAATTGAAGCCTATGGCGTTCCACTGTGCACAGATATCCCCCCCATGCCATTGGGTCGCCACTGGCCTGAGAACCAATGGCATGGGGGGGAGTGCCCCCCGGCTTTGGCCTAGCAAAGCGACAGCTTTTGCCAGTCAACCCTCGCGGAAGGCCATGGTGAAGTAATCGGTGAACGGTTTCAAAAGATAGCTCATCGGCGAGCGCGCGCCGGTTTCAATAAATGCCTCGACCGGCATGCCGGGCAGAAGCACTTTTTCCTGAAGCTTTGCGACTTCGCCATCATCCAGCAAAATTTCAGTGCGGAAATAGGTGGTCTGGCTGCGCTGATCGACCAAAGCATCGGCGGACAGGGTGGCCACATGGCCGAAAATCTCGGGCATGTTGCGCGAGGAAAACGCCGGGAAGGCAAGGCGCACCTTCTGGCCGACATGCACTTCGTCGATATTGATCGGCTGCACATGCGCCGCGATCAGCAAAGGGCGATCTTGCGGAATGATATACAGCACCGGTTCCGCCGCGCGCAGAACCGAGCGCGGCGAGGTGACTTGCAGACCCAGAACCACGCCCGAGACCGGTGCGCGGATGTCCAGCCGGGTGATGCGTTCAATCAACGCGCGGCGGCGCTCGACCAACTCCAGCGCCTGCGGGCCAAGGTCGCGCAGCTGGGTGTTGGCCTCTTCACGACGGACGGCGGCAAGACGCAAGACCTCAAGATCAATCTCGGTTCCGCGGCCTTGGGCTTGCGCCTTGGTGGCGATCAACTCGCCCATGCTGCCGTTCAAAGAGGCCTCATTGCGTTGCAATTCCAGCACCCGACTGGATTGCGCAAGCCCTTTCGAGAGCAGCGTCTGTTGCGCGGTCAATTCCTGATCAATCAGCGCAAGCTGTTGTTTCAGCGCATCAATCTGTGCATCGACGCCATTGATCTGCGAGACGATCTGGCTTGCGCGTTTGCCCAATTGTTCGGTCTGGCGCGCAAGGCTTTCCTTGCGGGCGAAGAACAGCTTGCGCTGGCCGTCGATCTGCTCGGCCACGTCGGGGCGGGTCTTGGCCAGATCGGCCAATTCGCCGGTAAAGCTGGGCGCGTCTTTATCGTCCCGCTCTGCCTCCATCCGGGCGCGGCGGGCGATCATTTCAAACAACTGGCCTTCGACGATCGACAGCTCGGATTGCAACAGGCTGCCATCCAGCCGGATCAGAAGATCCCCGGCCTTGACGGTTTGCGCCTCTTTCACCGCGATTTCTGCGACCACACCGCCGTCGGGATGGTTGACGATTTGCCGGTTCTGATCGACCTCGATCTGGCCGGGCGCGACGATGGCGCCGTCGATTTCGGTGGTCAGCGACCAGCCGCCAAAGCCGAACACCAACAGGGCCACGGTCGCAAGGCCGACCATCACCGGGCGACGGGCGGACCAAGCCGGGGCCAGCACCGAGGCCGGATTTTTCTGGGTCTGAGGCGCGGGAAGTGTGCTCATGATACGCCTCCGGGGGCTGTCGCGGTGGTGATCTGGCTGTGATTTTTCACCATTTCGCGCAGGACCGCATCGCGCGGGCCAAAGGCGCGGCGCATGCCCTCTTCCAGCACCAGCAGCAGTTCACATTCCTGAATGGCAGCCGGGCGGTGCGCCATGATCAGCACGGCTCCGCCTGCGGCTTTGGTGGCGCGGATCGCGGTGTTCAAGGCAACAGTGCCGTCGTTGTCGAGGTTGGAGTTCGGTTCATCCAGCACCAGCACGACCGGGTTGTCATACAGGGCGCGGGCAAGGCCGATGCGCTGGATTTGCCCGCCCGACAATCGCCCGCCGATCTGGCTGATGCGTGTGTCGTAGCCTTCGGGCAGTTTGATGATCATATCATGCGCTGCGGCGCGTTTGGCGGCATCGACGATTTTCGCCGCATCGGGTTGGTCGGCCAGACGGGCGATATTCTCGGCAATCGTGCCATCAAACAGGGTGATGCGCTGCGGCAGATAGCCGATATAGCTGCCGAGGATGTCGGGGTCATATTGATCCAAGGTTGCGCCATCCAGCCGGACCTTGCCGCCTGCGGGCTTCCAGACATTGATCAGCGCGCGGGCAAGGGTGGATTTGCCCGCACCCGATGGGCCGATGACGCCGAGCGCCTGCCCCGGCTCTAGCCGAAAGTTGATGCCGCGCAGCACGGCTTGTTGTTCGCCCGGTGGAATCACGGTCAGATTTTGCGCCTCTACCACGGCTTTCGGGCGCGGCAGTGCGGTGCGGGGCGGCTCTTCCGGGATGCGCGACAGCAGATCAGACAAGCGGCGCTGCGCCTCTTGTGCCCGGGTGACGACGGGCCATTGGCCGATCACCTGCTCTATCGGGGACAGGGCACGCCCCATCAGGATCGAGCCCGCGATCATCGCACCAGACGAAAGTTCGCCCTGCAGCACCAGCCAGGCGCCAAGCCCCAGCATGGCCGATTGCAGGAATACCCGGAAGGTTTTGCTGATGCTGCCAAAGCTGCCCGCCAGATCCCCCGCCTTGATGCTGGCGGCAAGGGCCGCGCCGCGCGCCTTTTGCCAGCGATCAAAGGTGGCGCTGGTCATGCCCAAGGCTTGCACGGTTTCGGATTCGCCCTTGATCAGATCGGACATCCGTTCGGCCCCAAGGGTGAGGTTGTTGGTGCGGGTCAGCGGTTGCAGGGTCAGGCGCTGGTTCAGCACGGTGACGATCACAAGAATGATCCCGCCCACCAGCGCCAGCGCGAACAGATAGGGGTGGAAGATGTAGATTGCGATGAAAAACAGCGGCATGAACGGCAGATCGAACAAAGCCAGCAGCACGGGTGACGCCCACAGCCGCTGGATTGCCTCTAGGTCGCGCTGGGCTGCGATGGCGGTCGCCTCATTGGGTTGCAAGGTCAGGCGGCGCATTGCGGCGGAAAACACCCGGCGGTCCAAGCGATCCTGCATCTTGGCCCCGATGCGAGCCATCACGCGGGCGCGGACATTGTCCAAGATGCCAAGCGCCACAAACAGAAACGTCACCAGCACTGACAGCGCGACCAAAGTGGCTTCAGACCGCGACCCCAGCACGCGGTCATAGACCTGCAGCATGTAAAGCGAGCCCGTCAGCTGCAGCGCGTTCGCGAACACCGAGAACAGCGCCACCGCCCACAACAGGCCGCGTTGATCGGCCCGTGCCGCGCGAAGCTCGGCTTCTCCGCGACGGTTATCAAATTGGCTCATCGCCCTCTCCTGCTCGCAGCCCATTTTTGCGGCCAAAGCGCTCGGCGGAAATCATCCAGCGTCACCCCTTGGCCACGTTTGGCCGTTGTCTTAGCACGCCGTGCCGCTTATCCCTTGTCTTCCACTGACAAAATCTATGTCTGACGCGTGAAGCTCGGCGGGAATGTAGAAGTATGGCGCAAGTGATTCCATCTAATTGTGAAACAGTCAGCCGATTGAGCGCTGGTTGTGTTGGGATTGCGTTAATGCTGGCGGTGGCAGGCTGCGCAAAAGCCCCTATCGCAAGCCAAGTCAGCGACCCAGCCGAGACGTTTAACCGCAAGGTCTTTGCTTTCAACGTCGGCGTCGATAAGGCGGTGTTGCAGCCAGTGGCCAGCGCAGCGGGCAGCGGGCGTGGGCCGATTCTGACCGGCGTGCATAATTTCGCCAGCAACCTCGATACCCCCGGCGACATCGTCAACAACGTGCTGCAGTTGCGTCTGATGCGGGCGGCGCGCAATACCTTGCGGTTTGCGGTGAACTCGACCGCAGGTGTGGGCGGGTTGTTTGATCCGTCAACCGCGCTGGGCCTACCCGCGCTAGAGACCGATTTCGGTGAGACGCTGTATGTCTGGGGCGTGGGTGAGGGCAATTATCAGATGCTGCCGCTGCTTGGCCCGTCAACCGAGCGCGATACCGCTGGCATTTTGGTTGATTACGCGATCAACCCGCTGCGGTTCGTGCTGAAATCGCCGGAAAGTGATTATGTGACCGGGGCGAAAGTGGTCGATAAGATCGGATCACGCGCTCGTCATAGCGATACGGTCGATTCCATCCTATATGAGAGTGCAGACCCCTATGCGCAGGCGCGCCTGCTGTATCTGCAGAATCGCCATTATACGCTGGGCGGCGACTCGGCGACTGATGAAAACTTTGAGGACCCCTATGCACAATAACCATTCGATGATGTCACGTCGCCGCTTTGCGGCTGGGTTTGCTTTGGGCTCTGTCGCACTGGCCTTGCCGTTGCCTTCGCTGGCTTTGACGGTTGATGATGCCAAGGATCTGATCGGCAAAGCGGTGGCTGAGATCAACACCACCATCGCCAGTGGCAAGTCGCAAACCGCGATGTATGGCGATTTTGAGCGGATTTTCAGCCGCTATGCCGATGTGCCCACGATTGCGCGCTCGGCTTTGGGGGTTGCGTCCAAGAAGGCCTCGGCGGCTCAGATGGCCAGCTTTACCAAGGCGTTTCAAGGCTATATCAGCCGCAAATATGGCTCGCGTTTCCGCGAATTCATCGGCGGCTCGATCGAAGTCACTGATGCCCGCGCGATCAAAAGCTATTATGAGGTGATCTCGGTGGCGCATCTGAAGGGCCAAGCGCCGTTCGATCTGCGCTGGCATGTGTCGGACAAATCGGGAAAGAACCTGTTCTTTAACATCATCATCGAAGGTGTGAACATGCTGGCGTCCGAGCGCACGGAAATCGGCGCAATGCTGGACAAGCGCGGCGGTGATCTTGATGCGCTGATCGGCGATCTGAAAACCGCCTGATCGGGCGATTAGCTTGCATAAACCGGCGCTTTCCGTTGCACGGAGAGCGCCTTTTTGCTGGGCTGTTGGCGCCTACTTGCCACCTTTTCCTCGCCGCTCCGGACTTGATCCGGGGCCTCTGTTTGCACCACGAGGCCCCGGATCAAGTCCGGGGCGGCAGAGCGTCAGTTGCCCTTCCCGTTCAGAATGTCTTTCAACAAAGCCTCGACCTGATCATCGCTGGGATTCATCAACGGCTCTGACGGCTCTTGCTGATAGGCGGGGTTTTCGGCATTGGGATCAACCGGCTGGTCTGACGCATAGCCGCCATTCGGCGGTTTGCGATATTCGGGGATGGTCAGTGGCAGTTCGGTGACGGGCACGCCGTCCTCAACGCGGGTCATCACCTCATGCCAGATTTCGGCGGGTAGGCCGCCGCCGGTCACACCTTTCAAGGGCGTGTTGTCATCATAGCCGATCCAGACGCCCGCGACATAATCTGCGGTAAAGCCGATGAACCACGCATCCCGCGCCGCTGAGGTTGTGCCGGTTTTGCCAGCTGCGGGGCGACCCTCCAGCCGCGCACGGGTGCCAGTGCCGCTTTCCACGACTTTCGCCATCATGAAGGTCAGCAGTTTGGCGGCGTTTTCGGAAATAACCCTCTCGCCAATACCGCCGCCTGCGCCCATCAGGCTTTCTTCTTCGCCTTTGAGCTTTAGTTCAACAAGGCCGTAAGGGGTAACTGACGAGCCGCCGTTCAGGATGCCCGCATAGGCACCCGTCATCTCTATCAGTGTCGATTCCGACGCACCAAGCGCAAGCGCAGGGCCTGCCGCAAGGTCGGATTGGATGCCAAAGCCGAGGGCGATTTTGCGCACCGCTTCGCGGCCCACAGCTTCGGATACTTTGACGGCGGGGATGTTGCGGCTTTCTTCAAGCGCTTGGGTCAGAGTGATCAAGCCTTTGAATTTGCGGTCATAGTTGTCCGGCGTCCACTTCCCCGATCCGGGAATATTCATGGTTAGCGGCACGTCTTCCACATAGTCCGACGGCGACCAACCCAGATCAAGGGCTGCGGCATAGACGAAAGGTTTGAAAGAGGATCCGGTCTGACGCAGAGCTTGCGTGGCGCGGTTGAAGGCACCTGCGCTTTCGGTTTTGCGCCCGCCAACCATGGCGCGCACGGCGCCGTCCGCGCTCATCACCACAATCGCGGCTTGGGCTTTGGAGCCTTTGGCAACTTTGTTGTCAAACACCCAAGCCAGCGCTTCTTCGGCGTCGCGTTGCAGTTTCTGATCCAAAGTGGTGCGCATCACCACATCTTCAGTGGTGGTCGAGGTCAGGAAATCAGGCGCGGTTTCCATCACCCAATCGGCAAAGAATCCCCCCGATTTCGTCTGCGCCGCGTCGGAAAGCTGCGCCGGATTCGCATGGGCATCGGCGGCCTCTTCAGGCGTCAGATAGCCCTGTTCCGCCATCAGGTCGATGATCACATCGGCGCGGTCTTGCGCACGTTTCAGGCTGTTTGTAGGGGCATAGCGCGAGGGCGCTTTCAGCAGGCCCGCCAGCATCGCGGCCTGAGCGGGGGTCAGATCATTGGCCGAGGTGCCAAAATAGCGCTGCGCTGCAGCTTCAAAGCCGCGCGCGCCAGCACCCAGATAGGCGCGGTTGAAGTAGATCGTCAGGATTTCTTCTTTGGTGTATTTCGCTTCCATTGCAATGGCATAGGGAATCTCTTTCAGCTTGCGCTTCACCCCACCCGAGCGGCAATCGGCCTCGTAATCAGCTTCGGATTTCCAGGCTTTGGGATCATAGGGCACGCCAAGGCACAGAAGTTTGGCGACCTGCTGGGTGATGGTCGAGCCGCCGTTGCCTTCCAGCGGACCACGGCCTGCGGCAAGGTTGATGCTGATGGCAGAGGCGATGCCGCGCGGGCTGACGCCGAAATGCTGGTAGAACCGCTTGTCTTCGGTCGCGATGACGGCGTGGAGCAGATAGGGCGAGACGGTGTCGGCGGTGATCTGGCCGCCAAAGGTCTCGCCGCGCCATGCAAACACGGTATCATTGCGGTCGAGCAACGTGACCGAGCCTTTGGCGCGGCCATCGAGCAACGCATTAACCGGCGGAAGTTGTTGATAAAAGTAGAACACAATGCCAGCCAGCACCATGCCGCAGACCGCCGAGATGCGCCAGAACGTGCCCCAGATGATCCGCCAGATCGCGCCAAAAAACCGGGTCAGGATGTTGCCCGAACGGCGCGTTGTGGCCTTGCTGGGTGTTGGCTTTTTCGGCGGCGGCGTGCCGCGCCCGCCAGTGCTGGCGGGTTTTTGCGTGATATAGCGCCGGTCCGCCACCAGTGATTTGCCGCCCTTGCCCGAAGTCGCCATGCCTGTTTGTGCCCTTTTAAGCGCTTTTCAATACTCTACTCGGTTCAGTCGGGAATGCGAAGCGGGGCGGTGTCCGATTCGCGGTTCCTTGCCGCTTAAATTTGCGGCGTGCGGCGATGGTTGCGATTAAATTGTGGGCAATACTCCCTTCCGCCCAATTTTTACGCCACCCGAAACTTGTGCTGCACCTGCGAAGGCCGCCTGATCACAAGCGAGGGTCGCCAAGGGCCTTGGGAAACAAAGGGGTGCATCGTGAAAATGATCATAGCCGCCATCAAACCTTACAAGCTGGACGAGGTCCGCGAAGCGCTGACCGTGATCGGCGTGCAAGGCATGATGGTGACAGAAATCAAGGGTTTCGGCATGCAGTCGGGCCATACCGAAATTTACCGCGGTGCAGAATATGCGGTGAACTTCGTGCCGAAAATGCGGCTTGAAATCGTCGTGACCGATGCGCTGGCCGATACGGTTGTCGAGGCGATCACCAAGACCGCCCGCACCGGCAAAATCGGTGACGGCAAGATTTTCGTGTTGAACGTAGAGAGCGCCCTGCGGGTGCGCACCGGCGACGTCGATGACGACGCGCTGTGAGAGGGGACAGAACATGCTGAAAAAACTAGGACTTTCTGCGGCAGCGATGATGGCGGCCTTGCCTGCCTTGGCGCAAACCGCAACGGATGCAACCGCTCCGGTCGTTGAAGCTGTTGTCGAAGCTGCGGCTCCGGTGATGGACAAGGGCGATGTGTCGTGGATGATGACCTCGACCGCGCTGGTGTTGTTCATGACAATCCCCGGCCTAGCACTGTTCTACGGCGGCCTTGTGCGCAGCAAGAACATGCTTTCGGTGCTGATGCAGACCACGCTGATCGCCTGTCTTGTGATGGTTTTGTGGGTGATCTACGGCTATTCAGTAACCTTCGGCGGTGGCACTTCGCCGTATTGGGGCGGTTTTGGCAAGTTGTTCCTGGCGGGTGTGACGCCTGACAGCATGGCCGCAACATTCTCGGCGGGCTACGTTATCCCGGAATATCTGTTCATCGCCTTCCAGATGACCTTTGCCGCGATCACTCCCGGCCTGATCATCGGTGCCTTTGCCGAGCGGGTGAAGTTCACCGCCGTTCTGGCCTTCAGCGCGCTTTGGGTGACTTTCGTTTACTTCCCCGTCGCCCACATGGTCTGGGACGTGTCGGGCCTGATCTTTGTAATGGGTGCGATTGACTTTGCGGGCGGCACGGTTGTGCACATCAACGCAGGGATCGCGGCTTTGGTTGGCTGCCTTGTGATCGGCAAGCGCGTTGGCTACGGCAAGGAAAACATGGCTCCGCACTCGATGGTGATGACCATGATCGGTGCCTCGATGCTGTGGGTTGGCTGGTTTGGCTTCAACGTCGGCTCCAATCTGGAAGCCAATGGCGGCGCCACCTTGGCGATGATCAACACCTTCCTTGCAACCGCTGCTGCAACGCTGGCATGGTCGCTGCTGGAAGGCATCCAACGCGGTAAAGCGTCGATGCTGGGGGCTGCTTCGGGCATGGTGACCGGTCTGGTTGCGATCACGCCGGCTTGTGGCACGGTTGGCCCGATGGGCGCGCTGGCTTTGGGTGTGCTTGCGGTTCTGGCCTGCTACTTCTTCGTTACCGTGGTGAAGAACAAGCTGAAATACGATGACAGCCTTGACGTGTTCGGCATCCATGGCGTGGGCGGTATCGTTGGCGCGATCCTGACCGGCGTGTTCTCGGCGGGCTCTTTGGGCGGCGTCAAAGGCGATGATTATTCGATCGCAGCACAAACCTGGATCCAGATTGAAGCTGTTGCGATCACCGTGGTCTGGTCGGCTGTGATCTCTTTCATCATCTACAAGCTGATCGACATGACCATTGGTCTGCGTGTTGACGCGGATACCGAGCGTCAGGGTCTGGACCTCGCCTCGCATGGCGAAGCCGCTTACCACGGCTGAAGTTAAAGCGGCTATCGGCGGTTCCTCCCCGCCGATAGCTGGACAGAGAACGGCCCGCGGGATCCTCCCCCCGCGGGCCGTTTTTATTGGGCGGGCGATTTTCGCAGACGAAAATCGTGCACGGAAAATGGGATTTTCCGGTTACGCGGCCAGTTGGGCGATGGCCTTCGCAAGGATCGGCACGGTTTTGGCGTTCAGGCCCGCGATGTTGATACGGCTGTCGCCAACCATATAGATGCCGTGCTGCTCACGCAGGATGTTGACCTGCGCTTCTGTCAAACCCAAACGGCTGAACATGCCGCGATGGGTGGCCACGAAATCAAACCTATCCGAGTTGGTGGCGCGGCGCAGTTCATCGGCAAGGCTTTGGCGCAGGGTCAGCATGTTCAGGCGGACCTCTTCCAGCTCGGCTTTCCAATCGGCGCGCAGGGTGTCGTCCTCTAGGATCATCGTCACCAGCCGTGCGCCGTGATCGGGCGGGAAGCTGTAGTTTTGCCTATTGAGGAAGTTCAAATTGCCTTGGGTGATAGCGCGACGGGAGGCTTCGCCAAGCGCGATCAGGATGCCGGTGCGTTCGCGGTAGATGCCGAAGTTCTTGCTGCAAGAGGCGGCGATCAGCACTTCGGGGAAGGTTTCAGCAATCAAGCGCGTAGAAGCCGCATCCGCTTCCAGCCCGTCGCCAAAGCCCTGATAGGCAAGGTCAACGAAGGGGATGGCGCCCTTGGCCAGCAGCAGTTTGGCAACCTCGGCCCATTGGTCGGCGTTCAGGTTCGCCCCCGTCGGGTTGTGGCAGCAGCCATGCAGCAAAACCGCGTCGCCTGCTTTGACTCTGCCCAGATCTTCGATCAGGCCCGCGAAGTCGATGCCACGGGTAGCGGCGTCAAAATAGCGATACTCGGCCATGTTCATGCCAAGGTATTTGATGATCGAGGGATGGTTCGGCCATGTCGGGTTCGACAGCCAGACGGTTGCGGTGGGGCTGGCGAGTTTGATCAGTTCCAACGCTTGCCGGATGGCACCCGTGCCGCCGGGGGTCGCCACAGAAGCGGCGCGGTCGGCATAACCATCGCCCAAGATCATTTTGACCATGGCGACGTTATAGGCAGGCTCGCCCGCAAGACCGGTATAGGTCTTGGTTTTCTCGGTTTCCCACAGCTTTTTCTCAGCAGCCTTCACTGCGCGCATCACCGGGGTCAGGCCAGTGGCGTCTTTGTAGACACCAACACCAAGGTCGATCTTATTGTCGCGCGGATCGTCCTTATACATCTGAATCAGTTGCAGAATTTTGTCCTGCGGCTGCGGGTTGAGAGCTTCTAACATACCTTATCCTAGTTTTGCAGGCCTGCGCCTGCGGGTCCTTTTTCCACCGCGAGATCGTCATACATGCCCCATTCGGCCCAAGAGCCATCGTAAAGCGCGTGGTTGCGGTGGCCGATGCGTTCCAGCGCCAAACTGAGGATTGCTGCCGTCACACCCGATCCGCAAGAGGTGATCGCGGGCTTGGCAAGGTTGACACCTGCAGCCTCGAACACCGCGCGCAGGGCATCGGGTGATTTCATAGTGCCATCGGCGTTCAGCAAAGTGCTGTAGGGGACGTTTTTTGCACCCGGAATGTGGCCAGAACGCAGGCCCGGGCGGGGCTCTGGCACTTCACCGCGAAACCGCGGCGCACCACGGGCGTCGATGATTTCGGCCTCACCCAGTTTGGCGGCATGGGCGACTTGCGTCACGTCTTTCACCAGATGGTTCTGGCGGCTGACGGTCATGTGGCGGTCGCGCAAGACCGGGGGCATGTCTTCGATCTCATGCCCTTCCGCCTGCCATTTCGGCAGGCCGCCATCCAGCACGGCCACATCGGTCTTGCCCATCAAACGGAAGGTCCACCACACCCGCGCGGCCGAGAACAGGCCCGAGCCGTCATAGATCACCACCTGATGCCCGTCGCCAATGCCCATCGCGCGCAGACGCGAGATGAACTTTTCGGGTGGCGGTGCCATATGCGGCAGGGCCGAACGGTGATCGGTGATCTCGTCAATGTCGAAGAACCGCGCACCGGGAATATGGGCGGCGGCATATTCGGTGTGGGCATTGCGGCCCGCGTCGGGCAGATACCAACTGGCATCAATCACCCGCAAATCGGGGTCTTTCAAATGCGCTGCAAGCCAGGCGGTGCTGACCAGCGTTTTCGGATCATCTGTCGGAGAGGGGATCATCTGGGCCTCGGGCTGCGAAAATCGGCGGGAATACCGATGCAGTTAAACCCAAGGCGCGCGCCAAACAAGAGAGCGCGGGCGCAGCAAGGCGCGCCCGCGCAATAAAATTAGCTTTTCGCCATCGCGTTCTTGATCGCACCGACAATCGCCATCAGCACACCGCCACCGACGCCGCCCGAAGCGACCGAGGCGATGATCGAACCGATATCAGTGCCACCCGTGGTCGCCGCTGCTGCACCCGCGCCGCCCAACATGCCCAGAATCTGGCCACCAAGACCGCCGCCCAGAATACCAACAATCGAGTTGCCCAACGTGCCGAGGTTGAGGTTTTTCAGCACCGCGCCTGCAGCGTTGCCGCCCAAAGCACCAGCGATCAGCTGGATGATCAGGTTCATATCCATGATACTCGTTCCTTCCCTACATACTGCCCACCGTTGTGGCGTGGCATCTACCGGCCAAATCTGGACCCGGAGGTGCAGGACCGGATAGGGGGAATTATGCTTGGATCAAGGCATTAGGGCAAATTACTCAGCCAAACGCTAAAGCTTGGCCTTCATGCCTTCTTTCATGATGCGGGATTTTTGCCGGTCCCAGTCGCGCTTGGCCGAGGTTTCACGCTTGTCCGCCAGTTTCTTGCCCTTGGCGACGCCCAGCTTCAGCTTCACCATGCCGCGCTCGTTGAAATACATCTTCAACGGCACGATGGTCATGCCTTCGCGGCCCACCGCATTCCAAAGGCGCGACAATTCTTTCTTGTTCACCAACAACTTGCGACGACGGCGTTCCTCATGTGGGAACATCACGGCTTGCAGATAGGGCGCGATATAGCCATTGATCAACCACAGCTCGCCACCTTCGACGCTGGCATAGCTTTCGGCGATATTCGAGCCACCCTTGCGCAGCGATTTCACCTCGGAGCCGTGCAGCATGATGCCAGCCTCCAGATCCCACTCGATGGCAAAATCAAAGCGGGCGCGCCGGTTCTCGGCGATCAATTTGGAGTTGGGATCGGATTTTTCTACCATAATGCGCTGGAAATAGGTGTTCGCTGGCGCAGAGTCCAGCGTGGGGCGAGGAATTTAAGCGCGGCGGCGGTTCTGGCCGAGGATGATCACACCGCAGACGACAATGATCGCGGCGCCCAGCAGCGTGGCGGTATCGGGGCGTTCGCCAAACACCATGACACCGATGATCATCGCGAACAGCAGGCGGGTGTAGCGGAACGGGGTGACCACGGCGATCTCACCCGAACGCATCGCAGCGGTCAACGCGGCATAGGCCGTGATGCTGAACAGCGCACCTGCGGCCAGCAGTGGCAGGCTTTGCGCGCTGGGGATCACGGCTTTGCCGGTGACAGCGGTAATGATGACGCCAGACAACGCCAGCATGATAAAGCCAGTGACGCCAAGCTGCGCGTTTGACAGCGCCAAAGGTGCGGCGCGGGTGGCCAGATCGCGGCCCGCAAATCCGATCATGCCGACCACCGCCAACAAAGACAGCGCCGAAAACCCCGCGACGCCGGGGCGCAGGATGATCAGAACGCCGATAAAGCCTAGGAAAATCAACAGCCACCGCTGCAAGCTGACCTTTTCACCAAACAGCAAAGCTGCACCCAGCACCACCACCAAAGGTGTCGCTTGCAGGATCGCCGAGGCGCTGGAAATCGGTGTCAGGGCCAAAGCCAGCGCGTAGAACAAGCGCCCGGTTATCTCAAACACCGAGCGCAAAGCCATGGTTCGGGTGAACATCGCCGCCGGAACCGGGCGATGCCCCGCCCGCAAAGCCAAGGCGGAAAACACTGCAATGCCGATCAGGCCCATGATCAAGACCACCTGACCCACCGGAATATCACGGCTGGCGGCTTTGACGAAAGCATCCTCAACCGCGAAACCCGCCATCGAGGCGGTCATGAAAAGGCTGCCGCGCAGGTTAGGGGTCATCGGGACACTCGGGGATTTGCTCTTTTTGAAATACTCCCGCCGGAGGCTCCGGTGGTTGGCCGAGGCAGCCTCCGGCGGGGATATTTAGACCAGTGTGAAAGCGTTAGAGCAGACCTGCGTGCTGCATCGCGGCTTTGATGCGGGCTTTGGTGGGATCGGTCAGGGTGACCAATGGCAGGCGGACTTCCTCGGCGCAAAGGCCCAGCAGGGACAGACCGTATTTCGCACCCACAAGGCCGGGTTCAAGGAAGATCGCCTCGTGCAGCGGCATCAGTTTGTCTTGATAGGTCAGGGCTTTGGCGTAGTCGCCAGCCAGTGTGGCCGCTTGAAATTCGGCGCAGAGGCGAGGGGCCACGTTGGCGGTGACAGAGATACAGCCGACCCCACCATGCGCGTTGAAGCCCAAGGCGGTGGCGTCTTCGCCCGACAGTTGGATGAAATCAGCGCCGCAGGTCGCGCGCTGCATCGACACACGCTCGATTTTGCCGGTGGCGTCTTTGACGCCGATGATGCGCGGCAGCTTTGCCAGAGTGCCCATGGTTTCGGGCGACATATCCACCACGGAACGACCCGGAATGTTATAGATCACGATGGGCAGCGCACAGCAGTCGTGCAGCGCGGTGAAATGCGCGACCAGCCCGGCTTGCGTCGGCCTGTTGTAATAGGGCGTGACCACAAGGGCCGCATCAGCGCCGACTTTCTCCGCAAAGCGGATCAGCGAGATGCCTTCAACCGTGTTGTTCGAGCCCGCTCCCGCGATCACCGGCACGCGGCCTGCGGCGGTTTCGACAACCACTTCGATGACTTTCTGATGCTCTTCATGGCTCAACGTCGGGCTTTCGCCGGTTGTGCCAACCGGGACAAGGCCCGTCGAGCCTTCGGCGATATGCCACTCAACAAGCTTCTTCAGCGTCACCAGATCGAGTTCACCGTCTTTAAACGGCGTAACCAGTGCGGGAATGGACCCTTTGATCATGGTGCGCGTCTCCTGATTGGGGCGAGTTGGAATCGCCAATGTGTAAGCGCTGCCTACCTAACCGGGGATCGGCGTTTTGCCAAGTATAGGCGGCGATTTGCCGGGTTCACGGGGTTTTGGGTTGTGGGAATCCGGGGGGTAGGGCAGAATTTGGTGATGAGCAGCATAATCAAGGTCGCAAAAGCGATCATATTCGGCATTTCTTTAGCGGTTTCTTCCACGGCGCGCGCTGATCAGGCGGCGGAGTTTTCCGCTGCTTTGCGGTTGGCGAATGCGGGGGACTGGCCTGCAGCCCTGACGGCGGCGCAGGGGGCGGGGGCAGCTGGGGGCGATGTGATCTTGTGGCAATGGCTGCGGGATGGGCAAGGAAAGCTGGGGGATTACGAGGGATTTGTCGCCCGCCGCCCGGATTGGCCGGGGCTGGCCTTGCTGCGTGAAAAGGGCGAGGCTGCGGTGGCACGCTCGACCGATCCGGCGCGGGTGGTGGCGTATTTTGGCAAGGACAGGCCCAAGACCGGGGCCGGGGCTGTGGCTTTGGTGCGGGCGCTGAACGCTTTGGGACGGTCTGGTGATGCCGAGGCAGTTGCATTTCGGGCGTGGACTTCGCTGAAGTTTGACGCGGCAGATGAGGCGGCGATGTTGGCCATGATGGCAGAACCGCTGTCGGTGGCGCATGAGGTGCGGCTGGATCGCATCCTGTGGGAGGGCGGGCGCAAGGCCGAGGCTTTGCGCATGTTGCCAAGAGTTTCAAAGGATTGGCAGGCTTTGGCGGCGGCACGGATGGCCTTGCGGGCGGATAGTCCGGCGGCGGTGGATCTGGTCGATGCGGTGCCAAAGGCGGTTCTGGGTGATCCGGGGTTGGCGTATGAGCGCTATACTTACCGCATGCGGGCGGATCGTTATGACGATGCGGCCACATTGATCCTTGAGCGCAGCAAGTCGGCTGCCAGTTTGGGCGATCCGCAGGCTTGGGCGAAGCGGCGGGCGGATTTGGTGCGGGTGTTGTTGCGGCAGGGCGAGCCTAAAACGGCCTTGCGGGTGGCGGCCAATCATCAGCTGAGCAGCGGCACGGAATATGTCGATCTGGAGTTTCTAGCCGGGTTCATTGCCCTGCGGAAACTGGGTGAGCCGGATGTGGCGATCAAGCATTTCAAGCACTTGAAGGAAGCGGTGGCGACGCCGATTTCCGTCGCGCGGGCGGAGTATTGGATGGGGCGGGCGCTGGCGGCCAAGGGTGACAAGGCCGGGGCAGAGGCGGCTTATGCAAGGGCTGCGCGCAATCAGACGGCGTATTATGGCATGTTGGCCAGCGAGAAAATCGGGCTGCCATTGGACCCCGCGCTGGTGAATGTGGGCGAGCCTACGCCGGAATGGCGGACTGCGGGCTTTGCCAATTCATCGGTGTTGGCGGCGGGAATGGCGCTGGTGAAAGCTGGGGATCGGACTTTGGCGAAGCGGTTTTTCTTGCAGGTGGCGGAGGGGCTGGACGCTAAGGGATTGGAACAGCTGGCAGATTTGGCTTTGCGCTTGAACGAGCCGCATATCGCTTTGCTGGTGGCAAAGCAGGCGGCTGAGCGGGGGGTGATTTTGCCGCGCGCCTATTATCCGGTGCCCGCGATGGTGCCCGATGGGTTGGCGGTCAGCCGGGCTTTGGCTTTGTCGATTTCGCGCCGTGAAAGCGAATTTGATCCGAGCGCGCAGAGCAAGGCGGGGGCGCGAGGCTTGATGCAGGTGATGCCAGCGACCGCCGATCATGTCGCAAAAGGCTTGGGTGAGACATCTTCGGCGCGGCGGTTGATCAACGATCCGCCGTTCAATGTGAAGATGGGTTCGATCTATCTTAGCCATATGATTGAGGAATTTGGCCCTGCGATTGCGCTGATCGCCTCGGGGTATAATGCGGGGCCGGGGCGGCCACGCAAGTGGATCACGCAGTTTGGCGATCCGCGCAAGGATAGCGTGGATGTGGTCGATTGGGTTGAGATGATCCCGTTTGGCGAAACCCGGACCTATGTGATGCGGGTGGCGGAAGGGGTGGTGATCTATCGCGCTAAGCTGAAGGGCGTGGCGGGGCCGGTGCGCATTTCTGCCGAGTTGACGGGGCGCTGAGCGGTAAGCGCTTGGGAACGCATTGTTAATTGGGCGGTTTCGCAAAGGTTAATCACCCAGAAAGCGGCCATATTTAATCTGGAAAGCGGCCTTAGAGCGGGCGCGTTTTCTGGATGGACGCTTGGATTAACCATGTTGGCGAATCGCGGGCATCAGGAGGGTTTCTGATTGCTTATCAGCCCCCTATTGGGGGAGCATTGCCCGGTGTTGTGAATGTAAATTTGGCCTGTGGGGTGTAGCCTTACCCTGTGGGGTTCAAATCGGCTGTGTTGCCCATGATGCCCCGGATCAAGTCCGGGGCGGCGTTGGATGGGGGGGAGTGCCGCAGTCGTTAGATCTGCAGTCGTTAGATCTGCGGCGGCTCCACCGCTTTGATCCGCTGCCGCCACAGCGTGAACAGGCCGGCGGCGACCACCACACAGGCACCGATGGCGACATTCGGGCGCAGGGTTTCGCCGAACAGGAACACGCCCAACAGGGCAATGAACATCAGTTGCAGATAGGCGAAGGGTTGCACGGCGGAAGCCTCGGCCACAGCATAGGCTTTGATCAGCAGCCAGTGGCCAATGATTGCGGTGCAGCAGAGCGCGCCCATCCACAACCAATCGCTGGGCAGCATGGCTTGCCAGTGCCACAGCCCCACCGGGGTCATTGCGATGGCGCCGATCACGCCTGTCCAGAAAAACGATACCGAAGCGGGGTCTTTGCGGGCGACGAACCGCGTCAGCAGGCCGTAGATTGCAAACATGAACGCGCTGACGAACGGGATCAGCGCCCAAGGTGAGAACACCGCAAACCCCGGTTCAAGAATGATCAGCACGCCTGCAAAGCCGATCGCGATGGCAGTCCAACGCCGCCAGCCGACTTTCTCGCCCAGAACCGGGCCGGAGAGGGCAGCGACCAGCAAGGGGTAGCAGGCAAAGACGGCATGGCTTTGGATCAGCCCCAGATTGACGAAGGCCAACACCATGGCACAGACTTCGGCGACCAAGATAACGCCTCGGGCGATTTGCTGGAGGGGAAAGCGGGTGCGGGTGGCGCTTCGGATGCCGCCGGGGCTGCGGGCGGCCAATGCGATCACAAAGGCCGCGAACACCCAGAACCGGATCATCACCACCATGTAGACGTTGTAAGCGCCGCCTAAATGCCGTGAGATGCCATCTTGCAAGGCGAAAACCACTGCGCTGGCCACCATCAGCCAGATGCCGAGTTTCAGATTCTGCTCGGTTTTCATAGGCTGGCCTTTGCGTTCGGACGGGTCTGCCACAGGGAATACAAGCCGGCGGCGATGATCAGGGCTGCTCCGATCACCACCGGCACAGCGAGGCTTTCATCGAAGAATGCCACACCGATGCCTGCGATAAAGACGAAATGCAGATAGGCAAAGGGCTGGACGGCAGAAGCCTCGGCCTTTTCGTAGGTTTTTTGCAACAGCCAGTTCGACAGGATCGAGATGCAGGCATAGGCGGCGAAGATCGGCCAATCCTGTGGTTGGATCGATTGCCATTGCGGCAGGCCAAGGGCTGTCATCATGATGGCGCCCAGAAAGGCGGGCCAGAAAAAGCTGGGGAAAAACGCCTCGTCCCGCGCGGTCAGGCGGGTGAGCACGCTGTAGGCGGCGAAGAACAGCGCGGTGATCAATGGCAGCAGGGCAGGCCAAGTGAACACGCCTTGACCGGGGCGCAGGATGATCAGCACACCGATCAGGCCGACGCCTACGGTGGCCCAGCGCTGCCATGTCAGCTTTTCGCCAAGGATCGGGCCAGAGAGGGCGACGACGATCAAGGGGCAGACCGCAAAGACCGCATGGGCGTTGATCAGGCCGATCAGGGTATAAGCGTAGACCATGACGCAGATTTCCACCACCAGCAGGGTGGCGCGCAGGGCTTGGGCGATGGGGCGGCGACTGCGCAGGGCGGCGCGCAGGCCCTCGGGGCGGCGCAAGGCGAGGGTGATCACGAAGGCGGCGAACACCCAATAGCGGATCATCACCACCATCAGCGTGTTGTAGTTGCCCGCGAGCAGGCGCGACAATGCGTCTTGCACCGCAAAGGCCGCGATGGCGGCGATCATCAGCAGGATGCCTGTGCGGTTGTTCATCGCAGCACGCCCGCCGACATGTGGCGCTTTTTGCCGTGGCCGGGGCGGCGGGTGACGTCAAAGCCCGCATCTTGCAGCGCGCGGCGGACGTGGCCCGCGGCGGTGTAGGTGGCGAACGTGCCGTTTGCGGCGGTGTGGCGGGCAACTTGGTGCAGAATTTCCGGCGACCAAAGTTCGGGGTTTTTCGCGGGCGAAAAGCCGTCGAGAAACCATGCGTCGGCTTTGTGGCGCCATTGGGCGAGGGTTTCTCGGGCGTCGCCGATGATGATTTCGGCACTGACTTGGCCGATCTGGAAGCGGGTTTGGCCATGCTCCCATGCGCTCAGGAAGGGGGTGGCGATGGTGCGGGCTTCGGGGAAGTGATCCAGCGCGCGGGCGATGTCGTCTGATGCGAGGGGGAAGGCCTCAAAGCTGGTGAAGCGGGTGGGGGTTTCGGCGATCAGGGCAAGGGCGAGCAGGTTGAGCCCGGTGCCGAAGCCAAGCTCGGCTATGTGAAAGCCGGGGGTCAGGCGGGCGGGCAGGTCGTTGCCTTGCAGAAAGACGTGGCGGGTCTCGGATAGGCCATCGTTTTTCGAGAAATACGGGTCATCAAAGCGAGTCGAGACCGGGATCACGCCGTCTTGCCATGTGAGGGCAGATTGTGAGGAGGGGATCATTGTCATATGCCTTGCGTCGGGCGGACCATGGGGAAGGCGGCACGGAATGGCAAGGGTTGATCTGACGGTGCGGGGGGCGGGGATCTTCGGGCTGTCGGTGGCGTGGGAGGCGGTGCGGAGGGGCGCGAAGGTGCGGGTGATCGAGGCCGTTGCGGTGGGGGCGGGGTCTTCGGGCGGGGTGGTCGGGGCGCTCAGCCCGCATGTGCCGGAGAATTGGAACGAGAAGAAGGCGTTTCAGCTGGAGAGTCTGTTGATGGCAGCTGGCTGGTGGGCGGCGGTTGAGGCGGCTTCGGGGCTGGTTTCGGGATATGGGCGGCTGGGGCGGTTGCAGCCATTGGCGGATCAGGCGGCGGTTGATCTGGCGCGGGCGCGGGGGGTGTCGGCGGAGGGGCTGTGGCGGGGGCAGGCAGCTTGGCGGGTGGTGGCTGCTACGGGGGCAGCGTGGGAGCCTGTTTCGCCGTCGGGCTGGCTGGTTGCGGATGATCTGAGCGCGCGGCTGCATCCTCGGCTGGCTTGCGCGGCGCTGGTTGCGGCGATCAGGGCGGCGGGGGGTGACGTTATTGTCGGCGCGGCCGAGGAGGTCGGGGCGGTGGTCTGGGCCACGGGGGCGGCGGGGCTTGCGGAACTGGGGGCGGATTTGGGGTGCGACATCGGCGGGGCCGAGAAGGGGCAGGCGATCTTGTTGCGCCATGCCGCGCCTGATCTGCCGCAGCTTTTGGTGGGGGGGCTGCATGTAGTGCCGCATGTCGATGGCACTGTCGCGGTTGGGTCCACGTCTGAGCGGGAGTTTCAGGATCTGAACGTCGATCATCGGGCTGATGATCTGCACGCGCGGGCGGTGGCGGCGCTGCCGGTGCTGGCGGGGGCAGAGGTGGTGGCGCGCTGGGCAGGGCTGCGGCCGAAGTCGAAATCTCGCGCGCCGGTGCTGGGGGCGTGGCCGGGGCGGGATGGGCATTTTGTCGCCAATGGCGGGTTCAAGATCGGGTTCGGGATGGCCCCTAAGGTGGCGGAAGTGATGGTCGATCTGGTGTTGGAAGGGCGGGATTCGGTCCCAGAAGGGTTTCGGATTTGAGCAGTGTCCACGCGTGGACAGATCGACAGTTTATGTAAGATCAATAGGTTAAGGGGCATCCGTTAACATATTGTTCAGATTTGGCGCGGGTTTGCGCGGTGTGCGGGGCTGCGGAACGGGTGCGCCTGTCTGAGGCCATGAGGCCCCGGATCGAGTCCGGGGCGGCTTGGGAGTGGGGGCTGGCGTTAGGTCTGAGTGGTCAGGCGGGGGATGAGCGGCGGGTGTTGCGTCTGTGGTGGCTGGGGAAGCCTCCGGCGGGAATATTTAGGCCAATGTGAAGGGCCAGAGAATAGGCTCTTGGTCATCTTTGGGCCTAAATTTCCTCGCTGGAGGCTTCCTGCAGGGCAGCCAAGGATCAGGCCAGCAATCGACCGCCTTCGGTTCCGCTGATCGTCGCGGTGATGATTTCACCCTCCGGCTGTGCGGCGATGAAGGCGACTTCGGTGAATTGTTCGGTGCGGCCCATGCGGGGAGATTCCAGCAGGATGCGGTGGGTTTGGCCGACTTGTGCGCTCAGGTGGTGGGCAAGGGCCTGATCGCCTGCGGCGCGCAGACGGGCGGCGCGGGCTTTGATCTCGGGGCCTTGCAGTTGCGGCATGCGGGCGGCGGGGGTGCCTTTGCGCGGGCTGAACGGGAAGACGTGCAGGAAAGTCAGATTGCAGTCTGTGACCAGTTTCAGCGAGTTGGCGAACATTTCTTCGGTTTCGGTCGGGAAACCTGCGATGATGTCGGCACCGAAGATCATGTCGGGGCGCAGTTTCAGGGCGTCTTCGCAAAAGCGGATGGCGTCGTCGCGCAGATGGCGGCGTTTCATGCGTTTCAGGATCATATCATCGCCTGCCTGCAAGGACAGGTGCAGGTGCGGCATCAGCCGGGGTTCGGTGGCGATGGCCGCCATCAGGGCGTCGTCAGCCTCGATGCTGTCGATGGAAGAAATCCGCAGGCGGGGCAGGTCTGGCACAAGGCGCAGGATGCGCATGACCAGATCGCCAAGGCGTGGGGTGGCGGGGAGGTCTGCGCCCCATGAGGTCAGGTCAACGCCGGTGAGGACGACTTCGTTGAAGCCCTTGTCGACAAGGCGTTTGATCTGTTCGACCACCACGCCTGCGGGGACAGAGCGGGAATTGCCGCGACCGTAGGGGATGATGCAGAAGGTGCAGCGGTGGTCGCAGCCGTTTTGCACCTGCACATAAGCGCGGTGGCGGCCAAAGCCGTCGATCAGATGGCCTGCGGTTTCCTTGACCGACATGATGTCATCGACCTGCACCTTTTCGGTGATGCCGATCAGATCGGGGGCTTTGAGGTTCGCCCAAGTGGCGGCCTGCATTTTCTCGGTATTGCCGATCACCTTGGTGACTTCGGCCATGGCGGCGAAGGTTTCAGGCTCGGTCTGGGCGGCGCAGCCGGTGACGATGATTTGCGCGCCGGGGTTTTCGCGGGCGAGTTTGCGGATTTCCTGTTTGGCTTTGCGCACGGCCTCGGACGTGACGGCGCAGGTGTTGACCACCACGGCCCCCGATATGCCTGCGGCGGCGGCGAGTTCCTTCATCGCCTCGGTCTCGTAGGCGTTCAGGCGGCAGCCGAGGGTGGCGAAGATCGGCGGGGTGGCGTTCATAGCGCGGCCAGAAATGCGGGCGTCAGGGTGCCGTCGAAGATATGCGCGGTGGGACCGGTGAGCCAGACGCCATCATCGCGCCAATCGACATGCAGGGTGCCGCCATCGGCCTCGACAGTGACGGCGCGTCCGGTCAGGCCGCGCAGATGGGCGGCGACCACGGTGGCACAGGTGCCGGAACCGCAGGCGAGGGTGATGCCCGCGCCGCGTTCCCACACCCGCATGCGCAGATGGTCGGGGGCGATCAGCTGCGCCCATTCAACATTGGTGCGTTGCGGGAACAGCGGGTGATGTTCGAGACCGGGGCCAAGGGCTGCGAGGTCGATGGAGTCAGCATCGGCGACGAAGAACACGCAATGCGGATTGCCGATGCCGACGGCGGTGGGATCACCGGCAAGCGGCAGATGCAGGGTGTCGGTGGCGTGGGACAGCGGGATTTCCGACCAATCCAGTTGCGGGTGGCCCATGTTGACGGAAACCCGGCCATCGGTTTGGCGGGCGGCGCGCAACAGGCCGCGCTTGGTGATCAGGGTCAGCGCGTCGCGGCCAAGGTCGTGCATCATATAGTTGGCGACGCAGCGGGTGGCGTTGCCGCAAGCCTCGGCCCGGCTGCCGTCAGAGTTCCAGAAATCCAACGCGAAATCGGCGGTTTGCGAATCGCGGATCTCGGCCAGTTGGTCAAAGCCGGTGCCGCGGTGGCGATCCCCCAAAGCCTGTGCCAGTTTGGCCGTCACCACCGCATCGCGGCCCCGCGAGTCGATGATCACGAAGTCATTTCCCGCGCCATGCATCTTCATAAAGGCAATGGCGCTTGGGGTTTTCGGGGAGTTTGCGACGTTTTCCATGCGCCGCATATACGCCGCGCTGCAGCTTTTTGCCAGAGGGTGACGTTTTGCCCCTTGACCCCCCGCGCCCCTCACCCTAATCAGCGCCTCAGTTGTGGGCCGGTAGCTCAGTTGGTAGAGCAGCTGACTTTTAATCAGCGGGTCATGGGTTCGAGTCCCGTCCGGCTCACCACCATCACTTAAGGGCCTGACCGGCAACGGTCGGGCCCTTTGTGTTTGGCGGGTGAAGGCTTGCCGAACGAGAAATCGCTTGAAGCATGGAGCGGGCTGTGGCGCTGATGGCGCAGGGTTCTGCTGCGGTGAGGGGGGGCGATATGTTGCCACTACAGGGCAAGGTTGCGTTGGTGACGGGGGCCTCTGCGCCGCGCGGCATTGGGCGGGCGATTGCCCTGAGGCTGGCTGCGGATGGCGCGGCGGTTGTGGTGACGGATGTTGCCGGCAGTCTGGTGATCGACGGCGCGGATGTGTTGCGCCTGACGCTGTTGGATGGGCTTGTTTCCGAGATTGCGGCAATGGGTGGGGTGGCCTTTGCACAGAAGCTGGATGTGACCAGTGCTGCTGATATTGCGGTTGGCGTTGAGACCACGCTGGCGCAGTTTCAGCGCTTGGATATTCTGGTGAACAATGCGGGCTCGCTGTCGGGTGTGGGTGAGTTTCTGGCGGCGACGCCCGCGCAGTGGCAGACAAGCTTTGAGGTCAATCTGTTGGGGCCGATGCTGCTGGCGCAGGCGGTTATCCCGCATATGCGCAAGGCAGGGGGTGGCCGGATTATCAACATTGGCTCGACGGGCAGTCTGGGGGCAGAGCCGGGGTTTGCGGCCTATACCACGATGAAGCACGGGCTTGTCGGGCTGTCCAAAACCATCGCTGCAGAGTTCGGGCCGGACGGCATTTTGTGCAACACGGTTTGCCCCGGCTATATTGCCACCGACATGCATCTGGCGACGAATGAGCGCTTGGCAAAAGAGCGCGGTTT
This sequence comes from Cypionkella aquatica, assembly GCF_030161095.1. Classification (GTDB taxonomy): domain Bacteria; phylum Pseudomonadota; class Alphaproteobacteria; order Rhodobacterales; family Rhodobacteraceae; genus Cypionkella; species Cypionkella aquatica. The sequence goes on from NZ_BSPP01000002.1 coordinate 113,969, forward strand.
TTCGGTGGCCGAGATCAAGCAGGACCGCTACGCGCAGGTGGCTTTGCGCAACGCAGGTTTGCCCGAGGATGTGGCCAATGCGGTGGCGTTTCTGGCTGGGCCGCAGGGGGCCTATGTGACGGGTATCAACCTTCCTGTCAGCGGCGGCGTGCCGTTCGGGATTTAAGCACGATCGGCGTGTGGGTGGGTTGCTTTGTTGCCTGCGAATCGGGCGGTTGGGGTGCTGATCTGCGGCGATTTGGGGCGGCGTCTTTGGCGTGTTCAGACTGGTCGCAAATGATCTATCGCGACTCGGTCGCCCGTGTTTTAATCGCTGTGTAAGGTGCCATCCGCAAGGGTGGAGAATTGGGAAGCCGGGGCATATCCGGCGCTGCCCCCGCAACGGTGATGAGACGTAACGTGTGACAGGAGGCCACTGAGGCGCAAGCTTTGGGAAGGTGTCGCGCGGGCCGAAGGGCCAGTCTTGCAGCCCGGAAACCAGCCTTACGACGGAAAGACCAGCCTAAGGCCGGGCGTGCGCGCCGGCTTGCCAATGCAACTGTCCCCGCGGGAGGCGTGGACCTACGAGGTGCCAGATGTTGAATCCCGCTGAAATCTACGCTGAACTGGGTGCGCGCCGGAAGGATTACGCGCTGAGCCATGCGCTTTACTGCGATGAGGGCGTGTACAACGCTGATCTTGAGCAGATATTTTACCGCGAATGGCTGTTTGCGGCCCCTGCGGCGGCATTGCCGAAAAACGGCTCGTTCATGACGTTGCAGATTGGCGCTTATCCGGTGGTGATCACGCGGGGCAATGACGGAATGATCCGGGCATTTCACAACGTCTGCCGCCATCGCGGTCAGCGGCTGTGCGCCAAGGAAACCGGATCTTCGCCGAAGCTGGTTTGCCCTTACCATCAGTGGACCTACGATCTGGACGGTAAGCTGCAATATGCCCGCGATATGCAGGAAGGCTTTGATCCCAGCCAGCACAGCCTGAAGAAACTGCATTGCGTAGATCTGGGCGGCATGGTGTTCATTTGCCTCGCGCAGGTGCCGCCGCCGATTGCGGAACTGGCCAAGACGGCAATGACCTATCTTGCGCCCTCGGGATTGAAGGAGGCCAAAGTGGCGTTTTCTTCGACCATCGTGGAAAATGGCAACTGGAAGCTGGTGATCGAAAACAACCGCGAGTGTTATCACTGCGGCGGCGCGCATCCGTCTTTGTGCCGGACGTTCTCGGACAACCCGAAAATCGGTGCGATGAACGGGCCAACTGAGGCCAGCGACGAGATTTTGGCGCATTGGACGCGGTGTGAGGCCGCAGGGCTGCCGTCGCGCTTTACCCATGATGCGGCGATGCAATGGCGGCTGGCGCGGGTGCCGTTGCTGAATAATGCCGAAAGCTACACGATGGATACCAAGGCGGCAGTGGCCAAGCGTATGGGCGCGATGCCGTTCAATGATGCGGGCAGCTTGCTGTTCTATCACTACCCGAACACCTGGAACCATTTCTTGGGCGATCACGCAATCACGTTCCGGGTGCTGCCGATCTCGGCCACGGAAACGCAGGTGACGACGACCTGGCTGGTGCATAAGGACGCGGTTGAGGGTGTGGACTATGAATTGCCGCGTTTGACTGACGTGTGGATGCACACCAATGACGAAGATCGTCAGGTGGTAGAGGAAAACCAGAAGGGCATCCTGTCACCAGCCTATGAGCCCGGCCCCTACTCGACGATTCAGGAAGAGGGCGTGATCCAGTTTGTGGATTGGTATTGCAAAACCATGACCGAGCGCATGGCCCCCAAACCCGCGATGGCGGCGGAGTAGATCATGGCGAAGAAAAGCCTGAACTGGGAAGTCGCACCTTGGAACGACAGCCAGATGCTGGAATGTGCGATGGTGGTGCCGGAAAATGACGACACCGCCAGCTTTACCTTCCGCGCGCCGAACGGGGCTTGGTTTGACTATCAGCCGGGGCAGTTCATCACGCTAGATTTGCCGGTGGACCCGAAAAAGGGTGCGAAGGGCAATGTGCAGCGCACCTATACGATTTCGTCGTCGCCCTCGCGGCCGCTGTCGATCTCGATCACGGTGAAGGCGCAAAGCACCAGCATTGGCACGCGCTGGATGTTGGACAATCTGAAACCGGGGATGCAGATCAAGGCGTTTGGTCCGGCGGGGATTTTCAGTTTCCATCGCCATCCGGCGCAGAAATATCTGATGATCTCGGCGGGGTCGGGCATTACGCCGATGATGTCGATGACGACATGGGCGTGGGATTCGGGGCAGATGCCGGACATCGTGTTCGTGCATGCCGCCAAGCGCCCGTCGGAAATCATCTTCCGCGAGCGGCTGGAGCAGTTTGCCAACCGGGTTCCGGGGTTGCAGTTGCGCTTTACGGTCGAAGAGTCGGACCCGTTCCGGGCTTGGCCGGGGTATAAGGGGCGCTTGAGCCAGATCATGCTGGGCCTGATGGCACCGGATTATCTGGAGCGCGAAGTGTTCTGCTGCGGACCCGAGCCGTTCATGCAGGCGGTGCGCGAGATGCTGCAAAGCCTTGGCTATGACATGTCGCGCTATCATCAGGAAAGCTTTGGGCTGGCGGTCTCGACCGAGGCTGATGCGCCGGTGATCGACGATGTGACGCCGGGCGAGGGTGTGAAGGCCGAGATTACCTTTGCCGACAGTGGCTTGGTGGTGGGCTGTGGTGAGACCGATACGGTTTTGGCGGTTGCCAAGCGGTCTGGGCTGAACATTCCATCGGGCTGCACCTTTGGTCTGTGCGGGACATGCAAGATCAAGAAACTCTCAGGCGAGGTGCATATGGTGCACAACGGCGGGATTTCGGATGATGATATTGCCGAGGGCTATATCCTTGCCTGCTGTTCCAACCCAATGGGCAAGATTTCGGTGGCGGTTTAGGTGGGCTCGGGTGGGTTTGACACCCACCCGGTACGCCTGCGCCTATTCCTTGGGACCTTTCGGCTTGCCGACCAGCAGGCCCAGTAGTGCGGCCCCCAGTGCCGGGCCAAGCAGCGTGAACAAGTTGGCATCGACATTGCTGGTCTTCAACTCGGTCAGCAGGGCTTGGGCTGCGGGGGATTGCAGCGGGCTGGCAGAGCGCAGCTTGACGCGGCCCAGCAGCAGGCAAACCACGGCCAGCACAAGGCCGCTGCCGCCAATCAGCAGAGCCGCGGGGATCGGCCCCAAGACATGCGCCAGCCAGATCCATAGCGCGGCGGCAAAGCCGATCAGCGCAATGATGGCAAAGATTGCGGCGGCTGCGAACAGGCCCGTCGCCTGCCCCAATCGCCGGGCCGCATGCGCCATGGCCAGACGCAGCGCCAGTATCATCACCGCCAACATCTAGCGACGCCCCCAGATCAGACCCAGCAGCAGCCCGGCACCCGCCGCCAAAGCAAGCGTCTGCAACGGGTTACGGCTGGTATGGCTGCGCAGGGCGGACAATTTGGCCTCGGCGCTTTCGCCCAGATCGGTCAGCCCGGTGACATCGGCAAGTTTGCCGCCCAAAGTCGCAGCCAAAGTGGTGCGCAGGGTTTCCGCGCCAGTCTGGCCAAGATCGCCCAAGGTGCTGACGATCTGCGCGATGTCGTCGCGCAGGGCGGCGATCTGGGACTCGAGCCGGGCAAGGTCTTGGTCTGTTGCGGTTTTGGGCATGGTATCCTCTTCAGACGAGTGTGTCAGGCTTGGGGTATCAGATTGGGGGTCTTGCTGCGGCGGCGGGCAACGACGCGCGGCTGCGGCTTTTTCATCGCGGGCAGCGGCTTGGCGGGATCGCGCAGCCAAGCTGCATCCATCGCACTCTCTAGGCTGGTGACGGCGAAATCAGCGCCGAGGTCTTCGGCTTCGGCCAGTTTGGCGGTCTGCACGATTTGCAGATGCCGCACGCCCGAGGCTTCGCTGGGAAGATCGGACGGCATTTGCAGGATCACCACGCCAACGCGCAGGTGCGGTGCCGCGCGTTTGATCCGGCGGATGTGCAGAAGCGATGCGCGGGTCGGGCGCGGGTCAAGGTAGCACAGCAGCAGGCAATCGGTGCTGTCGGTATCAAGCGCGGCAAGCCGCGTCGGCGACAGATCGGTGTGCGGATAGGATTGCACCGCAGCGCCTTCGGCATGGAGGCTTTGCCCCAGAACGGCGGCGGCGACATCGTCGATCGACGTGCGCCCGCCGATCACACCGATGCGGATGCCAAGACCGGGCAGGGCTGTCTCGGTCGGCGCGGCGCGCTCTGCCTCAACCTCGGCTTCCAGATCGTTCACCACTTGCATTGCGACCATGGCGAGGCGGTCTTGCTGCGCTGGCGTCAGCACACCGCGTTCGCTGTCATCTTGTGCCAACAGCAGCGCCGGGATCATCGTGGTTTGATAGTAGTCAACGATATCAAGCTCTTCCATCGCCTCGGTCGCGCCAAAGGTGGCCTCGACCGCATCGCCCGCCAGCATGCGTTGATACAGTTTGGCATGCGGGGCCAGCACAGGCTCGTCGCCAAAAAGGATGTCGAACAGCGCGAATTGCGGGATGTGACGGCCCAGCACCACAAGGCAGACGGTCAGCGGCGTTGACAGGATCAGGCCGAGAGGGCCCCAAAGGAAGGTCCAGAAGATTGCGGCGACGATGATTGCGAGCGGGCTGACCCCGGTGCGTGCGCCGTAAAGCCAAGGCTCGATCACATTGGAGGTGATCAACTCGACGCTGGCGAACAGCGCTGCGGTCCACAGCAGTGCTGACCAGTCTGGCGAGACGGCGAAGGCCAGAAACAGCGGGAAGGCGGCGGCAAGAACCGAACCGATATAGGGCACGAACCGCAGGATCAGGGTCAGCATGCCCCATAGGGCGGCGTTCGGCACGCCGATGAAATACAGGCCGATGCCGATGGGAACCGCGTAAATGGTGTTCACCAAAAGCTGCACCAGCAGGTAATTGGCGACCCGCGAGCCTGCTTCCTCCAGCACTTGGGTGGTGCGATACAGATCGTTGGTGCCGACAAGCCGGATGAAGCGGTCGCGCAGGTCTTCGCGTTCCAACAGCATGAAGATCACCACCACGATGACAAGGCCGACGGTGGCGATGGGGCTGATCAGCGGCAGCACCAGATTCTCTAGGAAAGCCAAAGCGTTGGAAGATTGGATCACCTCGACCGGCATCGGTTTGTCGACGCCTGTGGGCAGGGCCGCACCAATCTCGGAGTTGATTGCGGTGATCATGTCCGACAGTTTGGCGACAAGGCCATTGTCGCCGCCCGTGGCTTTCAGGCTTTCAACTTTGGCGATGATATTGGCCTGAAAGATCGGCAGATTCTGCGCCAGCTGCGCGAGTTGCCCGGCAACAATGAATGAAAACAAGGCGATGGCCGAAAACGCGAGGGCGACCACCAGCAGCACTGTCCACAACAGCGGCAGACCCCGACGGCGCAGGGCGGTCACCAAAGGCGACAGCGCAAAGGTGATCAGCATGGCAATCGCCAGCGGCACAAACACGTCTTGCGCGACAAAAAGCACGGCTGCCACGGCGACCACGGTGGCAAGTTGCGCCATCGTGATGCGGGCGCCACCGCCGGGCTGTTGCGGAAGTGGTGTCAGTTCATACCCAGGCATATACGCCCTTTCGCCCCAAAGATTGCCAAGACCAGAGGGTGCGTTGGCGGGGTGTGTGTCAACCCCGTTAGCGAAACGCTGTGCTGGGCAATTGGTTCCCGTGCGGGGACGTTTAGATGGGTAAAGGTTCAGACCGAAACTTCGGCGCGCAGATCTTCGCGGGTGAAATCGGCGCGCGCGCCGGATTTGGCGACAGCGCCGCGGCGCAGCACATAGAAATGGTCGGCAAGGTTATAGGCGAAGTCGAAGTATTGCTCGACAAGGATGATCGCCATGTCGCCTTTGCCCTTCAGGTATTCGATGACTCGGCCAATTTGCTGAATGATGTTGGGCTGGATGCCCTCGGTCGGCTCGTCCAGCAGCAGGACTTTCGGGCGCATGATCATGGCGCGGGCGATGGCGAGTTGCTGTTGTTGGCCGCCGGAAAGATCGCCGCCACGGCGGGCGGTCATGTCTTTCAGCACCGGGAACAGGTCGTAGATTTCCTGCGGGATTTTATGATCGGGTTTGGGGAGGAGGGCGAAGGCAGTTTCCAGGTTTTCTTTGACGGTCAGCAGCGGGAAGATCATACGGCCTTGCGGCACAACGGCGAGGCCGCGCTGGGCCATGTCTTGCGGGCGGAGTTTGCCCAAGGTTTCGCCATCCAGTTCGACCGTGCCCGCAGAGCGCATATGGGTGCCTGCGAGGGCTTTCAGAAAGCTGGTTTTGCCGACGCCATTGGTGCCCATGATACAGGTGACTTCGCCTGCTTTGGCGGTGAAATCAATGCCGTGCAAGATTTGTGAGCCGCCGTAGTGCAGGGTGAGGCCTTGGGTTTTGATCATCATCCGCGCCCTAAATAGACGTCAATCACGTCTTGGTTTTTCGTCACATGGTCAAGCGAGCCTTCGGCCAGAACCGAGCCTTCGTGCAGCACTGTCACGCGGCAATTCAGGCGGCGCACAAATTCCATATCGTGTTCGACCACCACCACCGCGCGGGTTTTGGCGATATCGACCAAGAGTTCGGTGGTCTTTTCGCGTTCCGCCAGCGTCATGCCTGCGGCGGGTTCGTCGACCAGCAAAAGGCGAGGCTCTTGCGCCAGCAACATGGCGATTTCCAGCCATTGCTTTTGGCCGTGGCTAAGCTCGCCCGCTTTGCGCGGCAAGTGATCTGCGAGGCCGACTTGCTGCGCCAGTGCGGTGATGCGGTCAAGGTCGGGGCCTTTGACGCGCCAGCCCAGCACCCGCCACGGGCTGCGGGCGGCTTTCAGGGCAAGGGTGAGGTTTTCTGTCACCGTCTGGTCTTCAAACACCGTGGGGCGCTGGAATTTGCGGCCCACACCTGCGCGGGCGATTTTGGCTTCGGAGAGTTTCAGCAGCGAGGCGGATTTCTCGCCAAAGGTGACGGTGCCGCTGTCGGGTTTGGTTTTGCCGGTGACGATATCCATGAAAGTGGATTTGCCCGCGCCATTGGGGCCGATGATGGCGCGGAGTTCGGCAGGGCCAATCGAGAAGGTCAGGTTGTTGATGGCGCGGAAGCCATCGAAGCTGACGGTGACGCCGGAGACTTCGAGAAGTTGGCTCATTCCAGCGCCTCTTTCTCTTGCAGCGATCCTTGGTCTGGGCCGAGGGGGGCGCCTTTGCGGTCTGGAGCGTGAAAGCCTGCAAAGCGGTCAAACAAGCCGCCGATGCCTTTGGGGGCGAACAGGGTAACGCAGACGAAGGCGGCCCCGAGCAGGACTTGCCACCAATCAACCCAGTTGATCGTCATGAACCCCAGCGGGATCGAGGGGGCGCGGCCACCGGTGAACCAACTGGACAGCAGCGAGACGACAGCGGCCCCGATGACGGCACCGTACAGGCGGCCACGGCCCCCGATGGCGACCCAGACCGCGAGATAGATCGAGGCGATGGGCGCGAGTTCGGCGGGGTTGATGATGCCAGCTTGCGGGTAATAGAGCGCGCCTGCGATGGCGGTGATGATGGCGGTGAGGGTGAAGACGAACAGTTTGTAGCCTTCGACCGAGTAGCCAAGGAAGCGGACGCGGGCTTCGTCATCGCGGATGGCGCGGATCACCGAGCCGAATTTGCCGGAGGTGATCCATGTCAGGGCGAGGTAGGCCAGCGCGAGGGCGGCGGCAGAGGCCCAGAAGAACCACAGGCTGATGCTGTCTTGGCTGGTGGCGTCGAGGCCGGGGATGTTTTGCAGGCCAGAGAGGCCGTTGTTACCGCGCAGGCCAGAGTCGTTCTGGAACAGGTAGAGGGCGAGGGCGAGGGTCATCGCTTGGGTCAGGATTGAGAGGTAAACGCCTGTGACGCGGCTGCGGAAGGCGAGCCAGCCGAAGATCAGGGCGAGCAGGCCGGGGAGAGCTATGACGAGGAACAGTTGCAGCGGCAGGCTGTGGGCGAAGGCCCAGATCGTGGGCAAATCGGATGCCCCGACGACGCCGAAGATTTGGGAAGCGATGCCTTGCTGGATTTCCTCGGGCGTGGCGGGGAGGCCGGAATTGGCCAGTGAGGTGATGACGATTTCCTCGGTGCGGGCATACATCAGCCACATGCCGATCATATAGCCACCAAGCGCGAAGAAGGCCATGTGGCCGAGCGACAGGATGCCTGCATAGCCCCAGATCAGGTCCATCGCCAGCGCGGCGAGGCAGAGGCAGAGGGTCTTGCCGAGGGTTTTCACGAAGGAGGTCGACATCAGCCCGTAGTGGGCGGCGAGGGTGGTGGCGAAGGTGAACAGCGCAAGGCAGATCAGGAAGATCAGCAGTGACGGGGTGCGGAGGAAGAAGCTGCGGGTCATTTGGATGCCTTTACGCAGCGGGGGCCAGCCCCCGCACCCCCGGGATATTTATGAACAGATGAAAATGGAAAGCGGGGCTGCATGATCAATCTCCTGCCGCGCGGCCTTTGAGGGCGATGATCCCTCGGGGGCGGAATTGGATGAACAGGATGATGAACAGGATCATGTAGGTTTGGGCGGCGAGGGTGTTTGAGGGGTTGAACACCTCGATCAGCTTTTGCAGGCCGCCGATCATGGTCGCGCCTGCAAGTGCCCCCCAGATGTTGCCGACGCCGCCGACCACCACGGTCATGAAGCTTTGCACGATGTAGTCGGTGCCGAGTTCGGAGGTGACTTTGGCGAAGAGGCCAATGGCGACGCCCGCGATGCCTGCGATGCCAGAGCCAAGGCCGAAGGTCAGCATGTTGATACGGTCGGGGTTGATGCCCATGGAGGCCGCCATGGTGGGGTTTTGGGTGACGGCGCGAACCTCAAGCCCCAGGCGGGTGCGTTTCATCAGCCAGAGGAAGAAGGTGAGGAACAGCAGGGCGAGGACGAAGATGGCGATGCGGATGTAGCTGATCGAGACCACGTCGTTGAGAGTCAGGGCGCCGTCGAGCCATGCTGGGGAGGTCAATGGTCGGGCTTGGGTGCCGAAGACGTTTTTCAGGATTTGTTGTAGTGCGATCGAGATGCCGAAGGTGGCGAGCAGGGTTTCCAGCGGGCGCTTGTAGAGGTGGCGGATCACCAGACGCTCCATCGCGACGCCTGCGGCGAAGGTGACGGCGAAGGCCAGCGGCAGGGCGATCAGAATCGAGGCGGTGTAGTTGGGGACGTAAAGCTGCACGACATAGCCGGTGTAAGCGCCCATGGTGATGAACTCGCCATGCGCCATGTTGATGACGCCCATCACGCCGAAGGTGATGGCGAGGCCGATGGCGGCAAGGAAGTAGATCGAGGCGAGCGAGAGGCCATCAAGGGCGAGGTCGGCGGCCTGCATGGCGGCGACTTTGTGGCCGATGGATTTCAGGGCTGCGGCGGCTGCGGTTGTGACGCCGGGGTCGGGCTCGATATAGATGTCGTAGAAGTGGTGGGCTTTGAGGGCGGCGGCGGCTTCGTCATCGGTGGCGGCTTGCGGGACGGTGCCTGCGGCTTCCAGCGCTGTGTAGGCGCGGTCGCGGGCGGCTTGGGTGTTGAGATCAGCGAGGGGGATGCCGCCGACCGCGCCGCCTGCAAGATTGGCGATCAGGGCGGTGCGGGCGGCCTCGATGGTCAGGCGGGCTGGGGCGAGGTTGGCGGAAACCAGCAGGTCATAGGCTTCGGCCTCGGACAGGTCGCGGCCGGGTTTGAGTTCTTGGGCGATGTTGGCGGTTGGCGGTTCGGCGGCTGCCAGCTTTTTTGTGGCCAGCAGGGGGTTGAGCGCGCCGCGCAAATCGAGGCCGAGGTCTGCGCCAAAGCTGTTGATGGCTGCGATGCGGGCGGTTGACTCGGGGTCGAAGCGCAGGGTCAGCAGGCGTTCGAGGCGTTGTTTTTGCGCCTTCAGTGTGGCGTCAGGTTCGTTGGTGATGGCGGCGCGGAGGGGGGCGAGGGCCTCGGGTTTGGGGTCTTTGGCAATGGAGTCGAGGGCTGCGGCGCGTTTGGCAGCATCAGGGTCCGACAGGGTGAATTGCACCAGAGCGGTGGCGATCATGCCGCGCACACCTGCGTTGGGTTTCAACTCGGTGATGTCGGATTTGGCGGCTTCGCCTGCGGGCGCGCCTGCCAGATCGGTGAGGGCGTAGCCACCTTCATTTGCGGTGATCAGAAAGAACAGGCCGTCGGATTTGCGGATGCCAAGGCCCTTATTCGCCCAAGCTTCCAGCACGGCGGCTGCGGTCGGATCGCCGCTGGCGCCCAAGGCGTCGATCACCGGGGCAATGGTCTGACGCGAGGCTTTTTCCACCAAAGCGGCGTTGGCGGTGAGGATTTCAGCGGCGGTTTCGGCGCGCAGCGGGGCGGCGCACAGCAGCGCGAGAAGGCAGGCCAGCAGGATGCGCATGAGGATTCCGGGCGTGGGGAGGAGGGGAGGGGCCAATGGCCCCTCCGCATGTTTCAGTTGGGCGGTGTCAGTAGTTCGACTTCATCTGCACGCAGGTTTTGGTGTCTTTGTTATACATGCCGCATTTCAGGTCTTTCCAATCGGCTTCCAGCACTGCCGACTCTGGAAGGAAATCGGTCCATGCGTCGCCCGGAACCGGTTCGGTCTGGGAGATGATGTCGAACTGGCCATCGGCGCGAATCTCGCCGATCAGCACAGGTTTGGTGAGGTGGTGGTTCGGCAGCATTTCGGCGACGGTGCCGGTCAGGTTGGGGAATTTCTGACCGATCATCGCGTCGGATACTGCGTCGACGGCGGTGGTGCCGGCGGCTGTCACCGCGTTCACCCACATGTTGAAGCCGATATAGTGGGCTTCCATCGGGTCATTGGTCGGGCGTTTGGTGTCTTTGATATAGGCGTGCCACTGCTCGATAAAGGCTTTGTTTTCTGGGGTATCGGCGGACATGAAGTAGTTCCAAGCCGCCAAATGGCCGACGAGGTTCGAGGTATCAAGGCCCGCCAGTTCTTCTTCACCGACCGAGAAGGCGCAGACGGGGAGTTTGTCAGCGGTCACACCAGCGGCGGCGAGCTCTTTGTAAAAGCCGATGTTGGCATCGCCGTTGATGGTGGAAATCACGCCGACCTTTTTGCCGTCAGCACCCAAGGCCACCACGTCACCGACGATTTTCGACCAGTCGGAATGGCCGAACGGGGTGTAGTTGACGAAGATGTCCTCTTTCGGGATGCCTTTCGAGATCAGATAGGCTTCCAGAATGTTGTTGGTGGTGCGCGGGTAGACATAGTCAGTGCCCAGCAGGGCGAATTTCTTCACGCCGAGTTCTTCAAGGTAGTAGTCCACCGCCGGGATGGCTTGCTGGTTCGGGGCCGCCCCGGTGTAGAACACGTTTTTGGAGGATTCTTCGCCCTCGTACTGCACGGGGTAGAACAGCAGGCCGTTGAGTTCTTCGATCACTGGCAGCACGGATTTGCGGGAAACGGAAGTCCAGCAGCCGAACATCACGTCAACCTTGGAAACCGTCAGCAGCTCGCGGGCCTTTTCGGCGAACAGCGGCCAATCCGAGGCCGGATCGACGACGACGGCTTCCAATTGTTTGCCGAGCAGACCGCCCTTGGCGTTTTGCGCCTCGATCAGCATCAGCATGGTGTCTTTCAGCGTGGTTTCCGAAATCGCCATCGTGCCCGACAACGAGTGCAGAACGCCAATCTTGATGGTTTCGCCGGCGGCAAAGGCAATGCGCGGCAGGGCAAGCGAGGCGATGCCGGAAGCCAAGAGCGCGCGTCTGGTCAGTTTCATTTTATGTCCCCTGTTGGGCCCACTCTGGCGCTTCCATTCAAGGGAAGAACGACCGTGATGAGAGGGCAGCTTTTGTTGCAAACCTGCGGTGTCGGACCGTTGAAAACCAATCGCTACCGCACAGCCTTCGCCCGGGCAGACCCAAGCAGATGCAGCAAAGGCTGGGGGGCGGTTTGCGGCAACGGTCTTGCGCGGGATTCCGCTCGCAAATGCAGCATGGCGAAAGGTTTGCCGGAATTATGGGCGACATGCTGCGGTGCAGCGTAGAAAATGGGCGGAGTCGGCGGCATTTCCCGACGCAACTTCGGGGGAAACCGACAAAAGGCGTCGCAGGGCATGGTGGCTTTGGCCGTAGGCTCTGATTATGCTGGCTGTGGCAGGATAGAGGGATTTGCATGTCGGTTCAGGGTTTAACGACGGCGGAATTTGCGCCATTGCGGGCGGCGTTTGAGGATTGCTTTGCGCTGGGGCAGCATGGCGGCTCGGTCTCGGTGGTGCATCGCGGGGCTTTGGTGGCCGAGCTGTGGGGTGGCTTTGCGGATGCGGCGGCCACGCGGCCTTGGCAGCAAGATACATTGGTCAATGTGTGGTCTTGCACCAAGGGGATTGCCTCGGTGGCGATGGCGATGTTGGTGGATCGGGGATTGATTGACTATGATCAGCCAATGGCGCGCTATTGGCCGGAATTTGCGGCGGGCGGCAAGGGCGATCTGACGGTCGGCGAATGTCTGTCGCATCAGGGCGGTGTTGACGGGCTTTCGGTGACGATGGATCTAGCCGGGCTATATGCAGGCGCGCCCTATGCCGAGGCTTTGGCAGCGATGGCGCCTTTGTGGCCGCCGCGCAGTCTGTCGGTCTATCATGCGATTTCTTTGGGGAGTCTGGTGGCGGAACCATTGCGTCGGATCACCGGTCAGAGTTTTGGCGCATTTTTGGCCGCAGAAATTGCCGGGCCGTTGGGGGCAGATATGTTTGTTGGCCTGCCCGAGGCTGAAGAACCTAGGGTGGCCGAGATTATCGAGGGTCGCGGGGCGGCGGATGGGATTGCTGCGGTGTTGGCGGGGCCGCATCCGCAGGCATGGCAAAATCCGGCGATCCGACCCGTGGAGCCGAACACCCGCACTTGGCGGGCGGCTGAGATTCCGGGGGCGAACGGGCAGGCGACGGCAAAGGCTTTGGCGCTGATTTATGGCGATGTTGTCTCGGGGGCGTCCAAGTTGCTGTCGGCGCAGGCTTTGGCCGAGGCGACCAAGGTGCGGTTTGACGGTGTGGATGCGGCGCATGGTGGGCCTGCTGCCTACGGGGCGGGGTTTGGTCTGTTGCAGCAAGGCGCGCGGGCAGGCAGTTTTGGCCACTCGGGCTGGGGCGGCAGTTTTGGCTTTGCTGATCCGGGGGCGGGCTTTGGCATGGGGTATACAACCAACCAGATGCTTGGCTTTGATGATGATATCGACCCGCGCCGCAAGCGGCTTGTCGATTGCGTTTATGCCGTGCTTGATGGGCTGAACTAGGAGGATGCGATGCACAAACCCCGCGCCCGCGCGCTTGGTCTGCCATTCCCGGGGACGCCCGGCCCGTTGAACGCGATTACTGATGTCGCCGGGGTTGCGGTGGGGTTCACCACTTTGACCGATCCGGCCTTGCGGATGCGGACGGGGGTGACGGCCATTCGTCCGCGCGACGACAAAGGTGTGCCGGTGCCGGTTTGGGCCGGGCATTACGCGCTGAATGGCAATGGCGAGATGACGGGCACGCATTGGATTGATGATGCGGGCTATATGATCGGGCCGGTTTGCATCACCAATACGCATGGTGTGGGTGCGGTGCATCACGGCGTCACCCGCTGGATGATCGAGCATTATGGCGAATTCTTTCAAGCAGACCACGGCTGGGCAATGCCTGTGGTGGCCGAAACCTATGACGGCGTGTTGAACGATATCAATGCGTTGCATGTGACGCCTGATCATGCGGTGGCGGCTTTGCTGGCGGCGAAGTCCGGCGCGCTGGCAGAAGGGTCCATCGGTGGCGGCAATGGCATGATTGCCTATCAGTTCAAGGCAGGAACGGGGACGGCTTCGCGCGTGTTCGAGATTGGCGGGCAGCGCTATACCATGGGCTGTCTGGTGCAGGCCAACCACGGACGGCGACCGGATTTTCAGGTGTTGGGCCGTGCTGTGGGGGCGGCGATGCCGGAAGGGGTGTTTGACCGGGGCTTGCCCGAAAAGGAAATGGGCTCGATCATAGTGGTGTTGATCACGGATGCGCCACTGTCGGGGCTGTCGCTGCGGCAGGTTGCCAAGCGGGCGGCTTTGGGGATCGGGCGCGGTGGCACGCCGGGGGGTAATTCGTCGGGCGATATTTTTCTGGCGCTGTCGGTGGCCAATCCGGGGCCGATGCCGCAGCGGGCGGGGGCGGTGGTGATCAAGACCGAGATCAATGGCGAGTTGATTGATCCATTGTATCTGGCGGCGGTGCAGGCGGTCGAGGAATCGGTGGTGAATGCGATTGTCGCAGGCGAGGACGTGGCGACGGTGAAGCCCGCCGGGCAGATGGTGCCGGGAATTGACACCGCAAGATTGGCCGCGCTGTTTTGATGTTTGATCTGGTGATCTTTGATTGCGACGGGGTGCTGATCGATTCAGAGATCATCTCGGCGCAGATGCTGATTGATGCTTTGGCCGCGCGTGGGGTGCAGATTGATCTGGCCTATGTGGCGCGGAACTTTCTGGGGCGCAGCTATCCCACGGTCATGAACACCATCCGCGAAGAGTTCCACCTGACGCTGCCCGCCGATTTTGAAGCCGATTATCGCGCCAAGTTGCTGGAGCGGTTCGAGCGTGATCTGAAGGTGATGCCAGGGGTCGCCGAGGTGATCGCCAAGATGCGGGTGCCGTATTGTGTGGCGACTTCCTCTAGCCCGATGCGGGCGGCGAAATCGCTGGATCTGGTGGGGCTTGGGCATCTGGCGGGGCCGCATTTGTTCACCTCGACTTTGGTGGCACGCGGCAAACCTGCGCCAGATCTGTTCTTGTATGCGGCGGCAAAGATGGGGGTCGCGCCTGCGCGCTGTCTGGTGATCGAGGACAGTTTGACCGGGATCAGGGCAGGCTTGGCTGCGGGCATGCAGGTGTGGCGGTTCACCGGCGGCAGTCATTTGCGCGGGCGCGATCTGGACGAGCCTGACGATGCCCGCCCGCATATGAGGTTTGCATCCTTTGACGGTTTCTACGACATTGCGCCCGAATTGAAGAGTCCGAATTGAAGAGCGCGAATTGAAGGTGCAGTCATGATCCGCAACGATCCCGAGCCGACGCTGAATGATGATGCCGCGCGGGCGGGCTGGCTGTATTATGTCGGCGGGTTGACGCAGGATCAGATCGCGACGGAATTGGGGGTCAGCCGTCAGCGGGCGCAGCGTCTGGTCAGCCGGGCGATGGCCGAAGGCTTGATCCATGTGCGGCTGAATCACCGCATCGGCAATTGTCTTGATCTGGAAACCCGGCTGACGGAACGCTTTGATCTGCTGCGTTGCCGGGTGGCACCCAGCCTTGGCGCAGGCGGTGATCCTGTTCATTCAATCGCGCCCAGTGCCGCGACCGAGCTGGAGCGATTCCTGCGGATGCCAGAGCCGCAGGTGATCGCCTTTGGCACTGGCCGGGCATTGCGGGCGATGGCAGAGCTGTTCAACCCGACCGAAGCCGGGCATCACCGAATCGTCTCATTGATCGGCAACATCGCGCCGGATGGCTCGGCGACATTATATGACGTCATTCGCCGCGTCGCAGAAAAACTGGTGGCGCCATATTACCCGATGCCGGTGCCGGTTATCTCGGACACTGCCGAAGAGCGCGCCTTTTATCATCACCTGCGCCCAGTGCAGGCGGTGGTGGCTTTGGTCGAGCAGGCCGATGTGACCTTTGTGGGTGTGGGGCAAATGAGCGACGATGCGCCCTTGTTGGTGGATGGCTTTGTCAGCCGCGAAGAAATGGCGCGTTTTCAACGCAAAGGGGCGGCGGGCGAGATTGCAAGCTGGGTCTATGACGACAATGGCCAGTATATCAAATCGGACCGCGATGCGATGGTTGGGGCCTTGCGGATAGAGCCGGGGCGGGTGCAGCCGGTGATTGGTGTGGCGGGCGGGCATGGCAAAACCCGTGCCATTCGGGCGGCTTTGCTTGGCAAGATTCTGAACGGTCTTGTGACGGATGAGCGCACTGCTGCTGAAATTTTAGGCATGGATTAGGCTGTCTGCCTTCGCAGGTGCAGCATAAAGAAAATGCTTGACGTATCACGCCATTGTGTGAGCAATTACTCAGTAAGCGATGAAATGCTCAATCGCTGATCTGGGAGGATACCAATGAACATGACGCTTCGCGCGCTGCTTGGCGCGACGGCTCTGCTTACCCTTGCGGGTCTTGCATCGGCCGAAACCACGATCACTGTCGCAACCGTGAACAACGGCGACATGGTCCGTATGCAAGGGCTGATGGACGATTTCTACGCCAAGAACCCCGACATCAAAGTTGAGTGGGTTACGCTGGAAGAAAACGTTCTGCGCCAGAACGTGACCACCGACATCGCAACTGGTGGCGGCCAATACGACGTGATGACCATCGGCACTTATGAAGTTCCGATCTGGGGCAAGCAAGGTTGGCTCGCCAGCCTGAACGATCTGCCCGCTGAATATGATGCCGCCGACATTCTGCCCGCAATCGCTGGCGGTCTGACGGTTGACGGCAACCTGTTGGCCGCACCGTTCTACGGCGAGTCGTCGATGGTGATGTATCGCAAAGACCTGATGGAAGCCGCTGGCCTGACCATGCCAGACGCGCCGACCTGGACTGACATCGAAGCTGCAGCCAAGGCGATGACCAACCGTGACGCCGAAATCAACGGCATCTGCCTGCGCGGCAAAGCTGGTTGGGGCGAGAACATGGCGTTCCTGACCGCGATGTCGAACTCGTTCGGCGCGCGTTGGTTTGATGAAAACTGGGTTGCCCAGTTCGATCAGCCTGAATGGAAAGCCACGCTCGATTTCTACCTGAACCTGATGACCAACTACGGTCCCGCAGGCGCATCGAACAACGGCTTCAACGAAAACCTGACCCTGTTCCAACAAGGCAAGTGCGGCATGTGGATCGACGCCACCGTTGCGGCGTCGTTCGTGACCGGCAAAGACAGCACCGTCGCTGACAAGGTTGGTTTCGCTCTGGCACCGGATAACGGTCTGGGCAAGCGCGGCAACTGGCTGTGGGCTTGGTCTTTGGCGATCCCGTCGTCTTCGCAAAAACAAGACGCTGCCAAGGCGTTCATCAACTGGGCGACCAACAAAGACTATCTGGCTTTGGTTGCGTCGAAAGAAGGCTGGGCCAACGTTCCTCCGGGCACGCGCACCTCGCTTTACGCAAACCCGGAATACCAGAAGGTGTCGTTCGCCAAGATGACCCTGGACAGCATCAACTCGGCTGACCCGACCAAACCGACCGTCAAGCCGGTGCCTTATGTTGGTGTGCAGTTCGTCGCTATCCCGGAATTTGCGGGCATGGCAACCAGCGTGGGTGAGTTGTTCTCGGCAGCTTTGGCTGGCCAGAAGACCGCTGACGAGGCTTTGGCCGAAGCACAAGCGCTGGTGGTCGATGAGATGGCATCTGCGGGCTACACCAAGTAACCGCTGACGACCAAGTTGCTACCGAAGGCCGCTCCTCCTCGGCTGGCCTTCGCCACCTTCCCCGCGATCTCCCAAGGCGCGGGGAAGGGTTTCCAGACAACAGGGAAAGATTGGTCGCACAAGACTGGCCGCCAACCGATTGTTGATCTTGGCTTGCCCCTTCACTTCAGACTTCCGTTCCCGTCATTGCTTCGGAGAATCCTCATGGCGACGCAATCTTCCCGCGCCACTGCACGACTTATGCTCGCGCCCTCTGTCATCATGCTGTTCGTCTGGATGATTGTGCCGCTGGCAATGACGATCTGGTTTTCGTTCCGCATCTATCGGCTGCTGTCGCCGGATCGGACAGGCTGGGCGGGCATCCGCAACTACACATGGTTCTTCAACTCGCCGGATTTCTGGCTGGGGATCAGCAACACCCTGCTGCTGGTTGGCGGTGTGCTGGCGATCACCATCATCTTCGGTGTGCTGATTGCCTTGTTGATTGATCAGCCGGTCTGGGGGCAGGGTCCGCTGCGGATTTTGGTGATCTCGCCATTTTTCGTGATGCCGCCGGTGGCTGCCTCGATCTGGAAAAACCTGTTCATGCATCCTCAAAACGGCCTGCTGGCATCCGCCGCACAGGGGCTGGGGATGGAGCCGATTTTGTT
Organism: Cypionkella aquatica; assembly: GCF_030161095.1. Classification (GTDB taxonomy): domain Bacteria; phylum Pseudomonadota; class Alphaproteobacteria; order Rhodobacterales; family Rhodobacteraceae; genus Cypionkella; species Cypionkella aquatica. The sequence goes on from NZ_BSPP01000002.1 coordinate 132,050, forward strand.
CCTGCAATCCTATCCGCTGGGGTCGATCATCTTTATCACCTCGTGGGAATGGCTGCCGTTTGCGACGCTGATCCTGCTGACCGCGCTGCAATCCTTGTCATCCGAGCAGCTTGAGGCCGCCGAGATGGATGGCGCATCTGCCCTAAGCCGGTTCCGTTTCATCACCCTGCCGCATATGACCCGCGCCATCACCGTGGTGATCCTGATACAGACGATCTTCCTGCTGAGCATCTTCGGCGAGATTTTCACCACCACCCAAGGTGGGCCGGGATCGGCCTCTACCACGCTGCCCTACATGATCTACAAGCAAGCCCTGATCGCCAAGGATATTGGCCGAGCGGCTGCCGGGGGCATCATCGCGGTGATCCTTGCCAACATCGTCGCCGTCTTCCTCATGCGCAGCATGGGCAAGCATCTAGACACCTGATAGTTCGGAGAACACCATTATGGCCCGCGCAGTTACACCCCGCCGCAAGCTGTTCTTCACGCTCGCCGCCTGGACCGTCGCCCTGCTTATCTTCTTTCCTGTGTTTTGGACGATACTGACCAGCTTCAAGACCGAGGCCAGTGCCGTGGCCACGCCGCCGCAACTGTTCACAGCCGACTGGACATTGCAGAATTACAGCGATGTCTGGGCGCGCTCGGATTACCCACGTTTCTTTCTGAACTCGGTGATCATCTCGATCGGCTCGACCTTGCTGGGGCTGATGATCGCCATTCCGGCGGCATGGTCGATGGCCTTTGTTCCGGGCAAAAAGACCAAAGATCTGCTGATGTGGATGCTGTCGACCAAGATGATGCCTGCGGCGGCAGTGTTGATCCCGATGTATCTGATCTTTCAGAAAACCGGGTTGTTTGACACTCGCATCGGATTGGTGCTGGCGCTGATGCTGATGAACCTGCCGGTGATCATCTGGATGCTGTACACCTATTTCAAGGAAATCCCCGGTGAGATCCTTGAGGCCGCCCGGATGGATGGGGCCAGCCTGAAGAACGAGGTCCTGTATATTCTGACGCCGATGGCGGTGCCGGGGATCGCGTCAACCATGCTGCTGAACATCATTCTGGCGTGGAATGAGGCGTTCTGGACCATCACGCTGACCACGGTAAACGCGGCCCCGCTGTCGGCCTTTATCGCCAGCTTTTCGGCACCGCAGGGGCTGTTCTACGCCAAGCTTTCGGCGGCTTCGACAATGGCCATCGCGCCAATTCTGATCATGGGCTGGTTTGGCCAGAAACAACTCGTCCGCGGGCTGACCTTCGGCGCGGTGAAGTGAGGATATCATGGGTAAAATCGTTCTAAAACAAGTCCGCAAATCCTTTGGCGATGTGCATGTGATCCCGTCCGTCGATCTGACGATTGAGAATGGCGAATTTGTGGTGTTCGTTGGCCCCTCGGGCTGCGGCAAATCCACCTTGCTGCGCTTGATCGCAGGGTTGGAGGATACCTCTTCGGGCACCATCGAGATTGACGGCAAGGATGCGACGATGCTGCCGCCCGCCAAGCGTGGGCTGGCGATGGTGTTCCAATCCTACGCTTTGTATCCGCATATGACGGTGCGCAAGAACATCATGTTCCCGCTGAAAATGGCCGGGATGGACCCAGAAGCCGCGACCAAGAAAGCCGATGCTGCGGCCAAGGTGCTGAACCTGACCAATTACATGGAGCGTAAGCCGGGCCAGCTTTCCGGTGGTCAGCGCCAGCGCGTTGCCATTGGCCGCGCGATTGTGCGCGAACCTGCAGCGTTTCTGTTTGACGAGCCCTTGTCGAACTTGGATGCGGCGTTGCGCGGCAATATGCGGCTTGAGATCACCGAACTGCACCAGACGCTGAAAACCACGATGATCTACGTGACGCATGATCAGGTCGAAGCCATGACCATGGCTGACAAGATCGTGGTGCTGCAGGCGGGCAATATCGAGCAAGTCGGCTCGCCGCTGGAACTCTACAACCACCCGGCCAATGCGTTTGTTGCGGGCTTTATCGGCTCGCCCCGGATGAACCTGCTGGAAGGTGCGGATGCGGCAGCCGTTGGTGCCAAGACCATCGGCGTGCGGCCTGAACACCTAGAGATTTCGACCACGGCGGGGCAGTGGAAGGGTACGGTTGCGGTGGCGGAATTGCTGGGTTCGGATACGTTCCTGCATGTGAATGTCGAAGGCCACGGCACGATGACGGTGCGCGGCGGCGGTGATGTCAATCTGCGCCACGGCGATACGGTTTATCTGACGCCGCAGGCGGGCAAAACCCACCGCTTTGGCCAAGACGGCAAGGCTTTGGTATGAGACTGGCAGGCAAAACCGCTTTGATCACAGGCTCGGCCCGTGGGATAGGGTTGGAGTTTGCACGCGCCTATATCGCCGAGGGGGCCAAAGTTGCCTTGGCGGATATCAACGCGGATGCCGTCGCCAAAGCTGCCGAAGCCTTGGGGCCGCAGGCGATTGGGGTGGTGTTGGATGTAACGCAGCAGGTCTCGATTGATGCGGGGTTTGCAGAGGCCATCGCGCGCTTGGGTGGGTTGGATATTCTGGTGAATAACGCGGCTTTGTTTTCAGCCGCGCCGATTGCCGAGATTTCCCGCGCTGATTATGAACGTCTGTTCGCAGTCAATGTCTCTGGCACGCTCTTTTGTATGCAGGCGGCGGCGCGTCACATGATTGCTGCTGGAAAAGGTGGCAAAATCATCAATATGGCCAGCCAAGCGGGCCGCCGTGGCGAAGGATTGGTCGCGATATATTGTGCCACTAAAGCGGCAGTGATCAGCCTGACTCAAAGTGCCGGGCTGGGCTTGATCGCGCATAACATCAACGTCAACGCGATCGCGCCGGGTGTGGTGGATGGCGAACATTGGGATGGCGTCGATGCCTTCTTCGCCAAATATGAGAACAAGCAGCCCGGGCAGAAAAAGCGCGAAGTGGGTGCGGCTGTGCCGTATGGCCGGATGGGCACCGCTGCCGATTTGACCGGAATGGCGGTTTTTCTTGCGACCCCCGAGGCTGATTACATCGTCGCGCAATGCTTCGGCGTTGACGGCGGCAACTGGATGGCATGAACATGAACGCATCTTCACAAACAGCAAAACTGCCCGCCTATGACCGCAGCAAGCTGACCCCCGGCATTGTGCATATCGGTCTGGGCAACTTTCACCGCGCGCATATGGCGGTGTATCTGGATGATCTGTTCGCTCTGGGTCTGGCGCATGATTGGGCTATCTTGGGCGCTGGCGTGCGCGAGGGTGATGCCCGGATGCGCGACGCGATGTTGGCGCAGGATTGCCTGTCGTCGATCATCGAATTGGACCCGAAAGGCAAATCTGCCCGTCGCATCGGCGCGATGATTGGCTTTATCGAGGTTCAGCCGGACAACGCCACTTTGATTGCGGCGATGGCCAAGCCCGAGATCCGCATCGTGTCACTGACCGTCACCGAAGGCGGCTATTTCATCGACCCCGCGACGGGCGCATTTGATCCGACCGCGCCCGATATTGCTGCCGATGCCGCCAATCCGCATCGCACAGCTTTCGGGGCGATCATTGCAGCGCTGAAGGCGCGGCGCGCGGCGGGTATTGCACCCTTTACAGTGATGTCTTGCGACAATCTTCCCGGCAATGGCCATGTGGCGCAGGCCGCCGTGGTTGGCCTTGCGCGGCTGTCTGATCCGGCCTTGGCCGATTGGATCGACGCCACTGTGGCTTTCCCAAATGGTATGGTCGACCGGATCACCCCCGCGACCGGCCCGCGCGAGCGCAGTATGGCCGCCGCTTTCGGCCTTGGTGATGACCCCGTGCCGGTGACCTGCGAGCCGTTCCGCCAGTGGGTGGTCGAGGATAACTTCCCCGCTGGCCGCCCCCCCTTGGAGCGCGTCGGCGTGACGTTTTCCAACGATGTGCATGCCTATGAGGCGATGAAAATTCGCATCCTGAACGGCGGCCATGCCACCATCGCGTATCCCGGCGGGTTGCTGGACATCGAATATGTACACGAGGCGATGGCGCATCCGCTGATCCTTGGCTTTTTGAACAAGCTGGAAACTACCGAGATCATTCCGACGGTGGCGCCGGTGCCGAACACCAATCTGGTGGATTACTACGCTAAGATCGTCGAGCGGTTCTCGAACCCCGAAGTGGCAGATACCGAGCGGCGGCTATGCCTTGATGGCTCAAACCGGCAGCCGAAATTCATCGTGCCGCCGTTGCGCGATCGGTTGGCGGCGGGGCAGTCTTGCGATGGTCTGGCGCTGGTGTCGGCGCTGTGGTGCCGCTATTGCAACGGCTTGTCCGACAAAGGCACGGCGATTGAGCCGAACGATCCGAATTGGGATGCGTTGCAGGCCACCGCCAAGCTGGCGCAGAAAAATCCGCAGGCTTGGTTGGATCAGCGCACCATCTATGGCGATCTGGCCGACAATCCGGTGTTCCAGACCGCATTTGCCACCCAGCTTGCCCGCGTGCGCGATGAAGGCTGCGAGGCGGCGCTGCGCGCTTACATCGGCTGATCCCGTATTGAACAGCTGATGTGCAGCCGCGCAGACTTCCCCGGACGCGCGGCTGCCCTTATCTCTGTCTTAACAAAAAGCATCGCGGGATCATCCGGCAGTGCTTCAGGAGACAGATATGACGTATGAATTGGGCCTTGATACCTTTGGCGACGTGACGGTTGATGCCAATGGCCAGCAAAAACCGATGGATCAGGTAATCCGCGATGTGGTTGAAGAGGCCGTGGTTGCCGATCAGGCAGGCGTGCATTTCATTGGCCTTGGCGAGCATCACCGTCCCGATTTCGCAATCTCGGCGCCCGAGGTCATCTTGGCTGCGATTGCCGGGCGCACCAGCAAAATCCATCTTGGGACGGCTGTCACAGTATTGTCGTCGGATGATCCGATCCGGGTGTTTCAACGCTTTTCGACGCTGAATGCGATCTCAAACGGCCGGGCCGAGGTGATTTTGGGCCGGGGCAGCTTTACCGAAAGCTATCCGTTGTTCGGCTATGCGATGGATGATTACAAGCTGTTGTTCGAGGAAAAGCTGGATATCTTCGCCAAACTGGTGCGCGAACCCAGTTTGACTTGGTCTGGGCAAACCCGGACTGCGTTGAACAATCAGATCGTCTATCCGCCAACCGCAAAGCCGCTGACCACTTGGGTCGGCGTGGGCGGTTCCCCGGAATCTGTGGTGCGGGTAGTGCGGCAGGATTTGCAACTGATGCTGGCGATCATTGGCGGCGATCCGCGGCGGTTTTTGCCTTATATCGACCTTTATCATCGGGCGGTGGATCAGCTGGGTAGAACCGTCCGACCGATTGGGATTCACTCGCCGGGCTTTGTGGCCGAGACGGATGAGGCCGCTCAGGAAGCGCTTTGGCCGCATTACCAGACCATGTTTGGTCGTTTGGGGCGCGAACGTGGTTGGCCGCCGACAACCAAAGAACGGTTCTTGGAAGAGGTGCATCATGGCTCGCTTTATGTAGGCTCGCCGGAAACCGTGGCGAAAAAGATTGCGGGCGCGATGCGGGATCTGAAAATCCAACGCTTTGACATGAAATACGCCACCGGGCCGCAACCGCATGATCAGTTGCTGAAATGCATCCAGCTTTATGGCGAGAAAGTTATCCCAATGGTGCACGATCTGCTGGCTGCCTAGTCGTCCAGCTAGTCGTCCAGCAAGATTATAGCGCGAGAAAGCGGCGGCAGCACATCTTGCCGCCGCTTTGCTACCCGGCGAGGTCCGTCGCGGAAGCCATCGCAATGCCCAGATTTATGCGTAAGTTCACCGCAATATGCGCGCAACTTTAAGTTTAGACCGTCGGCGCTGGCGTGCCTGCGTCGCCCGTTTTGGCGATTCGATTACGGGTTTCTTAAGCATTTGAGGGTCTGATCAGGTTTGGCGGATTCACGCCGCGTCGTTTTGCGTTGGGTTGAATAGGTCGGCGTTTGGGCCGGAGGGTTGCGATGATTGTGCCATGTATACTGGCAATTTCTGGATTGGTCGGGCTGGTTTCGGCAATTGCCCTGCCGGGTTTGCAAGATTGGGTCATGCTGGCGGGGCCGGTTCTACTGGCAAGCCTGTGGCTGCTGCAGCGCGCGCACGCGCGACGTGGCGTGGCACAGCGCGATTTAGAACACGGACGCAATACCCATTCTGCGCAAGATGCAAAACCAACCCGTCGAAGGCTGTTTGGGCGCCCAAAACCCAAGTTATTTGCGGGCCCGCAATCCAAACAGAAATATGTGGTGATTGACGGTTCCAATGTGATGCATTGGAAGGATGGCGTGCCGCAGATTGAGGCGGTGCAGGCGGTGGTCGACAGGCTGCGGTTTGCAGGTTATGCGCCCGGCGTGGTGTTCGATGCCAACGCGGGTTACAAGCTGGCGGGGAAGTATCGGCACGATTACGCCCTCGGCAAACTATTGGGATTGCCCGCTGATCAGGTCATGGTCGTCGACAAAGGCACCCCGGCCGATCCGGTTATTCTTGCCTCGGCCAAGGCGTTGGGCGCGCGGATTGTCAGCAATGATCGCTTCCGCGACTGGCGCACCGCACATCCCGAGGTGGCCGCCCCCGGCCATGTGATCGCGGGCGGGTATCGAGATGGACAGCTTTGGCTGGATATGGCCTAAAACGTCAGCAGCTTTCTGGCCACCCCTGCCAGCCGCTGTGCGCGCGGGCGTTGCAGCGATTGCATTTCCGCCCCCCTCGGACTATCTGACGATAGACCGATGTTACCGCAGGACACGCGATGAACTGGATTTCCAACTACGTCCGCCCGAAGATCAACTCGTTGTTTTCGCGCCGCGAGGTGCCCGAGAACCTTTGGACGAAATGCCCGGAATGTGGAACCATGCTGTTTCACCGCGAACTTGCGGCGAATTTGAACGTTTGCACCTCGTGCGAGCATCATATGGCGATCAGCCCGCGTGATCGGTTTACCGGGCTGTTCGATGTCGGCGTGTTTGTCGAAGTGAAAGTGCCGGAGCCTGTCGTTGATCCCCTGCAATTCCGCGATCAGAAAAAATACCCGGATCGTCTGAAAACGGCGCAGAAGGCGACGGGCGAGCGCGAGGCGATGTTGGTTGCCGAAGGTGAGGTTGGCCGCACGCCGATCATCGCTGTGGCGCAGGATTTCAGCTTCATGGCAGGCTCGATGGGGATGTATGTCGGCAATGCCATCATCGCCGCGGCGCAGCGCGCGGTGGCAACCAAACGACCGTTGGTGCTGTTCTCGGCGGCCGGGGGCGCTCGCATGCAGGAAGGCATCCTGAGCCTGATGCAGATGCCGCGCACGACCGTTGCGGTGCAGATGCTGAAAGAGGCGGGTCTGCCCTACATCGTGGTTTTGACGCATCCGACCACCGGCGGCGTAACGGCGTCTTATGCGATGCTGGGCGATGTGCAGATTGCCGAACCCAATGCGCTGATCTGTTTCGCAGGGCCGCGGGTTATTGAACAAACGATCCGCGAAAAGCTGCCCGAAGGTTTCCAGCGCGCGGAATATCTGCTCGACCATGGTATGCTGGACCGCGTGACGCATCGCAAAGCCCTGCGCGAAGAGTTGGTGACGATCTTGCGCATGCTGATGCGGCAAAGTCCGGCAGTGAAGGGCGATCTGCCGCCCCCGGGCGAGATCGCCGAGGCAGCCGAGGCCAAAGCGTGAGCTCTGACGCCGTTCTGGAGCGGATGATGTCGTTGCATCCCAAGGTGATCGACCTTGTGATGGATCGGGTTGAACGGCTGTTGGCCGCTTTGGGCAACCCCGAACGCCGCGTGCCGCCAGTGATCCACATTGCCGGGACCAATGGCAAAGGCAGCACTCAGGCGATGATCCGCGCCGGGCTTGAGGCGGGCGGCAGTCTGGTGCATGCCTATACCTCGCCGCATCTGGCGCGGTTTCATGAGCGGATCCGGCTTGCGGGTGAGCTGATCTCGGAACAAGCGCTGACCGATTTGCTGGACGAATGTGTGATCGCAAACGGCCCGGATGAAATCACGTTTTTTGAGATTACCACCTGCGCGGCGTTCCTCGCGTTCAGCCGCGTGCACGCGGATTATACCTTGCTGGAGGTTGGTCTTGGCGGGCGGCTTGATGCGACCAATGTGGTGGCAAACCCGGTGTTGACGGTGATCACACCGGTGTCGATCGACCATCAGCAATATCTGGGCGAAACCTTGGCCGAGATTGCGGGCGAAAAGGCCGGGATTATCAAGCGCGGCGTGCCTTGCGTTATTGGCCCGCAAGATGGCGCCGGGATGGCGGTGATCGAAGCTCGGGCGGCGCGGCTGGGCAGCCCGGTGTTGGCCTTTGGTCAGCAATGGAGCGCTTGGGAAGAACGCGGGCGGCTGGTTTATCAGGACGAAAATGGCCTTCTTGATCTTCCATTGCCGAACCTGCCGGGGCCGTTTCAGATCCAGAATGCGGGCGCTGCGATTGCGGCTTTGCGGGCGTTGGGCAAGGATGCGGCGGCGTGCGAGGCGGCGGTGACCAAAGCCTTCTGGCCCGCGCGGATGCAGCGGCTGCGGGTCGGGCCACTGGTCGAGTCTGCGCCGGGCGTGGAATTGTGGCTGGATGGCGGGCACAACCCGGCTGGCGGGGCTGCCGTGGCGGCCACTTTGGCGCGGATGCCAGAACGCGAAACCCATTTGATCTGCGGCATGCTGAACACAAAAGATGTGCGCGGCTATATGGCACCGCTGGCGTCTCAGGTGACCCGTCTGCATGCTGTGTCTATCCCGGGTGAAAAGAACACATTGCCGGCTGAAGAAACCCGCGATGCTGCGGCTGCGGTGGGCATGGATGCGGTGGTCGCCGCTTCGGTTGCGCAGGCTTTGGCCGCAATCGCAGCGGCCTCGCCTCATGCGCGGGTGCTGATTTGTGGCTCGTTGTATCTGGCGGGCGGCGTTCTGCGCGAGAACAGCTAGGTTTTCGCCCCATAGCGCGCCATGAACATCGACACCGCCCCCTCAATCACGCGGGTGGTGTCGGCTTTGGTGCAGCAGGGCTGCGGCGTGAAGATCACCCTATCCTGAATATCCACTTTGCAAAGCTGCGCGAATTGGGCGGCGGCAAAGGGAATGTCGTCGATCACCAATTCGCCGCGTTCAGTCGCGCAGCGCAGGGCTTCAGCGATCCGGTCTTTCACCAGTTTCGGCCCCGAGTGGTAGAATTCGTGCGCGACGGCGGGAAAATTCTCTGATTCTGCGACGGCAATGCGGAAGATGCGCTGACCGAAATCCGACAGCATAAAAGCGGTGATCCGCTGCGCCGCCACGCGCAAAACCACGTCAATCGGCGCATCGCGGTCAATGTCGGATTCGGCATCGGCGGCTTGACGGCGACATTCGGCGCTGGCGATTTCAAGGAAAAGCAGGCGTTTATCGGGGAAATAGGCGTAAAGCGTGGCTTTCGACACCCCAGCTTCGCGCGCGATATCATCAACAGAGGCGCGCTCGAACCCGTCGCGCATGAACACGATGCGCGCGCCTTCCAGCACTTGATCGAACTTGCGACCTTTGACGATCAGTTGCGGCTTGGCAGTCATGCTGTCCCCCTTGGCGCTAGTCTACAGCGGCCAAAGGGGGGCGGGCAAGCGGTTGGTCACTTGTTGGGCTGGATGGCATTTTGCGCCGAGATCGTGGTGGTGCTGGGCGGGAAGGTCAGGTCGGGCAGATTGACGTTCATCGAGAAGGCAGAGGCTTGGGTGGCGGCGGCAAGCGAAAGCAACAGGGCAGCAGCAAAGCGGGTCATCATGGGTTCCTTTGTTTTGAACTGAACGGTTCAGATATGTAAATGAACCGATTCGTTCAGTTTGGCAAGAGTATTTTGAACTGTTGAGTTCAGATTCAGTTTTGGACTTGGCAATCCTTGAGGTTTGCGCATATTTAGAATGATTCCAGATTGAGGTGAGCATGGGCATTGGCATTTCAAACCGCAGGCGCTTTTCGGATTTGACGGAACAAGAGGTGTTGGCGCTGGCGATTTCCTCGGAAGAGGATGACGCGCGGATTTATCGCAGTTATGCGCATGGGTTGCGGGTGGATTATCCGGGTTCTGCCGCGGTTTTCGATGAGATGGCAGCTGAGGAGGACGGCCACCGTCAGATGCTGATTGATTTGCATGTGGTGCGGTTTGGCTCGGTTATCCCATTGATCCGGCGCGAACATGTGGCGGGGTTCTTTGCGCGGCGTCCGGTTTGGTTGACTGAAAACCTGGGGCTGGAGCGAATCCGCGACGAGGCCCGCGCGATGGAGGCGGGGGCGGCGTCGTTTTATGCGCGGGCGGCGGCGCGGACATCTGATGCGGCGACGCGGAAATTGCTGGGGGATTTGGCGGCTGCAGAGGCGGGGCATGAAAAACATGCCGATCATTTGGGCGCGGAGTTGGTTGGACCGCAGGTGCGCGCGGGTGAGGATAAGGTGGCCAAGCGGCAGTTTATCCTGACTTGGGTGCAGCCGGGGTTGGCGGGGTTGATGGATGGGTCGGTTTCCACCCTTGCGCCGATCTTTGCGACGGCTTTTGCGACCCAGAATACCTGGACGACGTTTCTGGTGGGCTTGGCGGCCAGCTTGGGGGCGGGGATCTCGATGGGGTTCACCGAGGCCGCGCATGATGATGGGGTGCTTTCGGGGCGGGGTTCTCCGTTCAAGCGGGGGTTGGCCTCGGGGGTGATGACCGCGGTGGGGGGGCTCGGCCATGCTTTGCCCTATCTGATCCCGGATTTCTGGACGGCGACCACGATCGCGATGGTGGTGGTGTTCGTGGAATTGTGGGCGATTGCGTGGATTCAGAACAAGTTCATGGAAACGCCGTTTTTGCGGGCGGCCTTGCAGGTGGTTGTGGGCGGCGCTTTGGTATTTGCCACCGGGGTGCTGATTGGGGGCGGTTGAGGGTCTGTCCCCGCGGGGACAGGTTTGAAATCTGTCCCCGCGGGGACAGGCGTATAGATTTGTCCCCACGGGGACGGGCGTTTAGATTTGTCCCCACGGGGACGGGCGTTTAGATTTGTCCCCACGGGGACGGGGGCTAATTCTGTCCCCGCGGGGACAGAATATATTGCTTTCAAATCAAATGGATATGCCGGAAATTTTCAAAAATTAACGATTTGTTCAGAGTTTTCAGCCTCAACCTGCTGGCCGCACCATCTGGGCTTGTGCTGGGCGGGCGCGCGTGAAACTCTGACCCCATGCTTGCGATCCTGTTGAAAACTCTGCCGTTCTTTGCGGTGATTGGCCTTGGCTACGGCGCGGGGCGGCTGCGGTTTTTCAGCGCCGAGGCCACGGCTTATCTGACGAAATTTGTGTTCTACTTTGCGCTGTCGGCGATGCTGTTTGGCTTTGCCGCCAATCTGGACCTGAGCGACGTGTTCTCATGGGCGTTTGTCTGGGCGTATTTTCTGGCCTCGGGCCTTGTGTGGGCTATCGTGGCGGGGGTGGCGCTGCTGCGCGGCGCGAAGCCCGAAGTCGCGGTGTTTGAGGCGCATACCGGCATCATCGGCAATGTCGGTTTTCTGGGTATCCCGATGCTGACGCTGCTTTTGGGGCGCGCGGCGGTGGGGCCGGTGCTGTTGGTGCTGGCGGTGGATTTGTTGGTGTTCACCTCCGTTCTGACGCTGGTTGTGGTGGGCCTGCGCGAGGGGCGGATGTCATGGGGCATCTTTCAGGTGCTGGGCGTTGGCCTGCTGAAAAACCCGATGATCGTTTCGGTGGTGTTGGGAATGGCTTGGGGGGCGACCGGATGGGCGCTGCCGGTGCCAGTGAACGAATTCATGACCATGCTCGGGGCTGCGGCGACACCCTGCGCGCTGTTTGCGATTGGCGCGAGCCTTGCCGGGCGCAGTGCAGAGCGGCTGGAGGTGGCGGCTTGGCTGAGTTTTGCCAAGCTGGTGCTGCATCCCGCGGCAGTGGCGTTGGCCGCGCTGGTGATTTTCCCGGTGGAGCGTTATGCGGCGGGTGTGATGGTGGCGGCGGCCTCTTTGCCTGTGGCGGGAAATGTGTTCATTCTGGCGCAGCATTTCGGGGTGGCGCCGCAGCGGGTATCGACCGCTATCCTGATCTCGACCGCCGCATCGGTGCTGAGTGTGACGGCGGTGATTGCGTTTGTGACGGGCTGAACGGCCTGCGAAAATAAGATGGGCTAAAGGGGCAAGACGATGAAAACCATTTCCGAAAACCGGGCGTTTGGCGGCGTGCAAGGCGTGTATAGCCATGCTTCGGACGCCACCGGAACCGATATGACCTTTGGGCTGTTTTTGCCTGCCGAGGCCGAAGAAGGTCTGGTGCCGGTGCTGTGGTATCTGTCAGGGCTGACCTGCACGCATGAAAATGCCATGGTGAAGGCGGGCGCGCAAAGGTGGGCGGCAGAGGTCGGCATCGCGCTGATCTTCCCCGATACCAGCCCGCGCGGCGAAGATGTGCCGAATGACGCGGCCTATGATTTGGGGCAGGGCGCGGGGTTCTATGTGAACGCAACGCAAAGCCCGTGGGACAAGAATTTCCGCATGTGGGATTATGTGACGGAAGAGCTGCCGCGCGAATTGTTCAAGGCGTTTCCGATTGCCGAAGCGGCGCAGTCGATTTCGGGCCACTCGATGGGCGGGCATGGGGCGCTGACCATCGCGATGAGCTTTCCGGGGCGGTTCCGGTCGGTATCGGCCTTTGCGCCGATCTGCAATCCGACGGCAAGTGATTGGGGCCGCAAGCAATTTGCAGCCTATCTGGGGCCAGATGAGGCAAGTTGGGCCGCGCATGACGCAACGCTGTTGATGAAAAAGCGCGGCTTTGATGGTCCGATGCTGATTGATCAGGGCACCAGCGATCAATTTCTTGATCTGTTGAAGCCCGAAGCTTTGGCGGGCGCGATGGCAGAGCGGCGTCAGGGCGGCAGTTTTCGGATGCAGAAGGGCTATGATCACAGCTATTTCTTCGTCAGCACGTTCATGGAAGAGCATGTGGCGTTTCACGCGGGGGCGCTTAATGCGTAAACTTGCACTGGTATTGGCTTGTTTGGCAGGCCCGGTAGGTTTGGCAGGGCCGGTCTGGGCTGGTGCTGCCGAAGATCAGGTGTTGGCGGCGGTCAATCAGGCGCGTGCAAGCGCGGGCTGTAGCGCGCTGACCACGAACACCAAGCTGGAGACAGCGGCACGGGGGCATGCGCGGGCGATGGCCGAGCAGAATTTCTTCGGCCATGCCAGCAAGAATGGCGGCAAATTCTCGGGGCGGATCAAGGCGCAGGGCTATCGCTATAGCAAGGTCGCGGAAAACATCGGCGCGGGGCAATCCTCGGCCGCCGGGATCATGAAGGATTGGCTGGGCAGTGCGGGGCATCGCAAGAATATTCTGGATTGCGCGCTGACCGAAACCGGAATTGCGGTGGTCTATCAGCCGGATGACAAGCCCTTGAAGGGCCAGAGTTATGCGATGAAATATTACTGGGTTCAGGTGTTCGCGCGACCATGAGCGTGTTGGAATGAGTGGTCGGATTTTCATTGATGCCGATGCCTGCCCGGTGAAAGCCGAGGCAGAGCGGGTGGCCACGCGGCATCAGATGCGGATGATTCTGGTGTCGAATGGCGGTATCCGGCCAAGCGCCAATCCGCTGGTGGAAAGCGTGTTTGTCGCGGCTGGCCCGGATGAGGCCGATAAATGGATCGCCGAGGCTTGCGGTGTCGGCGATGTGGTGGTGACCGGGGATATTCCGCTGGCCGCGAAATGCGTGGCGGCGGGGGCGAAAGTGGTCAAGCACAATGGCGAGGAATTGACCGGGGCGAACATCGGCAATGTGCTGGCGACGCGGGATCTGATGCAGGATTTGCGCAGCGCTGATCCGTTTCGGCAGGGCGGTGGGCGGCCTTTCTCGAAGGCGGATCGCAGTCGGTTTCTGGAAGTTTTAGAGCGGGTTGTGCGGCAAGCGAAGCTGTGATGTCGCGGCTGCGATAGATTTGCCCGGTGCCTTGCGCAAATTTAAGGCATGTCTGATACGTCGAAAAAACCCAATACCGGCATCTTCTTTGCGCTTGGCGGCGGGATCGTGCTTTCGGTCAATGATCTGGCGATCAAGGCGTTGTCGGGGACTTATGCGCTGCATCAGGTGATCTTGTTGCGTGCGATCATCAGTCTGGCAATTGTGCTGGGGGTGATCTGGGTGTCGGGCGGTGGCTTTCGGCAGTTGCTGACCAAGCGGCCGCTGGATCATCTGTTCCGGGTCTGCATCGTGATGTGCTCGAATGTGACCTATTTTGTCGGGCTGTCGCTGATGCCGTTGGCGGATGCGGTGGCGACGGCGTTTGTGGCGCCTTTGTTTGTCACGCTGATGTCGGCGTTGATTTTGCGCGAGCAGGTCGGGCCAAGGCGCTGGGCGGCTGTGGCGGTGGGGATGTTGGGCGTGGTGATCATGACGCGGCCGGGGGCGGGGATCATCCAGCCTGCGGCGATTCTGGTGCTGATCTCGGCGTTTTGCTATGCCTCAAGCCATATGATGACGCGGAGGATGCGTGGCACCGAAAGCGCTATGACGTTGAATTTCTTTGTGCAAATCGGCTTTATCATCGTCAGCCTCAGCTTTGGTTTTATTGGCGGCGATGGCCATTTGGCGCAAGCGCCGGGCAGCACATGGGAGTTCCTGTTCCGCCCATGGCACACGCCGCCGATGGCGGATTGGTGGGCGTTTCTGGCGACGGGCGTTGCGGTGGGCGTTGGCGGTTTGATGATGTCGCAGGCCTATCGGACCACCGAAGCAGCACTGGTGGCACCGTTTGAATATATCGGCATGCCGATGGCGATTTTCTGGGGGGTGGTGGTGTTTGGCACCGTGCCCGACCATATCGCTTGGGTGGGGATTGCGTTGATCTGCGGTGCGGGGCTTTATACCCTGTGGCGTGAGACGGTGCGCAAGAAGAAGGATCTGGATGTTGCAGCCCCAAGCGGTGATATTTGACATTGGCAATGTGCTGACGCGCTGGCAGCCCGAGGCGTTTTATGACCGGGCGATTGGTGCCGAGCGCAGGCAGGCGTTGTTCGCGGCGGTCGATCTGCATGGGATGAACGACCGCGTCGATGAAGGCGCTTTGTTCCGCGAGACGATCTATGAATGGGCCGACCGCCACCCGGATTGGGCCGACGAAATCCGCATGTGGTATGATCGCTGGATCGAGCTTGCCTCGCCCCGCATCGAGGGCAGCATTGCCTTGCAGCGGGCCTTGCGCGCCAAGGGAATTCCGGTGTTTGCGTTGACCAATTTTGGCCGCTATTCGTTTCAAGAAGCCCTGCCAAAGATGGATTTTCTGGCCGATTTCGACCGTCATTATGTTTCGGGTGAAATGGGCGTGATCAAGCCTGATCCGCTGATTTATCAGATGGTTGAGGAGGATTGCGGCATCGCGCCGCAGGATTTGTTGTTCACCGATGACAAACCCGAAAATATAGTTGCGGCGGCGCGGCGCGGGTGGCGCACGCATCAATTTGAAAGCTGGCAAGGCTGGGCGGGCCGTTTGGTCGCCGAGGGCTTGCTGACCAAAACAGAGGCAGGGTTATGAGCATTGAAATCGTTGGGCCAGAGGCCGAAGCCTTGCTGTCGTGGCAGGGTCTGTGCGCGGCGATCGAGGCTGGACACCGGCTGCCAAAGGCCAAGATCAGCGACCTTTTGCTGCTGCGCGGGTCGGATACGATGCTGGATCGTGCGGCTTGGATCGACGGTCTGGGTGCGCTGGTGAAAGTCGCCAATGTGGTGCCGGGCAATGCTGCGCGTGGTCTGCCCAGCATCCACGGCGCAGTCAATCTGTTCAACGATACCACCGGCGCGTTGGAGGCATTGGTTGATTTCCACCTTGTGACCAAGTGGAAAACCGCTGGCGACAGCCTGCTGTCAGCCAGCAAACTGGCGCGCAAAGACAGCCGCAATATCCTGCTGATTGGTGCCGGAACGGTGGCGCGATCAATGGTCGAGGCTTATTCTTCGCTGTTCCCCGATGCGCGGTTCAGCATCTGGAACCGTTCGCCCGCCGGGGCAGAAGCGATGGCTGCGGCTGACCCAAGGGTTACGGCGGTCAGCGATCTGGAGGCAGCGGTGCGCGGCGCGGATGTGATCTGTTCGGCCACGATGAGCAAAGCGCCGCTGATAAAAGGCGCATGGCTGCAACCGGGTCAGCATATCGACCTGATCGGCGCATATACCCCGGCGATGCGCGAGGCCGACGATGCGGTGATGCAGCGCGCGTCGGTATTCGTCGATGCGCGGGCGACGACGATCCACCATATTGGCGAGTTGATCGACCCGATTGCCAATGGGACCATCACCGAGGCCGATGTGAAGGCCGACTTTTACGACATCGCGCAGGGGCTTTATACCCGGCGCAGCGATGATGAAATCACCGTCGCCAAGAACGGTGGCGGCGCGCATCTGGATCTGATGACCTCGGCCTATATTCTGGACTGCTGGCGGCAGCGCTGACGCGGCCCCGCCCTAAGTGCCAGTTTGAAGGGCGGCAAGCCCCTTGGCAAGGATGACCCCGGTTGGCCGCCCGGTCGGCGAGCCGCCTTCGGGTTCCAGTGTGATTTCATACAATTGGCCCGCGATAGGGCGCGGCAGCGCGGGCGGGTGCAGGCCCTCGGTGCTGGCCGTCTGCAACAGGCCCAAGGACACTGGCCCCATCTCGGCCGAGGGCAGGGTCCAGACTTGCATCTGACGGCCAGCGGGCACGGAGACGGCATTGACGAAGCGGATGCGGGCGTTTTCGCTGCCAAAATCCTCGACTATGGCTGTTGCCGCACCTTTGTCATCCATCAGCACGGCGATCACCACAGGCTCGGCTGTGAACCAATTGCCGCCAAAAACCGTGCCGATGCACAAAGCGACCGAGGCGACCAAGCCCAGCTGCAACCAGCGACGCGGCGCGGTTTGCAGGTTGGCGGGCTGCGGTGTTTGCGGCGGCAGGGACGGCGGAATATTTGGCGCGGGGGCGGCGTCTTGGCGGCCAAGCTGTGCCGCAATGCCATCCCAAAGCCGCGCGGCACCCGGCACGACCGCGGCGGTCATGTCGAGCGGCAGCAGCCTGTCGCGGGCGCGGGTGACGGCTGCGCGCCAAGCAGTGTCATCGGCCAATGCCTGTTCCAGATCGGCCAAAGCCGTTTCATCCAACAGGCCAAGCACATAAGCATCGGCGCGGGTGTCTAAATCTTGGTTCATGACAGAATCCTGATTCATGACAGGCACCCCCGCAGTGCATCCAAGCCTCGGCGGATCCAGGATTTGCAGGTGCCCAGCGGCACCGATTGCAGCGCGGCAATCTCGCCGTGGCTATAGCCGCCGATATAGGCCAACAGGATCGCATGCCGGGTTGGCGGCTCTAGCACCGCCAAACAGTCTTTCAGCGCCACTTTGTCGCCAAGCCTGTCCCAACCCGCGCCAACCGACTGCAAGCGCGCGTCTTGCATCGCGGTCAGATCGTCGGGGGCCAGCGTGGAAAGCCGCTTGCCGTCGCGCAGGATATTCAGGCAGCGGTTGCGCAGCACGGCAAAGATCCAAGCGCGCGGCGCGCCTTCCCCCGCGCGAAACTGCTGCGCCTTGCGCCAGATTTGCACCAAGGCATCCTGCACGGCTTCTTCGGCCAGATCACGGCGGTGCAACATGCGCTGCGCAATGCCCAGCATCCGCCCGCCTTCCTGATCCAGAATAAGCCGCAGCGCTGCCTGATCGCCAGCGGCACAGCCAGCAAGCGCCGCCGTCAGATCATCTGTGGCGTGATCATCGGCATCTGGCCGGGGGGCCGGGGATAGAGTCATACACGGTCCTCCTTGCAGCCCAAGCGATTGGCCCCCGGCTGCGCGCAAAGGGGGCATTGGCTTGCATCGTTGCACGGCGAGGTGGTTATGGTCCAGTTCCTGCATTGTTTTTCTGGCTCCGCTGCTTGTCTTAATGACACGCTGCAGGGGCATTTGGATGCAAAGCGAAATAAAATTCAGCGGGGCTGCATCCAAAGCGGGGGGCTGGCGTGTCTTTGGGTCAAGGATGGCATGATGCCAGTCCAGCACTGGAAGGACCTTACGATGAACACGTCTCGCACAGCTCTTTACGCAGGCATGGCTTTTGGCCTTTCCGCAACCGTCGCATTTGCGGCCCCGGTTGTGGGTTTGGTCGGAGGCAGCACGCTGGTGATGTTTGACACCGATACACCGGCCAAAGTGTCAATGGTTGAGGTCAGCGGCGCGGGGCCGTTGGTTGGTCTTGATCTGCGCCCGTCAAACAAAACGCTGGTCGGGGTCACGGCGGATGGCAAGGTTGTCACCATTGATCCGGCAACCGGGGCTGCCACGGCATTGTCGACGCTGAGCACGCCGCTGCCGATGGCGGACACGCCGGTTGTGGTCGATTTCAACCCGATGGCGGATAAACTGCGGCTGATGACGGGCACCACCAATCACCGCGTCAATGTGGACACCGGAGAAGTCACCGTCGATGGCAGCCTTGCCTATGAGGCCGCCGATATGCATGCCGGTGAAGCCCCGATGATCGCCGCTGCCGCTTACACCAACGCCTACGGCAAGCCCGAAGCGACCGCGATGTATGACATCGACACCAAGATCGGCGCGCTTATTCGCCAGACCAAACCAAACGACGGCACTTTGGCGGCAGTGGGCAAGCTGGGCATCACGATGGATGACACCACTCCGGCGTTTGATATCCAAACCGCGGCGGATGGCACCAACACCGCTTGGTTGATCGCTGCCAGCACACTCTACACCGTCAATCTTGAAACTGGGGCTGCCACCGAAGTCGGCAAACTGGAAGGCATCGAGGGCGATCTGACCGATTTCACCGTGATGCCAGCGATGTAATCCCAATAGGCCCCGGTGCGGACGCCGTGCCGGGGCTTTCTTGCAGCTTTGGTTGTGCTGCAATGAGGCGGTTAAGCCAGTGCCTGCCGCGCGCTGTATGATGATGATATGTCGGGAAAAATTTGGTCGGAGCGAGAGGAACATAACCCGGTTTCACTCAACCTTTTGATCTAACTCAACCTATTGACTACAAGCACTTTATAGTAAAATCAGTGTTCCGGTCGACTGTTCCGGGCATGTGTCTCGGAGGGTGATCTTTGGAGAGTATTATGGGCCACATTTCTCATCTGAGCAAGCGCGGTTCCGTCTACTATGCGCGCATTGATGTGCCAGAAGACCTCGTGACGGTCCTCAAAACACAGACGAGGAAGCTGTCGCTCAAAACTAAGGATCTGGGGCAGGCAAAGCTCAGACTATGGCCTGTGATTGCCGAGTGGCAACGCGAGTTCGACGATTTGCGCACCCGTCGGGCCTTGGTCGACGCGGACCGCGAACACGCCGTTTGGGATCATCACAAAGCAGTTTTGGAGCGTGATGAAGTTGAGCGGTCGCAGATGCCAGGAGAAGCAGGAATCGAAGCCATGAGAGCTGATTTGCTGGGGCGCGTGGAAAGGGGCGAGTTCAAGGGGATCGACCCACTGTCCATCTTGGAGGCGACAATCGAATTGCAGGTTGCTCAGAGGGCCGGGGAGCTATCTACTACGGCTCGCACTGTCAAATTGACTGAGATGCGAAAGCACCTTGCGAAGGGCGAAACTGCGCTGATCGCACATGAAGTCGATGAATATCTGCGCGTGAATCGCTTGTTTGTGGAGCCTTCAACCCCTGACTGGGTGAGCCTCGCTCGGCGCATGATGCGTGCGGAGATCGACGCCTTGGAGCGCACGCTGGAGCGCGACCAAGGCGACTTCTCAGGGCTCCCCCGTGATGTGCTTGTGAAGCCACCAACTCTTGAACGACGAGCTACGGCTGAAATTGCTGTCGTTGGAGAAAGCATTGCTGAGGCAGTGAAAGCGTTTAAGAAGGAAAATCCGAGGAACGTCTCTAAAAGCCGAATGAACGAGTCATGTCGCGACATTGGCATCTTTATTGAGACGGTCGGCCCCGGGTTTCCTGTGGCGAAAATCAATAAAAAGCATGTTCGCGAGTGGAAGGCGCTTTTGATGAAGTATCCAGTGCGTGCGACAGAGGTTGTAGCGTTTCGCGGGATGAGCATTAGCCAGATCGTTATGGCGAATGATGAGCTAAAGCGGCAGGTGTTGTCCGACAGGACTGTGAATCGCTATCTGTCGAGCCTCTCTGCGTTCTGTTCATGGGCCGAGGTAAACGGCTACATTCCGGCAAATCCCTGCACGGGTATGGCCTTGCCGAAGGAACGTCGAGCCACGACGTTGCCCTTCACGAGCGAACAGATGAACATCCTGTTCACATCGCCGTTGTTCGCAGGAGCACAGAGCGAGACCGAGTGGCGATTAATCTCACGGCCCGGAGATGTGTTGATCCGCGATCACCGCTTTTGGGTGCCGCTTATAATGCTTTTCTCCGGTGCGAGGCCCGGAGAGATTGGTCAGTTCGCTGTCAGCGACTTGCGCCAACAGCAGGGGCAGTGGTTTATGCACATCACCATTGAGGGCGAAACCCACAGCGAGGGGAAGTCGGTCAAAACGCAAGGTTCAATGCGGGTAATCCCCATACATCCTGAACTAGTGCGCCTTGGGTTGCTCAAATACCATGCCGAGCGTGTTGAAGCTGGAGACAAGCAACTTTTTCCTGGCGCAAAAAGGAATGAGCGAGGTCAGATGATGGCAGATTTCTCGCGTGAGTTTGGCAAGTATCTGGCGCGCATTGGCCTGAAGTAAGCACCTGGCCTCAAGCTTTATTCCTTCCGGCATGGTGCCGCAGATGCTTTGCGAAGGGCAGGTTATTTGGACAATCAGTTCGGCTTCATTCTGGGTCACACAGAACAATCCATGACTGGCCGCTACGGCATCATGCCACAGGGTATGCTGGAGCAGCGCGTAGAACTGGTAAATGCGATTGCCTATCCGGGTCTCTTCCTCGATCATCTGGTGCCGTCTCTAAATGGAGGGTGAGCTGTCCAGAAGTCGCCGGAATTCTTAGGCAGGTGACGATGTGTATATGGTGTTAGACTGCGTCGCGCTAAAGTTCAGATGTTCAGTTCTTCCTCAGACACAGTCATCAGCAGCTGCACCAAGCCCGTGTTGACGTAGTAGTTGTTTTTGCCTGCGCGGTGCTTCTCGACAAAGCCGTGTTCGGCCAACGTGTCGAGGTATCGGGCTGCGGTCTGGCGGGCGACTGTCAGATCGTTCAGGACGTAGTCGATCCGTGTGTAGGGGTGGCGGAAGAGGTTGTTCAGCAGTTCCTGGCTGTAGAGCTTCGGCAACTCGGCGCGCATCCGGTGCTTGGCGGCGCGCATCTGATCGCCGATACCCTCGACCAGCCGTAGGGTCGTAGCCGCTGTTTCGGCCACGCCATCGAGCATGAAGATAACCCAGTCTTCCCACGCGCCGTCGTCACGGACTGCTTGAAGGAGCCGGTAATAGTCAGCCTTGTGCCGCGTAATGTGCCGCGACAGGTAGAGCACCGGAATATCCAGCAGGCCTGTCCGGGTCAGGTAGAGCACGTTCAGGATGCGGCCGATCCGGCCGTTGCCGTCCGGAAATGGGTGAATGCTCTCGAACTGATGGTGGATCAGTGCCATCTTGATCAGCGGATCCAGGCTGGACATCTCATCGTCGTTGATGAACCGCTCCAGCGCCGTCATCAGCGCCACGATCTCGTTCGGGTCCTGCGGCGGCACGAAGACGACCTCTCCGCTGCGTTCGTTCTTCAGCGCGGTGCCGGGGGTTGCGCGGAAGCCGTCGCTGCGGTCTTTCAGCAGCCTGAACATGTCGATCAAGGTCGAGTTCGGGATCAGACCGCCAGTCTCTTGCAACCTGCTGTGACCGAGGCGCAGCGCGTCGCGATAGCGTGCAACCTCTTTGGCAGCCGGGGACGGGGGCTCGTCGGGAAACACATCGGCCTGGAACAGCTCATCCTGGGTGGTGACAATGTTCTCGACCTCGGATGACGCCTTCGCCTCCTGAAGCGCCAGCGTGTCGATCAGGATGCCTTGGTTCGGGATCGTCTTAGCGTGGCCTTTGAGGTCTGCCAGTGCTCGGGACGCCCGGTTGAGCGCTTTCAGCACGGCCACTGTTTCCAGTGTCACATCAGGCGGCATGGTCGGCAGCTTGTATGTCGGTTTTAACATGTTGCACTCGACGTGTTCGAAAATCTGGATTTTTCTAACATGACACAGTGAACATGTTCGCGAAAGGGCTGTTTGGATAACATGAAGGTCTGGCTCGGCGGGCCCATAACCTCCTGTCAACCAAAATGGTCTTTTTAGTTTTTCTTGCTCTGACAAATAGCCCGTCACCGACTAGCATTTCCTCATCTTTTGCTGAATTGCGGGGGTTGGTTGACACGGACGAACGCAATTTAGTTACGGTGTCAACCAGTTGGATCATAAACGAACTGGTTTGTTGCGATAGCGCGGTGACGAATATGGATATGGTTATGGTGTTGCTCTTGTTTTCACCTCCCAGTCCCTTCCGCGGAGCCTTCTCTGGTGATCCAACGCGCCCCGGAGCGCCTGCACAACTTCAAGGCTTGGTGGCGGCACGCTATCAAAGCAAATCACCCTAAGGAACTCGACCCAGCCTTCCTCTGCCTTGGTGAGCGAGCCATCTTGCGGCGCTACGAAGCCTTCGAACATCTTGCGTGTCATTTGCCGAAAATCCCGCGCAGTGCTGTGCGGGACCGGGCGGTGACAAGCGGATCACTGTCTTCGGTGGCGCTGCGGATTTCCTCGATCCAAGCCCGTTCGTTCGCGCTGATCGGCGTTCCCATAATCTCGACGATCGCAGTTGCAGCGGTGTCACCGACAGCCTGACCGAGTGCAAGCCGCAGAAGGCGTGCCGGGTCGCAGTCCAGTGCAAGCGCGAGGGCCGGAACACGGTCGAGTGGCAGCTTGGTGCTGCCAGAGCGCAGCATCGAGAGAACGTTTGCATTCAGAAACCCGGCCTCATGCGCGATCTCGGCCTGAGTCTTGGGCTTCAACTCGAGGATGCGCACCTGGAGGAACTTCGCGAGCGCGGTGTCTTTGTGCGGTTTGATGGTCATGATCTCGTCCTGTTATCAATTTTCATGACCTATTTATAGCGGTGGATGCGGTGACATGACCGCCGTAAACATCTGTTATAAATAGAAAATACTGTATGCCGAGCAGCTGGATGAAGTCAGAGGTTGTGTCAGAAGTTGAACTCCAACTCGTCCCTTTCGCTGTCGTTATCGGCGCAGCTGCTGAGGTTATCATCGTGAAGCAAGCAACCGAGAACTCGATGCCAAGACCGGGACCCGTGGCGTCAAAGGCCACGAAGCCAGAAGAGATCACTCTGCCCACACCTGAATATGCGGACATGAAAAGTCCTGTAGTTGCAGTGGATGAAATTGAGGAACTCGAGCTGAAAGCTGCCTAAACTCGATCTTCGCAGCATGACAAAAGCTCGCCGGTTCAGATCCGGCAAGCTTTTAATTTCAATACTTTCACGAGTCCTGTTTGCCATCACCCGAACGCGAAAAGACAGATCAAGCACCGATAGCGCTTGATTTTGGGCAGCGCGCTGCGAATAATCAATCAGAGCGGCACGCTCGGTGTAGTGACTCGCCCGATTTGATA
Source organism: Cypionkella aquatica (assembly GCF_030161095.1). Lineage (GTDB taxonomy): Bacteria > Pseudomonadota > Alphaproteobacteria > Rhodobacterales > Rhodobacteraceae > Cypionkella > Cypionkella aquatica. Next base: position 155,609 of record NZ_BSPP01000002.1, read on the forward strand.
AATGGTGTTTCACAGTTTGGCTTTCCGCTTCATCCATACCGCTGATTTGCATCTAGACTCGCCCTTGGTCTCGCTCGCGCTGCGCAATGCTGATCTTGCTGATCAGGTGGGTGTGGCAAGCCGTTCGGCATTGACCAGGATTGTCGACCTGTGTCTGGCCGAGGCCGTTGATGCGCTGCTGATTGCGGGTGATCTTTGGGATGGCGGGCTGAGTTCGGCCAAAACTCCACGGTTTCTGAAGCAGGAATTGCTGCGGTTGGACGAGGCGGGCATTCGCTGTTTTATCATCCGGGGCAATCACGATGCGATCTCAAAGGTCACGCGCGAGCTTGATCCGCCTAGCGGGGCGCGGGTGTTTGGGCCGAAGGCCAAGACCGAAACGTTCGAGGCAGGCGGCCATCTGATCGCGGTGCATGGCGTCAGCTTTGCCGAGCCTGTGGCACCAGGCAGCCTGTTGCCACTGTATCCTGTGGCGATGGCGGGGGCGTTTAACATCGGCATGATGCACAGCAGCCTGAACGGCAGCGTCGGGCATGATGTCTATGCGCCGTGCAGCGTCGCTGATCTGGACGCGCATGGGTATGATTATTGGGCGCTTGGCCATATTCATCGCAGATCAGAGCATTGTGGCCGTGCAACTGTGGTGATGCCCGGTATCCCGCAGGGCCGTGATATTGGTGAGGCTGGGACTTGTTCGGTGACGCTAGTGACGGTGGATGATGCGGGCGCTGTGGTGACTGAACAGTGCAGTGTTGCGGCGCTGCGGTTTGATCGGCTGCGCATTGATCTGGCAGATATGTCTGACTGGGCTGAGGTGATTGAGGCATTGGATGCCGCATTGCGTGACATCGCGCATGTAACACGCCACGAGGCGTATCTGGTGCTGCGCCCGATGCTGATGGGGGTGACGCCGCTTGCGTGGCGGATTGCCCGTGATCTGGACCGCTTGACAGAGGAAGCCCATACCATCGCGGCCTCGGTTGGGGGGATCTGGATCGACAAGTTGGAGAATGGCACCACCTCGCAGGGGGCCGGGATCACCAGTCAGTTGCCTATCGATCTGGTCGGGATCGTTATGGCTGATCTGCCAAATGATCCGGCACTTCTGGCGGCCTTGGCCGAAGCTGCGCGCGTGTTGATGCACGATTTGCCGCCCGAGTTACGCGATCTCTTGGGCGATGATGCCGCCGCTGTTGCCGCCGCGAGTGGTTTGCTGTTGGCGGAGGGCAGTGTGCAGATCGTCGCCCGGCTTGGCGCGGGTGAGGTTGCCTGATGCGTTTGGAAGGTTTGGATCTGACCCGTTATGGCCGCTTTACCGAGGCAAAGCTGGCGTTTCCCGCACCTGCCCCCGGTGGCGCTGATCTGCATGTGATCTTTGGCCCGAACGAGGCCGGCAAATCGACGCTGTTCTCGGCTTGGCTGGATTTCCTTTACGGTATCCCGCTGCGTAGCCGTTACGACTTCAAACATGCCGGGCCCACGATGCGGATCGGCGCACAGATCAGCCATGCCGGGGGTGTGCTGGATCTGGCGCGGCAAAAGCGCACCGGCTCCAGTTTGCTGGATGCGCATGAGGCTGTGGTTCCCGATACTTTGTTGCAATCGGCGTTGGGCGGGCTTTCGCGCGAAGGCTATATGGCGATGTTTTCGCTGGATGATGACACGCTTGAAAAGGGCGGCGAGGGTATTCTTGCCAGCCGCGGCGATCTGGGCGAGATGCTGTTTTCGGCCAGCGCCGGGCTTGCCGGACTTGGCCCGCAGCTTGCGGCAATCCGGGCCGAGTTAGACGGCTTTCACCGCGCCGGGGGCCGCAAGGGCGTGGTGTATGAGGCAAAGACCCGGCTGGCCGAGTTGGATCGCCAGCGGCGCGCGCTGGATACCTCGGCTGCGACCTATCAGCGCTTGGGGCGCGAAGTGGTTGTGGCCGAGCGGGATTGGACCACTGCACGCGATGCCGAAGCGGCAATCAGCCAGGCCCTGCGCGATCTGCAAGATGCGCTGGCCGTGTTGCCGTTGCGCGACCGTCTGGCGCGGCTAGAGGCCGATCATGCCCCGCTTGCGCATTTGCCTGACGCTGCTGATGCGGTGGTGCAGAACCATCAGGCGCTGGATGAGGCCCGCAACGCATTGGCCAGCCGGATCGCTGACCGTGCCGCGCGGATCGAGACATTGGCTGCCCGCAGCGCCGCGTTGACGCCAGACGCCGCGATCTTGGGCGTGCGGGATGCAATCTTGTCGGCTGATGCGCTGCGTTCGGCGCATGACACCGCCGTGCAGGATTTGCCGCGGCGTCGCGATGAGGCGGCAAGCGTCGAGACGGCGTTGCGCGAAACGCTTGTGCGTTTGGGTCGGCCGGGTGCTGCTGTTGAGCCGCTGTTGCTTGACCCGGTGCGGCTTAGCGCGTTGCGTGGCTTGCTGGCCGAACGCTCGGGCGTCGTCACCGCTGTTGAGCGTGCGAGGGGCGAGGCCGCGAATGCCAAGGCCAAACTGGAAGCTGCGCAAACCCGTCTTGGTGATCCTGGCACACCCGAGGATCTTGCGGGTTTGCAGGCGTTGCTGACGCGGTTTCGCACGGCAGATCCAAGTGGTGTTTTGCGTATGGCGTTGCGTGACCGAGACGCCTGCGCGGCGCAGATGCAAGCGGCGCTACAAACGCTTGTGCCGTGGCAGGATGAAGCCGATGCGCTGGCTGCGTTGGCGGTTCCAGCCAGTTGGCAGGTTGAGGCATGGGTTGCTGATGCGGAACGCACACGCCAAGCGGTGACGGATACCGAGCGCGCGCTGCAACAGGCGCAATCAGCCCATGCCAGTGCCGAGGCGTTGGCAGGGCAGGCGGCTGAGGTAGCAGCGGGAGTCACTTTAGCTGAGGCGGCTGCGGCGCGCAGCCAGCGCGAAGCCCACTGGGCCGCCCACCGCGCTGATTTGAAGTCTGCAAGTGCCGATGCCTTTGAAGCAGCACTGCGGCAGGATGATCAGATTGCTGCACTTTTGGCCGACACGATGGCGCGGGCGCGGTTGGGCGCGGCAGATGCCACGCGGCGCGTCGAGCTGGCGGCGGCGGTGTCTGCGGCGCAAGATCAGTTGGCGCAGGCCTACGCTGCACGCGATGCGCTTACCGCGACGCTTGACGCCACCTGTGCCGCGCTTGGTTTGCCGGGGGCCGCGTTGGCAGACTTGCGCCGCTGGCTTGATCTGCGGATTGCAGCGCTGGGTGTGCGCGCGGCGCTGCGGCAGGCCGAGGATACTCTGGCCCGCGCTGAGGCAGATTTGCGGGCTGCCACATCGGCGTTGCAGGCCACACTTGGGCTTGCCCCCGATCACGGCGGTTTTGATGCGCTTTGGGCGAGTGCCACCGCACGGCTGGACGCCTCCGACAAGCACCGCGATGCGCGCCGACAACTTTCCGAATTGCAGGCTGATCTGCAAGACCGCGCAAAAGATCACGCCACCGCAGAGGCCAATGCAACGGCATGGCTGGCCGCGTGGCAGACCGCCTGTGCCAGCACTTCGCTTGCAGGGCTGCCCGCTGACAGCGCAGGCTTGGGCAATATGCTTGATCTTCTGGATGCGTTGGGGCGCGATGCAGCGCTGCTCGCCGGATTGTCGGACCGCATTGGCAAGATGGAGCAGAACCGCGCAGGCTTTCGCGATGCAGTGGCGCTGATCCTGTCGGCGATCCAACTGCCGCCTGAAACACCTTGGGTGGAACTGCCTGCGCGTCTGCGCCAGGCCGAAGATGCCAGCACAAAGCTGGTCGAACTGTCGCGCAATCTGGCCGATGATCGTGACGCGCAGGGGCAAGATCAGCGGCAGGCTGAAGCCAATGCCCTGGCGTTAAGCGCATTGGGCGCGGCCGTTGGCTGGGCAGAAGGTGGTGGCAGCCTTGGCAGCCATGTCGCGGATTGCCAGCGCGCAGCGCGGTTGCGACATGATGTTATCGGCCTGCGCGCTGATCTTGCCAACCGTCCAGAGCCCACCGAGGGCTTGGATATCAACGCCTTGACAGCACAAGAGGCTGCGACACAGGCAGCGTTGGAGTTGCGGCACAGCGAAACGCAGGCCGCTTTCGCCCTCCTACTTGAAGCAAAGCGTCAACTAAGCGCGGTGGGCGGCGATGATGCCGTGGCGCGCCTTGAAGCTGAACGTGCCAATCTGCTGAACGCACTGCGCGACGGCGCGCAGGCGCATCTGGCCCGCCGCTTTGGTCTGATCGCGGTGGAGCAAGGCCTGTGCCGCTACCGCGACAGCCACCGCAGCGCCATGCTTGATCGCGCCTCGGCGGCGTTTTACAGCTTAAGCCGGGGCGCTTATACTGGCCTTGCGGCCCAACCCGATGGCGCAACCGAGGTGCTGGTGGCTTTGTCTGCTGCGGGTGGTGGGAAACTGGCCGCCGATCTGTCAAAGGGCACGCGGTTTCAACTTTACCTCGCGCTGCGGATCGCGGGATATCACGAGTTGGCGCAAAGTCGCCCCACCGTGCCGTTCATCGCCGATGACATCATGGAAACCTTTGATGACGACCGGGCCGCTGCGGCCTTCACTTTGCTGGCCGAGATGTCGCGCTCGGGACAGGTGATTTACCTCACCCACCACCGCCACCTCTGCGATATCGCCCGCGCTGCTTGTCCCGACGTGCGGGTGACTGATTTGCAAGCCCTCTGATTTGCGTTGAACTGGAGCCGAAATGTCCACCGATGTGACCGATGCCACCAAAGCCGAACAACAGCTTGCGGAGCCCAAGCCGCTGGTCGTCCTAAAGGCGGTTTTGGCGGGCAAGGTGAACTTTGCGTCCGCGCAAAACGGCGTTTCGGTGCTTCGCAGTTTGCGGCTGGTGAATGAGGGGACGGCGGCGGCGGTCAATGTGACGCTAAGGTTAACGGCCACGCCTGCGATTCTGCGCGATAAATCCTGGCGGATCGACCGGATCGCACCGGGGACGGGGATTGATCTGGTCGATCTCGAAACGCCGCTGGACACTGCAATTTTGGGCGGGCTGGATGAGGCCGAAATCGGCCAAATCAGTTTTCAAATCAGCATTGACGGTCAGGTGACCGATCAAATTCAGCATCGTATTGAACTCCTTGCCCGCGATGAATGGGGCGGCTTGGCCGAGATGGATAACATCCTAGCGGCCTTCGTCTCGCCCAACCAGTCGGCGGTGGCGCGACTGTTGAAAGAGGCATCGCGGTTGTTAGAGGCGGCAGGGCATTCAGGGTCACTCGAAGGCTATCAGTCAGGTGATCCTATGCGGGTCTGGATGATCGCAGGCGCGATCTGGTCGGCGGCGACCGGGCTGGGGCTGACCTATGCCGTGCCGCCTGCCTCGTTTGAACGGATGGGCCAAAAGGTGCGCGACCCCGAACGGATCGTGGCCGAGGGTCTTGCCACCTGTTTGGACAGCACCTTGTTGCTGGCTGCGGCGTTCGAGGCGGCGGGGCTGAACACCGCGATCTTGTTTTCGCACGGCCACGCTTGGGTGGGTGTCTGGCTGGTAGCCCGCGATTTTGGGCGGCTGGTGGAGCCCGATGTGGTTGCAGTGCGCAAAGCGGCAGCTGCACGAGATTTCGTGCCGCTGGAAACCACGCTTTTGACCAAACGCCCTAGCACGGGGTTTGAGGCTGCCGTTGATGCGGGCCGGGACCGGCTGTCTGAGGCGCGCGAGACCGAGTTCATTCAGGTCGTCGATATCAACCGCGCGCGGGCGGCGCGGATTCGCCCGTTGGCAAGCCACCATGTGGCGCAAGAGGCGAGTAATAATGATGAAGCTGTGGCCGCTGCTGCCCTGCCACGCCCACTTGATTTGGGCCGTCTGCCCGGCGAGTTGATCGAAATTGCGCCCACCACCGCTTTGGGTCGGATTGAGCGCTGGCAGCGCAAGTTGCTGGATCTGTCATTGGCAAACCGCTTGCTGAACTTCAAGGATACCAAGCTGGCGATCCCGATGATTTGCCCGGATGTTTCCGGGCTGGAAGACCAGCTTGCCGATGGCGCGGTGTTTAGGTTGCTGGCGCTGAAGGATGAACATGCGGTGTCTGGCCGCGATTTGGCCGCTGAGGAAGCGCGTCAGATTGAAGCCGGGTTGGCGCGCGATGCGATGGCGCGGGGGCAGGTTGCCGTGCCGCTGACCAGCCGCGACATGATCAACCGTCTGACCGAGCTTTACCGCAAGGCGCGCAGCGATGCCGCTGAGGGTGGCACCAATACCCTGTTTCTGGCGGTAGGTTTTCTGCGCTGGAAACGCACTGACAGCGACCCGCGCCATTACCGCGCGCCGTTGCTCTTGCTGCCTGTCAAGCTGGAGCGTCGCTCCGCGCAATCAGAGTTCCGGCTATCGCAGCTTGAAGATGAGGTGCGCATCAACGCCACATTGCTTGAATTTCTGAAGCGCGATTTTGAATTGCGGATGCCCGAGTTGGAATGTGAATTGCCGCGCGATGCCAGTGGTTTGGACATTCCGCGCATTTTGCAGATTTTACGCCATAAAGTCCGGGATGTGGCTGGGTTTGAGGTGCTGGAGGATTGCGCACTTTCGACCTTTTCGTTTGCGAAATATCTGATGTGGAAAGATCTTGTCGACCGCACCGACAACTTGCGCGAAAGCCGCTTGGTGCGGCATCTGGTAGACAGCCCGACCGAAAGTTTTGCAGGCAGCACCGGGGTGATGCCACAGCCTGCCGACATTGACCGCAAACATGCGCCGGCCGATCTGCTGGCACCTCTGCCCGCCGACAGCTCGCAACTCGCGGCGGTGATGGCGGCAGCGCAGCAGCGCGATTATGTGCTGATCGGGCCGCCCGGCACCGGCAAAAGCCAGACGATCACCAACATCATTGCGGATCAGCTGGGCCGGGGCCGCACCGTGCTGTTCGTGGCCGAGAAGGCCGCCGCATTGGATGTGGTGCATCGGAGGCTAGAGCGGCATGGATTGGGCACGGCGGTGTTAGAGCTGCACTCGAACAAAGCTGACCGCAAGGCGGTTTTGACGCAACTTGGCCGTTCGTGGGATCGCGCCAGCACGCAGGGGGCTGCGGATTGGGTGCGCGTCACCGATGATCTGCGGGTGACGCGTGATCAGTTGAACGGTTATGTCGCGGCGCTGCATTCACCCGGAACGCAGGGCTTCAGCGTTTATCAGGCGATTGGGCGGGTGGCGAAGCGGCCTGCGATGTTATCTTTGGCGTTCCCGAATAAGGATTGCCACGATCAGGATACTTGGCTGCGACTGCGCGCTCTGGCTGCGGAACTGGGTCAGCGGCATCGGATTGTGGCTGATCTGAGCACGGGTGGTCCGCTGGCGCTGGTGGCTCCGGGGGAGTGGTCATTTGGCTGGCAGGATGCGTTTCTTGCGGCGGCACGTCGTCTGCGGGTCACGCTGCACGAAACGCAAGAAGCACGGCTCGGGTTGGCGCAGCAGTTGGGATATCCCGCCGCAGTTGTCGGTTTGGCTGATGTTGTGGCGGCATTGGGCAAAGTGCCTGCCGCCCGTTTGGGCCACCCTGCGGTATCAGAGATTGCTTTGAACGCGGCCCCGGCGTTGCGCGCAGAACTGGCACCATTTGCCGAAGCTTTGCGGGCCTGCCGTGATCAACGGCAGGCCTTGGCTGCCAGTTATACGGATGATGTGATCGCCGATATGCCTTTGGAAGCGCTGGATATTCAATGGCGCGAGGCGCAAACCAAGATGTGGCCCCTGGCCGGCATGGCGAAGACCAAGCTGCAAAAACTGCTGCAATCCTATGCGCACGGCGGCACCGCTGATCCGGTTACGGATATTGCCGCGCTTAAACGGTTGCTGCGGGCGCAGGCGCTGATCGTCAAGTCCACGCTGTCTGCATTGCCCGGTTTTGCAGGCGAACGCACGGATATAGGTGCCATGTCTGCTGCGCTGGAAGAGGCCGACGGTTTTGCCCGGCTTGAAGCAACACTGACAGACGCAGGCCTGCCGCGCGCCCGGTTGATGGACCAGCGCGCAAATCTAATGCAGCGTGATGGTGGCACATTTGAGCCGCTGTTGCGCCGTCTGGTTGCCGCAGAGACCGCGCTCGCCGCCGATGTTTCGGGGTTCACGGCTGCAGGGGGGGATGCAAACGTCAGCGCTGATCAGTTGATGCCGCACCTTTTGGCCATCGAAGCGTTGCAGGCGCGGCTGCCCGATTGGATGAAATGGTTGGCGACGCGCGGGCAGGCAGCGGCACTGGGGTTGCAGCCGATCATCGACGCGCTTCAAGCAGGCGCGGAGATCGGCGCGGCAGAGGCTGCGTTTGAAAGCGCCTATATGGCGTGGTGGCTGCGCCTTGCTATGGATGCCGCGCCGATGTTGCGCAGTTTTGCGCATTGGGAACACGATGCGTTAATCCTGCGGTTCCGCGCGTTGGACGATGCGATGACCGGGATGGCTTCGGCGGAAGTGATGCGGCGGCTTGGCAATGATCTGCCGACGCGCGATTCCGTGCCGCGCAATTCCGAACTCGGCATCCTTCGGCATCAACTTGGGCTGCAACGCCCGACAGCAGCCATCAGGGGTCTGATCAGCCAGATGCCGACAACCTTCGGCAAACTCGCTCCTTGTGTGCTGATGTCGCCTTTGTCGGTTGCGCAATATCTGCCTGCGGGCCAGGCGCAGTTTGATCTGGTGATCTTCGACGAGGCTTCACAGATTTCCACGTGGGATGCGATTGGCGCGATTGCGCGCGGCAAGCAGGCGATCATCGTCGGTGATCCGCGTCAATTGCCGCCGACCAATTTCTTTGGCCGCAGCGATGATGGTGCCGACGGCGATGACCTTGCAGAATACGAAAAGGATATGCCCTCGATCTTGGATGAAGTCTCGGCCTCCGGTGTGCCGACGCAACTGCTGAACTGGCACTACCGCAGCCGGGATGAGGCCTTGATCGCGTTTTCCAACCATTTTTACTATGGCGGCAGCCTTGTCACCTTCCCGTCGCCAGATGCCTCGGGCAATGCGGTCGAGCTGCACAAGATCGCTGGCACCTATATGCGCGGCACCGGGCGCACCAACCCTGATGAGGCCCGTGCCATCGTGCAGATGATCCGCAAGCGGCTGGACGATTGGCTGAAACTGCCGGAAAAAGATCGCCCGACGCTGGGGGTGATCACCTTTAACGCGCAGCAGCAAAGCCTGATCCTTGATCTTCTGGATGCCGAACGCCAAGCCAATCCGGCGCTGGAATGGTTCTTTTCAGATGATCGTGAGGAGCCGTTGATCGTGAAGAACCTTGAGAATATCCAAGGTGATGAGCGCGATGTGATGCTGTTCTCGATCACCTTCGGGCCGGATGGTGCGGGTAAGCTCGCGATGAATTTCGGCGCGCTGAATGGGGACGGTGGTGAGAAACGCTTGAATGTTGCTGTGACGCGGGCGCGGGCAGAGTTGCATGTGTTTGCCTCGATTACCGCAGATCAGATTGACCTGACGAGGACAGGCGCGCGTGGGGTCAAAGATCTTAAAGCCTTCCTCGATTTCGCAGCACGCGGCGCGATTGCGCTATCGGCACAAGACAAAGGCTCTGTGGGCCCGGTTGAATCGCCGTTTGAAGAGGCGGTGTTGGCTGCCCTTACCGCGAAGGGATGGGAGTTGCACAGCCAGATCGGCGTTTCCGGTTTCCGCATTGACCTTGGCGTGCGGCATCCCGACCATGCTGGAACCTGGCTTGTGGGCGTGGAATGCGATGGCGCACGCTATCACAGCTCTGCAACCGCGCGCGACCGTGATCGGATCAGGCAAGCCGTTCTGGAAGGTCTTGGTTGGTCGATCTTGCGCATTTGGTCCACCGACTGGTTCCGCAACCCTGTGGCGACGGCTGATCGGGTGGATGTGCTGCTGCGTGAGGTGTTGGAGAGGGATCGCCAGCGCAGACTGGCAGTGGTCGAAGTCGAAGTGACCGAAGCTGACAGCTTAGGCGACGCTGCACAGATCACGCCTGATCTGCGGCTCGACGACATCGCCACTGAAACGCCGACCGCACCTATGGAGTCCAAACCAATTTTGCCGTCTATGCCGGTGACAGTCTGCATGCCTGAGTCGGCCGCTGCAGTTCAGTTTGCGTCGGTTGATCTACCTGTCGCTCAGCCTGAGATGGAGCCGCTGAGCCAGCATACGCTACAGCCAGACAACTTTTTCGACGAGGGCTATTCCGCGACGCTGGCGGCGCTGGTGCTCAAACTGGTCCAGACGCAAGGTGCCATGACAGAGGCGGCCTTGGCACGCAGCGTCGCCCAGTTGCATGGTTGGCAGCGCACGGGTGGCCGCATTCAGGCAAGGGTAGCGACGTTCCATAGGTTACTCGACCAGCAGGATGAAAATGGCACGGTATTCTTCTGGCCAAAGGGCGGTGTCGTGCCGCGCGTTCCCTTCGCCGGGCTTGGAGGGCGAAGTCTTAGAGAGGTGTCCCGGACCGAAATCGCCTGGATGGAAGACCGGCACACGGCGCGTATTTCGGCGTCAGTTGATCCAGTTTTGGAACTATCACGGCTGCTGGGAATCGCGAGGCTGAGCCAAGACGCGCGCAGCTATATTGATGACTGTAGATATTGGAGGACCGAAGGTTGCGCCACCCTGACATGAAGGCGGCGTTGCTGTTGTGGTATCTACCACCGGTCGCCTCAGCGTCTTATCTTTGCGCGCTTGGAGGAGGTCCGTTGTGTCAGCCCAAAGCCCCTGGATCGTGGTCATTGGTCGTTCGAAAACAATGGTCAGCGGATGGTCGATGTGAACTCACTGAAGGCGCGATGGAGAAAATCCAGAGCGAAAGTATCATTAGTCCGAATAGCGACTCCAAAAAGGTGCTTCTTCATTTACGGGCATAGCACTGCTCCGGGCCTATGGGCAGAAAAAGTGTTCCGGGGGCAATCAGGTTGTATTTTCAAGGCATTGATTTTTCGGGATTTTTTGAATTGGTCGGAGCGAGAGGATTCGAACCTCCGACCCCCTGCTCCCGAAGCAGGTGCGCTACCAGACTGCGCTACGCTCCGACCGTGGCGCGGGGTTAAACCGTTGCGGGACAGTTTGCAATAGGGCGGTGCAGGATTTATGCGTCGCCTTCGCTGCCCGACAGACCTTCAACTTTGTCGCGCAGGCGGCGGCGGTCAAACAGGCGCAGCCACAGACCGATGCGGGGGAAAGCCCCGAAATCAAAGCGCGAGCGGGTCTCTAGCACTGGTCGGTTGATCGAGACCGAGGGCTTATCCTCGCGCAGCACGATATAGAAGCCAGCCGCGATGATCACGCCGGTGCCAACGGCCGTCCAGAAATCGACCTCTTCACCGAAGATCAGATAGCCATAGGCCAAAGCCCAGATAATCTGGCTGTAATGCATGGGCGCGACAATGATCGCAGGCGCGCGACGGTAGGCGGCGATGGTCAAAAACCCGCCCAGCAGACTGAACAGGGCCATCGTGCCCATCAGGCCCAAATGGCCAATTGGAACAGGCACATAGACAAACGGCAATGCCACAGCCATCACCACAAAGTTCGCCACCATCGGGTAGAGCATCAAAACAGCCGAGCGTTCTTCGCTGCCGATCTTGCGCACGATCACCGAGGACAGCGCGCCCAGAATCGCGGCCGCCAAGGCCGAAAGATGGCCAAGGCTAAGCGGTTCTTGCCCCGGTCGCAGCACGATCATCACGCCGATCAGGCCCATCAAAACCGCCATACCCCGATGCAAACCGATCTTTTCGCCCAGCATCGGGATCGCCAGCAGCGTAATCACCAAAGGCATGGCGAAGAAAATCGCATAGCATTGCGCCAGCGGTAACACCGAGAACGCATAGAACCCGGTCAGCCCATTCAGCACGGTAGAGGTGGTGCGCAGCGCCGACCAATACGGATGGCGCGGGATCAGGTTGCCATCTGTCCGATCGCTCATCAGCATGATCGAGATCAGCGGAAAGCTGAGCAGACCCGAGAAAAAGATCAGTTGAAACGCGCTGTAATGCGCGCCCAGCAGTTTCACCAGCACGTCATGCGTGGCGTAAACGCCGAAAGCTGCCAGCGACAAAAGCGCGCCGCGCAGGTTCGATTGGGCAAGAGGCATGGCGGGCATCCGGGCAAGGTCGAGGGGGTTGCGGCTGCGCACAGATGTCCTGCGTTGCGGCGGATAATTCAAGAGGCAAGCGCGATGCGGCGCAATTTTGCATCATTTTTCGGCAGCTTAGCTCGGTTGCGGCGCCCGCCCGCTTTGGCCGCAAAGTCTGTGGCGAAACCGCGTCGCCCAAGGGCCATTCTGGCCTTGGAAGTCATCCCCCAAGGCCAGAGAGTTTGAGCGTGACCAGATTACTGACTGGCTTCCATCGCGGCAATGATCGCATCGCCCATCTGCGTCGTCGACACTGGCGAGCCGCCTTCTGGCCCCATCAGATCGGCCGTGCGCACGCCGTCCGCCAGCACTTTTTCGACCGCTTTTTCGACGCGCGTGGCCTCCGCCCCCATGTTGAACGAATAGCGCAGCGCCATTGCGAACGACAAGATACAGGCGATCGGGTTGGCTTTGCCCATGCCGGTGATGTCGGGGGCAGAGCCGTGCACGGGCTCGTAAAGGGCTTTCGGGCGGCCATTGGCCATCGGCAGCCCAAGGCTGGCCGAGGGCAGCATGCCCAAAGACCCGGTCAGCATCGCGGCCATATCCGACAGCACATCGCCGAACAGGTTGTCGGTTACGATCACGTCGAACTGCTTGGGCCAACGGCAGAGCTGCATCGCGCCATTGTCGGCATACATATGCGTCAGCGCCACGTCGGGGTATTCCTTGTCGTGGATTTCCTGCACAACTTCGCGCCACAGGATGCCGGATTCCATCACATTGGCCTTCTCCATCGAGCAGACCTTGTTGTTGCGTTTGCGGGCCAACTCGAACGCCGATCGCGCAACGCGGGCGATTTCCGATTCGGTGTAGCGCTGGGTGTTGATGCCCACACGCTCGTTGCCCTCAACGAAAATGCCGCGCGGTTCGCCGAAATAGACGCCGCTGGTCAATTCGCGCACGATGACGATATCAAGCCCCGCGACCACATCGCGTTTCAGGCTGGAGAAATCGGCAAGCGCGTCAAAGCACTGGGCCGGGCGCAGGTTAGAGAACAAGTCCATCTCTTTGCGCAGACGCAGCAAGCCCCGCTCGGGCTTTACGGAAAAATCGAGCGTGTCGTATTTCGGGCCGCCGACTGCACCCAGCAGCACCGCGTCCGCTTCTTGCGCGCGGGCCATGGTTTCATCGGTCAACGGCGTGCCGTGGGCATCGTAGGAACAGCCGCCGACCAGACCTTCGGACACGTCAAAGCTGACGATGCCTTTGGTGTCGAACCAGCTGATCAGTTTCTTGACCTCGGCCATGACTTCGGGGCCGATGCCGTCGCCGGCGAGGATAAGCAGGGAAGGATTGGCCATGTTCGGCTCCGTCGTTGAAGGGTTGCCGATGGCCTAGCCAATGGGGGGGGCAGGGTCAAGGTTCAGCGCCCGGAAATGGCCGTTAAGGCAGCAGATCCAGCCAAACCGGATGGTGGCGCGAGGCCGTGGCAAGGCTGGCAGCGCCCGGATCGCTGTCAGGCGGCCATTCCACCCCAGCGGCTGAGACGCGCATATCTTTCGACGGCAAGATCACTTCGACCCGCAGGCCGCCAATTTTCGGATAAAGGGCGGTATCCAGCGCCGGATCGCCGGTCTGCCCGGGGTCATGTCGCATCGAAGTGCTGCGGGGTTTCGGGTCTTGCAGCGCGGCATGATGCAACAAAGCGGCAATCGCATCTTTGCGGCCCGCGCCATCGGCGGGATCAAGGTTGCTTTGGCCAAGGATCACAAACGGCGGTTTCGGCGGTTTGAACGGCAAATCACCCGCCAGCAGGTGCAGCCAGAACGCCGATTCGTCATGGTTGCGCCGCCCGTTGCGGTCTTCTGGCCCATCAAAGATCGGCGGGCTGGCGTAATAGGCCAGCAACCGCAGGCTTTCGCCGTTGGGCAGCAGGATCGGCACTTCGTAAGCGCCGGTGGTGGACAGCAGTTGCGTGCGGGGCGTGTCGGGGGGCATCAATGTGCCGGGCAGATCGCCCCACAGAAACCCACTGAAATCGCGGATGTTTTTGTCATCTATCGGCAGTTTTGACAGCACGGCCATGCCGCCCTCACCCACCCAACGACCATAGCCTTGGGCATCGCGCGGCTCGCCAAATATGCCGTTGCCATCAAGGTCCAACCCGGTCGCAACCCCGGTGTTCGGGCGCAGTGGCATGCGGTAGGGGTAGGGCACCCCGGCCTCTGCCAGACGGCTTTCCAGCGCGGCCAAAGTCTTGCCCTGCAGATCATAGTCGATGCCGGTCAGCAGCAGCACATCGGCATCCAGATCGGCAATCACCTGCACCGCCGCCATCTGCGCCGGATTGTCACCACGTCGCAAAGATTGCAGCGCCAAACCGGGACCTTTTGCCCAAAAGTCGATGTTATAGGTGGCAATGCGCAGAGTGGGGCGCAGATCAGCGCAAGCGGGCCACGCCCAAAGCCAGATCAGGCCGAGGCATACTGCTTGCCATCGGCGCCAAGCATGTTGGCGGCGCGGGTTTCGGTGATCATGTCGGCGATGCGACTCATCGCAATGCCGCGCATGAACAGGCTGGCGGGTAGGAAGGCCCATGCCGTCATCGTCCAGATCAAGGTTTGTGGCGAGGTCAGCGTCAGCGGTTCAAACCCCGTCGACCCGATCTTCACCACGGCTGGAATCAAGAATGGCAGCAAAAACCCTAATGCAATGTTAATGCGTGCATCGCGGGTAAGCCGGGTGACAACATCCGCGCCCGCTGTCGGATCGAAGGTCGGCAGATTGACCCAGACGTTGAACGCCCGCCCCCGCGACGGCCAGCGGCCCGCTTTCAAGATCACCACATAAACGGACAGCGAAATCAAAGAGATAAGATAAGCCATTCCGGCAGCGGTGCGCACATCGGCGATCTGCTGAGCGGTTGCATCATTGGCAACCATCAGCGTCGCCAACCGCACCGGGCTATAGGGGAAATCCATCGAAATCCCGATCAGCGTGCCGACGGCATCGGTAAAATCGGTCAGGGTCGAGGGCATGGACTTGCCGCGCGCGATCATCGACAGCGACACAACTGTGGCCAGCAGCATCAGAAAACGCACCCGGTTGAAGGGCGGGGCGTCGCGGAATTCGACAAGGCTGGGGTAGGTGGCGTTGTATTCCACAAAGGTCAAAAGGCCGATGAACAGCGCCACAAGCGCCACCATCTGTTTTGCATCTGCTGTTGCGTCGACCAAAAGCACAGAGGGCGTGGCGACCAGCACCATCACCAAAACCATGCGAACGATCGCGCCTGTTAGCCGCGAAAACACTGCCCTGCCACCCTTCAATCGGCCCTGTTTCGTGTTTTGCCACGCCAAGGTTCCGAAGATATCCCGCACTTTAAGGCGGGTTGCCTCAATATTGCCCAATTCTTGCCTTCTTTCGGTCTGCACGGCAACAGTTGGCTTAACGATCAGTAATATCTGTGGCGATTCCGTGTTCAAGGTGTTGCAGGATTGAATCAAACTGGCGGTAACAAAAAGGCCGCCCCAAGGGGCGGCCCTAGATGTAGTGGTTTGTGGCGCTTTAGGCCCAAGGGTGCAGCACAGCATTCTTTTTCTCAAAAGAATCAATGGCCGAGGCTTTTTCTAAAGTCAGGCCAATATCGTCCAGTCCATTGATCAGGCAGTGCTTGCGGTGGCCGTCCACCTCGAAGCCAAAGCTTTGACCGTCGGAGGTGGTGACGGTTTGGGCCACCAGATCAACGGTCTGCCGCGCATTGGCACCCTTTTTCGCATCGGCCATCAGCACATCGACAACCTCTTGCGGCATCACGATCGGCAGGATGCCGTTCTTGAAGCAGTTGTTGTAGAAAATGTCGGCGAAAGAGGTGCTGATCACGCAACGGATGCCGAAATCGAGCAAAGCCCAAGGCGCATGTTCGCGCGACGAACCACACCCGAAGTTGTCGCCTGCCACGATGATCTCGGCCTTGCGGTAGGCGGGCTGGTTCAGCACGAAACCTTCGATCTCTGTCCCGTCAAGATTATAGCGCATCTCGTCGAACAGGTTCACGCCAAGACCCGAACGCTTGATGGTCTTTAGAAACTGCTTGGGGATGATCATATCGGTGTCGATATTGACCAAGGGCATAGGTGCTGCAATGCCGGTGAGGGTGGTGAATTTATCCATCTTTACAGCTCCTTAAACCGTCTCTGCCATCAACTCGCGCACATCGGTCAGATGACCGGTGATTGCGGCGGCGGCGGCCATGCCCGGCGACAGCAGGTGGGTGCGGCCCCCGCGACCCTGACGGCCTTCAAAGTTGCGGTTAGAGGTGGCAGCGCAACGCTCGCCCGGTGCCAATTGGTCCGGGTTCATCGCCAAGCACATCGAGCAGCCCGCCAGACGCCATTCAAAGCCAGCGTCAATGAAGATCTGCGCCAGACCTTCTTCTTCGGCTTGCGCGCGCACAAGGCCAGAGCCGGGAACGACCATCGCGCGGATGCCGTCTTTCTTCTTCTTGCCCTTGAGGATCGCGGCTGCAGCGCGCAGGTCTTCAATCCGGCCATTGGTGCAAGAACCAATGAACACGGTGTCGATCTTGATATCGCTCAGCTTTTGGCCGGGGACGAGGCCCATATAGTCCAACGCGCGCTGCACAGCTTCGACCTTGCCGCCAGTGAAATCAGACGGCGAGGGCACGACTGCGGTGATCGGCAGCACGTCTTCGGGGCTGGTGCCCCAAGTGACGAGCGGCGCAATGTCTTCGCCTTTGATCGTCACAACCTTGTCGAAATGCGCGCCTTCGTCGGTGAACAGCGTCTTCCAATAGGTCACAGCAGCTTCCCATGCGGCGCCTTTCGGTGCGTGCGGGCGGCCCATGCAATAGGCGAAGGTTTTCTCATCGGGTGCGATCAGGCCAGCGCGGGCGCCGCCCTCAATCGCCATGTTGCAGACGGTCATGCGGCCTTCCATCGACAATTCGCGGATGGCTTGGCCACAATATTCAATGACATAGCCGGTGCCGCCAGCGGTTCCGGTTTCGCCGATCACTGCCAT
This sequence comes from Cypionkella aquatica, assembly GCF_030161095.1. Classification (GTDB taxonomy): domain Bacteria; phylum Pseudomonadota; class Alphaproteobacteria; order Rhodobacterales; family Rhodobacteraceae; genus Cypionkella; species Cypionkella aquatica. Next base: position 172,693 of record NZ_BSPP01000002.1, read on the forward strand.
GGTGATGTCTTTGGCGGTAACGCCCGGGCGCAGTGAGCCGGTGATTTCAACTTTGAAATTCAGGCCCTTGCGCTGGATCAGCGTCTGGGTGGCCAAAACGTGCTCGACTTCCGAGGTGCCGATGCCATGCGCCAAAGAGCCGAATGCCCCGTGGGTGGCGGTGTGGCTGTCACCGCACACCACGGTCATGCCGGGCAGGGTCCAGCCCTGTTCGGGGCCAACGATATGCACGATGCCTTGGCGGACATCCGAGACCGGATAGTAATGGATGCCGAAATCTTTGGCGTTCTGATCCAAGGCCTGCACCTGGATGCGGCTGTCTTCGGTCATCGTCGCGGCATTGGCCCGGTCCAGCGTGGTGGGCACGTTATGATCCGGCACGGCGATGGTTTTTTCGGGTGCGCGTACTTTGCGACCCGTCATCCGCAGGCCTTCAAAGGCTTGCGGGCTGGTCACTTCATGCACCAGATGGCGGTCGATATACAAAAGGCAGGTGCCGTCTTCGGCTTGGTGAACGACGTGATCGTCCCAGATTTTGTCGTAAAGCGTGCGAGCGGTCATGGCTGGCTCATCCTCGGAATTTGGAAAGGGGATTGGCGTGAGGCGGGGCATGAAGCCCTGAAAACCGATCAGACGTGCGCAAGAATGGCGCGGGTGGCCCCGTAAAACCGCCACGGCAGGCGGTCATGGTCGGCGATGTCAAAAAACCGGATCATGCGGGGGATATACGCCTTTGCCGCTTTGCAGGCAAGGGTCGAGGCAGGGTCATCTAAAGCGCTATGGCAAAATGCGCGCTGCTGGCGCGGGCATCCGGGGGCGGGTTCGCCCCCGATGCAGATTTAGGCTTCGAGGCGCATCAGAACTGCGCGAAACGTCCGCGTTCGATTTCGCGCTCGCGGCATTCCAGGTCATAGATGCTGACAGCGCCGTTGAGATATTCAAGCTCTGCCTCGTCGCGCGTTTTGCGGCGCGGCAGCAGTTTAAGGAACTTGGTCATGGTGTTTACTCCGTTGTTCCCTCCCTGCTGACAATATGCTGCGTTGCAGCGTAGATGTGTAGGTATGCAATAAGTATTGCTGGCATGCAGTGGGCGCATGGCTTTCTGCGCGTTTTTTAGTCGGGCCTGCTGTCCAAGAGGCAGATCCAAGCCCTTGCGAAGCAGCGATTGGCAGGGTAGACGCGCGCCTTCGCCTGCCGTTGAGATTGTTGCCTTGCAATGATAGGCTGGAATCAATCTTGCGCCGGGCCCGCATCGGCCCGCTAATTGGAGGACGTTGTCCTGTCACATTCTGATCCTGCCACCGGATTGCCGGTTGGCCCACGCGCTGCCCGCGCCTCTGATGACTATACCGCCGAAGATATGCTGGCCGCCGTGCTGGCCTCGGTTGACGATGATAAAGCTGAAGAGATCGTGCAGATTGATCTGCGTGGGCGCTCGGATGTGGCCGATTATATGGTGATCTGCTCGGGCCGCTCCTCCCGGCAAGTGGCCTCGATCTCCGAAAAATTGGCGGATCGGCTGAAAGAGCAGTTCCACCTTTCGGCGCGGATGGAAGGCAAAGAGACCGGCGATTGGGTGCTGATTGATGCGGGCGATGTGATCGTCCATGTCTTCCGGCCCGAAGTGCGTGAGTTCTATGATCTTGAAAAGATGTGGCTTCCGGGAAGCGCGCATCGCGGGGCGTAAGGCTTGCGGCTGCATGTCTGTGCGGTCGGTCGGCTGCGGGCTGGGCCTGAACGCGATCTGGTCGATGACTACTACACGCGGCTGGATCGCACCGGGCGGGCGCTAAGCCTTGGCCCGGTGAGCGAGCTTGAGGTTGAAGACAAGAAAAACCTTGGCATGGCCGCAGAGGCGGTTTTGCTGGAGCGCGCCATTCCTGCGGGGGCGCTGATTGCGACGTTGGATGAACGCGGGCGCGTTTTATCGTCGCCGGAATTTGCTGAGATGCTGGCAGGCTGGCGCGATGGCGGGCGGCAGGATGTGGCCTTTGTGATCGGCGGCGCCGATGGGATTGACCCAGCCTTGCGCGCGAAGGCGGGCTTTAGCCTCAGCTTTGGGCGCATGGTCTGGCCGCATATGCTGGTGCGGGTGATGCTGGCGGAGCAATTGTATCGGGCGGCAACGATTCTGGGCGGCGGCCCGTATCACCGGGCGTAAGCGAATTCCGGCGCGGAATTCGGCACGATTTTTTCTAAAAAAATCGACCCGCGTGGGGCAGGCGTTGCTCTGACAGAATCAGGGCGCTAGAAGCATCTGACGCATTGGAAAGGCTCTGACATGTCCCGCAAACCTGTTGTTCTGTGCATTCTGGATGGTTGGGGGATCAATGCCGATCCGACCTCTAGCGCGCCTGCGCAAGCCAATGTGCCGAACTTCAACCGGATCTGGGCGACGTGTCCGCACTCTACCTTGATCACCTATGGTCCGGATGTGGGGCTGCCGACCGGGCAGATGGGCAACTCGGAAGTGGGCCATACCAATATCGGCGCGGGGCGGGTGGTGGCGATGGATCTGGGCGCGATTGATCTGGCGGTGGAGGATGGCAGCTTTGCCACCAATCCTTCGCTGTTGGAATTTGTGGCCAAGCTGAAGGCGAGCGGGGGCACCGCGCATTTGATGGGCATGGTGTCGGATGGCGGGGTGCATGGCCATATCACCCATGTGATCGCGGCGTGTCGGGTGATCACGGCGATGGGTATTCCTGTGGCGCTGCATGCGATCACCGATGGGCGGGATGTGTCGCCTTCGTCGGCTGCGGAATTCATTGACGTGCTGATGGTGCAGCTGCCGAGCGGCGCGAAAGTGGCCACGGTGATCGGGCGCTATTGGGCGATGGACCGCGACAATCGGTGGGAGCGGGTGCAGCGCGCTTATGATGCGATGGTGATGGCCAATGGCGAACATGCCGAGACGCCCGCGCAGGCCGTCGCGCAATCCTACGCCAAGGGCGAGATGGATGAATTTATCGCCCCCACGGTGATCGGAGATTATCAGGGCGCAATTGACGGCGACGGGGTGTTTTGCCTGAATTTCCGCTCGGATCGTTCGCGGGAAATTTTAGGCGCACTGGCGGCACCCGGTTTTGCGGGCTTTGCCACCGGGGATCGGCCGGAATGGGCGGCGATGCTGGGCATGGTGGAATACTCCACCGACCACAATGAGTATATGGCCACGGCTTACCCAAAGCGCAGCATTTCCAATACTTTGGGCGAGTGGGTGGCCAAGCAGGGGCTGACGCAGTTCCGGCTGGCGGAAACCGAGAAATACCCGCATGTGACGTTTTTCTTGAATGGTGGGCGTGAGGTGCCGTTTGAAGGCGAGGACCGCGCGATGCCGAAATCGCCGAAGGTTGCGACCTATGATTTGCAGCCGGAGATGTCGTCGGTTGAAGTTGCCGATAACCTCGTGATGGCGATTGAGAAGGGCTATGATTTGATCGTGGTGAACTTTGCCAACCCGGATATGGTGGGCCATACCGGCAGCCTGACGGCGGCGATCAAGGCGTGTGAGGCGGTGGATATCGGTCTGGGTCGCGCGCTGGTGGCGTTGCAGGCCAAAGGCGGCGCGATGATTGTCACCGCCGATCATGGCAATTGCGAGCTGATGATTGATCCAGTGACCGGCGGGCCGCACACCTCGCACACGGTCAATCCGGTGCCGGTGGTGCTGGTTGGCGGGCCAGCGGGCGCGGTTTTGCGCGATGGGGGCCGCTTGGGTGATCTTGCGCCGACAATTCTGGCGCTGATGGGGCTGCCGCAGCCGCCCGAGATGACCGGGCGTGATCTGATGCAGACCGGGATTTAACGCGGCATGATCCGCAAAACTGCCATTGCTTTGATGCTGACCACCTCTGTGGCGTGGGGCGGCGTGGCGGAAGATGCGGCAGAGGCCAGCGCGCAGTTGCAACAAGCGGTAGCGGCGCTGCAAGAGGCCGAGGGCGCGAAGGATCGTGTCGCGGCGCTGACGCAGACGATCAAGGCCTATGAAGAGGGGCTGGCGGCATTGCGTGAAGCCCTGCGGCAGGCCGAGCTGCGCGAAACCGCGCTGACCTTGCAATTTCAGGCAAAACGCGACCGCATTGCCCAGCTTTTGGGGGTGCTTGCGCGCATTGATGCAGAACCGGGGCCACTGCTTTTGTTGCACCCGACCGGGCCTTTGGGCACGGTGCGTTCGGGCATGATGCTGGCCGATGTGACGCCAGCGCTACAAGCCGAAGTCAATGATTTGAAAGGGCAATTGCAAGAACTGTCCGATCTGCGCAGCCTGCAGAAAGCCGCGGGCGAAACTTTGGGGCAGGGTCTGCAGGCGGCACAAACTGCGCGGTCCGAGCTGAGCCAAGCCATGTCAGACCGGACCAAATTGCCCAAACGCTTTACCGAAGACCCCGAGGTGCTGAAGGGCCTATTGGAATCTGCGGATACGCTGGAATCCTTCGCGGCGGGCCTTGCCTTGGACGATACCGGCAATGCCAGCTTTGCCGATCAACAGGGCAAACTCGATCTGCCCGCGCTGGGCACGCTGCTGTTGAAACCGAATGAAACCGATGTGCGCGGTGTCACCCGCCCCGGCATGACGCTTGCCACCCGGCCGGGTGCATTGGTGACAAGCCCTTGGGCTGCGACCATCCGCTATCGCGGACCTTTGCTCGACTACGGAAACGTGATGATCATAGAGCCCGGCGGCGGCTATCTTATGGTTCTGGGCGGCTTGGATCAGGTGTATGGCGAAGTGGGCGAAGTGATCGCAAAGGGTGCTGCGCTGGGTTTGATGGGCGGCGGGGCGCAGGCAAGCGGTGATCTTTTGGCACCGGCTAAAGAAGGCAGTGGCGGACGCGAGACGGAAACGCTTTACATAGAGTTGAGGCAAGGCGCTGCGCCAGTGGACCCGATGGCGTGGTTCGCGGCAACAGCCAAAGCAGAGGAATAGGACGAGCCGATGAAGAAGATGATTATCGCGGCGCTGTGCGGCTCGATTGCGGGCGGTGTGCTGACGACGCAGGTGGCTGGCCCGCTGATCGCGCAGGACGCGGCGAAGAACGCGAGCGTCTATGAACAGCTTGATCTGTTTGGCGATGTGTTTGAACGCATCCGCGCGCAATATGTCGAGGATGTCGACAGCAAAAAGCTGGTTGAAGCCGCGATCAACGGCATGCTGACCTCGCTTGACCCCCATTCCAGCTATATGGACGCCAAGGCGTTCGAGGACATGAACACCCAGACGCGCGGCGAGTTCGGCGGTCTGGGCATCGAAGTGACGATGGAAGAGGGCTATATCAAAGTTGTCTCGCCAATGGATGGCACGCCTGCCGATAAGGCTGGCATCAAGCCCGGCGACTTCATCACAACGGTTGATGGTGAGAACGTGCAGGGGCTGACCCTGGACGCTGCCGTTGACAAGATGCGCGGGCCGATTGGCTCTGAAATCGTGATCTCGGTGGTGCGCGAAGGTGTGGCCGAGCCGTTCGATGTCTCAATCATCCGCGACACGATCAAAGTCGCTGCGGTAAAGTCGCGCTTGGTTGGCAATATCGGCGTGATGCGGGTGTCGTCGTTCAACGACCAAACCTATCCGGGTATTCAGGATGGCATTAAGAAGCTGACCGAAGAAGCTGGCGGTAAGGATAAAATCGCAGGCTATGTGATTGATTTGCGGAACAATCCCGGAGGCTTGCTGAAACAGGCGATCCTGACCTCGGACGCGTTTTTGAATGAGGGTGAAATCGTCTCGACCCGTGGGCGACTTGCGGAAGACAGCTCGCGTGAAAATGCGACGCCGGGCGATCTGGCCGATGGCAAGCCGATCGTGGTGCTGATCAATGGCGGCTCGGCCTCGGCCTCTGAAATCGTTGCTGGCGCTTTGCAAGACCACCGCCGCGCGATTGTGGTCGGCACCAAAAGCTTCGGCAAAGGTTCGGTGCAGACGCTGATCCCGCTGAAAGGCGACGGCGCGATGCGCTTGACGACGGCGCGGTATTACACGCCGTCGGGCCGCTCGATCCAGTCTTTGGGGGTGATGCCTGATATCGTGGTCAACCAGCCGGTGGTCGATCCGACCGCAGAGGGCACCGAGGCCAAGGCTGCAGAGGATCAGACCAAACAGCGCACCGAAGCCTCGTTGCGGGGGGCGATCAGCAATGACTCGATGAGCGATGACGAGAAAAAGCAGCTGGAAGATGAGCGCGCCCGCACCGAAGAAGCAGCCAAGCTGCGCGATGAAGATTATCAGCTGGCCTATGCGGTGGATATTTTGCGCGGCTTGAACGCCGTGGCCCCGACGCCCTAAGCTGAGAATCCTGTAACCCCTTGCCGCGCCATGACTTTACACAGTCTTGGCGCGGCTGCTTTTGCCCGAGGCCACGATGCGCATTGATCCCGAAAGCCTGCCCTACCGTCCTTGCGTTGGCGTTGTTCTGATCAATGCCGCAGGGCTGATCTTTGCGGGTCAGCGGTTGGACAACCCGGTGCCCGCCTGGCAGATGCCGCAGGGTGGCATAGATGAGGGCGAAAAGCCGCGTGCTGCGGCCCTGCGTGAACTGTGGGAAGAAACCGGCGTCACTGCCGATCTGGTTGAATTTGTGGCCAAGACCGATGATTGGGTGACGTATGATCTGCCACCCGAATTGCTGGGCCGCGTCTGGGGCGGCAAATATCGTGGCCAGCGGCAGAAGTGGTTTTTGTTCCGTTTTCTGGGGCAGGATGCGCAGGTCAATATCGCGTCCGATCACCCCGAGTTTTCAAAATGGCGCTGGATTGGCGCGGATGAAATGGTCGCCTCTATCGTGCCGTTCAAGCGTGCTGTTTATGAGGAAGTCGTCACCAGTTTTCGCCCGCATCTGGCTTAGCGGCTTTGCGCGTCGGATCTTGCCCGCCGCCTTGCGTTGACTCAGCGCAAGCGTAGGGTGAAACTCAGCCTCCAACGGAATCAGGACAAACCCACTTGCGCTTTACCAAGCTGCGGCTGAATGGCTTCAAAAGCTTTGTGGACCCGACCGATCTGGTCATCCACGACGGGCTGACCGGCGTGGTTGGCCCGAATGGCTGCGGCAAATCCAATCTGCTGGAGGCGATGCGCTGGGTGATGGGCGAAAACCGCCCCTCGGCGATGCGCGGCGGCGGGATGGAGGATGTGATCTTCAACGGGGCCGCCACCCGGGGGGCGCGGCATTTCGCCGAAGTGGCCTTGGTGATGGACAACACCGACCGCCTCGCGCCTTCGGGCTTCAACGACGCCGATATGATCGAAATCACCCGGCGGATCACCCGTGATGCGGGCTCTGCCTACAAGCTGAACACCAAAGATGTGCGCGCCCGCGATGTGCAGATGCTGTTCGCCGATGCTTCGACGGGATCGCATTCCCCGGCTTTGGTGCGGCAGGGGCAGATTTCCGAACTGATCAACGCCAAGCCAAAGGCCCGGCGGCGGATTTTGGAAGAAGCGGCCGGGATTTCAGGACTTTACGCGCGCAGGCATGAAGCAGAGCTAAAGCTGTCCGGGGCTGAAACCAATCTTTTGCGCGTCGACGATGTGTTGGAATCGATGGCGCAGCAGTTGTCGCAACTGACAAGGCAGGCCAAACAAGCCGCCCGCTATCGTGAAATCGGCGAGGAACTGCGCCGCGCCGAGGGTCAACTGTTGTATCGCCGCTGGCGCGAGGCCGAAATTGCCCGCGCCGAGGCTGACACGCTTCTGCGCCAACGCTTAACCTTGGCCGCGCAGGCCGACGCCGCCGCCCGCCTTGCCGCAAAACAGCGCGAGACCGCCGAGGATGCGCTGCCGCCGTTGCGCCAAGAGGAGGCCATTGCGGCGGCGATCCTGCAGCGCCTGATGGTACAGCGCGATCAATTGGGCGAACAGGAAACCCGCGCCCGCGCGATGATCGAAACCCTGCGTGGTCGCATCGTTGAACTTGACCGCGATGCAGAGCGGGAAGCCAGCCTGAACCGCGATGCGGGCGAGGTGATCGGGCGGCTTGAATGGGAAATCGAGCAGCTTTTGCGCGCCAATGAAGGCCATGAAGATCGCCTGATCGAGGCTTCTGACATCGCGCGCGAAGCCTCTGCCGTGCTGACTGACCGCGAAGGCGTGCTGTCGCAAGCCACCGAAGATGCCGCGCGCCTTGCTGCCCGCCACCAATCCGTGCAGCGCATGCTGGCCGATACAAAAGCTGCCGTGCACAAGGCCGAAACTGAGGCTGCGCGTGCGGTTGAAGCGGTGCGTGCTGCGGAATCCGCTCTGGTTTCTGCCGCCGAAGCATTTGAAGCCGCAGAGGAATCACAGATTTCCGCCGCAGAGTCTGCCGAAGCCGCTGAAGAGGTGCTGCTTGCCGCCGAAGATGCCCGCGCCGAGGTGCAATCCCGCGAAGCCGAGGCGCGCGCGGCCCGGTCCGAAGCCGAAGGCGAGGCCAGTGCCCTGCGCGCCGAGGTCGCAGCGCTGACCCGTCTGGTGCAGCGCGAGGCGCAGGCTGGCCATCAATTGCTTGATCTTTTGGTGGTCGAACCGGGGCTTGAAAAGGCGATCGGGGCCGCCTTGGCCGACGATCTGCGCGCGCCGGAAGTGGCTGCGGAAAAGCCCTCTGGTTGGGTCATGCTGCCCGATTACGCAACACCGCAAAGCTTGCCAACCGGGGCCGTGCCGTTGTCACACCATGTGCGGGCCCCCGGCGTTCTGGCCCGCCGCATGGGACAAATCGGCCTGATTTCCCGCGCCGATGGCCCGCGCCTGCAAGGCGATCTGCAACCCGGACAGCGTTTGGTCAGCCGCGAAGGCGATCTGTGGCGCTGGGATGGCTTTCGCGCAGGGGCCGAAGATGCGCCCTCTGCCGCGGCTTTGCGCCTGCAACAATTGAACCGCCTAACCGCGCTGAAACGCGATCTTGAAGAGGTTGCGGCCCGCGCTGCCGGGGCTTCGCAGGCGCATGCTTTGCTGCAATCCCGGCTGGCCGAACTGGCCAGCGCCGATCAACGCGCCCGTGATGCCCGCCGCGCCGCCGATACCCGCGTGTCAGAAGCCAACCGTCTGGCCGCGCGGGCCGAGGCCGATAAATCTATTGCGGGCGGTAAGTTAGACGCGGCACGTCTGTCCGTGGAACGCTATGAAAGCGACGCTTCAGAGGCCCGCGAGCGTTTGGATGCCGCAGTCGCCGCTGAAGAAGACCTGCCCGATCTGGACGCCGCCCGCGAAAGTGTCGAGGCCGCAAAGCTGGCCGTAGAAGCCGCCCGCATCACGATGATGGCGCGGCGTTCGGCGCATGATGAGTTGCGCCGCGAGGGTGATGCGCGGCTGAAACGGCGTCAGGAAGCGGTCAAGGAATTGTCGGGCTGGAAGCATCGGCTTGAAACCGCAGCCAAGCGCATCGCCGAACTTGCCGCCCGCCGCGCCGAGACGCAGGAAGAATTGCTGGAAGCCTCTGCCGCGCCGGAAGAAATCGCGATCAAGCGTGAAGAACTTAGCGATGCGATCACCGAATCCGAGGCCCGCCGCGCTGTCGCCGCCGATGCGCTTTCCGTGGCCGAAGCCGCCCTGCGCACCGCCCGCGACACCGAACACGAGGGCGAGCGTCTGTCGGGTGACGCCCGTGAGGCCCGCGCCCGCGCCGAGGCCCGCACCGACGCCGCCCGCGAAACCGTGGCATTGGCCGCCGAGCGTATCGCCGAAGAACAGGGCGCCACCCCCGATCAACTTTTGGACACGTTGAAAGTCGATCCCGATAAAATGCCGGATGCTGAAAGCCTTGATGCCGATGTGCAGCGCCTGAAGCGTCAACGCGAGGCTTTGGGCGCGGTCAATCTGCGTGCCGAAGACGATGCGAAATCGGTTTCCGACGAATATGACGCGCTTGCGCAAGAGAAAATTGATCTGGAAGAGGCGATCAAAAAGCTGCGCTCTGGCATCGCGGGCCTGAACCGCGAGGGGCGCGAACGCCTGCTGACCGCGTTTGAACAGGTTAACGCCAACTTTGCCACTTTGTTCACCCATCTGTTCAACGGCGGCGAGGCGCGGCTGGTTTTGGTTGAATCCGATGATCCGCTGGAAGCCGGGCTAGAGATCATGTGCCAACCGCCCGGCAAAAAGCTGGCGACACTTTCGCTGCTGTCAGGGGGCGAGCAAACTCTGACAGCACTCGCGCTGATCTTCGGCGTTTTCCTTGCCAATCCTGCACCGATTTGCGTGTTGGACGAGGTTGATGCGCCTTTGGACGATGCCAACGTCACCCGTTTCTGCGATCTGCTGGATGAGATGACGCGCCGCACCGAAACCCGTTTCCTGATCATCACCCACCATGCGGTGACGATGGCGCGGATGGATCGATTGTTCGGTGTTACCATGGCGGAACAAGGCGTTAGCCAGCTGGTCTCGGTCGATCTGAAACGCGCCGAGGCTTTGGTCGCGTGATGGAAGAAGCCCTGCGCGCGGCTGGTTTCACCGGCATTGAGGTGGTGGATGACGTGATCTACGCGCGCAGCAACCCGGCTTTGCCAGAGTTCACTGTGCGGGAAATCGACAATATCTGGCAGCTGGCACAAACTTGGCCGCTGCGCGCAAGCGACCCACAGATCGCCGCTTGGAACGCCCTGCATCCTGAGGCGCCGATGGATATTTACCAAGGTGAAACCCGGATCACCCAGCGCGCCACGCTTGCGACATTGCCGCTTTGGGCAGAGTTAACCGCGAAAATGGTGGCACAATGCGTCACTTGGCGGCGGGTGACGCGGCAGCGGGATGAGGGTATGTGACGCCAAAAATGTTAACGAAGCACCTGCAAACGGTCGTTTAAACCAACTTCGCCATCCACCTCGATGGAGCACAAAATCCCGCGCAACCGCAGTTCTGGCGCGCGCCGCACCCAGTCATAGGCATCGCGACCATAGCGCACCTTCCACTTCGCGCAGGAGTCGTTCCAGACATCCGACACCCGCAGCACCGCCGTCCCGGCCTGTATCAGCGTGCCGACCGGAAGATTGGCCACCGACATCTCTAAATCCGCCACAATAGGATCGCCGGGATGCGGCTGGCCGCGATCTTGCCACACCAGATCCAACACCCGGCTTTGCAGAATTGAAACCTGAATCCGCGGATCTGGGCTGCCATCGGGCAATTTCATCCACGGCGTGGTGGTCCAACGCTCGCCCGGAATCCCGCCTGATTTGCTCATGCTGATCCGATCGGGGAAGGCGCGTTGGCCGATGCCGGGCCGCAAACACAGCCCGCGAATCGGTGCATCGGTTTTGGGGGCGGCCAAAATACCCGGCAGCGCCGCATCCAATTCGGCCAAAGTGATCATCGCAAGCCCGCCTTTTTCTAAGTCTGCCCCCAACGATAGACCAGTTTTCGGCATGCTCATCGGTCGTTTGCGACATTTTCGCCACTCCGGCCTGTGCTTTTTCAGTGGCGACCCAAGCCTGTCACAAAATTAAGCAGTTAACAGGCAAACTTGCCGGTGATGGAGGCACAAATGCTTGAATTCTTACCGCAAGATATCCGAGACGGGCTCGACGCCGCGCGCAAGCGTGAAACGACGCGCAAATCGCGGCTGCGGGTGCAGGTGGGCGAAGCGGTCTTTCCGGTGACCCGGTTCTGGAATGGCGGCTTTTCTCTGGACGCGGCGCTGACGCCGCATCTGCGCGGTCTGGTCGATGTTTATGACGGGGCGCGCCATATCTTCCAGTGTCTGATCGTGGCTTCCTCGGTTGAGAACGGCGATTTGGTCTGCGAATTCAAGCGGCTGACGCTGGTATCGGACCGCGCCGCGCTGGATTATGAACGGGACGAAAACGCACCCGTGGCGCTGTTGCCACGGGCTTAGTTACACAAACTTATTGCAGATCGGCAAAAGCCATTTGCAGACGTTTGACGGCCTCGACCACGACGGCGCGGGGCGTTGCAAGGTTAAAGCGCAGATAGGACTCGCCGCCTGCACCAAATGGCGTGCCATAATTTGTGGCGATCCGTGCGCCTTTTTGCACCCGGTCAATGAATTCGGCAGCGGGCATGCCGGTTGCGGCAAAATCTACCCAAGCCAGATAGGTGGCTTCCAGCGGCATGGATTTCAAACCTGGGATCTGCGCGATCCCTTCGTTGAAAATCTGCGCATTGCCTTGCAAATAGCTGCAAAGCTCGTCCACCCAAGCAGCTCCCTCGGGCGAATAGGCCGCAGCCGCCATGAACAATCCGAAAGAGTTCGGCGACACCCCCATTGCATTGATCCGTTGCGCAAATGTCGCGCGCAATTTTGGATCTGCGATGATGACATTGCCAGAATGTGCGCCTGCAATGTTGAATGTCTTGGTAGTGGCCGTCATCATGACCAAACGTTCACTTATATCGGGCAAGGTCGCCATCACGGTATGCTTCTGGCCGGGCATTACCAAATCATGGTGAATTTCATCCGAGACCAACAACAGGTTGTGGCGCTTGCAGAAATCAGCCACGCCCTGCAATTCTTCAACCGACCAAACCCGGCCCCCCGGATTATGCGGCGAGCATAGGATCAGCATGGTCTCATTGCCGGTCATCTGGGCATCCCAAGCGTCGAAATCCATTTCGTAACGCCCGTTCACATTGGCAAGCTTGCACTCCACCACCTGCCGGTCCGCTGCTTTGATCACCCGCGCGAAAGCATGATAAATTGGCGTGAACAGCACAACGCCGTCGCCAGGTTTGGTAAAAGCGTCAATGCACATCGCCGTGCCGTTGACCAAACCATGGGTGGTGAAAATCTGATCACGCTCGACCGTCCAGCCGTGACGTGTCTGCATCCACCAACGGATCGCATCCAGATAGCCAGCATCATCGCCGTAATAGCCATAGACGCCATGCGCCAGCATGCCTTCAAGCGCGCGCTGGACGCAGGCCGGCGGCGCGAAATCCATGTCAGCCACCCACATCGCAATGCCGTCATCCGCCGGCACGCCGTAGATCGCCTCCATCGAATCCCACTTGACGGAATGTGTTCCAAAGCGATTGATCGGCGTGTTGAAGCTCATGATTGTCCTGCTGGCTGTTGGTATTTGGTTCTGATTATATTAAGTAAAACAGAAAATCTTACCTAATATAATAAAAATATCAGCACGTAGTTCCAAAATACCAACGATACTTGGAAATCCGTCCCTGAGGTGGCGTAGCGTCGAGAATTTCACCGAAATCTCAGCTCCCTCTTGCACGATTTGCCCCCACGCCGTAAATCCCAAACATGATCCGCGATATCCTAATCCATCCCGATCCGCGTTTGAAAAAGCCCTGCGAGCCTGTCGCAGAGGTGACGGCTGAGATTTTGACTCTGGCGTCAGACATGCTGGAAACCATGTATGATGCGCCCGGAATTGGTCTGGCTGCGCCGCAGATTGGCGTTATGAAGCGGATCATCGTGATGGATTGTATCAAAGATGGCCCGCCCGAGCCGATGGTTCTGCTAAATCCCAAGGTGCTGTGGTCATCCGAAGATCTTGCGACCTACGAAGAGGGGTGTCTGTCAATTCCCGACCAATATGCCGAGGTAAAGCGGCCAAGTGGCGTGAAAGTTGTTTGGATGGACACCGAAGGTCTCGCGCAGGAACGCATGTTTGAGGGCCTTTGGGCGACCTGTGTGCAGCACGAGATCGACCATCTGGATGGCAAATTGTTCATTGATTATCTTGGGCCGCTGAAGCGGCAGATGATAACCCGCAAGATGGAAAAGCTGAAACGCGAACGGGCACGATCAGGCGCAGATTACTGATGGCGGTTCTGCCGATCCTGCGCTGGCCGGATTCACGGTTAACAACTGTTTGTTCAGAAATCACCGGTGATGCGCGTGCGCTGGCCGCCGATCTGCTGGAAACGATGTATGATGCGCCGGGACGCGGCTTGGCAGCGCCTCAGGTTGGCGTGACGCAGCGGATTTTCGTGATGGATTGCACGTGGAAAGAGGGCATTTATGCGCCGCGCGTGCTGATCAACCCGGAGATCCTTTGGAAGTCGGAAGAGACCGCTGCAGGCCCCGAAGGCTGTCTGTCTTTGCCCGGAATAGTAACCGAAATTACCCGTGCGAAATCGGTGCACATGCGCTGGCTGGATCTGTCCGGGAAGATTTGTGAAGAAATGTTCACTGGCTTTGCTGCGATCTGTGCGCAACACGAATTTGACCACTTGAACGGTGTGCTGACGCTGGATCACCTTGATCCGACCGCCCGCGCGACAGCGGAAAGTGCCCTTGCATGACCATCAGACTTTGCCTGCCCTACCCGCATCCCTGCCTTAGAACGCCAGCGGCTTCGGTGCCCGAAATCACCGATGAAGTACGGGCAATCTGGGCGGATATGGTCGATACGATGGATGCGATGCCGGGCTACGGGCTGGCGGCTGTGCAGATCGGCGTGCCGTTGCGACTGGCTGTTGTCGATTGCTCTGATCAGCGCGGGCAGGCGATTTTGATGGCCAACCCAGAGGTTTTGCATGCCTCGGGACAGTTCCGCGAGCATGAAGAGGCATCGCCAAATCTGCCCGGTGTTTTTGCGGTGATCAGCCGTCCGCGCGCCGTGACCGTGCGGTTTTTGAACGCGCACAACCAAGTCGAGGAACGCGATTTTGTGAACCTTTGGGCAACGTCGGTGCAGCACCAGATCGACCATCTGGCAGGCAAGATGTTCTTCGATCATTTGTCGGCAACCAAGCGCAAAATGCTGATCGCGCGCGCCGAAAAATTGCGGAAACGGCAATGAAAATCATCTTCATGGGCACGCCCGATTTTTCGGTTTCTGTGCTGCGCGCACTGACCCAACATCATGAAATCGTTTCGGTTTACTGCCAACCTCCCCGTCCAGCAGGGCGCGGAAAAGTAGACCGGAAAAGCCCGGTTCAACTTTGCGCCGAAGCGCTTGATCTGCCCGTGCATCACCCGGTATCGCTGCGTTCAACGGACGCACAGCAGGCCTTCGCGGCGCATCGCGCTGATCTCGCCGTGGTCGTGGCTTATGGGCTGATCCTGCCGCAAGCCGTGCTGGATATGCCGCGTCTGGGCTGCCTGAACATCCACGCATCACTGCTGCCGCGGTGGCGCGGGGCGGCGCCAATTCAGCGTGCGATTATGGCGGGCGACGCTGAAACTGGCATCTGTATCATGCAGATGGAGGCCGGGCTTGATACTGGCCCGGTGCTCGCCCGTAGCGCCACCAAGATTGGCGCGGAAGAGACGACGGGCGAGTTGCACGACAGACTTTCCGCTATTGGCAGCGCGCTGATTTGTGAAACGATTGCGAAGCTGCCACTGGCCGCGACCCCGCAAGCAGAGCAGGGCGTCAGCTATGCCGCCAAAATCGACAAGGCCGAGGCACGGGTAGATTGGTCGCAGGCTGCGCATGAGGTGGATCGTAAAATCCGCGGCCTTTCGCCGTTCCCCGGCGCGTGGTGCGAGATCAATGGCGAGCGTATAAAGCTGCTGAAATCGCGCGTGACCACGGCTTCGGGGCTTCCGGGGCAGGTGCTTGGTGGTTTGCATATCGCTTGTGGGCAGGGCGCGGTTGAAATTGTCGCGGCGCAGCGTGAAGGCAAGCGCGCGATGTTGGCATCCGAGGTGCTGAATGGATTGAAACTGCCGGAATTTCTGGTCTGATCCTGCCAAAAACTGCTTAAAGCCGCATGTCTGGCTGAGGGTAACTCGGCTGCCTATGCCCGGTGAACAAAAGGTCTGAGTTGCTTGTGCATCGGCAGACTGCGCTATTCCATTTCGCCAATCCGTGCCCATATGACCTAGCACAAGTCAGGAGGCGCGGATGGGTTTGGTGTTTTTGGTGATTGTGGGCACAGCGGCAGGTTTTCTTGCGACTCGGCTGATGCGAATTGACACCGATGTGCCAACAACGATCGTGATAGGCGTTGCGGGCGCGTTGATCGGCGGCTTCTTACTGCGCGGTCTGGTGTTGATCACCAGCTGGCTGGCCGGATTGGTCGGCGCGATACTTGGCGCTATCGTGCTGATTTGGCTTTACAAAATCTATATCGCGCGATGATCAGCCCAGCCGCTTGATCCCATCGCCCAGCCTGAATCCTTTACCGCCGGCGGCATCCCACATCATCCGGCCCTGCCATGCCGCAAATATCATCGCGGCGGTTTCTTTGGCCTTGGCGCTGACATCCAGCCGTGCGGCGATTGCCTGTTCCACTCCTGCACGCCAGGATTTCGCCCGGGCAACAAGCTCTGTATCGCGCAGGCTAAGCGTCAGCAATGCGCCAGGATCAATTGGCCCAGTCAGCGCTTTCAACAAGCCGGGCACGCCTTTGCTTTGGGTTGTGGCGTCGATTGCGGCGGTTTCTGCCAAGGCATCCAAGCCATCCCAGGCTTGACTGATTGCCGTCAGGATCATGGCGTTGCAGCTGCCATAGCGCTGCACGAGTGTTGGCGCTGCAAGCCCGGTCGCGGCCGAAATCGCTGCGAAAGTCACATATTTTTCGCCCTGTTCCAGCGCTAAAGCCAGAACCATGTCGAAAACGCTTTGATCAGAAATGCGCTTTGTGCGTGCCATGCAGTCAATATGACCAGATGTTCAAGAATTGCAAATCCAATGTGACGAAATATTCACTTTATAGCCAAGCACGGTGCTTATGGCAATTTTACTGGCTTGAATGGTGCCATGCCTGCCCGCGCCAATTCGTCGGCACGCTCATTTTCGGCGTGTCCCGCATGGCCTTTGATCCAGCGCCAGACCACTTTATGCTTGGCCTGCGCTGCATCAAGCCTTTGCCAAAGATCGACATTTTTCACCGGATCTTTGCCTGCGGTTTTCCAACCATTACGCTTCCAGCCGTGAATCCATTCGGTCACGCCATTCTTCACATAGGCGGAATCCGTCACAATCGTCAGCTCTGACACCCGAGTCAGCGCTTCCAGTGCCGAGATCGCCGCCAGCAGTTCCATGCGGTTGTTTGTGGTATGCGCCTCGCCGCCCGACAAGGTCCGCTCTTTCACCACGGCACCGTTTTCGCGTGCCAGCATCAGAACACCCCAGCCGCCGGGGCCGGGATTACCCGAGCACGCGCCATCAGCATAAGCGAACAATTCCGGCATGTTAGACACTTTCCCGCAAGATACGCGGCACTTTGAATTCGATGTTTTCTTGTGCGGTTTCGACCAATTCCACCGTGGTGTCAAACCGCGCACGGAACGCGTCCAGCACTTCGTTTACCAGAATTTCCGGCGCCGAGGCCCCAGCCGTCACCCCAACAGCGCTGATACCTTCCAGCGCGCGCCAGTCGATATCAGTCGCCCGCTGCACCAGTTGCGCATAGGTGCACCCCGCCGAGCGGCCAACCTCGACCAGTCGCCGCGAGTTGGACGAATTCGGTGCGCCAATCACCAAAAGCGCGTCGATTTTCGGCGCAATCGCCTTCACTGCCGCTTGGCGATTGGTGGTGGCATAGCAAATGTCTTCTTTATGCGGGCCGACGATTCCCGGAAACCGCGCCTGTAACGCCGCTACAATCCCTGCCGTGTCATCCACCGAGAGCGTCGTCTGCGTGATGTAGGCCAGCTTGCCCGGATCGCGCACCACCAGCCCGGCCACATCCTCGGCGGTTTCTACCAACAACACCTCGCCCAATGGCAATTGTCCCATGGTGCCAATAGTTTCCGGGTGGCCGTCATGGCCAATCATCACCATTTGCAGGCCGGCAAGGTGATGACGCTCGGCCTCGTTATGCACTTTGGTGACAAGCGGGCAGGTGGCATCAACCGCAATCATCTTTCGGGCCTCGGCGGCGGCGGGCACCGATTTCGGCACGCCGTGGGCCGAGAAAATCACCGGGCGATCGAGCGGACATTCATCCAATTCTTCAACAAACACCGCACCTTGGGCGCGCAGGGCATCGACGACATATTTGTTGTGCACGATTTCATGCCGCACATAGACTGGCGCGCCCCATTTCTGCAACGCCAGTTCGACAATCTTGATCGCGCGGTCAACACCGGCGCAAAATCCGCGCGGGGCGGCGAGGTAGAGGGTTAATGCGGGCTGGGTCATCGGATTTCTCATGTTTCAGCTAGACCTAAGCCCAGAGGTTTGCCGCGTCTAGGGTTCGGCGTCAAAGTAATACGGCCCTGCGGCAAGCGCGCGCAGATGCCGGGCGATCTGGGCAGCTTCTTCACGATCAGCAAAGGCCCGCAGCGGCACCACAATCGCGGTGTCATAGTTCAGCACGAAGATATGGGTTGGGGTTTCCAGCACCTGACCGATCAATTCGGGCGACAGATAGGCGCAGTCATACGTCAGAATATCGGTGCCCGCGACGCAATCCACCCATTCTTCAAATTCGGCATGGATCGGGGCGGGCAGCATGCGTGCGGCGCGAAACCTCTGCCAGATATTGATGCCGAGCAAAACCAAAGCCCATTGCAACGCCATCGCACCCAGAAAAACCGCCCAGGATTGCCAGCCGTCATCTGGCCCCTTGATCCACCCCGGCAGCAAGCCAAAGACGATGTCCCCGGCCATAAACCACGCGCCCAAAGCCCATTTTGCCCGGCCGGACCATTCCCGCTTTAGCTGCAGATAGGCCAATGCGTCGCTGCGATCCAAACGATAGGTCCAGCGTCGCAGCAAGCCGCCATCAAAATCACGGCTGGGTGTAACGGTGAAAGCCGAAGCAGTTTCCCGCCTCGGCTTTTCAAAAACAGTGTCAGAAATCTGGGGAATTTCTGTCACTTAACCTCAACAGCCAGTTCGTTTTGCTCAAGGCGCGGTTCGCGCGGCGGACGGCCGATCACGTCACGCAACTCGTCAAGCTCAATGAAATTGTCGGCCTGACGGCGCAATTCATCAGCGATCATGGGCGGTTGGCTGCGGATGGTCGAGACCACCGAAACCCGGACGCCCTGCCGTTGCAGGCTTTCGACCAGCGGGCGGAAATCGCCGTCCCCCGAGAAGATCACAATATGATCGACCCGCGGAGCCAGTTCCATCGCATCGACCGTCAGCTCGATATCCATATTGCCTTTGACCTTACGGCGGCCTTGGCTGTCGGTGTATTCTTTCGCCGGTTTGGTTACCATGGTGAAGCCATTGTAATTCAGCCAATCCACCAGCGGGCGGATCGGTGAATATTCGTCATTCTCCAGCAGTGCAGTGTAGTAAAAGGCACGCAGCAGCTTGCCACGACGCATGAACTCGGAACGAAGTAACTTGTAGTCGATGTCGAACCCAAGTGCCTTGGCGGCCGCGTAAAGGTTTGATCCATCAATGAACAGCGCAAGCCGTTCGTCCTTGTAAAACATAAGTCTTCCCCTCGAAAAACATATCGCCAAACGCGCTTTCGTGAGTGGTCTACCTAATGTAGATGGTCGGCGGCGAATAAAACGTGAATAGCAGGGTCGTCGCAGGACGGGCAAGCCAATCTGTTGTGAGGATATCAGCAACCATGTTTACAGAAAAGCACGCTCTGATTGCGTTTGGCGCCAACCTGAATTTCGGCGAGATGCCGCCAAAGGCAACAATTCTTGCCGCTATAGCGGAACTTGCGGCGGTTGGGCTGCCGGTCACGCGACTGAGCAACCTGTATCAAACGCCATGTTTTCCGGCGGGGGCAGGGCCCGATTATGTGAATGCGGCAGGCGTGGTGACGTTGCGTCATAGCATGGTTGCAGCTGACATTTTGGCTTGCTTGCATCGTATCGAGGCGCAATTCGGACGCGAACGTGTGCAGCGTTGGGGCATGCGCAGCCTTGATATCGACCTTTTGGCTTTGGGCGAATCGGTGTTGCCTGATCTGCAAACCTATATGCATTGGCAGGGTCTGGCTGCCGAGGATCAGCGCACCATCGCACCTGATCAGTTGATCCTGCCGCATCCACGTCTGGCCGAGCGTGCTTTCGTTCTGGTGCCGCTGCATGATGTGGCCCCAGATTGGCGCCACCCGATCACCGGGCTGAATGTGGCGCAGATGTTGGCCGCCTTGCCGCCAAAAGACCGTGCCGAAGTGGTCCCGCTGCCGTCCGCTTGATTATGTCCTTGTCAAGCAGCAACATCGCGCCTAAATAGGCCGCTTCAAAGCCCCTCCCCTACTGGAGTCTTTCATGGCCCGCGTGACGGTTGAAGATTGCGTCGATAAAGTTCCGAACCGGTTCGAACTTGTCTTGCTTGCGGCCCATCGGGCGCGCGAAATCCAGTCCGGCTCTGCCGCGACGGTGGATCGTGACAACGATAAGAACCCGGTGGTGGCCTTGCGCGAAATCGCCGAGGAAACCCAATTGGCGGACAGCTTGCGCGAACGCATGATCGAAGGTCATCAGACCCAGATCGAAGTGGACGAGCCGGAAGAAGACCAGATGGCTTTGCTGATGTCGGGTGAAGTTGATCGCCCGATGCAGGACGATATGTCGGAAGAAAAGCTGCTGCGCGCGCTGATGGAAGCTCAGGGCGAATTGTAAGTCTGGACGAGCTTTAATTACGGGTTTTCCCGAAATGCGGGGCGGTGATGATCGACGTTGAAGACCTCATCGCCCTTGTCAAAAACTACAATCCGCGTTGCAATTCTGATCTGATCCGCCGTGCCTATGCTTACGGCGCTGCGATGCACGACGGCCAGATGCGCAAATCGGGTGAGCCTTATTTCACCCATCCCGTCGCCGTTGCCGCCATCCTGACCGAACAGCAGCTTGATGATGCAACCATCATCACGGCTTTGTTGCACGACACCATCGAAGACACCAAATCCACCTATGCCGAGGTCGCCAAGCTGTTTGGCGAGGAAGTGGCGGAGCTGGTCGATGGCGTCACCAAGCTGACCAACCTGCAACTGTCCAACACCGAATCGCAGCAGGCCGAGAACTTCCGCAAGCTGTTCATGGCGATGTCGAAAGACCTGCGGGTGATCTTGGTCAAGCTGGCCGACCGTCTGCACAACATGCGCACGATCAAGTCGATGAAGCCGGAAAAGCAGGCGCAGAAGGCCCGCGAAACCATGGAAATCTATGCGCCTTTGGCCGGGCGTATGGGTATGCAGTGGATGCGCGAGGAACTGGAAGACCTGTCGTTCCGCGTGCTGAACCCCGAGGCCCGCAACTCGATCATCCGCCGCTTCCTGACCTTGCAGCGCGAATCCGGCGATGTGGTGCATCAGATCACCGCTGACATTCGCACTGTGCTGGAAAAGGTGCAGATCGACGCCGACGTTTATGGCCGCGCCAAAAAACCCTATTCAATCTGGCGCAAGATGCAGGAAAAGGATCTGGCGTTTTCGCGCCTGTCCGACATCTACGGCTTTCGCGTCATCTGCGCCTCGGTCGCCGATTGCTACCGTATTCTGGGCGTGATCCATCAACGCTGGCGCGCAGTGCCAGGTCGCTTCAAAGATTACCTGTCTCAGCCGAAATCCAACGGTTACCGCTCGATCCACACCACGGTGTCTGGCCGCGACGGCAAGCGGGTTGAGGTGCAAATCCGCACCCGTGAGATGCACGAGGTTGCCGAAGCAGGCGTCGCAGCACATTGGTCCTACCGCGAAGGCGTGCGCGCCAAGAACCCGTTTGCGGTTGATCCCGCCAAATGGATCGCCTCGATGACCGAACGTCTGGACGAGGGGGATCACGACGAATTCCTCGAAAACGTCAAATTGGAAATGTATTCCGATCAGGTGTTCTGCTTCACCCCGAAGGGTGATGTGGTGCAACTGCCGCGTGGTGCCACGCCGCTCGATTACGCCTATTCCATCCACACCCGCATCGGCAATTCCTGCGTTTCGGCCAAGATCGACGGCATCCGCGTGCCGTTGTGGACGCGGCTGAAAAACGGCCAGTCGGTTGAAATCATCACCGCCGAAGGTCAGCGTCCGCAGGCATCCTGGATCGACATTGTCACCACGGGCCGCGCCAAGGCTGCGATTCGCAAATCACTGCGCGAAGAGGATCGCGGCCGCTTTATGCGGCTTGGTCAAGAACTTGCCCGCGCCGCTTTTGAGCATGTCGGCAAAAAGGCCACAGACAAGGCCCTGCGCACCGCCGCCAAAATGCTGGGGATGCCGGATGAAACCGAGCTTCTGGCGGCCCTCGGCTCGGCTGAGTTGACCGCCCGCAAAGTGGTCGAAACCCTTTACCCGGAACTGGTGCAACGCGGCGCGGATGAGGTCGAATCTGCCCGTGCCGTCATCGGTATGCCGGATGATCAGACCTTCCGGCGCGCACCCTGCTGCCAACCGCTTCCGGGCGAACGCATCGTCGGGATCACCTATCGCGGCCAAGGTGTGTTGATCCATGCGATTGATTGCCCGGCCTTGGAAGAGTTTGAAGAACAGCCGAACCGCTGGGTCGATCTGCAATGGCACGCGGGCCGTCACGCAGCCACCAACACGGTTGCGCTGGATGTTGCCATCTCGAATGACCAAGGCGTTTTAGGTCGGATCTGCACCTTGATTGGCGAGCAGAAAGCCAACATATCCGATCTGCGCTTTACCGAACGCAAACCGGATTTTTATAGACTTATCATTGACGTGGACTTGCGCGACGTCGAACACTTGCACATGGTGATGACGGCCCTCGAGGCTGAAACCGATGTCGCACAAGTGTCGCGGCATCGTGATATGACACGCAAGCCTTAACGGAATATCCGCAAGGCTTAGCCCGTTGGGCAGAAAGGAAGCGGGGCCGCTCTATGGTTTTCAAACGTCGGCAACCGCTGGGATGGCTCGCTTGGATGCGCGAGATGGTCTATCCGAAGGGTGGCTTCAAACGTGCAACCCGCTACGTCATCCACCGCATGAGCCGCCTTCCCGATGATCCGCACCGCATCGCCCGCGGCATTTTCGCGGGGTTTCTGGTGGGCTTCCTGCCGCTGCCGGGATTGCAATTCGTGGCGGCTTGGGCGGCAGCGCGTCTGGTGCGCGGCAATTTGCTGGCGGCATTGCTGGGCACGTTCAACACCAATCCCGTCACCACTCCGTTCTTTGCCGTATTTGCGATGTCCTTTGGCCACTGGATCATGGGAGTGCCGGGAAAGCTGAGTTTCGAGGCTATTATTGACGCCTTTGGCGTCGCTGGCGCCGACCTGTGGCGTAATTTCGTGGCGCTGTTCACCCCAGCGCAGATGCATTGGGGCGGTCTGATCCGGTTTTGGCACGAGATTTATGTGCCCTATTTTATCGGTGCATTGCTGCCCGGTCTGGTGATTTCGGCGGTTGCCTATTACCTGACCATCCCCTTGGTGCAAACCTATCAGAAGGCCCGCGCCGCCAAGGCCGATGATCGCCGCGAGCGCAGGCACCGCCTGAAACTCGCGGTCGCAGACGCCAAGAACCGCCTGTTGCACCGCACTGACAAAGATGGCGAAAGCCGCCCCGCTGGCGATGATACAGGCGCTGGCGCGCAGTAAATTCGCCGCTATATTCGGCTGGGACATCACGGGAAAGAACAGCATGGCACATCTGGCGCGGCAACGGCTTGGCATCAACATTGATCACGTCGCCACCGTGCGCAACGCCCGTGGCTCGGTCTGGCCCGATCCCCTGCGTGCTGCGCTTATTGCCGAGGCTGCTGGGGCGGATGGCATCACAGCACATCTGCGCGAAGATCGCCGCCATATCCGCGATGAAGATATGGCAGCGCTTGCCGCAGGCATAGGTATCCCGTTGAACTTTGAATGTGCCGCGACGGATGAGATGGCCGCGATCATTCTGCGCCTGAAGCCGCATGCCGTCTGCCTTGTGCCGGAAAACCGGGCCGAGCGGACCACCGAAGGCGGCCTTGATGTGGCCTCGGACGCCAATCGGCTGACCCATTTCATCACGCCCCTGCGCGAAGCTGGTTGCCGGGTGTCGATGTTCATTGGCCACGCGCCTGCCCAGATTGAGGCTTCTGCCCGCATTGGTGCGGCCGTGGTGGAATTGCACACCGGCCACTACTCTGACCTGCACGCCGAGGGCCGTCTGGCAGAGGCCAAGGCTGAACTGGATGCCCTGCGCAAAGGTGCCGCTTTTGCCCACAGCCTTGGGCTCGAAGTCCACGCCGGTCACGGGCTGACCTACGACAACGTCACCCCCATCGCCGCTATCCCCGAAGTGGCAGAGTTGAACATCGGCCATTTCCTGATTGGTGAGGCGATCTATGTCGGCCTGGAAGCCGCCATTGAGAAAATGCGTGTTCTGATGGATCAGGCCCGCGCTTAGATGATCCTCGGCATCGGTTCTGACCTGTGTAATATCGAGCGGATCGAAGCCACTTTGGCCCGCCACGGCGACCGCTTCAAAACCCGCGTCTTTACCGAACGCGAGCAGAAAAAGGCCGAAAGCCGCCCTCGCGCAATTGCTGCCACCTATGCCAAACGCTGGGCAGCAAAAGAGGCATGCTCCAAAGCCCTCGGCACCGGCCTGCGCATGGGGATTTCGTGGAAAGACATGGCGGTGTCCAACCTGCGCACCGGCCAGCCCGTGATGCACCTGACCGGATGGGCCGCCGAACGCTTGGCCAGCATGACGCCGCCCGATCATCACGCGATCATTCACGTCACTTTGACCGACGACCACCCTTGGGCGCAGGCTTTCGTGGTGATCGAGGCCCGCCCCGGCCCCGCGCCAACTTGACTCCCGCCCCCCCGGCGCGCATGTAGCGGCAAAACTTGAGGATCAGGCATCATGGCGAAAAACGAAGGCGGCATTGTCGAGACGGTGAAAACCGTGGTCTATGCCCTGCTGATCGCGGGCGCGTTCCGCACTCTGTTCTTCCAGCCGTTCTGGATTCCGTCTGAATCGATGAAAGACACCCTGCTGGTCGGCGATTTCGTTTTCGTCAACAAAATGGCCTACGGCTATTCCAAATACTCCTGCCCTTTCGCGCTTTGCCCGATCTCGGGCCGTATCCTTGCCTCTGATCCTGTGCGCGGCGATGTTGTGGTGTTCCGCCATCCGGTGAACGGCTCGGATTTCGTCAAGCGTCTGATCGGCCTGCCGGGTGACAAGATTCAGATGAAAGCGGGCGTGCTGTACATCAACGGCGCCATGGTGCCGCAAGTCGCCGATGGCACCTTCCAAGAAGTGATGGAGCCGCAGGGCCCGATGAAATCCCGCCCGCGTTGCAGCAATGGCGCGGTCGGCGATGGCGCGATCTGCGAGAAAGAGCGCTTCCGCGAAACCCTGCCGAACGGGGTCGTGCATGATGTGATGAACATTGAAGACGACAGTTTTGCTGACAACACCGATGTGTTCACCGTGCCCGAAGGCCAGTATTTCTTCATGGGCGACAACCGCGACAACTCTCAGGACAGCCGCTTTTCGCAGGCCGCTGGTGGCGTCGGCTTTGTGCCCGCCGAATATCTGATCGGCCGCGCCGACCGCATCATCTTCTCGTCTGCTGGCACCTCGATGCTGTATTTCTGGACTTGGCGCGCCGACCGCTTCTTCAAGGCGGTGGAGTGAGGCTCGCGGCGGATCTTAAGGCCTTCGAGGCGCGCATCGGGCATCAATTCAGCCAGCCCGAACTGCTGCTGCGCGCCGTGACCCATGCGTCGATTTCCTCAAGCACCCGGCCCGACAACCAACGCCTTGAATTCCTTGGCGATCGGGTCTTGGGGCTGGTGATGGCCGAAGCCCTTCTAAGCGCAGATACCGCCGCCTCAGAGGGCCAACTTGCCCCACGTTTCAACGCATTGGTGCGCAAAGAGGCCTGCGCCGAAGTCGCGCGCGAGGTGGGTTTGGGCGATGTGCTGAAACTCGGCCGCTCGGAAATGCTGTCAGGTGGGCGCCGCAAAGAGGCCCTGCTGGGTGATGCGATGGAAGCGGTGATTGCCGCCGTTTATCAAGATGGCGGCTTTGATGCCGCCCGCGCGCTGATCCTGCGGCTGTGGGGGCCGCGCATCGGGGCGGTCGAGCAAGACGCCCGCGACCCAAAAACCTCGCTGCAGGAATGGGCTCAGGCCCGCGCCATGCCGCCGCCAGTTTACACCGAACAGGGCCGGACTGGCCCAGACCACCAGCCGATCTTCACCGTTGAAGTAAAGCTGGAAAGCGGCGAGGCTGAAATTGCCCGCGCCGGATCGAAACGTGTGGCCGAACAAGCCGCAGCCCGCGCCCTTTTGGCCCGGATGGAGACTTCTGATGACTGAAGACAGTAAATTGACCGGGCGCATGCCCGACGGCCCCGGCACCCGCGCAGGCTTTGTGGCGCTGATCGGCGAGCCGAATGCTGGTAAATCCACCCTGTTGAACCGGGTGGTGGGAGCCAAGGTTTCCATCGTGACGCATAAAGTGCAAACCACCCGCACCCGTATTCGCGGTGTGGCGATGGAAGGTGTTGCGCAGATCGTGTTCGTCGACACGCCGGGCCTGTTCCGCCCGCGCCGCCGTCTGGACCGCGCCATGGTCAAAGCCGCTTGGGGCGGTGCTGCCGATGCCGATGTCATCGTGCTGCTGATCGAGGCGAACCGTGGCCTGACCGAGGGCGTTGAAACCATCATCGACCGCATGAAAGACCAGATCCCGCAGGGCCAACCAGTGGCTTTGGCGATCAACAAGATCGACAAGGTCAAGGCCGAGGTGCTGTTGGCCTTGGCAGAAAAGATGAATGAAGCGTTTCCGTTTGCGAAAACCTTTATGATCTCGGCGGAAAAAGGCTATGGCGTCAAAGACTTGCGCGAGTGGCTGGGTGCGCAGATCCCCGATGGCCCATGGTTCTACCCCGAAGATCAGATCGCCGATCTGCCGATGCGGATGATCGCTTCAGAAATGACGCGCGAAAAGCTGACGCTGCGGCTGCATGAGGAATTGCCCTATCAATTGACGGTGGAAACCGAGAAATGGGAAGACAAACCCGACGGCTCCACCCGGATTGATCAGATCATCTATGTGTCCCGCGATGGCCATAAGGGCATCGTTTTGGGCAACAAGGGTGAGACGATCAAGTCGATCGGCCAAGCCTCGCGCGCCGATATTTCCGAATTTCTGGGCCGCACTGTGCATCTGTTCTTGCAGGTGAAGGTGCGCGAGAATTGGCAGGATGAGCCCGAGCGCTATTCCGAAATGGGTCTGGATTTCAAAGACGGCGAGGCGTGAGGCAGACGGAATTCGCAGTCGAATTCCGGCACGAAATTTGTGACAAATTTCGGATTCGATATGTCAACGCGCGCGCTTTTGGGGTCTGGTGAAGCCTCCCGGCGGGGAGTATTTGAAAAAGAGCAACGATGGTCGCGCGACTGACATCTGATCTTTGGGTTTCGGCCTATCTCGCCCGGCTGCGGTTGGCGGATATACCAGTCTATGTCACCGCCAAGGGCGATCCCACGGCGGGGGCGGTCCTGGTCAAGGTCGCCAGTTTGGATGGCAAGGCGCGGGCCTATCAACGCTCGTTTGATCTGCAGGCGGATGCGCGAGTTTGGGTGGTGTTGGCTGAGGGGGCCGAGACCGAGGTGGACGCGCTGTTGGCCCGTCAGCGCAGCCGCGACCCTGATCTTTGGGTGATAGAGTTAGAGGATCGACAAGGTCGCAGTCTGTTGGATCAGGCGGGTTTGGCCGATTGAAACCGATTGGCGTGCAGGATGCGCGCGGCGGCTGCGACGGCAAGGCAAAGCAGCGTCAGGGCCAGCACCAAAGCGGCCAGATTGCGCCCGACATGCGCCCAGCCCAAGGCGTCTGCGTTCAGGAATGCATAGGGCCAGAACCCGGTTTGCGCGCCGCGGATCAACGCATAGCCGCCATAAAGCGCGGGCCAGATCAGCCATTGTGGCAGATCGCGCCACTGCACGGCTTTTGGTGCAAACACCAGCCACCAAAGCGCAAAGCCCAAAGGCATCGCCGTATGCAGCCCCAGATCGGCCCACCAGCTCAGGCCTTCCGTCGGAAACTGGCTGGCCAGCAGCGCGTGATAAATGATTCCCACCGCACCGATCGAGACCAGCAGACCTGCTGCCCGCGCAGACGAGATCTGCCAGCCCTTGGTGATCGCCAGCAGGTGCGTCACCAGTAAGGCATTGGTCAAAATGGTGAAATACCCCGCCATCGCCCAGATACGATCTGTTGCCAATGCCACTCCGATCAGCGCGTCAAACTGGGCGCGCAGAGCGGCAAGGCCGATGATGGCAAGGACAAAGGCGAACATACGCGCAAACATGGCAGCAATCTGCGCCAATTTGATCAAATAGCAAGCCTTGCTCTGTCGTGACGCTGCGTCGATACTGCGGTCTATGGAATGGCGCGATCAGGGGGCGGTGATTTCGGTGCGCCCGCAGGGCGAGACATCGGCGATTGTCGAAGTGTTCACGCATGCGCATGGCCTGCACGCCGGGGTGGTGCGCGGCGGTGCCTCGCGCCGGATGGCGGCAGTGTTGCAACCCGGCAGTCAGGTGGATGTGGTCTGGCAGGCGCGGCTGTCAGAGCAGATCGGCAGCTTTAAGGTCGAGCCTTTGCGCAGCCGGGCGGCGCTGTTGTCTGACCGTCTGAACCTTGCCGGACTGAACGCCGTCTGTGCCATGCTGCGCGCGGCCTTGCCTGACCGCGAATCGCATCCCAATCTTTATGCGCGCTCGATTGCCTTGCTGGATGCGCTGGAAACCCCCGGCTGGCCGCCCGATTACCTGCGCTGGGAGCTGGCCTTGCTGGAGGAATTGGGCTTTGCGCTGGATCTGTCCCGCTGCGCCATCACTGGCAGCCGTGAGGATCTGGCCTATGTCAGCCCGAAAACCGGACGGGCCGTCAACCGCGATGCGGCAGGCGATTGGGCCGGGCGGTTGTTGCCGTTGCCAGCGGTTTTGCTGGGGCAGGGGCCTGCAAGCCCGGTCGAAATCGCCCAAGGCTTCGCGCTGACCGGGCATTTCCTGAATCGCGCGTTGGAGCCGACCCTGAACGGCAAGCCCCTGCCCGAAGCGCGTGCCCGCTTATTGGGCATCTTGGCGCGAGATCAATCCGCGCAATAATAGTCGCGGATGGCATAGTCGCCGTCGCGGGCAAGCCAGATATCGGGCCGCAAGCAAAGCCATATACCAGCATGGCCCTGCGGTATCAGTCTTTGGAGTTGAAACACTCCGCCAACCCAAAACTCCAGCATTTCGCTTTGCTTGCGGGGCTAGAGGCGGCGGTGCGCGGCACGTTGATTTCCACGATTCCGATTGCGGTTTATGACGCGTTCGGGTCGGCGCAGAATCTGTCCACCGTCTATCTGACTGCGGGCGTTATCACCCTGTTCTGGGGCCTGATGGTGCCGCGCCTGACGCAGATCTGGCCGCGCCGCTGGGTTTATTCGGCGGGATGCGTGTTCTATCTGATCTCGATGGTGCTGTTTGTGACGGGCACGCAATGGTCGGTGCAACTGGGCATCCTGATCATGTCGATGGCCACAGTGACCTGCTTTGTTTGCTTCAACGCCTATGTGCTGGATTATGTGCCGCGCGCCGATCTGGGCCGCACGCAAAGCTTGCAAATGGTCTATGCCGCAGCCCCTTGGGCAATTGGCCCGATGAGCGGGGTGTATATGCGGGCACTTTGGGCACCATTGCCGTTCATCGTGGCCGCGGTGTTCTCGGTGATCCTGTTTGGGGTGTTCTGGTATCTGCGCCTGGGCTCGGGCAAGCAAATCACCCGCGCCAAGGGCCCAGCGGTCAATCCGCTCGCCTATCTTGGGCGATTCTTCCGGCAACCCCGCCTGATCGCAGGCTGGCTGTTCGCGGTGATCCGGTCCTGCGGCTGGTGGGTCTATGTCGTCTATGTCCCGGTGTTCTGCATCGAGGCCGGATTGGGCGACAAGCTCGGGGGCTTCATGCTGTCGGTGTCCAACGCCACCTTGCTGCTGTCGCCGTTCATGGCATCATGGGTGCGCCGCCGGTCCGTCCGCATCGCGTTGCGCTGGGCGCTGGCCTATTGCGCCATCCTGTTCTGCTTGGCCACCATCGCCGCCCCATTGCCGTGGATCACCATCGCCTGCCTGTTCTTAGGCTCGTTCGGCCTTGTGATGCTGGATGTCTCTGGTGGTTTGCCGTTCATGATGTCTGTCAAACCGTCCGAGCGGGCCGAGATGGCCGCCGTCTATTCCAGCTTCCGCGATGTGTCGGGTATTGCGACGCCCGGCATGGCGTGGCTTGTGTTATGGGTGGCCCCGCTGAACTTCATCTTTGCCGCCTCGGGCCTTGCCTTCGCCGCCGCCTATTTCATTGCGGGTGGCCTGCATCCGCGCTTGGGCTCCTTGCGGCCCTCGCGTGGAAACCCCTAATCCAACAGCCTGCGCGCGATCACCTGGGCCTGAATTTCCGCAGCCCCTTCAAAGATATTCAGAATCCGCGCGTCACACAGGATCCGGCTGATCTGATACTCCAGCGCAAAGCCGTTGCCGCCATGGATCTGCAACGCATTATCCGCCGCAGCCCAAGCCACCCGCGCGCCCAGCAGTTTGGCCATCCCCGCCTCCAGATCGCAGCGCTTGCCGTGATCCTTCTGCCAAGCGCTGAAATAGGTCAGCTGCCGTGCGATCATCACCTCGACCGCCATCATCGCAAGCTTCCCCGCCACTCGAGGGAACGCGATCAAGGCTTTGCCAAACTGTCGCCGGTCCGTGGCATATTGCATCCCGACTTCCAAAGCATTCTGCGCCACCCCAATCGCCCGCGCTGCCGTCTGTATCCGGGCGCTCTCAAACGTCTGCATCAACTGCTTGAAACCTTGCCCCGGCACCCCGCCCAAAAGGTTCTCGCCTTTCACCTTAAAGCCGTCAAACGCCAGCTCGTATTCCTTCATGCCGCGATAGCCCAAAACCTCAATCTCGCCCCCGGTCATCCCTGGCGTCGGAAAGGGTTCGGCATCGGTCCCCGGCAGCTTTTCTGCCAGAAACATCGACAAACCTTTGTAGTCGGTGCTGTCAGGATCGGTCCGCGCCAGCAGGGTCATCACATGGGTGCGCGCCGCATGGGTGATCCACGTTTTGTTCCCCGTGATCTCCCAAGCCCCGTTCCCCTCAACCGCCCGCGTGCGCAAAGACCCCAGATCGCTGCCGGTGTTCGGTTCGGTAAACACCGCCGTTGGCAGAATTTTCCCGCTCGCCAGCTTTGGCAACCACTGCGCTTTTTGCGCATCCGTCCCGCCGCACAAGATCAATTCGGCAGCAATCTCGGACCGGGTGCCCAGCGACCCCACTCCAATATATCCGCGCGACAACTCTTCGGAAACCACCACCATCGAGGCTTTCGACAAGCCATAGCCGCCGAATTCCTCGGGAATCGTCAGGCCAAACACCCCCATCTCGGCCAAAGCTTCGACAATCTCCATCGGGATCAGTTCATCGCGCAGATGCCAGCCATGCGCATGGGGCGCGACCTTTTCATCGGCAAAGCGGCGAAACTGGTCGCGGATCATCTCCAATTCATCATCCAGACCACTGGCGCCAAACGTCGCCCGCCCCTGATTGTCCTGCATCAAAGCCACCAGTCGCATCCGCGCCGCAGGGCTGTTGCCCTCGGCCATCAACACCGCCGCAGCAAGCCCAGGAGCCGCCGAAATCCCCAAATCGCCCAGCCGCGCCATCTCGCCCTGCGACATCGGAATCCCGCCATAGATCTGGGCAAGATACTCGCCAAAGCCGATCTGCAGGATCAGCGCCTCCATCTCGCCAAACGTGCCATCGGCGTCCAGCCGCCCCGCCCAAGCCCGCAACTGCCGCAAAGCCTCGGTATAGGTCGCCAGCCACGACAGGCTATGCGCGGCAAACTGATGGTCTTCCATCGCGGCAGAGGCGACTTTTCCGCCCACCGAAACCCGCCCACGCAAAGCCTCGCGCCCGCGCCCAAACAGCGCCTCAACCTCGGGCAAGGCTTCGGCGGTCAGCCGCAAAAGATCGGTCATAACGCCAGAGTTCTGATCCAAAGCCATTGCGTCCTCACCCTATGCTGCATCTGCAAATGCCTAATCCCTTCGCATCCGCAGCGCAACAATAATTCACTTAGATGCAGCGATAAGACCGAAAATGTCGCACTGGATTTTCAGGATGCGCAGCACGACACCTCGCTTTAGACATGCGGCGCAAGGGAGAGTAGACATGGAATATCTTATGGCAGGCATGACGCCGCAAGCCTTCGTGGCAGCGCTCGCCATCACTTGCTTTGCAGGCTTCGTCAAAGGTGCCGTCGGTTTTGCCATGCCGATGATCATGATCTCCGCCTTCTCCAGCTTTTTGCCGCCCGAAACCGCGCTTGCAGGCCTGATCCTGCCGACATTGATCTCAAACCTCAGCCAAGCCTTCCGCCAAGGCGTAGCCCCGGCATGGCAAACCGCCGTCACCTACCGCCGCATGCTGATCGCCACTGTGATTTTTATCGTGATCTCGGCGCAATTCGTCCGCATCATCCCGCAAGACCTGTTCCTGCTGCTGCTGGGCCTGCCGATCACCGCTTTCGCCGCCTTGCAACTGGCAGGCGTCGGCCTCGCCCTGCGGCTGGAGCATCGCAGCCGCGCGGAGTGGATTCTGGGCGCAGTCGGCGGGCTTTATGGTGGCTTGTCCGGCGTCTGGGGCCCACCGCTGCTGGTCTACTTGCTGTCGATCAAAGCCGACAAGTTGGAAACCGTCCGGGTGCAAGGCGTGGTGTTCCTGATCGGTGCCGCCGTGCTGCTGGCGGCGCATTTGCAGTCTGGCGTGATGACCCCCAGCACCACTGCCTTCTCCGCCGCCCTCGTGCTGCCCGCCATGATCGGCCAATCGCTCGGCGTCGCGATTCAAGACCGACTCGATCAATCAAAATTCCGCCGCTGGACACAAATCCTGCTGGTGCTGACAGGCCTTAACCTGATGCGCCGGGCCCTCGGCCTCTAATCGCTAAAACTTGCTTAAAAGTTTCATCCTCTCTGCTCAAATATCCCACGGGGGTCTGGGGGTGTGAAGCCCCCAGCCTTACTGCCGCAAGCCAAAGATTAAGATTTCCTAAAGGCGCGGCCGTAAGCCCTTGAAATCAAAAGGCGCAAAACGGTCCCGAGTTGGGACCGCTCCTTTTCAGCCAATCGCCGCAGCCTTCACATCGGCATCAATGAACGGCACATATTGCGCGAAATTATCGGCAAACATCCCCACCAGTTTCGCAGCCTGCGCATCATAAGCCGCCGCATCACCCCAGGTCGCGCGCGGGTCCAGCAGCGCCGCATCGACCCCCGGAACCGAGACCGGAACCTCAAAGCCAAAGTTCGGATCGCGCCGGAACGCCCCCGCGCCCAATGACCCATCCAAAGCCGCCGTCAGCAGTGCCCGCGTCGCCTTGATCGGCATCCGTTTTCCCGTGCCATATTTGCCGCCCGTCCAGCCCGTATTCACCAGCCAGCACGACGCACCAAACTGCGCAATCTTGGCCTGCAACAGCTTGCCGTAAATCTCCGGTCGCCGCGGCATGAAGGGCGCGCCGAAACAGGTCGAGAACGTCGGCGTCGGCTCCACAATCCCGCGCTCGGTCCCCGGCGTTTTCGAGGTGAAGCCCGAGAGGAAATGATACATCGCCTGCGCCGGCGTCAGCCGCGCAATCGGCGGCAGCACGCCATAGGCATCGCAGGTCAGCATGATCACATGCTTGGGATGCCCGCCCATGCCCGTATCCGACGCGTTCGAGATATAGTCCAGCGGATAGGCGCAGCGCATATTTTCGGTCAGGCTGGTGTCGCTGAAATCCAGATCCAGCGTTTCGGGATCGAACACCATATTCTCAACCACCGTGCCAAAGCGCGAGGTGGTGGCATAGATCTCGGGTTCCGCCTCGGCCGACAGATGGATCGTCTTGGCATAGCAGCCGCCCTCAAAGTTGAAGGTGCCGCGATCCGACCAGCCATGTTCATCATCGCCAATCAGGATCCGCGACGGATCCGCCGACAAGGTGGTTTTCCCCGTGCCCGACAGCCCGAAGAACACCGCCGAATCCACCGGGTTGCCGATCGCATGGTTGGCCGAGCAATGCATCGGCATCACGCCCTTTTCCGGCAAAAGGTAGTTCAGCAGCGTGAACACGGCTTTCTTGTTCTCGCCGGCATAAGCGGTGCCACCAATCAGGATCATCTTGCGCTCAAAGTTCAGCGCGATCACGGTTGTGGTGCGGCAGCCATGCTTGGCGGGATCGGCTTCGAACGACGGGCAGTTGATCACCGTCCACTCCGGCACAAAGCTGTCCAATTCAGCCCGCGCGGGACGCCGCAGCATGTGGCGGATGAACAGGCCATGCCATGCCAGTTCCGTCACCATCCGCACGTCCAGACGGTGCACCGGGTCGGCGCCCCCGAACAGATCCTGCACGAAATAGTCGCGGCCCTGCATATGCGCCAGCATATCGGCATACAGCCGCTCGAACGCATCGGGGGCCATCGGCGCGTTGTTGTCCCACCAGATCGTCTCCTCGACGCCAGCGGTGCGCACCACAAATTTATCCTTGGGCGAGCGGCCGGTAAATTGCCCGGTCGAGCATAAAAACGCACCACCTTTGCCCAGTTGGCCTTCGCCCCGCGACACTGCGGCTTCGACCAAAGCAGGCTCGATATAGTTGTAATAGACGTGACCCAGACCGCTGATGCCCTGATCTTCCAACCGTTGCGATGGGTTCACACGTCCATTCATCATAGTAAGCTCCCGTTCCCGCCAATATGGGGGATAAAGTTTCCATCCCTGAAACGCCCTGCGAAGCACGCGTTTTCGCGCGGAACCAAGTTTTTGGCCCGACATTCGCGCTATAACATACGGATTTTTCACGGAATAGGACGCCAACCGACAGTTAGCGCAACCATTTTCGGGTTAGCGCAACCAAAATGGAGTCGATAGGAAAACTGCGTCATATTAGTCATTCATTTGGAAATTTAGCGCCTGATGGACTCTCAGGTCAGGGGTGATTCGCAGTTAGCAGTTGCTAACTTGGCCGGGAAAACGGAATATATGTCAAAAATCAGGCAAGCCGAGCAGAATAGGGAAGCCCAAACATGGCAAGGATCGCCCTTGTAGACGACGACAGGAATATCCTGACGTCTGTATCAATGACTCTTGAGGCTGAAGGTTTCGAAGTTGAAACTTTTAACGACGGGCAATCCGCTTTGGATGCCTTCAACCGTCGCATGCCGGATATGGCCGTGCTCGACATCAAGATGCCCCGGATGGATGGCATGGATTTGTTGCAGCGTCTGCGCCAGAAATCCACCATGCCGGTGATCTTTCTGACCTCGAAAGATGATGAAATTGACGAAGTTCTCGGCCTGCGGATGGGGGCTGATGATTACGTCAAAAAGCCGTTCAGCCAGCGGCTTTTGGTCGAACGCATCCGCGCGCTGTTGCGCCGCAATGATGCGATTGTGACGGGTGAAGTCGCCGTCACCGAGGAAACCAAGATTATGGAGCGTGGGCATCTGCGCATGGACCCGTTGCGCCATTCGGTGGCTTGGAAAGGCCGCGATGTCTCGCTGACCGTGACCGAGTTCATGTTGCTGCAAGCCTTGGCACAGCGCCCCGGCTTTGTGAAAAGCCGCGATCAGTTGATGGATGTCGCCTACGATGATCAGGTCTATGTCGATGACCGCACAATCGACAGCCATATCAAGCGGTTGCGCAAGAAAATGCGCTCGGTTGATGATGATTTTGCAGCGATTGAGACGCTGTATGGCATTGGTTATCGCTACAACGAAGAGTGACCGCATCCGATGACAGCGGCGCAAAACATATCCATGAAAGACGCAACCCCGGCGAAAAAACCGGGAGAGCTGCTTTTGGGCGAA
Source organism: Cypionkella aquatica (assembly GCF_030161095.1). GTDB lineage: Bacteria > Pseudomonadota > Alphaproteobacteria > Rhodobacterales > Rhodobacteraceae > Cypionkella > Cypionkella aquatica. Next base: position 208,340 of record NZ_BSPP01000002.1, read on the forward strand.
GATTGGGTCTCGCCCGAAGTGGTGGCCGATAGCGCCTTGTCCGAGGGGCGGGGGCGGCGGGGACTTGTCTCGTTGAACCGCTCGCCGCTGGCGCGCAAGATCATCGTGTTCAACCTGATGGCGCTGGTTATTCTGGTCGCCGGTGTTTTGTTCATGAACCCGTTCCGCGACAGTCTGGTGTTGCAACGCGAAAAGGCCTTGGTGACCGAGGCGCAACTGACCTCCAATGTGGTGGAAAGCTTTGCTGCCAATGCGAATGGCGTGCTGCCCACGAGTCTGAACACCGTAGCCATCGGCCCCGGAGTTGAGGTTTTTGTATTTGATACCAAGGGCTTGTTGGTGTCGCGCAGCATCGGTCAGGCCCGTGCGACAGATACGGTGCGCGATGACCGCAAGACCGTGATCACCCATTTTCTGGATGCGATTTGGCAGGGCGTTTCGGGTCTGCTTGGCGCGGGCACATCTGCGCCCACTGCCCCGAATGGCGAGGCTTTGGCCCGCAACCTTTACTCAAAGGCGCTGGGCGGTGACGTGGCTGCGAACACCGGGCGCGGTGTCGATGGCGGCGCGCAATTCTCGGTGGCAAGCCCGGTGAAACAGAACGGCGCTGTCATCGGCGCGGTCGTTCTGATCTCGGCGGAGGGCGAAATTGACCGTCTGGTGCGCTATGAGCGCGAGCAGATCTTGCAGATGTTCGTGATCGCGTTGCTGGTGTCGATTGGCCTGTCGCTGGTTCTGGCCTCGACAATCGCCAATCCGTTGTCTGATTTGGCCGCCGCGGCAGAGCTTGGCCGTGACCGCGATGCCCGCAAAATGTCGCCCGGCCGGGTGCGAATCCCGGATCTGGCTGCGCGGCCCGACGAAATTGGCCGTCTGTCTGTTGCCATGCGCGGCATGGTCGCGGCGCTTTACGACCGCATCGACGCGAATGAACAATTCGCCGCCGATGTGGCGCATGAAATCAAGAACCCACTGGCGTCGCTGCGGTCTGCCGTGGGGTCGATGCGGATGGTCAAAAAGGAAGAGCACCGCGAAAAGCTGCTCAACGTGATCGAACATGATGTGCGGCGGCTGGATCGCCTCGTTTCCGATATCTCGAACGCGTCGCGGTTGGACTCTGAGCTGGTCAAGGAAGAGGAAGAAGAGTTCAACCTGCTGAAAACCCTTACCAACCTGACCGAATATCTCGGCGATCAGGCGCGTGAGAAGCAAGTTGAATTTATCACCGATTTCCCAACCGAAGCCATCAAGATCCACGGGCTAGAGGGGCGCTTGGCGCAGGTGTTCGTCAATCTGATCACCAATGCCGTGTCGTTCTGCGATGATGGCGATGCGGTGCGGGTTTGGGCGCGCAGGCGGGAAAACCGCGTGCTGATCGTGGTCGAAGACACCGGGCCGGGCATCCCGGAACAGGCGCTGACCAAGGTGTTCAAGCGGTTTTACTCTGACCGTCCCGCGACGCATTTCGGCAATAACTCGGGCCTTGGGCTGTCGATCTCCAAGCAGATTGTCGAGGCGCATGGCGGCGTGATCTGGGCAGAAAACATCCGCCCAACCAACGCCGACCCCACCTCGGAACCGCTGGGTGCGCGGTTTGTGGTCGGTCTGCCGGTGTGACAAAGGCGCTTTTGCACGCCGCTTGCGTTGCGGTGAACGGGCGCGGCGTGTTGATCCTCGGGGCGTCGGGTGCGGGGAAGTCGGCGCTGGCCTTACAATTGATCGCCTTAGGCGCCGCACTGGTCGCGGATGATCAAACCGAAATCACAGCGCAAAACCAAGAGCTTATCGCCACATGCCCCGCCTCGATCAGCGGTAAGATAGAGGCGCGCGGTGTCGGCATCCTGCACAGCCCCGCCTGTGGCCCCACCCCGATCAGCCTTGTGATTGACCTCGACCAGCCCGAAACCGATCGCCTGCCGCCACACCGCAGGATATCTTTGCTGGACGTCACACTGCCCCTTGTCCTTGGCAGCCAAAGCAACCATTTTCCAGCCTCAGTTCTGTGTTATCTCAAAGGGACACGACTGGCATGAGGATGGCGTGACACAACATTCGGAACCTGTTGCAGAGCATCAGCTGGTGCTGATCACCGGCCCTTCGGGCGCTGGCCGCTCGACCGCTATTCACGCGCTGGAGGATCTGGGGTTTGAGGTGATCGACAATCTGCCCCTGTCGCTGGTGCCGCGGTTGATTGATGGCCCCAGTCTGGGCCGCCCGATCGCGCTGGGCCTGGATGTGCGCAACCGTGATTTCAACACCACCGCACTGATCGAACTGATTGACACATTAACCCGCGATCCGCGTGTCAGTCTTGAGCTGATTTATCTGGACTGCGACCCGTCAGAACTGATCCGCCGCTATTCGCAGACCCGCCGCCGCCATCCGCTTGCGCCGCAGGAAACCCCGACCGAAGGCATCGCGCGCGAGATTGATCTGCTGACCCCGGTGCGGGTGCGCGCGGATCATCTGATAGACACGTCGGAAATGTCACCGCACGATCTCAAGGCCGAGATTGGCCGCTGGTTTGATCATGGCAAATCGACGCAAATGGCGGTTTCGCTGCAATCCTTCAGCTATAAACGTGGGCTGCCACGCGGGCTGGATATGGTGTTTGACTGCCGGTTTCTGGCGAATCCCTACTGGCAGCCGGAATTGCGCGACAAGGATGGGCGCGATCCCGCCGTGACCGCCCATATTGAAACCGATGCACGCTTTGTTGATTTCTTCCAAAGGTTGCAGGGGCTTGTGCTGATGCTACTGCCAGCCCATCTTGAGGAAGGCAAAGCGCATCTCTCGATTGGCTTTGGCTGCACAGGCGGGCAACATCGCTCTGTTGCAGTTGCAGAAAAACTCGGCAATGTGCTTGCAGAAGCGGGCTGGCCGGTGTCAAAACGGCATCGTGAATTGGAACGCAGGGCAGCGACTATGCCTGCTCTAGGGTCGAGGTAAGACACGCGTGATCGGTATCGTGATCGTGGCACATGGTGGCTTGGCGCGGGAGTATCTCTCGGCGGTCGAACACGTGGTTGGTCCGCAGACCTCCATGCGGGCGATCGCGATTGAGGACGACCATGACCGCAGCGCCAAGCAGCGCGAAATTTGTGACGCCGCAGATGCGGTGGATCAGGGGCAGGGTGTGGTGATGGTGACCGATATGTTCGGCGGCTCGCCATCGAACCTGTCGCTGATGGCCTGTGCCGCGTCCGAGCGGCGCATCATCTACGGCGCAAACCTGCCGATGCTGATCAAGCTGGCCAAATCCCGTGATCTGCCGGTGACAGAGGCTGTCGCGGCTGCGCTAGAAGCGGGTCGCAAGTATATAAACTCGCTCGATTTGGGCGGGGGGGCCTGAAATGGCGCCGCAGACGCTGTATATCGTGAACGAAAAGGGCCTGCATGCCCGCGCCTCGGCCAAGTTCGTCGAGGTGGTCGAGGAATTTGACGCGACGGCACAGGTCAGCAAAGACGGCATGACAGTCTCGGGCGACAGCATCATGGGGCTTTTGATGTTGGCAGCATCACGCGGAACCTCTATTGAGGTCGATACCAGTGGGCCAGCCGCTGCGGCGCTTGCCGAGGCTCTGGCGGCTCTGGTGGCCAATCGCTTCGGAGAAGAATTCTGAGGCGCGACGGGGAAGGCTTACGCTTCGTGACAGACACGCCACAGACAGAGACCGTCGCAGGTCAGGCTCCGGCCAAGCGTGAATATGACATGCGGCGGCTGTCCTATGCGGGGACGTTCAGCAACCCTTTCAAGGCGGGCACGATTCGCGCGATTGAATGGTTGACCGCCAAGATCACCCTTTTGAAGCTGATCCGCGATTTTGAGCGCTCGGGTGCGCCGTTTGGCTCGCCGTTCTGGCCCAAAGCGATCAAGCAAATGGGCATCCGAATCGACACGCCCCCGGAAGAGATCGCGCTTATTCCGCCGACCGGGCCGCTGGTTGTGGTGGCGAACCATCCGCATGGGCTGGTCGATGGCATGATCATGGCCGAAATGGTCAACCGGGTGCGGTCCGACTTTAAGATCCTGACCCGAAGCCTTCTGACGGGTATTCCCGAAGTTGCAGAATTCATGATCCCGGTGCCATTCCCGCACGAGGAAAACGCGCGCGAATTGGGCTTGCAGATGCGCAATGAAACCATGGCGCATCTGAAGGCTGGCGGCGTGATTATCGTGTTTCCGGCGGGCAAGGTTGCGATGTCCGAAGGCTTTTTTGGTCCGGCGATAGAGGCTGAATGGAACGTCTTTACCCACAAGATGATTCAGCGCTCGGGGGCGACGATCCTGCCGATCCATTTCACCGGGCAGAATTCGCGGTCCTTCCTGATTGCCAACAAGCTTTCAGATACCTTGCGGCAGGGCCTGTTGCTGTCCGAGATCAAGCGGGCTTTGTTCAAGCCACAGCGCCCCTATATCGGCGCGCCGATCCCGGCATCCGAGTTGGATAAATGGGATGGCAACCCGCGTGGCTTCTTGGCCTGGCTGCGCCAACACACGCTTGATCTGGGCAAAAAGCCGTAAGGCTTTTCGCAGCCAGGTTGGCGATTTTGCTGCGAAAGTCTTAAGAAATGCTTAATCAGCCCTCGCAACCCTTTGATTTCATTAAATCGAAAATTTGTCCACGCGTGGACACTTACCGCGTCGGGACCGGAACCTCACCGCGATAATCATAAAACCCGCGCTGCGTTTTCCTGCCCAACCAGCCTGCCTCGACATATTTTGACAGCAGCGGGCAGGGCCGATATTTCGTGTCGCCTAGGCCCTCATGCAGCACATTCATGATCGCAAGGCAGGTATCCAGCCCGATAAAATCCGCCAGCTCCAGCGGCCCCATCGGATGATTGGCCCCCAATTTCAACGACTCATCAATCGACTTCACCGAGCCCACGCCCTCATACAGGGTATAAACGGCCTCATTGATCATCGGCATCAAAATCCGATTGACGATGAAAGCTGGGAAATCCTCGGCGCTTGCCGCCGTTTTGCCCAGCTTGCCGACCACGGCCAGCAAGGTGTCATAGGTTGCTTTATCGGTCGCAATACCCCGGATCAGCTCTACCAGCTGCATCACCGGCACCGGGTTCATAAAGTGAAAGCCCATGAACTTCTCGGGCCGGTCTGTCCGGCTGGCTAGCCGGGTGATCGAGATGGATGAGGTGTTCGAGGTCAGAATCGTCTGCGGCGCCAGATGCGGCAGCAGCCCGTCAAAGATCGCGTTCTTGATGGCTTCTTTCTCGGTCGCGGCCTCAATCACCAGATCAAGCGGCCCCAGATCCGCCAAAACCGCCGTGGTCCTGATCCGCGCCATCGCCGCCGCCTTATCCTCGGCCAAAAGCTTGCCGCGCGAAACCTGCCGCTCCATATTCTTGTCGATGGTGGCGATAGCTTTGGCCAGCATTTCGGGGTTCACATCATTCAGCAACACCTCGAACCCGGCCTGCGCGAACACATGTGCAATCCCGTTGCCCATCTGCCCCGCTCCAACGATGCCCACCGACCGGATTTCCATGCCAAACGCCCCTTTTCTGCTGTGCGGCACAATCGCAGCCCAAAGCGCCGGGCGCAAGGCCGGGGCAGCGCCTAGAATTTGTCATAAATCCGCCCATTAGCAATTTGGAAAGACGATTCGGGCGAAGTTGATCTTGGGTGCTAAGACGATTGGGTGGGCTATGGCTTATGTGTTTCCCGGCGAGGGGTCGCTGGATTATTTTCCATGCCGATATGGCAGCTCGCGGGTGTTATTCCGCGGGCCAAGACGAGATATCGAGCGTGCCTATGTTGCTGTTCTGGGGGGGACCGAAACCTATGGCAAATTCGTACCGGTGCCATTCCCCGATCTGATCGAGCGGCAGTTGGGTATGCCCGTTGTCAATCTGGGGTGCATGAATGCCGGCCCCGATGTGTTCATCAACGAAGCAGGAGTGACAGAGATCGCAGCGCAAGCCTCTGTCACTGTGGTGCAGGTGCTGGGGGCGTTGAACCTGTCCAATCGCTATTACGCTGTGCATCCGCGCCGCAATGATCGGTTTCTGGGGGCAACGCCGTTGCTGCGGACGATCTTCCCGCGCGTGGATTTTACAGAGTTCAATTTTACCCGCCACATGCTGATGGCGTTGCAGTCTGCCTCTGTGGACAAGTTTGAGGTGGTCGCAGACGAGTTGCGCGCGGCTTGGGTGACGCGGATGAAGCTGCTGCTGTCACGTCTGGGCAAAACCACAATTCTGCTCTGGGCGTCTGACTTGCCGCCGCCGCAGCCTACGCGCCGGGTTGATCTTACCTGCAATCCGCTGCTGATCGACACCGAGATGATCAACGCGATTCGCGCCCCCGTGGCCCGCTATGTGCAGGCGGTGTTCAGCGCTCAGGCACTGTCTCAGGGTGTGGATGGCATGGCTTTCGCGTCGATGGAGGCACCTGCGGCGGCAGGCCTGCCGGGGCCAGCCGCACATCAAGAGATCGCAGATATGTTGATGCCCGCAATCCATCAGTTGATGTAAAAAGGGCGCCCTAAGGCGCCCTTCTGTCATACTTCAAACAGCTTACAGCTTTTCAATCAGTTCCGGCACTGCGGTGAACAGATCGGCCACCAGCCCGTAATCTGCCACTTGGAAAATCGGCGCTTCTTCATCCTTGTTGATCGCGACGATGACTTTGCTGTCCTTCATCCCGGCAAGGTGTTGAATCGCGCCAGAAATCCCAACCGCGACATACAGCTGCGGGGCGACGACTTTGCCGGTTTGGCCCACTTGCCAATCGTTTGGCGCATAGCCACTGTCGACAGCCGCACGCGAAGCACCAACGGCGGCGCCGAGCTTGTCAGCCAGTTTCTCAATCAGATCAAAGCTTTCCTTGCTGCCAACGCCACGGCCACCTGAAACCACGATCCCCGCCGAGGTCAACTCGGGACGATCAGAGGTTGCGGTTTTATCCTCAACCCAAGCCGACAGACCGGCTTCGCCCGGGCCGCCGATTTTCTCGACAGCTGCCGAGCCGTTGGCTTCAACGGCGGTAAACGTCGCGGTGCGGACGGTGAACACCTTCTTGGCATCCGCCGACTTGACGGTTTGCACAGCGTTGCCTGCATAGATCGGGCGCTCGAACGTGTCGGCGTCGATCACTGCGGTGGCATCAGAGATCACCATCACGTCCAACAAGGCAGCCACACGCGGCAGCACGTTCTTGTTGAAAGCGGTGGCAGCTCCACAGATGTGGCTGTAACCGCCAGCCAGACCAACCACCAAAGCTGCGGTCGATTCTGCCATGCCGTGGCAATAGGCGTGATCGTCGGCGAACAACACTTTGGAAACGCCGGACAATTTGGCAGCTTCGGCCGCCGCAGCATCGCCACCCGTGCCAGCAACCAGCACATGCACCTCGCCCAGCGAAGCCACGGCAGCCAGGGTTTTTGCAACGGCGTCGGTCGCCAAAGCGCCTTCGTTTACATCCGCAATCAGCAGAACGGCCATCAGATCACCCCCGCTTCGTCTTTGAGTTTCGCAATCAACTCGGCAACCGAGCTTACTTTGACGCCAGCCTTGCGGCCCGCAGGTTCAACGGTTTTCACAATGCTCAGACGCGGTGCCACATCCACACCGAAATCAGCCGGGGTTTTGATCGCCAAAGGCTTGGCCTTGGCTTTCATGATGTTCGGCAGGCTTGCATAGCGCGGTTCGTTCAGGCGCAGATCGACCGAAACGATGGTCGGCATTTTCACCGAAATCGTCTGCAAACCGCCGTCCACTTCCCGGGTGACCACGGCTTTGTCGCCGTCAATCGCCAGCTCGGACACAAAAGTCGCCTGCGACCAGCCCAGCAGCGCCGACAGCATCTGGCCGGTGGCATTCATATCGTTATCAATGGCTTGCTTGCCACACAGCACGATACCGGGGGCTTCTTCCTTGACCACAGCGGCCAGAAGTTTCGCCACCGAAAGCGGCTCAATGTCGGTATGCACGTTGTCAGTCGCTTCGATCAGGATCGCGCGATCCGCACCCATCGCCAAAGCGGTGCGCAGGGTTTCCTGACTTTGCTTGACGCCGATGGAAACCACCACAACCTCGGTTGCGATGCCCTTTTCCTTCAGCCGGATCGCTTCTTCGACAGCGATCTCGTCAAACGGGTTCATCGACATTTTCACATTGGCAAGATCAACCCCGGAACCGTCCGCTTTCACGCGCACTTTCACGTTGTAGTCGATCACACGTTTGACAGGTACAAGAACCTTCATCGCGCATCTCTCCGTTCAATGGCCCGAAGGCCGCCCAAGCTCTCGCAGCCGTCATATCGTGTTGCAAGTCCGTATAACAGACCAAAACCGACAGAAATAAGCGGCGCTACGTCGCGTCTAGCGCGTGAGGCCCGGCACCCAGAGCACGTCATCGCGGCCATCATTGTTGGCGATACGGCCCGCGACGAAGAACCAATCGGACAGCCGGTTTAGGTATTTCACCGCCTCGGGGTTCACTGCCTCGGAGGCAGCAAGTTCCACCACCAAACGCTCGGCCCGTCGGCTGACTGTGCGGCACAGGTGAAGATGCGCCGCCAAAGCGCTGCCACCGGGCAAAATAAAGCTGCGCAAGGGCGTCAGCCGCGTGTTCATCGCGTCAATTTCCGATTCTAGGCGCGCCACTTGCCCGGCAATCATCCGCAGCGGCGGATAGGTGGCCTCGGCATCTTTATCCATGTCTGGGCTGCAAAGGTCCGCACCCAGATCGAACAGGTCGTTGGAAATCCGCTGCAGAGCCGCATCCAGATCGCCGCTGCTGTGTTGCCGTGCCAAGCCTACCGTCGCATTGGTCTCATCCACCGTGCCATAGGCGGTGACGCGGGCCGAGTGTTTGGCTACCCGAACCCCGTTGCCCAAAGCGGTTTCGCCCTTATCGCCGGTTTTGGTGTAAATCTTTGACAGAACGACCATCAGTTGCCCCCCCGGCTGCGATAATAGGCGTAGCCCACGATGATGATGACTGCCCCGGCCTGCGCGATAATTCTGTAGCGCATCAGGCGGTTAGAGTGTTTGCGGTTGAAATCGCCACCCTTGGCAAAGCTGCCGATGCCAATCATCAGGATGATCAGCACCAGAAAACAGGCAAGGATGCCGATGATGAAAATCGGGTCGCTGGGCATGAGAGCTCCTTTCGCTTTGCCCCTGATTTAGGCGCTTGCGCAGAAAAAGCGAGGCGGAAAACGCCTCAGCCTTTGGCGATCAGCCAATCCAGCATCGCGGTTGGCAGAATCCGCCGGGCAAAGCCCATCAGATACGTCGGCGTTGTGACAAAATACCGCGCCTTTGGTCGCGCTGATTCCAAAGCGTGGATCAGCTTTTCTGTCACCGCAGAGGCGGGCAACTCCCAACGATCAGGCGGGCCTGCTTCATAAAGCCTGCCACGCAGTGACGCATATTCCGAAGCGCGGGCCGAGTTTTGCCAATCAATCCAGCGCTCAAAATGCGGAATCGCCTTTTCGCGGATGGATGTTCCGATCGGCCCCGGTTCGATCAAAATGATCTTGATGCCGGTGTCGGCCATCTCAATCCGCAGCACATCCGTCAGCCCTTCCATGGCGAATTTGGTCGCCACATAAGCGCCACGCCATTTCAGCGCGACAAGGCCAAGCACCGAGGAACAATTGATAATCCGCCCGCCGCCTTGCGCACGCATCAAAGGGATCACCCGCCGCGTCAGGTCGTGATAGCCGAACAGGTTGGTCTCAAAAATCGCGCGCAACGCACCACGCGGCAGGTCTTCCACCGCGCCGGGGCAGGCAAAAGCGCCATTGTTGTAAAGTGCGTCCAGCTTGCCGCCGGTGCGCGCGACCACCTCCGCTACCGCGGCCTCGACGCTTGCCTCATCTGCGTAATCCAGCGCGAAACTTTCCAAGCCCTCGGCGCGCAAACGCTCGCAATCGGGTTCCTGCCGACAGGTTGCAAACACCCGCCAGCCCCGCGCCCGCAAGCCGCGCGCCGCGTCCAGCCCGATGCCAGACGAGCATCCCGTGATCAAAATTGTGCGTTCCATGCCTGTGCCCCTTTGTGGGTTTTCCCCTTCCTAGGTGCTGCGGCAGGTTTCGACAATCATTCAGTGCAAAATCACTCGCGCAACAGACGCGATGCGATATAGCCCTCAATCCCATCCCCTTCGACGCGGATCAGGGACCAGCCATCGACGCCCTCACCTTGCGCCACCACCAGAACCGATTCGCCACGGGTCAGCCGGTCAACCACGTCATAATCCTTGCCCGGGCCAGAGCGGACATTAGCGGATGTTGAGGCAATCACCATCACCAGGCCCGCTGCAGCCACTACAGGCTCTGGCGTAGTTTGGACTGAAACCGGCGTCGCCATCAGCGGCGCGTCCGGCACGAAAGCCGCCTGCGTCACAGGTAAAACCGCAGGTTCTGGGGTTTGCGACAGCATCACAGGTGCGGCCACCACGGGCACCGCCGCTATCATGCCAAAGCGTTGCTGGCCACGATCAACGCCGCCGAAAACCATTGCAGCATAAAGGCCCGCACAGAGAAACAGAGTTAATTTGAACATCTTACAGGCACCCCACTGATCGCCCGCAGCCATAGCACAATGCTACCAGAAACAGAGTGGAAAAAGCAGCGATTTCTCCCCCTAAACTGCGCAGGGCCGGCGCTGAATTTGCGTTTTTCGGCTGGACCAGCCTCGCCCCCCGCTCTACACCACATCCATGTCCGACGCCGAAGATGACCCCAAGATAGAGCCGATTACCCTCGCGGAGCCTTTGGCCCGCGCGATTGGTGAACGCTATCTGACCTATGCCTTGTCCACCATTATGCATCGCGCCCTGCCGGATGCACGCGATGGTCTGAAGCCCGTTCATCGCCGTATCCTTTATGCTATGCGAGAGCTAAAGCTTTCAGCGACCTCTGCGTTCCGTAAGTCTGCAAAAATATCTGGCGATGTGATGGGAAACTATCACCCGCATGGCGATTCCGCGATTTACGACGCGATGGCGCGGCTCGCGCAAGATTTCAACGTCCGCTATCCGCTGGTGGATGGCCAAGGCAACTTCGGCAACATTGACGGCGATAACCCAGCAGCATCGCGTTACACCGAGGCCCGCCTGACCGCGATTGCCGAGACGCTGATGGAGGGGTTGACCGAAAACGCGGTCGATTTCCGTCCGAACTATGACGGCACGCTGGAAGAGCCGGTCGTGATGCCCGCTGCCTTCCCGAACCTGCTGGCGAATGGCTCGTCTGGTATCGCCGTTGGCATGGCCACCAACATTCCGCCGCATAACCTCGAAGAACTGATCCTCGGTTGCCATGCGATGATGGCCGATCCCGCGATCAGCGATGACGCCTTGGTTGACATCATCCCCGGCCCAGATTTCCCCACTGGCGGTGTGATGATCGAACCTCGCGCGACGATGGTTGAGGCATATCGCACCGGGCGTGGTTCTTTCCGCACCCGCGCGAAATGGCATGTCGAGGATTTGGGCCGTGGCACTTGGCAGATCATCATCACCGAGATCCCGTATCAGGTGCAGAAATCCAAGCTGATCGAAAAGCTGGCCGAACTTATCCAGACCAAGCGTATTCCTTTGCTCGCCGATGTGCGCGACGAATCCGCCGATGATATTCGCATCGTGCTTGAACCGCGCTCTCGCACGGTTGAGGCCGATATGCTGATGGCGGCCTTGTTCAAAAGCTCGGATCTTGAGGCGCGGTTCAGCCTGAATATGAACGTGCTGATCGACGGGCGGCAGCCGAAAGTGTGCAGCCTGAAAGAGGTTCTGCGCGCCTTTCTCGATCACCGCCGCGATGTTCTCAAGCGCCGCAGCACGCATCGGATGGAGAAGATTGATCACCGGCTTGAGGTGCTCGAAGGCTTTATCATCACGTTCCTGAACCTAGATCGCGTCATCGACATCATTCGCTATGACACCGATCCCAAGGCCGCTTTGATGGCTGAACACTGGGGCAAGCCGCACAAGCGCGCGATGTCCGAGAAGGATTATGTCCCACCGAAACCCGGCGAGGGTGAGCTTTCAGAGGTGCAGACCGAAGCCATCCTGAACATGCGCCTGCGCTCTTTGCGGCGGCTTGAGGAAATGGAGCTGCTGGCCGAGCGCGATGCTTTGATGGCCGAGCGTGCCGGGTTGGTTGATCTGCTGGAAAGCGACGCGTTGCAGTGGAAGCAGATCGGGCTGGAACTGGACGATATTCGCAAGCGGTTCGGCAAGGAAACGGCTTTGGGTCGCCGTCGCACCGCCTTCGCCGAGGCGGGCGAGGTCGAGGAAGTCAGCTTTGAAGCAATGATCGAGCGCGAGCCGATCACCGTGGTTTGCAGCCAGATGGGCTGGATCAGGGCGTTGAAAGGTCATGTCGATCTGGCGACCGAGCAGAAATTCAAAGACGGCGATACCGCGCGTTTCGCGTTCCATGCCGAGACCACCGACAAAATCCTGCTGATCGGCGCGAATGGGCGGTTCTATACTTTGGTCGGCGTCAACCTGCCCGGCGGGCGCGGCATGGGGGAACCTGTGCGGCTGATGGTTGATCTGCCGAATGATTCCGAGATCGTCGATTTGCAAATCTTCCGCTCGGGTGAAAAGCTGTTGGTGGCCTCGTCGGCGGGGGATGGTTTTGTCGTCACCTCGGATGAGGTGCTGGCGCAGACCCGCGCGGGCAAGCAGGTGCTGTCTTTGGGGGCCGGGGTCAAGACCGCGATCTGCCGCAAGGTTGTGGGTGATCATGTCGCCGTGGTCGGCGATAACCGCAAGGTTCTGGTGTTCCCGCTGGCGGATTTGCCTGAGATGGCCAAGGGTAAGGGCGTGCGGCTGCAGAAATATAAGGACGGTGGGCTTTCGGATGCCACCACCTTTGTTTTGGCGGCTGGATTGGCGTGGAAAGACCCGGCTGGGCGGACGCGGACTGAAACTGATCTGGGCGAATGGATCGGGGCGCGGGCAACGGCTGGGCGGATGGCGCCGCGTGGCTTCCCGCGGGACAATCGCTTCAATTGAGCGTGGCTGTCCACGCGTGGACAAGCTTGCGCTTTATATGATTTCAATGCCTTAGAGGGGTGTCATTCACCTATCGTTAAGCTTTTGGTGCCACTAACGCACCGGGTGCTGCGATCACTTGTGCCGCCAAGTTCGCGGCACCGTGCAAACACGCGGCCATCGCCGCGCCCTGTATCCGGGCCGCCAGAAACCCCGCGTTAAAGCTGTCACCCGCCGCCGTGCTATCGACTACGGGGCTGGGCGCTGGCTGCATCTGATGCGTGGCACCGTCCCAAGCCTGAACGATTCCCGCGCCGTTTTTCACCACCACGCAACCCGCGCCCCAACCGCGATAGCGCGCGATGGTAGCCGTAGGGCTGGCGTCACCAAACACCCGCGCGTCTTCATCAAACGACGGCAAAACCACATCCGCGCCCGCTGCGGCAGCCGCGATCCAATAGCGCAGATCGGCGGCATCAGGCCAAAGCCGTTCGCGCATATTGGGGTCGAAGGCCACGACCGCGCCCGCCGCGCGCGCCTGCGCGATTGCCGCCAGCAAAGTCGCGCGCCCGGCCTGCGACAGGATCGCCAAAGTGATACCAGAGAACACCACCAACCCGGCCCCGGCCAATCCTTGCGCCAAGGCGGCGGGATCATCGGCCAGTGTCTTTGCCGCCGAACTGTCGCGCCAATAGCTAAAGCTACGCTCGCCATTTTGCAGCGTGATCAGGTAGATCCCGACCGAGCGGCCATCGACGCGCGCAACATGCGCCACACCAACGCCTGCGGTTTGCATGAAGCCCAGCATTTGATCTGACAACGCATCACTTCCGACGGCACTCAGATAATCAACGCTGCAAGCCGCGGGTAACAACCGGCGCAGATACCATGCCATGTTGAACGTATCGCCAGCAAAGCCCTGCCGCAGCAGACCGCCACCAGTGGGCGACAGCTCGACCATACACTCCCCTATTGTCACAACCCGCATCGCATACTCCTGCATCTTTGCCAGAATGGGCGCAGCAGGCCTTGCCCGCAAGTGCGCCGCCGCAAGTGCGCCATTGAACCGCGCCCGCGCAGAGGCTACCCTGCGCGGCAGTGCAGCAATCAGGATTTTCAGCATGGCGCAGCGACTTCATCTGGTGTTTGGCGGCGAACTTGTCAGCCCGCAGAAGAATGTGTTCAAGGATGTCAGCCAGATTCATATTGTGGGCATGTATCCCGATTATGCGACCGCCTTTGGCGCATGGAAAGCCGAGGCGCAGCGCACGGTCGACAACGCCCATATGCGCTATTTCATCGCGCATATTCACCGCTTGCGCGAAGAAGGTGTGCCGGGATCCCTGACCGAGGAGATGGGCGCGTAAAAGCGACCGTTTTTCATGGTGCTCTCTCTCGGCCGCACGCTTTACAATCTGACGGCGCGGCGGGCGGGCGGGGGTGATGATGCTCGCCCGGCGCGTCCACCGGGTGACCTGATCTGGCTGCATGCGGCCGAGGTCGGCTGTTCGCGTGGGTTGCGGCAACTGGCCCTGCGTCTGGTCGAGGAACTGGGCGTCACAATTTTGCTGACCTGCCCCGACGAGGTGCCACTTACCGCCAATATGCTGCATCAGCATCCGCCCGCCGACACGCCCGCCGAGGCCCGTGCTTTTCTGTCACATTGGGCCCCTGCTTTGGTGATCATGGCCGAGGGCGAGTTGCGCCCTGCGGTGCTGCACGAGGCCGAACAGCGCAAGCTGGCTGTGATCATGGTTGATGCGCGCGCGCCTTATCTGATGCAAGGGCGCGAGGGCTGGTATCCGGGGCTGATCCGCACGGCATTGCGCTCGATCAAGCAGGTGCTGGCGGTGGACGAGGCGGCGGCGCGGGCGTTTCGACGCGCGGGTGCGGGCGAAGTCGCGGTGGCGGGGCGGATGGAGGAACCTTCGGCGGCGTTAAGCTATCATGAACCCGAGCGGGCGATGCTGGCGGGGCTCATGGCGACGCGACCGGTGTGGTTGGCGGTGGATGTGCCTGCGGCGGAAGAGGCGGCGGTGATCGCAGCGCATCGCTCGGCGTTGCGGTTGGCGCATCGGTTGCTGCTGATCTTGGTGCCGCAGGATGCCGGGCGGGCGGCGGAACTGGCTGCGGGTATGGAAGCAGCCGAGGGTTGGACGGTGGCTCAGCGCGCGTTGGATCAGGAACCCGACACCGAAACCGAAGTTTATATCCCGGATTCTGATGCTGAATACGGGCTGTGGTATCGACTGGCCCCGGTCAGCTATATGGGCGGATCGCTGTTGGGCGAGGGGTGCGCGCGCAATCCGATGGAGCCTGCGGCTTTGGGATCGGCGATTGTTTACGGGCCAAGGCCGGGGGGGTATGGATCCGTTTTTGGCCGCTTGGGTGCGGCGCAGGCGGCGCGGGCGGTGGGCTCGGCGGGCGATCTGGGCGATGCGCTGAGCGATCTTTTGGCGCCGGATAGGGCTGCTCGGCTGGCGCAGGCGGCATGGACTCTGGCCTCGGACGGGGTTGAGGTGACGGACCGCGTGGTTGATTTCGCGCGGGATGTGCTGGACGGGAGGAGCTGATGCGTGCGCCGGGATTTTGGCGGAACCCGCCCGAGAGGCCGGGGCTTTGGGCGCGGGTGTTGGCGCCGCTGGGCTGGATCTATGGCTGGGCTACGGCGCGGCGGTTGCGGCAGCCGGGGTATAAGGCAAGCGTTCCGGTGATTTGCATTGGCAATATCAATGCGGGTGGGACGGGGAAAACCCCGACAGCGATTGCCTTGGTGGAACGATTGGGCGCGCGGGGGCGGCGGGTGGCGGTGGTCAGTCGCGGACATGGCGGCTCTTTGACGGGGCCGATGCGGGTGGATATGGCGCGGCACCGGGCGGATCAGGTGGGGGACGAGCCGCTGTTGCTGGCGGCGTTTTGTGAGGTTTGGGTCTCGAAGGATCGCGCGGCGGGGGTGCGGGCGGCCGAGGCTGCGGGCGTGGATGTTGTGCTGCTGGACGATGGATTTCAGAACCCGTCGGTGGTGAAGGATTTGTCGATTGTGGTGGTCGATGCGGCGGTGGGGTTCGGCAACGGGCGTTGCATTCCGGCGGGGCCGCTGCGGGAGCCGGTTGAGGCGGGGCTGAAGCGGGCAGATTTTGTGCTGGCGATTGGCGGGGATTTTGCGGTGGAAGGCGTGGCTTGCTTGCGGGGGCGGCTTGAGGTGCTGGCGATGGGGATGGCTTGGACGGGCGAGCGGGTGCTGGCTTTTGCGGGCATCGGGCGGCCAGAGAAGTTCTTTGCGACCCTGCTGGGCGAGGGGGCTGTGGTGGTCCGGGGCGAGGCTTTGGACGATCATCAGCCGCTGTCCGAGGCGTTGCTGACCCGGTTGGAAATCGAGGCCTTCGCGAAAGGGGCGCAGTTGGTGACGACGGAAAAGGATGCGGTGCGGCTGCCCGAGGCGTTCCGGGCTCGGGTTTTGACCCTGCCGGTCAGGCTGCGGATTGAGGATTGGGCGCCGTTGGAGTCGGCGTTTGATCGGTTGGGGATATAGCTGTCCACGCGTGGACAGGCTATCGGTTTATGAAAAATCAATGGGTTAGATAGGGGTCATTCAGGGTTTGTTAACTTTTGACCGCGTTGCCCACATCAGGAGAACATCGGATTATGTCTAATATTGAATCGCTCTTCGTCACCCGGCTTTATCGCGCGGCTTTGGCCGAGCAGGGCAAGCCGATTGATCTGGCAGAGCTGGAAAACTCGTGCCTCGCCATCGCCGAAGATGATGAGGCGGGGCAGGATTGGTGCGAAAAGCACGGCTATGCGGGCTATACCAGCTATGCTTCGCTGGACGATCTGCCGTGGCGGTTTCCGATTTTCAAAGCCTTGGTCAAGGTGTTGGACAAGCATCTCGAGGGCTTTGTGAAGGATGTGCAGTTTGATCTGGGCGAGAAAAAGCTGAAACTCGACAGCCTGTGGATCAATATTTTGCCGCAGGGCGGGATGCACAGCGCGCATATCCATCCGCATAGCGTGATCTCGGGGACGTGCTATGTGACGATGCCGATGGGCACCTCGGCGATCAAGTTTGAAGACCCAAGGCTTGCGATGATGATGGCCGCCCCGCCGCGCAAGGCCAAGGTGCGCGATGAGTTGCGGACCTTTATCTACCGTGCGCCTGAGGCGGGCGAGGTGCTGATGTGGGAAAGCTGGCTGCGCCACGAAGTGCCGATGAACATGGCGGAAGAGGACCGGATCAGCGTGAGTTTCAATTACGCTTGGGGGTGAGGGGAAACGCCTTATCGGCACCCAAGGTCAGTAATGATGGCGGCATTGCGCGATTTCCAGAATCTGATTGTCGCCGCTGCCTGAAACCCGGTAAACGAGGCGGTGTTCTGCGGTGATCCTTCGTGACCAAAACCCGGAAAGGTTGCCTTTCAACGCCTCTGGCTTGCCCGTTCCGCTGAACGGGTGCCTGCGACATTCCTCAATCAAGACGTTGATTCTGAAGAGGATCGTGGTGTCTGCCGTCTGCCAGAAAATGTAATCGGCCCAAGCAAGGCTGGCGAATTTAAGCTTCAACGATCAGCTCTTTTTCCGCGCCGCCGCCTGCATTGAGTTCAGATATAGCCTCACGCAGACGATCCGCATTGCGCGGCGAAGACAGTAGGTGCAGCGTTGCCTGAATGGCGCTCCATTCGCTTTGCGCCACCATCACAACGGATTCGCGCCCAGTTCGGGTGATTATGGTTTCTTCGCGATCCTGAACGACCTTGTCCATCGCACTCGCCAAGCCGTTTCTGGCATCGGTATAGGTTAAGATGTTCATGGCACCCCGTTGGGTTTGCGCGATTTGGTTCTGCTTTGGATGGTATATGTGCAGAATGTTGTACATGTCAAGGCTGTGCCAAGGCGGGATTGAGGTGGCTTTGACTACCCGGTCGGGTTCTCAAGATCATCAGCAAAGCCCCGGCCCGGAATCAAGGCGCATTAGCGCCGCCGGGCAGCGCCCTCCTCCCGGCCCGGCCACCGGCCGGGCGTTCTTCGCGGAAATCCTCCACTGGAGGATTTCTGATCGCTCATCACCCCCCCGGGCGGGCGCTTTTGGGCTGTGCCGCTTAGAATTTCTTGGGAGTTTGTTGAGGCATAAATTGCCTAGAATATCTGTGGCTCGCACACCCGGCGGTCAGGCGTTGGCCTATGGGGTGCGGGTGAGGCGAATTGGAGCCCTATCCTAAAGACAAGGCTTGGTGTGCGCAGAGCCGTTCATTTTCATGCGTGCCCGGACTGGGGGCCGGGCTGTTTCGCTACAACTTTGCACCCGATAAAGCCTTCAGGGGCGCTTGTCAGTCGAGGCGGTCTGCCTGCGACACGTTTGTTTGTCGAAGTGCTCGGTTGAAGCCCTGGGCTATTCGATCGCGCGAGCTTCGCTGACCAGCATGATCGGGATGCCGTCACGGATCGGGAAGGCCAGATGTGCGGCTTTCGAGATCAGCTCCATCTTTTCGGCGTCATAGGTCAGCACGGCTTGGGTGACGGGGCAAACAAGGGCCTCTAACATGCGACGGTCGTGCGGGGTGGCGGCGTTGGACGGCGTTGCGGTGGTCGCGGATGCGTCTGGGGTATCGGTCATTGCAGGGTCTCGTCTCGGCCATCAGAGTGCAGGGCGAATTCCAAAAGGGTCACAAGGGTTTCCCGGCGGGTGATCAGCGAAGGGGCTTCGAGCAACGCCTGTTTGTCTTCGGGGCTGAATGGCAACAGCATCGACAGCGAGTTGATCAAAAGCTCGGTCTCGGCGGCTTTGATGCCGCTCCAATCGGTGCCAAGGTCGCGGGTGGCGAAATAGCGCGAGAGCAGCGCAAGGAAGGGTTCGCGTTGAAAATCGGGGTCGGTTTCTTCGCGGCCCAGATCGCGGCTGAACGGTTGCCAGTCAATATTTGCGCGCTTGTAGGGGGTGAAGCCTTCGACCTCGGCGCGCAGGCGAAAGCGCGACACGCCGGTGAGGGTAATCATATAGCGGTGATCCTCGGTCTCGGAAAAACCGGTCAGACGACCGGCGCAACCGATTGCGGACAAACGCTTTTCACCCTGCGGACCCAGACGCGGCTGGATCATGCCGATCAGACGGTGCGGGGTTTTCATGCAATCTTCCAGCATCGCCAGATAGCGCGGCTCGAAGATATGCAGCGGCAGGCGGGCGCGCGGCAGCAACAGCGCACCCGGCAGCGGGAACAGGGGCAGTGTGTCGGGCAGGTCGGTTTGCTTCATCATGCCCTCTAGCTAGTGCTGGCGTTGCTGGAAGCAATACGTTCAGACATATTGCGGTCAGGCAAAAATCATCGAGGACAGGCGGCGACGGCCTGCCAGCACGATGGGATCCTGCGGTTTCAGCGCGTCAAAGATGGTGAACAGCTGGGTGCGGGCGGCGTTGTTGTTCCACTCGCGGTCCAGCTTGAACAGATCCAGCAGGGTGCTGACGGCTTCTTCGACCTTGCCATTGGCATGTAGGGCGGTGGCGAGGTCGAACAGGATCTGTGGGTTTTTCGGATCAGCGGCATGGGCTGCGCGCAGATCATCTTCGGGGCCAGCCGATGCGGCCTGACGGGCCAGATCAAGCATGGCGCGGGTGGCCTCGACTTCCTTGGCTTTGGCAAGCGCGCCGGGGGCGGTGGTGATCAGGGTTTCGGCCAGATCAAGATCGCCAAGTGCGAGATGCGCGCGGATCAGGCCAGCATAGGCCGCGACGTTTTCAGGCTCTTCTTCAAGGATCGCGGTGAAGGTTTCGACGGCATCGGCAAACTCGCCATCCTCCAGCATGGTCTCGGCGGCGGCGATGGCATCGGCAAGGCCGTTGTCCGGCGCGGGGCCCATCGCGGCGAGCTTATCAACAAAGCGTTTCAGATCGGACGCACCGATGTTGCCTTGGAAGGCGTCAACCGGCTGGCCTTGGAAAAAGGCGAAAACCGTGGGGATCGACTGGATGCGCAGCTGGGCGGCGAGGGCCTGATTTTCGTCGACGTTGATTTTCACCATGCGCACGCTGCCTTTGGCGGCAGTGACTGCGGCTTCCAAGGCAGGGCCAAGCGTCTTGCAAGGGCCACACCACGGTGCCCAGAAATCAACGATGATCGGGGTGATCTGCGACGGCTCGATCACGTCTTGCATGAAGCTGGCTTCAGAGCCGTCGATGATCAGATCGTTGGCAACGGGTGCCGGGGGGGTGGTGGGGGTGCCGAACATGGAAAGCCTCACGGGAATTGGGTCGGCTTCTATATGGGGGGCGGGGGGCAAAAGGGGAAGGGGGTTTACGCAGGTGTCGGGGCCTCGTAGCGTGGCACAAAATGGGGGGATAAGATGCCGGTAGTGATGTGTTTTGGCGATAGCAACACGCATGGAACAGCGCCGATCGTCGATCTGGCGGTGTATGAGCGTTATGGTCCGGGGGTGCGCTGGCCATCCCGGGTGCAAGCGGCTTTGGGCTGCGACATGATCGAGGAAGGTCTGCCGGGGCGCACGACGATGTTCGACGATCCGATCATGGGCGCGCATATGAACGGGGTCACCGGCTTGAAAATCGCGCTGGAAAGCCACGGGCCGCTGGATGTTCTGGTGCTGATGCTGGGCACCAACGACAGCAAGGCGCGTTTCACTTCGACGCCGCAGGCGGTGCTTGGCGGCGTGGCAAGCCTGCTCGACATCGCGCAGCACCGGCTGATGCAAGAGCGGCATGGCGGGTTCAGGATCTTGCTGATCTGCCCTGCTCCAGTGGTCGAGACCGGCCCGATCCGGCATGAATTCTGGGGCGGTGCTGCGCGGTCGGCTGCGCTATCGCCGCTCTATGCGGCTTTGGCGCAGGCGCGCGGGATTGACTATCTGGACGCAGGCACGGTGATCAATGTCAGCCCGTTGGACGGTGTGCATTTTGATCAGGCCGCTCATGGCAAGCTTGCAGAGGCGGTTTCAGCAAAGCTGAAAGCGATGATCTAAGCGGGCTCTTGGTATTTGCTCTTTCTGAAATACTCCCGCCGGAGGCATCCGACATCGGCCCCAGAAGCCTCCGGCGGGAGTATTTAGACCAATGTGAAACGGCTTAGCGCGGCCAAGACCCGAAGGGGCGAGGCCGCGGGAGCGGGACGCAAATTTTACTCATGTTTTATTCAAGCCGAGGCTGAAAGGTCGGACCAGCCGCAGAGCGAGGCGAGGTATTCCGGCGCGTGGGAAATGCCGACCGACATATTGGCGCGGAATGTCTCGGATCGGTAATCCTGCCAGCGGTTTTTATAAAGATGCAGGCCGGATTTGCTGATTTTGATGATCGGGGTGCGCAGCGGCAGCTGAGCGCGCCATTTTTGGCGCATCGCGGTGTAGGCTTGCACGAAATCCCCGCGCAGATGGTCATGGTAGCGGTCGTTGTGGATCGTGGGCAGCGCCCCTGCATAGGCGTGCAGGCCAGCGGTGCGGGCGGTTGTGACGATATCGGTGCCATACATATGCCAGCCGGGCAGAGCCTCGTCAAAGCGCAGGCCAGCAGCGCGGCGCATGACGATGACCATTTCATCATAGCTTTGCACCTTGGCTGGCGCGGTGGGGACGCGGCCGACGATCAGGCCGATGCTCGAAGACCAGACCGGGCCGATGTGGCTGGCATCCAGACCCACGCCGAATGGGCCGTAAAGCGCCCAGTTTGGATCAACCGCTTCCAATTCGCGCAAGCGGCGCGACAGCAGTGCATCCCAGCCGCGGGGCAGGTAAACATCGTGATGCGCGAAGACCATGATTTCGGCACCTGTGGCGTCGATGGCGCGGTTATAGGCGACGGCCGCAGACGGTGCGCCGCGTTCCAGATGCAGCGGAGCGGTGCCTTCCGCGATGATCGGAGAGCGCGCCAGATTGTCATTCAGGATCGCGTCGTTGTGGCTGGCGCAGATGATGGCGAGGCTCATGCTGAATTCTGCACCGTCAGGTGATGGTCGGCAAGGTCTTGGCTTTGCGTGTTCATTGCATCAAGCCTTAGCGCGTCAGAGAAATGTACGGCAAGTTTGGCGGCTTCGGTGTTGCCATCGTGGCGGGCCATTGCACGGGCGCGGGCGGCAAGGCCCATCTGCGCCAAAACATCATTGGGGGTGTTGGACAGGGCGACGATGGCATCGGCCAGCGCGGCAGGATCGCCGGCGGGCACCAGCCAGCCTTCGTTCGGCGTCAGCAATTCGGGCACGCCGTTGATGCAGGTAGAGATCACAGGGCGACCGCAGGCCATAGCCTCAATCACCACCATCGGCAGACCTTCCGCCAACGAGGGCAGGATCAGAGCATGGGCATTTGCGATGGCCGCGCGCACACCAGATTCGTCGACCCAGCCTGCGATGTGGATGCGGTCTTTGATGCCGTGGCGGGCGATTTCACCGTCAATCAGCGTGCGCAACTCGCCATCGCCGCAGATTGTCAGGGTCAGGCCCGGCAGGCGTTTGGCGGCGATGGCCATGGTTTCGATCAGCACCGGAAAGCCCTTTTGCTCGCACAAACGGCCAATGGCGACCAGATGCGGGCCACCTTCGGGCATTGGCGCGGGCGCGGGGTAGCCAGAGGTTTCGACGCCGCAATGCACCTCTTTGATCTTTGACCATTCGGGGATCTGGCTCCAGCGAAACAGCTGACTGCGGCAGTAGCTGGAGATTGCGACGGTAAAGCGGGCGCGGGCGATTTTTTCGGGGAAGGAAAATGCGCGGGGGGCATCGAATTCTTCGGGGCCGTGGACGGTAAAGCTGAAACCGGGGCCGCCGAGGGCCTCGGCCAGCATCGCCACGGTGGCAGAATTGGTGCCGAAATGCGCGTGGATGTGTTTGATGCCCAGCTCTTGCGCGCGGCGGGCGATATGGGCGGCCTCTAGCAGGTAAATCAGATGGCGCGGCACGCCGCCGGTTCCTGGGCCACCGGACTTGCCTTTGTTGCCGCAGCGGAGCGCCATTTTCAGCCCCGCGAGCGCCTGTCCGGGGTGCCTGAGCATCCAGCCCAAGCTGGAGCGCAGCAGGTTTTTGCCGCCAATTTCCAACACATGTTCGGTCTTGTCATCTTCGGTGAAATCGACCGGGTCCACCAAAGCGCCGCGATCCGAGCGCATGGCAAAGCGGTGCACCTGCCAGCCCATGGTTTCAAGCGCTGCAATTTCGCGGCGAATGAAGGTGTGCGATGGCTTGGGATAGGTGTTGATCAGGTAAGCAATCTTCATTTGGCACCGTTTTGCGTCTTGCTTTCGTCGATAGGCGCGGCTTTTGGCGAGATTAAGGCGAATTTAGCACTTTCGCGTCTAGATTATAGCCAAATCGACGTTCATTGAAGGGTTACGCGTCTCTGCCATGGGTCGGGGCGAATTGGTAAAGGGTTGGATGAATGTCAGAGATGCATGAAACCGCGCCTGCGGGAAGAAGTTTGTTCGCGCGCGCGTTGCGGGGCTCGGCGTTCACGGCGGGGTCTTATGTGCTGACGCAGGTGATGCGGCTGGGCTCTAACCTTATTCTGACGCGGATTCTGGCGCCGGATGCCTTTGGCGTGATGGCTTTGGTGTCGGTGGTGCTGGTCGGCATGGTGATGTTTTCGGATGTCGGGGTTTCGGCCTCGATTTCGCAGAACAAGCGCGGCGACGACCCGGATTTTCTGAACACAGCTTTCACCATCCATGCGTTTCGCGGCACGATGTTGTGGCTGGTGACCTGCGGGTTGGCGTGGCCATTGGCGAGTTTCTATCATGCGCCCGAGTTGAAGTATCTGCTGCCGGTGGCGGGGATTTC
Organism: Cypionkella aquatica; assembly: GCF_030161095.1. Lineage (GTDB taxonomy): Bacteria > Pseudomonadota > Alphaproteobacteria > Rhodobacterales > Rhodobacteraceae > Cypionkella > Cypionkella aquatica. Next base: position 232,084 of record NZ_BSPP01000002.1, read on the forward strand.
GCTGTTCATCTCGGGGTTCAATCCGACGCGGATTGACACGGCGACGCGGCATTTGCTGCTGGGACGTGTGACATTGCTGGATCTGATCGCGCAGGCGATTGGCATTGTGGCGATGGTGGTTTTGTCGCTGATGACACATTCGGTCTGGGGCTTGGTGATTGGCGCGATTGTCGGGTCTTTGGCAAAGCTGGTGCTGACTTGGGTGTATCTGCCGGGGCCAGCGAACCGCTTTCACTGGGACAAATCGGCGGGGGTAGAGCTGATCCATTTCGGCAAGTGGATCTTCATGTCAACCGCCTGCGGCTTTGCGCTGGCGCAGGGCGACAAGGCGATTTTCGGGCATTATCTGACGCTGGAAGAGCTGGGGATCTACAACATCGGCTATTTTCTAGCCTCGTTCCCGCTGCTGTTGGCGCGGGCGGTGAACAGCCGGATCATGATTCCGCTGTACCGTGACCATCACCCGGCAGATTCGGCGGCAAACTTTGCCAAGATGCGGAAGCTGCGCTGGGCGATCTCGGGCGGGACTTTGCTGTTGCTGGGATTTTTGGCGGTGATCGGGGTGCCGCTGGTCGGCATCATGTATGACGCGCGCTATGCGGCGGCGGGGTTCATCGTGGTGATGGTGGCGCTGATCCAGATGCCGGAAACCATCGGCATCACCTATGATCAATCGGCGCTGGCAGCGGGCGATGGGCGGAATTATTTCTGGCTGCAGGCGTTGAAGGCCTTCGTGCAGACGCTGGCATTCCTGATTGGGGTCACTCAAGGCGGGCTTGAGGGGGCTTTGCTGGCGCAGGCCGTGGCGCTGGTTGCGCTGCATCCGGCGGTGATCGTGCTGGCGCGCAAGCATCGGGCGTGGGATCCGCTGAACGATATTGTGCTGTTCAGTCTGGCGGCGGTGCTGGTGGCGTTGGCGTTTTGGGTCAATGCTGACATGCTTGGCATGCTTTAAGGTCATATTTCGGTCTGGGTCTGGCCGCAAAGCTGCGATAGAGCTTAGCAAAACGATGTGAACAGGTTGAGATATGCAGATTGAAGAAACGGCGCTGCCGGGCGTGATGATTGTGACGCCCAAGCGGTTTGGCGATGACCGGGGCTGGTTTTCCGAAACGTGGAACGCGGATGCAATGGCGGCCGCGGGCCTTGGCTTGGGGTTCGTGCAGGACAACCACTCGATGTCGGCGGCGGTGGGCACGTTGCGCGGGCTGCATTATCAAGCGCCTCCGCGTGCGCAGGACAAGCTTGTGCGCTGCACGGCGGGGTTGATTTTCGATGTGGCGGTGGATTTCCGGCGCGGCTCGCCGACCTTTGGCAAATGGGTCGGGGTCGAGCTTTCGCCGCAGAATGGGCGGCAGTTGCTGGTGCCTAAGGGCTTTCTGCACGGCTTTGTGACGCGGGCTGCCAATACCGAAGTTCAGTATAAATGCACCGATGTGTATGCGCCCGACTGTGATGGTGGCGTGCGCTGGGATGATCCTGAGATTGGCATTGTGTGGGGTCTTTCGGGCGCTCCGGTTTTGTCGGGCAAGGATGCGGTGGCACCGTTGTTGCGCGATGTGGCCTCGCCGTTTGAATGGGTGATGGCATGAAGATTCTGGTGACGGGGGGCGCGGGCTTTATCGGCTCGGCCGTGGTGCGTTTGGCGGTGTCGCGCGGGCATGAGGTGGTCAATCTGGATGCGCTGACCTATGCGGCCTGTCTGGACAATGTGGCCGAGGCTGCGGGGTCGAACCTATATAGCTTTGAGCAGGCGGATATTCGCGACCGCGCCCGGCTGGATGAGATTTTCAGCCTTCATCGCCCGGATGTGGTGATGCATCTGGCGGCGGAAAGCCATGTCGACCGCAGTATTGATGGCCCCGGCGATTTCATCCTGACCAATATCAACGGTACCTATAACATGCTGGAGGCGGCGCGGGCCTATTGGGTCAGTGCGGGCAAGCCTGCTGGCTTCCGGTTTCACCACATCAGCACGGACGAGGTTTTCGGCTCGCTGGGCGCCGAAGGGCAGTTCACCGAGGAGACCTCTTACGATCCGCGCAGCCCTTATTCGGCGTCAAAGGCGGCGAGCGACCATCTGGTGCGGGCGTGGCATGAAACCTATGGCTTGCCAGTGGTGCTGACCAATTGCTCGAACAATTACGGGCCGTATCATTTCCCGGAAAAGCTGATCCCAGTGGTGATTTTGAATGCGTTGGCGGGGAAACCTTTGCCGATCTATGGCGACGGGTCGAACGTGCGCGATTGGCTTTATGTCGAGGATCACGCCGACGCTTTGCTGTTGGTGGTGGAAAAGGGCGCGCTGGGGCGCAGCTATAATATCGGTGGCGAGAACGAGCGCAGCAATCTGCAATTGGTGCAAACCCTCTGCGGGATTCTGGATGCCAAGCGGCCCAAGGCCTCGGGCTCTTATGCCGATCAGATCACCTATGTGACGGATCGCCCGGGGCATGACGCGCGCTACGCGATTGATCCCAGCCGTATCCGCGAGGAATTGGGTTGGCGGCCATCGGTGACGGTGGAGCAGGGTTTGGAGAAAACCGTGCAATGGTATCTGGACAATGAAGCGTGGTGGAAGCCGCTGCAGGCGCGTGCTGGTGTGGGCGTGCGGCTGGGGGTGAAAGCGTGATCGGAATTCGCACGAATTCCGTGACGATTTTCGCGCGAAAATCGGGGGAGTGGCTGTGAGGGCACTGGTTTTTGGTCAAACCGGGCAGGTTGCGCGCGAATTGGCGCGGCGCTTGCCTGCTGGCGTTACAGCCGCGTTTCTGGGGCGGGATCGTGCCGATCTGTCGGATCCTGCGGCCTGTGCGGCGGCGGTGATGGCTTGCGATGCCGACGTGGTGATCAATGCGGCGGCTTGGACGGCGGTGGACAAAGCCGAGACCGAAGACGCGGCGGCGTTGGTGGTGAACGGCGATGCGCCGGGGGCTATGGCGCGGGCTTGTGCCGCCAAGGGGCTGCCGTTCGTGCATATCTCGACCGATTATGTCTTTGATGGCGCGGGCTATCAGCCGTTTGCTGTGGATCATCCGGTGGCGCCTTTGGGGGCTTATGGGCGCACCAAACTGGCGGGCGAGCGCGCCGTGCAGGCAGCGGGTGGGCGCTTTGTGATCCTGCGGACCTCTTGGGTGGTGTCGGCGCATGGCGCGAATTTCGTCAAGACCATGCTGCGGCTGGGTGCATCGCGCGACAGTCTGAATGTGGTGGCCGATCAGATCGGCGGGCCGACGCCTGCGGCGGATATTGCCGACGCGGTTTACGCGCTGGCACGTGGCTTGCTTGAGGGCAAGGCCAGCGGCGTGCAGCATTTTGCGGGTGCGCCCGATTGTTCATGGGCGGATTTCGCGCGCGAGATCATGGCGCGGGCCGGCTTGGCTTGTGTGGTGAATGACATTCCCTCAAGCGCCTATCCGACGCCCGCAAAACGTCCGCTGAATTCGCGGTTGGATTGCAGCGGTTTGGCGGCGTTTGGTCTTGTGCGGCCAGATTGGCGCGACGGTTTGGATAAGATTTTGCAGGAGGTATCGGTATGATGCGCAAGGGGATCATTCTGGCGGGCGGCTCTGGCACGCGGCTGTGGCCGATCACGATGGGCGTCAGCAAGCAGCTTTTGCCGATCTATGACAAGCCGATGATCTACTATCCGTTGTCGGTGCTGATGCTGGGTGGCATCCGCGAGATTGCCATCATCACCACGCCAGACGATCAGCCGCAGTTCATCCGATTGCTGGGTGATGGCAGCCAATGGGGCCTGTCGCTGACCTATATCGTGCAGCCCTCGCCGGATGGTTTGGCGCAGGCCTATCTGTTGGCGAAGGATTTTCTGGCCGGTGCGCCGTCGGTGCTGGTGTTGGGCGATAACATCTTTTTCGGCCATGGCCTGCCCGAGATTTTGGCCTCGGCGGGGGCGAAGCAGGCAGGTGGCACGGTGTTCGGCTACCGCGTCGCTGATCCCGAGCGGTATGGCGTGGTGCAGTTTGACGCCGCAGGCAATGTGCAGGCGATCATCGAAAAGCCAGAGGTGCCGCCGTCAAACTATGCGGTGACCGGGCTGTATTATCTGGACGCGCGCGCGCCGGAACTGGCGGCTCGGGTGAAACCTTCGCCAAGGGGCGAGCTGGAAATTGCCGATCTGCTGGAGATTTATCGCGCCGAGGGCAGTCTGACGGTCGAAAAGATGGGCCGCGGCTTTGCATGGCTGGATACCGGCACGCATGGCAGTCTGCTGGATGCCGGGAACTTTGTGCGCACCCTAGAGGCGCGGCAGGGCTTGCAGGTGGGGTGCCCGGATGAGATCGCCTATCGTGCCGGTTGGATCGACAAGGCGGCGCTGCTGGCGCGGGCGGAAATTTTCAGAAAGAACGACTATGGCCGCTATTTGTTGGGGATTGTTTCCGAATAGCCCAAAGATAGGGGAATCCTTCGCGCCAAGGTTGAAATTGGCGCGCGTTCTGCCGGGTTTTTAGCATTTTTCGCTAGTATTGTTTCTGAAACGTGGCAGAATAAAGAGGTCAGGTTTCGTCTGATACGCCGGTGGTGAATCATGTTGGTCGGTTTGATAATCAGTGCAATTTCGGGCGGGACGGCAAGTTTGCTGCTGTCTCTGCTGCATGATGTCAGCTTGGTTTATGCGCTGCTGTCCTACCCCCTGGGCGGTATGCTTGCCATCGCGCTGTTTGCTGGTTGGTGTTTTCTGCGTGAAGGCCGCGAGTCGGTCTAAGGCTTTCGACGAATTTGCGTCGAAATAGAAACAATAGCGGCGCGCTTTTGGCGTGACTTCTGTGTTTGCTTGGGCGAAGTGATTCGCCCGAAATTTCTGCAGTGCGGAATTTCATATGCTCCTGCGGCGGAGAGCGTTTTTCGCGGTTCACGTCAGGGTTGCGCTATACTGAATCAAGGCAAGATCATGGCGGCAGTATGGCGAAATATATCGGTTAAAATGGCCTAAATATGTCCGCCCCCCCGCGAAAGGTGTCGCCAAGCCTGTAGGGGAACGGCTAAATTGCAGGTGGGGGCGTACTTGTTAAGTGCGGCAAATAGACTGCTAACTTTCAGATCGGATCCGGCCAAACCGGGACTAGGTTTGTTTCCTGAAACCCATGCAACGATGGGGTCGGGGTGTGTGGTTTATGGTTGTCGTTTGGTGACCTGTAATGACAATCAACTACCAAGACTTCTTCAACTATCGATCCACCTCGGCTGACCCCGACAAAGCTGCAGATCTTGCGCCCTTGGGTGCAATGGTGAAGGTCAATCCGTCAGGGCGTGGGCCATATCGGCGCTTTTTCAAGCGCGCGTTCGATGTCACGGCAATCTTGTTGGCGGCTCCGGCTGTTGTGCCTGTGGTGGCGATTGCGGCGATTTTGGTGGCGCGCGATGGCGGCAGCCCGTTCTACACACAGATGCGTGTCGGCAAATCCGGCAAGCGGTTCCGTATGTGGAAGCTGCGCTCGATGGTGCGGGATGCGGATGAGCGGATGGAAGAATTCCTTGCTGCAAACCCCGAAGCCCGGATGGAGTGGGACAGCACGCAAAAGCTGAAGTCCGACCCGCGTATCACCCGCACCGGTAAATTCCTGCGCAAGTCGTCGCTGGATGAACTGCCGCAGCTGTGGAACGTGTTGACCGGGGATATGAGCTTGGTCGGGCCGCGCCCGATGATGATCAACCAGCAGAGCATGTATCCGGGGCGGGCCTATTACGCGCTGCGTCCGGGGATCACGGGGTATTGGCAGACCTCGGGGCGCAATCGCACGACGTTTGAGGCGCGGGCGCAGTTTGATGATGCCTATGAGGCTGATCTGTCGCTGGTCACGGATATGAAGGTGCTGGCGGCGACCGTGGGTGTGGTGGTGCAGGGCACCGGTTACTGAGCTGGGCGGTTCGGCCACAGATTTTGGTTGAGATGTCTGCGGTCTGAGCACATTCTGATCCGGCTCGCCCCGTTTGGGGCGGGCTTTTTGCTTTGGCGGGGCTGGGACAACGCATCGCGGAAGTGTCCCAGCTGGGACAAATTTCTGTAGGTGGTGGAATGAGAAAAACCGACCACAGGATGTTGATTTTGATGGCCATAGCGCAAAGGTTACGGCCCTTTGGCTGGGCTATGGGCCGAGGATGATCTTGTAGCGCGGGCCCAGCTGTAGCCCGGTTCAGCCGATCACGGCAGCGAGCAAAATCAGTAGCAAAGTGGCCCCGCCCGCGATCATGGCAAAGCGCCTTAGACCGAAAGCCGCGCGCTTGGGATTGTCGATCAGGCGCAGGGCTGCGCTGCCCAAGCGGCCTTTGGGGGCGCGGATTTCCGGGATGCAGACCACGGGTTCAAGATCCAGTTGGCGCTGCATCTGCGCGGCTGTGCGCACGACGGGGCGCATCAGATCCAGCACAAAGGCCAAGGTCAGCGCTGCCAGCAAGCTGGCCACGGCCCCGGCGATGGCGATTTTCTTCTTACCGCCGCCCGTGGGATATTCTGGCGACAAGGCGCGGTCGAGCAGGGTAAAACGTTCGGCCTGTTGACGTTCGGACAGGCGCTGCGTGGTTTCCGCCTCTGCCATGCGCTGCGTTACGTTGTCATACTGGCCCTGCAACTGTTGCAGTTGGCGGTCATAACCTGCCAGCACACGTTCCACTTCGGGAGTGGCGGCAAGCGCGGTTTCAATCGCAGATTTGCGGGTGTTGATCGAGGCGATCTGGGCATTCAGCACGTCAATCTGGGCGGCAATGTCATCAAAGCGGCGCTTGTCGGTTTCGCGCTGCACCTGCTTTTGCGTGATGGCGTTCTGCTCGTTCTGCAAGCCGACCAGATCTTGCGTGGCCTGACGCAGATCGTCGGACAGACTGACGATTTCATCGCGGCGGGCATCGGTCAAGGTGGGCATGGCATCGGCATTGGCATTTTTATAGGCGGCGACTTCGGCCTCGAGTTTGGAGATTTGCTCGTAAACCCGCGCTTCTTCCTCGCGGAAAAACGCGACATTGGTATCGGCGCGGCTGCGCTGACCGGCGGCGCTTTGATCAAGGATGCCTTGGGCGAAATCATTGGCCAGCTGTGCGGCCATCTCGGGGTCGCCATAGCGCACCGCAACAATGATCGCCGAGATGCTGCGACCCTGACCGAACGCCTGCCCGCCCGCGCTGTCGACGGCCTGAAAGGTGACAGAACTGCGCAAAGCGATCAGCTTTTCATCATTGGCCAGTTGAGGTTGATCGGCAAACAGGTTGTGACGCTCGATCACCGCGTTCAGGGCATCGCGGGTGGTCAGCCGCTGTTCGATGGTTTGCAGAATTTGCGCCGAGCCGCCGCCATCGGGCTGCACCTGCCCGCCCTGTGCGTTGGTTTCGGCGACCTGCGCGCCCTCGATCTGGATCACTGCTGCGGATTCGTAAATGTCGGGTCGGGTTTTTGCGAAGACCACGGCGGCCAACAGGCCGGTGAGGGTGATCAGAATGATCATCCAGCGCCGACGCAGCAGCAGGCTGACAAGTTCTTCGATAGATTGAATTTGACCCATGATCTACTTCTTCGCGTAGCGGTAGCGGCCCGCGTTGAAATCCTGAGCGCGGTTCAGCACCACGCCCAGCAAGGGGATGCGCCCCTCAAACATCTTTTCACAGGCGCGGATTTCGTCGGGCGAGGTTTGTGCGCCATCGGTGACCAGCAGCACGGCATCAAGATTGGGGCCAAGCGCCAACAGGTCGTCATTCACCAAAGCGGGCGGCAGATCGTAGATCACCACCTCGGGGTCGAGTTGTTCGATCATCGCGGCGAGGGCTGTGACGGTGTCAGGGTCGTGCAGCGTTTCTGAGGCGCGCTCGATCGGATGGGTGTTCAGACCCAGCGCAAGGGTGCGGCCAAAGCGGCGGAATTCGCTTTCCAAGGGCTGATGCCCGGCCAGAAACTCTGCCAGATCAACGTCGTCTTTGACGCCAAGGATCTGTGCGATCTCGGGGTGGCGCAAATCGAAATCCATCAGAACGGTGCGGCTGGCCGGGCGACGGGCCAGCGAAAACGCAAGGTTGGTGGCGACAAAGGACTTGCCGCAGCCATGCGTCGGCGAGGTGACGGCGATGCGCTTCCAGCCTTTTTCGGCCAAACCACGCAGCAGGCGGGTGCGCAGAATGTCAAAGGCGACGGCGGCGGGATGATCTGACGCTTCTAGAAACAAACCGTTTCCAGATTTGGATTTCACATCAGCCTGAACCTGAGCCAGTGATTCCCAGACCCGCGCGGGGTTGAACAAGGCAGGCAGGGTGCCAGAGAAAATCTCTCGTCCGGTCTGAAGATCGGGAGAGACATCGTGATACGACCCGGACTGGCCGGTGCGAAACAGCGACACGCCAGCGGCTTTGCGCTGGTTGTCTTGTGGGCCGTTTTGGTCGGCAGTCATGGCAAAAATCTCCATATCTGCGGGGCCTGTGGGCCGCGATGACAAGATGTTGTGTCGGTTCATCCGAAGGGTAGGCTCCTGCAACACTGCGCCAAAGCGGGGCGCAAGCAACATAACAACGGGCTGCCCTTCGGCAGGGGTGAAACAAGACGCACCACGCGCAACCCTGCGCTGGCTGGCGCGTGGCTGATCAGGATTCGTCCAGGCCCCCGCCTAGAAGCGTTACACATAGCTGAACTTGCCCCGAATTGAAAGACTTACGGGGCATGCTGTGGGTGCAGCGGGGCATGGCCAAGGCACAAACATGGCCTTAGATTGGCAGCAATTCAGGAGGCGTGGCATGCAAGATGCGGTGATTGACGCGGTGGTGATCGGGCGCAACGAGGGCGCGCGGCTGATCCAGTGCCTGCAATCGCTGCAAGGCCGGGTGCGGCGGTTGATCTATGTGGATTCGGGGTCGGGCGATGGCTCGGTTCAGGCGGCGCGGGATTTGGGGGCCGAAGTGGTGGCGCTGGACATGCGGCTTGGCTTCACGGCGGCGCGGGCGCGCAATGCGGGGTTGGCGGTGCTGGCGGCGGGAGGAGAGGCGCCTGCATTCGTGCAGTTTGTCGATGGCGATTGCGAGGTGCAGCCGGGGTGGCTGGCGGCGGGCTTGGCGGGATTTGCGGCGCATCCGGGGGCTGTGGTGATCTGTGGCCGCAGGCGCGAGCGGTTTCCCGAGGCGTCGGTGTATAACGCGCTGGCGGATCGGGAGTGGGATACTCCGGTCGGTCAAGCGCTGGCCTGTGGGGGCGATGCGCTGATGCGGTTTGCGGCGGTGCAGGCGGTGGGCGGCTATGACGCCAGCCTGATCGCCGGAGAAGAGCCGGATCTGTGTCTGCGGTTGCGCAGGGCGGGTGGCGAGGTCTGGCGGATCGTTGACGAGATGACGCTGCATGACGCGGCATTGCTGCGCTTTGGGCAGTGGTGGCGGCGGATGGTGCGGGCGGGCTATGCCTTTGCCGAAGGTGCCGCGCGGCATGGGTCGGCTGCTGAACGGCATTGGCTGGCCGAGACGCGGCGGGCGGTGGTGTGGGGATTGGTGTTGCCGGTGGTGATGGTGTTGGCGGGGCTTTTGCATCCGCTGGGCTGGCTGTTGGCGCTGATTTATCCCGCGCAGGTGGTGCGGTTGGTGCGGCGCGGCGGTTTGGCTTGGGGCTTTTTCAGCGTGATCGGCAGGTTTGCCGAGGCGCGTGGGGTGGCAAGTTACTGGGCCAACCGGGCGCGGGGGCGCAGGCGTGGTTTGATCGAGTATAAGTAGTCAGCGGCGGCGCAGGTTCAGCGCGGCCAAGATCTGTCGCGGCAGAATGGCGAAGCAGGCAGCATAGCGCGGCACCATGCGGCGCGGATCGCGCAACGCCCGCCACAGCCATTCCAGCGCAAGTGCCCGCATCCAGCGCGGTGCGCGGGTTTGGCTGCCGGCCAAAAAATCAAGCCCCGCGCCAAAGCTGGCAAAGCCGGTGTGCGGCGCAAGGCTGCGGCCCCGCGCGGCGATGACCTCTTGCTTGCCCGCGGGCAAGGCAAGGACGCAAAATCCGATGTCGGCGGCGGCGAGGCGGGCCAAAATAGCGTCAGCCTCGGGGCCCTGCGGATCAAAACCCATCGGCGGTGCGATTTTAAGGGCGATGTGCAGGCCGGGGATCCGCGCCTCAAGCGCCGTCGCCGCGATGGCAAGGGCCGCATCGGTGGTGCCGATCAGCGCGACCGGGCGGCCCGCTTTGACGGCCAGATCCACCAAGGGCAGCACCATGTCAGACCCCGGCACCAAAGCCACCGGGCGGTGCGCAAGGCGGGACAACCAAACGATTGGGTTGCCATCGGCCACTACGAAATCTTGCGCGGCATAAGTAGCGCGAAACGCGGGCGAAGAGTGGAGTTTCACCAGATGGTCAAGGTTGATCGTGGCCAAGGCAAAGCCGTCGCGGGCGGCAAAGCGGGCAGCGACGGCCGCGATCAGTGCGGCGCGGTCATGAATGTTGACGGTGATCGTCGTCGTATCGAACTGAAACTGCACCCTGCGCCTTTCTGAGATAACTGGCGGCGTCGCACAGCAAAATGGCTGAAACATGGCCATTGCACCAGTAAAACGCGAACATATTGTTTCGCAAACGCTGCATTGAAACCGTTGCAAGGTTTTGGCGATTCATACTACTTGCGAAGGATGAATAAAGTCAGCACGCATCGCCAATCGGTTGATCTGGCCCGCTTCCTTGCCTGTTTTGGCATCGTGGCGGCGCATGTCTATGCGCTGGTGGATGATTGGGCCGGGCATCTGTCGCTGGGATTGTTTCTGGTGCTGACCGGCTTTCTGGCAATGCAGTCGTTTCAACGCGCGGGCGGCAATTACAATTTCGTGACGCGGGCGCAAAGGTTGTTGCTGCCTTGGCTGTTCTGGTCAGCGTTCTTCCGGCTGATTGATCTGAAAGTCTCGGATTCGCCGGAAAAATGGCAGATTTTGCATGATCCGTGGACGCTGTTCGTCGGATCGGCAATTCATCTGTGGTTCTTGCCCTTTGTGGCGCTGGCGATGCTGCTGGTGAAACCTGTCGGGCGGTTCGTCACGACTCCGGCGCGATTGGCGGCTGCGCTGGCGGTGGTGGTGGTGGTGTCGGTGCCGATGTTTTGGGCGATGCATGTCTACAAACCGCCTGCGCCACTGACGCAATGGCTGTATTCGCTGCCAGTTTATACCTTGGGCCTGTTGGTTGGGATTGCGCATCCGATGGGACGCTCGATCTGGCCGATCATTGCCGGGGCGGCGATGGCGCTTGGCGCGTATATGGTGACTGAGGCCGAGCCGTGGGCCTGGACGTTGTTTGGCGCCGTGCTGCTTTTTGAAGCGTTCTGGCGGGTGCAAATGCAGCACAAGGCGCTGCCATTGCTGGGGCAGGCGGCGTTTGGCATTTATCTGCTGCATCCGTTTTTCATGCTGGTGACCTATAAACTCGCCGGTCCGGGTGTGGACAAGATGATCGCCACATTGGCCACTTTTGGCATGAGTTGGGCCACGGTGGTGCTGTTGCGGCGGATCCCGATTTTCTTGCGGCTGACCTGATGTGGACCCAAACCCGATATTTGCCGAAGCTGATATTGGTGATAACGGGCCGCATGTGCTAAGATGCTGGCCTTGCTGACAGAAAGCTGAACCGCGCCGTGGCCTCGCCAAATATCATTGCCTTTATGATGCTGTTTGTCTGGCCTTTGGTCTGTTGGCAGTTGTGGCGCAGGTTGGACCCGGCGCGGGCGCTGATCTGGACGGTGTTGGGTGGCTATCTGATCATGCCGCCGCTGACGGTGATCAACTTTCCGATCATCCCGGATCTGGACAAAACGACGATTCCAAATCTGATGGCTTGGGTGGGCGCGCTATACGTGCGTCACGACAAGATCAGTTTTCTGCCTGAAGGCCGGATCGGCAAGGTATTGATCCTGATCTATATTATCTCGCCCTTTGGCACGGTTTTGACCAACACCGATCCGATTTACTTCGGAGCTGCCTATCTGCAGGGCATGAAAATCTACGATTCTGCGGCGGCGGTGGCGAACCAGTTCATCGCATTGCTGCCGTTCTTGCTGGCGCGGCGCTACTTGGGCAATCCTGCGGGTATGCGTGCAGTGATTGAGGCGCTGGTGCTGGCCGGGCTGTGGTATTCGGTGCCGATGCTGATCGAGGCGCGGTTTTCGCCTCAGATGAACGTCTGGGTTTACGGCTTTTTCCAGCACGACTTTTTCCAGACCATCCGGCAAGGAGGCTATCGCCCGGTGGTGTTTTTGCCGCATGGGCTTTGGGTGGCGTTCTTTGCGCTGATGGTGGTGCTGGCGGCGATGGTGCGGCTGCGCGATACGACCTCGGAGCTGCGACCAAAGGCACTGCTGATCGCGCTGTATCTGGCCTTCATGCTGTATGTCTGCAAAAGCGCGGGCGTCGCGGTTTATGCGTTGTGCCTGACGCCCCTGGTGTTGCTGGCAAACTGGCGGCTGCAGGTTTTGGCAGCGGCGGCGATTGCGGTTTTGGTGATCAGCTATCCGGTTTTGCGCGGGCTGCATCTGGTTCCGGTGGAGCAGATTGTCAATTTTGCCAATGGGTTCAGCGCTGACCGGGCGGGCTCGTTGCAGTTCCGCATTGATAATGAAGAGCTGTTGTTGGCGCGGGCGCAGGAAAAGGCGCTGTTTGGCTGGGGTGGCTATGGCCGGGCGTTTCTGCATGATCCGATCACCGGGCAGATGACCACGATTGCCGATGGCGCTTGGGTGATCGTGATGGGCACCTATGGCTGGATGGGTTTCATTGCCGAGTTCGGGCTGACCAGCCTGCCGATCCTGCTGCTGGGGCGTGAGGCGTTGTCTCGGTATGCGGCGCCGTTCAACCGCTATAGCGCGGGATTGGCGTTGATTTTGGCGGCCAATCTTTTCGATCTTTTGCCCAATGCGACGCATATTCCGTTCACTTGGCTGATGGTCGGCGGCTTGTTGGCCGAGGCCGAGCGGATGCGGCAGCTGCGGCTGGATGCGCAGCGCTTGGTGCTGCGACAGCATCTGCAACACGGCAAACAGAAGCGGACGGTGATCTGATGCGGGTGGATATCGGCGTCTTTGCGCATAACGAGGCGGCTGGGATTGCGGCGATGATGGCGCGGCTGCTGGCGCAGGATATTTTCGCCGATGCGGGGTTTGAGGCAAGGGCGTTGGTGCTGGCGAATGGCTGCGTCGATGACACGGAGGCGCTTGCGCGGGCAGCGGGCGCAGAGGTTGCCGATCTGCCAGAGGGCGGTAAATCCCGGACATGGAACCGCTTCGTGCATGATCTGGCGCGACCTGACGCCGATGTGCTGGTGTTTGTCGATGCCGATATCGCGTTTTGTGATGCGGGGGCACTGCGGCGGTTGGTGCAGGCTTTGGGCGCGCGTTGGGTGATCAACAGCCAGCCGATCAAGGATATCGTGGCGCAGCCCGAGGGGTTGTCAGCCTTGGACAAGATCATCGCGGCGGCGGGTGGCGGTTTGGACGATTGGAAAACCGCGATTTGTGGCCAGCTTTACGCGATGCCTGCGCCGGTGGCGCGGCGGTTTCATCTGCCGATTGGCCTGCCGGTTGAGGATGGTTTTCTGCGCGCGATGGTTTTGACCGACGCGCTGACCGAGCCCGAGGATTTCGCGCGGATTGGCGGCGCTGATGACGTTTGGCACATCTATGCGTCAGAGCGGTCTGTGCGCGCCCTGATCAAGCATCAGGTGCGAATCGTGGTCGGATCGGCGGTGAATTTCGCAGCCTTTGCGGCGTTGGTTTCGGTGACTGCGGCGCGGCGCCATGATGAATTGGCGCGGGCTGCGGGTGATCCGGCTTGGCTGAGTGCGGTGCTGCGGGCGCGGTTGCCGCGCTGGCCGTTCGGCTATGTGCCGGGGCATTTCCTGATAAAGCGGGTGGTGCGGGCTGCTGATCAACCGCGCGCGCTGCTGCGACCAAAACGGCTGTTGATCACTGTTCTGGGCTTTGGTTTTGACCTGATCGTCTACTGCCGCGCGCAATGGGCGATGCTGCGCGGCACAGGCGCTGGGCATTGGTAAGCGGCGTTGCTGAAACTTTGCCATAACCGGGCCGTATTGTTGAAATAGGAAGGCATTGTTCAAAAGCCCTGTCGTCGCCATTTTAATGGAGTTGATAGGGTGTGAACTGTGACGATTTGGGGTAAATTGTTGAGATCTGCTGTGGGTTTGTCGCCTGCGGACAGTCGGGAAGATAAGGCATATGAGCAAGGATTTCGGTGACTTGAACATCAGCGATAACGACATCGCTGTGGTTGGCATGGCCGCGCATTTGCCGGGGGCTGCTGATATTGCCGCCTACTGGTCCAATCTTGCCGGGGGCATCGAATCGATCCGGGTGCTGTCAGAGCCAGAGCTGCTTGCGGCTGGCGAAAGCCCGGCGCGGCTGCGGAAGGCCAATTATGTGGCTTCGGCAGCGGTGCTGGATGGGTTTGAGCAGTTCGATGCAGATTTCTTCGGCTTTTCGCCGAAAGAAGCCGCGATCATGGATCCGCAGCACCGCCAGTTTCTTGAGGTGGCGTGGGAGGCGTTGGAAAACGCAGGCCATCCTCCCGAGAATTTTGCAGGCTCCATCGGGGTTTATGCGGGCTGCGGAATGGGCAGTTATTTCTACTTTAACCTGTGTTCAAACCGCGATCTGGTTGATCAAACCGGCATGTTTTTGCTGCGCCATACCGGCAATGACAAGGATTTTCTGGCCACCCGCGTCAGCCATATCTTTGATCTGAGAGGGCCGTCGATCAATGTGCAGACCGCCTGCTCGACATCACTGGTCGCGGTGCATTTTGCCACGCAAGCGCTGCTGAACGGCGAATGTGACATGGCTTTGGCGGGCGGCGTGACGATCGAGCTGCCGCATGCGCGCGGCTATCTGTTCACCGAGGGCGAGATTCTGTCCCCCGATGGCCATTGCCACGCCTTTGATCATCGCGCGGAAGGCACGGTGTTCGGCTCGGGTGCGGGGGTGGTGGTTTTGCGGCGGGCCCGCGATGCGATCCGCGATGGCGACCATATTTGGGCGATCCTGAAGGGCAGCGCTGTCAATAATGATGGCGCGGCAAAGGCGGGCTACCTTGCGCCGTCGGTGGATGGGCAGGCGAAATGTATTGCCGAGGCGCAGGCGATTGCCGGAGTTTCGGCGGCGGATGTGTCTTATGTGGAATGTCATGGCACCGGAACTTATCTGGGCGACCCGATTGAGGTCGCGGCGCTGACGCAGGCGTTCCGGCAGACCACGGATGCGGTGGCCTCGTGCCGCATCGGTTCGGTCAAGACCAACATCGGGCATCTGGATACGGCGGCCGGGGCGGCTTCGCTTATTAAGGTCGCGCTGTCGCTGCACCATCGGCAATTGCCGCCAAGTTTGGGCTATGAGGCCCCGAATCCGTCGATTGATTTTGCGAGCAGCCCGTTTGTGGTAAATGATCAGCTGCGCGATTGGGGCAGCCTTGGGCCACGCCGGGCGGGGGTGAATTCGCTTGGCGTTGGCGGCACCAATGCGCATGTGGTCTTGGAAGAAGCCCCCGCGCGGGCGGAGGGCGAAGACAGCCTGTGGCCGTTCCAACCTATTGTTATCTCGGCAAAATCCAAGGCAGCTTTGGATGCCGGGGCGGGGCGGTTGGCTGCGCATTTGCGCGCAGATGCGTCGCAGGATCTGGCCGATGTTGCTTATACGTTGAAAGAAGGTCGTCGCGCGTTTGAAAAGCGGCGGGTGCTGGTGGCGGGCAGCCATGAAGAGGCGGCTGATCTGCTGGAAGGTGGCGATCCGCGCCGCGTGTTTAACCATGATTTTCTGGGCGAAAGCCCCGAAGTGGTGTTCATGTTTCCCGGCGGCGGTGCGCAATATGCCGGAATGGCGCGGGATATCTACGCGACAGAGCCGGTGTTCGCCGATTGGATGGACCGGGGTTTGGCGGTGCTGCAACCCAAGCTGGATTACGATATTCGGGCTTTGTGGCTGCCGGAAATCGGGATGGAAGCGACAGCCAATGCACGGTTGAAGCGGCCGTCGGTGCAATTGCCGCTGATCATGATTACCGAATATGCGCTGGCGCAGCTGTATATGTCGTGGGGGGTGACGCCTACGGCGCTGGTCGGCCATTCGATGGGCGAGAACACGGCGGCCTGTCTTGCGGGCGTGATCAGCTTTGAAGATTGCATCGGCCTTGTGCATCTGCGCGGCACGCTGTTTGACACGATTGCGCCGGGTGGGATGCTGTCGGTGCCCCTTTCGGAAGCGGATTTGCGCCCGTTTATCGTCGGCGATCTGGATTTGGCTTCGGTCAATGCGCCGGGGCTTTGCGTGGTGTCCGGCCCGGATGCCAGCTTGCTGGCTTTGGCTGCGGAACTGGCGAAGGTCGAGGTTGAGACCCAGCGGATTCAGATCGACATCGCTGCACACAGCCGGATGCTAGAGCCGATTTTGACGCGGTTTGGCGATTACCTAAGAAAAGTTCACTTAAGCGCGCCGCAGATTCCGATTGTGAGCAATCGTTCAGGAATTATGCTGACTGAGGCCGAGGCCACCAGCCCGGACTATTGGGTGCAGCACCTGCGCAACACAGTGAATTTCCAAGCCTGCATGGCCGATCTGATGGCAGAGCCGGGGCGGGTCTACCTTGAAATGGGCCCCGGTCGGGCGCTGTCCTCCTTGGCGCAGGCCAATGGTGTGCCGCAGGGGCAAGTGATCGCGGCGCTGCGGCATCCCGAGCAGAAAATGGCCGATGATGCGTGGCATATGGCCAGCATCGCGCGGCTGTGGGCTTGCGGCGTGGCGGTGGATTGGGAACCGATCTGGGCAGGCGCGCGGCGCAATCGGGTGGTGCTGCCGGGCTATGCCTTTCAGCGCAAACCCTATTTCATCGAACCCGGCAAGGGTGCCGAGGTTGAGGCGCAGGCGCTGCCCGCCCGTATCGAGGATATCGGCGATTGGGGCTGGAAACCGCATTGGCGGCCCGCGGCGACGGGATTTGACTTCGCCGCAGATTTTGGGGATGCGCCGAAAGAGAACTGGCTGATTTTCCTTGATAAAGAAGGCCTTGGTGCGATTTGTGCCGCAAAGCTGCGGGCGGGTGGGCACAATGTACAAACCGTGCGGGCGGCGGATGCCTTTGGCCGCGACGGCGAGGGCGGCTATATGCTGCCACCCGAACGTGGTCGCGAAGGCTATGATCTGCTGATCCGCGATCTGGTGGCGCGGGGCCAAACCCCGAACCGGATTGCGCATTTCTGGCTGGTGACGCGGAGCCCCGATTTCCGCCCCGGATCAAGCTTTTTGCACCGCAATCTGGAGCAGGGCTTTTACAGTCTGATGTTCCTGGCCCAAGCGATTGCCGAGGAAAATCTGCCGCGCCCGTTGCATATCACCGTGGCCTCGACCGGGGCTTCGCAGGTGAAATCCGAAGCTTTGGCTGACCCGGAAAAGGCGATGATCGCAGGCCCCGCACGGGTGATCCCGCGCGAGTTGCCGGGGGTGACGGTTTCGACCCTTGATCTGGCTTTGCCACCGCAGCCGCGTCGTGGCAAAGCCGCACTGGAGCCCTTGGCCGAGCAGGTGTTGGAAGATCTTCTGGCCGTGCCCAATAGCGTGATCGCAGCCCTGCGCGGTGAAAAGCGCTATGAACTGGGGTTGAAGGCCGCTGACCTTGGCGAACAAAAATTCACATTGCCGCAGGGCGCGCATGTGCTGATCACTGGCGGCTTTGGCGGCATCGGTTTGACCATCGCGGAAGACCTGATCCAGCGGTTTGGGGCGAAAATCACGCTGATCGCGCGGCGCAATCTGCCCGATCGGGGCACTTGGGCCAAGTATCTGGCGGCGCATGACCCCTCTGGCCCGATTGCGCGGCGGATTTTGGCGCTGCAACGGCTGGAAGCCTTGGGCGGCGAGGTTTTGGTCGCCCCAGCAGATGTCTGTAATCTGGAAGATATGCGCGCGGCGGTGGCTGCGGGCGTCGCCCGATTTGGCGCAGTGCGCGCGGTGATCCATGCGGCGGGCGTGGTGGACGACGGACCGCTGATGCTGAAAACCCCGGCGCATGTCGAAGAGGTGTTCGCGCCGAAACTGCATGGCACGCTGGTGTTGGATCGCCTGTTCCCGGATGGCACGCTGGATTTGTTGGTGCTGTTTGCCTCAACCTCTACAGTGACCGGGCCTGCGGGGCAGATCGACTATGTTGCGGCAAATCAATTCCTGAATGCCTATTCACAATCGCGCAGCACTGGCAAAACGCGGGTGATTGCGTTGAACTGGGGGATATGGACCGGCGTTGGCATGGCGGCCGAAGCTTTGGCTGACCGCACGGGGGCGCCGCCTGCACCGAGGCTGCCGATTTCCGCGCCACTTCTGGATGAAGCAAGCTTTGACGGCCAAGGAAATCGTCTGTTTACAGCGACTTATGCAATGGACCGTTGGGTGCTGGATGGCCACCGCACCAAGGCAGGTCAGGCGCTGATCCCCGGCACAGGCACGATCGAGATCGCCGCCGAAGCCCTGCGCGCGCAGGGAGAGACGGGGGCGTTTGAGCTGCGCGATCTGTATTTCTTCCGGCCCTTGGATGTGGCCGAGGGCGAGGCGCGGCAGATCCGGGCGACGCTGCCGCGCAGCGATGAGGGCTATGGATTTGAGTTGCGCTCTGGTGTGACGGTGAAAGGGCGGCTTGGTTGGCAGTTGCACGCACAAGCGCGGGCGATTCCGCTGGTAGCGCAGGCCGCGAAGATCGACGTTCTGGCGATTGCGGGTCGTTTACCTGCGGCAGAAGTGGGGCGCGGTTTGCGCAGCCCGCAGGAAGAGCATCTGAACTTTGGTCCGCGCTGGCGGGTGTTGAACTCGCGCTCTATTGGCAAAGATGAGGGGCTTGCGCGGCTGGCTTTGCCTGCGGAATTTGCTGACGAGGCGGGACCTTGGCTGCTGCATCCGGCGTTGATGGATTTGGCGACCGGTTGGGCGATGGGGCTGATCGACGGCTATCGCCCGGATCATTTGTGGGTGCCGGTGTCCTATGGCCGCATCCGGGTTTTGCGCCCGCTTCCTGCCGAGATTGTGTCTTGGGTGCGCAATGCGGCGGACAATCGGGCCAACCTGCCGACCGCCAGTTTTGATGTGACACTGGCCACGCCGGACGGCGAGGTTTGCGTGGAAATTGAAGGCTTTAACATCCATCGGCTGGAAGGGGCATTGAGCTTTACCCAGCCCGATCCGCGCGAATTGAGCTTTGACGAGACGGTGGCAAAGCCGGTTTCCCCCGCCGAAGAACGCCTGCTGCACAGCTTTAGCTTGGGCATCCAGCCCAGCGAAGGTGCCGAGGCTTTTGGCCGGGCGTTGGCCTTGGGCGGCAGTCAGGTGATCGTGTCCAGCCTTGATCTGCCCGCGCTGATCCGGCAAACCGCCGAAGCCGAGGCTGCCAAAATCGAAGGCAAATCCTTTGAACGTCCCGATCTGGACACGGCTTATGTGGAGCCGCGCAACGAGGTTGAGCGCACTTTGGTTGGCTTTTGGCAAGAGTTGCTGGGCGTGGCGCAGGTTGGGGTTGAGGACAGCTTCTTCGATCTTGGCGGCCATAGTCTGATCGCGGTTCGGCTGTTTGCGATGGTCAAAAAGGCCTATCGGGTGGATTTCCCGATCTCGGTTTTGTTTGAAGCGCCGACGATTGCGCGCTGTGCGGCGCTGATCGTGGCGCAGATCGGGGATGTGGGCAGCGATCACCCGACGAAACTGGCGGCTCCGACGCGGCGGTTCACGCATCTGGTGCCAATGCATCAGGGCGAGGGCGGGCCGAAAACGCCGCTGTTCATGGTGGCAGGCATGGGCGGCAACGTGCTGAATCTGCGCCACATGGCAAATCTGATGGGTGCGGATCGCCCGTTCTATGGGTTGCAGGCGCGCGGGCTGCTGGGAGATGATCAGCCGCATACCACGCTGCAACAGGCGGCGACTGACTATCTGGCCGAAGTGCGGCAGGTGCAGCCGCATGGGCCGTATGTGCTGGGCGGCTATTCCGGGGGCGGTCTGACCGCTTGGGATATGGCCCGCCAGTTGGAGGCCGCCGGCGAACACGTGGCGCTGGTGGTGCTGCTGGACACGCCGTTGCCGATGCGCCCGGTGGTGACTTCGCGCGACAAGGCTGTGATCAAACTGTTGGAGTTCCGCCGTAAAGGTGTGGGCTACTTGTTTGAATGGATCCAAAAACGCCATGCCTGGAATGTGCAGCAGCGCGCGCTGCGACGGGCTGGCCCCCCTGCCGAAGCGCCGACCGATTTCCACAATATGGCTGTCGAAGTTGCGTTCCGGGGGGCTTTGCCGCAGATGCAACTGGTCCGTCGGACCGGGGCGGCTGTGCTGTTCCGCCCGCCGATGGATCTGAAATGGCAGGTGGCTGCGGGCCGTTGGGTCAGCGATGCCAAGGAATACGTCTATCCCGACAATGACTGGGGTCAGTTTGCCCCCGCTTTGCAAACGATCGAGGTGCCGGGCGATCATGACAGTATGGTGCTCGAGCCGAATGTGCGGGTGCTGGTGGCGAAACTGCGTGCCGTGATTGCTGCGGCTGAAGCGGGCAGCAATAATATCGTGCCGCTTGCCACAGCGGCGGAGTGAAGCATGGCGGGATTGCTGACGGTTTTGCTGAACTGGCGATCTGCCGAGATGACGTTACAGGCGGCCGAAGCGGCGCTTGTGGCGCTGGACGGGATCGCGGGCGCTTTGGTGATCGTCGACAACGATTCCGGCGATGGCTCGTTTCAGGTGATGCTGGCCGAGGTGCAGAAACGCGGTTGGGACAAAGGCGCGCAGGCGGTGCGGGTGCTGCAATCGGGGCATAACGGTGGCTTTGGGGCGGGTAATAACTTTGGCATCAGGGCGGGGATGCCCGATGGCTCGACACCGGATTTTGTCTATATTCTGAACTCGGATGCGTTTCCTGAACCGGATGCGATCCGGGCTTTGCTGTTGCATTTGCAGGCAAATCCGACGGTGGGATTCGCGGGCAGCTTTATCTATGGCGACGATGGCGCGGCGCATCGCACGGCGTTTCGGTTTCCGTCCATCGCGTCGGAGTTTGAGGGGCAGTTGCGGTTTGGCCCGGTCAGCCGGGCGCTGAACCGCTTTGTTGTGGCGCAGCCGATTCCGCAGGTGACCGGGCGGGTGGATTGGCTGGCGGGTGCCAGTTTGATGATGCGGATGTCTGTGCTGCAGCAGATCGGCCTGTTTGATGAGCAGTTTTTCCTGTATTTTGAGGAAACCGATCTGTGCCGCCGTGCCGCCCTTGCGGGATTTCCGACCGATTATGTGGTGGAAAGCCGGGTGATGCATATTGGCTCTGTCTCGACCGGGATGCGGGAGTGGCAGAGGATCCCCAGCTTTTGGTTGGACAGTCGATTGCATTATTTCACGAAAAATCATGGGGTTGCCTATAGCGCGGCGGCGACTTTTTCGGTGCTTGTGGCCGGTCTTTTGTGGCGGGCACGCCTGTTGATCCAGCGCAAAGACCGTGGCGATCCGCCATTCTATTTGACCGACCTTGCGCGCCATGCTTTGCGCGCGATCTTTGCCAAGCCCAGAAACACCGCCCAATCACGACCCTCGGTTGAGGGGTAAGGACTCATATGACCCAGTTTTCCGCCTATCTGATCGGCAATGAAACCCTGACCCGCCAGTGCGGCGAGGCTATTCTGGCGCGCGGACATCGGTTGGCGGCGGTGGTGACGCGCAACCAGGATGTGCGGCAGTGGGCGCAAAGTCGCGGATTGCGGGTTGAAGCTTATGGCGCGGATTTGGCGGAACGGCTGGGCGAAAAGGTCGATTGGCTGCTGTCGATTGCCAACCTGTCGGTGATTGCGGCGCCGGTGCTGGCGCTGGCGCGGGCTGGGGTGAATTTTCACGATGGCCCGCTGCCGCGCTATGCCGGGCTGAACGCGCCGGTCTGGGCCATTCTGGCGGGTGAAACGCAGCACGGGATTTCATGGCATGTGATCGAAGGCGGTGTGGATGAGGGTGACGTGCTGGAAAGCCGCAGCTTTGACATTGCCGCCGAAGATACCGCGCTGACGTTGAACACCCGCTGTTTTGAAGCTGCGATGGAAAGTTTTCCCAGCGTTTTGGCACAGTTGGAAAGCGGCATCTTGCAGCGCAAGCCGCAGGATCTGTCGCAGCGCAGCCTGTTTCTGCGCAGTGATCGCCCGAAAGATATGGGGCGGATTGATTTTTCACAAAGCGCCGAGGCGGTGGTGCGCCTTGTTCGGGGCTTGGATCATGGCCGCTACTGGAACCCGCTGACCACGGCGAAAATCGCTTTTGCAGACCGTGTTGTGAATGTCGGCGCGGCTGAGATTGCTGAGGGTGCAGGGCCGGTTGGTCAGATTTTGCAGGCAGACGACGCGGGGTTGGTGGTGGCTTGTGGTGCGGGTGCGGTGCGCCTGATGCGGTTAAGCTGTCAGGAAAAGGGGCTGGCTGTTGCCGCGTCCGCCCTGCACGGCAAAGTGATTTTGGCGCAGGTTGAGGGGCTGACCGCACTGGGGCAGAGCCTTGCTTTGGCTGAACCTGCGTTGCGTAAGGCATTGAAATCAATGAACCCCGCCGCGATTGGCCATGCCAGTGCTGATGCGGCGCAATGGCAAAGCCTGCCGCTGTCGGGCGGCTTGGCCGATCTTGCATTGGCCGCCGCTTTGGCAAATGGCGCAGGTGGTGTCGATCTGGCGCAGGCCGCGCAAGGCGTCGCGGGCTATGTCGCGGATTGGCGGCCTTTGCATGTGGCCATCGCGGGCAGCGTGACAGAGGCGCGCGCGGCCTTGGATCTGGGTTCGACATCTGGCTTTGCGCTTGATCTGATGACTCGCGATGTCAGTCTGGCTGGCCTGCATTGTCCGCAGATTGGCGTTGCTGACGCGGGGCCGATTGCGGGGACAGTGGTGACGCTGACCCCAAGCGCGCTGCATTTCGACGCGGCCCGCCTGCACTTGGCCGAGGCGCAGAGCTATGCCGCGCGCATCGGCCATCTAGTTGCGGCCCTGACTGCTGCGCAGGGGGATGCACCGATTTCCAGCATATCGACCCTGACGGATGCCGAGCGTGATCAGGTTTTGCATGGCTGGAACCAGACAAAAACTGATTACGATTCAAGCCTTTGCGTGCATCAGGCCTTTGAAG
Source organism: Cypionkella aquatica (assembly GCF_030161095.1). Lineage (GTDB taxonomy): Bacteria > Pseudomonadota > Alphaproteobacteria > Rhodobacterales > Rhodobacteraceae > Cypionkella > Cypionkella aquatica. The sequence goes on from NZ_BSPP01000002.1 coordinate 255,198, forward strand.
CACAGGCGCTGCGCACCCCCGATGCGGTGGCTTTGGTCTGCAACGACGATAGCCTCAGCTATGCTGCGCTGAACGCGCGCGCCAATCAGGCGGCGCATGTGTTGATCGAAATGGGCGTGCGTCCGGGCACCTTGGTCGGGCTTTGCGCGCATCGCAGCCTTGATTTGTTGATCGGGGCTTTGGCCATTTTAAAGGCGGGCGGGGCGTATGTGCCGATGGACCCGGCCTATCCCGCTGATCGCATCGCCTTGTATATTGAGGATTCCGCCTGCCCGGTGATCGTCACCCAAAGCGATATCGCCGCTGGATTGCCGCAGCATCAGGCACAGGTTCTATGCCTTGATAGCGACACGCGTTTGAGTTTGGCGCGCGATGATAACCCTATATCTGGGGTCACCTCGGCCGATTTGGCCTATATGATCTATACCTCGGGCTCTACCGGTCGGCCAAAGGGCGTGATGGTGGAACATCGCAATGTCGCCAATTTCTTCACCGGCATGGATCAGCGCATCGGTCCAGAGGCGGGGGTTTGGCTGGCCGTTACCTCTCTTTCGTTCGATATTTCGGTGCTGGAACTGTTCTGGACCTTGGCGCGCGGTTTCAAAGTGGTGCTGACCAGCGATGAGAACCGCGCCTTGGTGTCGGGCGGGGCGATCACGTCGGCGCAGAACATGGATTTCTCGCTGTATTATTGGGGCAATGACGACGGCGCTGGTCCGAAGAAATATGAGCTGCTGCTTGAAGGCGCAAAGTTTGCCGACAGCCATGGGTTTTGCGCGGTCTGGACGCCCGAGCGGCATTTTCACGCCTTTGGCGGCCCCTATCCGAACCCATCGGTGACGGGTGCTGCGGTGGCTGCGGTGACGCAGAATATCGGCGTGCGGGCGGGATCTTGCGTGATGCCGCTGCACCATCCGGCGCGGATTGCTGAAGAATGGGCGGTGATCGACAACCTGACCAATGGCCGCGCCGGGGTGGCAGTGGCTTCGGGTTGGCACCCGGATGATTTCGTGCTGCGCCCCGAAAACACGCCGCCCAACAACAAGGCCGCGATGTTTGCCGCAGCCGATCAGGTGCGCCGGTTGTGGCGGGGCGAAAAGGTTGGCTTTCCGACGGCGGATGGCGGTGTGTTCGAGTTGATCAGCCAGCCGCGCCCTGTGTCGAAAGAGCTGCCTTTGTGGGTGACGACGGCGGGCAATCCAGAGACATGGCGCGAGGCGGGGGCGATTGGGGCCAATGTGCTGACCCATCTGCTGGGCCAGTCTGTGGAAGAGGTTGGCGGCAAGATTAAGCTTTATCATCAAGCGCTTCGCGATGCCGGGCATGACCCGGCAAAGCATGTGGTGACGCTGATGCTGCACAGCTATATCGCGCAGGATCGTGATGCTGCACGCGAAGTGGCGCGGGGGCCGATGAAGGAGTACCTGCGCTCGGCTGCGGCTTTGATCAAGCAATATGCCTGGGCTTTCCCGGCGTTCAAAAAGCCGCAGGGCGTGTCAAACCCGATGCAGATCGACCTGCAATCGCTGAGTGGGGAAGAGACCGAGGCGATCCTCGATTTTGCATTTCAACGCTATTTTGAGGATTCTGGCCTGTTCGGCACGGTTGACGATGCGCTGGCGCGGGTGGAACAATTGAAGCGGATCGGTGTTGGCGAAGTGGCCTGTCTGATCGACTTTGGCATCGCACCAGATTTGGTGATGGCGGGGCTGAAGCCGCTGGCCGAGGTGGTCAAGCGCGCCAATATGGGCGGCGTTGCGGCGGATGATTTTTCAATCGCGGCGCAGATTTTGCGGCATGGCGTAAGTCATCTGCAATGTACGCCGTCGATGGCGCGCATGATCGCTCTGAACGACGATTCACGTATGGCGCTGTCTGGTGTAAAAACCGTGATGCTGGGCGGTGAAGCATTGCCAAGCGCCCTGATCGCCGATCTGCGCAGCGCGACTTCGGCGCGGGTGCTGAACATGTATGGCCCGACCGAGACCACGATCTGGTCTTCGGTTGAAGAGGTGGGCGATGTGGAGGGGGTGTGCAACATCGGCAAACCCTTGGCGAACCAGCAGGTCTATGTGCTGGATAGCGCTATGACTCCGGTCGCGCCCGGTGTCGCGGGGGAGTTGTGGATTGGCGGCGATGGCGTCACGCGCGGCTATTGGCAACGCCCGGACCTGACGGCTGAGCGGTTTGTGAACGATAGTTTTGTCACCGCTGATCGGGCCAGTGCCTGGGGTGCGCGGATGTATCGGACTGGCGATCTGGTGCGCTGGCGCAATGATGGCAAGCTTGATTTTCTGGGGCGCACTGACCATCAGGTCAAACTGCGCGGTTACCGGATAGAGTTGGGCGAGATTGAATCAGTGCTGGAGGCGCAGGCGGGCATCAAGCAAGCTGTGGTGATGGCGCGCGAGGACAACCCCGGCGATCTGCGGTTGGTGGCCTATCTGACTGGGCAATGGGCAGAGGCTGATCTGCGCACCAGTCTGGCCGATGCCTTGCCCGAGCATATGATACCCGCGCATTTTGTTGGGCTGGACAGCTTTCCATTGACACCCAACCGCAAGGTTGATCGCAAGGCACTGCCAGCGCCAAGCGCGAAGCCATTGGAAGTGCAAAGCTTTGTTGCCCCAACCTCGGATATTGAAACGCAGATCGCTGCGATTTGGGCGCGGGTTTTGGGCGTGGCGAAGGTAGGCTCCAAGGATAATTTCTTTGCTCTGGGTGGCCATTCGCTGCTGGCAGTGCAGGTGCATCGTGAGATCAGGGAAAGCCTTGGCGCGGCAAAGCTGTCGATCACTGACATTTTCCGGTTCCCGGTGCTGCAGGCTTTGGCGGCGCATCTGGATGATCGGCCAAAAGCCGCGCCTGCTGTGATGTCGGATCGTGCCGATGCGCGTGCTGATGCCATGGCGCGGCGTCGTGCGATGCGCGGTCAGGTGAATGGCTGACATCGCAGAGCGGCTTCGCGCGGTTTTGCCGGAGGGCGTGGTGCTCGCCGAAGCGGGTGCAGCGCCCGTGCTGTGGCCGGGTGAAGCGGTGCCGGGTGCTGTTCCTGCACGCTTGGCAGAGTTTTCTGCGGGGCGGGACGCGGCGCGGCGGGCTTTGCGGGCTTTGGGCTTTGCTGGTGCAGCAATTCCGATGGACGCTGATCGCTCGCCGATTTGGCCGGATGCGGTGACGGGCAGCATCAGCCATTGCGCGGGGGCCTGTCTGGCAGTTATGGCGCATAGCAGGGCCTATCTGGGGCTTGGCTTGGATGTAGAGCCGCTGAAGGCGCTGCCGCCTGATCTGTGGCCGACCATTCTGCGGCCCGAAGAAATGCTGCAGCTTGCTGCACTTCCCGCTGCGCAGCATGGCTTGCAGGTTCTGCGGATTTTTGTTGCAAAAGAGGCGGCCTACAAGGCGCAATACGCAGTGTCGCGGCGTTTGTTCGATTTTCAGATGCTGCGGATTAACTGGCAAGATCAAGGCTTTAACGCCGAATTTTGCAGTGATGTCTCGCCATTTGACGCAGGCTTTCAGATCAAAGGCGATGCCGCAGAAGACGCGGATTTCACTGCGGCGGTCTGCTGGCTGCCTATTGCGTGAACATGCCAAAGGTCGCCAGCGGCACCCGCCGCAACATCGAGCCATAGACCACCGAATAGATGCCCTCGCCACTGCTATCGTCTGGGTCATAGATCCGCAGTGTCGTGGTGCTGCCATCGTCGGCATGCGATCCGCGCGCGCCGACGATCACGACGTAATGGCCGGAGGAGCCTGTGCCACGGTTGAAGCTGGCTGGATTATGCAGCAATTCCAGCATGATCGGGCCATGACGCAGCAAACCGATCAACACCGAAACCGGCCAGCTTTGCGGCGGTTGGTAGCGCAGGCGATGCAGGCGCGCAAAGGTCTGATGCACCTCAAGCCGCTGGCCGCGCTCACTTTCGTTCAGCAATGAACCGTCGGCGGCAAGCAGCCGGGTGGGTGTGGTCATGCGAATGGATTGGATGGAAACCCGTGTCAGCATCGCCGTCGCAGCAGCCCAGCATGTGGTGGGTGTGGGTTGGCTGATATAGGGCACGTTGTGTAAAATAACCGGCGAAGTTTCGCGACCATGCAGTGCATCCAAGGTGCAAGGGCCTGCGATCCCGTCCATTTCCAACCAGTTAGAACGCTGAAACGCGACAACGGCACGCTCGGTCTGCGGGGTATAAAGGCCGTTCACGATCAAATTCGGCGAAGGGTTCAGTCGATTGTTCAGTGCCAATTGCAATTCGCGGACAGATTGCCCGGACGATCCTGGTCGAACAATGACATTTCGCATGAAACGTCTCCGGTCAAAATAACTTCATAAAATGGCCCGGCAGCGCACAGCACCGTCAGGCTTTCATCAAGCCTAGGATAAAGCGCCTTGTGGCTCAAGCCTTCGTTTGCAAGGGGTGCGCGGCGCCCGTGCAGAAACTGAGGTCAGGCCGCGATGGCGGGGCGCTTGATGGTGGCTGCCGCTTCCAGCACCAACGGGCGCAGGCCAGTGCCGCCAGCATCGAGAACCTCGAACAGATGGCGGCGCATCCGGGGTTCCCAGAAATCGTTGATATGCGATGCCAGCAGCGTCAGACCTTCGGCATGTGGCTTTGATTCCATGAACTTAGCGATCTGGTTGGCCATATAGATCAGCTTGGCGTGCGGGCCTGCATGGGTGTCATTAAGCGACATGGGCGGTCTCCTGCGAAATGCGGTCGGTGTGGGTGTAGGCCTCAAACCGATCTGGACGGGCGAGGGCGATCAGGGTGATGCCAGCCTGATCGGCGAGGTGAACGGCGTGGGCGGTGGGGGCAGAAACGGCAATCAGCATCGGGGCGCCAAGGGCGGCAACCTTCTGCACCATGTCGATGGAAACCCGGCTGGTCAGAATGATCGCCCCGGTGGGATGCGGATTGCGGATCAGATGGCCGCAAAGCTTATCGAGCGCATTGTGGCGGCCAACATCTTCGCGCACGGCCAACAGTTTGTCGCTGAAGTAACCCGCAGCATGGACCGCGCGGGTCGTGTCGTGCAGCGGCTGGGCTGCGGGCAGGGCGGCGATGGCGGCCATAATCGCAGACGGGGCCATGCGGAAGCTGGTTTTCGGTACGGGCTGCATCACCCGCGTGGCTTCTTCCAGGCTGTCGATACCGCACAAGCCGCAACCCACTGGGCCCGCCATGGTGCGGCGACGCTTGGCCAGACGGGCTTCGGCCTGAGCTTCCAGCCAGATTTGAACGTCAAGGCCGAGCGGGGTTTCGACCACCTCAACACTTTGAATTTCTTTAGGTTTTGCGATGCCTTCGGTCAGTGCGAAGCCATAGGCGAAATCCACGAGATCAGACGGCGAGGCCATCATCACCGCTTGGGTCGATCCATTGAACGACAAAGCCACCGCGACTTCTTCCGGCAGCTCTCGGCTGGCGGTGCCCGCGCCCGATCCGAAGATCAGGCGCGGCAAAGGGCGGTGGGTTTGCATCACTCGGCTGCTGCGATGCGGCGCGACATCGCGGCTTGGGCGTTGTATTCCTCTTGCCATTCCGACGGGCCGTTGCTGGGCGAGACTTGCACAGCGGTGACCTTGTATTCGGGGCAGTTGGTGGCCCAATCCGAGAAATCGGTGGTGATCACGTTGGCCTGCGTGTCGGGGTGGTGGAAGGTGGTGTAAACCACGCCCGGATTAACCTTGTCGGTGATCGTGGCGCGCAGGGTTGTGTCACCCGAGCGGGATGCCAGACGGACAAAGTCGCCATCCTTGACGCCGCGCACTTCGGCGTCATGCGGGTGGATTTCCAGCACATCTTCGGCATGCCAAGCGACGTTGCCGGTGCGGCGGGTTTGCGCACCGACGTTGTATTGCGACAGGATACGGCCCGTGGTCAGCAAAAGCGGGAAGCGCGGGCCGGTTTTCTCATCCGTCGCGACATATTCGGTGTTGATGAATTTGCCCTTGCCGCGCACGAAAGCCTCGACATGCATCAGCGGCGTGCCTTCCGGGGCGGCGTCGTTGCAAGGCCATTGGATCGAGCCCATCGTTTCCAGCTTTTCATAGTTTACGCCCGCGAAAGACGGCGTGGTCATGGCGATTTCGTCCATGATTTGCGTGGGATGCGTGTAGGACCAAGCAGCACCCATCGCATTGGCGAGCATCTGGGTGATCTCCCAATCGGCATAGCCATTGCGCGGGGCCATCACTTTGCGGACGCGGTTGATGCGGCGCTCGGCATTGGTGAATGTGCCGTCCTTTTCGAGGAAGGTGGAGCCGGGCAGGAACACATGCGCGTAATTCGCGGTTTCATTCAGGAACAGATCGTGGACGATCACACATTCCATCGCGGCAAGGCCCGCTGCGACGTGTTTGGTGTCGGGGTCGGATTGCAGGATGTCTTCGCCTTGGCAATACAGACCCTTGAAGGTGCCCTCGACCGCTGCATCCAGCATGTTCGGGATGCGAAGCCCCGGTTCGTCATCAATCTTGACGCCCCAAGCCTTCTCGAAAATGTCGCGCACGCCTTCACCTTTGACATGGCGATAGCCCGGCAATTCATGCGGGAAAGAGCCCATATCACAGGAGCCTTGCACGTTGTTCTGCCCGCGCAACGGGTTCACGCCCACACCGGGGCGGCCAATGTTGCCAGTCATCATCGCCAAGTTAGCAATGCCGATCACGGTGGTCGACCCTTGGGAATGTTCGGTCACGCCGAGGCCGTAGTAGATCGAGCCGTTGCCGCCCTTGGCAAACAGCCGCGCCGCAGCACGCACTTCAGCAGCGGGAACGCCGGTCAGCAGGGCCACGGATTCCGGCGAGTTTTGCGGTTGGCTGACGAATTCGGCGTAGTCCTGGAATTCATCCCAATCGCAGCGGTCTTGGATGAACTGGGCATCGAACAGGCCTTCGGTCACGATCACATGCGCCAAAGCCGTGACGATGGCGACGTTGGTGCCGGGGGTCAAAGCGAGGTGATGTTCGGCTTTGACATGCGGCGCTTCGACCATTTCGGTGCGGCGCGGGTCAATCACGATCAGCTTGGCACCCTGACGCAGCCGCTTTTTCAAACGGCTGGCAAAGACAGGGTGGCCGGAAACCGGGTTCGCGCCGATCACGATCACCACATCGGTTTCTTCCACCGAATCAAAGTCTTGCGTGCCAGCACTGGTGCCTAGAGTTTGCCCCAGACCATAGCCGGTGGGCGAATGGCAAACGCGGGCGCAGGTATCCGTATTGTTGTTCATAAACACGGCGCGGGTCAGTTTTTGAACGAGGTAAGCTTCTTCATTGGTGCAGCGCGACGAGGTGATCACGCCGACCGAATGGCGACCGTGCTTTTCGATAATGCCCTTCATCCGATTGGCGGTGAAGTCCATCGCCTCATCCCAGGACACTTCCTGCCACGGATCGTTGATGCTGTCGCGGATCATCGGGTTCAGGATGCGGTCTTTGTGCGACGCGTAACCGTAGGCAAAGCGGCCTTTGACGCAGGAATGGCCACGGTTGGCCTTGCCGTGTTTGTAGGGCACCATGCGCACCAATTCGTCGCCGCGCATTTCAGCTTTGAAGCTGCAACCGACGCCGCAATAGGCGCAGGTGGTGATGACAGAGCGTTCAGGCGTGCCGATTTCGATGATCGACTTTTCTTGCAAGGTTGCGGTCGGGCAGGCCTGCACGCAAGCGCCGCAGGATACGCAATCGGACGACAAAGCGGTGTCGGTTTTCGCACCGAAAGACACGCGGCTATCAAAACCACGGCCTTCGATGGTCAAAGCGAAGGTGCCCTGAACTTCCTCGCAGGCGCGGACGCAGCGCGAGCAGACGATGCATTTTTGCGGATCATAGCTGAAATACGGGTTGGAATCGTCGCGCGGAATGTAGTTCGGGTTGGCGATGCCGGAGGTGTCTTTGGCTTTGAAATGGGTGTCGATCGCCTCGTACCGCACGTCGCGCAGACCGACCGCGCCCGCCATATCCTGCAACTCGCAATCGCCATTGGCCGAGCAGGTCAAACAATCCAGCGGGTGGTCCGAGATATAGAGCTCCATCACGCCACGCCGCAGTTGCTTCAGTTTGGCGTTCTGAGTGTGGACTTTCAGGCCGGGGGCGACCGGGGTGGTGCAAGAGGCCGGAGTACCGTTGCGGCCTTCGATTTCAACAAGGCACAGGCGGCACGAGCCGAAAGCGTCGATGCTGTCGGTGGCGCAGAGTTTTGGCACCGAAATGCCGATTTCTGCGGCGGCGCGCATGATGCTGGTGCCTTCTGGCACGGTGATGTCAAAGCCGTCGATGGTCAATGTGACCATTTGTTTGCTTTTCGCGGCAGGGGTGCCGAAATCGCGATCCGGGATGATGAAGTCTTTCATTCGGCGGCTTCCTTCATAGGGGCGAAATCATCGGGAAAGTGGGTCAGCGCGGACATCACCGGGTAAGGCGTGAAGCCGCCCAAGGCGCAAAGCGAACCGGACTTCATCGTGTTGCACAGGTCGGTCAGCAGCGGGATTGCCGAGGCGTCACCCTTGGCAATCCGGTCCACGGTTTCAACGCCGCGCACAGCACCAATGCGGCAGGGTGTGCATTTGCCACAGGATTCAATCGCGCAGAATTCCATCGCGAAGCGTGCCTGTTTCAGCATGTCGGCAGAGTCGTCAAACACCGTCAGGCCAGCGTGGCCGATCAAGCCATCCTTGCCCGCGAATTCTTCGTATCCGAATGGCGTGTCGAACAAAGCGCGCGGGAAATAGGCACCCAAGGGGCCGCCAACCTGCACCGCCTTGACCGGGCGACCCGAGGCGCTACCGCCCGCAATTTTATCAACAATTTCGCCCAAGGTCAGGCCAAAGGCGATCTCAAACAGGCCGCCGTGCTTGACGTTTCCGGCGATCTGCAACGGGATGGTGCCCCGCGAACGGCCAAGGCCGAAGTCCTTGTAGAACGCGGCGCCTTTCTCGAAAATCACCGGCACCGAGGCCAGCGAAATCACGTTGTTCACCACGGTTGGTTTCGCCATGAAGCCTTGCAGCGCGGGCAGCGGCGGCTTGGCGCGCACAACACCCCGTTTACCTTCAAGCGAGTTCAGCAGGCTGGTTTCCTCGCCACAAACATAAGCCCCGGCACCAACACGAATTTCGATGTTGAACGCGTTGGCCGAGCCCAAAACCGAAGCCCCCAGCACGCCTGCATCGGTGGCAATTTTCACCGCCTTTTGCATCACTTCAATGGCAATCGGGTATTCTGAACGGATATACACAAATCCCTTGGTGGCCCCGGTGGCAAGGCCTGCGATGATCATGCCTTCGATCAGAGTGAAGGGGTCGCCTTCCATCAGCATGCGGTCGGCGAAGGTGGCGCTATCGCCTTCATCCGCGTTGCAGACGATGTACTTGCGATCCGCCACAGCCTCGGACACGGTTTTCCACTTAATGCCCGTCGGAAAGCCCGCACCGCCACGACCGCGCAGGCCGGAATTGGTGACTTCGGCAACGATGCCAGCTTTATCCATGCCAAGCGCCAGCGTCAGGCCGGCCAGCCCGCCGTGGGCCTTGTAATCATCAAGCGACAACGGGTCGATCACGCCAACACGCGCGAAGGTCAGCCGGGTTTGGGCCTTAAGCCACGGTAAGTCTTCGGTTTTTCCCAAAGCCTTCGGATGCGAAGCCAGATCGCCGAACAGCGCAGGCACATCGCTTAATGTCAGCGGGCCGAATGCCATGCGACCTGCATCGGTGACGATTTCGGCCATCGGCTCCAGCCAGACCATGCCATGCGAGCCATTGCGAACAAGCGTTAGGTTTACACCGCGCGCTTTGGCTTGGAACATCAGCGACTCAGCAATTTCATCAGCACCAAGCGCTACGGCGGCGCTATCAAGGGGCAGGTAAATCTTCATTTCAGACCCCCAATGATCGCGTCAATCCGGGCTTCATCGACCCGGCCCACCAGCTTGCCATCGACAATCGCAGCCGGGCCGCAGGCGCACAGGCCAAGGCAGAAAATCGGCTCCAGCGTCACATTGCCGTCTTTGGTCGTTTCATGCCATTCGATGCCCAGAGCCTTTTGCGCATGGGCGGCGACACGATCTGCCCCCATCGACTGACAGCTTTCGGCGCGGCAGAGTTTCAGCACATGCTTGCCCGCAGGATGCTCGCGGAAATCGTGATAAAAGCTCATCACGCCATGCACTTCGGCCTTCGACAGGCTCAGATCCTGCGCGATGATCGGCAACGCCGCTTGCGGCACATAACCAAATTCGGCCTGAATCGCATGCAGGATCGGAAGCAGAGAACCCTCCATCCCTTTGTGAGTGTTCAGGATTTCCTCAACCCGGGTGGTGATATCGGCGGAATCAAGCATATGGCGGCCCTTTGGTAGCTTGGGGCCTGTGATACGCCGTTTGATAGCGAAATCAATATGGATATATCGTTGTTCAATAGGCATAGCCTATTGGCGCAGGCGGGCCGCCAGCTTTGCGGCCTCGTCCATAAGCGCTTGCAGAACAGGGGTTTGCGGATCCCGCTTGGCGGTGATCAGGCCGACCAGATGCTCGGCCTCTGGCTCGACAATCGGGATCGCTTTCAGGCCCTGGCCTGTGAACATCTCGGCCAGTTTCATCGGCACCACCGAGGCCCAAAGCCCGGATTTCACATGCGCCACCAAGGCAATACTCGAATTGGATTCTACGGTTGGCGAAATTCGCACGCCGACTTCGGCCAGATGCTGATTGACGATGCGGCGGTTCTGCATGTCAGAGGTCAAAAGGCACAGGGGTTCATGGATCAGTTCGCTCCACGTCACTTGTGCACGATCGGCCAGCGGTGAATTGGGCGCGCAGAGATAGCGGTAGAATTCGGTGTAAAGTGGGGTTTGAGTGACGCGACCAAGGGGTTCGTTGTCGAGATAGGTCAGGCCAGCATCGAGTTCCAGACTTTCGATGCCCGCAAGGATTTCGGCCGAGGTTCGCGATAGCAAAGTGACGCGCATGTTCGGATGACGGGCGGTGAAGGGCGCGGTCAGATCGGCGACCATCGGCAAAGCTGTGGGGATCACGCCGATGCGCAGATTGCCCGACAGACCCGAATGAACCGTGCGCATCTCGTCCTTCAGCGCGCGCATGTCGCCGACGATGCGGCGCGCCCAATCCAGCACGCGCTGGCCCTCCGGGGTCAGACCCTGAAACCGCGAGCCGCGGAACACCAGTTGCACGCCCAACTGATCTTCCAACTGGCGGATGGCCGACGACAGGCTGGGTTGCGTGACGCGACAAACCTCGGCCGCGCGGCCAAAGTGGCGCTCGTTGGCAAGCGCGATGAACATTTCCAGCTTGTCGATCATTCGGGCAGGGTGGCGGGGAATGGCGTGATGCGCAAGGGTTGGGTTGACGGATCCGCGGGCGAGTATTTGGGCCAATGTGAATGGCTAGCGTTGTGCTTTGAGGGGGGAGCGCTTAGCTTTGCGGGATGATGAAATTTATCCCCTTTGTGAAGAAATCCCCTGTCGTTCCGGTGATCCGGTTGGCGGGGACAATTGGCGGCGGGCGCAATGCGCTGAGTGATGCGGGGCTGGCCGCGATCATCGAAAAAGCCTTCAAGATGAAGCCTGCGGCGGTGGCGCTGGTGGTGAATTCTCCGGGCGGGTCGCCAGTGCAATCGAGCCTGATCGCGGCGCGTGTGCGGCGGTTGGCGGAGGAGAAATCTGTCCCCGTGCATGCCTTTGTCGAGGATGTCGCAGCCTCGGGCGGCTATTGGCTGGCCTGTGCGGCGGATCAGATCTGGGTCGATCCGTCGTCGATTGTGGGGTCAATCGGCGTGATTTTCGCCAGCTTTGGCTTTCCCGAGCTGATGGCCAAGCAGGGAGTGGAGCGGCGGGTGGTCGCCGCTGGCACGCAGAAAAGCTTTGCCGATCCGTTTCTGCCGCAAAAACCCGAGGATGTAGAGCGGTTGAAGGCTTTGCAGGCGCCCATTCACGAGGCGTTCATTGCGCATGTGAAAGCGCGACGCGGCAGCCGATTGGCCGATGCTGATCTGTTTAACGCCGATATTTGGGTGGGGCAGCGGTCTGTTGATCTGGGGCTGACCGACGGAGTGGCGCATCTGGTCCCCAAACTTAAGTCGCTGTATGGCGACAAGGTAAAGCTGGTGCCGCTGGGGCAAAAGCGCGGGTTGCTGGCCCGGTTTGGCCTGAATATAGCCGAAGATGCGCTGGCATCGGTCGAAGAACGCGCGCTTTGGGCGCGATACGGATTGTAGAATGATCAAAGCCGTCATCGTCTTTCTGTTGGTCATGGTCGCCATTGGCATGGTCGGCAACGCATTATTTCCCGGCAAACTTGGCTATTCGGTAAAAAAGCGGCTGGGCTTGGCAAATCCTGCTACCTGCAAGCGCTGCGGGCGCTATGTGATCGGCTCGAAGGGCTGCGATTGCAAAAAGGGGTGACAATGCGGGCATTGGTGACAGGGGCGGGCAAACGGCTGGGCCGCGAGATGGCGCTGTATCTGGCGCGGCGCGGCTATGATGTGGCCGTGCATTATGCAAGCTCGCGCAAAGAGGCCGAGGCCGTGGCGAAAGAGATCACCGCGATGGGGCGCAAGGCGGTGGCTTTGCGGGCCGATCTGTTGATTGAAACGCAGGTGGAAAAGCTGGTGCCGATGGCGGTACAGGGTTTGGGCGGGCCGCTGACGGTGCTGATCAACAATGCTTCGATCTTTGAGAATGACTCTGTCGCGACGGCGACCCGCAAAAGCTGGGATCGCCATATGGAAAGCAACCTGCGCGCGCCGTTTGTGCTGACGCAGGCCTTTGCAGCGCAGGTGCCGCCGCCAGTGCTGGACTATCATGGCGAACCGGTGGCCTGCGGTATGGTGCTGAACATGCTGGATCAGCGGGTGCATAAGCTGACTCCGCAGTTTATCTCTTACACTTTGGCCAAGATGGGGCTTTGGGCCCTGACGCGGACAGCGGCGCAGGATCTGGCGCCGCGGGTGCGGGTGAATGGCATCGGGCCGGGGCCAACGCTGCAAGGCATCCGACAAAGCGATGAAAGTTTCAGTCAGCAGCGCGCGGCAACCATTCTGAAACGCGGCTCAAATCCTGCCGATATCACTGCGGCGCTAGGGTTTTTTCTCGATTCAGTGGCGGTGACAGGGCAAATGATCTCTGTTGATGGCGGCCAGCATCTGGCTTGGAAAACCCCGGATGTGATGGATTTTGACTAGGCGAAAATTCGCCTCGCTTGAAAGTTGTCCACTTTTTGCAATGCCTTCACAGGTGCGTTACAAAAAGTTCTGATTTATCAGGGATTTGCCAAGGGTTAATAAATCTTTCGTTTGTTTTCAGTGGCTTATTATTTCGCCTAAAAAATAGGCAATTCGGCGAATGGGGCCAAAAACAAGGGAAATTTGGCGGTTCTGAAATCTTCTCCGCAATGTTATCCACAGAAATCGGGGATAGCTTTGCTCTTGTCCTGCCCCATTTATCATTGCAGCTAGCGTGTAGAATCGACGAATCTTCGGGGGGTGTTTTCGTATGACTGAGATCAGCCTTACCGAGGTCGGCTTGACCGGGCACGACCTTATTCAGGATTACCTGAAAACGCTGGACGGCAGCCCCGGCGTCTACCGCATGCTGAACGCGGCGTCCGAGGTGCTTTACGTTGGCAAGGCGCGGAATTTGCGGGCGCGGGTGTCGAACTATGCCCGACCTTCGGGGCACTCTGGCCGGATCGCGCGGATGATTTCGGAAACCGTCTCGATGATGTTTCTGACCACGCGGACGGAAACCGAGGCTTTGCTGCTAGAGCAGAACCTGATCAAGCAGTTGAAGCCACGCTATAACGTGCTGCTGCGCGACGACAAAAGCTTTCCGAATATTCTGATAAGCACCGAGCATCCGTTCCCGCAGTTGAAAAAGCATCGCGGCAAGCGCAGCGAAAAGGGCAGCTATTTCGGACCGTTTGCCTCTGCTGGGGCGGTCAATCGCACGCTGAACCAGCTGCAAAAGGTATTCCTGCTGCGCAACTGTTCGGATTCGATGTTCGACAGCCGCACCCGGCCTTGTCTGCAGTATCAGATCAAGCGCTGTGCAGCACCTTGCACCGGGCGGATTGATGGGCCGGGCTATGCGACCTTGGTGGCGGATGCCGAGCGGTTTTTGCAGGGCAAGACCACGACTGTTCAATCGAACTTGGCGGCGGAAATGAATATCGCCTCGGAAGCGATGGAATTTGAGCGCGCCGCGGCGTTGCGGGATCGGATCAAGGCGCTGACTCAGGTGCAGCAATCGCAGGGGATCAACCCGGCGGGGGTGGCCGAGGCGGATGTGATCGCCCTGCATCTTGATGCCGGGCAGGCGTGCGTGCAGGTGTTCTTCATCCGCGCCAATCAAAGCTGGGGCAACCGTGACTTCTATCCGCGCACCGGGGCGGGGGCGGATGAGGCCGAGATTTTGGAAGCCTTCGTTGCGCAGTTTTACGACGATAAGGAACCGCCCCGGCTGATCCTGTTGTCGCATCCGGTGGAGAATGAGGATCTGGTGACGGACCTTTTGTCCGAGCGGGCCGGGCGCAAGGTGGAACTCGCGGTGCCGCAGCGGGGTGAGAAGGCCGAGTTGGTGGAAAACGCGGTCAGGAATGCCCGCGAAAGTCTGGCGCGGAAGATGTCGGAAAGCTCGACCCAGAACAAGTTGTTGGCAGGGCTGGCCGAGGCGTTTGATCTGGATGCGCCACCCACGCGGATCGAGGTTTATGATAACGCCCACATTCAAGGATCTGACGCGGTTGGGGGTATGATCGTGGCGGGGGCGGAAGGTTTCCTGAAATCGCAGTATCGCAAGTTTAACATCAAATCGGCGGCGGGGAAGAATTCCGACGATTTCGGCATGATGCGCGAGGTGATGACGCGGCGGTTTGAGCGGCTGTTGAAGGAAGACCCCGAGCGGAGTTCGGGAAGCTGGCCGGACCTGCTGTTGATCGACGGCGGGGCTGGGCAGGTTTCGGCTGTCGCGGGGATTCTGGCGGAACTTGGCGTCGATGATATCGCGATGGTGGGGGTGGCCAAGGGGATTGATCGCGACGCGGGCAAGGAAGAATTCTACCGCACGGGCATGCCGGTGAAGGCGTTGCAGCGCAATGATCCGGTGCTGTATTTCATCCAAAGGCTGCGGGATGAGGCGCACCGCTGGGCGAATGGGGCGCATCGGGCGAAGCGGGCCAAGCAGGTCTCGATCACACCGCTGGATGATATTCCGGGGGTGGGCGCGGTCAGGAAGCGGGCCTTGCTGGCGCATTTCGGATCTGCCAAGGCGGTGTCTCGGGCAGGGGTGCCGGATCTGATGGCGGTGCCGGGGGTGTCCGAGGCGATGGCACGTGCGATCAGCGATTTCTTCAGCACGCGGGGCTAGTGTCCACGCGTGGGCAGGGCTTTGGGTCTATATATATCAATGGTTTAAGATGGGGTTGTTCATAAAGCCTTAACTTTTGCCCCGCAATTGAACGGGCAGAACCAGCAAGCTTGTGGGCGCGCAGCTGCGGCTTTCAAGCCCCTGCGCCCGTGCATTGTTGCACAGGCGGTAGGGCCGAAACAGGCGTTGTCTTGGCGGGAAAATCAGCCAGACTGTTCAGTTCAGATTTCTGTCAAAGGATATGACATCATGACGGCTTCGATTTTTGCCCCTACCAAAATGGGCCCCCATTCCTTGCAAAACCGGGTGGTGATGAACCCTATGACCCGCTCGCGCGCTGACGTTGATGCGGTGCCGACGCCGATCATGGCGGAGTATTACGGCCAGCGTGGCACGGCTGGGTTGATTGTCACCGAAGGCACCGCGCCAAGCCCGAATGGCCGTGGATATGCCCGCACGCCGGGGCTGTGGAATGACGCGCAGGTTGCGGGCTGGACGCCGGTGACGGCGGCGGCGCATGCCAAGGGAGCGAAGATTTTCGCGCAGATCATGCATACCGGTCGGGTCAGCCATGCCGGCAACATGCCTGAGGGGGCGAAGATTGTCGCGCCTTCGGCCATCGCTTTGGCGGGGCAGATGTATACCGACGCTGCGGGCATGCAGGATTATCCGGTGCCGCAGGAAATGACCGAAGCGGATATTCAGCAAGCCAAGGCCGAGTTTGTCACCGCCGCAAAAAATGCGATTGCTGCGGGGTTTGACGGGGTCGAGCTGCACGCGGCGAACGGGTATCTGCTGGAGCAGTTCATCTCGCCCGATACCAACAAGCGCGTGGATGGCTGGGGCGGATCGGTGGCCAATCGGTCGCGGTTCTTGCTGGAGGTTGCGCAAGAGGTCGTCGCGGCGATTGGTGGCGATAAGGTTGGGGTGCGGATTTCGCCTTATGGGATGGCATCGGGGATGGCGGCCTATGCCGAGGTGGACGAGACTTATCTGGCGTTGATGGCGCGCCTTGCTGAGATCGGCTTGATCTATGTGCATCTGGTTGATCACGCGGCGATGGGCAATCCGGCGATTCCGGCAGAGTTCCGCGCCAAGTTGAAAGCAGCCTGGCCGCGGACCTTTATCGTCGGCGGCAGTGTGGATGCGGCTTCGGCGCAGGCGGCGGTCGATGCGGGCGCGGCGGATCTGGTTGGATTTGGCCGGGCATTCATCGCCAACCCGGATCTGGTGGCGCGGATGCAGGCGGGGGCCAGCTTGGCTGCGCCGGATTCTGCCACCTTCTATACGCCGGGCGAAAAGGGCTACACGGATTACCCTGCCTTGGGCTGAAGCCGTCCGGAGCGATTGCTTGAAAATCTGGAAAGGCCGCGCGGGATGCGCGGCCTTTTTTTATGGGGGCAATTTCTACGGTCCCAACTCGGGACCATATTCGGGTATTTGGAATCAATGGGTTACACTGCCAGCTTTAGGCTTTCTTAACGATTGCGCCAAGACTGGGGGTTTTCGCTGTTGTGCCGTGCAGGCTATTTCTGTGCATAGATGCGCAATGGAGGTGCGATTCCTCTAATTGCGCAGAGAGGAGAAAGCGCGCATCTAGGGTGCATAGAATTCCTCCTTATGCTGAAATGGACCCTGAAAATGACCAATATCCTGCGCGTTGAATCTTCGATCAAACCGGCTGGCGCGGTGTCGCGTCGGCTGACCGACCGGATCATGGACCGTGTTCTGGCGGCCAACCCCGGTGCAACTGTTGTGACCCGCGACCTGTCGGCTGGCGTTGCCGCGATTGACGGCGCTTGGTTGGGCGCGATGTTTACCCCGGCGGATGCCCGCAATGACGATCAAAAAGCCACTGCGGCCTATGCCGATGCGCTGCTGGCCGAAGTCAAAGCCGCTGACCTGCTGGTGATCGCGCTGCCAGTGTATAACTTTGGCGTGCCGTCGCAGTTGAAATCGTGGATTGATCAGCTGGCCCGCAAAGGCGAGACCTTCAACTACACCGAAACCGGCCCGGTTGGCCTGTTGACCGGCAAGCGCGCGATCGTGGCCTATACCTCGGACGGCACCAAGATTGGCTCGGAAATTGACTTTGCTTCGGGCTATGTGCGCCACATGCTGGGCTTTTTTGGCATCACCGATGTGCAATTCGCAGCGGCTGACGCGATGGCTTTTGGCCCCGAAGCTGCGATTGCCAAGGGTGAATCGGAAGTGGACGCTTTGGCAGCCTAAGCCTGCTGGGCTGGCCCTGGAGGGTTTCACACCCTCCAGACCACCCGTGGAATATTTGCGCCAATGTGAACGCAAATTTTAATCGAATTTGAGTGAAAGGCCCTGCGGTTGCGTGGGGCCTTTTGCGTTTGGTTTGATCTGATCTGCTTGTGGCGCAAAGCAAAACGGGGGCAGCTTGCGCTACCCCCGTTTCAAATTTCACTGCGCAGGCTGGCTGCGCGGTTGGCTTATGCCAGAGCGAGGTTGATCGCCGACTCGCGGCCGTCACGGCCTGCTTCGATGTCGAAGGTCACGGCTTGGCCGTCATTCAGTTGACGGATGCCAGCGCGTTCCATAGCGGAAATGTGCACGAACACGTCTTTGTTGCCGTTTGCCGGGGCGATAAAGCCGAAGCCTTTGGTGGCGTTAAACCATTTCACGGTGCCGTTAGCCATCGTGTGTCTCCTAAGTTTGGTGTGCCATCCGCAGTATGCGATGACGTGGCTCAGTCGTAGCAATCGATAACTGAGGCCCGTATAGGAGACAGATGTTCGATAGATAGCGTTTCGCCCTGCCTACATGCGCCGTTTTGGCCGAGAAAACAAGGGGGGCGTGAAAAGAATCAGGTTAGAACAGGTCAAGCAAGCGGTTGAGATAGCTGCGTTCCTGATCCGGGCGGGATTGATCGGCAGAGCGTTTGCGAATCTGGTCGAGCAATTCTTGCGCGCGTTTGTAGATCTCTTTGTTCTCGGCCAGGTTGCCGTCGGAACCGATGCGCAGGCCGTTGTCGGGGCCAAGCGGATTGCGCGGGCCGCCGCTTTCGGGAGCCTCGGTCTGTTCAGTGCCATCGGGGGTGCTGCCGCGCTGGCGTTCCTGATCGGCCAGAGCATCGCCGAAATCGCGCATGCCTTGGCGCATTTTATCCATGGCTTCGGCTTGTTTGTCCAAAGCGCCGGGCAGATCGCCGTCTTTCAGCGCGTCTTCAGCGTCTTTCATCGCGCGTTCGGCATCATTGAGGGCCTGTTTGCCATCGCTGCCTTTGTCGCTGCCCTGACCGGGCAGCTTGCCGCCGTCGCGCAGTTGGTTCAGGCGCTCGCGCAGCTCTTGTTGGCGTTGCGACAGGGTTTTGCCGTCGGGGCCGGGGCTTTCTTGGCCGTCTTGCAGATCGCGGAAGCTGTCGTCGGACAGGCCCTGTTGGCCGCGCAGGGTGTCGCCAAGGTCTTTCATCGCCTGCTTGCCGGGGCTGCCTTTGCCGCTTTGACCGTCGCCTTGCTGCACCTTCATGCTGTTCATAAGCTCTTGAAGTTGCTTCATCAATTCGGCGGCTTCGGCAGTTTTGCCTTCTTCCATCAGCTTTTGCAGTTTATCCAGCATCTGGTCGATCTGATCTTGGGTGATCGACGGCCCTTGCTGTTGGGGCGAGGTTTCGTCGTTGGGATCGGCCGGATTTTTCTTGGCTTCTTCGGCCATATAGTCGTCGAGGGCGTCGCGCAGCTCGTCCATCAGTTTCTGGATTTCTTCGGGCGAGGCGCCTTTGCGGATGGCTTCGGCAAGGCGGTCTTGCGCGCGCATCATACGGTCTTTGGCGTTGGACAGCTTGCCGTCCTCGATCATCAGGGAAATCTCCCAAAGTTCCTTGGCTATCTCGTCGCGGGCTTTGGGGGTGAGGCTTGCGGCCTCGGCATCCAGCCGTTTAATCACGGCTTTCAGGCGGGTGTAGGATTTGTCATCGGGGAAGATGTCGCCGGGCTGGTTCGACACCGCTTTCAGGATTTCCAGCGTGGCGGGCGCATTGCTGCGTGACCACAGGATGTTGCGGCGCATCTCGATCAGAGCATCGGCGAGTGGGTCGAAAAAGCGTTTACCGGGCAGGATCAGGTGCAGAGGTTCGGCGGTGCCAGTCTGGCCCGCGGCATCGGTGGCGGCATAGGTCAGGGTGACCGGCAGGTTTGACAGCACCGATTCGGAGAGATCATCGACGAGGGTGGAGGCGATCTCGGCCCGGCTGCCTTTGACAGGCAGCGGCAGGTCGAGCACCACGGCGGGAATCGATTCGGGCTCGGTCTTGAGGCCGTAGATGCGGGGGACTGCGGCGAGGTCGAGGGCGATGGTGACTTGGCCTTTGGTGACGCCGTAATCGTCTTTGGCGCTGAACTTTTGTTTGAAGCGGCCGTCGCCGTCGCGGCTGATCTCTGCCGCGGGGGTGATGCTGGGGGCGCGGTCAGGGGTGGCGATGATGCGCCATGTGCGGCCAGCGGCACCTTCGATGGCGAGTTTGCCCGAGGTGGTGACGGTGAAATCCTGAGCCGGTTGGCTGGCTGGCGGGGCGTCGGTGCGGCCCGAGACGGTTTCGCTGACGATCAGCGCACCCGGTTCGCCATACAGGCGGATTTGCAGGCGGGTGCCGGTGGGCAGGGTCAGGGCGTCGGCGGTTTGGTCGTTGAGATAGAGCGCGGGTTTGCCGGTATAGGCGGGCGGCTGTGCCCAGCCTTCCCACGCGGGACCAGCGGCGGCGTTCGCGGTGCCGCCGGGTGCGATGCCTGCGACCGATGTGACGCGCCAGATCGAGCCGAACAGCAGCGCCATCACCAGCGCGGTGAGGGCAACGTAGCGCAACGCGTAGCGGTCGCGGCTGGCCAATTGCAGATCGGGTTGCACCGGGCGGGCGGTGGAGGCACGGGCGGCCATGCGGGCGCGGTGGGCGGCCCAGACGGCTTTTGAAGCGTCGTCACTGATGCCGATGGCTTGGGTGTCGCGCAGCGCCGCGATGGGTTGGCCGGGAAGTTTGCTGTCCAGACGGATCAGGGCATCCACGCGGCTGGGGCGGCGGAAGGCGCGAAAGCCGTGGATAATCCCCCAGATCAGGCCCAGCGTGGCGGTGACCATCAGGAACCAAGCTGCCTCTAGCGGCAGGGCGTCTTGCAGGCCGAACGCGGCGGCGGCGAGGCTGGCGGAGGCGATGCTCCACAGTGGCCAGAACGCGCGGGTGATACGCTCGGCCCAAAGCCCCGCAAGCGTGATCCGCAGCGGGGTTTCGATCTTCTTCAGGGCCTGAGCTTCGCTGGGTTCGGTCATCGGCCTCTACGTTTCACAGCCAGAGCGGAATGGTATCGCGGTTCAGGATTTCTTCATAGCTGGGGCGGGCGCGGATGACGGCGAATTGATCGTCTTTCACCAGCACTTCGGGGATCAGCGGCCTTGTGTTGTATTCGGACGCCATCACTGCGCCATAAGCGCCTGCCGAGCGGAACGCGATCAGATCATCTTCGGCCAAGGGAGCCAGTGGCCGGGCCTTGGCGAAAGTATCGCCAGTTTCACACACCGGGCCGACCACATCATAGGTGTGGGCTTCGGTGGCGGCTTTGGATTCAGTCACCGGGATGATGTCGTGATGCGCGCCATACATCGACGGGCGCACAAGGTCGTTCATCGCGGCATCGACGATCAGGAAATCGCTGATCTCTCCGGATTTGACGTAGATGACTTTCGACACCAGCAGGCCGGAGTTGCCCGAGATCAGGCGACCGGGTTCGATCTCAATCTCGCAGCCGAGATGGCCGACGGTGCGTTTGATCAGCGCGCCGTAGTCGTGGGGCAAGGGTGGGGCGGAGTTCGAGCGTTCGTAAGGAATGCCCAAGCCGCCGCCGAGGTCCAGGCGGGAAATGGTATGCCCTTCGCTGCGCAGGCGCAGGGTCAGGTCCGCGACCTTTTTATATGCCTGTTCAAAGGGTTCAAGTTCGGTCAGCTGGCTGCCGATATGCACGTCGATCCCGATCACCTGTAGGCCGGGCAGTTTGGCGGCCTCGGCATAGACTTCGGACGCGCGGCTGATCGGGATGCCGAATTTGTTGTCTTTCTTGCCGGTGGCGATTTTCTCATGCGTGCGGGCGTCGACATCGGGGTTAACGCGAATGGTGATGGGGGCGGTGGTGCCCATGCTGCTGGCCACTTCGGAAAGCGCGCGCAGTTCGGGTTCGGATTCGACGTTGAACTGGCGGATGCCGCCTTCAAGTGCGAGGCGCATTTCCTCGCGCGTTTTGCCGACGCCGGAAAACACGATGCGATCGCCGGGTACGCCTGCGGCAACGGCGCGGCGGTATTCGCCACCCGACACCACATCCATGCCCGCGCCCAGATCGCCCAGCAGTTTCAGCACCGCGACATTGGACAGCGATTTGATCGCAAAGCAGACGAGGTGGGGGAGGGGGGAGAGCGCTTCGGTGAACAGGGTGTAATGCCGGGCCAAGGTGGCGGCGGAATAGACGTAGAACGGGGTGCCGACCTGCGCTGCAATATCAGCCACGGCCACGTCTTCGGCATGCAATGTGCCGTTGCGATACAGGAAATGGTCCACCGGGCGGCCCCTTATGAAATCAGTCGCTTGGGGTATAGCAGAAGCCTAGGCACACGCAATTGTGTGTGGGTTTACGGCATTTTCCCCGAGGTGACGCCGGCGCGCATATCGCCCGACATCGAGATGCCGGATTGCGGCGGGGTGGGTTTGCCGTCGGCGCCGCACGCGGTCAGCAGGGCGATGGCAAGCAGGGAGAGGTATCTCATCTTTGGTCCTTAAGGAGAGTAGCTGATGCGACCGTTGCCGATTGCGCCCGAGATCACCGGGCGCACGGTTGCGCCGTTCGGGCCAAAGCCGACGCCTGCACCGATGAACGGGTCAGAGCAGGCGGTCAGCAGCAGGGCGGCGATGAGCAGGCGCATAATGGCTTTCGCGGTGGCTTTCGCGGTGGTTTTGGCGAGGGTGCCTTAGGCCAGCAGGGATTTCCAGCGGGCGATTTGTTTGGCCACGCAGTCCGGCGAGGTTCCGCCGTAAGACGTGCGTGAGCGGACCGAGTTTTCGACGCCCAGAACCGAATACACCTCTTGGGTGATGCCATCGTGGACGGATTTCATCTCGGTGATCGACAGGTCAGGCAGATCGCAGCCTTTGGATTCCGCAAGCGCCACAAGGGTTCCTGTGACGTGGTGGGCCTCGCGGAACGGCAGGTTCAGCGCGCGCACCAGCCAATCGGCAAGGTCGGTGGCGGTCGAGAAGCCCGAGGCTGCCGAGGTGGCCAGAACCTCGCGGTTGGCGGTCATATCGCCGACCATGCCCGTCATCGCCGCAAGCGCCAGCATCAGGGTGTCGGCGGCGTCAAAGACCTGCTCTTTGTCTTCCTGCATGTCCTTGGAATAGGTCAGCGCCAGACCCTTCATGATGGTGAACAGGGCGACGGTTGCCCCAAGGATACGGCCCAGTTTGGCGCGCAAAAGCTCTGCCGCATCGGGGTTTTTCTTTTGCGGCATGATCGAGGAGCCGGTGGTCCATTTGTCCGACAGTTTGACGAAACGGAACTGGGCCGAGGACCAGATCACCAGTTCTTCGGCAAATCGCGACAGGTGCATGGCGCAGATGCTGGAGGCTGACAGGAATTCCAGCGCGAAATCGCGGTCAGAGACGCTATCGAGAGAGTTCGCGGTGGGACGGTCGAAGCCCAAGGCTTTGGCGGTCATGTGGCGGTCGATGGGGAAGGAGGTGCCTGCAAGGGCGGCGGCCCCCAAGGGACATTCGTTCATCCTTTTGCGGGCGTCTTCAAAGCGGGATTTGTCGCGGGCCAGCATCTCGACATAGGCCAGCATGTGGTGGCCCCAGGTGACGGGCTGGGCGGTTTGCAGATGGGTGAAGCCGGGCATCACCCAATCGGTGCCAGCCTCGGCTTGGGCAAGGAAGGCGCGCATCAGGGCGGTGAGGCCACTGATCGCGGCATCGCATTGATCGCGCACCCAAAGGCGGAAATCGACGGCGACTTGGTCATTGCGGCTGCGCGCGGTGTGCAGGCGGCCAGCGGGGGCACCGATCAGGTCTTTGAGGCGGGATTCGACGTTCATGTGGATGTCTTCAAGCGCGGTCGAGAAGGTGAAATTCCCAGCCTCGATCTCTGACAACACCGTGAGCAGGCCTTCCCCGATGGCCTCGGCATCGGTAGAAGTCAGGATGCCGGTGGCGGCGAGCATGGCGGCATGGGCGCGGCTTCCGGCAATGTCTTGCGCGTAAAGCCGCTGGTCAAAGCCGATCGAGGCATTGATCGCGGTCATGATCGCGTCAGGGCCAGAGGCAAAGCGGCCGCCCCACATCTGGTTGGCGGAATTTTCGGGTTTGGTCATGGAAGGGCCTTCGACATGATGCGCAAGATGCTGTTGGTGGTTCTGTATACGGCCTTTGCGGCTGGTGCAAATGTTGGGGCGGCATTTGCAGGCAGCGTTGATGGGCTGCTGACCGGCGATATGAAGAAGCTGGCGGTGCATGCCGAGGCGATTGCTTTGCCCGAAGCGGTGCTTTTGGACGAGGCCGAGGCGGAACATTCTCTGGCCGAGTATCAGGGCAAATGGGTGGTGCTTAACTTCTGGGCGACATGGTGCGCGCCGTGCCGCAAGGAAATGCCATCTTTGGATCGCTTGGCCGTGGCTATGCCAGAGTTGGCGGTGGTGCCTGTGGCAACCGGGCGCAATGATGTCGGCCAGATCACCAAGTTTTACGGCAATGCGGGCGTGGTGGCGCTGCCGGTGCTGCGCGACCCGAAATCGGCTTTGGCGCGGCATATGGGGGTGTTGGGGCTGCCGGTGACGGTGATCCTGAACCCCGAGGGGCAGGAAGTGGCGCGGCTGATCGGTGATGCCGAATGGGATTCGGCTGAGGCGCAGGCGGTGCTAAAGGCGATGATGGCGGAGTGATCGCGGCAAAGGCGAATTTCAAGAAAAGGCGAAATTCGGCTCTGCACAGGCTTGGGATTTCAGCGTCTGGCGTTGCTCGGCGCATTTGCGTCCGTCGCCTCCGGCGGGAGTATTTTGAAAAGAGCAACCTCTTTGGTCATCCTCTCTGCCTAAGTATCCCCGCCGGAGGCTTCTGCGCTGTCTCTGGGGCGCTGCGTTTCAGGGATGTGCGCAGGCGTTTGATCAGGGCGTGTTGGATCATCCCGGCGATCAGGCTGGCTGTTGAAAGCAGCAGGCCGACCAGCCCCGCGCCCAGCGCCCATGCGGTTTCGGACAAGCGCAGGGTGGCGCGGAACAGGCGAGCTTTGCCCAAGACTTCGGCGCGACCGACAAGTTTTGGGCCAAGCGCGTCTGCGGCGTTTGCAAGGCGGCGGGCGTCTGCGGCGTCATCGACCATCGGCAGCAGGTGCAGCGCGGTGGTGGCATCAGTGGCGGTGTTCAGCCGGTTCAGGTCGGTCAGCGTGTTGGTCAGGGGCAGGAAAGCTTCGGTGCGGATCGCGGCGGTCAGGTCGTCGAGGTTGCGCACGCCGGGCAGAGCGGCCCAGTTGACGCCGGTGCGGGCGGCATCCACCGCCATATCGACCAATCGCGGCGACAGCCGACCCATTTTGCGGGCGAGTTTGGCGAGGCCGGCACCTGCTTTGACCAGGCCTGAGGTGCCGCCAGAGGCAAGGATTGCGGCGGTGGCGCCAAGGCCTACGACAGACAGGGCAAGGTCGATCTGGTCGACTTCGCCACCGCTGGCATAGGTCACTCCGGCCCGGGTGATGCCTGCGATGTCGCCGATCGGGGTCAGGGCGATGGGGGCTTGGCAGATCATGACTTGAGACAGCGCGCATTGCGCCGGATCATAGGCGCAGGCGGCGCAAGAGGTGAGGGTGGCGTAGGTGCTGTGATCCTCTTCGCGCGCGGTTTGGACGGCGGCGTTGAGGGCGGAATCGATGGGAATTTTGCGCTCGTAGGCCAGATCGACCAAGGCGTCCAGCGCCAGCCAGTTGCGCCGGGTTTCGGCCAGACGGTTGGCGAGATGGGCGTGAAGGGTCTCGGGCGTGGCTGCGGTGATCAACAGCTTTTCGGTGGCAGCCTCGATCTGGTCCTTGCTCGCTTCGACAAACGGCGTCAGCAAAGGATCAGCGGCGATGCGGGCGGCGGTGAGGGCGGTTCCGGCAAGCGAGCCTGCCAGAACCATCAGCAAAATCAGGCGGGTCAGCTTGCGCCACGCGCCAGTGCCGCGCATCAGATTTGGCGCGAACGGATCATGCCAACAATATCATAGACTTGATCGACGATGGGCCGGGCAATGGCATCAGCGCGCGCGGCGCCTTCGCCAAGGATGCGGTCGATTTCGCCGGGGTCTTGCATGAGTTGGCTCATCTTGGTGGTGATCGGGGACAGCTTTTCCACCGCTAAATCGGCCAATGCGGGCTTGAACGTGCCAAATTGTGCGCCTGCATACTGGGTGATCACCGCCTCGGGCGTCATTTCGGCGAGGGCGGCGTAGACGTTGATCAGGTTGCGGGCATCCGGGCGACCGGCGAGGCCTTCGAGGCTGTCGGGCAAGGGTTCGCTGTCGGTTTTCGCCTTGCGGAACTTCTGCGCGATTTTGTCGGCGTCATCGGTAAGGTTAATGCGCGACTGATCCGAGGGGTCGGATTTCGACATCTTTTTGGTGCCATCGCGCAGAGACATCACGCGGGTGGCAGCGCCTTCGATCACCGGTTCGGTGACGGGGAAGAAGTTCACCTTGTAGTCATTGTTGAACTTCAGCGCGATGTCGCGGGTAAGCTCGATATGCTGCTTTTGATCCTCGCCCACCGGGACATGCGTGGCTTTGTAGGCCAGAATGTCGGCGGCCATCAGTGCGGGGTAGGCATAGAGACCAAGCGAGACGTTCTCAGAATTCTTGCCCGCTTTGTCTTTGAACTGGGTCATCCGGCTCATCCAGCCCATGCGGGCTACACAGTTGAAAATCCAAGCCAATTCGGCATGGGCTGTCACTTGGGATTGGTTGAACAGGATCGAGCGCGCGGGATCAATACCAGCCGCGATAAAGCCTGCGGCGGCCTCGCGGGTTTGGTGGCGCAGTTTTTCAGGGTCTTGCCAGGTGGTGATTGCATGCATGTCCACGAGGCAATAGATCGTCTCGATGCCTTCATCCTGCTTTTGCACAAAGCGTTTCAGCGCGCCCAGATAGTTGCCAAGCGTCAAGCCGCCAGAGGGCTGGATGCCGGAAAAGATGCGGGTTTGGAAGGTGGTCTGAGGCGTTTGGACCGGCTCGGACATGGGATACTCCATCTGGAAAATACTGCGCTTTCGGCTTAACGAAGGCAGGGGGGGGCGTCAATCATGGGGCCTGAAGGGGATGCAATGCAGGACGATGTAAGACCGGATCAGATAGCGCCGATCAATCCATTGCCGGGCGTGGTGTGGCTGCTGGCTTTGCCGATGATCGGGCTGGAGATTTTGTTCAGCCTTGCCGATGCCGAACTGATCGGCGGCGTGCAGGCGGTGGGGTGGCGGATTGCGGCCATTCAGGATTATGGAGTGTTTCCAGAGTTTTGGCGGCAGAGACTGGCGGCAGGGGCGGTCGATCAGAGCGTGTTGCTGCGGTTTTTGAGCTTTGCCTTCGTGAACGGATCCGCAACGCAGGCTTTGTTCGGGGTGGCGATGTTGCTGGCTTTGGGCAAGTTTGTCGGCGAGGTGTTCCGGGCTTGGGCGGTGGCTTTTGTGTTTTTAGCCTCGGGCGCGCTGGGCGGGCTTGTTTATGCGTATCTGGTGCCGAATCAGCCGCTTTATGGTGCATTTCCGGGGGTTTATGGCTTGATCGGGGCGTTTTCGTTCTTGATCTGGGTGAAGCTGGCGGGGACGGGGGTGAACCAGTTGCGGGCGTTTACCATGATCGGTGCGCTGATGCTGATACAGGCGCTGTATGGCGCGTTTTTCACGGTGCTGCCGATGCTGATGCCCAGTATGGGCGATGTGGGCCATGACTGGTCTTGGGTTGCCGATCTGCCGGGATTTGCGGCGGGGTTCTTGCTGTCGTTTGTGGTCAGCCCGGGCGGATTTGCGCGGGTGCGGGACAGGGTGCGCAATCGCTGACAGGCGGGCTCGGGCAGAGTTTGGCGGGCTGATGCGGCGATCAGGGGTTAATCGGCGGAAATCCTTGGCAAAACGCTGTCCGGAAAGCGGCCATAAACCGTATGGAAAGCGGCCATACTTTTCCCCGTGATCTGCCGGGTTAACGCGGCGCGCGGCGCTTAGCGGCGGCGGCGCAGAGTGCGAAAATCTGACAGCCGGAAGGCGCCGATGGCGCTGCCTGCGGCGTAATAGCTGAGCACGCCCGCAAGAATCAGCAGGCCAAGCCCGGCATAGCGCCAGCCGTGGCTTGCCAGCATATCGCCAAGCGCCACTTGGGCGGCGTAAAGCGCGAAACCCATGACGATGCTTGCGATGACGATGCGGGGGGCGCGGCTGCGAAAGCGGGTGTCAAAGCGGGCGGCGTCGCCCATGGTCCGGGTGCCAAGCCAAAGCTGTGCGGCCATCATCCAGCCTGCGAATGTGGTCGCAAGGGCGGCGGCGGCAAAGCCGATATAGGGCATCAGGCCGACGGCAATCACCGCGTTCAGGATCATCGAGACCACGGCGAAGCGGAACGGCGAGCGGCTGTCTTCGCGCGCGTAATACAAAGGCTGATAGACTTTGTGCAGCACGAAGGACGGCAGGCCCGCTCCGTAGATCGCCAGCACAAGGGCGGTGGCGGCGGTGTCATCGGCGGTGAAGGCGCCGCGTTGGTAGAGAACGGCGGTCAGCGGCAGCGCGATCACGACTAGGGCAACCGCACAGGGGAAGGTCAGGGCGAGGGCCAGTTCGGTGCCCCGGTTGAAGGACTCGCGGCTGCCAGCCTCGTCGCCCGCGCGCAGGCGGCGGCTGAGGTCTGGCAGCAATACGGTCCCGATAGCGATGGCGACGACGCCGAGCGGCAGTTGATACAGACGATCAGCGTAAACCAGCCAGCTGACCGCGCCTTCGGTGTAAGAAGCGACTTGGCGACCGACGAGCATGTTGATTTGCACGACGCCGCCCGACAGGATCGCCGGGCCCGCGATGATGGCAAGGCGTTTCAGCTCGGGGGTGATTTTCGGCCAACGCGGCGCGAAGGTCAGGCCGAGCTTGGCGGCGGAATACCAAGTGAAGCCAAGTTGCGCGATGCCAGTTATGGGGACGGCCCAAGCGAGGGTCAGGCCCATATCCCAGCCGAATTTTGCGGCCATGAACATCATGGCAATGAAGATCAAGTTCATCAGCACCGGGACAAAGCCTGCCTCGGTGAAGTGGCCATAAGCGTTCAAGACGCCCGACAGCAGGGCGACAAGGCTGATGAACAGGATGTAGTTAAAGCCAATCTGGCCATAAAGCACCGCCAGATCAAAGCGTTGATCCCCCGCAAAGCCAGAGGCCATCGCCCAGACCAGCCACGGCATCGCCAAAGTGCCTATGATCGAGAATACGATCAGGATGGCGGCAAGACCGTTGAACGCGTCGCGGGCAAAGCCGTTGGCATCCTCGCCGCCCTCTAGCTTTTTGGCGAACATTGGCACGAAGGCCATGTTGAACGCGCCCTCGGCGAAAAAGCGGCGGAACATGTTGGGCAGGCTGAAGGCGACGTTGAACGCATCGGCGATGGGGCCTGCGCCAAGGTAGGCGGCCATCATCATGTCGCGGGCAAAACCTGCGCCGCGCGACAGCAGCGTCCAGCCGCCGACGGTGAGGATAGAGCGCAGCAGGCTGATCGGTTTCATGGGCTTGGCCTTTTGGTTTGGGGCAAGGCTTACAGGGGATTGCGGGCAGGGTGAATTGACAAAGTGTTGGGGTGTTGGGGGAGGCGCTGCGCGACGCGGGTGGAACCGGATCGGCTTGGGGGGCGTTTAATCTATGATGCAGATGCAAGCTGTCTGCCGGATCAGAAAGGGAATCCAGATGACCGAGCAAGTAAAAGTGACCCAGCAAAAGAAATCGGACCAAATGAATGTCGTCCCGAAGGCCGAGCGGGTTCACACCGGGGTGAAGGACGCCAAGGCCTTGGCCGAAGCGCTCAGCCGGGCGGTGGCAGATACCTACCGCTTGATCTTCAAGACCCATGCCTATCACTGGAATGTCGAGGGGCCGCTGTTCTACTCAGTCCACAACATGACGGATGCGCAGTATAATGAGATGTTCCCGGCGGCGGATGAGTTGGCCGAGCGTATCCGGTCGTTGGGGCAACTGGCACCCCATTCCTTTGCCGAGGTGATGAAGATGTCGGTGATCAAGGATCTCGACACCTTGCCGACCACGCAAGAAATGATCGAGGATCTGGCCAAGGATCATGAGGCAGTGGCGTCGGGGTTCCATGATCTGTTCAAGCTGGCCGAAGAGAACCGCGACCCGGTGACCTCCGATCTGGCAACGCGCCGGGCTGCGTTCCACGAGCAGGCGGCCTGGATGCTGCGCGCTACTGTGAAGTAAGGTTTGGGCGGCAGGGGGTTACTAACCGCCAGTCCGCCTGCACCAGATGGTTGGCGGGGTAAGGCTGGGGGTTTCACACCCCCAGACCCCCGTGGAATATTTAAGCCAATGTGAACTGCGCCGGGGCGTTGCTTTGGGAGCGCTGCAGCGTGAGGCCTACCCCGCGTTCTGCGCGCGCTCGGCCCCTTCGGCGATGGCTTGGCGAAGTTTGCGGTCCAAGGCTTCTTGTTTGCTTTTGGTGTAAAGTTTCAGGCCGAACATGTCTTTGACATAGAAGGCATCGACGACTTGTGCGCCGTAGGTGGCGATTACGGCGCTTGCGATATAGATGTTGTTCGCGGCCAAGGTCCGGGTCAGATCGTAGAGCAGTCCGGGGCGGTCGCGGGTGTCGACCTCGATGATCGTGTAGATTTCCGAGCCTTCGTTGTCGAAGGTGATATGAGTGGGAAAGCGGAACTCGCGTTCGCGCTTTTTCACCTTATCGCGGCCAGCGAGGGCCTCGCGCGGCAGCACTTCGCCCTTCAGGGTTTTCTCGATCATGCCGCGCAGGCGGGGCAGGCGTTCGATGTCATAGGGTTTGCCATCGGCGTCTTGAATCCAGAACACCGGGGTCGCGTAGCCGTCTTTCGACGTATAGGTGCGGGCATCGACCACGTTGGCCCCAACCAAGGCCAAGGCCCCGGCAAGCCGCGAGAAGATGCCGGGGTGATCGCCCAATGCAAAGCAGGCGCGGGTGGCGTCGCGGGCGGGTTCGGGGTGCAGATCTATGCGGATTTCATGATCACCAAGGCCGCGCAGCAGGCGGGCGAACACCTCTTGCGTGTCGGTAGACAGGCCCTGCCAGTAAGGGGCGTAGTGGCGGGCTTTCTCGGTTCTGATCTCGGCTTCGGACCAGTCATGCAGGCGCAGGCGGAGCGCGGCTTTGGCCTCGTCCTCGCGTTTGTCGCGGTTGATGGTTTCCAAACCGCCTTGCAGGGCTTCGGCGGTCAGGCTGTGCAATTGCCGCAGCAGCATGGCCTTCCAGTTGTTCCATGTGGTCGGACCGACGCCGCGAATGTCGCAGACGGTCAGCACGGTCAACAGATCAAGCCGTTTGCGTGTCTTCACCGCCTTGGCAAAGTCGCGCACCGTGCGCGGATCGCCGATGTCGCGTTTCTGCGCCATGTCGGACATCAGAAGATGATAGCGGACCAGCCATTCGACGGTTTCGGTTTCCTCGGCATCCAACCCCAGACGGGGTGCGATGCGGCGGGCCATTTGCGCGCCGATGATCGAGTGATCTTCCGGGCGGCCTTTGCCGATGTCATGCAGCAAGAGGGCGACATAAAGCACGCGGCGGTTGACGCCTGATTTCAGGATTTTAGAGGACAGCGGCAGATCTTCGACCAGCTCTCCGCGTTCGATTTGCGCCAGAATACTGATGGTCTGGATGATATGTTCGTCCACCGTGTAGTGGTGGTAGACGTTGAATTGCATCATGGCGACGATGTTTTCAAACTCGGGGATAAACGCGGACAGCACGCCCAATTCGTTCATCCGGCGCAGGGCGCGTTCCGGGTTGCCGTGTTTCAGCATCAGATCCAGAAAGATGCGCTGGGCTTCGGGGTTGTCGCGCAGATCATCGTCGATCAGCGCCAGATTGGCCGCAATCACCCGCATGATATTGGGGTGCAGCAGATGGCGCGAGCGCAAAGCCTCTTCAAAGGCGCGGAGCAGGTTCAGCGGATCTGACAGGAATTGCGCCTGATCAAGCACGTCGATGCGGTTTTGCAGCAGCTTGTAGGGCGGTTTGATGCGTTTGCGGTTGAACACGCCCAGCAGGCGGGATTCGGGTTTGGCGTGGCGGGCTTCGAGTTCGGTCAGGAAAATCCGGGTCAGCTCGCCAACATGGGTGGCGTGGCGGAAGTAGTCTTGCATGAACAACTCGACCGCGCGGCGGCCTGCGCTGTCATGGTAGCCCATGCGTTCGGCCACATCCACCTGAGCATCAAAGGTTAGTTGATCGACGGCGCGGTGGGTGATGTAATGCAGATGGCAGCGCGCGGCCCAGAGGAAATTTTCGGCGCGTTCAAACTTATCGTATTCTTCGCGGTTCAACAGGCCAGCGGCAACCAGCCCCGCCGAAGAGGACACCCGCAGCAGGTATTTCCCGATCCAATACAGCGTTTGCAGATCGCGCAGGCCGCCCTTGGCCTCTTTGACATTGGGTTCCAGCACATAGCGCTGACCGCCTTGGCGCTTGTGGCGTTCGGCCCGTTCGGCGAGTTTGGCCTCGATGAATTCGGGGCCAGAGTTGCGGAAAAGATCGGTCCACAGGCGTTCGTTCAGCTCTGCCGCAAGCGAGGCGTCGCCTGCGATGAAGCGGTGTTCCAGAAGTGCGGTGCGGATGGTGATGTCTTCACGCCCCAAACGGATGCAATCGGCCACGGTGCGACTGGAATGGCCGACCTTCAGCTTTAGATCCCACAGCATGTAAAGCATGGATTCGATGACGGATTCCGCCCAAGGTGTGATCTTCCACGGGGTCAGGAACAACAGATCGACATCGGAATGGGGGGCCATTTCAGCGCGGCCAAAGCCACCGACGGCCAGCACGGTCAGACGCTCGGCCGTGGTGGGGGACTGGGCGCGGTGGAGATGGTCGCGGGCGATCAACAGCGCGGTTGTGACCAGAACATCGGTCAGATGCGACTGCGCCGAGACCAGCGCGCGGGCGTTCAAAGGGTGTTGGCGGAAGGCGGCTTCGAGCGCCTCGTTGGCGCGGTTTTTCGCCAGAACCATGTGGCGCACGGCGATGGCACGCCCGGCGCGGGCATCGGTGGCGGGCAGCTCGGCGGTGATGGCTGCCAGCAAAGCCCCGCCGTCGATCAACTCGGCGGCGGGGATCAGCAGATTTGGGGCTGCGCTGGGGTTGGGCGCAGGTGCCACGGCGTTTTTCATGGCGATACCTTGGGCAGCTTAAGAGCCAAAGCCGCCAAAGCTGCGCGGAGCAGGGTCGATCACAACGGCGCGGCCGTTTAGGATTTGCGCAATGGCAAGCCCGCGCTCATTGGTGCCATCGCCGCGCAGGCGGAACACGCCGTTGACGCCGACGAAGCCCGCACTTTGGGTCAGCGCTTGCTTTGACAGCGGGCCGGGGCCGGCCTTTTTCATCAAAGCGCCTATGGCTGCGATGCCGTCATAAGCAAGGCCCGAAATCGGATGCGGCGGCTCGTTGAAGGTAGATTGGTAGCGGCTTTGGTATTGCGCATAAAGGGCAGGATCGGGCAGCGCAAACCAACCACCTTGCACGCCGGGCAGACCCAGAGTTGCGGCCGGGATGTCCCAACGGGTCAGGCCGATGAACTGTGCCGAGGCCGAGGACAGGCCGTTGTCGGCCAAAAGCTGGCTGATCAAAGGCAGGGCCCCAGCGGTATCGGCGGTCAAAAACACCGCCTGCGCGCCAGCGGCCCTGGCCGAAGCCGCGATGCCGGGGGCGGCGGCCATAACGCCGTTTTGCGAGAATTCGTAATTGCCGCTTGCGACAACGGTGCCGCCCGAAGCAGACACCGCCTGCGCGATGGCTGCGCGGCCGATCTCGCCTGCGCTGTTGCGGTCATTGACGATCATTACCTTGGATTTGCCTTGCCGCACGGCATAGGATGCAAGGCGGCTGGCGGTATTACCAAAGGTTGGGCCCAACACGAAGACGTTGTTGCCCGCGATATCGGGGTTGTTCGAGAACGCCAGCACGTTGACGCCCGAAGCGGCCACGGCGACGCCAGCGGCATTGGCCTCTTGCGCGAACACCGGGCCAAGGATGACCTGCGCGCCTTCGGCAACGGCTTTGGTCGCCATTGCAGCGGCAGTCGCGGGGCTGCCTGCGGTGCTATACACCCGCAGATCGACCTGCGCCGAGCCGCCCAGATCGGAAATCGCCATCCGGGCTGCGTTTTGCAACGACCGCGCCAGCAGCTCGTCACTGGCCTGACCTGACCCTGCAGGCACCAGCAAAGCCACCTGAATCTTGCCCGAGGCATTGCCTGCGCCCGGCGTGGGCCCAGCTGCAGGCACGCAAGCGGCCAAGACAACCGCAGAGGCGGCAACAAGAATTTGGCCCAGCGACTTGCGGGCCCGCATCAAAACGGACAACATGGAACTCCCTCACCCTTGGCGGATCGGCCTTCAGGTTAAGCGCATTGGGCGGGGAAGTAAACTTGTCAGGGAGGCCATAGGCGTGACGATGACCAAAGCCACGCCACAGATGCAACGCCTTGCGGCAGGCCTGTATTTTATCGCGACCCCGATTGGGGCGGCGCGCGATATCACGCTTCGGGCGCTGGATATTCTGGCCTCGGCCGACGTGCTGGCGGCAGAAGACACAAGGACCTTGCGGCATCTGATGGAGATTCATGGGGTTAGTCTGGGCGATCGCCCGCTGGTCGCCTATCACGAGCATAACAACGATGCCGCCCTGCCACGGCTGATGCGCGCGATTGCCGAGGGCAAATCGGTGGCCTATGCGTCCGAGGCCGGCACGCCGCTGATCTCGGATCCCGGTTTTCAGCTGGGCCGGGCCGCGATTGCCGATGGCTATCCGGTGCTGTCTGCCCCCGGCGCGTCTGCGGTGCTGTGCGCGCTGACAGTGTCAGGGCTGCCGTCAGATCGGTTCATGTTTGCAGGATTTCCACCCGCAGCAAAAGGCGCGCGCGAGACATTTATCCGCGAACTGGCGCAGGTACAGGCGACGGTCATTCTGTATGAATCGCCAAAACGCGTTAAGCAATTATTAGATGATTTGGTGCAGGGTCTGGGAGAAGGGCGTAAATCTGTGGTGTGCCGCGAACTCACCAAGCGATTCGAGGAAATCTCACGCGGCACGTTGGGCGAATTGGCGGCAGCGTTTGACGGGCGGGCCGTAAAGGGCGAAATTGTGGTGTTGATTGATCGTGCGCCCGAACAGGCGGCGGATGCGGCAACGGTGGAACAGGCATTGGATCAGGCTTTGACGCATATGACGATGAAGGATGCGGCGGCGGCGGTGGCGCAGGCTTATGGTTTGGCGCGGCGCGATGTGTATCAATTGGCATTGAAAAGGGCAGGCGCATGAGCGGGGCACGGTCTTATCACGCAGGATTTGCCGCCGAAGATCAGGTGGCGCAGTTTTATGATCGTTCGGGCCGGGCGGTCTGTGCGCGGCGTTGGCGCGGATCTGCCGGGGAAATCGATCTGATTGCCCGCGACGGTGCCGAAGTGATTTTTATTGAGGTCAAGCAAAGCAAGACGCATGCGATGGCCGCCGAACACCTGACCCCGCGGCAAATGGCGCGGATTTATGGCGCGGCGTCAGAGTTTTTGGCGGGCGAACCTTCGGGCCAGATGACTGATGTGCGCTTTGACGTGGCCTTGGTCGATGCTTTGGGGCGGATCGAAGTGTTGGAAAACGCTTACGCCGCCTGATTGCATCTGGCCGAGGCTTGCGGCATCAAGTGGGCAACGAAGCCCCGGAGAGTCTTATGTCGCTTAAGGTCGCCCTGCAGATGGACCCGATCGGGTCGGTCAATATCAACGCTGACAGTACGTTCCGCATTGCGCTTGAAGCGCAGGCGCGGGGACATTCGCTGTTTTTCTACACGGCCGACAAGTTGGCCTTTGTGGAAGGCCGGGTGATGGCGCGCGGATTTCCGATCACGTTACGGCGGGAAATCGGCAATCATGTCAGCTATGGGCCAGAGGCTGAGGTGGATCTCAGCGAGTTTGACGTGGTCTGGCTGCGGCAGGACCCGCCGTTTGATATGGGCTATATCACCACCACGCATCTGCTGGATATGATCCACCCAAAGACTTTGGTGGTGAATGATCCGTTCTGGGTGCGCAATTATCCTGAAAAACTGCTGGTGCTGCGGTTTCCTGATCTGACGCCGCCGACCGCCATCGCGCGGGATTTGCAGACCATTCGTGACTTTAAGGCGCGGCATGGCGACATCATTCTGAAGCCGCTTTATGGCAATGGCGGGGCTGGGGTGTTCCGGCTGGATGCGAATGACAAAAACCTCGCGTCGCTGCATGAGATGTTCACCGGTATCAACCGCGAGCCTTTGATCGTGCAGAAGTTCCTGCCTGACGTGTCCAAGGGCGACAAGCGGGTGATTCTGGTCGATGGCGAACCGGTGGGCGCGATCAACCGGGTGCCGCAGGCTGGGGAAACCCGGTCGAACATGCATGCGGGCGGGCGGCCAGAGAAGGTCGGTTTGACGCCGCGCGATCTGGAGATTTGCGCGGCGATTGGGCCGACCCTTCGTGAGCATGGCCAGATTTTCGTCGGCATTGACGTGATTGGCGATTATCTGACAGAGATCAACGTGACCTCGCCGACCGGGATTCAAGAGTTGGAGCGGTTTGATGGCACCAACACTGCCGAGCGGATCTGGCAGGTGATCGAGGCCAAGCGCGCTTAGTTTTTCGCACCTACGGCCAAACGATAGCTGACGGCCTCGGCGATATGCGGCAGGCGCACCGTCGGCGAGGCATCCAGATCGGCAATCGTGCGGGCGACGCGCAGCACGCGGTGATAGCCTCGCGCTGACAGGCCGAACCGTTCGGCGACTTTGGCCAGCAAATCCCGGCCTTCAGGATCGGGGCTTGCCACTTGTTCCAGCAGGCTGCCTTCCATATCGGCGTTGACGCGGGTGTTCGGGGTGGATCTAAAGCGCGCGGTTTGCAGCGCGCGGGCGGCTTGCACGCGGGCCGCGACCGTGGCGGAGCTGTCGCCCGAGGATGGCAAATCAAGGTCGGTGTAGGCGACCGGTGGCACTTCGACGCGCAGATCAAAGCGATCCATCAACGGCCCAGAAATGCGGCCCAGATAATCCTCGCCACAGATCGGCACTTTGGCGCAGGCACGGGCGGGATCTGACATATAGCCGCATTTACAAGGGTTTGCGGCGGCGATCAGCAGAAAGCGGCAGGGATAGCGGATATGGGCATTGGCGCGGGCGACCATGATCTCGCCCGTCTCAATCGGTTGGCGCAGGGTTTCCAGCACGGCACGGGGAAATTCGGGAAACTCGTCCATGAACAGTACGCCATTATGCGCAAGGCTGATTTCGCCGGGCTTGGCACCTTTGCCCCCGCCGACGATGGCCGCCATCGAGGCAGTGTGATGCGGTTCGCGGAACGGCCGGGCGCGCGAGATGCCGCCTTCGGACAACAGCCCGGCCAGCGAATGGATCATCGAGGTTTCAAGTGCCTCTTGTGCGGAAAGTGGCGGCAGGATTCCCGGCAAGCGCGCCGCAAGCATGGATTTCCCCGACCCCGGTGTGCCCACCATCAGCGCGTGGTGGCGGCCCGAGGCAGCGATTTCCAATGCTCGTTTCGCGCGTTCCTGGCCTTTGACATCACGGAAATCGCGGCCCGTGGATTCGGCTGCGACCTCTCCTGCTTCGGCCGGGGTGATTGGAATCTGCCCGGTGTAGTGGCGCACCACATCGTTCAGCGTGGCGGCAGCCAGCACTTGCGTGGCCCCCACCCAAGCCGCTTCGGCCCCGCAGGCTTTGGGGCAAAGCAGGATGCGGTCCGCTTCGGCGGCGGCCATGGCGGCGGGCAGGGCGCCAAGCACGGCGATCAGGCGACCATCCAGCGACAGTTCCCCAAGGGCGACCGTGCTTTCGGCGGCGTCTTTCGGAATGATGTCGAGCGCCGCCAGCAGTGCCAGCGCAATGGGCAGATCGAAATGCGAGCCCTCTTTCGGCAGATCGGCGGGGGAGAGGTTGACCATGATGCGCTTGGACGGCAGCGCGATCGACATGGCCGCCATCGCGGCACGCACGCGCTCTTTCGCCTCGGATACCGCTTTGTCAGCCAAGCCTACGATGCCGAAATAGGGCATGCCGGGGGCAACCGCGCATTGCACCTCGACGATACGCGCCTCGACGCCCTCAAAGGCGACCGTATAGGCCCGTGCAACCATTGCATCCTCCGCGTTAAGTTTGATTAACGGCTAGGGTGCAATGGTTTACGAATGGTAAAGATGCGGCGTCAGGGTTGATAAATTGCCATGAATTTCGGCCATGCCTCGGGATCGGCCACGGTCTTGTCGCGGCAAAAGGCATTGCAGAAACCAATGCGACGGCCTGCAATTTCAAGCACATGGCTGACGGGCTTGCCAGAATAGGGGCAGGCGGTGTTCTCGGCAGTGGTGCCGTCGACGGGCCGGGCGGCAAGTGGGACCGGGCCGGGCCAGGGCCTGCCAGGGTAGCTGCGGCGGTAAAACTCTTGATCCGCGCCGTCAATCATCCCCATCGCACGCCAGCGCCGGAAGGAAGGATGCGCCAGATGCGCCTGAACATATGCCATCACTTTGGCCGAAACCGGCAGATTATAGCCAGCGATGCGGGCGGCGACCGGGGCAAAGAAGGCATCTGCGGCGGAATAATCACCGCACAGCCAAGTCGTTGATCCTGTTTGCGATTGTGCCCATTGCCAGAGCACTTCCAGACGCTTGAGATCGGCCAGCACTTCGTCGGGGCGCGCGCAGTCGGTATAGCTGACGCGCAAATTCATCGGGCAATGGCTGCGCAAGGCGACAAATCCGGCGTGCATTTCGGCGGCAAGCACACGGGCGATGGCGCGGGCGGCTGGGTTAGCGGGCCAGATACCAGCCTCGGCGTGGCGCGAGGCCAGTTCTTCGGCGATGGCGATGGTTTCGGGCACGACAACGCCCTCGGGCGTGCGCATGGTGGGCGCGGTTTTGGCAGGGAAGAAGTCTTTGAGAAGATTGGAAAGCTCATCCGTATAAAGCCGCGCGGTGTGCAGCTTGACCGGAAGGTTGAACGCATCAAACAGCAACCAGCCCCGCAAGGACCAACTGGAATAGGCGCGGTCGCCGATGACAAGATCGTAGGGGGACATTGGACGCTCCGATTTAGGGTGAGGGCAGGGTAAGTCATGCGTTTGTCATATGGAAAGTGCTATTTTGTGCGCGAGTCCATCACGCGAATTGATGGAGCGAAGATTATTTGCGGCTTTTGCGCGGCTCATGGATCCAAACCGGGTCGGGCGGCGTATCACCTGTACACCCGGCACACGGGACATCCGACGATTGGGGGATCAGATGGCACTTGACGCACCCTATCAGCAAGTCTTGTCGCGCCAAGCGCGCGCTGCAGAATTGCTGGATGCCGAAACTGAATTGCAACTGGCCTATGCGTGGCGCGATCACCGCGACGAGGCGGCGCTGCATCGGTTGATCACCGCCTATATGCGGCTGGCGATTTCGATGGCTGCGAAGTTTCGCCGCTACGGTGCGCCGATGAATGATTTGATCCAAGAGGCGTCCTTGGGCTTGATGAAAGCCGCAGAGAAATTTGACCCGGATCGGGGCGTGCGGTTTTCGACCTATGCAGTGTGGTGGATCAAGGCCAGCATCCAGGACTATGTGATGCGGAATTGGTCGATGGTGCGGACGGGCAGCACTTCTGCTCAAAAGTCTTTGTTTTTCAATATGAAGCGCGTTCAGGCCAAGATGGAGCGCGAAGCTGCCGCCGAAGGTTTGGTGCTGGACCGCTATCAGCTGCGCGAGAAGGTCGCGCATGAAATCGGTGTGCGGGTGGCGGAAGTTGAGATGATGGAGGGCAGGCTTTCCGGCTCGGACGCATCGCTGAACGCTACGCAGGCGGCGGATGACGACGGCCGCGAATGGATTGATGTGCTGGAGGATGACGCGCCGCAAGCCGCCGAGCGGGTTGAGATTTTGCACGATCAGGCGCGGCTGCGGGGATGGTTGGTTGCGGCGATGCAGGGCCTGAGCGCGCGCGAGCGGCATATCGTGGCCGAGCGCCGTTTGCGTGAGGAACCGCGCACGCTGGAATCGCTGGGCGTCGAGTTGGGTCTGTCGAAAGAGCGGATCCGGCAGCTTGAGGCCGCAGCCTACGGCAAGCTGCGCCGCGCGCTTGAGGCGCAGTCGCCCGAAGTGATTGCCTTGCTTTAGGTCGTTGAATTTGCGCGGACGGCCCCCTACACCTATGCAAGGTTATGGGAGCATGTGATGCTGGCGAACAAGCGAATTCTGCTGATCATTGGCGGCGGCATTGCGGCCTATAAGTCTTTGGCATTGATCAGACTTTTGAAAAAATCCGGGGCTGCGGTGACGCCGGTTCTGACCCGCGCAGGAGCGGAGTTTGTAACGCCGTTGTCGGTCAGCGCCTTGGCCGGTGAGAAGGTTTACTCTGCGCTGTTCGATTTGACCGACGAAGCCGAGATGGGCCATATTCAATTGTCCCGCGTCGCTGATCTGATCGTGGTGGCCCCGGCAACTGCTGATTTGATGGCGAAAATGGCGGGTGGGCGGGCGGATGATCTGGCTTCGACCCTGCTGCTTGCGACAGATACCGCGGTGCTGGCGGCGCCTGCAATGAACGTGCGGATGTGGCAGCACGCGGCGACGCAGCGCAGTCTGGCGCAACTGCGCGAGGATGGCGTGCGGTTTGTCGGCCCCAATGACGGCGACATGGCTTGCGGCGAATTTGGGCCGGGGCGGATGGCCGAACCGGAAGAGATTGTCGCAGCGATTGAGGCGGCTTTGGCGGTGGGGCCATTGGTCGGCCGGCATGTGCTGGTGACATCGGGGCCGACGCACGAACCTATTGATCCAGTGAGATATATTGCCAACAGATCATCGGGGGCGCAGGGCACGGCGATTGCGGTGGCGCTGCGCGATCTGGGGGCGACAGTGACGTTTGTGACCGGGCCCGCAGCGGTGCCCGCCCCCAATGGAGTGGCGGTGGTGCGGGTAGAGACTGCGGCGCAAATGCTGGCGGCTGTCGAGGCCGCTTTGCCCGCCGACGCGGCGGTCATGGCGGCTGCGGTCGCCGATTGGCGGGTGGCGAATGCCAGCGGTCAAAAGATGAAAAAGCACGGATCAGGGCAAGTGCCAAGCTTGGAGTTTGCCGAAAACCCGGATATTTTATCCAGCGTTTCCAAGGGGCTGATGCGACCCAAACTGGTCGTAGGCTTCGCTGCCGAAACCGAGCGCGTCGCGGAATATGCCGCCGCCAAACGCTTGCGCAAGGGCTGCGACTGGATTGTCGCCAATGATGTATCGCCGCAGACGGGCATCATGGGCGGAACTGAAAATGCGGTGACGCTGATCACCGAAGCGGGCGCCGAGGTTTGGCCGCGCATGGGCAAGGATGCAGTGGCGCGGGCCTTGGCGGCCCGGATTGCGGCCTCCTTGGCCTAAGGAAAAGCAACATAGATTCATTGGATTAGGCTTGATGGATTTCGATAGAGCGTGATCTTGTAACTGCCGGGCCGTCGCCGTTTTGGCAGCAAGAGGATCGCAAAGGGGACGGTGATGACCTTGGTGCAAGTGATGTGGGAAGATTGGGCGGACCGCGCGGTGCCGCTGCCCAGCTATCAGACCGCCGGATCGGCGGGGGCGGATGTCTGCGCCAACTTGGCCTTCGCCGACCGGGCGGGCGGAATCGTCATCGCGCCGATGGCACGGGTTGTGGTGCCGACTGGAATTCGTGTTGCGATTCCAATGGGCTATGAGATGCAACTGCGGCCCCGGTCTGGCTTGGCGCTGAAATTCGGCATCACATTGCCAAACACGCCGGGCACGATCGACAGTGACTATCGCGGGCCTTTGGGGGTGGCCTTGATCAATCTGGGCACGTCACCCTACACGGTGCAGCACGGCGACCGGATTGCGCAAAGCGTGATTGCGCCCGTCGTGCAAGCAAGCTTTCAAGTGGTTGATATATTGGATGAAACCGGACGCGGTCAGGGCGGTTTCGGCTCCACAGGGCTGCGCTGATGCTGGTTTTGTGGCTTATGCTTGGATTGTGGTGTCTGGGCTGGGTGATGGGCACGCCAAAGCGGGTCCGATGGGGGGCGATTGCCGCGCTCTGGGTGGCAGTGATCTTGGCCAATCTGGCGCTGCCTTTGGGGCATCCTGTGCGCACAGCGACGGGCGGAGACGCGCGGGTTTGGGGCGTGGCAGCTTTGGCCCTAGGGGTGATCTTGGGGTATCGGTACATCCTTAACTATCTGAAAAATAGTATTAAACTGACCAGCCCGGCAGAGGCGCCAGCCGCTTTTTCCGACGGCGAAGTGGCGCGATATGCCCGTCATATCTTGCTGCGCGAGATTGGCGGCCCGGGACAGCGCAAGTTGAAAGCGGCGCGGGTTTTGGTGGTGGGGGCTGGCGGGCTTGGCTCGCCGGTGCTGCTGTATCTGGCGGCGGCCGGGGTGGGGGAAATTACGGTGATCGACGATGACAGGGTCGATACCAGCAATTTGCAGCGCCAGATTATTCATAGAGATCAGCATATTGGCATGACTAAGGTGCAATCTGCGGAAATTGCGATGCGTGCGCTTAACCCGTTTGTCACCGTGACACCCCATAGGCTGCGCTTGGATGAATCCTCGGCTACGATGGTGGCGGCGCATGATCTTGTGCTGGATGGCTCGGACAATTTCGACACCCGCTATCTGGTCAACCGGCTGTGCGTGCAGGCTGGCAAGCCGTTGATTGCGGGCGCAATTACGCAATGGGAAGGGCAGCTTTCGATCTATGACGCGGCGCAGGAAAGCCCTTGTTATGAATGTGTTTTTCCGGTGCGGCCCGCGCCCGGCATGGTGTCCAGTTGCGCGGAGGCCGGGGTCGCTGCAGCCTTGCCGGGGGTGGTCGGGTCGATGATGGCAATGGAGGCGATCAAGCTGATCACCGGGGCGGGCGCGCCGCTGCGGGGGCGGTTGCTGATCTATGATGCGCTTTATGCTGAGACGCGGGTGATCGTTGTGAAGCGGCGGGAAGATTGCGCAGTTTGTGGTGTAAGCCATTGAGGGTGCTTTGTTAATTTTCTGGTTTCTGAAAAATTAACGATATGGAAAAGATACAGGAACGATACGGAAAGCGGCCATATCTCTTGCCGTTTGGCTTGCGTTAATCTTTCTCGGGCAAGCTGGACGAATCAGGAGGTTACAAGGTTTGAACTCATGAGTTGGCTTGCAATGTGGATGCGATGGCGCAGGTGGTTTATCTTGCAACTGGTGCAGTGGGCCGATTTGCGCCCCCTTGCCCCCGGTATGCAATCCCGGTCATACTCTTGCATCCACTCTGTGACAGGGAGTTCACATATGAAGATTTCTGCCGCCCTTGCCGGGCTTGCCTTTGCTGCGATGAGCGTTTCTGCCGTTTTTGCAGAGGATTTGCCGGATATGGCTGGCAAAGAGATCACCATTGTCACCGAGAACGCCTATCCGCCGCTGCAATTCGTCGACAAATCGGGCGCTGCGGTCGGCTGGGAATATGACGCAATCGCCGAAATGGCGAAGCGGATGAATTTCAAGGTGAAATACGAGAATACCTCTTGGGATGCGATGATCCCAGCGGTGTCGGACGGTCAGTATGATATGGGGATGACCGGCATCACCATCACGGATGAGCGTAAGGGCAAGGTGGATTTCTCGGAGCCTTATCTGCGCTCGGAAATGCTGATGATCGTGCGCGGCGATGAGACTCGGTTCACTGATGCCGCAAGTTTTGCGGCGATGCCGGATCTGCTGGTTTCGGCCCAACCCGGCACCTCGCCGTTTTATGCGGCGATTTACAACGTGTTGGATGGCAATGAAGAGAACCCGCGCGTGGTCAAGTTTGAAACCTTTGGCGCAGGTCTTGAGGCCCTGAAAACGGGCGATGTCGATCTGACCTTGTCGGATTCGACGGCGGCGCAAAGCTATGTTGCGGCCTCGGACGGCAAGTTGAAGCTGATCGGCGGGCCGCTGGCCAGCGAGGATTTTGGCTTTATCTTTCCGAAAGGTTCCGAGTGGGAAGCGCCGATCAATGCCGGGATTGCGGCACTGAAGGCGGATGGCACGTTGGATGCGCTGAATCAGAAATGGTTCGTCGAATACAAGGCCGAATGAAGTCAGCGGCCCCGGCAAAACCCGGGGCCTTTTCCCATGAAGGCATTGAAAGACCCTGATTTTCCGTGGTGGCTGGTGGCGCTTGGCGGCATTGGCCTTGTGCTGTTTTATCAGATCTGGGCGAGCGAGGTTTATTCCTCGGCGATGCGATTGCTGGCCAAGGGGATCTGGCTGACGGTTTTTGTGACCGTGGTGGCGTTTGCGATGGCCTGCGTGCTGGGGCTGCTGCTTGCAGTGGCGGGCATGTCGCGGTTTCGCGCGGTGCGGCAGGTGGCGCGGTTTTACATTGAGGTCGTGCGCGGCGTACCGATCATGGTGTTGCTGCTGTACGTGGCCTTCGTGTTGGCGCCGGGGGTGATCTATGGTTGGAACTGGTTGACCGGCCCGCTGGGGTTCGAGCCGTTGCGGACGCGCGATTTTCCACTGTTGGGGCGGGCGGTTCTGGCATTGACCTTGGCCTATTCGGCGTTTTTGGCCGAGGTGTTTCGGGCAGGTTTGCAAGCGGTGGATAAGGGGCAGATTGAGGCCGCGCAGGCTTTGGGGCTGTCGGGCTGGCAGCGGTTTCGGTTTGTGGTCTTTCCGCAGGCGTTTCGGATGATTTTGCCGCCCTTGGGCAATGACTTTGTGGCGATGGTGAAGGATTCGTCCTTGGTGTCGGTGCTGGGCGTCGCGGATATCACGCAACTGGGCAAGGTTACGGCGGCGGGCAATTTTCGGTACTTTGAGACCTATAATCTGGTGGCTTTGCTGTATTTGACGATGACGGTGGGCCTGTCTTTGGTGCTGCGGCGGCTAGAGGCGCGGTTGAAGGCGCGTGATCAGCGCTGATCTGAAGGCGCGCGTGCCGCGCAAGTTTTTTGAGCGCTGGCGCGCGGTGGGTGCTTGGTGCGCCGCGCGGTTTTGGCTTGTGGGGCTGCGCTTTACGCGTGGGGCGATGCCTCCGGCGGGAGTATTTCAAAAAGAGCAATGCTGAGGCTGGACCTTGGGTGGTGGCGTGCCTAGCTTTGGCGCAAAGGAGATTTGCGATGAATGTTTTGTTGGGCGCTTGGGACGGGGAATTTGGGCTGCCGCCGTTTGCGGTGATTGAAGACGCGGATTTTGCACCGGCTTTTGATGCAGCTTTGGCGGAAGCGCGGGCGAATATTGCGGCGATCACAGCGCAGGCGGAGGTGACGTTT
Source organism: Cypionkella aquatica (assembly GCF_030161095.1). Classification (GTDB taxonomy): domain Bacteria; phylum Pseudomonadota; class Alphaproteobacteria; order Rhodobacterales; family Rhodobacteraceae; genus Cypionkella; species Cypionkella aquatica. The sequence goes on from NZ_BSPP01000002.1 coordinate 300,159, forward strand.
GCCAATACGATTGAGGCGATGGAACTGGCCGAAGGAGCGTTGGACCGGGTGGGCGGGGTGTTTTACAACCTTGCTGGTGCAGATTCGACCGCGGCGCGTGAGGCGTTGCAAATGGAGCTTGCGCCGAAGATGTCAGCTTTCGCGTCAGAAGTGACCAACAACGCCGCGCTGTTTGGCCGGGTGGAAGATTTGTGGCAGCGGCGTGATGGCTTGGGTCTTTCGGCGGAGCAACTGCGGGTTTTGACGCTGTATCGGCAGATGTTTGTGCGATCGGGGGCGTTGTTGGCCGGGGATGAGGCCGCGCGGTTGACGGCGGTGAAATCTCGGCTGGCGGTATTGGGCACCACGTTCAGCCAGAACTTGCTGGCGGATGAGCGGTCTTGGTTCATGGAATTGGCTGAGGCTGATCTTGAGGGGTTGCCGGATTTTGTGGTGGCTTCGGCGCGGGCGGCGGGGCTTGAAAAGGGTGCGTCTGGGCCGGTTGTGACTCTGTCGCGGTCATTGATCGTGCCGTTTTTGCAGTTTTCACCGCGACGGGCGTTGCGGCAGAAGGCTTATGAAGCTTGGGGGCTGCGCGGGGCGAATGGCGGCGCGACCGACAATCGCGCGGTGGCGGCAGAGATTTTGGCTTTGCGGGCCGAGCGGGCGGCGTTGCTCGGCTATGCCAGTTTCGCCGATTACAAGCTGGAGCCGGAAATGGCGAAAACGCCTGCGGCGGTGCGGGATTTGTTGATGCGGGTTTGGGCGCCGGCCAAGGCGAAGGCTTTGGAGGATGCGGCGGTTTTGGAGGCACGCTTGCACGCCGATGGCATTGCCGGGCCGCTTGAGCCTTGGGATTGGCGCTATTATTCCGAGAAGCGGCGGGTGGCAGAGCATGATCTGGATGAGGCAGTGTTGAAGCCGTATCTGGGGCTGGAGGCAATGCTCGCGGCGCAGTTCGATTGTGCCAATCGGCTGTTTGGCTTGGAGTTCCGGGCCTTGGACATCCCGCTTTATCATGCCGATGCAAGGGCTTGGGAGGTGACGCGGAATGGTGTGCATATTGCGGTGTTCATTGGCGATTACTTTGCGCGGGGATCGAAACGCTCGGGGGCTTGGTGTTCGGCGATGCGGTCGCAGCGCAAATTGGGTGGTGATCAGCGGCCCATCGTGGTGAATGTGTGCAATTTCGCCAAGGGTGATCCGGCGCTGTTGTCTTATGACGATGCGCGCACGCTGTTTCATGAATTTGGCCATGCGTTGCATCAGATGCTGTCGAATGTGACTTATGGGTTTATCAGCGGCACATCGGTGGCGCGCGATTTTGTCGAATTGCCGAGCCAGCTTTACGAGCATTGGATGGAAGTGCCGGAGGTGTTGGAGAAGCACGCGCGGCATTGGCAGACGGGGGCGGCGATGCCTGCCGATCTGATCAAGCGCTTGCTGGATGCCGGGACCTATGATCAGGGGTTCTCGACAGTGGAGTTTATTTCCTCGGCCTTGGTCGATCTGGCGTTTCACGAGGGGGCGGCACCCGCTGATCCGATGCAAAAGCAGGCCGAGGTGTTGGAAGCTTTGGGCATGCCGCGCGCGATCAGGATGCGGCATGCGACGCCGCATTTCGCGCATATCTTCTCGGGTGACGGCTATTCCAGCGGCTACTATTCCTACATGTGGTCTGAGGTGATGGACGCCGATGCGTTTGCGGCGTTTGAAGAGGCGGGGGATGCGTTTGACCCCGCGACGGCGGCGCGGCTGGAGCAGTTTATTCTGTCGGCGGGTGGGTCGGAAGAGCCGGATGTGCTCTACACCAAATTCCGCGGGCGGATGCCGGGGGTGGAGCCATTGTTGAAGGGCCGCGGTTTGTTGGAAGAAGTCTAGGAACCAACGCAAGATCAAGGCGTTATCGCCGCGCAGTATTTTGGAGTTCGCGCGGCGATGATGAATTATTTTGACCTGACGTTTGATGCGCAGGAAACCGCGTCGCATCTGATCAAGCTGGTGCTGGCTTATCTTTTGGCATTGCCAATCGGGTGGAACCGCGAGCGGGAAGAGCGCAGTGCGGGGATCAGGACGTTTCCGCTGGTGGCGATGGCGGCTTGTGGGTTTGCGATCATTGCGATTGGGGTTTTGGGCAAGGACAGCCCCGAGCAGGCCAAGGTGTTGGAGGGCTTGATCACCGGGGTTGGCTTTATCGGTGGCGGTGCGATCCTGAAGCAAGGCGCGCAGGCGCGGGGCACGGCGACGGCGGCGAGCCTGTGGGCGACCGGGGCCTTGGGCGCGGCGGTCGGCTATGGTTTGGTTGATATTGCGGTGATTTTGAGCGTGGTGACCTATGTGGCGCTGCGGATCCTGTCGCCGCTGAAAGAGGCAACGCGGGATATGTCAGTGCCGCAGGGTGCTGGGCGGGATGCCGAATTGGGCGCGGAAGGCGCGGGACAGGCTGGAAGCTGAGGAAAAGCCGCAGCGCAAAGCCACTTCGGCCAAGGGGTGGCGGGTGTCATTGATCATCCGGCGCGCGGCGGCAAGGCGCAGGCCAAGCGCATGGGCGGCGGGGGTCAGACCCAGATTTTCATAGAAAATCTGCTCTAACCGGCGCGGCGAAAGCCCAATGGCGGCGGCGATCTCGGCTGTGGTTTCGGGCGCATCCAGCCGCGCCTCCATCCGGGCGATGGCGCTGGCGACGCGGGTATCAAGGCGGGGGTCGGGTTTGGTCGCGGCCATCTGCGGCTCGGCTCCATCGCGGGCGGTGGTGATGAAGCTGGCGGCGACTTGCAGCGCCAAAGCCGGGCCATGGCGGGCGCGGATCAGGTGCAGCATCAGATCGCAGGCCGGGGCGGCGCCACCTGCGGTAAAGCGGTTGCGGTCGATGACAAAGCGGTCGGGGGCGACGTCGATCTGCGGATGTTGGCTGGCGAAATCCTCAAGATCCTCCCAATGCACGGTGGCTTTATAGCCGTTGAGCAGTCCCGCGCGGGCCAGAACCCAAGCGCCTGCGTCGATGCCCCCCATGGCCGCAAAACGCGGTGCATTGCGGGCAAGGTCGCGGATCAAGGGTTGCGGTGCGGCCTGCCATTGCTGAAAACCAGCGATCACCACCAGCGCATCGGCACCCTCGGCGGCGGTCAGCGGGCCGTTCGAGGGCAGCTCTATCCCGCAGGTCAACGGCACCGGGCGGCCATCAGGCGAGACGACGCGCCAGCGGTAGGCCTCGTGTCCGATATGGCGGTTGGCCGAGCGGAGCGGGTCGAGGGTTGAGGCGACTTCGAGGATTGACGACTGCGGCAGCACCAGCAGGGCCAGCGTCAAGGGCGCTGTGGCGGCGCTGAAGATTGGGCCTGTGAAGATTTTTGCGGGTTTTGCCATGAATGTTGCGTAAATCGTCAAGCGCGGCGTTGCAAGGCCGCTATGGTGTGGGCAACCGAATTGGAGGATTCCCATGCCCTTGGCCATGAACCGCGAAGTTTTCATCACCGCTGCTGTCACCGGATCGGGCGGCACGCAGGACCGCAGCCCGCATGTGCCGCGCTCGCCCGAACAGATTGCGAAATCGGCGATTGATGCGGCGAAGGCGGGGGCGGCGGTGGTGCATTGCCATGTGCGCGATCCGGAGACGGGGAAGCCTTCGCGTGATCTGGCTTTGTATCGCGAATTGACCGAGCGCGTGCGCGACTCTGGCACCGATGTTGTGCTGAACCTGACTGCGGGCATGGGCGGCGATCTGATGTTCGATGGCACCGAAAAGATGGGTCAGATGGCGGGCCATTCCGACATGGCCGGGGCTACGGCGCGGGTGGCGCATGTGCTGGAATGTCGGCCCGAGATTTGCACGCTTGATTGCGGCACGATGAATTTCAACGAGGCCGATTATGTGATGGTCAACACCCCCGGCATGTTGCGGGATATGGCCAAACGCATGACAGCGGCGGACGTGCGGATCGAGATTGAGGCGTTTGACACCGGGCATCTGTGGTTGGCGAAAGAGTTGGCGCGCGAAGGCGTGATCCCGGCGCCGACCTTGGTGCAGCTGTGCATGGGCGTGCCATGGGGTGCGCCGGACGATTTGAACACCTTCCTTGCGATGGTCAACAATGTGCCAGCCGACTGGCATTGGAGCGCTTTTGCGATTGGCCGCAACCAGATGCCCTATGTCGCGGCTTCTGTCTTGGCCGGGGGGAACGTGCGGGTCGGGTTGGAAGATAACCTGTGGCTGGACAAGGGCGTGCTGGCGACCAACGCGCAACTGGTCGAGCGGGCGGTGACCATCATCTCGAACCTTGGCGCGCGGGTGATTACGCCTGCCGAGGTGCGGGCGAAGCTGAAGCTGGAGAAGCGGGCGCCGTTGGCGAAATGAGGCCCATGTTGAAGCCCGCATTTCTGGTCTTCGCTGTGATGTTTCTGGTTTCTTGCGTGGACGGATATGAGCGGCCGCCAAAGACCAGCGACGAGAAGGCGATGGCCGCAAGCTGTCAGGCGGAAGGTGGGCAGTTCGCACGGACCGGAATCGCCGCGCAAATGACTTACTGCAAAAAGCCGGAGCAACCTGCAAAGGATGCGGGGAAATCCTGCTCTGACGGTAGCCAATGCGAAACTCAAACTTGCCTCGCCGCGACCAAAACCTGCGCGCCGGTTGTCAACCGATCCTACTGCGAGCCGATCTTGGAGCGAGGCGAGACTATCAATGTGCTTTGTGCCGATTGAGATAAATCAATGGGCAAGCAAACGATATGAAACGGATGGAACGATGACCAGAAAAGCAGCAATCATTGGTGGCGGTGTAATCGGCGGCGGCTGGGCGGCGCGGTTTTTGCTCAACGGCTGGAACGTGTCGGTGTTCGACCCGGACCCGCAGGCGGAACGCAAGATCAGCGAAGTGATGGCCAATGCGCGGGCGGCTTTGCCGGCGCTGAGTGATGTGCCGATGTGTGCCGAGGGCGTGCTGTCCTTCGCACAGACCATCACCGAAGCCGTCGAAGGCGCGCATTACATTCAGGAAAGCGTTTCTGAACGGCTGGATCTGAAGCATCGCGTGTTTGCACAGATCCAACAATCGGCGGAATTGGGCACGCCGATTGGTTCATCAACCTCTGGCTTCAAGCCATCCGAGTTGCAGGAGAATGCCGCGAACCCGGCGACGATCTTTGTCGCCCACCCGTTCAACCCGGTTTACCTTTTGCCACTGGCCGAGGTTGTGCCCTCGCCGAAATCCGACCCGGCGGTGATCGAGAACGCCAAGACAATCCTGCGCGAAATCGGCATGTTCCCGCTGCATGTGCGCAAGGAAATCGACGCCCATATCGCCGACCGTTTCCTGGAAGCCGTCTGGCGCGAGGCGCTTTGGCTGGTGAAGGATGGCATCGCCACCACCGAGGAAATCGACGAAGCGATCCGCATGGGCTTTGGTCTGCGCTGGGGTCAGATGGGGCTGTTTGAAACCTATCGCGTCGCGGGCGGCGAGGCCGGGATGAAGCATTTCATGGCGCAGTTCGGCCCCTGCCTGACCTGGCCCTGGACCAAGCTGATGGACGTGCCCGAGTTCAACGACGAACTCGTGGACCTGATCGCGGGCCAATCCGATGCGCAATCGGGCCACCACACCATCCGCGAGTTGGAGCGGATCCGCGACAGCAACCTGATCGGCTTCCTGCGCGCGCTGAAGGATCGCAACTGGGGCGCGGGCAAGGTCCTGCGCGAGCATGACGCGGCCCGCGCTGTTGCTTTCCATGCTGAAATCGACACCGCACCGAAAGCCGAGCCTTTGGTATTGGCGCATATGCAGGTGCTGCCGGTGTGGATCGACTACAACGGCCACATGACCGAAAGCCGCTATTACTTCGCCAATTCCGAAACCGTCGACGCCTTCCTGCGGCTGATTGGGGCGGGGATGGATTATGTGGCGGCGGGGAATTCGTTCTACTCGGCCGAAACCCATATCCGCCATCTGGGCGAGGCCAAGCTGGGCGACAAGCTGACCGGCACGATCCAGATCATCAGCGCCGATGAAAAGCGCTTTCGTTCCTTCGTGCGGATCATGAAGGGCGACGATTGCGTCGCCACGATTGAGCAGCTTTGCTTGCATGTGAACATGGCCACGGGCAAATCCGCCCCCGCTTCGGCAGAGGTTTGGGGCAAGCTGAAAGCCATCGCTGATGGTCACGCCGCGCTGCCGTTGCCCGAAGGTGCGGGCCGTGCTGTGGGGCAGAAAAAGTGAAACGCGTTCTGATCACCGCAGGCGCGACTGGCATTGGTCTGGTGATGGCGCAAGCCTTTGCCGGGGCGGGCTATCGCGTGTGGGTGACGGATGTGGATGCGGGCATGGTGAGCGCTTTGCCCGCAGGAATCCGTGGCTCGGTCTGCGATGCCAGTCAGGAACCCGCGATGCAGGCGCTGTTTGCCGACGTGGCGCGCGACTGGGGCGGGCTGGATGTGCTTTGCGCCAATGCCGGGATCAAAGGGCCGACGGCGGGCATTGAGGATATGCCGCTTGACGGTTGGCATCAGTGTCTGGCGGTTAATCTCGATGGCGCGATGCTGGCCGCGAAGCACGCCGCAAGGCTGATGAAACCGGCGAAATCGGGCGTGATGATTTTCATCTCGTCCACCTCGGGCCTCTATGGCACACCGTTCCGCGCGCCCTATGTGGCGGCGAAATGGGGCGTCATTGGGCTGATGAAAACCGTGGCGATGGAGCTGGGGCCGCATGGCATCCGCGCCAACGCGATCTGCCCCGGCTCGGTCAATGGCCCGCGCATCGACCGGGTGATTGAGGCGGAGGCGCAGGCCAAGGGCATGACGCCCGATGCGGTGCGCCAAGGCTATGCGGCGGGCACGGCGCTAAAACGGCTAAGCGACCCCGAAGATGTGGCAGCGATGGCGCTGTATCTGGCCTCTGACGGCGCGCGCATGGTGTCGGGTCAGGCGCTGGCTGTCGATGGCATGACGTATAATGTTGATCCGTAAGGAAAAGTAAGATGAATTTTGGTCTGTCTGAAGAACAACAGATGATCGTGGACACCACCCGCGCCTTTGTGGAGAACGAGTTGTTCCCGCATGAGGCCGAGGTCGAACGCACCGGGGTTCTGCGCCGCGAACTGTTGAAGGAAATCTCGAAAAAGGCGGTGGAGGCCGGGCTTTACGCCGCCAATATGCCCGAAGAGGTCGGCGGCGCTGGCCTCGACACCCTGACGTGGTTGCTTTACGAAAAGGAACTTGGCAAAGCCAACTATGCGCTGCACTGGAACTGCGTGGCACGGCCTTCCAACATCCTTCTGGCCTGCACACCAGAGCAGCGCGAGAAGTATCTGTTCCCCTGTATTCGGGCGGAAAAGCACGACTGTCAGGCGATGACCGAACCGGGATCAGGCTCTGATCTGCGCTCGATGAAGGCTTTCGCGAAGGCAGATGGCGACGATTATGTCCTGAATGGCACCAAGCATTTCATCAGCCACGCGGACGTGGCCGATTTCGCGATTGTCTGGGTGGCGACGGGCGAGGAAGACACGCCGCGCGGCCCGAAAAAGCTGATCACGGCGTTTCTGGTCGATAAAGGTACGCCGGGTTTCACCGTGCGCGAGGGTTATCGCAACGTGTCGCACCGTGGCTACAACAACATGATTCTGGAGTTTGACGATTGCCGACTGCCTGCCAGCCAGATCCTCGGCGAGGTGCATAAGGGCTTTGAGGTCGCCGGCAAATGGCTGGGGGCGACGCGGTTGCAAGTGGCGTCAACCTGCCTTGGGCGGGCAGAGCGCGCGCTGGGCCATGCGATCAGCTATGCTGCCGAGCGCAAGCAGTTCGGCCAGCAAATCGGCAAATTCCAAGGCATCAGCTTCAAACTGGCCGATATGGCGATGGAGTTGAAGGCTGCGGAATTGCTGACACGCGAGGCCGCTTGGAAATACGATCAGAACACGGTGACCGAGGCCGATATGTCGATGGCCAAGCTGAAAGCGACCGAAGTGCTGGCGATGATCGCGGATGAGGCAATCCAGATCCACGGCGGCATGGGGTTGATGGACGAATTGCCGCTGGAACGCATCTGGCGCGATGCGCGGGTGGAGCGTATCTGGGAAGGGACTTCGGAAATCCAGCGCCACATCATCAGCCGCGAGTTGTTGCGGCCCTTTGGCGCCTAGTGAAAGGCCTTGAACATGACGGAAACACCGCGTCCGGTGATCACGTTAAGCTATTGCACCCAATGCAACTGGCTTTTGCGCACGGCTTGGATGGCGCAGGAATTGCTGTCGACTTTTGGGCAAGACATCGCCTCTGTCACGCTGATCCCGGCGACGGGGGGGCTGTTTCAGATCACGCTGGATGGCGAAGTGATCTGGGATCGCAAGGAAAAGGGCGGCTTTCCTGATGTGAAGGTGCTGAAGCAAATGGTGCGGGATCGGGTGTGGCCAGAGCGTGATCTGGGGCATATCGACAGGGCGACAAAAGATCAGGGCTAGCGCCTGCCGCCAGCCCCGGGGCGCTGCCCCGGACCCCGGGATATTTAGGAACAGATGAAAGTAACGCGATGTTAAGCTCTTTGCGTCAGAATCACATCACCGAACAGGCGGGGACGCCGATGACGGTAACGGGTGAAACCTCCCTGTCCGTGTTGGCAGGGAGGCGCCCACTTTGCCTTTCATCCGTTTCTAAATATCCCGGGGGCCGGGGCAGCGCCCCGGTCGCGGATGCAGGGTGCGGAGGTTGGGCATGAAGAACCTCGACCGTCTGTTGCGCCCGAAATCCATTGCCGTGCTGGGGGCTGGTTGGGCGCTGAATGTCATCGAGCAATGCCGCAAGATGGGCTTTGCCGGAGATATCTGGCCTGTGCACCCGACCAAGGCTGAGATTGGCGGGTTGCGCGCCTATGCCAGCCTTGCCGACCTGCCAAGCGCGCCGGATGCGACCTTTATCGGCGTCAATCGCTTTGCGACGATTGAGGTGGTGGGGGAACTGGCGGCGATGGGGGCGGGTGGCGCGATTTGTTTTGCCTCGGGTTGGACGGAAGCGGGTGCGCCTGATTTGCAGGCCAAGCTGGTGGCGGCGGCGGGGGATATGCCGATCCTTGGGCCGAATTGTTATGGGGTGATCAATTACCTTGACGGGGCGCTGTTGTGGCCGGATCAGCATGGCGGGATTCCGGTGACAAAGGGTGTGGCTTTGGTCAGCCAATCCTCGAACATCGTGATCAATCTTGGCATGCAGAAGCGGGCTTTGCCGGTGGCCTATGTGGCGTGCTTGGGCAATGCGGCGGTGGTGGGGCTTGCTGATCTGGCGGGCGCTTTGCTGGATGATCCGCGCGTGACGGCTTTGGGCATGTATATTGAAGGCATCGACGACGCCGTTGCCTTTGCGGCTTTGGCGGAACGCGCGCGGGCGATGGGCAAGGGCGTTGTCTGTATCAAGTCGGGCAAGACCGAGTTGAGCCGGACGGCAGCTGCCAGCCATACCGCATCCTTGGCGGGCGGCGGGGCGGCGTCTTCGGCGTTTCTGCGCCAGATCGGTGTGGCAGAGGTGAACACGCCGTCGGAGCTGATTGAGACGCTGAAGATTTTCCACACCCACGGCCCGCAGATTGGCACGCGCATTTGTAGCCTGTCGTGTTCGGGCGGTGAGGCGGGGTTGGTGGCAGATTTGGCGGCACCTTATGGGATTGATTTCCCGCCGGTGCCGCAGGCCACGCATGATCGCTTGTTCAACGTGCTGGGCGAGATTCCGACGATTTCCAATCCGCTGGATTACCATACTTTTATTTGGGGTGATGGGCCGAAAACCACCGAGGTTTTCACCGCGATGCTCGAGGCTTATGACGCGGGGCTTTACATCATCGACCCGCCGAGAGGCGACCGCTGTGATCCGGCAGGGTATCAGCCTGCGCTGGATGCCATCGTGTCTGCGCAGAAGGTCAGCGGCAAGATCGCTTTGCCTGTCGCCTCGATGCCCGAAAACTTCGATGAGGCTGCGGCGATTGCCTTGATGGATCAGGGTGTCGTAACGCTGATGGGGTTGGAGACGGCGCTGGCTGCGGTGAAGGCGGCGCAACTGGCGCCGGGAGTGGCGGGTTGGCGTCCGGCGCGGGCTTTGCCGCCGCGCGACAGTGCGATGCTGTCCGAGGCCGAGGGCAAGGCTTTGCTGGCGACAGCCGGTGTGGCTGTGCCGCGTGCGGTGTCTGGGATCTTTGCCGAGGTGGTCGCGGGGGCTGCGGGACTGACCGCGCCGTTTGCCCTGAAAGGCTTGGGGTTTGCGCATAAGACCGAAGCGGGCGCGGTGCGTCTGGGGCTGACCAGCCTTGCGGGGCAAGCCGAGATGCCGGGGGCGACGGGCTATCTGGTTGAGGAAATGGTGACGGGCACGGTGGGCGAAATCCTGCTGGGGTTGCGGCGTGACCCGATTTATGGCGTCAGTCTGACGCTGGGGATGGGCGGAGTGACGGCTGAGGTTCTGGCCGATACCGTGACGCTGATCTTGCCCGCCACGCAGGCGCAGATTCTGCAGGCGATGCGGGGCTTGCGGCTGTGGCCGTTGCTGGATGGCTACCGGGGCCGCCCGCGCGCCGACATGGCGGCGGTGGCGGATATTGCCGTCACTTTGGGCAATCTGATGCTGGCCGACCAAAGCCTTGAGGAAATTGAGATCAATCCGATCCTTGTGCGCCAAAGCGGTGCCGTGGCGGTCGATGCCCTAATCAGGAAGGTGTAAGCGATGGAAATGCGCAGCGAAGGCCCGATCAAAACCCGCCGTGAGGGCGCTATCCTTGAAGTGACGCTCGACGCGCCCAAGGCCAATGCGATCAGCCTGAAAACCAGCCGGGTGATGGGCGAAGTGTTCCGCGATTTCCGCGATGATGACAGCCTGCGGGTGTGTATCCTGCGCGCGGCGGGTGAGAAGTTCTTCTGCCCCGGTTGGGATTTGAAGGCGGCGGCGGATGGCGATGCGGTGGATGGCGATTACGGCGTGGGCGGCTTTGGCGGCTTGCAGGAATTGCCGAACCTGAACAAGCCGGTGATCGCGGCGGTGAATGGCATCTGCTGTGGTGGCGGGTTGGAATTGGCGCTCTCCGCCGATCTGATCCTGTGTTCGGCTAACGCCACTTTTGCGCTGCCAGAGATCCGGTCGGGCACCGTGGCCGATGCGGCCAGCATCAAGCTGCCCAAGCGTATTCCCTATCATGTTGCGATGGATTTGCTGCTGACGGGCCGCTGGTTTGACGCCGAAGAAGCGCTGCGCTGGGGGATCGTGAAGGAAATCACCACGTCCGAAGAGCTGCTGCCCAAGGCTTGGGATCTGGCGCGGCTGCTCGAATCTGGCCCGCCGCTGGTCTATGCCGCGATCAAGGAAGTGGTGCGCGAAGCCGAGAACATGCGCTTTCAAGACGCGCTGAACCGGGTGTCCAAGCGGCTGCTGCCAACGGTGGATAAGCTGTATTCCTCTGAGGATCAGCTAGAGGGCGCAAAGGCTTTTGCCGAAAAGCGTGATCCGGTGTGGAAGGGGCGCTAGGCCCCGAGAATGTGTCCCCGCTGAGACAAATTTCTGTAGGTGGTAGGTTTGTAAAAAGTGATAGCAGGATGTAGTGCAAGGCTGCTATTCGGCACCGCTACAGCGACAACATTCGGCTATTTATCTGCAAAATCTGCATCCTCATACATCGGGCGGATTTCGATTTCAGACGGGCCGGGCATCGGATTGGGGCAACGGGTGACCCAATCCACTGCCTCGGCCATATCCTTGACCTGCCAGATCCAGAAGCCTGCGATGACCTCGTTGGTCGCGGCGAAGGGGCCATCGGAAATGGTGCGTCCCGTGCCATCAAAACGCACGCGTTTGCCAAGGCTGGACGGCTTTAATCCACCCATGGCGCGGGTGATGCCTGCGGCGGCCAGCTCGGTATTGAAAGCCTCCATCGCGGCCCAAGCTTCGGGTGAGGGCATCAGGCCTGCTTCGCTGTCCGTTGTGGATTTGACAATCACCATGACGCGCATCTGATGTCTCCTTGCTGCGGGGCAGGATCAGACTAGCGTAGTTTACCGAAAACGCTTGGCCTCAATGCGGGCTGGCGAGTTTCATCAGCACCAAGCCGCTGACGATCAGGGCGGCGGCGATCAGGCGCATCGGGGTCGCGGCCTCACCCAACATGGTGATGCCAAGGAAGAAGGCCCCGACCGCGCCGATGCCCGTCCAGATCGTATAGGCGGTGCCCAAAGGCAGGCTGCGCATCGCCAAGGCCAACAGGCCAAAGCTGGCGGCCATGGTGACCAGCGTGATCAAGCTGGGGGTGAGCAGGGTGAAGCCTTCGGACTTCTTCATCGAATAAGCCCAGACGACTTCGAGGAGTCCGGCGATAATCAGGTAAATCCAAGCCATTTGGCCCTCATCAACAAACCGGGCCGTCCCGGAGCGGTGCGTGATGCCGCAGGCCGTCCTGCGCCCGCAGAGTATGAAGCGGGCATCGCCGCTGTGCAAGCGGTGCGGTTTGGGCAAAACCGACATATTTTGTCGTATGCTCGCAAGGTGCGGCGTCACTGGGTCGTTACAAACGCGAAGCCCGGTTGCCACCGGGGCGCAAGGGGCCGGATATGCAAGACGCGGATTACATCATTGTGGGGTCAGGCTCGGCGGGGTCGGTGCTGGCCGATCGGCTGAGCGCAAGTGGCAAGCACAAGGTCGTGGTGCTGGAGGCGGGCGGGTCGGATCGGCGGTTTTATGTGCAGCTGCCGTTGGGGTACGGCAAGCTGTTTTACGATCCGGCGGTGAACTGGATGTATCAGACCGAACCCGATCCGGGGCTGAACGGGCAGCGCGATCATTGGCCGCGCGGCAAGCTGCTGGGCGGGTCGTCCAGCATCAATGCGATGGTGTATATTCGCGGCCACAAGGCGGATTATGACGAATGGGGGGCGGATAGTCCGGGCTGGGGCTGGGACGACTGCCTGAGCGCCTATAAGGCGATGGAGGATACCGAGGCGGGCGGCGATGCGTGGCGGGGCAAGGGTGGGCCGTTGTTTATCAGCGAGAACCGCAAGGGCCTGCATTGGCTGGTCGAGGATTACATCAAGGCCTGCGGGCAGGGCGGTCTGGCCTATAACCGCGATTTCAACGGCGCCGAGCAAGAGGGCGCCGGCACCTATCAGATGACGATCAAAAACGCGCGGCGGAACTCGGCGGCGCGGGCGTTTCTGCGTCCGGCGATGAAGCGGGCGAACCTGAGCGTGATCACTGGCGCACAGGTGACGCGGGTGCTGTTTGAGGGCAAGCGCGCAGTGGGGGTCGAGTATCTGCGGGGAGGTGTGCGGCAAGAGTTGCGCTGCAATGCCGAGGTGATCCTGTCGGGCGGTGCGATCAACTCGCCCCAACTGCTGCAATTGTCGGGAGTGGGGCCGGGGGCGCTGCTGTCTGGGCTGGGTCTGCCGGTGGTGCTGGATAACCCGAATGTCGGCAATCACCTGAGCGATCATCAGGGCATCAACTATACATGGCGGATGAAAGTTGCGACCTATAACGACCTCTTGCGGCCGTGGTGGGGGAAGCTGTTCGCAGGCATGCAGTATTTCCTGACCGGTGGCGGTCCGCTGGCAAAGTCGATCAACCATGCAGGTGGGTTTTTCAAGACCAGCGCCGATCTGGAACGCCCCAACATGCAGCTCTATCTGCAAGCGTTCTCGACCCTGCTGCCGAAAGCTGGCGAGCGGCCTTTGCTGACACCCGATCCGTTCCCCGGCCTGTCGATTGGCCTGTCGAACTGCCGCCCGACCTCGCGCGGGCATATCTATATCAACACACCCGATCCGTTGGCGCATCCGGTGATCACCGCCAATGCGTTCTCGACCGAGCATGACGTGGCCGAGATGCTGGCGGCGGTGAAATACCTGCGCCATATTGCAGCACAGCCCGCCTTGGCCAGCCTGATCGCCGAAGAACTGCGCCCGGGTGTGGGCGTGCAAAGCGACGCCGATCTGATCACGGATTTTCGCCAACGCTCTGGCACGGTCTATCACCCCAGCTGCACCGCGCGGATGGGGCCGGATGCGGAAACGTCGGTGGTAGATGCGGGCTGCCGGGTGCATGGCGTGCAAGGCCTGCGCGTGATTGACGCCAGCGCCTTTCCAAATCTGATCGCGGGCAACACCAACGCGCCCGCCATGCTGATGGGCTGGATCGGGGCTGCTCGGGTGCTCGCGGACGCGCGGTGAGTCAAGCCAAGGTGCCGCCTCGGGGGGCATCGAGCCCCCTCTCGGCGGCGCTGCCGGGAGCCGATCTGAGATGTTGTCTTGGCGGATCGGTTGGACGCTCCGCGGGGAGTATTTCAAAAAGAGCAATTGCTTAGGGATTTGCTCTTTTTGAAATACTCCCGCCGGAGGCTTCGGGCGGGTCCGCGCGCTTTGCTTGTCAGAAAGCGTGCAAACCGTGCCGCGCGCCCGAATTTCGCCTTTCTTTGAAATTCGTCTTGGTTATTCGCCGCGCGGGAAGCGTTTGTTGTCTTCCAGCACGTTCAGATCCATGTGGTTGCGCATGTAGCGCTCGGACGCGGCGCGTAGGGGTTGGTGATCCCAAGGATAGTAGGCGCCGTTGCGAAGCGCCTCGTAGACCACCCAGCGGCGGGCTTGGGATTGGCGGACCTCGGCGTCGTATGCGGGGATGTCCCAGCGGTCTTGTGTCATGGTCTGGAAGTGGGCGAGGACTTCGGCGGCGCGCGGGTCGGCGGCGAGGTTGTGGTTTTCCTCGGGGTCGGCGGCGAGGTCGTAAAGCTGATCAGGGTCGGCGGGGCAGTGGATATATTTCCACGCGCCCATGCGCAGCGCGACCATTGGCGTGATGGTGCCTTCAGCGGCGTATTCCATGGCGACGGGGCTGGTCCGAGGGGTGCCTGTTGCCAGGGGCAGCAGGCTTTCGCCGTCAGTCCAGGGCATGACTTCGTCCATCGAAATGCCTGCCAGATCGCAGAGAGTGGGTGTGAGGTCGATGGTCGAGACAGCCGTGTCGATGCGTTTCGGCTCAAGGCCGGGGGCGGAGATCATCAGGGGGACGCGGGATGCGCCCTCGAAGAAGTTCATCTTGAACCATAGGCCTTTACGGCCCAGCATTTCTCCGTGATCCGAGACGAAGATCACGATGGCTTCTTGGCGCGTGGCCTCTAGGGCCTCAAAAATCTCACCGATTTTGGCATCGACGTAGGAGATGTTGGCGAAATAGCCTTGGCGGGCGCGGCGGATATGGTCTGGGGTGACTTCCAGCCCGCGCCAGTCGCAAGCGTCCATCAGGCGTTGCGAGTGGGGGTCCATTTCTTCATAGGCGAGGGGGGCTGGCGGCTCCAGTTCGGGGGCGTCGTTGTAAAGATCCCAGTATTTGCGCCGCGCCACGAAGGGGTCGTGCGGGTGGGTGAAACTGGCGGTCAGGCACCAAGGGCGCGGATCAAGGCCACGCGACAGGTCATAGATTTTCTGCACGGCTTGGTGGCAGACGTCATCATCATATTCGAGCTGGTTGGTGATCTCGGCCACGCCTGCGCCCGTCACGCTGCCTAAGTTGTGATACCACCAGTCGATGCGCTCGCCGGGTTTGCGATAGTCTGGCGTCCAGCCGAAATCGGCGGTGTAGATCTCGGTGGTCGCCGTATCATTAAAAAAGTGCATCTGGTCGGGGCCGACGAAGTGCATCTTGCCNAGACGGTCTTCAAAGCCGTGCATCTGGTCGGGGCCGACGAAGTGCATCTTGCCGGACAGGCAGGTGTAATAGCCCGCGCGGCGCAGGTGGTGGGCGTAGGTCGGGATATCTGACGCGAACTCGGCGGCGTTGTCATAGACCCGCGTGCGGCGGGGCAGCGCGCCTGACATGAAGGCGGCACGCGCGGGTGCGCAGAGTGGCGAGGCGGTGTAGGCATTGGCAAAGCGCACCGAGTGTTCGGCCAAGCGACGCAGGTTTGGGGCGTGCAGGAAGGCGGCGGGGCCATCGTCGAACAGGGTTCCGGTCAACTGATCCACCATGACAATCAGGATATTCGGGCGGGTGGTCATGGCGCATCCTTTGCAGTTTGGCGTTGTGCGAATGTGGTGCCGCGCTTGTGTTTGCGTTTCAAGGGGGGATTTTCCGGGAATGTGACGTAACGTCGCAAACGGGGTGCGAAACGCCGCAAAAGAGACGGAATTCAGAGGCTTGGCATCGCCTGATGGTGACATAATAAGCCAAGGGCCTGGACCATGAAAATCGTCACTGAATTCCCCTTCTCGATCACCGAGCAGGAGGACATGGGCATTGTGCTTTCGGATGGCTGCCGCTTGTCAGCGCGGGTGTGGCGAGCCGAGGGCGCGGGGCCGGTGCCTGCGGTGCTGGAATACATCCCCTACCGCAAGCGCGATGGCACCTTGCCGCGCGATGAGATGATGCATGCCTATGTCGCGGGCCATGGCTATGCCTGCGTGCGGGTGGATATGCGCGGCAATGGCGACAGCGAAGGCCTGATGAGCGATGAATACACCATTCAGGAATTGGCCGACGCCTGCGAGGTGATTGAATGGCTGGCGGCGCAGGACTGGTGCAACGGCTCGGTCGGGATGATGGGCAAAAGCTGGGGCGGGTTTAACTGCCTGCAGACGGCTTTCCTACAGCCGCCTGCGTTGAAGGCGGTGGTGTCGGTCTGTTCGACCACAGATCGTTTTGCCGATGATATTCACTATAAGGGCGGCTGTTTGCTGGGCGAGAATTTCGGCTGGGGGGCGGTGATGCTGTCTTATTCCAGCCGGCCAGCCGACCCGCTGTTGCGGCCGGATTGGCGGGCCGATTGGCTGACGCGGTTGGAGAACGAGCCTTGGCTGGCACCGCGCTGGGCCGAGATGCAGGAGAAGAACGATTACTGGAAGCATGGCTCTGTCTCAGAGGATTACGCCCGCATGACGGTGCCGGTGCTGTCTTGGGGCGGCTGGGCGGACAATTACATGAACACGGTGGCGCATCTGGTTGAGAATGTGCCGGCACCCGTGCAGGGCATCGTTGGGCCTTGGGTGCACCAATATCCGCATACTGCGGTGCCGGGGCCTGCGATTGGCTTTCTGCAAGTTGCGCTGCGCTGGTGGGATCGCTGGTTGAAGGGCATCGACAATGGGGCCGAGAATGACCCGGCTTACCGCGCCTATATGATCCACTCGGAGGCGCCGGATGCGAGTGCAAAGCACCGCAAGGGGCATTGGGTGGCCGAAAGCGCTTGGCCAAGCCCGCGTGTGGGGCGGCAGATATTGGCGCTGGGGGAGAGGTCTGGGGAGGGCCAGCCCTCCCCAGTCCCCACCACCCGTGCTTTGGGTGCTAATGTTGCGCTACATAAGCCGGTCCGCATCAACACGCCGCAGCATCTGGGGATGCATACGGGTGAGTTCTTCCCGATGGGGCTGAACGCGGAAATGCCGGGCGATCAGGCCAGCGATGATGCGCTTTCAGTGTGTTTTGACGGCGCGGTTCTGGCCGAGCCGTTGGATCTGCTTGGCGCGGCGCGGCTGTCTTTGACGCTGGCCAGCGATCAGCCTTTGAGCTTTGTCGTCGCGCGGTTGTGTGATGTGGCACCTGACGGATCCTCTGTGCGCATCGCGCATGGCATGTTGAATCTGTGTCACCGCGACAGCATGGAAGCGCCTGCGCCGATGCCGGTGGGGCAAGCGGTGGATGTGGCGTTCAACATTGACCAGATGGCCTATCGCTTGGCTGCGGGGCATCATCTGCGGTTGGCGCTCTCAACCACATACTGGCCGTTCCTGTGGCCGTCGCCCCGGCCCGCGACGCTGACGGTGACGGTGGGCAGCCTTGATCTGCCCGTGCATCAGGGCAGCGAGAATGA
Organism: Cypionkella aquatica; assembly: GCF_030161095.1. Lineage (GTDB taxonomy): Bacteria > Pseudomonadota > Alphaproteobacteria > Rhodobacterales > Rhodobacteraceae > Cypionkella > Cypionkella aquatica. The sequence continues at coordinate 317,947 of NZ_BSPP01000002.1, forward strand.
ATGGACGCCGCCAGAACCAGAGGGCGCGACACCTTGGGCGCATAAGGTTCTGCGCCCGGGCAAGACCAGCCGCAAAATTGAAACCGATATGATTTCGGGCACCACCGCTTTGGTGATCAGCGATGATCTGGGTGATGTCGAGAACCTTGTGCATGGGCTTTGCACCGGGGAATCCATGACCGAATTGTGGGAAATTCACCCTGATGATCCGCTGTCAGCCCGCGCCGTTCATACATGGGAGCAGCGGCAGTCGCGGGGCGATTGGTCTGTAAGAACAAATGCTTGGGCAGAGATGACCGCAACGGCCACGCATCTGCGGCTGAAGGCCAGCCTGACGGCTTGGGAAGGCGACACCAAGATCTTTGAACGTCACTTCGACGACGAGGTGAGTCGAAAATTTGTCTAGGCCCGATTGTGCAAGAATCGTTGCCATACCGGAAATTCACGGGTTACTGATTGGGTAATCAACAAAAAACGGCCCGCAAATGGGGGCCAGTCAGGGAGACTAAAATGTCGGAACAACTGAACTATCTGCTTGCGCGCGCTGCCAAAGGCCTGATGAGCCGCCGCGAATTCGTTGGCCGTGCGGGCGCTTTGGGCGTCTCGGCTGCGCTGGCCTCGACGCTGCTGGCTTCGGCTGCACGCGCGGAAGAGCCGAAAAAGGGCGGTCTGCTGCGCTCGGGCATGGCAGGCGGCGAGTCTACCAACTCGCTTGACCCGGCGCTGGCCGCATCGGAAGTGCCGTTTGCGGTCAACATGATGTGGGGCGAAATGCTGGTGGACGTGAACGCCAAGGGCGAGATCGACTACCGCATTGCCGAAGAAATCTCCTCTAGCCCGGATGCAACCGAGTGGAAGTTCAAAATCCGCAAGGGCGTGGAATACCATGACGGCAGCACTGTCACCGCCGATGACGTGGTCGCCACGCTGAAGCGCCACACCGATGAGAAATCGCAGTCGGGCGCTTTGGGTATCGTCAAGGATATCATCGACATGAAAGCCGAAGGTGACATGGTCACACTGAAGCTGGCCTCGGGCAACGCTGACTTGCCGTTCCTGATGGGCGATTATCACCTGATCATCCAACCGGGTGGCGGCATTGAAAATCCGACCGCAGGCATCGGCGCTGGCCCCTACAAGATCGTCGCCAACGAGCCGGGTATCCGCCACACCTTCGAGAAGCATGCCAACTATTTCGACAGCACGATGGGGCATGCTGATCAGACTGAAATTATCGTCATCAACGACAACACTGCCCGCACCTCGGCGCTGCAAGCGGGCCAGATCCACATGATGAACCGGGTTGACCCGAAGATCGTCGGGTTGCTGAAAGGTGCGCCGGGCATCTCTATTCAAGCGGTGGCTGGCCGTGGTCACTACGTCTTTATCATGCATTGCGACAAGGCACCGTTTGACAACAACGACCTGCGGATGGCGCTGAAACTGTCGGTCAACCGTCAGGAAATGGTCGACAAGATCTTGGGCGGCTTGGGGTCGCGCGGCAACGACTTCCCGATCAACGCGGCCTATCCGCTGTTTGACGACACCATTCCGCAGCGGGAATATGATGCGGCAGCGGCGGCGGAAGCCTATAAGAAATCCGGCCATGACGGCTCGCCCATCGTGCTGCAAGTGGCAGCGGGTGCTTTCCCCGGTGCGATCGAAGCGGCACAGTTGTTCCAGCAATCGGCCAATGCCGCCGGTATCCCGCTGGAAGTCAAGCGCGAGCCTGATGATGGCTATTGGTCGAACGTCTGGAACGTCGCACCGTTCTGCGCATCCTATTGGGGCGGGCGTCCGGTGCAGGACCAGATGTATTCCACGGCTTACCTTTCGACAGCCGACTGGAACGACACCAAGTTCAAGGATCCGAAGTTTGACGAAACCCTGATCGCGGCGCGGGCCGAACTTGATCCGGTCAAGCGCAAGGCAGAATATTCCGAACTGGCGAACAATCTGCGCGACAACGGCGGTCTGATCTGCCCGATGTTCAACGATTTCGTCGAGGCCAAGCGCGATGAAGTGGGCGGCTGGCAGCCCGATCCGAATGGTGAGTTGATGAATGGCCGCGCACTTGCCAAGTGCTGGCTGAACACCTGATCGCCGATATGCATCCGGTTGTAAAACTCGTGACCCAGCGTTTGGCGCTGGGTCTGCTGTTGATGCTGGCAGTGTCGGCGCTGATCTTTTTCGGCGTCGAGGCGCTGCCTGGCGATACCGCGCAAGCCATGCTGGGCCAATCAGCCACGCCCGAGGCTTTGGCCAACCTGCGTGAGAAAATGGGCCTGAATGAGCCGGTGCTCTGGCGCTATGGTCATTGGCTGTACGGGTTTTTGACCGGGGATATGGGCGTTGCCCTGACCAATGGTGAAGATATTGCGAAATCGGTCGGTGGCCGGCTTGGCAACACGCTGTTCCTTGCTTTTTGGGCGGCGCTGATCTCGGTGCCTTTGGCAATTCTGCTGGGGTTGCTTGCGGCGCGCTACAATGGGCGCTGGCCGGATCGGCTGATCTCGGGCGTCACTTTGGCGACGATCTCTTTGCCGGAATTTGTGGCGGGCTATCTGGTGCTGTATTTCCTTGCCGTAAAGCTGCAACTGTTCCCCGCCATGTCGATGGTGTTCCCCGGCATGGGGGTGTTTGAACGGCTCAGCGCGATCATCCTGCCGGTCATCGTGCTGGTGATGGTGGTCTTGGCGCATATGATGCGGATGACGCGGGCGGCTATTCTGAACGTGATGCAATCGGCCTATATCGAGACGGCGGAGCTTAAGGGTCTGTCGCCGCTGACAGTGATCTGGCGGCACGCGTTTCCGAATGCGATTGCGCCTGTGGTCAATGTGGTGATGCTGAACCTGGCCTATCTGGTGGTTGGCGTCGTCGTGGTCGAGGTGGTTTTCGTCTATCCCGGCATGGGGCAATATCTGGTCGATCACGTCACCAAACGCGATCTGCCAGTGGTGCAGGCCTGCGGGATGATCTTTGCCGCCGTTTACATCGGGCTGAATATTTTGGCCGATGTGGTGTCTATCCTAGCGAACCCAAGATTGAGGCACCCGAAATGAGGCGTATTCCGCTGTCCGCCCTGATCGGTCTGATCCTGACCGGGGGGTTCTTTTTCGTCGCCATCTTTGCGCAACTGATCGCGCCCTACAAGATGGATGAACTGGTCGGTGGCGTGTGGGATCCGGTCTCTGCCGCGCATTGGCTGGGCACCGATTCCATTGGCCGCGATCTGCTGACGCGGATGATCTACGGCGCGCAGGTGACGATTTTCGTCGCAACCTGTGCGACGATCCTAAGCTTTGTCACCGGCTCGGTGCTGGGATTTCTGGCGGCTACGGCGGGCGGTTGGCTGGATCAGGCTTTGTCGCGCTTTGTCGATCTGCTGATGGCCATTCCGACGCTGATCCTGTCGCTGGTGATCCTGACGGCGGTGGATGTGACCACGATAAACCTGATCCTCGTGATGGGTTTTCTGGATGCGACACGGGTGTTCCGGCTGTCGCGTGCGGTCGCCGTCGATATCACGGTGATGGATTATGTTGAGGCCGCACGTCTGCGCGGCGAGGGGCGCGGCTGGATAATCTTTTCGGAAATCCTGCCCAATGCTTTGTCGCCACTGGTGGCCGAACTTGGCCTGCGGTTTATCTTTGCGGTGCTGTTCATCTCGACCCTGTCGTTCCTTGGCCTTGGCGTGCAACCGCCCTTGGCGGATTGGGGCGGCTTGGTGAAAGAGAACTCGGCGGGTCTGGTCTATGGTATCCCGGCTGCTTTGGCCCCGGCGATTGCGATTGCGGCTTTGGCGATCTCGGTAAACTTGGTGGCGGATTGGGTGCTGTCACGCACCACCAGCCTGAAAGGCGGTCGCGGTGCTTGATCAAGTGAAAACCAATCTGTTGGAAATCAAGAACCTGCGGATAGAGGCAACGTCCTATCCGCCGGGTGAAGCGCCGCGCAAAGTCGTGCTGGTCGATGATGTGTCGGTGTCGGTGCAGCAAGGCCGCGTGCTTGGGCTGATCGGCGAATCCGGGGCGGGCAAATCTACCATCGGGCTGTCGGCAATGTCGTTCGCCCGTGGTGGCGCGCGGCTGGCGGGCGGGCAGATCCTGCTGAACGGCCGCGATATCCGCGAGGCTGGTGCTGGCGAGCTGCGCGGTTTGCGTGGCCGCGAGGTCACCTATGTCGCGCAATCCGCGGCTGCCGCCTTCAACCCCGCAAAACGGCTGATGGAGCAGGTGATCGAAACCAGTCTGCACCACAAACTGATGCCCCGGGCCGAGGCCGAGGCCCGCGCGGTGGATCTGTTCCGAAAACTCGGCCTGCCCAACCCGGAAACCTTCGGGTCGCGCTACCCGCACCAAGTCTCGGGCGGGCAGTTGCAGCGCGCGATGACTGCGATGGCGCTCTGCCCAAGGCCTGACCTCGTGGTGTTCGACGAACCGACGACTGCGCTGGATGTGACCACGCAAATCGACGTGTTGGTGGCGATCAAAGCGGCGATCCGCGATACCGGTGTGGCGGCTTTGTATATCACCCACGATCTGGCCGTAGTGGCACAGGTGGCTGACGATATCCTTGTGCTGCGCGGCGGCAAGAAGGTGGAATACGGCACCACCGATCAGATCATCAATTCTCCGCAGCAGGCCTATACACAGGCGCTGGTGTCGGTGCGCTCGATTGACCACGCCGAGAAACCCGATAGCGCCCCGGTGCTGTCGGTCGCCAATATCACCGCGCGCTACAAAGGCACAAACTTTGACGTGCTGAAGAACGTCACCGTTGATCTGTCGGCAGGCCAGACCCTCGCCGTGGTGGGCGAAAGCGGCTCGGGCAAGTCCACTCTGGCGCGGGTGATCACCGGGCTGTTGCCTGCCTCCCAAGGTCGTATCACCTTCGCAGGTCGCACGCTGTCGGCTGACCTTGCCAGCCGCACCAAGGATGATCTGCGCGAGTTGCAGATGATCTACCAAATGGCCGACACCGCGATGAACCCGCGCCAGACCGTTGGCACCATCATCGGACGGCCACTGGAGTTCTACTTCGGCCTGAAAGGTGCCGCCAAACGCGCCCGGATTCAGGAACTGCTGGAAGAAATCGAAATGGGCGCGGGCTTTATCGACCGCTACCCGGCCGAGCTTTCGGGCGGCCAGAAACAGCGTGTCTGCATCGCCCGCGCTTTGGCCGCCAAACCCAAGCTGATCATCTGCGATGAAGTCACCTCGGCACTTGATCCTTTGGTCGCAGACGGCATCCTGAAGCTGCTGCTGGCCCTGCAAGAACGCGAAGGTGTCGCCTATCTGTTCATCACCCACGATCTTGCCACCGTCAAAGCCATCGCCGACAAGATCGCGGTGATGTATCGCGGCCAGGTCGTGCGTTACGGCAGCAAGACCGACGTGCTGACCCCGCCATTCGACGATTACACCGACCTGTTGTTGTCCTCGGTGCCCGAGATGAAACTCGGCTGGCTGGAAAGTGTCCTCGCCTCTCGCAAAATGGAAAGCGGCGGCAATTAAGCCTCTGACGTGCAATTTCATCTGTTCTTAAATATCCCCGCCGGAGGCTCCTTCGGTCGGACACGGAGACTGCGATGCGTAAACTGCTGCTGATCATCCTCGACGGCGTGCCCTACCGCAACTGGCGCCGCCTGTTCGGCAACCTTGAAGGCTTTGTTGCGCAAGGCGAAGCACGGGTCTGGCGGATGCGGGCGACGCTGCCATCAACTTCGGCGTCTTGCTATGCCTCAATCCATACCGGGGTTCCGCCGCAACAACACCGGGTCTGGGGCAATGAGGCGGTGTACCGGCTGGAACAACCGGATATCTTCTCGGAACTATCCAAAGCGGGGCGCAAGACCGGGGCCGTCACCCACAGCTTCTGGTCGGAATTGTTCAACCGTGCACCCTTCGATGTGGTGCGCGATATTGAATATGATGAACCCGAAGGCCCGATCACGCATGGCCGTTTTCACACCATGACCGGCTATGGCAACATCAACCAGATGACGCCGTCGGACGTTGACCTGTTTGCCACGCTCACGCGGTTGGCCGAGGTGAAGGGGATCGATTACGGCATCCTGCACACCTGCACGCTGGATAGCATGGGACATCGGTTTTTCCACGATTGCGAGGAAATGGACCATGCCTGCTATGTGATGGATGCGATGCTGGCACCATTCCTGCACCGTTGGCGCGCGGCGGGGTATGAGGTGATCGTGACAGCGGATCATGGTCAGGACGAACGCGGCCACCACGGCGGCACCGGAGAGTTGCAGCAGGAATTTGCGTTCTACTACTTTGGCGAGTCCGAAATGCCCGGCCCAGATGTGGTGCTGGATCAGTTGGCGCTCGCGCCGTCAATTCTGACGCGCATGGGCGTGCCGGTGCCGGACAGCATGAAAGTAAAGCCGTTCTTCACCGCATAGGGCGATTTTCGCGCGAAAATCGTGTACGGAATTCGCGCGAATTCCGACCTTAGCTGGCGTAGGTCGCACCTTCGTCGTCCAGCAATGCCTTGATCTCGCGCAGATGGGCGTCGGCGTAGCCGGGGTAGCTGTCCCATTCGCCGGCGGTTTTCTCGGCGACCGCATCCGACAGAATCCGCAGCGGCTTGCCGGTTTGCAAGGCGCGGATATAGGTTTCAGCGGCGCGTTCAAAATAGGTCAGCCGGTTGAAGGCATCGGCGACCGATTGGCCGATGATCAGCACGCCGTGGTTGCCCATGATCATTGTGGTGATTTTGGGGTCGGCCAAAAGCTGCACACAGCGCGCGGCTTCTTCTTCAAACGCCATACCGCCGTAATCGGCATCCACCACTTGCCGCCCGAAGAACATCGCCGAGTTCTGGTCGATCGGGGGCAGATAGCTGTCGGCCAAGCTGGCCAAAACCGTGGCATGGATCGAATGAACATGCATCACGCAGCGCGCATGCGGCAAAGCGCGGTGGATGGAACCATGCAGGCCCCAGGCCGTCGGGTCCGGCGCATCGGGGCGGTTCATGGTCGAGGGGTCGTTGGCGTCGATTTCCAGCAGGCTCGATGCGGTGATCCGGCTGAAATGCCGCATATTCGGGTTCATCAGAAATTTGCTGCCATCAGCGTTCACCGCAAGGCTGAAGTGGTTCGAGACCGCCTCATGCAGGTTCAGCTTGACGCTCCAGCGAAAGGCTGCGGCCATATCGACGCGCTCGGCCCAGTGGGTGATATTGGCATGTGCGTTCATGTGAAGTCTCCATAAGGCCAGTCGCCTTTCGACAGGGCGCTGATTGCATTGCATATTTCGGTGAAGGACGTGGCTGCGCGCGGCACTGATCCGCGCGCGCGCAGATAGCCATGCACCATGCCGGGGGCGGTGAACGCTGCAGCTTTCCCGCCTGCTGCGCGGATCGCGGTTGCATAGGCATGTGCGTCATCGGCAAGCGGATCACATTCGGCGGCGATGGCGACCGTGGGCGGCAAGCCGCTGAAATCGATGGCCTGCAGTGGCGCCAGCGTGGGATCGCCCCGCACCTCTGCGCCGCCATTGCGGATGCCTGCGTAAAACTCGACATCCGCCAAAGTCAGCATCGGCGCAAAAGCATGGGTCAGATAGCTGCCCTTGCTCCGATCGCCGCCAAGTCCGGGATAGATCAGCACTTGGCCCAAAATCCGCGCGCTGCTGCGCAGGGCATGCGCTGCGGCGGCGCAAAGATTGCCGCCTGCCGAATCGCCCGCCAAGACCAGTGGCCCCGGCAGTGCTCGGACCACGGCGCAGACGTCCGCGAAGGCGGCGGGATGCTGATGCTCGGGTGACAATCGGTAATCGACAGCGACCACCTGTAGGCCTGTTGTCGCACAAAGATCGGCGCAAACGTCATCATGGCTGTGCAAGCCCCCGACCACAAAGCCGCCGCCATGAACATAGACCACGCTTGGGCCTGCCCCGTCATAAACCCGGCAAGCCACCCCGGCGATGCTGCGGCCCTGCGCTGTCACGCCGGGCGGATAACCCCGGTGAAACTGCGCGCACATCGTATCATAGATCCGGCGCTGATCCGCGATGGTCAGGCTGGCGGTATCGGCGGGATAGCTGGCCTCGGTCTTTTGGATGAACTGCCACGTCGCGGCGTCGATAAGAATTTGGTAATCTGGCTCTGGCATGATGAGAACGACCCCGGTGCTATCGACCTGATCATGGCGGGCAAAACCGGCAGTTTCAACGTCTAACCGTCGCCACAATTCATCTGAAAATGCCCGATTACATTCCAAATTCCGCCGCAAGCGCCGCCTAGAGTTAACCTCACAGACGCAGAACGCCTGCCATGTTTATGGGGAACAATCGTGCAAGTCATTCGGTCACTAGAACAAATTGATGCCACCCCGGTTGGGCTTGGCATCCGGGTGATGCTTGTCACCCAAGGCAACGACGCAAGCGTGTTGCCGCGCAGGCTTGCTGGTCTGGGTGGCAAAGTTGAAATGGCCGAAGATCTGTTCGTCGGATTGGAAGCGGTGATTGACGATCCCGCCGGATATGGGCTTTTCGTGATTGATTGCGATGCGATTGGCGGCATTGATGCAGGCCGTCGGGCGCAGGGGTTGATGGTCGATGTGGTGCGGCGGGTGCCGATCATCCTGATTTCGTCGGAATGTTCGGTGCAGGAATTTCCGGAAGAGCGTGGCCAAGCGGTGGTGCTGCGCGGCCCGGCATCGGGTCTGTCGTTGCGGGTCGGGTTTGAACATGCTTTGCGGGATCGGCTGGCGGCGCGGATGATCTGATACGCCTCCGTTCGGGGCGCTGATCAGGAAGTTGCCAAATAAAAAAGGGCGCCCAGAAGCGCCCCCTTCAGATACATCATTACGGCTTCAGGCCAGCTCGCGTCAGGCCAAGTCGCTTCAGATCGCTCAGCGTTAGGCCAGTGCCAGATTGGTCGCCGATTCGCGGCCATCACGGCCTGCTTCGATGTCAAACGTGACCGGCTGGCCATCTTTCAGCGAACGCAAACCTGCACGCTCGAGTGCCGAGATGTGGACGAACACATCCTTTTTGCCGCCTTCCGGGGCAATAAAGCCGAAGCCTTTGGTTTCGTTAAACCATTTCACGGTGCCCTTAGCCATCGTGATGTCTCCTTTAGCAGTGCCGCCCGCGAGATTGCGGCGGCTTGGCGCAGTCAGCTACGTCGAATGCTGTGGCCGAGAACGGAGACAGAGATCGCATAGAATTACCGTCGCACCCTTTGATATGGGCTGTTCTGACCACAGATCAAGAAAAAATTGCCGCTCAGGCGTGTTCTGCGCGGTGCGGCGCTTTCGCTTTGCGCCGGGGCAGCATCGCATAGCCAAGCAACAGGATTGCCGCTGCGCAGCCGATGCCACTCCACAACCCCAGGGCTGTCATCCAGCTGACCTGCAAGGCGACAAGGCTGAACATGGCCGAAATGAAGCCGAGCATTCCGCCTGCAATCATTGAGACAATGGCCATCCTGCCCTCCAGTTCTTGGTGAGACCGAGATAAGCCGCAGAATAAGGCGGGAATACGGCCAAAGCGCGGTATGGTTGTGAACAGCGTTAAGGCAGCGGTGGATCGGTTGCGCAAAGGCCGCTTAGAACTGGCGCCGCGCACGCAGGGCCGCGCCGATGGTGCCATCATCCAGATAATTCAACTCGCCACCAATCGGCACACCCTGCGCCAAAGAGGTGATCTGAACGCCAAGGCCCGCCAGCGCATCCGCGATATAATGCGCGGTGGTCTGGCCATCGACGGTGGCGTTCAGCGCCAGAATAACCTCGGTCGCATCGCGGGCACGATCCACCAGCCGCGGGATGCCAAGCTGATCCGGCCCGATCGCATCCAGCGCCGAAAGCGTACCGCCCAGCACATGATAGCGACCCTTGAACGCCCCACCGCGTTCCATCGCCCACAGGTCCGAGACATCCTCGACCACGCAAATCTCACCATTCGCGCGGGCGTCGTCGGCGCAGATCGGGCAAATCTCGGCGGTGCCGATATTGCCGCAGATCGTGCAATCCTTTGCCGTCAAAGCCACAGTTGCCATCGCTTGCGCCAACGGAGCCATCAGCGGGCCGCGTTTTTTCAGCAGTGCCAGCACAGCCCGACGCGCCGACCGAGGCCCTAGCCCCGGCAGCCGCGCCATCAACTCGATCAGCGTTTCAATATCGCGCGATTGCTCCATCTGGCTGGCAGCTTAGATCGGCAGTTTGAAATCGGCGGGCAAACCAAGCGCTTGCGTCATCTTCTGCATCTCGGCCACATTGCGGGCATGGCCCTTGACCTGTGCATCCTTGATTGCGGCGATGATCAGATCTTCGACGACTTCCTTTTCCGAAGCGACCAGAATCGACGGGTCGATATCCAGCCCGGTGACTTCGCCCTTGCAGGTTGCACGCGCCTTGACCAAGCCGCCGCCCGATTCACCGACGACCACAGTGCGCGCCATTTCTTCCTGCAGTTCGGCCATCTTGCCCTGCATTTCCTGCGCGGCTTTCATCATTTTGGCCATATCGCCAATGCCGCCCAAACCTTTTAGCATGTTCTCTCCTTAGTCATCCTCAAACGGATCCCATTCGTCTTCGACTTCGGGCAAAGCCTCGATCGCCGCAGTCGCGGCCATCGCCTCTGCCGTTCTGATTTCGGTGATCGCAGCGCCCGGAAACGCCAGCATCACCGCTTGCACCAAGGGATTTTCCATCGCCTCGGCGCGCTGTGCGTTCTGTGCCGCATCGCGCTCTTCGGCCAAGGTGGCAGCGCCGCCGGTGCTTACCACCGACACACCCCAACGCGCGCCGGTCCAGCCCTGCAAGCGCTGCGAAAGGCGCGCGGCAAGGTCAGATTTCGCACCCGGAGCCGGTTCAAACTCGATCCGCCCCGGTGCGTATTTCACCAGCTTGACGCCTTCTTCGACCTCAACCAGCAGCCGCATGTCGCGCTTTTCGCGGATCAACTCAACCACTTGCGCAAAGCTGGCATAGACGACCAGCTGATTTTCCGCGACCGCCAAGGCCTGACCGCCCTGCATGACCGGGCCGCGCATCGGGGCCGCAGGGGCCATCCGCAATGCGCCATGCACCATGCCGCCCCCACCGCCGCCGCCTGCCGGGGCGCCACCCGTAGGCCGCGCCGGGGCCGATTGCGACATCAGCTTTTTCACCAAAGTTTCGGGGTCTGGCAGATCGGCCACATGGGTCAGCCGGATCACCGCCATCTCGGCAGCCATCATCGCATTGGGGGCAAGCGCCACTTCTTCTAACGCTTTCAACAGCATCTGCCACATCCGCGTCAGCACCCGCATGGGCAGAACGGCGGCCATCGCCAGCCCGCGTTCACGCTCGTCCTGCGGGGTGGTCGGGTCTTCGGCGGCTTCGGGGGTGATCTTGATCACCGAAATCCAATGGGTGATCTCGGCCAGATCGCGCAACACCGCCATCGGATCAGCCCCATCGGCATATTGGCCAGACAACTCTGCCAGCGCCCCGGCCGCATCGCCTTTCATGATCAAATCAAACAGATCAAGCACCCGGCCACGATCCGCCAGCCCCAGCATGGCGCGCACCTGATCGGCGGTGGTTTCGCCCGCGCCATTGGAAATCGACTGATCCAGCAGCGAGGTCGCATCGCGGGCCGAGCCTTCTGCCGCCCGCGCGATCAGCGCCAAAGCGCCATCGGTGATCTGCGCGCCTTCCGCATCTGCAATCTTGCGCATCAGCGCCATCTGCACCTCTGGCTCGATCCGTTTCAGATCAAAGCGCTGACATCGCGACAGAACCGTCACCGGAACCTTGCGGATTTCCGTGGTGGCAAAGATGAACTTCACATGCGCTGGCGGTTCTTCCAGCGTTTTCAGCAGCGCGTTGAAGGCCGCGTTCGACAGCATATGCACTTCGTCGATGATATAGATCTTGTAGCGCGCCGATGCCGCCCGATAATGCACAGAGTCAATGACTTCGCGCATGTCGTTGACGCCGGTGCGGGAGGCCGCATCCATCTCCATCACGTCGACATGGCGGCCCTCGGCAATCGCCACGCAAGGCTCACACACCCCACAAGGTTCGGTGGTAGGCCCGCCCGCACCATCGGGGCCAACACAGTTCAGCCCCTTGGCGATGATCCGCGCTGTCGTGGTTTTGCCGGTGCCGCGGATGCCTGTCATCATGAACGCATGCGCAATCCGGTCCGCCGCAAAGGCATTTTTCAGCGTGCGCACCATCGCCTCTTGCCCGACCAGATCGGCAAAGGTCGCGGGGCGGTATTTGCGGGCCAGAACCTGATAGGTTTGCGGCGTGGTTTCGGTCATCATGCCTCAGCGGATTCGAGTTGCGCCAGACTACGGCTTGGGCAGGCAAACGTAAACCAAAGAGGAACAGGTGCCACTGGCACTGGATCAAAATTAGCTAAAATCTGCTTTCATCTGTTCATAAATATCCCGGGGGTTTGGGGGCTGGCCCCCAATCAACATGACCTTCCCCAGCCAACCTTACCCACCGGGACGCCGCTTTGCTGCTGATTTCTTGGTATATTTCCCCGCCGCGCGCACTTTCGACACCTGCATGGCAGAGGAATTGGCGCGCTCTTCCGCGCCCAGTTTGCGCCAGCTTTCCAAGCGGCGCGCATCGACGACACCGGCCTTGATCGCCGCCTGCACCGCGCAGCCCGGCTCGACCGTGTGCTTGCAATCGCGGAAACGGCAGCCGGCCGCCAGATCAATCAGATCGGAAAACAGCACGTCGATGCCATCCGCCACATCGGTCAGCTGCAACTCGCGCACGCCGGGCGTGTCGATCAGCCAGCCGCCCGTGGGCAGCGCCAAAAGATAGCGCGAGGTGGTGGTGTGGCGGCCCTTGGCGTCGTCTTCGCGCACCGCACCGGTTTCCAGAGCGCCGCCGGTCAAGCTGTTGGCCAGCGTGGATTTCCCCACCCCGGAGGAGCCCAGCAGCACCACGGTCTGCCCCGCGCGGCACCATGGATCCAGCACGCCCAGATCGCCGGATTTGGCGTTCAGCGCCACCACGGCCATGCCTGCCGACAGACCTTCGGCGCGGGCGATATAAGGGGCGGCTTCGGCCATATCGGCTTTGGTTAGCACCAGAACCGGGGTGATCCCGGCGGAATGGGCGAGGACCAGATAACGCTCTAACCGGGCCTCGTTGAAATCAGCATTGCAGGATGTGACCACGAACATCGTATCGACATTGGCGGCGATCAGCTGTGCGACCGTGCCAGTGCCTGCCGCGCGGCGTTGCAGCAGGCTGATGCGGTCCAGCACGCGGCCCACGCGCGGGCCATCGGCCAACACCCAATCGCCGACCGCCATCGCCGCCACCGACAGCGTCGGCGGGCACAGCAGTTCCACAGCGCCCGTGGCGGTCAACGCCAGCACCCGGTCGCGGTGCAAAGAGCTTAGCCGCGCAGGCACAAGGGCTGCATCCTCGTCGGTCAATTGTTCTGAGAAATGGTCAGACCAGCCAAGCGCGGGCAGAGAGAAATCAGGCAAATGGCATCCTTTTACGCCAGATCAGGCCCGCGAACCTTACGCCGCCCGACGCAGTGCAGCAAGCCGGGGCTTGCACCTGTCTGCGCAAAGCCGCAGGTTGCGGGCAAAACCCCCGGAGCGCCCATGTCCACCACACTCCCCGCCCGCATTGCCATCCTGACCGTGTCTGACCGGGCGTCAAAGGGGGAATACGAGGATCGTGGTGGCCCGGCTGCCGAAGACTGGCTGCGGCGGGTGATCACCTCGCCCGTCGAAATCCTGCGCCGCATCACCCCGGATGGGCGGGCCGAGGTGGCGGCGGAACTTTGCGATCTCGCCGACACTTGGCACGCTGATCTGATCCTTGCCACTGGTGGCACTGGCCCCAGTCCGCGCGACCAAACGCCCGAGGCGATGGCCGATGTGATCAAGATGGACCTGCCGGGTTTTGGCGAGGCGATGCGGGTGGCCAATGGCCGCGTCGTGGCCACCGCCATCCTGTCGCGGCAATCGGCGGGGGTGCGTGGCAAGACCTTGATCATCACCTTGCCCGGCAGCCCGAACGCCATCGCCACCAGTCTAGAGGCGATTTTCGCCGCGGTGCCCTATTGCCTTGATCTGATCGGCGCGGGCAGGATTGAAACCGACCCCGCGATCATCAAGGCGCATCGCCCAAAGGCGTGACGTGCATCGCTGTCCCCGCGGGGACGGGCGCAAATCTGTCCCAGCGGGGACACACTTGTGGTTAACGTCGCAGTTTATGGCATTTTCCACAACATCTTGTGTCTGTCCGCGCCTTTACGCCCCGACACCCTGCTGGGGCAACAGCTGCACCGCGTTGATTTGCCAGCCGTCGGCGGTTTCAATCATCATGTAATCCAGCAGATAGGTCCGCCCACCCGCATCGGTGATCATCACCCTTTGCCACAGATTCCCCGCCACTGTGCGCAACTCGAGCATGCGCACCGCATCGTGGCGCCAGACCATCGGATAAAGCTTTTGCACCATCACGCCAAACTGGTCCGGGGTGCCGAAAATGCCTTTGATCGTCGGCGAGGCATAGGTCCATGCCTTTGGCACATCCTCGGCGTTAAATGCCTCTAGCTGCGATGCGATGGTCTGTTGTATCGGCGCTTCTTGCGCCGCGGCAGGCAAGGCTATGGCGGCCAAAACCGCCCCGTAAAGGTAAAGTCGCATCGCAACCCCTTTCACCACCGTCCCCAACAACAATGGTAAAGCAGCGCGGGGTTTCGTCAAATGAAAACCCCCGGCCCAAGCGGTAAACCTGGGCCGGGGGCGTAAATTTTCAGCAGCTTAGGCGACGAGATCGCCGTTCAGGCCGCGATCCAGCAGGGCGATGGTTTCCTCGACGCCATACAGCGCGATAAAGCCGCCAAAGCGCGGGCCGTCCGAAGCGCCCAAAAGCACTTCATACAAAGCCTTGAACCAGTCGCGCAAAGGCTCGAACGCATGGTCCTTGCCGACCGCGAACACCATGCTTTGCAGGGCCTCGTCGTCCAAGCCACCCTCCCAAGCGACCAGACGGGCGCGCAGATCCAGCATCGCGCCGCGCTCTTGATCCGATGGCAGTCGGAACACGCGGGTCGGCGCGATGCGGTCGGCGAAATAGCGCAAGGCATAGCCTGCCGCCGCATCCAGATCGGGGTTGCCCTCGGGCGAGGCTGCGGGGGCGTAGCGTTTGATAAAGCCCCAGAGGCCGCGTGCATCCTTGGCGCCGGACACGCTGGCAAGGTTCAGCAGCATGGAGAACGGCACCACCATTTTCGATTCCGGCGGGTTGCCCTTGTGAATATGCCAGACCGGATTGTTGACCTGTTGGTCGATGTCTTGGGTCGGGTAGGCCCGCAACTGTTGGTGATATTCGTCCATCGCGCGCGGGATCACATCGAAATGCATCCGCTTCGCGGTTTTGGGCTTTTGATACATGAAATACGACAGGCTTTCCGACGAGGCATAGGACAGCCATTCGTCAATCGTCAGGCCATTGCCTTTCGATTTGGAAATCTTCTGGCCCTGATCATCGAGGAACAATTCATACGACATATGGTTCGGCTTGCGCCCGCCCAGCACCTCGCAAATGCCGTCATAGATCGGGGTGTTGGTGGAGTGGTCTTTGCCATACATCTCAAAATCGACATCCAGCGCCGCCCAGCGTGCGCCGAAATCGGGCTTCCATTGCAGTTTGACATTGCCGCCCGTGACGGGAAGCGTCCATTCGCGGCCATCTTCATCATCAAATGTGATGGTTTGGTTGACCGGATCGACGTTCTTCATCGGCACATACATCACCCGCTTGGTTTCGGGATGGATCGGCAGGAAGCAGGAATAGGTCTGCTGGCGTTCTTCGCGCAGCGAGGCCAGCATGATCTTCATGATGGCGTCATAGCGTTCGGTCGCCAGTTTCAACGTGTCATCGAACTGGCCTGAGGCGTAGAATTCGGTGGCCGAAATGAACTCGTACTCAAAGCCAAAGGTATCAAGGAAACGCCGCAGCATGGCGTTGTTATGCGCGCCAAAGCTGTCGTAAAGGCCGTAGGGATCGGGCACCGTGGTCAGCGGCTGCTGCATGTGCTGGCGCAGCATTTCCTGCTGCGGCACGTTCTCGGGCACTTTGCGCATCCCGTCCACGTCATCCGAGAAACAGATCAGGCGGGTGGGAATGTCGGAAATCGCCTCAAACGCGCGGCGGATCATTGTGGTGCGGGCAACCTCGCCAAAGGTGCCGATATGCGGCAGACCTGACGGGCCATAGCCGGTCTCGAACAGCACATAGCCCTTTTCGGGTGCCTTTTTCTCATAGCGTTTCAGCAGCGCGCGGGCCTCTTCAAAGGGCCAAGCTTTCGATTTCATCCCAGCATCGCGCAAAGCGGACATCGCGGCATCTCCTAGCCGCAGCAACCCCATGTTGCCGCAGGCCCCTGTCCTCTATTGCCGCCACGCCCGCAGGTCAATATTCTGCACGGTAATGAATAGGAGAGCAGATTGCCCGATACCCCCCCTTCGCTGTCGCCCCAAGATGCGCTTTTGGCCGTGATGATCGCGGTATCCGCCTCGGACGAGAACATGCGCACCGCCGAATTGGTGGCAATCCAACGCACGGTGAACCACATGCCGGTGTTCGCCAATTACGACGCTGACCGGATGCGGGTGGTGGCGCAGACGGTGTTTGATCTGTTCGAGGAGGAAGACGGGCTAGAGGCCCTGTTCGGCCTGATCCGCGATGCGTTGCCGGAACGCCTGAATGAAACCGCCTATGCTTTGGCCTGCGACGTGGCCACCGCCGATGGCAGTCTGCGCGAGGTTGAGTTGCGCATGTTGGAAGAGGTGCGCGAAGAGTTGAACATCGACCGCCTGCATGCCGCTGCGATCGAATGGGGCGCGCGGGTGCGGCATATGCGGCCCTGAGCGGGGCAGGGCGGTCGCATCGGATCTGATGCCGATGCGGCGGACCGCTTGCCCGGTTGGTTCGGACCTGATGCGTTTGCCGCCGATTAGTTTGCAGTCGTCAGGCCATGTTTGACCGTCGCCAGAATTTCCTCGGCCAGTGCCGGATCGTCTGTGGCGCGGGCCAGCACCATCGCGCCCACCATTGTCGAGACGGTTTGAATACTGTCTTTGCGCGTGGCTGCTGCGGATTTGCCCGGAAAGCGTGACAGGAACGCTGTTAGCAAGATATTGAAATGTTTGGTGAAAGACGGTTTTGCGGCCGGGTCATGCGCGATTTCGGTCGCCAAAGCCGCCATCACGCAGCCCTTGCCCGGCGCATCCAGATGCGCGCGTGACAGATAGGTTGTCACATAGGCTTCAAGCCCCGCGCGGTCGGCAGAGACTGCGGCAAGCCCATCAAGGAATTGCTTGGTCGTCTCGGCAATGGCTTCGGCAATCAGCGCATCCTTTGAGGCAAAGTGGTTGTAGAACGCGCCATGCGTCAGCCCCGCCGCCTTCATCACCTCGCTGACCGACACCCCGCTAAGACCGCGCGCGCGGAACAATGCGGCGGCGGCTTCGACGATGCGCTGATGTTTCTCGGCAGTCTCGGCTTCGGGATATCGCATGCGCCGTCCTTTTCGCAAATCGGGTGATTGACTTATTGCAGTATAGTCATCATGTATCAAATCCGCAAACATGACGATCATCATGCTTGTGGAGCCAGCGGTCCATCGGCCGCCCCCTAAACGCCGCCGCGTTGCGGTGCATTTCTAAAGGATGTCGAGATGAGCGTTCTGAATTCTGCCACCAGCACTGGCCCAAAGCCCGCGTCCCCGTTGGGCACCGTCGTGATCACCGGGGCCTCGGCGGGGATCGGCAAGGCCTATGCGGATCGCTTTGCGCGGCGCGGCTATGATCTGATCCTGATTGCCCGGCGCGGTGATCTTTTGGCCGCTATCGCCAAGGATCTGAGCGCGCGTTACGGCGTGAGTGTCAGCGGCGTGCCTGCCGATCTGGGCAATATCGCCGACATTACCCGCGTGGCAGATCTGATTGCGGCGGATGCGCGAATCTCTGTGCTGATTAACAACGCAGGGGCCTCTACCTCTGGCCCGGTGGTTGCGATTTCGACCGCTTCGGTGGCGGCCATGCTGGATGTGAACATCACGGCGCTGGTGCATCTGTCGCGCGCGGCCCTGCTGGCGTTCAAGACGCGCGACGCTGGCACTTTGATCAACGTAGGCTCGATCCTAGGCTTCAAAGCGCTGCCCAACAGCGCGATTTACAGCGCCAGCAAAGCTTTCGTCACCATGTTTACCCGCAGCCTGCAAGACGAAGTTGCGGGCAGTTCGGTGAAGGTGCAGCTGCTGTCGCCCGCCGCGACCGCGACCGATATATGGGAGCTTTCGGGCGTGCCATTAAGCGCGCTTGATCCCGCGACGGTGATGCGCGTCGATGATCTGGTTGATGCCGCGATGGCAGGGCTTGATCTGGGCGAGGCTGTCACCTTGCCTTCGGTCGCAGCGCCCGCAGATTTGCTTGCGGC
The DNA here is from genome assembly GCF_030161095.1 of Cypionkella aquatica. Taxonomy (GTDB): domain Bacteria; phylum Pseudomonadota; class Alphaproteobacteria; order Rhodobacterales; family Rhodobacteraceae; genus Cypionkella; species Cypionkella aquatica. Next base: position 336,407 of record NZ_BSPP01000002.1, read on the forward strand.
TTTTGATGCAGCAAGCCTTGGTCTGTTGGGGTCTGCGCAAACCTCTGCCCCCGCTGCGCGCTATGCCGTGAAATAGCCAATCCAATCAATCTCTTGAAAGGTGATGCCATGCAACGAGTCGTCATAACCGGAATGGGTGCCGTCAGCCCCTTGGGCGCAGGCGTAGCACTGAATTGGCAGCGCCTGTTGCAGGGCCAGACCGGCGTGCGCGCGCTGCCCGCAGCCGTGGTGCAGGATTTGCCCTGCAGCATTGCGGCACAGGTGCCGACACTGGCCGACGACCCCGAAGGCGGCTTTGATCCCGAGCGGACGGTGTCGGCCAAGGATCAGCGCAAGATGGATCGCTTTATCCTGTTCGCCATGGCGGCGGCGGATGAGGCGTTGGCGCAAGCAGGCTGGACCCCCAGCACCGATCAGCAACGCGAGCGCACCGCCACCATCATCGCCACCGGCATCGGCGGCTTTCACGCCATCGAAGATGCGGTCAGAACCATTGATCAGCGCGGGCCGCGGCGGCTGTCGCCTTTTACCGTGCCCTCATTTCTGGCCAACCTTGCGGCGGGGCAGGTTTCGATCCGCTATGGCTTTCGCGGCCCGCTGGGGGCGCCGGTGACTGCCTGTGCCGCCGGGGTGCAGGCGATTGGCGATGCCGCCCGGATGATCCGCGCGGGCGAGATCGACGTGGCGCTGTGTGGCGGGGCCGAGGCCTGCATCACGCGCACCGCGCTGGGCGGCTTTGCGGCGGCGCGGGCGCTGTCGAGCGGCTGGAATGACAACCCAGAACAGGCCTCGCGGCCATTTGATACCGGGCGCGATGGCTTTGTGATGGGCGAGGGCGCTGGCCTGCTGGTGATCGAATCGCTGGACCATGCGCTGGCGCGGGGCGCGCAGCCGATTGCCGAGGTGGCGGGCTATGGCACCACCGCCGATGCCTGGCACATCACCGCCGGGCCGGAAGATGGCTCTGGGGCGCGGCGCGCGATGCAGATTGCGCTGCGCCAAGCCGAGGTATCGGCGTCTGAGATTGGTCATCTGAACGCCCATGCCACTTCGACTCCGGTGGGTGATCTGGGCGAATTGGCCGCAATCCGCCACCTGTTTGCGGGCCAGCATGGCCCGGCGATCAGCGCCACCAAATCAGCGACCGGCCATCTGCTGGGCGCTGCGGGCGGGCTTGAGGCGATTTTCACCGCTCTTGCATTGCGCGATCAGATCGCACCGCCGACCCGCAATCTGAGCCATCCTGATCCGGCCGCAGCGGGGCTTGATCTGGTCGGCCCGACGGCGCGGCCCATCGCCACCGATTATGCGATTTCAAACGGGTTCGGTTTTGGCGGCGTCAATGCCTCTCTGGTGTTGCGGCGCTGGCAGGAAGCCTGAGCAATCCTTGCCTCAGGCTGGGGCAGGCAACCCGCTTGTCGTGCCCAGCCGCCCCCCGCCAAAGGCTTGGGTGCGGAGGCTTTGCGCGCGACCCTTGGTCAGGGGGCAGGGGTCAGGGGGGCAGTGCAAAATAACGCCGCCGCTGGGGTCTGTCTCATCCGCTACAAAAACGATTTGCCCCAGCGGTTCAGCAGTTGGCCCTGCAAGCGATGCGCGCGCCTGACCCAAGCCTTGTCGCCCTCGGGCTGCTCTCGGTTCCATTGCGGCACGGCTTCGCGGCGCGGCACATCGGCGGTGAAAATCGCAAAGGCCAGCGACCGCCCACCCGGGGCATCGACATAGCCCGACAGGTTTGAGACGAAATTCATCGTGCCACTTTTCGCCGCAACCCGCGTGGCGGTGCCTGCCTTTGCCGCTTTGGCGACTGGTTTGCCATCCGTGCTGGGCAGATCAACGGTTTTCAGCAGATCATGCAGCTGCGCCAAGCGCTTATCCTGCCGCGCCTTGATCATCACCTGCACCATCGCGGCGGGGCTGATCCGGGTTTTCGGCCCCAAACCCGAGTGATCTCCAAACACCGCATCGACCCCAAACCGCCGCCGCGCCCAAGATGTCATCACCGCAGCCGAGCCTTCGAGTGACCCCGCCCCAGACGCGGCAAGCCCGACCGCCTCGGCGGTGATATTGGTCGAAAAGCGCAGCATTTTGCGCAAAAGGTCCGGCAACGCCTCGGATTCATGCCGCACGATTTCGGCCCCGGCGGGCAAGTCATAGACCACCTCTGCCTTGGTCAGCTTGATGCCCTGCGCCGCAGCCATGGTCTGAAACACCTCGGCCACATAGGTCGCGGGATGACGCACGGGCAGCCAGCGCGAGCCTTCACGCCCCAAAGCCCCGCGCGCCACGGTCCAGCGATCCTGCGCTGTCCCGGCCACGTAGGCGAAGACCGGCACATCGCGGTCCACCACCTGCACGCTGGCCATGCTGACAGGCGGCACAAACCGCGCGCCCTCGGCGTTCATCGACAGAGCGTAACCGTCATTCACCGCTTTCCAGACGAAATTCACCCGGTTGAAATTCAGCATCAGCCCCGAGATTGCCGGATTATAGCCAACGAAATCCGGCTGATCGGTGGCGATCTCGGCGCGCTCTGGCAGCGCGCCTGCATAGGCGATGAACCGCCCCGTCACTTCGCGCAGACCCGAGGCTGCAAGTGCTGCCACCAGATCGCCCATCTTATCGGTGTCAAAGGTCGGATCGCCGCCGCCCGCAAGGATCAGATCGCCGTCAAGCCGCCCGTTGGTCACCGTGCCGGTTCGCATCACCCGCGTGACAAAGCGGTGATCCACCCCCAGCTTTTCCAACGCAAATGCCGTGGTCACCGCCTTGGTCACACTGGCAGGCGGCATGGCTGTGGCTTCGCCAGATGCCTCCAGCACCCGCCCCGTCGCCAGATCGGCCACGCAATATCCCACCACCCCGGTCAGCTTGGCGGCGGCAACCAGCGCGCCCGCCCCGGCATCTGCGACCTTGGCTTCCGAGCCCTTGATGGTGCGTGGCTTTGGGCGCAGCGAGACAGCAGGCGCCTCGGCCCACAGCGGCAGCGCCGCCCCGGCCAAAAGCCCGCCCAACACCCATCTGCGCGCAACCATCATCCCAGAATCTCCCAGACCGGCTTGGTCATCCTCTGTCGCAAATAGCCGCGCCAAAGCCAGCGATGCAACCGCCTGCGCGCCACGATCACAGCGAATTCACCGCTTCCATTCGCCCCGCGCCCGGATCGCGCTGGACGAGGCCGCGTTCATCGGCATGTTCACAAAGCACCATGCCGGAGCCTTGCGCCCGCGCAAATTCTCGCCGCGATCCACCTGATTGACCCGAAACGCCCGCGCCGCCACCGATGTGCGCGCCGCCACCCCGGACCCCGGCCGCGCCAAAACCCCAATCGGCACGCTGCGCAAAATATCGCGCCAGCGGTTCCAGCGGTGAAACTGCACCAGATTGTCAGCCCCCATCAGCCAGACGAAATGCACCCCCGGATAGATCGCCCGCAAGCGCTTGATCGTATCGGCAGTGGCCCGCGTGCCCAGACGGGCCTCAAGATCGGTGATCACCACGCGCGGATCATCCATCACAGCGCGGGCGCGTGCCAGCCGCTCGGGCATCGGTGCGGGCTGGCGCGCCTTCAACGGATTGCCGGGCGTCACCAGCCACCACACCCGATCCAGCCCCATCCGCTTGAGAGCCTCTCGGGTGATATGGGCGTGCCCCTCATGTGCGGGATCAAAAGAGCCACCCAAGAGGCCGATCACCATGCCCTTGGTCGCAATCGGTTTGCCGCCGAACCCCTGCGCCGGGATTTTGTCATCCGCGCCTTGCATCATCTTACTGACCACTGTTCCGCTTCAACTCGACCACCACACGCGGGCCGGGGTAATTGGCATGCATCCGCCAGAAATTGCCGCGAATCTGCTCTAGCGGCCGATCCGTGCCACCCGGCAAAGCCCCGGTGCGCAACGTCAGAATCACATCTGACAGCACCGCCGGATTGTCGCGGAAATAGGCATGGCCCAGCTTGTTGCCGGCATTTTCCACGTCGATGAAATACACGTTGCGCAACTCGTTCAATTGGGTCCAATCCGACTCGGTCAGCTTGTCCGGCGACAATCGACCCACCCGCTGGCCGGTGGCCAAAGCCTGCGCCAAGCCCAAAGCGCCGTCGCGCGGGTTCAGATAAACCGTGATCTGCCGCACGGCGGCGGCGGTGCCTTCGGCGGCCAAGCGCTGCTGCACCACCCCGAAATCAAGATCCGGCGCGGCCAGAATAAGCGTGTCGATCTTCAGGCTGCGCCGGGCATCGCGCCCCGCGCCCATCTCAAAAATCACCATTTCCCGCAAGGCCGAGGCCAGCACATCCGCCCCCCGCGAATGGGCGACGATGTTGATTTTTTCCAACTCGGGGATCGCCGCCAGCGCGCGCAGAAATTCCTTGAGATGATAGGTGGAAAATTCGCCGGATTCGCGATCCTTGAAATAGGCCGTCAGCCCCTTGTTGCCCGCAGGCCAAGAATAGCTGACCGGCACGCCAATCCGCCCGGCGTAATGCCACAGGCTGGCGGTGGTGGTCAGCCCATCGTCCATTTCATTGTTGAAACCATGCACGAAAATCAGCGCTTCCTTGCGCGCGGCTCCCCGCAGCGCCGCACGAAACCCCGCCTGCAGCGTCGCCACATCGGCGCCATAGCGGGCAAGTGCCGCCGGTTCCGCCACGATCCGCCCGCTCGCCCCTTGCACAAAAGGCAAGGGCGTGGCGGGAAAGCGCACGATTTCGCGGTAGCTTTCCGCCGTCATCACCTGACGCTGCCGCGCCCCCGCTTCGCTGCGGCTGACCAGTTCGGCCCAGCTTGCGATATTGCCAAACCGCACCCGAGCCGCGCCAAACGCCATCGAGGACGAGCGTTTATGGCTATACCCCGCAAGCTGCCCCGCCTGCATGAGGGGCGCGCGATCGGTGACATAGAAAATCTCGGGCGCAACCGTGCGCAAGGCTGCGGGCACATCGGCTTGTGGAAAGGTCGCGCCAACTCTGTACAGCGTCGGCGGCTCGGCCAGTTTGATCGGCGTGGCGCAGGCCGCCAGCATCGCGCCAGAGCCCGCTTGTAGAAAGCTGCGCCGTGAAATCAGCCGTTTCAGCATCGTTGCCCCCACCCGGCCGCCACGCGCTATGGCTAGCGCAGATGCAAAGCATGTCAAACCGAAAACCACGCAAAGCCGCGGACTTGACGCCCAATAATAGCTGATCTAAGTCAGGTATCTGCTGTGCATCGCCAGAACAGCGCAAATTTGTCTGAAACTGTCATCCTTTGTGCCGAGATATCCCACCGGGGACCGGGTTTGGCACAACCTAGCGCGGGGGTCTGAAATCCGCGCCTCGCCTCAAACCCCGCCCCGCCCAAAACCCAGTCTCTGCCCTTGCCATAAAAGGCCCCAAATGCTTGATGCCATCGCCCGCCTGCGCCGTTTCAACCGTGCGGTTACCCGCGAAACCGGTGCGCTTGATCATTCCTACCTTGGCCGGGGCCGTCCGCTTGGGGCTGCGCGCGTGCTGCAACTGGTGACGCCGCAAGGCACCGATATTGCCGAAATCCGCGTCAAACTGGCGCTGGATTCGGGCCTGCTCAGCCGCTTGCTGCGCAGCCTTCAGGCCGAGCATCTGATCAGCCTTGCCACCGACCCAACCGATCGCCGCCGCCGCACAGCGCACCTGACGCCCCAAGGCCAGACCGAGATGGCCGCCTATGACACCATAGGCCACGCGCGTGCCGCCGACACCCTCGCCCGCGCCGGGAAAAACCAACAGGCGCTGATCGACGCGATGGACCTTATCGCCACCACGCTGCTGCAAGATCAACTCAGCCTGCGCGACGCGGATCCAAATGCCCCAGAGGCGCTGGCCTGCCTGCAATCCTACTACGATGTGCTGGCGCAAAAGATCGACGGCATCACCCCCGATATGCTGACGCTGCCGCTGTCTGATCCGCAGAATTACGTGGCCCCGCGCGGTGCTTTTGTGATCGCCTACAGCGACGATCTGCCCGTTGGCTGCGTTTCTGTCCGACCGCATGCACCCACCACCGCCGAGGTCAAACGCCTGTGGGTCGATAGCTCTGCCCGTGGCCATGGCCTGGCCCGTCGCCTGATGCACACCATCGAAACCCGCGCCAAAGCCCTCGGCTATACCAGCCTGATCCTTGACACCAACCAAGCCCTGCCCGAAGCCATCGCGCTTTATCACACCACCGGCTGGACGCCGATCCCGCCCTACACCGACTTTCCTGCCACGCATTGGTTTGGCAAGGCGCTCTAAGCTTTCGGGCCCCGCGCGCTTCCTGCACCATAGGCCGCGCAGCCACGTTGCCCTTCGCCCCAACATTCACTACATAAGCGCCAACCCAAGATGGAGCACCCCGATGGCCTCGTATCAATATGTTTACCACATGGAAGGCGTCTCCAAGACCTATCCCGGTGGCAAGAAATGCTTTGAGAATATCCACCTGAACTTTCTGCCCGGCGTGAAAATCGGTGTGGTCGGCGTCAACGGCTCGGGTAAGTCCACCCTGCTGAAGATCATGGCTGGCATGGACACCGATTTTAAGGGCGAAGCTTGGGCCGCCAAAGGTGCCAAAGTCGGCTATCTGGCGCAGGAGCCTTATCTGGACCCGTCCTTGGACGTGAAAGGCAATGTCATGCTTGGCGTCGCCAAGCAGACCGCGATCCTTGAGCGTTACAACGAACTGGCGATGAACTACTCGGACGAGACGGCCGACGAGATGGCCGCCCTGCAAGACCAGATCGACGCGGGCAACCTGTGGGAGCTGGAAGCTTCGGTCGGTGTCGCGATGGACGCGCTGCGTTGCCCGCCCGATGATGCCGATGTTGAATCCTTGTCCGGTGGGGAGCGCCGCCGCGTGGCTTTGTGCAAACTGCTGCTCGAAGCCCCCGATATGCTGCTGCTGGATGAACCGACCAACCACTTGGACGCCGAATCCATCGCTTGGCTGCAAAAGCACCTGATCGCCTATCGCGGCACCATCCTGATCGTCACTCACGACCGTTATTTCCTTGACGACATCACAAGCTGGATTCTGGAACTCGACCGGGGCCGCGGTATTCCCTACGAGGGCAACTATTCGGCTTGGCTGGACCAGAAAGCCAAACGGATGAGCCAAGAGGCGCGCGAGGATAAGTCCAAGCAGAAAGCGCTGGAAAAAGAACTGGAATGGATCCGCTCGGGTGCCAAAGCCCGCCAATCCAAGGGCAAGGCCCGTTTGGCGCGCTATAACGAGATGGCTGGCCAGACCGTGCTGGAACGCGCATCGTCGGCGCAGATCATCATTCCGAACGGTGAACGTCTGGGCTCTAAGGTGATCGAAGTCACCGGGCTGAAAAAGCATATGGGCGACAAGCAGTTGATCGAGGATCTGTCCTTCACCATCCCGCCGGGTGCGATTGTGGGCGTGATCGGCCCGAACGGCGCTGGTAAATCGACGCTGTTCCGCATGATTTCGGGGCAGGAACAACCCGACGAAGGCACCATCGTTCTGGGCAATACCGTGCAGCTTTCTTATGTGGACCAATCGCGCGATGCGTTGGACCCGAACAAGAACGTCTGGGAAGAAGTCTCGGGCGGCTCGGAAGTGATCCAGCTGGGCGATATGACGATGAACAGCCGGGTTTACACCGGGGCCTTCAACTTCAAAGGCACCGACCAACAGAAGAAAGTCGGCCTGCTGTCGGGGGGCGAGCGCAACCGCGTTCACATGGCGAAACTGCTGCGCTCTGGTGGCAACGTGCTGCTGCTCGATGAACCGACCAACGACTTGGACGTGGAAACGCTGCAAGCGCTTGAATCGGCGATCGAAGATTTCGCAGGCTGCGCCATTATCATCAGCCACGACCGCTTCTTCCTCGACCGCCTCTGCACCCATATGCTGGCCTTTGAAGGCGACGCGCATGTCGAATGGTTCGAGGGCAACTTTGAAGCCTACGAGCAGGACAAGATCCGCCGTCTTGGCCCGGATGCGTTGGAGCCAAAGCGCGCGAAATATAAGCGCTTCAGCCGTTAATCAGGCTTTTATCCAAACTGAAACGGCCGGGATTGCTCCCGGCCGTTTTAGTTTGTGCCTTTGACGTTTCCCGTTCCTAAACGCGACCCGTCAGCATCAACACGATCACAATAATCACAACCACCCCAATGACCCCGACGCCGCCGTGACCATAACCATAGCCGTACCCGCCAAAGCGGCCACTAAAGCCGCCCAGCAGGAAGATGATCAACACGATCAGCAGAATTGTTCCAAGCGACATCAGGGTTCTCCATTTTAAGGTGGGGGCCAGACCAATCGGCTAAGCTTGCTAACTAAAGGTCTGGCCCAAACTATAGCTCTGGCCCAAAGCAAGGGTCAGAGTGGCAAGGGGATGGCGAAGGGCTTATTTGCCCTTGACCACTTCGCGCACCTTGTCTTTTGCCGAACCAACCGCGTTCTGAACCCGGCCTTCGACCTGCTCGGCCTTGCCTTCGGCTTCCATCTTGGCATCGCCAATCACCGAACCAACTGCTGCTTTCGCCTTACCCGCAACCACTTTGGCCGAGCCTACGATCCGATCTTTGTCCATGATATGCTCCTGCAAATATAAGGGTTTGACGCAGTTCTGCGCCGCGACACCAACCCAGACCCATCAAGGTCACAGCAGCTGTTGCCGTCTGAAAATCAAACGCATCATGCAGCAAACGGTTCCGTCTGGGCCAACATTCAGCCTGCCCAAATGCACCGCATAGGCCGCTGCGGTTTGATCGCCGCAAAGCCAAACACAATCCTTCACAATTTCGTGGAACCAATCCGTATCAGCGGCGTTTGAGTGGCAAGACCTAACAAGACCTACGCAGAAACAAAGGAGACTGCCATGAAAGGTATCGCCGCTTACTTCCTCGGGATCCCGGTTGTTGTGATCATTTTGCTGTATGTGACGGGTATTTTTTAATACCTCTGGCAGCCAACTCAATCAAACAAACAGCCGAGGGTGCGCCCTCGGCTGTTTGTTTTTCAAGGTACAAGATGCGACCAGATCTTTATGCTTTGACTGCACGCCATTTGCCGCCCATGGCGTTGCCCTCGCCGCAACTGTCATCGTCTGGCTTTGGCGATCAACGACGTTGGACCCTAGGCGAAAGCGCTTTTGCCTACGCTGCGGGATCAGTCGGACAGAAAACGGATATCGCTTAAAGCCTGACGCTGCGGTTAAACGCATAAAATGCGATAGGAACGCGGCCTGTCCTGCCATCGCGCAGTTGTAAGGCCGTTGACTAAGCTTCTGGCAATGGCCGGGGTTTGCCGTCTTCGTCGATGGCGACAAAGGTGAACATGCCATGCGTGACCTTTTCGCGGTTGGCCTGACGGTTGCGCAGCACCCAAGCCTCAATCTGCAACCCCATCGAGGTTCGCCCCTCGCGCGCGATTTTCACATAGATGCACAAAACATCACCGACCCGCACCGGGCGGATGAATTGCATCGCGTCAATCGCCACGGTTGCCACCCGGCCATGCGCCCGCGCAGCTGCGACAATTCCCGCCGCCATGTCCATCTGGCTGAGCACCCAACCGCCGAAAATATCGCCGTTGTTGTTGACATCGCGCGGCATGGTCAGCGTGCGCAGGGTCAATTCTCCAGAGGGTTGTTCGGGGTCTGGCTTTTGCGGCATTTTGGCTCCTGTGCGGGCAGTGGCGGGGTCAGATATTAACAAACAGTTAGATGGACCAGGTCAAAACATTGCTTCAAAACAACAAAAAAAGGTCCCGCGTTGAGACCCTAACTTGGCATGCCCCCATCTGAATCGTCGCCAGTCTCGGCCAGCAGACGGTCAAGGTCTGGAACCATGATGTGCCGCTTGCCTTCCAGCGCGATCACGCCCTCGCGCTTCAGGGCCGAGATCTGACGGCTGACCGTCTCCAATGTCAGGCCCAGATAATCCGCCATCTGCTCGCGGGTCAGCGGCAGATCAAACCGCGCCGCGCCATCTTCGGTCAGCCGCAACGAGGCGTTCCGCCGTGCAATGATCGCCAGCAAAGACGCGATCTTTTCCCGCGCCGTCTTGCGCCCCAGAAGCAGCATCCATTCCCGCGCCGCATCCAATTCATCCAGCGTCATTTCCAGCAAGCGCTGCCCGATATGCGGAGTCGAGGCCATCAGCGCTTCAAACGGTTTCTTGCGAAAACAGCAGATTACCAGATCGGTGGTCGCGGTCACATCATAGGCCGCATTGGCGCGGCCCGGACGGCCCATGAAATCCGATGGCAACAGCAAGCCAACCATCTGCCGCCGCCCGTCCTCCATCGTCTGGGTCAGGGTGGCGATGCCGGTGACGACCGAGGCCACAAATTCCATCTGATCGCCCGACCAGATCACCGGCTGCCCCGCCTGATAGCTGCGATAGTATTTGATCGCGCCCAACTGCTCCAGCTCATCCGCCTCGCAGCGCGCGCAGACGGCACGGTGGCGGATCGGGCATGTGCCGCAGGTCAGATCGTTGAGTTTAAGATCATGCTGCGACATTTCCGGCTTTCTGGCATGGTTGATCTGGGTCAAGGCAGCCCAGCGGCGCTGCTGGCAAACTAGCCAGATGACAGATTATGCGCAACTGACGCAGCTCGGACTATTTGACGCGCGCGTGCCCCGCTATACCAGCTATCCGACCACCCCGCAATTCAAGCCGGGCGTGGGACCGGACAGCTTTGCGCGCTGGATTTCGGCGATCCCGCCGGGGGCCGAGATTTCGCTGTATCTGCATATCCCGTTCTGCCGCCGCCTGTGCTGGTTCTGCGCCTGCCGCACGCAAGGCACGCAATCTGATGATCCGGTGCGGGCCTATGTTGAGACTGTGCGCGCCGAAATAAGCCTTTTGCGCGCGCATCTGCCGCCAGGTGTGCAGCTGTCGCGGCTGCATTGGGGCGGGGGCACCCCGACGATTCTGGCGCCGGATCTGATCCGCAGCTTGGCGGCGGAGATTTTCGCGCTGGCCCCCTTGGCCGCTGAAGGCGTGTTCTCGGTTGAGATCGATCCGATGGAAATTGACGCGCCACGTTTGAGCGCTTTGGTGGCGGCGGGGATGAACAGGGCCTCGATCGGGGTGCAAGATTTTGACCCGCACATTCAGGCCACGATTGGCCGCGTGCAGCCCTATGAGACAACTTTGGCGGTGGCCAAGATGATCCGTGCCGAAGGCGTTGCCAGTTTGAACGCGGACATTCTTTACGGGCTTCCGCACCAAACCCCGGCGCGGATCAGCGATTCAGTGCAGAAATTGCTGACATTCGCGCCCGACCGGGTGGCGCTGTATGGCTATGCACATGTGCCGTGGATGAGCCGTCGCCAGCAGATGATCCCAGCCGAGTCGATGCCCGCGCCACAAGACAGGTTGGCCCTGTTCGAGACGGCGCAAGCGGCGTTTGGGGCGGCTGGCTATGCCGAAATCGGCATCGACCATTTTGCGCGACCGACGGACAGCATGGCCAAAGCTGCGCGCATGGGGCAGTTGCGGCGTAATTTTCAGGGCTATACCGATGATCCATCGCCCTATCTGATCGGGCTGGGGGCGTCGTCGATCTCACGGTTTCCGCAAGGCTATGCGCAAAATGCGGCGGCGACGGGGGCCTATACAAAGGCGATCCGTGCCGGGAAATTTGCCACCGAGCGCGGCCATGTCTTTGTCGGCGATGACCGTTTGCGCGGGCGGATCATCGAGGCGCTGATGTGCGATTTTCAGGTGAACAGGGCGGAAATCCAACGCGATTTCCGGGTAGCGCCAGCGGTGATTGAGGCGCTTTTCCTGCAGGCCGTCAGGGCATTTCCAGAGATGCTGGTGCTGGATGACAGCGGTTTGTCGATCCCGCCTGCAGCGCGTCCGCTGACGCGGATGGTGGCGCGGGTGTTTGATGCCTATGATCAGACCACGGCACAACATTCGGCGGCGGTGTAGCAGTGATTTTGTCCCAGCGGGGACAGACTTGTGGTTTTTGGGGAATTGCGCCGATAAATCCACAACATATAGTGGTATGTCAGGAGTTTGGGCCAAAACTTTCGACAAATTGCACCATGCGAGGCAAGCAGTTACCGCGCAGATCGTAGCGGTCCAGCGCCACTTTGCGTGCCGCTGCGCGCATATCGACGAAGCGTTCAGGATGCGCCAAGCCTTCGATCATCGCGGCAGACCAGCCCGGCACGTCAAAGAAATCCACCAAAGTGCCAGTCTTGCCATCCTCGAGCGCTTCGATCACCGGGGCGGTGGCGGAGGCGATGATATGACAGCCCGCTGCCATCGCCTCGATCATCGACCATGACAGCACGAACGGATAGCTGAGATAGGCATGTGCGCGGCTGACCTTCATCAGCGCCACGAAATCGGGGTAGGCGACCTTGCCCATGAAATGCACGCGGCTGAGGTCCAGTTGATCCTGCACTTCGGACAGGAAGTGTTGCTTCCAGCCCTTTTCGCCCTTTGGCGCGGCACCGTAGGACACTTCGTCGCCGCCAACGATCACCACCTGAGCGCTTGGGCGCGCGGCCATCACCGCAGGCAGCGCGCGCATAAAGGTGTGGTAGCCGCGATAGGGTTCAAGATTGCGGTTCACAAAGGTAAGAACCTCGTCGTCGGGGGTGACAATGGTGCCATTCGGCAGGGTAAAGCGCGCCTGCGGATCGGGTGCCATGCCGCTGGTATCGACGCCATCATGAATGACCGTGATCATGCGGCGCAGCGGTTCGGGATAGGTCGAGGCCTGCCATTCGGTCGGGGACAGTCCTGCATCTGCATGTGTCAAAGCCTGCCCGAGATAGGCGGCGCGGCCCTGCGCGATCAATACCTGATCAAAGTTTGGCGTGGCAAATTCGGCGTCAAAGCCGACATCGGCACCCCGGCCTTTGTAATAGAATTCGGCATAGACGATCAGCTTGGCTTCGGGCCAGACCTCTTTCAAAAACAAGGTCTCGCCCCAGCCGGAATGGCCAAAGATCACATCCGGGATATAGCCTTTGGCACGCATGGCTTGGGCGGCGCGGGCGACCGTCACGCCGCGGTCGCTCATCGTGGTGTAGTTGCGGCCAAGACGGGTGGCGGCGGGATCGACGGTTTCCGCGACATGCTTGTATTTCGCCACCGGGATCGGTGAGGCGCGGTTGTTCTTGGCATCGGTCAGGGCCGTGCAATCATGTCCGCGCGCGGCGAGTTCCGGGGCCAGATGCAGGAACTGGCCGGGGAAATTCTGGTGCACGAACAGGATCTTCATGGCCGCAAATTGTCGCCAAATGCGGCTGCCATCAAGGCGCGGGTGTAGTCGGTTTTGGGGTTGGCGAACAGATCGGCGCCTGCGCCAGCCTCGACCACATTGCCGTCTTTCATCACCATCACCTGATGCGCCAGCGCGCGGATCACCCGCAGATCGTGGCTGATGAAGATATAGGCCAGCCCCCATTTGCGCTGCAAATCGCGCAGAAGATCGACGATTTGCACCTGCACGGTCATATCCAAGGCCGAGGTGGGCTCGTCCAGCAGCACAAGTTTCGGGCGCAGGATCATCGCGCGGGCGATGGCGATGCGCTGCTTTTGCCCGCCGGAAAATTCATGCGGATAGCGGGCCGACGTGGCAGGGTCGAGGCCGACCTCGGCCATGATCGCGGCGACCATTTCAGCGCGGTTGCGCCCCGGCTCTAACCCATGCACGCCGAGGCCCTCGGCGATGATCTCGGCCACGGTCATGCGCGGCGACAGACTGCCATAGGGGTCTTGAAACACGATCTGCATGTCGCGCCGATGCGCCCGCATGGCTTTCGGAGCAAGGCCCTGAAGATCGCGGCCCAGCACCGCAATGCGCCCGGTGCTGTCGATCAGCCGCAAGATTGCCAGCGCCAGAGTGGTCTTGCCCGAGCCGCTTTCGCCGACGATGCCCAAGGTCTCGCCCGCGCGGACGGTCAGGCTGGCGTCATTGACAGCTTTCACATGGCCGACGACCTTGCGCATGAAGCCGGATTGGATCGGAAACCAGACCCGCAGATTTTCAACCTCTGCCACCACGGGCGCAGTGTCTGCGACCGGATCGGGGCGGCCCTGCGGTTCGGCGGCCAGCAGCTTTTGCGTGTAGGGGTGTTGCGGGTTGGCAAAGATTTCCGCCGTCGGCCCCTGTTCAACAATCACGCCACCCTGCATCACGCAGACCCGGTCGGCGATGCGGCGCACGATGCCCAGATCATGGGTAATGAACAGCAGGCTGAGGCCTTCGGTCTTTTTCAGATCGGCCAGCAGCGCCAGAATCTGCGCTTGGATGGTGACATCCAGCGCGGTTGTCGGCTCGTCTGCGATCAGCAATTCGGGACCGTTCGCCAGCGCCATCGCGATCATCACCCGCTGGCGCTGCCCGCCCGACAACTGATGCGGATAGGCGGTGAGACGGCTTTCGGCCTCGCGGATGCCGACCTTGTTCAAAAGCTCCAGACTGCGGGCGCGGGCGGGGGCACCGCTGAGCCCCTGATGCAGCGACAAACTTTCCGCAAGCTGGCGTTCAATCGTGTGCAACGGGTTCAGGCTGGTCATCGGTTCTTGGAAGATGAAACTGATGTCATTGCCGCGCACGGCCCGCAGCGTTGCCTGCGAGGCGCCAACCATTTCCTGCCCGAGATAGCGCACCGAGCCCGTTACCTTGGCGCTGTCAGGCAGCAACCCCACCGTGGACAAAGCTGTCACCGACTTGCCCGAGCCGGACTCGCCCACCAGAGCCACGGTTTCACCTTTGCCGACGCTGAAGCTGACATCGCGCACGGCGGCAAAGTCGCGGCCATCTTGGCGGAACGCGATGGTCAGCCCGGAAACCTCCAGCACCGTGGTCATTGGAACGTCTTTCTGGGGTCAAACGCATCGCGGATGCCTTCAAAGATGAAGACAAGCAGCGACAACATGATGGCGAAGGTGAAGAAGGCGGTGAAGGCCAGCGAGGGCATTTGCAAATTCTGCTGCGCCTGCCGGGACAATTGGCCCAGACTTGGCAGCGAGGCAGGCAGACCGAAACCCAGATAATCCAGCGCTGCCAGCGAACCGATTGCCCCCGCGACCACAAACGGCAGCATCGTCAGCGTCGCCACCATCGCATTCGGCAGCACATGCCGGAAGATGATCACGAAATCAGACACGCCCAAGGCCTTGGCCGCGCGCACATATTCAAAATTCCGCGCCCGCAGGAATTCAGCGCGGACGATGCCAATCAGCCTTGTCCAGCCAAAGGCGATCATCAGGCCGATCAAGATCCAGAAGCTGCGTTGCCAGACCGAGAACACGATGATGATGACGTAAAGATCCGGCGTGCCGCCCCAGATTTCCAGCAGACGTTGAAAGATCAGATCAACCTTACCGCCAAAATAGCCCTGCACCGCACCTGCCGCGATGCCAAGTATCGAGGTCAGCAGCGTCACGATCAGCGCGAAGGCCACCGACAAGCGGAAGCCATAGATCACGCGCGCCAGCACGTCGCGGCTGGTGTCATCGGTGCCCAGCCAATGTTCGGCATCGGGGGCAGACGGTGCGGCCTTGCCGCCCAGATCGTTGATCGTGTTGTAGGAAAACGGGATCAGTGGCCAGATGATGCGGCCTTTTTCAAATCCTTCGGCCTGATAGGAGCCAGCTGCGACCTGCGCCAAGATGTCTTCGGGGGCATCAAAGCAATCGACGACACCGCCTGTCAGGATCAGGCATTGCACCTCGGGTGCTTTGTAATTTGCTTCGGTGCGGAAATCGCCGCCGTAGTCGGTTTCGGCATAAAACTTCAAAAACGGCATCCGCCATTCGCCGCGATAATCGACCAGCAAGGGCCGGTCATTCGCCAGAACCTCGGCAAACAGCGACAGCCCAAACAGCGCGGCAAACAGCCAAAGCGACCAGAACGCGCGCCGGTTGGCCTTGAAGTTGCGCCAACGCCGCTGGTTCAACGGGGACAAAGCCATCAGCCCCTCCGCTCAAAGTCAATGCGGGGATCAACCCAGACATACATCAGATCCGAGATGATGCCGACGATCAGCCCCATCAGGCCAAAGGCGAACAAAGTGCCGAAAATCACCGGATAATCCCGCTCGACCGCCGATTTGAAGCCGAGCTGGCCCAGACCATCCAGGCTGAAGATGTTCTCGATGATCAGACTGCCGCCAAAAAACACCCCGATGAACAGGGCCGGAAAGCTGGCAATGACGATCAGCATGGCATTGCGGAACACATGGCCATAAAGCACGCGGGTTTCAGACAGACCCTTGGCCCGCGCGGTCATCACATATTGCTTTTTGATCTCATCCAGAAAGCTGTTTTTGGTGAGCAAGGTCAGCGTGGCAAAGGACGAAATCGTGCTGGCCACCACGGGCAAAGTGATGTGCCACAGATAATCGCCGACTTTGCCAAGCAGGGAAAGTTGCTCAAAATTCTCGGATGTCAGGCCCCGCAGCGGAAAGATCCGCCAGTAGGAGCCACCCGCGAACAACACCAGCAGCA
Source organism: Cypionkella aquatica (assembly GCF_030161095.1). Lineage (GTDB taxonomy): Bacteria > Pseudomonadota > Alphaproteobacteria > Rhodobacterales > Rhodobacteraceae > Cypionkella > Cypionkella aquatica. The sequence goes on from NZ_BSPP01000002.1 coordinate 352,863, forward strand.
TCACCGCCACCAGCAATCCGGGGATGGCGTAGGCCGCGATGATCACGCCGCTGGTCCAACTGTCAAAGCGCGAGCCGTCGCGCACAGCTTTGCGGATGCCCAAAGGAATTGAGATTAGGTAGGCCAGCAGCGTCGACCACAGCCCCAAAGTGATCGACACCGGCAGCTTTTCGGCCACCAGCCCCATCACGCTTTCAGAGCGGAAATAGCTTTGGCCGAAGTCAAAGCGGATGAATTTCCCCATCATGATGAAAAACCGCTCGTAAGACGGGATCATTTGCTTTTCGCAGTCTTTGGCCTGTTGCAGCGGTGTGCCGCTGTAGCCTGCGGGACAGACAAAGCGGGCAAAGCCGAACTCTACCTCCAGCTTGGCGCGAAACTCGGGGGGCAGGCCGCGGCCGCCGACATAGCCCTTGCCGCCCATGGCATCGCCCGCGGCATCGTTGCCAGCATCATTGCCGGTGCTGCCGCCGACCGAACTGAGCGCATCGCCCGAGTTTTGCAGCCGCGCTTCGATCTGATCAAATGGCCCGCCGGGCACAAATTGCGTCAGCGCAAAGTTCAGCACCATGATGCCAAGCAGGGTTGGGATCACCAAAATCAGCCGTCGAAGGATGTAAGCCAGCATTTATTTCAGCACGCCCGCAGCCTTGAGTTTGTCAGCCTTGGCTTGGTCAAACCACCAGATATCCATCTCACCCAAAGCATAGGGCGGCAGGTTGTCGGGATGTGCATATTGATCGTAATAGGCCACGGTGTGGGTGTTTTTATACCATTGCGGCACCCAGAAATCCTCGGCCCGCAGCACACGGTCCAGCGCTTTGGTGGCGACGGTCAGTTGGTCTTTGGTTTTGGCAGCCATCAAAACATTGATCAGCTTGTCGACGGCTGGCGATTTCAGCCCCATCAGGTTGAAGGCGGAATCATCTGCCGTGGCCGAGCCGAAATACTGCTTTAGCTCTGACCCCGAAAAATAGGTCGTTCGCGCCGCGCCGGTAATGATATCAAAGTCATAAGACGGTGGGCGGGTGCGGCTTTCCATCTGTGCGGGGTCAATATTGATCAGTTCGGCATCGACGCCCAGTGCTTTCAGGTTCTCGACATAGGGCGAAATCACCCGGTCGAATGACGGGCTGTCGTTCAGAAACTCGACCCGTAGCACTTCGCCTTTGGCATTGCGGCGGATGCCATCGGTGCCAACCTCCCAACCGGCTTCGTCGAGCAGCTTTGACGCCTTGCGCAGGTTGCCACGATCCAGCTGTTTGTCGCTGGAAACCGGCGCCATCACGGCCTCATCGGTCAGGATGCTGGCGGGCAGATCGCCCGCGTCGACCAAGGGTTGCAACAGGGCTGCTTCTTCGGGCGAGGGGGTGCCGGTGGCGGCAAGCCAACTGTTTTCCCACAGCGAATTGACGCGGGTATACAGCCCATAAAACAGTGTCTGGTTTGACCATTCAAAGTTGAACATCAAGCCGATCGCCTCGCGCACGCGGGGGTCTTTGAATTTCTCGCGCCGCAGGTTGAACAGAAATGCCTGACCGCTGGCTTTCGAGCCTGACGGCAATTCGGCTTTCACCACTGTGCCATCGGCGACGCCGGGGAAGTCATAGCCGGTTGCCCAGGATTTGGCCGAGTTCTCATTGCGGAAGGTGTAAGCGCCGCCTTTGAACGCTTCAAACGCGGGCACGGAATCGGCGAAATATTCCATCCGAATGGTGTCAAAATTCGCGGTGCCGCGCATGATCGGCAGGTCTTTGCCCCAATAATCCGGGTTGCGCTTGTAGGTGATCCGCTCGGGCGGGCGCACTTTGTCCACCATATAGGGGCCAGAGCCGATATAGGGGATCAGCGTGGTTTCCTCCATATCCAGCTTTTGCGTCTCATACTGCGCTTTCGACAGGATCGGCAGGCCGCCGACATCGGCTGGCAGATCGCGGGTCGGCACGCCGGGTTTGAAGGTGAATTTGATGCGATGCGGGTCGAGAATTTCGGCCCCCTCGACCCCTTCGTTGAAGATTTTGCGGAAGTCGGACAGGCCCTTGGTGCGGAAAATCTCAAAGCTGAAGGCAACATCTTCTGCGGTCAGCGGCGTGCCATCCGAGAATTTTGCCTCGGGGCGCAGGTTGAAGATCACCCAAGAGCGGTCTTCGGGGTATTCCAGCGTGCTGCAGATCAGACAATAGCTGGCACCGATCTCGTCTGCGGTGCCGGTCAGCAAGGTTTCCAGCGGCAAGGACGACAATACCCCCGCAACACCTTTCACCGAAAACGGGTTCATGGTGTCAAAGGTGCCGGGAAACCATTCGGAAATCTCACCGCCTTTGGGGGCATCGGGGTTCACATAGGGCAGCGCCTTGAAATCGGCGGGCAGGGCGAGATCGCCAAAGGTCGAGATGCCATGCGCGGTGATCACCGGCCCATCTGCGAGAGCCGTACCTGCGAGTGTCGTGCCTGCGCATAGTGCCGCCAGCATAAAGCCCAACTTGATCTGCCGCATCCCCGACCTCCTGCAAACTGTCGCTTTTGCTGCGACCCTGTTGCTGCACATGCTAAATCGGAAGCCGATCACGCCACAAGGCGCGAATGTGTGATCATTGCCGCGCAAGCGATGCCAGCCGCCGTGAAAATGAAAAAGCCGCCCGAAAGAGCGGCTTTTGCAAGGCGATTGCGCGCTTTGGATTACTTCACGCTTGCCAGATAGGCGATGACATTGGCGCGGTCTTTCACATCCGGCAGACCAGCGAAGCCCATCTTGGTGCCTTTGACATCGGCTTTCGGGTTCAACAGGAACAGTTCCAGCGATTCCGGGGTCCAGGCATCTTTCACCGACGCCATGGCTTCGGAATAGGCAAAGCCTTCGACGGAGCCGCGCGCCCGGCCAACAACGCCGTTCAAATGCGGGCCGGTGCCGTTGGTGTTGTCAACCTTGTGACATGCCGCGCATTTCTTGAATACCTTTTCACCAGCAACCGGATCAGCAGCGGCGAACAGTTCAGCAAAGGGTGGGCCCTCGGCTGCAGCAGCATCGCCCGCGCCTGCATCTTCTACCGGGATCGAATAGGCTTGCGCCACTTCTTCGCCGCCGTGGCTTTCGCTGCCACCGCCGTAAATTGACTCGCCTGCCCAAGAAATGAACAGATACACCAGAAGCGAGCCACAGACTGCGCCGGTCACCTTGGTCAAAGTCATCGTGTCGAACATGTCGCGCCTTCCTTCGGGTCGTGTTTGGGGCGGCGTTGAAGCCGGAACCTGATTTGGCGTTACTACCCGCTTCCCCCGCCCTCTTTCAAGGTATAGTAGCGCGACCAATCGCCCCAATGCGGGGCTTTTTACGGCGGAGTGGTCGAAATGTCAGGGCGTATCGCGTTTCAGGGCGAATTGGGGGCGTATTCGCATCAGGCATGCCAGCAGGCACGCCCGGATATGGAAGCATTTCCCTGCACCACCTTTGAAGACGTGGTCGAGCTGACTCGTTCCGGCGAAGTCGAGTTGGGCATGCTCGCGGTTGAAAACTCGACCGCTGGCCGGGTGGCAGATGTTCATTCGCTGTTGCCGCGCGCGGGTCTGCATATCGTCGACGAGGCTTTCGTGCGGGTGCATGTCAATCTGCTGGGCGTGCGCGGGGCCAAGGTTTCGGATGTGAAAGAGGCGCATGGCCACGTGGTGATCTTGCCGCAATGCGCGGGCTTTCTGAAAGCGCATGGCATCAAGGGCAAGGTCAGTTCCGACAATGCGCGTGCGGCGCGCGAAGTGGCCGAGGGTGGCGACATTACCAAAGCGGCACTGGCCAGTGAACTGGCGGCCTCGATCTATGGCCTTGATGTGCTGGCCCCGCATATCGAAGACAATGCCAACAACACCACGCGCTTTCTGGTGATGAGCCGCACCCCCGACCATAGCCGTCGCGCGACGCTGATGATCACCACCTTCACCTTCCGGGTGCGCAACATTCCGGCGGCTTTGTATAAGGCGATGGGCGGCTTTGCCACCAATGGCATCAACATGACCAAGCTGGAAAGCTATATGGTGGGCGGCAGTTTCACCGCGACCGAGTTTTATGCCGATATCGAAGGCCATCCCGAAGACGCCGCCGTGAAGCGCGCGCTAGAGGAATTGCGCTATTTCAGCACGCAGGTTGATATTCTGGGCGTCTATCCGGCAGACCGCCGCCGCGACTGATGCAGGGAGGGGGGGGATGCCCCCCGTTTGATCAGTATTTCTTCACCGCCCGATAGCGGGCTTCGATATCGCCCGCCAATTGCGCTGCGCGCTGGTCAAATTTGCGGTCAATCCGCGCGCGGGCAAGCCGCAGGGATTGCAGAAACAACCGCGCGGTCAGGCTGCGCGCCGAGACTTCCAGCACCACATGCATACGTGTGCGTTTGCCGCCCAGCTCCATCAATTCGACCGAGGCTAGGCCCTCAATCGCCTGTGACGTCCCGGCAAAGCGCAAAAGCGTTGGCGCTTCGATCTGCATCAGCTCCAGCTCCATGTTGCGGGGTTTGCTGCGATAGGAAAATCGCGCGGCCCAGCGCATGCCAGCCGCAACATGGCGCAGCTTGTCGGTGCGCGACACCTCGGCGCCGCGCCGCATTGCCGCGCGCTCCCATGTTTCAAAATCTGAAAGGATGCGGAACACATCGGCAATCGGCGCTTCAATATCCTGCTTCGTTGAAAACCGCATCGCTGACCCCTGTTTTATTCTTGTCTGCGGCACATGCAGCGCACTCGAAACCTTGGCAGTGATAGCCTTCAGTCCAGCCGTTCTGCAAGGAAATTTGCCATCAGAAACTGTGCAATAGCGCCGGTTCGCGCAGGTTTGATCTTGGGATGCTGCCCGGCCATCACCTCGACCAGCTCTTCGCGGGTCACCCACAGGGCGTCTTCCAGTTCGACCGGATCAAGGGTGATCTGATCCGAGGTCGCCTCGGCAATGCAGCCAAACATCAAGGATGCCGGAAATGGCCAAGGCTGGCTGGCCAGATAGCGCACCGGGCCGGTGGTGATGCCGGTTTCTTCAAACACCTCGCGCCGCACGGCGGCTTCCAGCGTCTCACCCGGTTCAACGAAGCCCGCCAGCAGCGAATACATCCCCTCGGGCCATGGGGCCGAGCGCCCCAACAGCAGCTTGTTGCCACGCACCACCAGCATGATCACCACCGGATCGGTGCGCGGGAAATGCTGCGCGCCGCAGGCCGCACAGCCGCGCTGCCAGCCGGCATGGCTGATCTGCGACGGCGCACCGCAGGTCGCACAAAACCCATGCGAGGCGTGCCAATGCAGCACAGCTTTCGCCATCGCTGCCAATTCCGCCTCGCGCGGGGTCAGCAAGGTCATCACACCGCGCAGATCTTCAAAGGCCTGATCCTGCGGCAGGGCGGGGTGATGCTGGCGGTTGGCATCGACAAAGCCGGGGCCGGCCTCGGTCGCCAAAACCTCTGGTGCCCAAGCCGAGATATCTTGCGCAAACCGCGCGATGCCATCGTCGAGGCCCAGAAACACCGCAGTGCCGCCCAGCAATACCGGACTGTCAGCGCGGACCCAAGCCAGCCCGCTTTGGCCTGCGATCAAGGGCTTGCCCCGCCACAGCGGCAACACAAACCCCGAGTCCAGCAATTTGGCCATCTGCGCCGGGTCATTGCGCAAAGCCGCCGCCCGATCCAGACCCGAGCCGCCAAATGTCACCGTTTCCGCCAGCCGCATCACAGATCCCCATATTTTGCCCAAGCTTTCGCACGGAACAGCGGTGGCGGCAATTCGCTGCGATGGGTTTGCTGCGTAAACCAGACGGTCAAATTTGCAACTCAGGGGAGATAAAAGTAAAAATGGTTACGTTTTCACTTTCCTTTCGATAACTCTATGTAACACGCTAAACCATTGGGAGAAAAGCGTGACATAGATCAGGCACCCAATAGCGACGAATTAGGGATCAACGGTGCAATACAACCTGACGCATAGCCGCGCTGACGCTGGCCGCAGTTTTTCCAATGTCGAGATTGATCTGCGGTTGCTGGCCACGTCTGATTTGCATGCCAATCTGTTGGCATGGGACTACCATTCTGACAAAGTCGCACCGCAGCGCGGTCTGGCGCGGATCGCCACGCTGATCCACACGGCACGGTTTGAATGTCCGCAGAACCTGTTGTTTGATAATGGCGACTTCCTGCACGGCACGATCCTTGGCGATTACATGGCCGAGATCACCCCCACCCTGCGCTCGGGTCGTCCGCTGCATGCCCACCCGATGATCGCGGCGATGAATCTGTTGCGCTATGATGCGGTGGCGTTGGGCAATCACGAATTTGGCCACGGATTGGGGTTCTTGCGGCGTTCGCTTGCGGCTTCGCGGTTTCCGATTGTCTGCTCTAACCTCTATTTCAAGCCAACGCGCGGCGCGCCGCTGGCAGCACCCAGCCTGCTGCTGCATCGCCATCTGCGCGACCGCAACGGGCGCTCGCATCAGTTGAAAATCGGCGTGCTGGGCTTTATTCCGCCGCAGACCACGATCTGGGAAAAGCGCTATCTGAAAAGCCGTGTTTCGGTCGATGATATCGTGGCCTCGGCGCGGCTGCTGGTGCCAGAGCTGCGGGCGCAGGGCGCTGATCTGATCGTGGCGTTGTCACATTCCGGCATTGATACCGCGCAAATCGGCAGCGAGCTTGATCCGGGGGCAGAGAACGCGAGTTCGGCACTGGCCGAAGTGAACGGCATTGACGCGATCATTGCAGGCCACACCCATCTGACCTTTCCGACCGAGTCTTCCCGCGATCTGGGCGGCAAACCTGCGGTGATGCCGGGGTTTTTCGGTTCGCATCTGGGGGTGATTGATCTGCGATTGCGCCAGACCAACAAAGGCTGGCAGGTGGCGCAGTTCAGCGCCAGCCTGCGCGCGATTTCCCGCCGCGAGCCGCAATCGGGGCAAGTGATGGCCTTGGTTTCCGACGATCCGGCGATTGCCGAGATTGCACGGCCTGCGCATCAGGCCTTGATGCAAAGAGCCGATGCGGTGATTGGCGAAAGCCCGGTGCCGCTGCACAGCCATTTTGCGTTGCTGACCCATAGCCCGGCGCTGATGCTGGTGGCGGCGGCGCAGGCTGATCATCTGCGCAAGGTCTTGCCCGCCAACACTTTCGCGCCCGACACGTCACCTGCCCCCGCCGAATCTTCAGCGGCACTGACGAACTTGCCGCTGCTGTCAGCGGTGGCCCCGTTCAAGGCGGGGGGGCGAGCCGGGCCGGAAAATTATACCGACATTGCCGCAGGCCCGCTGCGGGCGCGGCATGTCAGTGATCTTTACATCCACCCCAACAGTCTGGCCTGCCTGCGCCTGAGCGGTCAGGACATTGCCGATTGGCTTGAACGCTCGGTCAGTCTGTATCGCCAGATCGCGCCGGGTGCCGTTGACGCCGCCTTGATTGACGAGGATTTCCCCAGCTTTAACTTCGATATCATCCACGGCCTGAGCTATCAGATCGACCTCGCGGCGCCGCCCCGCTTTGACAGCCGGGGCCGGGTGGTTGACGCCGCGGCGCGGCGTATCCGCGATCTGCGCTATCTGGGCCAACCCGTTCTGCCCGCGCAGCACTTTGCGCTGGCCACCAACAGCTACCGCGTCGCGGGGGGCACTGGCTTTGCTGGCACCGGCACCGAGCAGTTTCTGTATGATGGCGATGAGAGCAACCGCGAGGTGCTGCTGCATTACCTCAGCCGTGGGGCCGTGCCGCAAGCCGCCACGCCGACTTGGGGCTTTGTGGCCATGCCGGACACGACGGTGACGCTGGATCTAAGTCCGAGCGCGGTGCATCATCTGGCCGATGTTCCGCATCTGCGTCTAGAGCCGCTTGCGCTGCAAGCCTCGGGCTTTCGCCGCTTTCGCCTGCATCTGTGATCGGCTATCAAAGCGGTGCACAACTGGGGCTTGCCATGTTTGACGCTATCTTCTTCGATCTCGACGGCACGTTGATCGACACTGAAAGTCTGGCAATGGCCTCGGGCCTTGCCGCATTTGCCGAGCTTGGCCACCCGGTGACCGAAGAATTCCTGCATCAATTGGTCGGAGTCGATCTGCCCACGGGCAGCAAGATCATCCGCGCGGCGATGCCCAGCCTTGATCACGCAGCGCTGCAACCCCTGTGGCAGGGTGGCTTTCTGGCCGCGATGGAAGCAGAGGGGCTTGATCTGAAAGCGGGCGCGCTGGATCTGTTGCAAGCCCGGCTGTTGCCGATGGCGCTTGTCACATCTTCGGGGCGGCGCGAGGCGCATCGCAAGCTGGCGGTGGCGGGCATTGCCGAGATGTTCGATCTGATCATCACCGTCGATGATGTCAGCGCCCCAAAACCCGATCCCGCGCCCTATCTGCTGGCCGCCGAGAAACTTGGCGTCGCCCCCGCGCGTTGTCTGGTGTTTGAAGACAGCGAGACCGGCGCTGAAGCCGCGCACCGCGCCGGGTGCTTTGTGGTGCAAGTGCCCGATGTGGTGCCAAGCCAAGGCCGCTGGGCGCATCATCTGGCCGACAATCTGCTGGCGGGGGCCCGGCATGCGGGGCTGTTGATCTAGCGCCGCTGCGCGCGCAGGTCGCTAGAACGTAGCTAGTATTGTCATCTTCTGGCGCGGATATGCCACCCGCAGGCTTTTTGGGCGGGCCACCGAAGCCTCCGGCGGGAGTATTTCAGAAAGAGCAAATCCCTTGGGGCAGGTTTTGCTGGGGCGGTGGTGCCAAGCAGCGTGCGTTGAAAATCAGGCGCGTGTTTGGCTATCTGCGCCTGTGCCCCCCAATGCAAAACGGCGCACCTTTCAGCGCGCCGTCATCAGGGCTTTGCACCAGTCTCAGTTCGTCATCAGGTAATAGCTGTTGCGTGAGCTGCCGTTGTTCTGCACCGTCACATAGAAATAGCCATTCCACGCTGGCACAAAGTCGCAGTAGACCTGATCCGACCAGCTGACATCGTAGCAGATCGTATTGCCGGACTCGTCGGTGACCAGCACATCCAGGTTTGAATCGCCATCGCCGACCACTGCAAGTTCAGCATAGCTGTCGCCATAGAACGGCACTTCCCAAGTGTCGGTCTGCCCTGCAGGCAGCCGTGACAGGGTGGAGGATGCGCCGCCAACACGGCCACGGCCTGCTTCGACCATCGCATCCTCTACCAGCCCGGCCAACACCTCATCCTCGCCGGCGAGTTCCTTAGCAGAGGCCATCATGGTGGCGGCATCCACTGGCAGATCCTTGCCCTCGGCCTCGCCAGCCAGTTCGGTGCCTTTGGTGTCTTTCTTGCGCTCGACTTCTTTGACCTCGACCGACCCGGCAAGCTTGGCCGCCGTCAGCACGGTCAGCGCGTCTTTGTTGGTCATGCCCAAGGCGTAAAGATCCTGCGCCATCGCCAATGTCGCCACAGCGCCTTTGGTGCCAGTGGCCGAGGATTTGACGTTCGGCCCCTTTGGCGTCGTGGCGGCGGGCGCGTCGGCTGCCGGGGCTTCGGTTGCGGGCGCTTCGGTTGCGGTCTGGGCAAAGGCGGGCAAGGTCAGTGCCACCAAGGCGGTGGTGGCAAGGGCGGGGATAAGCTTTTTCAATGTCATCTGCTGTCCAATCTGTTCGGGCCCAAACGGGCGATATCGTGCGATGTTGGCAAATGAATACCCGTTTGGGAAGGGACTTTTGCATGACAAATTGCGTCAGCAAGGGCGGCGGATGGCTTCCCCCTTGGCGCGCTTGCCGTTAGCTTGCCCGCAAAACGGGAGGCATCATGCGCGATATTCTGGAACAGTTGCTGGGCTTTGATACGGTCAGTTCGAAGCCCAACATCGCGCTGATGGGCTATGTGCGCGATCTGCTGGCCGAGGCGGGGATAGACTCAGTGCTGATCCCGGATGCGGGCGGCGGTAAGGCGAATTTATACGCCACCATCGGGCCGCAGGGGGTGCCGGGGGTGATGCTGTCGGGCCATACCGATGTGGTCCCGGTGGAGGGGCAGGCCTGGACCGTGCCGCCGTTCGCGTTGACCGAGCAAGCCGGGCGCTATTATGGCCGGGGGGCGGCGGATATGAAGGGCTTTGCTGCCTGCGCGATCGAGGCGGTTTTGCTGGCCGCGCGTCGGCCGCTGAAAGTGCCGCTGCATCTGGCTTTGTCTTATGATGAGGAAATCGGCTGCATGGGGGTGCGCAGTCTGATTGAGATGCTGGAGGCCGCGCCGATCCGCCCGCGCATGTGTATTGTTGGCGAGCCTACGGCGATGCAGGTCGCAACCGGGCACAAGGGCAAGATCGCGTTGCGCGCGACCTGTGTGGGGCGTGAGGGACATTCGGCGCTGGCTCCGCTTGCGCTGAACGCCTTGCATCTGGCGGCGGATTTTGTCGGTGTGGTGCGCGGCTTGCAGGCGCGGGTGGCGGCTGAGGGTCTGCGGGATGGCGATTATGATGTGCCTTACTCGACGCTGCATGTCGGCAAGTTGAATGGCGGGGTGCAGGTGAATATCGTGCCCAATTCTGCGGTGATCGACTTTGAAATCCGCAGTCTGGCGGGCGAGGATACCGAGGCTTTGATCGCCGATCTGCGCGCCGGGGCCGAGGCGATTTTGGCGCCGCTGCGGGCGGAATTCCCCGAGGCGGAAATCCGTATTGAGCGGCTGTGGGATTATCCGGGGTTGGGCACGCCTTCGGATGCGGGGGTGGTGAATTTCGTCAAATCGCTGACGGGGGCGAATGGCACGATCAAGGTGGCTTTTGGCACCGAGGGCGGGCTGTTTGATGCGCGGCTGGGGATACCGACGGTGATCTGCGGGCCGGGGTCGATGGCGCAGGGGCACAAGCCGGATGAGTTCGTTTCTGTGGAGCAGATCGAGCGGTGTCGGGCGATGTTGGCGGAATTGGTGGATCGCTGCGAAGTGGGGTTTTAGCGCTGGTCCCAACGCGGGACCATTTTTATGTGTTTTAAATCAGTGGGTTGATGTGGTCGGTTTAACACTTTTTTAACTTTTGCACCGTTTCCGCACCAGCCTCGCGCCGAAAGAAAACTCTGCGAAGCAGAGGTTTCCGGCGTGTTGTGCGGAAGGCGGAACGCCGTCGCGCAAGGGGTTTGATGCAGCAAGCCCCCTGTGTCCAATCTTGCCGCGCCTGACTGGGCTGGCGCGGTAACGCGCCTGCCGGGGGCAGGCAGGCGCGGCAAGATTTGTCTGCGGCCAAATCTTGCAGGATTGGCACGCCGTGCGTTGGGACTGGAAGGGTTTAGGTTTCCTCGACCTTTTCCGCCCGCCCGAACAGCCCCGCCAGTGCGCGGCTTGTCGTGGCGCTCGTTCCCGGTCGCGGCAGGGCCACAAAGGGCATCGGGCGCGACAGCTCCATCGCGGCGAGACCGACCCGGGCTGTCAGAGCGCCGTTCACCACGCCCTCTCCAAAGCGGCGCGAGATTTTCGCCAGCAACCCACCCGAGGCGACCGAGCCGATCAGGTCATCGGCCAAGGCAATCGCGCCCGCACCCAGAAGTGCCGAAAACACCCGGCGCATCAGGCGAAAACTGCCCATGCTGCCCGAGCGCCCGCCGTAAATTTCGGACAGACGGCGGATCAGTTTCAGGTTGGAATAAAGCGCGGTTGCCACATCGGCCAAGGCCAAGGGGACAAAGGCGGTGACGGTGGCGACCTGACGCGCGGCGGCCTCAACCTCGGCCAAAGCGGCACGGTCGAGCGGGGCCATCAGTTCGACCTCGGCCAAAGACAGCAAAGCGTCGGCGTCATACATTTCGGGCGCGCGCTCGGCCAGACGGGCGCGCCCCCATGCGGTATCGGCGCGGTCGGCGTACAGGCTGGTCAGGCTGGCAGTGATGGCGCGGGCGGCTTTCAGATCGGCGTTCAGGCGGGCCTCGGCTGCGGCGATGCGCAGCTTGTCCAGCCGGGCCATGCGCGAAAACGCCAGCACCTCGCGCACCGCCAGCACCAGCACGACGAGCAGCGCAAGGATGAACAGCGCAAAGGCCACCCAGCCCAGCACAGAGTTTTCGCTGAACAATCCGGTGACGAAGTTCCATGCGGACACCGAGAGCACCAGCGTGAACAGGCTGCCAAACACCCAAAGCGCAAAAGGGGTGAAGCCGGAGCCCCGGCGTTGTGCCAGAACCGCGGCGGTCTGAATGGCGCGTGCAGCCCCCGCGTCTGGCACGGCATCGGCCAAACCGGGATCGGCGGCATCGCCGTCATATTCCTGCATCAACGGGCCGTGCAGGCGGGGCTTGTCGTCAAATTCCGAGGACATTACGGCTCCTTTCGCCAGTGCAGGCGCAGGTCAGGCAGGTGTTCGTCATTATCCGCGCCATCGCTGCGGGCGATTTCGGCAAAGCCTTCGCGGGCGTAAAAGCGCTGTGCGGGCAGATTGGCTTGGAAGGTGTAAAGCGTCAGCTGGGCGCAGGCGGCTTTGGCCTCGGCCAGCAGCTGCGCGCCGTGGCCCCGACCGCGTGCCGTGGGGGCGAGATACAGCGCCTCGATCTGTTCGCCCATGCGGGAGAGAAAGCCCAGAACATCGGGCGCGCGCAAGACGCGGGTGGTGCGGCTGGAGATCAGATGCTGCGCAAAGCCAAGGTCTTCGGCGGCGCTGTGCAGTTTCGGCATCCAAGCGGTATCGCGGTTCCACGCGCCCAAGATGGCGGCGATGGCGGGTGCGTCGGCTGGCGTGGCATCGGTGATCGCGGGGCTCACAAACGATCCCCGATCAGAAATTCAGCGGCGCGGTCCAGCCGGATATGCGGCGGGCCTTCGCCGGGGCGCAGGGTGGTGCGGGCGGGGGCGAATTCCATCAGGGCATAGTCGGCATCAAGCCACTTTTCCGCGCCTTCGCGGGCGGGTGACAGCAGACGGCTGGGGTCGGTGGGCAGCTGGCCGGGATACATCACGGCTTGCTTGCCACTGGACAAAAGCCGCCCGCGCACCGCATCAAGGCTAATACCTTGGCGCAAAACGGTTTCTTCAACGGTTGATCGCAGGCTGGCCATCGAGATCGCCGAGGTCTGCGCGCCTGCGAAATCGGCGCGGCTTACGGCCTCGCGCAGCATCGCGCGCATGATGCCGGTCAGCGCCGGGTGCTGGGTGTGGTGCAAATGGTCGGCTTTGGTGGCGGCGAACAGGATTTTTTCAACCCGTTTGCCGCCAAGGATGCCCGTCAGCCAGCCATTGCGACCGGGGCGGAATGCGTCGAGCACCTCGGCCATGGTGCGGCGCAGATCCTCGACGGCTTGCGGGCCTTGGTGCAGGGCAGACAGCACATCGACCAGCACGATCTGGCGATCAATCTTGGCGAAATGCTCGCGGAAGAACGGCTGGATGACGCGGGATTTATAAGCGTCGTAGCGGCGCTGCATCTCGCGCCACAGGCTGTTGCGGGGCGTCTGGGCGGGGGGCGGCAGCGGGGCAAAGGTCAGAACCGGCGAGCCTGCCAGATCACCGGGCAGCAGAAACCGACCGGGGGTGCAATCGGACCACCCCGCCGCGCGGGCGGCTGTGAGATAGGCGGTGAACTGCGCGGCAAGCGCGGCTGCGCGGGCCTCTTCAAGGCGCAGGCTGCCATCTTCGGCGCGGGCATGGGCCATGAATTCGGTCGCCTCGGGGCGCTTGGCAATGCGGTTCAGGGTCTCTTCCGACCAAGCGGCGTAGGATTTATCCAGCAGGGCGAGGTCCAGCAGCCATTCGCCGGGGTAGTCGATGATATCGACATGCAGGGTGCGCGGGCCCGCAAAGCTGCCAATCAGACCAGTGGTGCGGGTGCGGAACGACAGGCGCAGCTCTGAGATCGCGCGGGTGGATTGCGGCCAACGCGGATCATCGCCCGTCATCGCGGCAAGGTGGTCTTCAAAGGCAAAGCGCGGCAGGGTGTCGTCGGGCTGCGGCTGCAGATAGACCGCCTCGATGCGGCCCTGCGCCTGTGCGGTCAACTGCGGCATGCGGGCGCGGTCAAGCAGATTGGCGACAAGGCTGGTGATGAACACGGTTTTGCCGGCGCGGCTGAGGCCGGTGACGCCGATGCGCAGCACGGGTTCATAGCCGGTCAGAGCCGTGGCTGCGGCCTCGATTTGCCGGGAAATGCCGTGGGTTATACTGGAAAACAAAGCCGCCCATCCTGTTGCTTGGGGTGAACATAGGGCGGCGGGGGGCGTTTTGGAAGGCATGGCCCGTTCTCAAAGCATGGACACCGCCGCGCACGCGCAGTAATTCAAAGCGATGCCCAGATATGCCATGCTCATCGACTATGACGGAGGCCCGTTCAACGGCTGGCAGCGCCAGGCGGGGGGCCAGTTGACGGTGCAGGGCGCGATTGAGGCAGCCCTTGCGCGGCTGGAACCGGGGCCGCATACGATCGCAGCGGCGGGGCGGACGGATTCCGGCGTGCATGCAACGGGGCAGGTGGCGCATTGCGATCTGACGCGCGATTGGGACACATTTCGATTGGCCGCAGCGCTGAACGCGCATCTGCGCCCACATCCGGTATCGGTGCTGGCGGTGGTGCGGGTCGGCGAGGATTTCCACGCAAGGTTCTCGGCCAACGAACGGCGCTACTTGTTCCGTCTTGTGGCGCGGCGCGCGCCCGCGACGCATGATCTGGGCAAGGTGTGGCGGGTGCATAGCCCGCTGGATCTGGAAGCGATGCGCGCGGGGGCGGCGCATCTGATCGGCAAGCACGACTTTACCACGTTTCGCTCGACCCATTGTCAGGCAGCCAGCCCGGTGAAAGGTCTGGATGAGGTATCCATCGTCGAGCTGCCCTATCCGGCGGGGGTGGAGTACCGCTTTACCCTGCGCGCGCGCAGTTTTCTGCACAATCAGGTGCGCTCGATTGTCGGGACGTTAGAGAGGGTCGGGGCAGGCGCTTGGCATCCCGATCAGGTGAAGGTGGCGCTAGAGGCTGCGGACCGCACCGCCTGCGGGCCAGTGTCCCCGCCGGATGGGCTGTATATGACCGGGGTGGGCTATCCGGTCGATCCGTTTGCGGATCTGTAGCAAGACGATGTTCAAAGGCGACAGTTGTAGCGGACTGCCCGCGCCGTTGCGCTGACCCGCGTGGTTCAGATGCCCCGACAGGAGAACGGATCAACCCGCGGAGCATCATCCCCTCTGACGGTCATCGGCGTCCCCGCCTGTACCGCTGTTTGAGTTTGAACGCGTCGGATTAAAATAGAGTGAACGATCTTGGTCATCCTCTCTGCAAAAATATCCTCGGGGTGCGGGGGCGAGCCCCCGCTGGGGTGTCAGCAGGCGCAGCGCTGCTGGACCGCAAGCCCGGTCTCGCCTATCAAGGTCTAAAGAACAGGAGCCGCCATGACCCTTCCCGAATTGCTGATATCCCAGCTGTCTGATCCGTTCCGCATTGGGCTGTTGATTGCGCTTTTCATCACCATGCTGCGCACGCGCGCAGCTTCGGGGGTTTGGGTGCCACTGGCGGCGGGGGCGGTGTTTGTGGCGGTGATTTTGCCCAGCACGATGCCCAATCCATCTGGCATGCCCTTGGCGCAGCTGATTGCGGTCGGCGTGGCGGCGAATGTGGTGATTTTGGCGATCATTCTGGCGGCTTGGACCTTGTTTCAGCGCTTTCGCGGCTGACCGCGCCCTAAAATACTAACGCCGCATGGCAAGGGGCCGGGAGTTTCCTCCCGGCCCCTTTCCGTCATGACAAACCTCTTAGCGGTTGTTGGCGTCCGAGAAGATGTCTTTCTTATGCGTGCCGTTCGGCACAAAGATCGTGCCGATCACCACAGTGATCACGGCGATCACGATGGCATACCACAGACCTGCATAGATGTTGCCCGATTGTGCCGAGATCGCGAAAGCGGTCGCGGGCAGCAGGCCACCGAACCAGCCGTTGCCGATATGGTAGGGCAGCGACATACCCGAATAGCGGATGCGGGTCGGGAACAGCTCGACCAGCATGGCCGCGATCGGGCCATAAACCATCGTCACCAGCAGGATCAGATAGGTCAGAATCGCCACGATTTTCAGCTTTTGCGCGGTGAAGATGTCGAAGAAGTTGCTGGCCTTGGCAACGCTGGTGTTATCCGCTGCAACCATCGGATAGCCGGCAGCTTTCAGCGCGTCGTTGATGGCTTTTTCAAACCCGGTTTTCACGCCGCTTGCGTCATCAACTGCCTTTTGTGCAGCATCGGTGGCGGCCTGATCGGTGCCAGCCTTTGCGGTTTCAAGGGCTGCTTTGGCGTCAGCAATCGCCTTGGCGTTTTCCGCGACGTTATAGGACGTCACTTCGGTTTCGCCGATTTTCACCGAGGTGACGGTGCCTGCAGGCGCATCCACCGTGGTCGAATTCACCGACAGTTTCGACAGCGAGGCTTTGGCAATATCGCAAGACGAGTTGAACTTGGACGTGCCGGTTGGGTTGAACTGGAACGAGCAATCCGCCGGATCAGCCGTCACCACGACAGGGGTTTCCTGTGCGGCGGCCAGCATCGGGTTGGCGGTGTGGGTCAGCGCTTTGAACACCGGGAAATAGGTGAGCGCCGCAATCAGGCACCCTGCCAGAATGATCGGCTTGCGGCCGATGCGGTCAGACAACGACCCGAAGAACAAGAAGCCAGCAGTGCCAAGGATCAGCGACCACGCCACCAGCACGTTCGAGGTAAAGCTGTCGACCTTCACCACGTTCTGGATGAAGAACAGCGCGTAGAACTGGCCCGAATACCAGACCACGGCTTGACCTGCCGTCAGACCAAACAGCGCGATCAGCGCGATTTTGGCGTTTTTCCATTGGCCAAACGCTTCCCGCAGCGGGGCTTTCGAGGCAGCGCCTTCTTCCTTCATCTTTTTGAAGGCCGGGCTTTCGTTCATTTGCAGGCGGATATAAAGCGAGATCGCCAGCAGGAAAGCTGAGCCAAGGAACGGGATGCGCCAACCCCAGTCATTGAATGGCCGGATCATCATCGGTGTGCCGTCGGGGTTCATCAGTGCCGCAACACCCTCAGCAACCGGAGCGGGGACATCAGGCCAGTTGCCGTTGACATAGCCCTGCACCATCAGAATGACGATCAGCGACAGCAGCAGGCCCAAGGTGGCGGTGGTCTGGATAAAGGCGGTGAAATAGCCGCGTTGGTTTTGCGGTGCATGTTCAGCCACATAAACCGCAGCGCCACCGTATTCGCCACCCAAGGCAAGGCCCTGCAACATCCGCAGGCCCACCAGAATGATCGGTGCTGCGATGCCCCAAGAATAGTAGTTTGGCAAAAGACCAACAAGGAAGGTCGAAAAGCCCATGATCAAAATGGTCATCAGGAAGGTGTATTTCCGCCCGATCAGATCGCCGAGCGAGCCGAACACCAAAGCCCCAAACGGACGCACGATGAAGCCTGCCGCAAAGGCCAGCAGCGCGAACACGTTGCGGGTGGCTTCGGGGAAGGGGGTGAAGAACTGCGCGCCGATCACGGCAGCCAAGCTGCCGTAGAGGTAGAAGTCATACCATTCAAAGATCGTCCCGGCGGATGAGGCAAGGATAACCTTGCGCTCTTCTGCCGTCATTGGACGCGAGCGGGTGCTGGCGTCGGGTGCTAGTGCCATGATGTGGCCTCCCTTGTTGTGCGGCGATGCCGCTTCCCTATCCCTGCAAATCGGCATGCCTGTCGCGGTCCCTGCCAAGGCAGGGTTCGGTATTGGGTCAGCTGATCTGTCGTTTATGCCCCATACCCGCTCCTCAACGGGGATGGACCTCGTCTTTCATGCCGCGATTGCTGCTACGATCTGGCCGAGGGCTGTGCGGATTTCGGCGATTTTTCCCATCGCATCTACCCGTTCCAGCACGCCTTTGCTGTCGTAATACGCAATCAACGGAGCCGTCTGGGCGTGGTAGGCCGTCAGCCTGTCGCGCACCGTTTCGGCATTGTCGTCGGCGCGGCGGTTGAACGCCGTGCCTCCGCATTTGTCACAAACGCCGGACTGAGCGGGGCGTTTGAATTGGTCATGATAGCCTTCACCACAAGCGCCGCAGGTGTGGCGGCCCGCAACCCGGCCCACCATTGCGGCATCGTCGACCTCAAGGCTGATCGCAGCGGTGATCTTTTGGCCAGTTTCTGCCAGCAGATGATCCAGCGCTTCGGCTTGGCCAGCGGTGCGCGGGAAGCCATCCAGAATGATGCCCTTTGCCACATCGGGCGCTGCCATGCGGTCGCGCAGGATCGCCAGCACGATGTCATCCGATACCAAACCGCCCGCCGCCATCACCGCTTTGGCCGCCAACCCTGCCGACGTGCCTGCTTTGACTGCCGCGCGCAAAAGATCGCCGGTGGACAGCTGGATCAGGCCGAAGTCTTGTTCCAGCATGCGGGCTTGGGTGCCTTTGCCAGCACCGGGAGGACCAAGCAGGATCAGAACCGGGGCCATCCGCTTACGCCTTGTTCATGCGGTTGGCGATCAGCTCATCCACCACCGACGGATCGGCGAGGGTCGAGGTATCGCCCAAGGCGCCGAAATCATTCTCGGCGATCTTGCGCAGGATACGGCGCATGATCTTGCCGGACCGGGTTTTCGGCAGGCCCGGCGCCCATTGGATCAGATCGGGCTTGGCAATCGGGCCGATTTCATTGCGCACCCATGCCTCAAGTTCTTTGCGCAAAGCATCCGAGGGTTCTTCGCCGCGCATCAGCGTCACATAGGCGTAGATACCTTGGCCCTTGATGTCATGCGGATAGCCGACCACGGCGGATTCGGCGACTTTGGGGTGAGCAACCAGCGCCGATTCGACCTCGGCCGTGCCCATGCGGTGACCCGAGACGTTGATCACATCATCCACCCGCCCGGTGATCCAGTAGTAGCCATCGACATCGCGGCGGCAGCCGTCGCCGGTGAAGTAATAGCCGGGGTATTGGCTGAAATAGGCTTCTTCAAAGCGGGCATGATCGCCCCAAAGCGTGCGCATCTGCCCCGGCCAGCTGTCAGCGATGCAGAGCACACCATCGGTTTCCACGGCGTCCTGCACCTTGGCCGTGGCAGGGTCCAGCACCACCGGCACCACGCCAAAGAACGGCAATGTGGCCGAGCCGGGCTTTTGCGCAATCGCCCCCGGCAAAGGCGTGATCAGATGGCCGCCGGTTTCGGTCTGCCAGAATGTATCGACAATCGGGCAGCGGTTGTGGCCGATGTGCTGGTTATACCAGCTCCAGGCTTCGGGATTGATCGGCTCGCCCACCGAACCCAGCAGCTTGAGGCTGGAAAGATCGTGCTTGGCGGGCCAATCCGGCCCCAGACCCATCAGCGCGCGAATGGCGGTGGGGGCGGTGTAGAACTGGCTGACTTTGTGCTTGGCGCAAACCTGCCAGAAGCGACCGGCATCGGGATAGGTCGGCACGCCTTCAAACATCACAGTCGTCGCACCATTCGCGAGCGGGCCGTAGATGATATAGCTGTGCCCGGTCACCCAACCCACGTCAGCGGTGCACCAGAACACATCGCCGTCATGGTAATCAAAGGTGATCTGCTGCGTCATCGCGGCATAGACCAGATACCCGCCCGAGGTATGCACCACGCCCTTGGGTTTGCCCGTCGACCCCGAGGTATAGAGGATGAACAGCGGATCTTCCGCCCCCATCTCGACATAGGCGCAATAGGGTTTGGCGCTGGCCATCTCGGCCTTTACGTCAATATCGCGGCCATCGACCCAAGATGTCTGATCGCCGGTGTGTTTGACCACAAGGCATTTCACCCGGTCATCGCAATTCAGCAAAGCCGCGTCAGTGTTGCTTTTCAGCCCGGTTTTCTTGCCACCACGCGGCGCAAAATCGGCGGTGATCACCAGCTTGGCGTCGCAATCATTGATGCGGTTGGCCAAAGCATCCGGCGAAAAGCCTGCGAACACGATCGAATGAATAGCTCCAATCCGCGCGCAGGCCAGCATTGCATAGGCGGCCTCGGGGATCATCGGCAGATAGATCACCACACGATCACCACGCGCAACGCCCTGTGCTTTCAGGACGTTGGCCATGCGGCAGGTGTTTTCCAGCAATTGCGCATAGGTGATGTGCAGGGCGGGGGTTTCGGGGCTGTCCGGCTCCCATATGATCGCGGTCTGGTTGGCGCGGGTCAGCATATGGCGGTCGATACAATTGGCCGAGACGTTCAGCGTGCCATCTTCAAACCATTTGATCGACACTTCGCCCAGTTTGAACGTGGTGTCTTTGACGCGGCTATAGGGTTTGATCCAATCAATCCGCTGGCCTTCCTTGGCCCAAAACGCTGCCGGATCCGCGACCGAGGCAGCATACATCGCGTCATATTGCGCAAGGTTCACATGTGCATTGGCAATAAAATCTGATGAAGCCGCATATTTCTGCGCAGCAGCGTGATCGGACATCGTGTTCTCCCCAGTTCCCAGTCAGGTCTTGCGACCCGTCCCAACGGCCTGCCGCCAAAGGCAGGGCTCCCCCGTTTGTAGCCTGATCATAACGCAGTTGTAAAATACATGGTAACTCTTTTTATCTATGCAGTTTTCCTGTAAATAAATTGACAGATCAGGCGGTGAATTTTGTCAACAGGCGGAAAATTGCCAATGAAATGGTTGGGTGCCCTACCATGCCCGGCTTGGGCCTGTGCTTGGGGTGGCACACAACATATGGATTATGCGCCGCAATGCGCAGGGGTGGGGCGCGCGTCGTCTGCGCTGCCTGAACGCAAAGCAAACGGGATTATCCCGTTCACAAAGGGGTGATTCGGATGATAAGCCACGCCATCGCCCGGCAGCCTGTTACCGCCACCGACGGCCTCATTTTCCAGTGCAAAGGCCCGATATGACCGAACAACGCCCCGATCCCGTGGCAAGTGCCGATGATGAAGCCCGCGCTTTGGCGCTGTCGCTGATGCAAAGCAACCATGCAGCACTGGCTTGGACTGATCCCGAAACCCAAACCCCCGGCATCAGCCGCATCGCTTATGGGTTGGATGAGGATGGTATCCCGGTGGCGCTGATCTCGGGGCTGGCCGCGCATACCGCAGCGTTGCGCGCCAATCCGGCCTGCGCTTTGATGGTCGGAGAGCCGGGTGCAAAGGGGGATCCGCTGACCCATCCGCGCCTGATGATCCGGGCAGAGGCGCGCTTTGTCGGGGCGGATGATCCCGCCCGGCCAGCTTTGCGCGCGCATTGGCTAAAGGGCCATCCGAAGACAGCCCTTTATGTTGATCTGGGGGATTTTGCTTTCGTGCGGCTGGTGCCGCAATCGGCGCTGCTGAATGGCGGCTTTGGCAAGGCGTTCCGGCTTGCGCCCACCGACCTTGCCCCAATCGCGCCGCCGCGCCGGACCTGATCCGGGGCCTCTGCCGTCCCGTGCTGACCATGAGGCCCCGGCCTGCGCCGGGGCAGTGGCGCGTGCTTAGACCGGGTTGTCGACTCGCAGCGTCACCTGCACCCGGCCTTTCACCGCGCTGGGCCATTTCAGATTGGCAAACTGCCCGCCTGCGCCTTGCTCGACCTGCGCATAGGGCGTGACGAATTGCACCGCCCCGGCTGCATTGGTCAAAGCCCCCTCGGCCACCACAGCCGTCACATTGCGCGCGCGCCCGCCAAACGGCAGCAGGTTGTTGCTGTTGACCGCCCAAGTGTCCGATGCGGTGTTCTGGGTATGCTCTACCAACATCGGGCTGACGGCGCGCTGCACGACGCCGTTGTAAGTGTTCTGATCAAAGCAGATGTTGCGGAACGAGTTCATCGCCAGCGTCGCATAGCTGGTGTCGATCGACTCTGCCCGGTCAATATCCAAGCCGCGGGTTGAGAACACATTGCTGGTCACCGTCAGCCCCGAGATGAAATGCCCCGGCCCGCGCGGCGTCACCATGATCCAGGAAAACCACGCATTGGTGTTGTGCGAGATGAACACATTGCCGGTTATGGTCAGCCCGCCAAACGAATATTCATCGCCAAAGGTCGGAGTGGCATCATGTTCATTCGACAGTTCGATAAAGCAGTTATCGACGTAGTTCCCGGTGAAAAAGGTCTTGGAATTGGCCAAGGTCAGCACAACCCCCGCCCGACGCACGCCATTGGCGGGCGCATCATCGCCGCCGAAAAAGTGGTTGCCCAGAAAGATCGAGGCCGACCCCGCCACCACGCCAAAATGCGCGAACCGCGAGGCGCGGTTGTTGCGGATCTTGATGTCATTGGCATTGGCGTTGAACACCACCGACACCCGGTTTTGCGCCAGCTGACCCTGATCGGCCGAGAAAAACTGGCAGCGATCAATGTGCAGATCCTGACAGCCTTCGCCGGTTGAGGTGATGGCGCGGTCCTTGACCTGCCCGAACATACACTCGGTCACATCAAAAATTGCCCCGGTCAGCGCCAGATTGATGCCGCTGGCGATGGCGGCACAGTTGAATTCGACGCCTTTCACCTGAAACCGCGTCAATTCGGCAAAGCCCGAGAAATCAAGCATATAGGCGTAGCGATCAAAGGTGAATGTGCGGGTACCAGCGGCGGCCCACAGGGGTTGGCTGAGGGTGATCGTGCCCGCGCCTAGGTTTTTCGCGCGCACATAAACCTCGCGCCCGACGCCGGTGCCGCTGATCCGCGCGCCCACAGGAATTGCGGCGATATTGGCCACGCCGGTCAGCGTCAGCGGATTGGCCACCGCATAAGTCGCCACTGCCGTCATGGTCTGAGTGTTCCACGCCGTGCCGGGCAGCGCCACAAGATTGCCGTTCACCACCGCGCGCCGGGTGGTAAAGCTGGTGATGCCAGCCAGCGCCGCGACGTTGATCGGCTCTGTCATCTCGACCCGGCGGCCGTTCAGATCCAGAGTCACATGGTCGGTGAAATAGAACAGCACCTGCAAGGCTTTCTTGAACCCGGTCAGTTCACTGCCAAAGGCTGCGGCATAGGTATCAAGGTTGTAATTGCGCGTGCAGGCCAGCCGCTGGTTGTCGGGCATCACGATGGTGCCTTCAAACTTCACCGGATTTTCAAAGGTCAGATGCGCGCCGATGTAATAGACGCCGGGAGACACCACCACCGTCTTGCCCACCGCCGCCGCATCGGCGGCATCAAAGGCCGCGCGATCATCGGTGACGCCGTCGCCAATCGCGCCATAGTCGCGCACATCCACCCAATCGAACATGTCGGAATGGAACACATCCGTCACATCCTCGATGGTGATGTCATCAATCCGCACCACGCCGCCGGTTGGCCCAGTCAGATCAAGACCGAAATGGCCAAGGACAGGGGCAGTGCCCCAGACCATATCCACCCCGGGCCGATTTCCCGATCCGATGATCGCGCTGACCACGACGACCGAACCATAGCTGGTCAGCGCCACACTCGGCCCCTGCTGATCGGCACTGCTGACATTGGTCCCCGAGCCTGACCCTGCCCAGCCCGCAATGCGCACGCTTGGCAAAGCGCCGCTGATGGCTTTGATGCGGGCCGTTACCCGCAAATACATCCCCGGCTGACAGGGGATCGACTGAAAGCAGCGCAGCTTTTGGATGGCACTGGTCTTTTGCAGCTCCATACAGCCCGCGAAATCCTGATCTGCGGGCACATAGGCGGCGTTTGCCTGCCCCGCGTAAGACCCTTGACCTGTCAGCCCGTCCTCACGCGACCACAGTGCCAGACCCGCCGAAAACGGCGGTGGCATCAGGGCCAATCCTTCGGTAATTGCCTTGTTCATCGCGTCAACCTCGCCTTGTTATGCCAACAATCCACGCTGGCGAAACTGCGTCCGCCGGGCATGAGGCCTCAGAGCTAGCGAGAAACCGTTAATGCAAACCAAGCGCAGCGCGCGGTGGGCGACTCAGGGCTTGCGCGGAATTGGCCCGCGATGGGCAAAGAATCGCCTAAATAATCAGCGCAGTCTTAGATTCGCCAATCGGACAGGCTGTTTTTTTGCGCGTGACTATGTTATGGCCCGTCACAAGGATGATTTGTAACAGGTAAATTTTTCAGGTCCCCTATGACTTATCCAGTATGTGCCACTTAGGGCCAAGGATCTTGGAATGAACCCAGCAATATATCGGCTTCTTTCGATGAGCCGTGGCAAGAAGCGGGTCCTTCAGGTCGCAGTCGATCTGACGCTGCTGCCAATCATGTTCGCTTTGGCAATGTGGATAAAGCTTGACAGCTTTGCTTTTGTTTCCGTGCCAGCGGCATGGAGCGTGCTGATCCCAGTCTTGCCAGTAACGATCTTCAGCTTTGTGCGGCTCGGGTTTTACCGCGCTGTGCTGCGCTATATCGCCGGACGGGCGCTGATCACCATCATGTTCGGCTCGGTGCTGTCGGGCGTCACGATGATCCTTGTGGTTCAGATGGCAGACCTGCCGGTGCCGCGCGCCGTGCCGCTGATTTATACGTTGCTGACCTTCCTGTGTGTCGGTGGCGTGCGCTTTGGTTTCCGCGAGTTGGTGAATTACGCGCAAAACCGCCGCAAGGAACGTGTGGCGATTTATGGTGCAGGCGCGGCGGGGCGGCAGTTGCTGCAGGTGCTGCATCAGCGCAGTGACTATGTGCCGGTGGCGTTCATCGACGATTCGGTGCAGGCGCAAGGCACCCATGTGGGCGGTCTGATGGTTTATCCGCCATCAAAGATCGAATCGCTGATCCGCAACAATGGCGTTAATGTGGTGCTGTTGGCGATCCCTTCGGCCACGAAGTCTCGCCGCAATGAAATTCTGAAATCGCTGGAAAATCAGCCGCTTCTGATCCAGACCGTGCCGGGTCTTGACGATATCATGACTGGTAAGGCGCGGATTGATCAGATCAATGACATCAGCATCGAAGATCTGCTTGGCCGCGATCCTGTGCCACCCCGCCCCGAGCTTATGGGCGCGAATATCACTGGCAAGGTGGTAATGGTGACGGGGGCTGGCGGCTCGATCGGGGCAGAGCTTTGCCGTCAAATCCTGCGTCTGAAACCCAAGCGGCTGGTTCTTTACGAAATCTCGGAACTTGCGCTTTACTCGGTCGAGCAAGAGCTTGCCGCGATGAAGCTTTCGATACGCTCGAATGTGGCGCTGTCGCCGGTGCTGGGCTGTATCAAATCGGCGCGGCTGGTGGATCGGACCCTGCGCAAGTTTCAGGTTGAGACGGTTTTCCACGCTGCCGCTTACAAACATGTGCCGCTGGTCGAGCAGAACATCGTCGCCGGCGTGCGCAACATCGTGTTTGGCACGGCGACGCTGGCCGAAGCTGCGATTGCGGCTGGCGTGAAGTCGTTCGTGTTGATTTCATCAGATAAATCGGTGCGCCCGACCAATATCATGGGTGCCTCGAAGCGCTTGGCAGAGCTGGTGTGTCAGGCGCTTGCCGATGCGCCACGCAATCCCGGCACCACGATTTCGATGGTGCGCTTCGGCAATGTGTTGGGCTCGTCCGGTTCGGTGATTCCGTTGTTTCGTCGCCAGATCGAGGCTGGTGGCCCGATCACTGTAACCCATCCCGAAATCACCCGTTTCTTCATGACCATCCCCGAGGCTGCGCAGTTGGTGATCCAAGCCGGTGCCATGGCGCAGGGCGGTGAGGTGTTTGTGCTGGATATGGGCGATCCGGTGCTGATCACCGAACTGGCGGCAAGAATGGCGCGTTTGCATGGGCTTAAGCCGATCATCTTCACCGATCCTGACAGCGAAAAACCGAACCAGGATGAGATTGGCATTGTGTTCACCAAGCTGCGTCCCGGTGAAAAGCTGCATGAAGAATTGCTGGTCGGCAATTTGCCGAAACCCACCAGCCATCCCCGGATCATGTCGGCGACCGAAAGCCGTCAGCCGCTCGAAGAGCTGTCGCTTGCTCTCGACGATCTTGCCCGCGCCTGCGAGCGCAACGATATCGAGCGGATTCGCAAGATCATGATTGAGCAGCAAACCGCCTACCAACCGCCACAAGAGATCGTCGATCAGTTCTGGGAGCCAGAGGCCGAGATCGACGGCGCGATGGACGAAGCTGTGGCAAACGCCCGCCGTCTGCGCATCGTGCGCGGCTAAACCCGGATCGCGCTGGCCTTGGCTCACGCATCGCAGCCGACCAATGCCAATGCCATCGGCAAGAAATCTGCAATTGCACCACAGCCGCGTCTTTTTCGCGCGGGCTTGGTAGCAGAAGCCAAGCATATCGCCTATGACTACAGCGTGGCGTCGTGCATTATGGCGCAAAGAGTAGGGCATGCCAGCATGTTAAGATCGAAATTTGCGGCTTTGCGCGCGTTTGGTGGCTGTGTGGCCTTGGCTTTGGCCGTGCAACCCGCTGGGGCCGAGATGCGGCCCAGCCTTGCCTTTTCGGGCGTCACCGGGTTGATCGACATGCCTTCGGGCGATCAGCAACTCGACGGCACGCTTTCGGTGGTCAAATCGCAGTTTGGTCCGATTGGCCGCACCACGGTGACCTTTCAGATCACACCGCGCCTGTCCGGCAGCTTTCGCTACGGGTCGGTGAAAGATTGGTTTGATCCGCCGCAAGATGACATTTCGACCTATTTCGACCGCAGCTTTGATCTGCGCTACCAGATTTTGCAGGAAAGCCGCTACATCCCCGCCGTCACCATCGGCTTGCAAGACATCATCGGCACCGGGGTGCAGGCAGGCGAATATATTGCCGCCACCAAGACCTTTGGCGACAAAGTCAAAGTGACTGCGGGTCTGGGTTGGGGCCGCTACGGCAGCTATGGCGCGATCGGGGCCCCGTTCGGAGCGCGGCCTGAGATTGATTTCGGCCTTGGCGGCAAGCCACGCACCGGCCAGTGGTTCCGCGGCGATGTCGCTCCTTTCGCTGGGGTCGAGTGGCAGGTGAACGACAAATGGTCGGTGAAAGCCGAATATTCGTCGGATGGCTACACCGCAGAGGCCGTGGACCGC
Organism: Cypionkella aquatica; assembly: GCF_030161095.1. GTDB lineage: Bacteria > Pseudomonadota > Alphaproteobacteria > Rhodobacterales > Rhodobacteraceae > Cypionkella > Cypionkella aquatica. The sequence continues at coordinate 379,661 of NZ_BSPP01000002.1, forward strand.
GACACGTTTGATCGCAAAACCCCGCTGAACTTCGGCGTTGAGTATAACATTCGCAACACGATCCGGCTGGGGCTGTATTCGCTTTACGGCTCCAAGATCGGTTTTTCGGCGCAAGTCGCGCTGAACCCCAAGAAAAGTCCGCGTGGCGGCAGCATCGGCCCCGGCCCGCTGCCCGTTACCGACCGCCGCGCTGCCAAAAGCTGGGGCGATGCTTGGTTCAATGACCGTGGTAGCCTGACCGCGATGCGCGACCAGACCCAAGCCATCCTGAGCCGCGACGGCATTATCATCGAAAGCATGGCGGTGAATGCCGGGCGTGTGCATCTGCGCATCCGCAACACCAAGCTCGACAACGCGCCGCAAGCGATTGGCCGCACGGCCCGCGCGCTTTCTGCCGTGATGCCTGCCTCGGTCGATAGGTTTGAAATCGTGCCAGTGGCGCAGGGTGTGCCTTTGTCCACCGTGGTCATCCGCCGCGCCGATCTTGAGGCGTTGGAATTTGCCCCCGGTGCCGATATTGCGATGGATCAGCGGGTTCAGATCCTGCCCGCCGCCGCCAGTCTGCCAGAGGGCGCGATCCGGGGTGCCGGGCTTTACCCGCGCTTTGACTGGGGCCTCAGCCCCTATATCTCGACCAGCCTGTTTGATCCGGGCAAGCCATTTCAGGCCGATCTTGGTCTGCGACTCACTGCGCGCTATGATTTCGCGCCGGGTCTGTTCGCAACCGGCTCGATCACGAAAGAGCTGTATTCCGGCATCAAACGCGGCACGTTCGAGTCCAATACCAAGCTGCCGCCGGTCCGCAGCAATGCTGATATCTACAACACCGAAGGCGATCCCGCGATCGAGCGTTTGACCTTGGTGTGGATCGCAAAGCCCGCGCCCGAGATTTATTCCCGCGTCACCGTGGGCTATCTGGAGCGGATGTTTGGCGGCGTTTCCGGTGAAGTGCTGTGGCAAAAGCCGAACAAGCCCTACGCGATTGGGGCTGAAATCAACTACGTCAAGCAACGCGACTTTGATCAGCTGTTGGGCTTTCAGGATTACAGCGTCGTGACTGGCCATGTCTCGGGCTATTACAGCTTTGCAGGCGGCTATCAGGCGCAGCTTGATGTTGGCCGCTATCTGGCGGGTGATTACGGCGCAACCCTGTCGCTGGACCGTGAATTTGCCAATGGAATCAAAGTAGGTGCCTTTGCCACTTTGACGGATGTGCCGTTTGACGATTTCGGCGAAGGCTCTTTTGACAAGGGTATTCGGATCTCGCTGCCCTTGGCGTTCCTCAGCGGGCAGCCGACCCAAAAGGTCTCCAAGCTGACGCTGCGCCCGATTTTGCGCGATGGTGGTGCGCGACTGGATGTGGAAAACCGGTTGTATGACACGGTGCGCAGCTATCAGGAAACCGACCTTGATGCCGCTTGGGGGCGGTTCTGGAGATGACTTTGCACCGCAGTATGCTGACCCTGACCGCCCTGTTAAGCCTTACGGCTTGCGCGGCACCGCTGGTGGACAAAGTCGTTGGCCGTGTGGCTGGGATAAGCGCCGGTTCGGCCGCGGTGAAACCAGCCGAGGGGGCGCCGCAAATCTGGTTCACCTTGACCGGGCGCGGCATCAAGTTCCCGATGTCGCTGATCTCTCAGCGCGATGGCGTGAATGTCTATGGCTCGAAAGACGGCTCGCAGGTGTTTTTGCGCAATGGCATGTTGATCGGCACGCGGGGTTTTGGCCGCGATCTGATGTCAGCTGCCACGCCAACCCCGGCGTCGTTGCGCGCAGGCATCGCCCAGCCACGCAGCTACTATGATCTTGATGGCGCGGACACCTCGCTGCGGCATCAGTTCAGCTGTAAAATTGAGCGTGATCCCGCCGACCCAAACCATGTGTCAGAGCTTTGCGTGGCAGATATCGGCACGATTCGGAACGAGTTCTGGTTTGATTCTGCTGGTTCTATAAGCAAATCGCGCCAATGGATGTCGCAAGGTGTCGGATATGCCGCGGTTGAGCGGAAAGATGGCTGATTGCACTTGCCTTATACTTTTCTTTTGATCCCTGAACCTATATGATTAGACAGATCGTGTATCCAACCGGAGTATTCCTTATGAAAAAAATCGCTTCCTTCGCTCTCATCTCGTCGCTCGTCCTGTCCTCGACCACCGCTTTCGCTGGCGGCATGGTTGACCCGATTGTAGAGCCGGCTCCTGTCGTCGTTGAAGAAAACACCTCTTCTTCGGCAACTCCGCTGTGGGCAATCATCGGTGGCGCGATTGTCGTCGCTGCGCTGGTTTCCAACGGTGACAGCAACGACGGCACCAACGGCACCAACACTGGCTCGCTGGACTAATCTGCCTCTGCCCTTCCGGGTGGTTGCATGAGTTTTGAACGCCCAAGCTTTGGCTTGGGCGTTTTGCATTTTGGCGGTGGCCGGCCCTAGGCTGGGGCGACTGCCCGAGGCAGAAATTGCGAAGCGAAAAGTTAACAAAGTCTGAACACTGGTGCCTTAAGTCATTGATTTTGATAAGCGGGAAAAGCTGTCCACGCGTGGACACCCTGCAGGCAGCGGCAAGCGCCGCGCCTTAATAGCCCTTGCCCCGCGCCGAAATCGGCCAGACCACCTCGACCACACCGCCCCTGACCCCCACGAACCAATCGTGCAAATTGCAGGTCGGGTCGCAATGCCCCGGCACCAGCCGCAGCTTGTCATTGATCCGCAAAATGCCGTCCGGGTCGCTCATCTCACCATGCTCGTCCGAGGCAGCTTTATAGATCAGCTGCCCTCGCCCAGCCACCACCGGCAGCCCCGAATCTACCGCCAAAGCTTTCAAACCAGCATCGCAAACTGCCCAATCTGCCCGAACGTGACTCATCACCGAGGTCAGCACAAACAGCGCGTTTTCCCAGACACCCGCATCAAACCGCCGCCCGTCCTGATCCAACACCCGGCCATAATCCGCATCCATGAACGCATAAGACCCGCATTGCAGCTCGTTGTAGATCCCTGACGCGCCTTCCAGCGGATAGCTGCCCGTTCCCGCGCCGCCAATGATATCGCAAGCCAATCCCACCGCCGCCAGCGCCGCCACCGCCGCGCGCACCTCTATCACCGCAACTTCGACGGCAGCCTTGCGATCCGCAAACAAGGTCAGATGCTGCATCGCGCCCTGATAGGCTTGCACGCCCGCAAACCGCAGCCCGTCTGCAGCATCAATCGCCTGCGCCAGCGCCACGACAGCCGCCGCCCCGCGCACCCCGCAGCGCCCCGCGCCCACATCCATCTCGACCAGACATTCCACGATCACGCCGTGCCGCAGCGCCGCCGCTGAGAGGTTGGCCACATTCGAGAGATCATCGACGCAGACAATCACCCGCGCCCCCCGCAACACCAGCCGCGCCAAGCGGTCGATCTTGGCAAGATCGGTCACTTGGTTGGAAACCAGCACATCCATGATCCCGCCGCGCACAAAGGCTTCGGCTTCGGACACCTTCTGGCAGCACACCCCGCATGCACCGCCCAACCGCATCTGCAAGAGCGCAACATCCACCGATTTGTGCATCTTGCCATGCACGCGGTGCCGCACCCCCAAAGCCCGCGCGGCATCGCCCATCTTGAGGATATTGCGCTCTAAGGCGTCCAGATCCAGCACCAGACAAGGCGTCTGAACCGCAGCTTCGGCCATCCCCGGCAGGGCCGGAATGTCATAGCCCACATCGTAACCGCTGAAATCCATCATCCACACCCCTTTTCCAATCCAAGCTGGCTGAAATCCCGTGGCTTTGCCAGCAGATGCTGCACAGCATCCACAGTTTGCTGCCGCCCGACCTTCGCGGCTGCCACACGCGCGCCATAGCCTCTGTTTATTTGATCAAAACCCGCACAGCCCATTGATCGGCACCCAATCCCGTGATCTGACTTGGCGCAAATCGGCGGGGAGGGCGGCACATGCACCTATTCATCAACGGCTTTGGTCGCATTGGCCGCTCGGTGCTGCGCGCGGCCTTGAAGGGCGCGCTGCCCGGCGCGAAAATTGTCGGCATAAACGACATCGCCGCCGCCGAGATGTGCGCCTATCTGTTCGAGTTCGACTCGGTTTTCGGGCCTTGGCCGGGGCAGGTGCGGCTGCAGGACAATGCCTTGGTGATCGACGGTCAGGCAATTCCGCTGCACCGCACGCCGGATATTTCCAGCCTTGCGCTGAAAGGTGTCGATGTGGTGCTGGAATGTACCGGGCGGGCAGAGGCGCGCGAGATGGCGACGCGCGGGTTGCGCGGTGGCGCGCGCAAAGTGTTGATCTCGGGCCCCTCAAAGGCCGCTGATCTGACGGTGGTGCTGGGGGCGAATGATGCTGAGCTGACCGATCAGCAGATCGTGTCGAACGCGTCATGCACCACCAATGCTTTGGCACCTTTGGCGCGACTGATCCATGAGAATTGGGGCGTCGTCACCGGGTCGATGACCACCATTCACTGCTACACCGGCAGCCAGCCGACGGTGGATGCGCCTGCCGCTGATTTCGCCCGCTCGCGCGCGGCCGCTTTGTCGATGGTGCCGACGACGACCTCGGCGCAACGGCTGCTGGATCAGGTTTTGCCACAGATCGCGGGGCGGATCGAAGGCTCGGCGGTGCGGGTGCCGACGGCTTCGGTCTCGGCGGTGGATCTGGCGGTGATGACCGAAACCGCGCCGACGGTGGCGGAAGTGAATACGGTGCTCGGCAGCATTGGCGGCGTTATCGGCGCGACCACCAAGGCGCTGGTATCCACCGATCTGCGGGCGCGACCCGAAAGCATTGTGATGGCTTTGCCGGAAACCCGCGTCACGCGCGGCGGCATGCTGCGGGTGTTCGGCTGGTATGACAATGAATGGGGGTTTTCCAACCGGATGCTGGATATTGCCGCCCGGATGGCCGCGTCTTGATCGGCTTTTTCATCGCCGGACCCACCGACGATGGCGATGCGGTCACCGGCCATTACTACGAGACCGCAAGCCCCGACCCCAGCCGGCCACAAGTCTGGATTTACAGCGCGGCGCTGTCTTATAGCCCCGGTGAGACATTGGTTTTGCACGCGATGTCAAACGCGCCCACGGCGGCACTGACCATCGCCCGCGACGGGGCAACCCCGCAGATCGTGCTGCAAACGGAGATTGCCACCCACTTTGCTGCAACCCCGTTTGACGCATCAGAGCATGGCTGCAACTGGCCCGAGGCTTTGCGCCTGACCATCCCAGATGATTGGCACAGCGGGGTTTACACCGTCACGGTGACGGTGCCCGGCCATGCCTCGCAAGGGATGTTTGTCATCAAGGCCCTGAGGCAAAAGGCAAAAATCCTGATGCTGCTGGCCACGGGCACTTGGTGCGCCTACAACGATTGGGGCGGTTCAAACCATTACCAAGGTTTGACCGGCCCCGCGCAAGGTGATTTTGCACCCATTGTCAGCACCCAGCGACCTTGGGCGAATGGCTTTGTTGCTTGGCCCGCGGATGCCCCGCGCATCCCACATGCGTCGCCTCTGCTGACCAAACCGCGCTATCCGCACATGGATTATGCCCGCGCGCGTGGGGTGTCGAAGAAATACGCTTCTTCCGGCTGGGCGGCGTTTGAGCGGCCCTTTGCCCTGTGGTGCGAAAGCCAGAATATCGTGCTTGATTACACGACCCAGCATGATCTGCACCGCGATCCGGCTGCGCTGAACGGCTATGACCGTGTGCTGATCGTGGGCCATGACGAATATTGGACATGGGCCATGCGCGATCATCTAGAAGCTTGGCTGGATCAGGGCGGCAAACTTGCGCGCTTCGCGGGGAATTTCTTCTGGCAAACGCGGCTGTCAGACGATCTGACCGAACAGACCTGCTACAAAACCACGGCAGAGACCGCCGACCCTCTGGGTGCCACCAATCGCCTGACCAGCTATTGGGACCATCCTGCGATCAACCGCCCCGCCACGGCCACCATGGGGCTGACTGGATCGGCGGGCGTCTATGCCGGGTGGAGCCGCTGCGCCGCTCATGGTGCGGGTGGTTTTGCGATCTACCGGCCCGAGCATTGGGCGCTGAACGGCAGCGGGCTTGGCTATGGCGATGTGCTGGGGGCCGCTGCGAAAATCTTTGCCTATGAGGTTGATGGCATCGACTACATCATGCAGCATGGTCTGCCCTTTGCCGCGGAAAATACCGGGTTGCAAGGCGAGCTGACCATCGTTGGCCTGTCGCCCGCCACCACGCTTTCCCATTCCACCGGCCCGCATGACCGCGACAAATTCATCGGTGCAGGCGATGCCGAAGATCTGGCGCATAGGCTTTATGGCGGTGTTACGCCCGAAACCATCGCGCGGGCATCGCGCGGCAATGGCTGCATGGCCGAATATCGCCGGGGGCGCGGGGCGGTGTTCAATGCGGCCTCTTGCGAATGGGTGGCAGGGCTGATCGCGCGCGAGCGTGCCGTTGAGCAGGTCACCCGCAACATCCTTTTGGGGGGATGGGCATGATCTATCTTTGCCGCCACGGCCAGACTGAATTCAATGCGATGGGCCGCCGTCAGGGTCAGGTTGACAGCAACCTCACCGCCCTTGGTCAAGCGCAGGCCACAGCGATGGGCCGCCGTCTTGCCAGACTGCATTTGCCCGATTTTCGCATCTTTGCCAGCCCATTGGGCCGCGCCCATCATTCCGCCCGCCTGATCGCCGCCGAACTTGGCAATCCCGCCATTACGCTCGATCCACGGCTGAAAGAGATCGGCATGGGATCATGGGATGGCCGCACCGATCTTGAAATCGACACCGCCCACCCCGGCCTGCGCGCCTCTGTCCCGCCCGAGGCGTGGTGGTTTCATTCGCCCGATGGCGAGACATTCGAGACCTTTGCCACCCGTCTGGCAGCGGCCTTGGCTGCGATCCAGTCCGACTCCACCCCCGTCAAGATCATCGTCGCCCATGCCGTGGTCAGCCGCGTGATCCGCGCACATTGGGCCGGGCTGACCGAGGCTGAAAGCTACACGCTGCCCGTGCCGCAAGACGCGTTCTATGCGCTGGGTGATGGCCAAAGCATCACTGAAATCGCAGCCTGAAGCGCGGTTTTTGGGCGTCCTCTCTGCACAAATATCCCCGCCCAAGGCATCCAGCAGACCAGAAAGCGCGCCTTACCAAGCCCGCAAAACCGCCTCCAGATTATCGCCCAACTGATCGCACAGATACCCGCCCTCTTGCACGATCACCACGGGCAGCCCCATCGCCGCCACCGCGCGCCCGATTGCGGCAAAGCCGGGTGTGGTCACGCTCAATCCCGCAAATGGGTCGCCCTCAAACGCATCCAGCCCAAGCGCCAGCACCAAAGTGTCGGCACCCCAAGCCTGAACCTTTTCAATGCCTTGGGCCAAGGCATCCAAAAATCCCGCATCGCCGGTACCGCGCGGCAGCGGCAAGTTCAGGTTCGCGCCCAACCCCGCGCCTTCGCCAAATTCGCCCTCATACCCCCAGAAGAACGGATAAAACCGCTCGGGATGTGCGTGCAGCGATACCGTCAGCACATCGCCGCGCGCGTAGAACATGCCTTGAGTGCCGTTGCCGTGGTGCAGATCCACGTCCAGAATAGCGACCCGGCGCCCGGCATCGGTCAGCCTTTGCGCGGCAATGCCCGAATTGTTCAGATAACAAAAGCCGCCGGCGCTTTCGGCAAAAGCATGATGCCCGGGCGGGCGACACAATGCGTAAGCCGCATTCTCGCCACCCAACACCAGATCAGCCGCATGCAGCGCGGTTTGCGCCGAGGCATAGGCCGCGCCCCAAGTCTGCGCTGAAATCGGGCAAGAGGTATCCGTCATGTGAAACCCGGCTTGACCCACGGCCGACAACGGATAGCCGTCCAACCGACTGGCCGGATGCACATTCGGGATCACCTCTGCCGAAGCACCGTCAATCCGCATCCATCTCTCATATATGCCCGACAGAAACGTCACATAGCGCGCCGGATGCACCGCCAGAATCGGCGCAAGCCCGGCATCCGGTGCCTGCACCACCGGGCCGCCCATCCGCCGCACCGCCCCCAACAAGGCATCAATCCGCGCGGGCTGCTCGGGGCAGGGCTTGCGCGCGCCTGACGACAAAAAGAACTGCGGATCATGCGCCCGCTGGGCGTCGTCAAATACCGTGATCATGGCTGCATCAGGGCGCGCAGGCCCTCTCCTTCAAGAATGAACGGGTCAGAGGCATCGCGCAACGCGAAGCCCAAAGTTTGGTAAAATCCGATCGCAAGCAGGTTGCTGCGCTTGACCATCAGCGCCATGAACTGGGGCTGCCAATCCTGCGCCTCGGCCAAAGCTGCCGCCAACAAGCCGCGCCCTAACCCTTTGCCGCGCGCAGCGTGACTTAGATAAATATCCTGCACAAACAGCCCCATAGCGCCGCGCCAGCTGGAGTATTCCGGCAGAAACAGGCAAAATCCCAGCGCCACACCATGCTCTTGTGCCAGCACCACCCGAAACTGCGGCTTTGGCCCAAAGCCGTGCTGCAGCAGCGCCGCCACCCCGCCGCCTATCGTGCTGCCCTCGGCCTCTGCCATCTCGGACAACAGCGCATGGATCAGCGCCGCATCCGCCGCGACGGCCAAGCGATAACCGATCAAAATGCCACCTGCGTCACACCTTTCAGCCCGAGCATCGCGCGGGCTTCAGCGGGGCTGGCAATCTCGCGCCCCAAGCCCTCGACAATGCTGCGGATGCGGCTGACTTGCTCGGCGTTTGATCGCGCCAACACGCCTTTGGCCGCGTAAAGATTATCCTCCAGCCCGACCCGCACATGGCCGCCCATCGTGGCCGCCATCGTCGCCATCGGCAACTGCATCCGCCCGGCCGCAAGCACCGAAAACTGATAGCTGTCCCCAAACAACCGATCCGCTGTGCGCTTCATCAGCACCAGCATATCCGGGTCCGCCGCCATGCCGCCCAGCACGCCAAACACAAACTGGATGAACAACGGCCCCTGCACCGCACCGCGGTCCACGAAATGCTTCAGCATATACAAATGGCTCATGTCATAACATTCAAACTCGAACCGCGCGCCACGCAAGCCGCCCATCTCATGCAAAACAAAGCCAATATCGCGCGGAGTGTTCTTGAAGACCAGATCGTCCGAGCCTTCGAGGAACGGCTGCTCCCAGTCATGTTTCCATGCGCTGATCCGGGCTGCCATCGGATACAAAGCGAAATTCATCGTGCCCATGTTCAGGCTGCACATCTCGGGCTGAAACTGCAACGGGGCTGCCAGCCGCTGCGCCAATGTCATCACCGCCGATCCACCGGTGGTCATGTTCACCACGCCGTCGCAACCTGCCTTGATCTGACCCAAAAACCCCGCCCAATGCGCCGGATCACTCGACGGGCGACCATTTTCCGGCACCCGCGCGTGCAGATGCAAAATCGCTGCCCCCGCCTGTGCCGCCTCAATGGCCGAGCTTGCGATCTGCGCCCCTGTCACCGGCAAAAACTCTGACATTGACGGCGTGTGGATCGACCCGGTGACTGCACAAGAGATGATGATTTTCGACATGAAGCCTCCTCTTGGGGCCATCCTGCCATGAAGCCGAAAGCTTTGCATAGAGGCGCGCGGCGGCAAACCCGCCGCGCGCCCGATTTCAGTCAGCTGAATGTCCGCTTCATCGCAGGCAGGTTCTGCAGCAGCAGGAAATCCAGCGCCAATACGGCGACAAGCACCGCGCCCAGCATCGGAAACGCCACGCCCAAAACCAAGGCAATCAGCGCCACACCGCGCAACGGCACCCCCGCTGGCATCGGCGGCGCGCCCAGACGTCGCGCGCCCGATGGCCGGCGTTTCCACCACATCGCCACACCACTTACGCAGACAAACACCACGATCAGGCAAAAGCCGATGTTCAGAACCACATTCCACAGCCCCAACTGGCCTTCGTGCAGCGCAATGCCGACCGCCATCGACTTTGCCGCCAGCCCGTAATCGGCAAAACCCACATCGGCCAAAATCTTGCCGGTGAATTGGTCGATATGCACGGTGCGATCCGCGGTGGGGTCGGGGCCGTCATAGCTGTTGCTGTCTTGGCTTAGCGTCCAGACCCCGGCATCATCGGCGGGAACCGCCACCTGAAAACGGCCCTGAAAGCCAATTGCCCGCCCCAGTGCCACCACGTTCTCAAGCACCACTGGCACTCCCATCGGCAGGCCGGTGACACCCGCATCCGAGCCTGACATCGGCATCGGCGTTTGCTCAAGCCCCCATGGCACAGTGTCATCTGCGGTCATGTTCATGTCTTTGTGGCGGGCATCCGACAAGGGCACATTGTCCCATTTTTCGGCCGGAAAAGTGGCCCAGGCCTGCACATATTTTTCGCCCCAGATCCCCGCCCAAGACAGGCCCGAGATCAGAAAGAACACCAGCCCCAGCGAGATCCAGAACCCCAGCACGCCGTGCAAAGACTTCCACCACGCCCGCCCACGCGCGCGCAGATTCGGTACAAGCAGGCTGCGCAAGCCCGCCCCATTGCGCGGCCACACCAGATAAACCCCTGTCACCACAAGCAAAAGCCCAAGCGAGGCTGCAATCTCGATCAACCGATCGCCCAATGTGCCGATCAGCAATGTGCCATGAATGTCATTGGCCAACGTGTACCAAGACGCGCCGTCCTGCGTGTCGCGCAGCACTGCGCCCGTGTAGGGATCAACGGCGATCACGCGCCGGCTGTCTGCCAGATCCACCCGGAACAGCGCGGGGTTTACAGGGCTGCGGGGCGCAATATATTGGCCGATCTTGCCCTTTGGGTGGGTGGCAAGGGCGGCGGCTTCTTGGGCGCTGATGGTCTGGGTTTGGGCTTGCGGGGTCAGCACCAGACGCTCGCCGCTTTCGGGTGAAATGCTGGTGAACCACACCATCACAATCCCGGTGATCGCCAGCATCAACAGAAACGGGATCACATAAAGCCCCGCGTAAAAGTGCCAACGCCAGACCGCAAAGTAAAGTTTATCAACGCCCGCAGGCGCAGTTGATGTCTCAGACATGGGATTTCATTCCAGATAAAGCCAAAGGGCGGGCTAATGCCCGAGGGATGCTTAGATCTGGGTGACAGGCGGCCCGCGCGCCGGTGGCGTGGCTGGCGGATAGGCCGAGGCATCGGCCACAGCCAGTTGCGGCCAAACCTGCGCCACGGCCACCAGGTGCACGGCTGGCACACCGGTGCTGGCCGGGATTTCAAACGCCGCGATGATCCGGCACAGCGGGCAAGGCGCCTGATCCTTGCTGCTGTGATCGCCCATGCCGCTGTCATGGCAAAGTTCAGGCAAAGTGCCATCCGGCATCGCATAGGCGCTTAGATCCACCGGATCTTGCAGCACCATCCGGTGACCAAAGCCCAAAGTGGTCAGGGCCACTGCCAACAGCAGGGCCATCACATTCAGGGCAAATTGGCGGGCAAAGCGGTGCATCCGCTGTGGCTAACCGATCACATCCCGCAAGATCAAGCCACCACATCGCGTGATCGCAGGCTTTCTTTCCGCGCGCCGCCGCATAAGCTGGCCAAAAAACAGGAGCAGCTATGGTCTTTGTCGAAACCCCGGAATGGGCGGCTTTGGGCGCGCGCATCACCTCGGCCTTGGTAGAGCTGCATGGCGGACAGGGGCTGGCGGCGGATCGCTTTGGTCTGGTGCTGTTGACGCGGGGTGCCGCGGGGGCCGAAGGCTTTGCGCATCGCGGCGCGACCGCGGTTTATCCCTGTTCGCTGGTCAAGACCTTCCACCTTGTCCACGCTTTGGCGCTGCTTGAAGATGCCCGCATCGCCCCGCATGGCGAGATGGACCGCGCCCTGCGCGATATGATCCGCTGGTCCTCCAATGGAGCGACCAATTACGCGATTGATCTGATCACCGGCACTACTGGCGACACCCTGCTGCATGGCGCGGAATATCTGGATTGGGTGAACAAGCGCGAGCGGTTGAACCGTTTTTTCTGGGCCTTGGGTTGGGATGAATGGCAAGGCTGCCACATCGCGCAAAAGCTGATGGATGACACGAGGTATGGGCGCGAGGCACAATTTGCAGGGGTGGACGGCAGCTATCTGAACCGCCTGACGCCAGTGGCTGCTGCGCGCCTGTTGTGGGAGTTGTTCGAGGGCGATCTGCCGCTGTCACAACCGTCGAAGGCGCGCGCGCAGGCGATTTTGCAGCGCGATCCCGACAGCGAAGATGCAGCAAACCCAGCCTATCAGCTGTCCGAATACCTTGGCGGCGATTTGCCCACTGGCGTGCAGATCTGGTCGAAAGCCGGGCATAATCTGTGGACCGGCGATGCGAAAACCAGCTGGTTCAAGCATGACATGATCCGCATTGCCGCCCCGCAGCGCAAACCGCTGATCATGGTGCTGACCACCGAAGGCCAAGGCATGGCGCAGAGCCATCCGCAAGCCTTCCCCCAGATCGGACGGTTGATCTGGGAAATGACCGAGGACATCACCCGACTTTGAGCGGGCCGGTTTGAAGGGGCGGGCAGGGGGCTTCCTCCCGCCTCACCCCCGCCCTACTTTTGCACAGAGGATGACCAAAGCGGGCTCAGCCGATCACGCGCGCCAGCAAGGTTTGCCAGTTGTTCCAGCACAGCTTTTCGGTCAGCGCCGCGCCGTAATGGCTTTTCAGCGCGTCCGTCAGATGGGGCAGGCCGCTGGCATCGGTGATGAAATCGGGGATCATTGTGCCGTCGAAATCCGATCCCAGTGCCACGCCATCCTCGCCCAGATGCGCGAGCAGGTGATCGAGGTGGCGCAGCATGACCTCGGGGCCGGTTGCGGGATTTTTCACCCCATCGCTGCGCAAGAAGCTGCAGCCGAAGTTCAGCCCGACCAAGCCACCGCTGGCGCGGATCGCATCCAGTTGGCGGTCGGTCAGGTTGCGGGTCGAGGCCGTCACGGCATGCGCGTTGGAATGGGTGGCGACCAGCGGCTTGGTTGAAATCCGCGCCACATCCCAGAACCCGGCCTCGTTCAGATGGCTGAGATCGACCAGCACGCCCAAAGCATCACATTCCCAGACCAACCGCATCCCGGCTTCGGTCAGCCCCGCCCCGGTGTCGGGGCTGGCGGGGAAGTTGAACGGCACGCCATGGCCGAAAATGTTCGGGCGGCTCCAGACCGGACCAAGGCTGCGCAGGCCCGCTGCATGAAAAACGTGCAAGGCGTCCAGATTTTCGGCAATGCCCTCGGTGCCTTCGATATGCAGGATGGCGGCAATCGCACCCGCCGCACGCGCCGCCGCGATCTCGGCTGTCGAGCGGCACAGACGAATTGCGTCGGGGCGGGCGGCCTGCATCCGCAGCAGAATTGCGATCTGCTCCAGCGTCTGCTGCATGGCGCGCACCGGATCAATCGCCGAAAATTCCCGGTAGGTCGCCATCGGATCAGGCCCGGTTCCCGGCACACCCCCCACCCAAACCGCAAAAAAACCGCCCGCAAAGCCGCCTTTGCGGCATTTTTCCAGATCAAGATCGCCATCGCGTCCTCTAAAGAACGCCTCGCCATGATAGGATTTTTCTGTCCACAAACACGAGAGCAGATCATTATGCCCGTCAAAGATCGAAAACTCTGCCATTCCGCCCGCTCCCCCGTCAAACTGCCAGTTGGCTGCAGTTTCGCGGCGCATGGCGCTGTTGACAAGCCCGCATAGAAGTTGCCCAATCGGTCAGGAATTACCCTGAGGCTGCAAGAGACTCAGGCACGGCAATGAAAAAACGATGATAAAACAGGGAGTTTGTCATGCTACTTGAACCGACGCTGCGCCGCGTGGGCGCTGTTGCGATTGCTGCTTTGATGTTGGGCACCGCCCCCGCGGCACTGATGGCCGAAACCCCAGCCGATACTTTGGTGCTGGCGGGGGCCATCGACGACATCGTGTCGCTGGACCCGCACGAAGCCTACGAATTCTCGGGCCTTGATGTGGTCAACAACACCTATGACGGTCTGGTCGAGATCAACCCGGCCACGTTGGAAATCGAACCGGGTCTGGCCGAAAGCTGGTCGGTGGCTGAAGACGGTTTGACCTATACGTTCAAGATGAAAGCCGGCGTGACCTTCAGCTCTGGCAATCCGGTAACGGCAGAGGCCGCCGCCTATTCGCTGCAGCGTGCGGTCAAGTTGAACAAAACCCCTGCCTTCATCCTGAACCAGTTCGGCTGGACGGCTGAAACCGTGGACAGCATGATCACGGGTGCAGGCGATACGCTGACCATCAAGGTCGACAAACCCTATGCGCCGACCTTCCTCTACAACTGCCTGACCGCAGGTGTGGCCTCGATCGTCGATGCCGAAGTGGTCAAGGCGAATGAGGCCATGGTCGATGGTGTGTCGGATCTTGGCAATGAATATCTGAAGACCCATTCGGCAGGGTCGGGCGCTTACACGCTGAAGAACTTCAAGCCCAATGAAGGCTATGTGCTGGAAATGCGCCCCGGTTATTGGCGCGGCGATGCGAAAATGGCCAAAGTCTTCATGACTCATGTGCCCGAAGCCGCGACCGAGCGTTTGCAGCTGGAAAAAGGCGATATTGACGTGGCCCGCACCCTGACCCCGATTGATGTCGCGGGCATGGCGGGCAATGCCGACGTGGTTGTGCAAGAAGACGTGGGCGGTCAGATCTATTATCTGTCGTTCAACCAGAAGAACGAAAACTACAAGAACGCCAAATTCCTCGACGCGATGCGCTGGGCGGTGGATTACAACGGCATGGCCGACACCTTCATGAAAGGCGCTGCCGTTGTTCACCAGAACTTCCTGCCCTCGGGCTATCTGGGCGCTTTGGATGACAACCCCTATTCTTTGGACATCGAGAAAGCCAAGGCGCTGATCGCCGAATCCGGCATCAAAGACCCAAGCATCAAGCTGTCGGTGCGCAACGCTGCCGACCGGATGGATGTGGCGCAGTCGATCCAGAACACCTTTGGCCAAGCCGGTATCAAGGTTGAACTCAGCGTCGGCGAAGGGGCCGAGCAGCTGAAAGAATACCGCGCCCGCCAACATGACGGCACCCTGCAAACCTGGGGCCCGGATTATCCCGATCCGAACACCAACTCGTCGACCTTCGCGGAAAACCCCGACAACTCGGATGCCGCCAACAACACGGGCTATCTGGCTTGGCGCAACGCTTACGATCCGGGTGAGATGACCGCAGAGTCGAAAGCCGCTGTGCTGGAGCAAGACCCGGCCAAGCGCGTTGAAATGTATGCCGCCCTGCAGAAGAAATTCCGCGAAACGGCACCGTTTATCGTGATGTTCCAGCAAGCCCGCCAGACCGGCGTGCGTGCGAACGTCAAAGGCCTCTATACCGGGGGCGCTGTTGACGCCGTCGCGTATTGGCTTGTGACCAAGTAAGGCATTGGGCGGCCCTGCAAAGGGCCGCCCGTTTCCCATGACCAGCATCCCAGCACCGCAGTCGCGCCTGATACCCTTGCTTCGCCAGATCGGCGGCACGGTTGTCACGTTGTTTGTCACATTCCTTGGCTTGCTCATGGTGACGTTCTTCATCTCGAACGTCATTCCGGTTGATCCGGTTTTGTCGATCCTGGGCGAACGCGCGACCGAAGCGCAGATGGCCGAAGCGCGCGAGCGTCTGGGGCTGAACGAGCCTTTGTGGAAGCAATTCGGCATCTATGTCGGCAACACCTTGCAAGGCGATCTCGGCACCTCGATCCGCACCCGCGAGCCTGTGCTGGAAGAAGTCAGCCAGCGCTTCCCTGCGACCTTGGAGCTCGCCACCCTCGCCACCATTCTGGGTGTTCTTCTGGGCGTCCCCGCTGGCGTGATCGCCGCCACCAAACCCGGCAGCTTTTTCGACCAATCCACCCGGCTGATCGGCCTGATGGGCTATTCGATGCCAGTGTTCTGGCTGGGTCTGATGGGGCTGTTGCTGTTTTACGGCCAGTTGGAATGGGTCGGTGGGCCGGGGCGCTTGGATGCAGGCTATCAGATGTCGCTGGATTTTGAGCTGACCCAATACACTGGCATGATCCTGCTGGATACCGCCCTGAACAATCGCTGGGATATGTTCGCCAATGCGTTTTCCCACATCATCCTGCCCGCCGGAATTCTTGCCTATATCTCTATGGCTTATATCTCTCGCATGACCCGAAGCTTCATGATGAATGAACTCGGTCAGGAATACATCACCACCGCCCGCGTCAAAGGCATGCCAGAGCGCCGGGTGATCTGGGTTCATGCGCTGAAAAACGTCATGGTTCCCCTGATCACCGTGATCGCCCTCAGCTACGCCTACCTCTTGGAAGGTGCTGTGCTGACCGAAACGATCTTCGCATGGCCGGGACTTGGCAGTTACATCACCGATGCCCTGATGGTCGCAGATATGCCCGCCGTTCTGGGTGGCACTGTCGTTGTCGGCATCGCTTATATTGGCCTGAACATGTTGTCCGACCTGCTTTACCGCCTCGTCGATCCGAGGGCACGGGTATGAGCACACTCACCACATGGCTGCGCGACCCCAACCCCGCCTCGCGGATGCAATCCCGCCTTGGGCAAAGCTATCTCAGCTGGCTGCGCCTGCGCCGTAACCCCTTGGCAATGATCGGCCTTTTGATCACTGCCGCGCTGCTGTTCGTCGCTATCTTTGCGCCCCTGCTGGCCCCACACGAACCGATCACGCAAGAACTCGGCCGTCGCCTGCTGCCCCCCGGCACCCCCGGCAACATCCTTGGCACCGATGATTTCGGCCGCGATATCCTGTCGCGCATCCTCTACGGCAGCCGCATCACCCTCTACATCGTGCTGCTGGTGATCCTGACCGCCCCCGTTGTAGGCCTGATCATCGGGACCGTCGCAGGCTATTTCGGCGGCTGGACAGATACGATCCTGATGCGGATCACCGACATTTTCCTTGCCTTCCCGAAACTTATCCTCGCGCTCGCCTTGGTCGCCGTCCTCGGCCCCGGCATGGAAAACGCGGTGCTGGCCATTGCTCTGACAAGCTGGCCGCCCTACGCCCGCGTTGCCCGCGCCGAAACCCTGACCGTGCGCAATTCCGACTATATCGCCGCCGTCAAACTGCAAGGCGCTGGCCCCATCCGCATCATCTGGGGCCATGTCATCCCGATGTGCCTGCCCTCCGTCATCATCCGCGTCACCCTTGATATGGCAGGCGTGATCCTGACCGCCGCTGGCCTCGGCTTCCTTGGCCTTGGCGTGCAACCGCCCTTGCCAGAATGGGGCCTGATGATCAGCGCAGGCCGCAAATTCCTGTTTGAACAATGGTGGGTCGCCACCATGCCCGGCCTTGCCATCTTCATCGTCAGCCTAGGCTTCAACCTGCTGGGCGACGGCCTCCGCGATGTTCTCGATCCGAAAAGCGCCAGCAAATGAGCCTCCTGACCGTCAAAAACCTCCGCGTCACCTTTGACACCGAAGCAGGCCGGGTCGAAGCCGTGCGCGGCGTCTCGTTCGACCTTGGCCGCGAACGCCTTGGCATCGTGGGCGAGTCCGGCTCTGGCAAAACCATGACGGGGCGGTCCGTGCTCCGCCTGATCCGCCCGCCGGGCAAGATCGAGGCCGATGAGATGACCTTCGACGGCATCGACCTGATGCGCGCCTCGGAAACCCAGATGCGCGCCCTGCGCGGCCCCCGCATCGCCATGGTGATGCAAGACCCGAAATACTCGCTGAACCCGGTTATGAAGGTCGGAGCGCAACTGACCGAAGGTCTGCGCCAACGCGACCGCCTCTCAAAACCCGAAGCCTACGCCAAAGCCATCGACGCCCTGAACGCCGTGCAAATCCGCGACCCCGCCCGCGTGATGGAAGCCTACCCGCACGAACTTTCCGGCGGCATGGGCCAGCGCGTGATGATCGCGATGATGCTGATCCCCAACCCCGACCTTTTGATCGCCGATGAACCCACCAGCGCCTTGGATGTGACCGTGCAAGCCGAAGTGCTGTCGATCCTCGATAACCTCGTCAAAACCCGCGGCATGGGCCTGATCTTCATCTCCCACGACCTGCGCCTCGTCGCCCGCTTCTGCGACCGGGTCTTGGTGATGTACAAAGGCAAGGTCGTCGAAGAACTTGCGGCCAAGGATCTCATGCAAGCCAAACACCCCTACACCCAAGGCCTGCTGAATTGCCTGCCCCGTATCGGCGGCTCCCGCGCGCCGCTGCCAAGCCTTGACCGCGACGCAAGTTGGGCGCTTTGAACATGCTCATCGAGATAGAAAACCTCTCCGTCACCTTCACGGCCCAAGGCCGCCAGGTCCGCGCCGTCGAAGGCGTGTCGCTTAACGTCAAAGCGCAGGAATCCTTCGGCCTCGTTGGCGAAAGCGGCTCGGGCAAATCCACCATCCTGCGCGCGATCTGCGGCTTGGCCCCAATCTCGGGCGGCAGCATCCGCATCAATGGCAAACCGATCACCCACGACCGCGCCTTCTCGCGCCAAGTCCAAATGGTGTTCCAGGACCCCTACGCCAGCCTGCACCCCCGCCACACGCTGGACCGCACGCTGTCGGAACCTCTCGCCATCCACGGCCTCCCTGTCACCGATGCCGCGATCACCAAGGCGCTGACCGACGTGGGCCTGCCCCCCAACTTCCGTTTCCGCTACCCGCACCAACTGTCGGGTGGCCAACGCCAACGCGTCGCCATCGCCCGCGCTTTGATGCTGCAACCCGAAATCCTGCTGCTCGACGAGCCCACTTCCGCGCTTGACGCAAGTGTGCAAGCAGAAACCCTCAACCTGCTCTCGCGCTTGCGCGCGGAACGCGGCCTCACTTTCCTGATGGTTTCCCACGACCTCGCCGTGATCGACCACATGTGCGACCGCATCCTCGTCATGCAGCACGGCAAAGCGGTGGAGGAACTCTCTCGTGAAGCCCTCGCCACCGCCCAGATGACCACAACCTACGCCCGCAGCCTGTTCGCAGCCTCCGCCGACCGCATGCTCGAAGGCTAAGTCTACCAGTTTCATCTGTTCATAAATATCCCACGGGGGCGCGGGGGTGTGAAACCCCCGCCCGCCAGCACAGCAAACCATAGGCTCTTAACATGTTCCCCACCTTTGACGGCCACAACGACCTGCTCTTGCGCCTGCACAATCACCCCGAAAACCGCGAGGCAATCTGGCTGACCGGTGAAGGCAAAGGCCATCTCGACCTGCCCCGCATGCAAAAGGGCGGCTTCAAAGCTGGCTTCTTTGCCATCTACATCCCATCCCCCGAAGCCCACGACGCCCCTGACTACATGGCGCAGATGGAAAACCCGCCCTTCAGCATCCCCTTGGGCGATCTAATCTCCGAACCCGAGGCCCTTCCCGTTGCCATGTCGATGGCAAGGCAATTCCTGTGGATGGAGCGCGCCTCAAACGGCCAATTCAAACTCTGCACCACCACCGCCCAGATCCGCGACTGCCTCAACTCCAACACCATCGCAGGCATCCTGCATATGGAGGGCGCCGAGGCCATCGACGCCAACCTCGACAACCTCTACGCCTTCCACGCCATGGGCCTGCGCTCGCTTGGCCCGGTCTGGTCGCGCCCGACCATCTTCGGCCACGGCGTCCCCTTCGCCTTCCCCTCCAGCCCCGACACGGGTGAGGGCCTGACCGACGCCGGAAAACGCCTGATCCGCGCCTGCAACGATCTGAAAATCATGATCGACCTGAGCCATATCAACGAGGCAGGCTTCAATGACGTCGCACGCCTCACCGATGCCCCTCTCGTCGCCACCCATTCCAACGCCCACGCGATCACGCCCAGCAGCCGCAACCTGACCGACCGCCAACTGCACATGATCCGCGACAGCAAAGGCATGGTCGGCCTCAACTTCGCCACTTCTTTCCTGCGCCGCGATGGCAAACAATCGGGCGATATGGGCTGGGAAGATGTGCTCGCCCACCTTGATCACCTGCTGGAAACCTTGGGCGAAGACCACCTCGGCCTCGGTTCCGATTTCGACGGCGCAACCCTGCCCAACGGCATCGGCGACGTCACCGGCCTGCCCGCGCTGCAACAGGCGATGCTGGATCACGGCTATGGCGAGGCGTTGATGCAAAAGCTGTGCTATGACAACTGGTTGGCACTGCTCGACCGCACATGGGGCTGAGCGTTAGGGTGCGTGATGTCACGCACCTTCCTTCCCGCTAGCCAACATGCAATTCTGCGTGAAATCACCCACCCTACGAAGGCCCACTGATGCCCAAACTCGCCCTCGTCACCGCAGGCCCCTCCGCCATTGGCCACGCCCTTGTGACCGCCCTAGCAGGCGCGGGCTACGACGTGGGCTTCACCCATCTAGGTCAGGCGCAAGCCGCCGAAACGCTGATCGCGCAGGTGGAATCGCTCGGCCAACATGCCCGCGCTTGGGAATGTGACGCAGGCGATGAGGCCCAAACCGCCCGCTTCCACGCCGAGGCTGCCGCATGGGCCGATGCCGCCCCCTCTGTCATGGTCAACAACGCAGGTATCCAGACATGGTCCAGCCTGCTGGACCTCAAACCCGATGACTGGGACCGCACCATCGCCACCAACCTGCGCGGCACGTTTTTGAACACCCAAGCCGCCGCCCGTGCGATGATCGCCGCCAACCAACCCGGTGCCATCATCACCCTTGGCTCGGGCTGCAACAAACTCGCCTTCCCCAAGCTGGTCGATTACACCACATCGAAAGGCGGCATCGAGCAGTTCACCAAAATCGCCGCTGTCGAACTTGGCCCCCATAACATCCGCGTCAACTGCATCGCCCCCGGTGCCATCGCCACCGCCCGCACCGCAGCCGAGGCCCCGGATTACGACGCCACTTGGGCGCGCGTCACGCCGTTGCGCCGCGTCGGCACCCCGCAGGATTTGACCGGCCCCTTGCTGTTCCTGATCTCGGATGCAGCAAGCTTTGTCACTGGCCAAACCCTCTGGGTCGATGGCGGCGCGTTCTCTCAGGCCAACTGGCCGTATGAGTCTTAGGTTGGGGTAGGGTGCGTGCTTGCACGCACCTTTGGCGCGGTGCGTGCAAGCACGCACCGTACCGCTACCGCCCCTCAATCGCGCCGCGCACCGCATCGCGCACATGCGCTGCCATGAAATCGGTGAACAATTTCACCTTGGGGTCTTTCAAGCGCCGATGCTGCGACAGGCTGGAAAGTTGGGTCGGCAAGGGTGGCGTGGCGGTGGCCACGGGCACCAGCGCGCCTGATCGCAAGTGGTCCGCGACTTCAAACACCGGTTTCATCACGATGCCACGTCCGTCGAGTGCCCAACCTGTCAGCACATCGCCGTCATCGCTCTCAAACGGGCCAGAAATTTCATAGCGCCGCACGCCGTCGGGGGTTTGCAGCGCCCACTGAAATTCTTTGGCACCGGGAAAACGCAGGTTAAGGCAGTCGTGTTTATCGCCGACCAAAGCCGCGCCATCTTCCGGCATGCCGCGCCGTTCGATATAGGCAGGCGAGGCGCAGAGCACCCGTGGGCAATCGGCAATCAGCCGGACTTTCAGCGTGGAATCTTCCAGTATCCCCAGATGAAACGCCACATCCAGCCCTTCGGCGGTCACATCAATGATGCGGTCCGACAGCCGCAGCCGCACGTCGATCTGCGGATACATGTCTTTGAAAACAGGCACATGCGGCGCGATAAACCTGCGCCCCACCCCCAAAGGGGCCGAGACAAAGATCGTCCCGCGCGGGTTTTGGGTGACATCCATCACCGCCGCTTCGGCATCGTCGATTGCCTCCAGCACCCGCTTGGCACCTTCAAAAAAGATCCGGCCATTCTCGGTCGGCTGCAAGCTGCGCGTGGTGCGCGAGAACAACCGCACCCCCAGATGTTTTTCTAACTCGGATATCCGCGCCGAGGCCACGGCGGGCGAGGTGCGCTGATCGCGCGCCGCCGCCGACATACTGCCCAGCTCGTACACCCGCACAAACATCTTGATCGTGTTGACATAGGACATTTTCGCGCCAATCTTGAAAGTATTCCCGGCGTTTTCAGGATTAACAGATCAATGCCGCTCGGTATAGCCTGTCTACAGCCAAAGGAGAGCGCCAATGTATGACTGGATCGTGCTGTGGGAATGGGTCGAACTTGCCGTGCGCTGGCTCCATGTCACGACTGCCATGGCGTGGATCGGCTCGTCGTTTTACTTTATCGCGCTTGACCTTGGCCTGCGCAAAACTCCCAGCCTGCCGCCGCTTGCGCATGGCGAGGAATGGCAGGTCCATGGCGGCGGGTTTTATCACATCCAGAAATACCTTGTGGCCCCTGCGATGCTGCCCGAGCACCTGACATGGTTCAAATGGGAAAGCTATACCACTTGGCTTTCCGGCTTTGGCATGTTGTTTCTGGTCTATTACCTTGGCGCGAACCTGTATCTGATTGACCCCGCTGTGGCCGATCTGACTCAGGCCCAAGCCATTGCCATATCATTGGGCAGCCTTGCTTTCGGCTGGATCGCCTATGATCTGATCTGCAAAAGCCGCTTTGGCGATGACAACACCCGGCTGATGATCGGGCTTTATGTCATCCTTGTCGGCATGGCTTGGGGCTACACGCAAGTTTTCTCGGGCCGCGCCGCCCTGCTGCATTTGGGCGCGTTCACCGCGACGATCATGTCGGCCAATGTGTTCATGATCATCATGCCGAACCAGCGCATCGTCGTGGCCGATCTGAAGGCAGGCCGCACGCCTGATCCGAAATACGGCAAGATCGCCAAGCAGCGCAGCACGCATAACAACTACCTGACGTTGCCCGTGCTGTTCCTGATGCTGTCGAACCACTATCCGTTGGTGTTCGCCACTGAATACAACTGGCTGATCGCCAGCCTCGTGTTTCTGATGGGAGTCACCATCCGGCACTGGTTCAACACCAAACATGCGCGCAAGGGCAACCCGCATTGGACATGGTTTGCCACCGCTTTGATCTTCCTGATCATCGTCTGGCTGTCGACAGCCCCGATGCGGCACCGCCCCGAGGAAACTACGCTGAACGCCACCGCACTGACCTACGCCAGCGCGCAGGGCTTTGATCAGGTTGTCAGCATTGTGCAGGGCCGCTGCTCAATGTGCCACGCCGCCGAGCCCGTCTATGAAGGCGTTTACTGGGCGCCGAAAGATGTGGTCTTGGAAACCCCGGCCCAGATCGCCTCAGAAGCGCGGGGCATCTACACCCAATCTGGTCTGACCCATGCGATGCCCCCCGCCAACCTCAGCTATATGGAACAGCCAGAGCGTGACCTGATCCGCCGATGGTTCCAATCGGCAGGGCAGGGTGGTCACAGCAGTTAGGCAACTCAGCTTAGCCGCCGGTTTGCTGGCGCAGGCTGCGCAGTTGGTCGGCGGTCAGATAGCCGCTTGCGCGCAACCCTTCGTCCCGCTGCCACGCGGCCATCGCTCGCCGTGTGTTGGCGCCAAAGCCGCCATCAACGCCGTAAGTGTTGTAGCCCAGCGTCGTCAACCGCCGCTGCACCTCGCGGCGCTCGGCATAGCTGAGGTTCAGCAGGCTTTCCTCCAGCGCGTCATTGCCCGCCGACGGCTCTGCAGGTCCGGGGCCCACGACGGACCCGGCCTGTTGCGCCAGCAGATTGACCTGCCGCGCCGTCACATAGCCCGTTATGGATTGCTTGTTCTTGCGCTGCCAGCTGCCAATCGCATCGCGGGTTTTCGCGCCCCACAACCCATCCGCCACCCCGGTCGGATAGCCCACCGCAGTCAGCTGTTTCTGGATCAAAACCCGCTGCGACCGCGAGAGCCCCAACGATGCCTCAACCGAGGCCGCGCTTTGTCCGCCACCCACAGGCGGCTTCGGAGCAGGATCCTCCACCGCGCCCAGCTTGACCAAAGCCCGCTGCGCGTTTTCGCGGTACACCCCCGTGGGATACTGCGACAGATAGCTGCGATAGCCGCGCACAGTGTTTTGCTGCTGCGCTTGCAGATATGCGCGCTTGTCGGCCTCTTTGGCGATCAACTGTTGGGCGATGCCCGAAACCACATCGCCCAGATCAGTCTGCGCCCGCGCCGGAGCCGCCATCGCAAGGCTGGCTGCCAGCAAAATCGGCAAAGTTACATTCCGCATCGGGTTCATCCTTTGGTAAAGCGCCAGCTTGGCCGCTCGCATGGCCATCTGGGCAAGTATACATCAGACAGATAACGCCCAAGCGGCAGAATGGTTGCGATGGATTTCCAAAATGCCCTATCCAAGCTTTGCAAAACACCAGTGGGGGCAGCACAGTCGCTGCCCCCACGATGCTGCCCCTACGATGCTGCCTAGCGTCCAGCCTCGGCGAAATGCGCCACGGCGTCGCTGCCTGCGGGCAAAAACATCGGGCAATCTGGGTCCGTCGCCGCCCGCCACACGCCTTGCGCCACATCTTCCAGCAAGGTGCCGCCCGATCCGGCCATCGTGCGCGCAAACACCTCTTGCGCGAAAGCCTGATAGGCGGGGGGAAAATCCATCTTCATCCGGGCCCGCGCATTTTCGCCCAGCTTGGTCTTGCCCTGACCGGGCAGCACAATCCGCACCGCCACGTCGAACGGCGCCAGCTCCAGCGCCAGACTGGTGCTGAACGCCTCCACGGCGGCTTTCGAGGCGGTATAGACGGCAAGCATCGGCAACGGCTTTACCGTCACGGTCGAGGTGACATTGATGATCACCCCGGCCTTGCGCGCCCGCATCTGCGGCACCACCGCCTTCACCATAGCCATCAAACCGATGGTATTGGTGTCAAAAATCTCGCGCATTGTGGCGATTTCGGTATCCTCGACAATGCTCAGCAAGCCGATGCCTGCATTGTTCACCAACACGTCAATCGGCCCTGCGGCCGCGATAACGCTGGCGATACTGGCGGCGTCCGTGACATCCAGCGGCAGCAAAACCAGATGGTCCGACGCGGGCAACAGCCCCGGTTGCGGATCGCGCATCGTCGCCACCACGCGCCAACCCTGCGCCAAAAAGTAAGCTGCCGTCTCAAGCCCAAAGCCTGATGAGCAGCCAGTGATCAGAACAGTTTTCATCATAATCTCCTGAATGTGCTTTCACCCAAGCGATATAGACGCCAACCGCAGTACACCCTATAATCACAAGTGCCAGTTTAATGTGTGATCGTCCTGATATGCCGCAAGCCAAACCCTTACCCAATGCAGATACGATCAGCACAACCGATCCGCTTGCGCAGATCGTCACTCTGCTGCAACCACGCGCCCCCTTTGCCAAACTGGTGCAAGCGGCGGGTGATTGGCGGGTGCGGCGCGAGGCCAGCGGCCATGTCTCGCATTGGCTGATCCTGACCGGACAAGTCTGCCTCTGCATCGACAACCGTGCGCCGATCATCCTCAGGGCGGGGGATTTCGTGCTGGCACCGGCGTCGTTCGGCTACACGATCGCCAACCTTGACCTGCCCGCAGACACTCCGCTGCGCAGCCTGCCCGTGGTGCAGCCCGACGGCAGCTATCGCCTTGGCGATCCCGAAGGTGCGCCCAGCGTGCAAATGCTGGTCGGTCACTGCCTGTTCGGGGCCGCTGATGCCGATTTGCTGGTATCGCTGTTGCCCGAGATCGTCATTGTCCCAGGTCAGGATCGCCTCGCCGCTTTGGCCAGCCTTGTCAGCGATGAATGTCGCGCCAATCGCCCGGCGCGTGAGGTGATCTTAGAGCGTCTGCTGGAAGTGCTGTTCATCGAGGCTCTGCGCGCCACCGCACGTTCGACAGCGGCCCCCGGTCTTGTTCAGGGCCTCGCCGACCCCCGCCTTGCCCCGGCGCTGCGCGCGATCCATGCCGATCCCGCGCATCCATGGACGATTGCCAAATTGGCCTTGACCGCCGCGCTGTCACGCTCGCCGTTCTGCGCAAGGTTTCACCGGGTGATTGGTCTGCCGCCGATGGAATATCTGCTCAATTGGCGCATGGCCTTGGCGAAAGACCTGCTGCACAAAGACCGCCACAGCCTGACCGAGATTGCCACCCGTGTCGGTTACGGCTCGGCCAGTGCCTTCAGCACCGCGTTCAGCCGCCATCAGGGTCAGCCGCCAAAGCAGTTCGCAGCGCAAGGGCAAACGGCCTAGGCCACACGGCCCGACCTTTCGCCCTTGCATCAAAAGCTTAGCCTTTGCGGCTTAGCCTTTACGGTTGTCCAGCGCGTATTTGCCCGCGCCCATCGTGGCGATCAGCAAGAACACAAAGCAGAACAGGATCGCAGCGTCGCCGCCATTTTGCACCGGGTAGAAACCCTGCGGCGCATGCGCCATGAAATAAGCGAAGGCCATATGGCCCGACAGCACGAAAGCCACCGGGCGGGTGAACAGCCCCAGCACGATCAAAGCGCCGCCGATCAATTCCAGCAGCCCCGAGGCCATCTGCAGCGTGTTCAACGCGCCCGGCCCCGGAATCGGGAAGTTCAGCAGCTTTTGCGTGCCATGTTCAAAGTAAAGCAGCCCCGCCATAATCCGCAGCGCGGCATAGCTGATCGGTTGCAGGGCAGTCAGGTTCTTAAACATTTTCTCTTCCTTGTGGCTTGCATATGCAGTTTGGGCTAGCAGCCCGATT
Source organism: Cypionkella aquatica (assembly GCF_030161095.1). Lineage (GTDB taxonomy): Bacteria > Pseudomonadota > Alphaproteobacteria > Rhodobacterales > Rhodobacteraceae > Cypionkella > Cypionkella aquatica. Next base: position 406,174 of record NZ_BSPP01000002.1, read on the forward strand.
GTAACCAATCAATGTCTTGAAACCTACATCACGCCAATAAAGGCGGCGGCCATGCTCACATATGAACACATCGGCGTGATCTGCCTGCCTCAGGGCACTCCGCCTGCAAGGCAAGCCCTCCCGGCGCCCAATCATTAACAGTTGGTAAACTGCCGCTTGTAAAGCATTGAAATTGCTAGATGCGCATCAGTGTCCACGCGTGGACACAAGCCTGAACGCCCGAGGCGCCTCCAGATCCATGCCAACCTCTGGGCAAAATATCGCTGCCGCAGCCCCCTTAGCTCTCCAAGGCCTGTCACGTCCCTCAAGGTCGCACAGCCCCCCCCAAGACCCCTCACGTCCCCCGCGGCTTCGCCCGCAAAGTAGGCTCCGCCACCGTCGGATCCTCTGGCCACGGATGCCGCGGATACTGCCCCCGCATATCTTTCCTTACATCCGCATAGGATGATTTCCAGAACCCCGGCAGATCCATCGTCACCTGAATCGTCTTCTGCCCCGGTGAGGTCAAAACCACCCGCAACGGCAGCCGCTTGACCCCGACGACCGGATGCACAGTCACGCCAAACATCTCTTGCAGCCGCACCTCAATCCCCGGCACATCGCCATCATAATCAATCGGCACCCGCCGCCCGAGCGGAGTCTCGAACGCCCCCGGCACCAGTTTGTCCAAGGCCGCGACCTGCTGCCAGTTCAACCGCGCCTTCAAAGCCTCGGTCAGGTCAAATCCGCGCAGATCAGCCTCTGTCCGCACTCCCGAAAGATGCGGCAACAACCAGTCCTCCGCAGACAGCAGCAGGCCCTGATCTGAAAAGTCCGGCCAATCATCGCCGCCACCCCGCGCCAATTCCACCCGAGCCCGCAACCGCCGCGCGGCGGGCGTGAAATGCAGCCCATTCAGCCGCATCCCCTCCAACGCCGCCCGCGCCACCGCCTCGCCCGGCGCATCCCAATGAATATCCGTCAGCACCAGCGCGCCAAAACATTCCTGCCTGCGCGAGATCACCCGCCCCTCGCGCTTCGACCACTCACAAACCTCGCGCCAGCTAATCTGCGGCCCAAACACCGCCCGCAACTCGGCCTCAGAAATCGCCACCGCCTGCCGCACCGCAGCCTCGCGCGCATCACCATCCAGATCGGTCGCCACGATCAACCGCGCCCCCGCCAGCGGCACGCCCGCCGCCATCACCGCCCCCTTGCCGCCCGACAGCACCCAACGCGGCGCATCACCCTTGCGCCGCAGCCCCACCCGATCAGGGTAAGCCAGCGCCGCCATCTGCGCCAAACCCAACCCCGCATCTGGCCCCTCCGCGTCTGGTCTCGCCGCATCTGGCCCTGCCGCATCTGGTCTCGCCGCAGCCCGCGCCAACCGCCGCGCTTCCAGCTTCACCCGCTCCACCACCGAGCGCAACACGGGCCAGGAATGCGCCGCCTCAAACCGCCGCACATCCGCCACGACCGCCATCCGCAAAGCCAGATCCGGCGGCGCGCCCTTCAGCACGTCTCGCTCGCCCAACACCGCCGCAAGCGTCGCCGCATCCGGCCCCGCCACCGCCAACATATGCGCCAGCCTCGGATGCAAAGGCAGTGCCGCCAGCACGCGTCCATGCGGCGTGATCCGCCCGCCCGCCAGCGCCCCCAACCCCTGCAACAATGCCCGTGCCTCGGCCATCGCCCCCACATTCGGCGCGGTCAGAAACCCGACATCGCCCCCCCACAGCGCCAGCTCCAACGCCAGCCCGGTCAAATCGGCCGCCTCTATCTCTGCCGGAGGATAGGCCGCCAACCCGCCTTCCTCGCCGCGCGTCCAATAGCGATAGCAAACCCCCTCGGCCACCCGCCCCGCCCGCCCGCGCCGCTGCTCGGCCTCGGCGCGTGTCACCCGTTCCGTCACCAACCGCGACATGCCCGAGTTCGGATCAAACCGCGCCCGCCGCGCCCGCCCGCCATCGACCACCACGCGAATGTCAGGAATGGTAAGCGAGGTTTCCGCGATCGAGGTCGCCAAGACCACCTTGCGCCCCACCGCAGGCCCCAAAGCCGCCCGCTGCGCCGCAAAATCCATCGCGCCAAAAAGCGGGCGCAGCGCGCAACCCGGCAGCCCCGCGAGCATCGCCTCAACACGGCGGATTTCGCCTTCACCTGGCAAAAACACCAGAACGCCGCCCGCAGTTTCCTCAACCGCCTGCCGCACCAACCCCGCAACCCCGGCTTCAAACCGCAGCGACGCATCCGGGCTGCGCCCCAGCCAACGCGTCTCCACCGGAAAGGCGCGCCCCATCGAGGTCACAACCGGCGCATCCCCCATCAGCACCGCCACCGGGGCCGCATCCAAGGTCGCCGACATCACGATCAGAACCAGATCACCCCGCAACGCCGCGCGAATTTCCAACGCCAAAGCCAGCCCCAGATCGGCACTCAAAGACCGCTCATGAAACTCGTCAAAGATCAGCGCGCCTACGCCCTGCAATTCAGGGTCGCTCTGGATCATCCGGGTCAAAATCCCCTCGGTCACCACTTCAATCCGCGTCGCCTTCGACACTTTCGCCTCGCCGCGAATACGGTAGCCAACGGTGCCGCCCACCGGTTCACCCAAGGTTTCGGCCATCCGCTCTGCCGCAGCCCTTGCCGCCAACCGGCGCGGCTCCAGCATCACGATACGCCCCGCAACCGCGCCTGATGCCAACAAATCCAATGGCACCAAAGTCGTCTTGCCCGCCCCGGGTGGCGCCTGCAACACCGCCATCCCCCGCGCCGCAATCGCAGCCCGCAGCTCTGGCAATACATCTTCTATCGGCAATCTGATCATGCTGCCCTTATCCCGCAACGCCACTGCCTTGGCCAGCGCCGCTAAGAATGAGTATTTAAGAAAGAGCAAATCCCTTACCGTTGCTCTTTTTGAAATACTCCCCGCGGAGCGTCCAACCTTTCCCCGCACCCCACGCCTCAGACCCGTTGCCCGGCAGCGCGGCCGAGCGGGGGCTCGATGCCCCCCGAGGCCGCACTTCCATCAGGTCAGATTGGCAGGTCAGATTGGCAGGTCAGATTGGCAGGTCAGATTGGCAGGTCAGATTGGCAGGTCAGATTGGCAGGTCAGATTGGCAGGTCAGGTTGGCAGGTCAGATTGGCAGGTCAGATTGGCAGGTCAGATTGGCAGGTCAGATTGGCAGGTCAGATTGGCAGGTCAGATTGGCAGGTCAGATTGGCAGGTCAGATTGGCAGGTCAGGTTGGCAGGTCAGATTGGCAGGTCAGATTGGCAGGTCAGATTGGCAGGTCAGATTGGCAGGTCAGATTGGCAGGTCAGATTGGCAGGTCAGATTGGCAGGTCAGATTGGCAGGTCAGGTTGGCAGGTCAGATTGGCAGGTCAGATTGGCAGGTCAGATTGGCAGGTCAGATTGGCAGGTCAGATTGGCAGGTCAGATTGGCAGGTCAGATTGGCAGGTCAGATTGGCAGGTCAGGTTGGCAGGTCAGATTGGCAGGTCAGATTGGCAGGTCAGATTGGCAGGTCAGATTGGCAGGTCAGATTGGCAGGTCAGATTGGCAGGTCAGATTGGCAGGTCAGATTGGCAGGTCAGGTTGGCAGGTCAGATTGGCAGGTCAGGTTGGCATGTCACACTGGCCAAATAGGTCACACTGGCCAAAGCCGCGCCCATCGGGCAGAACCAGCGAAAGGAGTCGCCATGGATCTCGCCGAACTCGCCACAAAGCTGCAATCCGGCGACCGCCGCAGTCTGGCACGCGCCATCACTCTGGTCGAAAGCGCGCGCGCAGATCACCGCGCACAGGCGCTTGAATTGCTGCAAGCCTTGGGCCAACAGAACCAAGCTCTGCGCATTGGGCTGTCCGGCACGCCGGGGGTCGGCAAATCGACTTTTATCGAAAGCTTTGGCTTGATGTTGACGGGGCAGGGGCTGCGTGTGGCGGTGCTGGCGGTTGATCCATCATCGGCGCGCTCGGGCGGCTCGATCCTCGGCGATAAAACCCGGATGGAGCAACTCGCCCGCGATCCGCGCGCCTTCATCCGACCCTCGCCATCTCAGGCACAAATGGGCGGCGTTGCCCGCCGCACCCGCGAGGCCGTTGCGCTTTGCGAAGCGGCGGGTTTTGACATCATCCTGATCGAGACCGTCGGTGTCGGGCAATCCGAAACCGTGGTCGCCGAGCTGTGCGATCTGTTCGTGCTGCTGCTTGCCCCTGCGGGCGGTGACGAATTGCAAGGCGTCAAGCGCGGCATCATGGAGATGGCCGATCTGATCCTTGTCAACAAGGCTGACGGCGATCTGAAATCTGCGGCCCAGCGCACCTGCGCCGATTACGCGGGCGCGCTGCGGCTGCTGCGCAAACGCCCGCAGGACCCCGCCGATTATCCCAAGGCGATGATGGTTTCGGCACTTGAACAAGCGGGCCTCGCCACGGCTTGGGCCGAGATGCAAAGCCTTGCCAACTGGCGCAGGCAGAACGGTCACTGGTCAACCCGGCGTGGCCAGCAGGCCGAGCATTGGTTCCGCGAAGAATTGCGCCGTGGTCTGCTGGCCGTGCTGGACCAACAACCCACCAAATCCATCGTCGCCGATCTGGGGCTTGCGGTTGCCGCAGGAGATGTGACGCCAGAGGCCGCCGCCCAGCAAATCCTGCGCCTGCTGCACAAAGGATAACTGTGCAGGGATAGCTGGGCGGCCAAGCGCTCGCCAAGCGATCAATCGCAGCATATTTTGCCGACCGCCGTTTGCTGTGCTGCGCGGCAAAACTCAGGCCGCCAGCAGCACCCTTGCTTCGTAGGATTTCAGCGTTGGCCTTGCGGCGGCAAATTGCGCCAGTTTGCTGCTATCGGCCAGTTCGGGGAAGATCTTGTAGATTTCGTCGCGCTGATCGGCGTCCATGCCCTCCATCGTGCGATCTCCGGGCTGGAAGCTTTCGCTCCATGCGCCATCGGCAAGGATCACCTCGTGGCGGTCAAACAGGATGTGCAGATAGGTCACCGCTTCGACATCCGCCTCTACAACGCCGGGCAGGCACAACAGATGCTGGGCGCGCACCAAGACCTCGTCGCTGCCAAACAGCAGTTCCGCGCGGGGGCCACTGACCAGCATCCGGTGCTGACGCGACACCATCATATCCACCTCGGGCAAGCCATAACCAAGCGCGCCCGCCTTGATCAGGATGGGCCGCAGGCTGGCATCCGCGCGCAATTCCTCGCGGCTGATCTGGCGCGACCCGATCCAGCGCACCATCTGCGCGCCATTGTCGCGTGTCACCACCATATCACCAACCCGCAAAGCCTCGACCGCGATCTCACCGCTGGGTGTGGCGATCTGGGTGCCGGGCGTAAAGCACGACACGATGCTTTCAATGTTGGTAAAGGTCAGCGTGCCGATCACATTTCCGTCGGCGTCAAGGAAATTCACCACACCGTTCAGATGGTTGGCCGGATCGAGCACAATCTTGAACGGCGCTTGCCCGGTCAGGTCCAGCACATCCCAATCGGTGCCGCTGGTGCCGCCATCAACGACATCGCCCGCGCCCGCATGGATGATATCGACGCCCACGCCACCGATCAGCGTGTCATTGCCCGCACCGCCAAACAGCTCGTCATTGCCGATCCCGCCGATCAGCACATCATTGCCATCGCCGCCGTACAGCGTGTCGTTGCCGGTGCCACCGTCAAGCGTATCGGTGCCCGCGCCGCCTTCAAGCACGTCATTGTCAGCGCCGCCGAACAGCTGATCATTGCCGATGCCACCGTCCAGATGATCCGCGCCGTCGTCGCCTGTCAGAGTATCGTTGCCCGCGCCGCCGAACAGGCTGTCATCGCCCGTGCCGCCATCTACGCTATCATTGCCGTCTCCGCCTGCAACGCTGTCATTGCCCGCGCCGCCATAGACCTGATCATCGCCGGTGCCGCCGTCAACGCTGTCATTGCCGTCGCCGCCATAGACCTGATCATTGCCCGCGTCGCCAAATACGCTGTCATTGCCGTCGCCACCGTAGGCGCTGTCATTGCCTGCGCCGCCGAAAACCTGATCATCACCCACACCACCGTCGACGCTGTCCGCGCCATCGCCGCCATAAGCGCTGTCATTGCCAGCACCGCCCAGCACCTGATCATCGCCTGCGTCGCCGTAAACGCTGTCAGCGCCGTCGCCGCCGTCCACCAGATCATTGCCAAGCCCGCCATAGACCTGATCATTGCCCGCATCGCCGTAGTTGCTGTCGTTGCCGTCGCCGCCATAGACCGCATCATTGCCAGTGCCGCCATAGCTGACATCGTTGCCGGTGCCGCCATAAACGCTGTCATTATCCGCGCCGCCATACAGAATGTCGTCGTTGCCACGGCCCTCGATGGAATCGTTGCCAGCCCCCCCGTAGAAGACGTTGGTGAAAACGTCGCCGCTCAGGCCTTGCTCGTCATAGCCAATGATCGTGTCGTTGAACGCCGAGCCGATGACACCATCAACCCCCGTCAGCTGATCGCCCTGCGCATCGCCAAATTGCCCGGTCCAGCTTGTCAGGTTGACCGAGATCGCGGAAGTGCTGGCCGAGTAATCGACGTAATCCATCCCGGCACCGCCGTTGATCACATCTGCCCCGGCACCGCCCGCCAAAGTGTCATCGCCGTCGCCGCCATAAAGGCTATCATTGCCCGCGCCGCCCGACAGAGAGTTGTCGCCCGCATTGCCCGTCAGCACATCGGCATAGATCGAGCCGGTCAGGTTTTCGATCGACACCAGCGTATCGCCTGCCGCATCGCCGCCGGTGTTTGCGCCGCCATTCAGATTGACGTTCACCGCAGCGGTCGAACTGCTGTAGTCGGCGGTATCAATGCCTGCGCCACCGTCCAGGCTGTCGGCACCACTGCCGCCCGACAAAGTGTCATTGCCAAGGCCACCATAAAGGCTATCGACCCCAGCCGCGCCATACAGCAGATCTTGGCCATCGCCGCCGGTCAGCGCATTGGCAGCCCCATCGCCGGTCAATGTGTCATTCAGCGTCGAGCCGATCAGATTTTCGATGCCGCTCAGGCTATCGCCCTGCGCATCGCCGCCCGATCCGGTGCCAGTGGTCAGCGACACCGCCACCCCCGCAGCCGAGGTCGAGTAATCCGCCGTATCGGTGCCGCTGCCGCCGATCAGCGTATCTGCGCCATCGCCGCCCACCAGCGTGTCGTTGCCCGCCCCGCCGTCCAGCAGGTTGTTTGCCGCATTGCCAACCAGACTGTCCGCCGCACCCGAGCCGATGACATTCTCGATGCTGTTCAGCGTATCGCCAGCGGCATCGCCTCCAGACGCGGCCCCAGTGCTCAGATTGACCGTGATGCCTGACCCAGAGGCCGAATAATCTGCCGTATCGCTGCCCGCGCCGCCGTCCAGCACATCCGCGCCAGCCCCACCAAACAGCGTGTCATTGCCGTCGCCGCCATACAGGCTATCGACTCCCGCCGCGCCATACAGCTGATCATTGCCGACCGCGCCATACAAAGCATTGGCATTGCCGTCGCCGGTCAGCGTGTCGTTAAACCCCGAGCCGATCAGATTCTCGATGCTGCTCAGCACATCCCCATTGGCATCGCCCGCGGTGCCGGTGCCAGCGGTCAGGCTGGCCGCGACCGCAGCCGCAGCGGTGGAGTAATCCGCCGTATCCGTGCCGTTGCCGCCATAAAGACTGTCAGCGCCGCTGCCACCCGTCAGCGTGTCATTGCCATCGCCGCCGTAAAGGCTGTCATTGCCTGCGCCGCCGTCCAGCAGATCATTGCCTGCCGCACCATAAAGGATGTTGACGCCACTGGTCCCGGTGATCGTATCCGCAAAGCCCGAACCGATGACATCCTCGATATTCAGCAGCGTGTCGCCTTCGGCATCGCCGCCCAGACCAATGCCCGTGCTCAGATCAACATGGATCCCGGCAGCCGAGGCCGAATAATCGACATCATCATTGCCTGCGCCACCATCCAGCAGATCAGCGCCCGCTCCACCAAACAGGGTGTCGTTGTCATTGCCGCCATACAGGCTGTCATCGCCCGCGCCGCCCACCAGACTGTCAGTNGTCATCGCCCGCGCCGCCCACCAGACTGTCAGTGCCCGCAGCGCCGTAGAGGGCGTTGTCGCCCGCATCCCCGGTCAGCCTGTCGTTATAGGCCGATCCGACAATATTCTCGATCCCACTCAGCGTATCGCCACCGGCATCACCGCCCGAGGCCGATGTGTTCAAAACGATAGTAACAGCCGAGGTCGAGGCGGAGTAATCCACCGTATCAACGCCCGCGCCGCCGTCCAGCAGATCAGACCCTGTGCCGCCAAACAGCGTGTCGTTGCCAGCGCCGCCATACAGGCTATCGACACCCGCCGCACCATACAGCATGTCATTGCCGTCACCGCCGGTCAGCACGTTGGCATTGCCATCGCCCGTCAACGTGTCGTTGAACGCCGAACCTGCCAAATTCTCAATCGCATTGAACGTATCACCGTTGGCATCGCCGATTGTGCCGGTGTTGCTGGTCAGGCTGGCCGCCACCGCCGCCGAAGCTGTGCTGTAATCTGCCGTATCGTTGCCACTGCCGCCAAACAGCGCATCCGCCCCTGCGCCGCCGGTCAGCGTGTCATTGTCATTGCCGCCATAAAGGCTGTCATTGCCCGCGCCGCCATCCAGATTGTCGGCTCCTGCCGCACCGTATAGAAAGTTCGTCGCAGTCGAGCCGATGATCGTATCGGCATAGGCTGATCCAATTACGTCCTCGATGCTGATCAGCGTGTCGCCCTGCGCATCGCCGCCCAGACCTACGCCTGTGGTCAGGTTCACATTGATCCCGGCGCCCGAGGCCGTGTAATCCACATCATCCGACCCGGTGCCGCCATCCAACAGATCGGCCCCCGCGCCGCCGATCAGCGTGTCATTGCCGGTGCCACCGTAAAGGCTGTCGTTGCCCGCGCCACCCGACAGGCTGTCAGCCCCTGCGCCGCCATCAAGCACGTTGTCGCCGCCGTCCCCGGTCAGCCTGTCACCATAGTCCGAGCCGACAAGATTCTCGATTCCGGTCAGCGTGTCACCCGCCGCATCGCCGCCAGTATTGGTCGCCCCAGCCACCAATGACACAACCACCGCAGCGGTCGAATCGCCGTAGTCGGCCGTATCAATGCCCGCGCCGCCGTCCACCGTGTCTGCCCCGGTGCCGCCGATCAGCGTGTCATTGCCATTGCCGCCGTAAAGCCTGTCGCTGTTGGATGTCAGCAGCGCGTCGCCACCGCCAATCAGCAGATCATTGCCATCGCCACCATAAATCGTGTCGGCACCAGCGCCGCCGTTAAGCGTGTCGTCTCCGGCCAAACCATTGAAGGTATCAGCCGCAGTTCCACCCGTCAGGGAATCATTCCCCGAGGTTCCGTTATATGTTGCCACTGCTCTGCTCTGCTCGATTGCCCGGATCTGACGCCCGGGTCTATTTGCGTCCTGATTATGGCAAATAAGCCGAAACTGTGTCACAAATTGAGAGGATTCCTCGAACTTTCTCAGGGTGTTGTGATAATTCGGTGACGGGAAAGCCACCGCTTGCGCAAAACGCTGGCGCAATCGGGCCAAATTGCGGCGGTTGTCGGTGCAAAGCCTTGCCAGCGCCAGCAATTTCCGGCCAAGCCTCCGGTCAATGCGCCCGCCACCGACGACCCCGACGTTGATGTTTTCCCCGGCTTTTCTCGGCCATCCCGCTTGACGCCGCCGGGGAATCCCCTTACACGCCGCAAATCAAATTCAGACGCCGCCCGGTTTGGGGGGTGTCTCGCTGTCCTAAACTGACTTCCAAACTGACAAGGAATAGACCATGTCTCGCGTCTGCGAACTCTCTGGCAAAGGCCCGATGTCTGGCAACACTGTCAGCCACGCCAACAACAAAAACCGTCGTCGTTTCCTGCCGAACCTGAACCAGGTGACGCTGATTTCCGACGTTCTGGGCAAATCTTTCTCGCTGAAGATCTCGGCTGCTGCCTTGCGCACCGTTGATCACCGTGGCGGTCTGGATGCGTTCATGGCGAAAGCCAAGGACGAAGATCTGTCGCTCGACGCGCTGAAGATCAAGAAAGAGATTGCCAAGGCTCAGGCCACCGCCTGATCTCTTGCGCCGTTCATGCAAAGACCTCGCTTGGCAACAAGCGGGGTCTTTTTGCATGTCGGGCCGCGATGGGATGCGCAGGATAGGGCAGGGCGACACAATTTTGCGCGGACAAACTGTCGCCTTCCCCCGCCGCAGGTCATCAGCTAAACCGCACACCATGATCCGTATGCTGCTGTCCTTGCTGTTGACCCTGACGCTTGCGGCCACCTCGGTCCGTGCGGCGGTGATGCACAGCGAAATGCAGGGCGCCTATCAAATGGTGATCTGCGCAGACAGCACCTTGGCCCAAACCACGCTGACCTTTGACGCCACCGGCAAACCGATCACCGCCCATCACTGCCCCGATTGCACGACAGCCTTCAGCGGCCTGCCGCAATCGCCCCTGCAGATCGCCGCAGCACCCGCGACAAGCCGCACCCTTCACCCCGGGCTCTGCCCTGCCAGCGCCACCGCGCAGCTGCCCAACCTTGCCGCCCGGGATCCACCTTTTCGCGCCTGATCGCCCTCAAGCCCAAAAGATCAATCGCAAAGGAAAAACCATGCGTCTTACATCCCTTATCGCCGCCGCGATCCTGTGCGCAGCCCCCGCTTTCGCCCATGATGGCGTGCATATCGAAAACCCCTACGCCCGCGCCAATGGCGGTATTGGTGCCACTGGCGCTATTTTCTTCGAGATCATCAACCACGCCGATGTGGATGACCGCCTGATCGGTGTCGCCTCTGACATCGCGGAAAAGGTCGAGATGCACACCCATACCGAATCCAACGGCGTGATGAGCATGGATGCGGTGCCCGAAGGCTTTGCCGTGGCCGCATTGCAAGCCCATGCCCTGCAACGTGGCGGCGATCACATCATGCTGATGGGCCTGCGCAAAGCACTGAAAAATGGCGACAGCATCCCGCTGACGCTGACCTTTGAACATGCGGGCGAAGTAAAGCTTGACGTGCCGGTCGACAACGCCCGCAAGCCCGAAGCGGCGGCGATGGGCGCTATGGAAGGTATGGATCACAGCAAGATGGACATGCCCGCCAACTGATGCCAACGCTGGGGGGAGGCTTCCCCCCAGCCCCCCCTCCGCCGCCTGTAAGGTCAGCATGATTCCGCATATCTCGCTTCCCAATGCCCTCAGCCCCGACGAATGTGACCGCCTGATCACCTTGGTCGAAGGTCACCGCCTGAAAGACGCGGGCCTTGTGGGTGGCACCACCGCCCACACCATCCGCCGCGCCGAGATCGCCTGGCTTGATGATATTGCCGAGGCCGCTTGGGTGATGGACCGCATGATATCGCTGACCGCGCAAGCCAACCGCGAAGCATTCCAGTTCGATCTGAGCGATTTCGGCGAAAGCCCGCAAGTCGCGCGTTACACCGCCGAGCGTATGGGGCATTTCGATTGGCATGCCGACATCGGCGCCGGGCAATGGGCGGCCAAGCGCAAACTGACCATCGTTGTGCAACTTTCAGACCCCGCCGCCTATGATGGTGGCACGTTGGAACTGCGCCCCGACAGCAATATCACCCAAGCCAGCCGCGCGCGCGGCACCGCCACGATCTTCCCCAGTTTCACCCTGCACCGCGTCACCCCGATCACCGCCGGCACCCGCTGGTCGCTTACCCTGTGGTCACATGGCCCCGCTTTCCGCTAGAACCTTTCATACTGGTTTAATTATCCCTGCCGGAGGCTTCTGTGGCTTCTGTCGGATGCCTCCGGCGGGAGTATTTCAAAAAGAGCAATGCAGAGAACCGCATGACAAACACTCCCCCCTCTGAGCGCACCCGCGCCCGCCGCATGCATGAAAAAGCCGCCTATGACCGCGCCACCATCGACGCTATTCTGGATGCGATGCCGGTCGCGCATGTGGGCTATGTCAAGGATGGTGCGCCTGTCGTGATTCCGACGTTGCAATGGCGGATCGGCGATCAGATCTACTGGCACGGCTCATCAGCCAGCCGCACGCAACGCACCGCACGGGATGCGCAGGTTTGCGTCACTGTCACCCTGACCGATGCCATGGTGTTGGCACGATCTGGTCTGGAACATTCGGTGAATTTTCGCGCGGTGATGGTGTTTGGCGCGGCGCGCGCTGTCACCGATCCTGCCGAAAAGGCCGAGGTTTTGCGTGTGATGATGGAGCAGATGTTCCCCGGCCGCTGGGACCAACTGCGCCCGATGACCGCGCAAGAGCTGAAAGCCACGGCAATTTTGTCGCTGCCGCTCAGCGAGGCTTCGGCCAAGATCGGCACGGGCATGCCGACCGATCCGCCCGAGGATCTGGCAACCCCGGTCTGGGCTGGGCTGTTGCCGATCACGCTTTCGATGGGCGCTCCGATCCCAGATCCGAACCTGCACCCGGATACCCAGTTGCCTGACCACGCGAAGAACTATCGCTTCGGCGCAGTTTCAAGACCCTGACCCTGTCTTAGGGTGGGGTTACACCCCACCCCGTCGCCGATCGGACCGTTCAGCCGCCGCAATAGACCTGAGCCTGTGCGCTGAACGCCTTGTAACGCTCCCAAAACGCATCATCGCCGTTGGATTTCGACATCCAGACCTTATGCGCCTTCTCAGGGTCTTTGAAAAACGACGCCGCCCGCCGTTGATCCGCGCCGCGCAAGGTCTGGTCCGCGACTTGCTGGATACAGCCACACAGCTGCCGGTTGGACGCCTTGCGATCCGACCGGTTGCACGCATTTTCAATCGCCCCCGCATGGGCAAAGCTGCCCATCACCGGAAGCGCCACACACAGGCTGACCGCCCATAGAATTGGTTTCATCATTGCTCTGCCTCTGCCCGCCCACGACCGGATTTCCCTCAGCCGTGGATCATTATCTGCCACCGAGTTTAGCGCGCCGTGCACAGTTTTTCAAGAAGTTGGTGCGCTCAGCAGCTTTCCGCCAATCGTCCGGTTGAAACAGCGCAAGACCGGGGCGCAGCGGATGCCGCCATGGTGGCAGCGAAAACGGCGAAAGTTCCTAATAATTCCTGAAGGGAAGGCTGTAAGTCATTGAAATATATACTCACCGATCTCTGTCCACGCGTGGACACGCGCCACTGGCTACAAGCCCCTTCCCGCCCTGCCGCAAACCCGCTATATCGCGCGCATGACCCAGCTTGATCTCATCCGCAACTTCTCCATCGTGGCCCATATCGACCACGGTAAATCCACCCTCGCCGACCGGCTCATCCAGATGACCGGCACGGTGGCTGCGCGCGATATGAAGGCGCAGATGCTGGACAGCATGGATATCGAGCGCGAGCGCGGCATCACCATCAAGGCCAACACGGTGCGGATCGAATATCCGGCGAAGGATGGCAAGACCTACATCCTGAACCTGATAGACACCCCCGGACACGTCGACTTCGCCTATGAAGTCAGCCGCTCGATGCGGGCCGTGGAAGGCTCGCTGCTGGTCGTCGATGCAAGCCAAGGTGTGGAAGCGCAAACGCTGGCCAACGTCTACCAAGCCCTCGATGCCGGACATGAAATCGTTCCGGTCCTGAACAAGATCGACCTTCCTGCCGCCGAGCCTGACCGCATCCGCCAACAAATCGAAGACGTGATCGGCCTTGATGCCAGCGATGCCGTGCTGATTTCGGCCAAATCCGGCCTCGGCATCCCCGACGTGCTGGAAGCCATCGTCACCCGCCTGCCGCCACCCAAAGGCGACCCCAATGCGCCGCTGAAAGCCATGCTGGTGGACAGCTGGTATGACGCCTATCTTGGCGTTGTCGTGATGATCCGCGTCATGGATGGCACCGTCAAAAAGGGCGACCGCGTTCGGATGATGCAGACCAATGCCGTCTATGGCATCGACAAACTATCGGTGCTCAAGCCGCAAATGGTTGATATCGCTGAACTTGGCCCGGGCGAGATCGGCATTTTCACCGCAAGCATCAAACAGGTCCGCGACACCCGCGTGGGCGACACCATCACCCACGAACGCAAAGGCTGCACCGAGGCATTGCCGGGCTTCAAACCCGCCCAGCCCGTCGTATTCTGTGGCTTGTTCCCGGTTGATGCCGCCGAATTTGAAAACCTGCGCGACGCGATTGAGAAACTTTCCCTCAACGACGCCTCGTTCAGCACCGAGATGGAAACCTCTGCCGCCCTCGGCTTCGGCTTCCGCTGTGGCTTTTTGGGCCTGCTGCACCTTGAAGTCATCCGTGACCGGCTAGAGCGTGAATATGACATCGACCTGATCACCACAGCCCCCTCGGTTGTGTTCAAGCTGCATATGAAAGACGGCACCGTGCAGGATCTGCACAATCCGGCAGACATGCCCGACCTGACCTTTGTGGACCATATCGAGGAACCTCGGATCAAGGCCACGATCATGGTCCCCGATGATTACCTCGGCGACGTGCTGAAGCTGTGCCAAGACCGCCGCGGCATCCAGATGGACCTGTCCTATGCCGGGTCGCGGGCAATGGTGGTCTACGATCTTCCGCTGGCCGAGGTGGTGTTCGATTTCTACGACCGCCTGAAATCGGTCACGCAGGGCTATGCCTCCTTCGACTATACGATTTCAGAATATCGTGAAGATTTCCTTGTCAAAATGTCGATTCTTGTCAACGAAGAGCCCGTTGATGCGCTGTCGATGATGGTCCACCGTGATCGTGCCGAGATGCGCGGCCGCGCCATGGTTGAAAAGCTGAAAGACCTGATCCCGCGCCACATGTTCAAAATCCCGATTCAGGCGGCGATTGGTGCCCGGGTGATCGCCCGCGAAACCCTGTCCGCCATGCGCAAAGACGTGACCGCCAAATGCTACGGCGGCGACGCCTCCCGGAAGAAGAAACTGCTGGAGAAGCAGAAGGCCGGGAAAAAGCGGATGCGCCAGTTTGGCAAGGTGGAGATTCCGCAGGAAGCGTTTATCAGCGCTTTGAAAATGGACAGCTAAGGCTGTCCTTTTTCAACGCGGATGGGCGAAAGAGAATGGTGAAACCACTCGCCTGCCCACCCAGTGCAGGATGGGCGGCAAGTTTATATGATGAATTGGTTTTAGATGTTAGAAAACCTAGGGTAGAGTTCTACCCACAGAACGCAAGAAAGTGGTGCGATAAACCGCAACCTGCAACCTAAGAACTGGGTCAAATTGCCCCAAACCTCAGCTATTCCGGCACATCCAGATCGCGGCAGAAATACCCACCCGCGCCGTTGATCATGACAACTGACACCTTGTTTCCGCAATGCCGCCCGCAAACGCCGCGGGCAGAGTTCACCGTGAAGTGTCGCCTATCAAATGTCTGAAAAGCGTGGATCACATTCTGATCCGTTCGCATCTTCCATCCAACAACACCCATAGGCTGTGTGCGCAAAACACTTTACTCAGGGCCGCGTCGCACTACATCCCTGATAGCAGATTCGATGGGATTTTGATGGAAAATCGACTTCGATATTTTGTGGCCAAATACTGCCCGCGTATTTTGCAGTCATTGGTCTACAATGCCCTGTATCGCCGATTGGGCGATAGCTATGCCCTTAATCCAAACGATTTTCTGAACAAAAGCGTGCTGGTGATCGGCCCGGCGGCTTCTGCTCATCTCGATCTTCAAGCTTTGGATGTTGCAGGCTTTGACATCATCGTTAAAATGAACAACGCCATTCACACAGAAATCAACGGCCAAGTCAGCAATCCCCTTCGCTGCGACGTTCTTTTCCACAGCTTTCGCGGGGCGACCAAGCCAGTTACCGCAGAGGATCTGCGCGTAGCCGGGGTAAAAACCATTGTTCACAGGACGTTGAAGCGGCGGGCTTTCCTTGCCACGCTTCAGCTTGAAGAAAAATTCCGCTCGGTTGCCCAGATGCGGATCGTTCCGGTGCATAAATACGTGACCGTGTCAAAACAGCTTGCGGGTCATGCTGCCAGCACCGGCATGATCTGCGCTGAATTTTTTCTTCATGCGCCAGTGTCGCGCCTTGCGCTGGTTGGCTTCACGTTCTTTTCGACCCGCTATGTGAATGGGTATGACGACACGATTGTCTCTGATGAAATCGCCCTCGCGCGTATTGAAACGATTGATTATCATTCCCCCGTTCATGAAGCGCGACTTATGTATGAGTTGATAGCCAAAGCGCAGTTGGCTGGAAAAAACATCTATATCAGCGAAACCATGCAGCAAGCGATGGATTTCATGAGATTGCGGGATCCAAATAAACCCGCAAAAGACAAAGATATTTGAAAGATGAATGGTTGTATCGGGCATTTGGTAGGCAATTGGTGCACTGCTGCCAAATATTTTTTGCCCGGCAGATCATAATTAAGTTTCAACCCGCGCGCCTGTAACACGGGGTTAAAACCTAATTCTGATCAACCCTGCTGTTTTGGGTGCTTGGCGCTGCCCAGTGACAGCCGGATGCCTTACTTATTCCGGCAACCCGGCACGTTCAGGTCGCGGCAGAAATACCCACCTGCGCCGCCGATAACTGCGCCCGTCACGGCATTGCCGCCGGTGGCCCCTGCGATAACTGCACCGCCAGCCGCGCCAGCCAGACCGCGCTCGGCGTCACTGGCAAGGCAGCCGGATAGTCCGAACGCGGCGACTCCGACAAGCATGAATGATTTGATCGACATCGGCTTCCTCACTTTCAGCTGTTGATGCCTGCAAACGCAGCAACCGCCGATCCGTTCCCACCCCGTCGCCAGCCGCGCAACAATCCGCCGTCAGCCTTTCCCCAACAGCCGCATCACCCGGTCTACCAGTTCCGGCGTGGTCTCTTTGCGCTCAGGTTCCGGTTCGGGTTCTTCGCCCAGCATCCGCGCGATCTCACCAAAGGCGGGCCGCGCGCCCGCGTTGCGCGCCGCATCGCGTTGATAGCTTGCCAGCGTTTCCGAACCTTCGACCACGCCGGAAAGCCGCGCATGCATAAAGTTTTTCAGCACCGCATTGATCCGTGGTCCGTGGCCCTTTCCCATGGCTTTGAAGAATTTCAACACGTCTTTATCCAGATCAAGCGTGATCTTTTCCTTGATCTGATGCGGTGTTTCGCGGGCGATCTCTTCCCAAGCCAGCGGCACGCGGCCGTTGGATCGGATGGCATTGTGGAAATCCCATTCCAGCCGCAGCATCACATCCATCAGATAGGTGAAATGCGACCGCTGGCGTGGGGTCATTTTGGCAATATCGGGCATCGGCTGAACTCCTTTTACGCCGATCCTGACAACAAAAGGTTAACGTAAGCGTATGGCCGCGATCTTGCCCATATATGGCCGTTTGTTGGGTGGTTAACATTTTGTTAACCGAAAGCCGTCAAGCTGTTGAAATGAAAGCTCTTATCTCACTTTTGCTAATTGCCGGCTGTGGCGCGCAACCCGCCCCGGAATTCTTCGGCGCCAGTCGGGCCGATGTCACCCGAAATGGCCGCCAATATGCTGTTTATTATACAGAAAAACGGGTCGAAGTGATCCGCCTTGGCTTCGCGCATCGCGGCGAACACGACGACATCCGCGCCCAGATAATCACCCTGATCCCCGAGGTAACTGGTTGTAAACTCAACGAAAATAGCCTGAAAGGCGACAGCGGCGAGATGCGCGGCTCTATTCGGTGTCCGCGCGGGTGATGATCAGTTTCCAAAACGCGTAACCCCCTGCAACAAAAAACAAAATTCCCCATCCAGGGCTGTTGAAATAGAATTCGACCAAACCCCAGATCATCGGCAGCACCGATGTCAGCCAGCGCACCCAGGCTTTGTCAAAAAACGGATCATTCGGGTCTAAGATCTTCATATCACGCGCCTTTTCTGTTGCTGCCTACAATGCCGCGAATCCGGCCCGCTGCCAACCCCTTGCCCGACTCGCCCGCGCGCCATAGCGTTGGGTAAAAGGAGCAAGCCATGACCGAAATCTCCGCCAGTTTCCAAGGCCAAACTGTCATCACCACCTTCGAGATGACCCCGGCCACCGCCCATGATTTGATCGAGGCTTTACAGCTGGCTTATGACGAATTTATTCAGCATCAACCTGGGTTTATCGGTGCGGGTCTGCATATGAATGATGCGATGACGCGGGTGTGCAACTACTCAAAATGGCACCGGCGCGAGGATTATCAGGCGATGCTGCGCAGCCCGGAAATGCGCGAACGGAACCGTGTTATCCATACGTTTTGCAAAGGGTTTGAGCCGGTGATGTATGAGGTTCTGGCATCGTTCTAGTGTTAAGTGTTGCTAAAGAAATCTGTGCGAAACTTGTCAAACAAGGAGGATCGCATGGAGCCTGTCGAAGAATATGCTCAGCTAAAGCCGCAGATCACGCAGTTGCAGGCGCGGACGGATCAAGTGCGGTATGGGTTTTTCCAGCCAAGCGCACGTTTGCGCAGCAATCAGGCTGAAACTATGCTGCGGCTTCAAGCGCGACGTGTTTTTGTCAAGCGTCGGCTGCCTGCAGAAATCTTGCGCAACCCTGCTAATCGGGACCAGCGGCGCAGCATGATCGTCACAGTGCGACCGGCTGATGATACCAGACCAGAGCAAGACGGTCAGCTGACCGAACCGATTGACTTATTTCCGCCGCCGCGCTTTACCACCACGCATCCCGGCGCGGCCCCCAGTTGAGCGGCCAGACATTTTCACAGCGTCTTCAACCGCTTCCTCGACCACCGACTGCCGCGCCAAAGGATCATCTGCAATGGTCAGCTCTACCGCCTCTAGCCGTTTTACCTCATCGCGCAGGCGTGCGGCCTCTTCAAACTCCAGATTCTCGGCAGCTTTGCGCATTGCCAGACGCAGCGCATCCAGATGGCTGGCGAGATTGTTGCCCAGCAGCGGCTTGTCGATCTTGGCCGTGACGCGGGCTTGGTCGGTGTCGCCTTGGTAGATGCCAAGCAAGACATCTTCGACGTTTTTCTTGATCGTGGTTGGCGTGATGCCGTGCAATGTGTTGTAGGCTATCTGCTTTTCACGGCGCCGATTGGTCTCGCCCATCGCGCGCTCCATGCTGCCAGTGATGCGGTCGGCATACATGATCACCCGGCCCTCCGAGTTGCGCGCGGCCCGTCCAATAGTCTGAATCAATGAGGTTTCTGATCGCAGAAAGCCTTCTTTATCGGCGTCGAGAATCGCCACGAGACCACATTCTGGAATATCCAAGCCTTCGCGCAGAAGGTTGATGCCGACCAGAACATCGAACGCGCCCAGCCGCAAATCCCGCAGGATTTCAATCCGTTCAATGGTGTCGATGTCAGAGTGCATATAGCGGATGCGGATGCCCTGTTCGTGGAAATATTCGGTCAGATCTTCGGCCATGCGCTTGGTCAAGGTCGTCACCAAAATCCGCAGGCCCAAAGCGGCAACGCGACGAATCTCGTCCAGCAGGTCATCGACCTGCATATCGACGGGGCGAATTTCGATCTGTGGGTCAATCAGGCCGGTCGGGCGGATCACCTGTTCGGTGAACACACCCCCAGTCTGTTCCATCTCCCAAGCGGCTGGTGTGGCCGAGACGAACACGGTTTGGGTGCGCATCGCATCCCATTCCTCAAACTTCAGGGGGCGGTTGTCCATGCAGGAAGGCAGGCGGAAGCCATGCTCGGCCAAGGTCATCTTGCGCCTGAAGTCGCCCTTATACATGCCACCGATTTGTGGCACTGAAACGTGAGATTCATCAGCGAAAACAATGGCATTGTCAGGGATGAATTCAAACAAGGTCGGCGGCGGCTCTCCCGGTGCGCGGCCCGTCAAGTAGCGCGAATAGTTCTCAATGCCGTTGCACACGCCGGTTGCCTCCAGCATTTCCAGATCGAACGAAGTGCGCTGTTCCAGCCGCTGCGCTTCCAGAAGCTTGCCCTGCGACACCATCAGATCCAACGTCTGGCGCAGTTCCTTTTTGATGCCGATCACCGCCTGATTCATCGTCGGGCGTGGCGTGACATAGTGCGAATTGGCATAGATGCGGATTTGCTTGAAGGTGTCGGTTTTCGCCCCGGTCAACGGGTCAAATTCGATAATCGCCTCTAACTCCTCGCCAAAAAACGAGAATCGCCACGCACGGTCTTCAAGGTGGGCCGGCCAAACCTCGACCGAATCCCCACGCACCCGGAAGCATCCACGCTGAAACGCCTGATCATTACGCTTGTAGGCCTGCGCCACCAATTCGCCCAAAACCTGCCGTTGATCATAGCTTTGACCAACCAGCAGATCCTGTGTCATCGCCGAATAGGTTTCCACCGAGCCGATGCCATAAATGCAGGACACCGAGGCCACGATGATAACATCGTCACGCTCCAGCAACGCCCGGGTGGCCGAGTGGCGCATCCGGTCAATTTGTTCGTTGATCTGGGATTCCTTCTCGATGAAGGTATCGGTGCGGGCAACATAGGCTTCGGGCTGATAGTAGTCGTAGTAGCTTACGAAATACTCAACGGCGTTATCGGGGAAGAAGCCCTTGAATTCACCGTATAATTGCGCTGCCAAGGTCTTGTTGGGCGCCAAGATGATTGCCGGGCGTTGGGTCTGTTCGATCACTTTCGCCATGGTGAAGGTTTTGCCGGTGCCAGTTGCGCCCAACAGCACCTGATCATGTTCGCCCTGCAAAACGCCCCGCGACAGTTCGGCAATCGCGGTGGGCTGATCGCCCGCCGCTTCAAACTGGGTTTTCAGCACAAAGCGCCGCCCGCCTTCCAGTTTGGGGCGGGTCAGCACGTCGGGGCGCTCGGACAGGGCGTTCATGTTGTTGTGGGGCACAGTGATTCCCTTCTGCGATTTTCCGGCAGTCTCCAATCTATTCCGTTTTTGTTCACGGGGAAGGGGTGGGGTCGGCGGTTGTTAACCTATCTTGCGGTAAAGTGAATAAAGATCGCGCAATTTTAACGAAAACTCGACGCAGAAATGCAATTGATAGTTGTTTTTCATCAAATGCTGGGGCAATCTTGGCTGGCAAGCAGCAAACTCGCTGTCGGTTGATCACGCCACACACCCCACCCACACCCCTCGCGATCAATCGACAGCACCCTTCCGGGCTTGCGTTTTCCCGCCAATTTCTGAATAAACTTGACCCAACGCTTAGGGAGTTTTTAACATGCGCGCCCGCATCTATCAGCCAGCGAAGACTGCCATGCAGTCCGGTACCGCGAAGACCACCACTTGGGTGTTGGAATTTGCCCCTGCTTCTGCGCGCGAGGTTGATCCCCTGATGGGCTGGACAAGTTCGTCGGACACTCAAGCGCAGGTCAAGCTGCGCTTTGAGAGCCGCGCAGAGGCCGAGGCATATGCCGTTGCAAATGCTATTGAATTTGACGTGACAGAGCCGCAGAAGCGAAAGCCTATGATCCGTCAGCGCGGGTACGGCGAGAATTTTGCCACTGATCGCCGCGGTGTCTGGACGCACTAACCCTTTACCAGTTGTGACCAGTTTCAGGCGATTTCTCGCCTCGTTTTCTTCTTATATGAAAGGTTTCACCATGCGCTATTCTTCCATCATTGCATTGCCACTTAGCCTTTGCGCGACATTTGCCGCTGCCGAAGCCACGCCTGAAGGTGCTGCCGCTTTGACGGCCACCTTTCAAAACTACCTTGGCACCACCGAAGGCGTGGTTGCTGTGGCGGTTGACGGTGACACCTATGAGGTCACCATCGACCCTGCGCCGCTTGTCGCCAAGATCCCGGCGCAAGGGTTGACAGCTTCGGTGACGCCGCTGGTGCTGACGCTGACGGATAACGAAGACGGCACATGGGATTACGCGTTGGATCAACCGGTTTCGCTGGCCTACGCGATGCCCGGTATGATGTCGACAAAGACGGAATATGGCTCGGTTCAGCTTTCAGGCACCTTCGATGAGGCATTGGGGGATTCGAGCGAGTATCATTTTGAAGCGTCGGATATGACGTCGGAGCAGACCCAGACCGACCCGACTTTGGGCGAAATTGCCATCAAAGTCTCGCAGGACAGCCTGACGTTGGATGGCACTGCCGTTGCGGCCACGATGGGCGTCGACGGCCAGATCACCACCTCGGCCAGCAACACTCAGTATGCGATGACAATGCCGATGGGCGAGGGTGCTGCGCCGATGAACGTGACTGCGACGATGGCCGCAGCCAGTGGCACCGCCAAGTTGAAGGGCTATAAACCGGCCGCACTGTACGGATTGTTGGCTTGGTTTGTCGCCCACCCGGATGCCGCGCTGATCGAGGCCGACAAGGCAGGTTTGAAAACCCAATTGCAAAGCGCTTTGCCGTTTTTTGAAAATCTAAACGCTACAATGGCTTATACGGATATCTCGGTGAATTCGCCGGTTGGTGAGTTTGGTTTGGATGAAGCCGGTGTGGTGATCGATATGAATGGCGCTGTGACGGATGGCAAGTTCCGCGAGGCTTTCACGCTGACCGGCTTGACCATGCCAGAAGGTTTGCTGCCGCCTTTCGCGGCCCCGCTGGTGCCGTCCGATCTGAGCTTTGACTTTGCGGTGTCGAAATTTGATCTTGCCTCAGCGGCCCGGCTTGCTTTGGGTTTGCTGGATTTGCCAGCAGGCACCCCGCCCGGCCCGGAGTTTGAGGCGCAAATGTTGGCGGCTTTGTTGCCCGATGGCGTGGTTGACATCAGCGTTGCACCGGGGGGGGCGACTGCTCCGGCTTATACTTTGGGATTTGAGGGCGCGATGACTGTTGGCCCAGCATCGCCGTTGCCGGTTGGCAAGGCGACCGTCACGCTGAAAGGGCTGGATGCGATCAAGGAAGCGCTGAAAGCCAGCCCTCCGGAAATGGGCATGCAAGAGATGGAACCGATGCTGGGGATGGCTGAAGCTATGGCCAAACCAGGTGCCGATGGCGCTTTGGTCTGGGAATTGGAAGCGACCGCGACCGGCGCCATGTTGGTCAACGGCACCAATATGATGGGCGCGGAATGAGCATTGCCATAGCCAAGGAAAGCCCATTGGGCGCAGATCTGGCGCTGCTGATGCAGCGCCACACCGCTGATATGCATGCTGATACCCCACAAGAAAGCATCCATATGATGGACGCGTCTCAGCTTGCGATACCAGCCGTGGATTTCTTCGTGCTGCGCGATGCGGGCAAACCCTTGGCAATGGGCGCCTTCAAACGCATTGACGCAGACCACGCTGAGATCAAATCCATGCATGTTCTGACCGAAGCGCGGGGCAGGGGCCTGTCGCGGGTGATGTTGGATCATCTGGTGGCACAAGCCAAAGCCGCTGGGCTAAGCCGGCTGTCGCTGGAAACGGGCGTGCAACCCACCTTCGTCGCCGCTCGCGCATTATACTATAAAGCAGGCTTCGAAGATTGCCCGCCGTTTGAGGGCTACACCCTCGATCCGAACTCGGTTTACATGACGCGCAAGCTTACGTAGCTGCGATCTGGTCGGCCCATCACGCAGGGGCGTGTAAAGCGCTATATGCAATTTGGGCGGAGCAGACGGGCAACAGGCTTCGCCTATTTGTGCAGATGGTATAAAGGCGCAAAGACAACTGGTTATGTAAGTGGCGGCATGTTGCGAACCGTTTTCCGAACCGCTACCACGAAAATACGGTCCAGTAGCTCAACTGGATAGAGCACCTGAATTCTAATCAGATTATTCCGCTTCTTTGATCCGTGCTGAAGGTGGAGCTACTTAACAAAATCAGCATCTTCCGTCGATCAGGCCCGGTCATGGATGCCATGCAAGTGCTTAGACAATTGCATGGAGGTCGTCATGGCAACGACAAGAGTGAAGTCGGCGAAGGGCGCGCTCGACGAGGCCGGATACTTTGGCGGAGCGGCAAGGCGGTGTCGTGATCCCCGCTTTCTGAAGCTCTGCCTTGAAATCGGCGCGCGGTCGAGGAGGTTGCGCTTCCGCAAGTTTTGAAAAGGTCAGAACGTGACGGAGGCGTTGCGCAACTGGCCGTAGATGGGCTGGATAGAAGCAGCGGAGGAAGCTGCTGCGCGGTCAGATGGGATCAAGGAAAACTGCGTTTTGATTAAGGATGCTGGCCCGCGCAAAGCGCCCGAAATCAGACTGCGGGTCGTGCTGGACCAACATGGCACGCAAGCACCCGTTCCGCGCCAGCGCAAAGTGTCGGCGGAAACGGCCGCTGGCTATGCCGCAAAGCTTCGCCCGCATGTCCTCCGGTGACCGATGCCGACAGACAACTGCTGGCTTTCATCGACACGACCGATGCAGGCCTGCGGATCAGCGCGGGCGAAGGTCACTTCGACTTGCCACGGCTCTGGATCGCCACAGTCGGCAATGCCTTGTGCTCTGACGGATCATGCCGATCATCGCACAGGCGTCCACCCACATGTTCGGAGGGCGCGGCAAACCAATGCGAGGCGCGCGAAACGGTCGATCCCATCGCCATCACAGCCATGCGCTACCTCACAGATCGTCACGGCCAGTCGGCGCACTGGCGCAACCAGTGGTGTGACTTCCTTGATCAAGACGGTGACATGCCCGCAATGCTCTCGGATGGCCTTGGATATTTTGATCTCGAGCTGATCGATTGTGCGAGCTGAAAAGTGAAGGCCTAGCAGCTATGATTGAACCCCTGTGGCATGCCGCCGGTTTCGTGGATACGAAGATAAGATACTGACCAATGAAATTGAGGGTGGATGTGACGAGACGGAACGTCAGCCGCGAGTTCAAGATCGAAACCGTCAGGCTTGTGACAGAGTGGGGAGTTGCAGAGGTGCAGGCCCGCGCGTGACCTTGATTTCGCCCAAGGCGTTCTGCGCCGCTGGATGCGGGAACTGACCGCGATTCCGGCCACGACCTTTCCCGGAAATGGGCAGATGGGGCCGATCTGGCGGAGATTTCAGCGCTGAAGAAAGAGGCCGCACGTCTGCTTGTGGCTTGTGATATCATCAAAAAGGCGGCCGCTTTTTTTCGCGTGAGAGGCGTTGTGAGGTTTGCCTTCATCGCCAAACGCTGCCATATGTGGCCGGTCAGCTGGCATTTCGAGGTCCTAGAAGTCTAGCGCTCCGGCTTCCACGCCTAGCTCACCCGCCCGACCATTGCGCACGAAATCCAAGACGCCAAGCTCTTCACGGCATTCGTGACGAGCTTCAAGGCCAGCGACCGGACCTATGACGCGATGCTCCTGAAGAAGGCCTGGGCCTGTGGACTTCACCAGATCGATCAAGTGATACGGATCAATGTGTTGCGGGCGCAGCCCAGACGCCATGGCAAGCCAAAGGACGACGGAGAGCGGACGTTGATTGCAGGCAACATTCTCGAACCGGACTTCCAGTCGGATTGGCCAAACCAGAACTGGCTGGCTGATTTCACCTACATCTGGACCGCGCCACAGAGCGCTGGCTGTGTGTCGCGGTCGCGCTGGACCTGTTTTCGCGTTGCGCCGTCGGCTGATCCATGAAAGCCGACCGGGATGCAGCGCTGGTCATGGAGGCACTGATGATGGCCGTCTGGCGACGCAGCAGGGCCGACGCGCTTCTCCATCATTCGGATCAGGGGGCGCAATACACCAGCGAGCATTTCCAGAGCTTTCTAGTCGATAACCGCATCACCTGCTCGCTGAGCCGGATGGGAAACGTCTGGGACAATTCGTCGATGGATAGCTTCTTTTCGTCGCTGAAGACCGAACGGAAGACCCGGAAACTCTGCAGAGCCCGCGACGAAGGCCACATCGACGAACCCTTTCCAGCCTCCGACATAGGTAAAGCCTGAGACCCAGAGCATGTTTGGCGTGAGCGCGCGGAACTGGCGGTTCACCTTGTCCAGCGGGCACGGCAGTTTGTTGTCCGGGATCGTCGTCTTCTACGGCTTGACCTTGGTAATGCCAGGAAACCATACCCTTCATCAACCTGGCGACGGTGCAGCGGGCGAAGCCCAATCCCTCGCAGCGAAGCTGCCGCCAGCCCTTCGGCACGCCGTAGACCTGCAAGTTTGCATCGAAAACACGCTTGATTTGGGGCCGAAGCTTCTCGTCCCGCTTGGCACGGCCCGACTGCTGCGCCGGAGCGGCACGCTTCGCAAGATGTTGTTAATAGGTGGCAGGGGCGATCGGCAGAATGTCGCAGATCGGCCCGACCCCGTACTTGTCGCGGTGATCGTTCCCTCTCGGGCCATCGCTGAGCAATGCCCAGCCTGTCAGCGAATGAAGGCGATCATGTCTTGGTCGGCGGTCGAGCACCCGCTGCCCGGCAGCGGTTTGCTTTCAAACGGTGCGAGGGGTCATGAGGGGTCATCGCAAAATATGCGCAGTCCTTGCGCAGGATCTCGTTTCACTGCCGCGGTTCTCGCGTTCTAGTGCCTTTATGCGATCAGCCATCTCGCTAGCGACACAGGCCCGCTTGCTGCTATCCACCTCAGCCTTGTTGACCCAATCATTGAGAGTCTGCGGCGCGCACCCGATCTTCAATAAGATCAACGGGACCGCCCGCCAGCGCAATCCATGCTGGCCCTGATTGTCCAGAACCAAACGCACCGCGCGTTCGCGCACTTCAGGGGAAAGCTTGTTCGTTGTCTTTCCATGGATACTCCATCTTACTCAGAAGTTGGAGCCTCCGGCAAACCCTGCGCGGTTCAGTTGGTGACTTGCCCGACCGCGAATGACTGTTTAAACGTCAGCCCAGTGGCCCCTTAGCTCAGCTGGATAGAGCATCCGCCTTCTAAGCGGAATGTCGCACGTTCGAGTCGTGCAGGGGTCGCCATCGTTCGATTGCATTGCTGCAAATGGGCCATAGGCTTGCACCGTTTGGCGGTTTGAACCGCCTCTTATTTGCTGGAGGGCAAAACTCTCGGAGAATTGCCCCTTCTGGAACATACCTCGAAGCAGTATTCATCTGAATTCTGCGAACGTGCGGTGCGGCTGGCGCTGCGACACCGCGAAGATTATCAAATCAAAGTTGCGGCGCTGACGGCGATCGCTAGTAAATTGGGTTGTTCGCCGGACAGCCTTCGCATTTGGGTGCGCCGGGCCCGACGTGATGACGAATGGCCGAGCCAGACGACGGCTGAGAAAGCCACGATCAAGGAGCTTGAGCGTGAGGTGCGCGAACTCCGTGAGGCCAATGAGATCCTGAAGGAAGCGTCAGCGTATTTTGCGGTGGCCCCTCGCGCGGTTTGAAAGCAAACCGCTGGCGGGCATCGGGAGCACGACCGCCCGTTTCGCAAATGACTGCTTTCATTCGCTGCCCGGCAGCGCAACTTGATAAGCGCGAGAGGGGAAGAGCACTGCGGAACATAGGGGGGCGAGCCGATGTGTAAAATTCTACAAATCGCTCCGTTGACCTAATATGATCGGGGGCGATCGCAGATGATCCTGACCGGACTTTCGCCCGGGCGAAGCCGGATCATGCACTGAACGTGAAGATCGATGCGGCCTGGGATGCCACCGCAAGCTCTATGCGCACGGAATATCTGGCAAGTCTTGCGGCGGGACGGTGAAGACGCTGCCCGCTGCGCAGTCGTGCGTTTGATGCGCAGTTTAGGGATCAGAGGTGTGGTTCGGGGCAAGAAGGTCATAACGACCAACCCTCACCCCTCGCAACCTTGCCCAGATGACAAAGTGAACCGCCTGTTTAAGGCGGATCGGCCGAACAAGCTGTGCCGTTACAGCGATGCAAGCATCGCTTACGGGGTGACAGATCTCAGATTGCACCTATGTGCCCACATGGTCTGGGTCCGTTTATGTGGCCTTCGTGATCGATGTCTTTGCATGGCGGATCGTCAGCTGGCGCGCCTCGACTTCGATGAATACGCAGTTTGTGCTCGATGCGTTGGAGCAAGTGATCTGGCAAGGAAAGACCCGGATTGTAAGAGCTTGGTCGACCAATCTGACCGCGGATCACAACACCTGTCGATCAAGTATACCGATCTCTTGGTCGAGGCAGAAATCGACGTTTTCGTCGGCACGGTTGCTGACGCCTATGATAATGCTTGGGCCGAATGCGTCATCCGTCTCTTCAAAGCTGAGGCATCAACCAGATCCGGCCCTTGGAAATTGATGCGCAAAATCGAATGGGTCGATTGGTATAGTAACCGTCGCCTGCTTGGCCCCATCAGATACATCCTAGTGCGCCGAGATCTCATCATGCGCCCCAACTTAGGCGATTTGGTGCGTGAGGCGTAGGGCGAACGGAATCAGGACGCCCAGAAAAATGCTGCGATTCCCTCCTCATCCAACCAAGACCTTTCGTATTTGGTCGTCGGAAGGCGGATGTGGCCGCTCCTAGGCATCGCCACATCTGCGTTCTTGCTTAAGAAAGTTGCGTTTGGTTTGGGTTTTTGTGGTCG
>NZ_BSPP01000003.1 GCF_030161095.1 Cypionkella aquatica
CTCGTCCTCCTTGCTTCCAAAATTACCAAGCAAGGCGTCTACAAATCTAGGGGCTATTCAAACAGGGAGATTCTGATTCATTCTGGCACCTGTTGAATCTTGTGAGCCTGAGACTGCCACTCTGCCCATCTCAGGGTGTTCCCGGCCTCTATAGCCGTCCAGCGCTTTGCGTCTCGGATCGGTGGCGGTGGCACCATCACTCGCAAAATCTTCTCCCATTGCTTACGATTAACAGCCATATCATTCAGACGACAAACACGGAGCGCATCCGGGCCAAGTTCGCGGCTGAATAGGTCAATCACATATTGACCTGAGGCCT
This sequence comes from Cypionkella aquatica, assembly GCF_030161095.1. Classification (GTDB taxonomy): domain Bacteria; phylum Pseudomonadota; class Alphaproteobacteria; order Rhodobacterales; family Rhodobacteraceae; genus Cypionkella; species Cypionkella aquatica. The sequence goes on from NZ_BSPP01000003.1 coordinate 320, forward strand.
TGATAAGACGGATTAGATTCTGAAAGTCTTCGTCAGTTTCGACTAGTCTCTGTTCCCGCATTGAATTGCCTTCGCTGCCATTTTATCACGCAGTTTGTCCAGCAGTGGAATCGCGCACATTTCCCCACGAAAAATTCGGCGCTGCAATTTCCTCACATATGCGGCGTCTCGCGCCAAATCATCTTTGACGGGTTTTTCTTTCGGTTTGGATTTAGGTTTATACTCAATCAATACTGCGGTGTCGCTGTCGGTCCATTCAATTGATTCATCCACTTTTCAAAACCCCGGCAACGGACGGACGTGGGGGGCGTCTAGATGCAAGATCACTGTAATATCCGGCCCCCGATCTGAATCAAACCGAAATGCTTCTGGGCCAATTTGCTGCCCAGATTTTGGGCTGAGGTCTCCAAGAATCTGCATAATTGATGCGATCTGTTCTAGATTGAGTTCCATTTTTTACTCCATTATGCCGACTTTGCGCGCTTCCGCAATTCTCGCGGCCAATGGCAGAGTCAAAAGAATTTCAAGCTGCTGCTTTTTGCCCATATCCGCCAGCGGGTGTTCTTTGGTGCCGCCTCCAACGCTGGCCACGCCAAGCTTGCGGGCCATCGCCATGCGCTCGGCACGCTTGTGGGGGTGGATTTCTTCGACTTTTAGGACCGCTTCCGCCTGTGCGACCACATCGCCCGCTTGAACGCGCCGTAGGTTTTGCACCTCGCGGAAAGCCTTCAACTCCATGAATTCTTTCTCATACGCGGCTTGATCAAACGCGCCCCCGAACGTGCCTAGGCGCGCTTCTGATAGCTGGAAGACGTCAGACTCGCTGATCTGGACGCCGTAATGCTTCATCGCGTCGTCTTGGACACGCTCGACCATCGCGGCCCATTTCTCGGAGAGAAACGGGGAGTCATTTACGAGTCGTTGAAACTCGGGGTATTCATTTTCCATGTTAACGGATTCCTTTATTGCTTGCATATTCGACCAGCAAAATCGTTTGAATGTGATCATACGTCGCTTTTGTATTCTGGTCTGGATCGGCCTTGCGCAATTGCGCCACGAGTCGCTCCACGTCTGACATTTTCAATCGAGTGGAAGCCTGAAAGATTTGAGTCAAAAGAGGTTCAGAATTCAGAATCTCTTCGATTTTGATGTTGCTCCCATTTGCGCGATTATATACGGCGCGCATTGCGGGGGTGCTGGAAAGGACTAGGCGGCGAATTGCGGTTAGAAAGGTATTCATGCCGCTGCTGCCTCAGTCCAAAACTCTTCCAACTCGCGCGGATCGAGTCCGCCATTGATCAGGCAGAACCCCTCGATAAACTTTGGCCAATTATGGGGGAGATTTGATTCTTCCCCCGTAAGTACAAATTCCGTAATTCCTGACGCCAGCAGGACCTTACTGCGTAGGGCCTCCCCATATATATAGAAGGCGTCGCCACCCGGAATTGTCGCCAAAGTATTCATAAATTTGGCTTGCATTTTTTTAGACCGCGCTTGCGCTTTGGGATCCACATGCAGGAAGGCTTCAAAACTGCGCGCGACCATCAGCCCGTCTTTACCGACGTAAAGGTCTGAATTGTGATCTGATACCTTGACAAGTTCCGCAAGTTTTGGACGTGCTTTCCTGTCCGTCCACTTCAGAACCTCAACTAGGTAATAGTGCGGGTGTCGGTTTTTGGTGAAATGGGGCGAGCAGCTCATTGACTGACCCACTGTCGTGGGGTTTAGGCCCAAGACCTCTGAGGCTGACGCCTGACTGATAAAAACTGGCATGTAGATTTCCTTTTAACTTAACGAATTTATACTTGACAATTCGGATTTTGTCAAAAATCCGCGCATAACGGTTCAATTAAGCGATTCGAGAATTAAAGTCAGATTGAGGCGCGCTAACGCGCCCCCGCCACAAAACAAAAAGGCCCCGAGCATTTACGCCGGGGCCTTATAGTCGTCTTGTCTTAAGCGGGGAGGCGCTAACGCGCCCCCGTCATAAACCAAGAAGGCACCAAGTTTTGACGTTAGGAGCCCGTGAAGTGAAGGGTCCGGCAGTCGTGTCGCTGTGGTGATGTGAACGGCCCCGCCGTATCAAGTAGCCTGTGGACGAGTCGTACATCAACAGATCAGACCGGTTAGAATGTCTGCTTGATACTCCACGCGTCAGCGTGGGTCCAATAGCGTGTCCAATGAGCTGATTCGAAATGTTGGATTTGTGAGAAATATCAATGGCTTGAGTGTTGGCGGAAGCGGTGGGATTCGAACCCACGGTACGGTTCCCCGCACGCTAGTTTTCAAGACTAGAGCCTTAAACCACTCGGCCACACTTCCCTGCCCGGAGCTTTGATACACAACCGGAGTCGCGTCTTCATTGATCCGTGGGGGGCTGATACCATTGTTTGCTGGGAATTCAAGCGCAAGCTGCGTCAAAGGCGGATGGCGTTGCTTTTCAAGCCCTAAGCTTTGCAAATATCTACGCTTTTCGACGGCGCGCTTTTCAAGAATCGGTGCCGCATCATCGGATTACGCGCTACCAAAACCTGCCTTGATCCGGGCCAGATGCACAATCAGCGCATGTTGCGCGCCGCGGATGTGGGTGACGGTCAGATCGGCGGCGGCAGCTGCGTCGCCCCGCGCGCAGGCTTCCAGGATTTCAAGATGTTCGATATTCGCGCGGGTGTGGCCTTCGCTCAGCACCAGTTGCGCGCGCACATAGCGGTCCAGACGGTCCATCGCATTGCTGAGTGTGGCAAGATGAAACGGCAGATTGCTGGCACGATACAGTGTCAGATGAAAGGCGCGGTTCAAATCACCCCAGCGCATCGGATCGTCAGAGCTGGAGAATTCCTCATAAATCGCCCGCGCCTCGGCGATCAGGGCGGGCGTCATATGCGGCACGGCGGCGCGGATCACATGCGCGTCAATGATGCAGCGAAAGTCGAAAATCTCACTGGCCTCGGCAAGCGAAAGCCCGACCACCACCGCGCCTTTGAAGCGATGGTTTTTCACCAGCCCCTGTTGTTCCAGCATGGTGATCGCCTCGCGCACAGGGATCCGGCTGGTGTGAAACAGCCGCGCGATTTCGTCTTGGCGCAACGGGTCCCCGTCTTTCAACTCGCCCTCAATAATGGCGCGGCGCAGCGATTCAAAGACCAGCCCGCCTGCCGAGACTGTCTTGGATACGTCCACGCCCTTTAGTGCCATGCTTGCCCCCCGATCCTCTGAATACTGCTTTACGCAAGGTGCGGCAAAATGGAAGAAGAATCACATTGTATATCGGATCCAATCCGGGTTAGCTAAAAAGCGCGTCAGTGGGGAGCTTGGCGTGCCAGCTTTGCGCGCGCTTTTGGCGCGTGATTGCCATTTCTCCTCCGCATGTCGCAGACAAAAAATGGACCGTTGATGACCGATTTTGCGACCGCCCTTGCCGCCTTTCGCCCCGTTGTGGCGCAGCCGATCGCGGTGGCAGAGTTACAGGCGCGAATTTCCGAATTGCAGGCGCGTATGCTGCGTGACGGCGTCAAAGCGGTCTGGCTGGATGCATCAACCGCACAGACCTACTACACTGGGCTGCGGCTGGGGCTGTCAGAACGGATTCACGGCGCGTTGGTGCCAGCTGCAGGCGCGCTGATTTACATTTCACCGCAGTTTGAGGTGCCAAAGCTGCGCAGCATGCTGCGGGTTGAAGGCAATGTTGCGGCTTGGGAAGAGCATGAGAACCCCTATGCGCTGATTGCTATGCAAGTGGCGGCGCTGGTGGCCCCGGGCGCGGGGCTTGCGCTGGACCCAGCGACGCCGTTTGTGTTTGCATCAGCGCTGATGGCGCAGGTGGCAGGCCCCGTGACCTCGGCGCAGGCGATGATTGAAGCGCAGCGGCAGTGCAAATCGGCGGCGGAACTGGCGCTGATGCAAACTGCGATGGATGCCAGTTTTGCTGTGCAAAAGGCGGTCTATGCCGGGCTGCGCGCCGGAATCTCGACCACCGAAGTCACCAATTTCATCCTCGCCGCGCATGTGGCTTTGGGCCTAAAGCCGCTGTTTGCCGCCGCGCAATTTGGTGGGGCCACTGCCTATCCGCACGGCGTGCCCGACCCCCAAATCTTGCAATACGGCGATATGGTGCTGTTCGATATGGGCGGCACCTTGCACGGCTATGCATCTGACATCACCCGCACTTATGTCTTCGGCACCGCCACCCCGCGCCAGCGTCAGCTGTGGGAATTAGAGCGTCAGGCGCAAAGCGCTGCCTTTGCAGCTGCACAAATCGGCACCCCTTGTGGCGCGGTTGATGAGGCAGCACGGACTGTGTTCACGGCTGCAGGCTTTGGCCCCGATTATCAGGTTCCGGGCCTGCCGCATCGCACCGGGCATGGCCTTGGCCTTGATATCCACGAAGCCCCCTACATTGTCGGCGGCAACCAGACCCCGCTTGCCGCAGGCATGTGCTTTTCTATCGAGCCTATGCTTTGCGTTTACGGCGAATGTGGCGTGCGGCTGGAAGATATTGTTTACATGACACAAACCGGCCCGCGCTGGTTTGTGCCGCCCGCCGAACGGTTGGATGATCCGTTCGCAGACCCCACGACCTAAGGCGCAACCCATCCGCGCCTGCAACGAAAACCGGCCCGCCTGAACAGGCTGGATAAGTGCTTAACAGAGAGTGAAAGGACCAAGACATGAAAATGCTGACCCGTATCCTTATTGCGGCATCCGCACTGGCGATGACCACCGCCATGCCCGCCCTTGCAAAAACCTTCGTCTACTGCTCGGAAGCATCGCCCGAGGGCTTTGATCCGGCACCCTACACCGCTGGCGGCACCTTTGATGCCTCGGCGCATCCAATCTACAACCGTCTGGTTGAATTCAAAAAAGGCACCACCGAGGTCGAGCCTGCGCTGGCTGAATCGTGGGAAATCTCGGCTGATGGTCTGGAATACACGTTCAAGCTGCGTCAGGGCGTGAAATGGCAATCGAACGACAAATTCACCCCATCGCGTGATTTCAACGCCGATGACGTGATCTTCAGCTACCAGCGCCAAGCGTCCGCCGATCACCCGTGGAACCAGTATATCGCGGGCATCACCTACGAGTATTACAACTCTATGGAAATGCCGTCCTTGATCAAGGACATCGTCAAGGTTGACGATTACACCGTGAAATTTGTGCTGACCCGCCCCGAAGCACCGTTCATGGCGAACATCGCGATGCCGTTCGCATCCATCTTGTCGGCAGAATATGCGGATGTGCTGGACAAAGCTGGCACCAAGGAAGACCTGAACAACGCGCCGATCGGCACTGGCCCGTTCAAATTCGTGGCTTACCAAAAAGACGCTGTGATCCGTTACGCAAAGAACGCCGATTACTGGGGCACAGCGCCGCTGATCGACGATCTGGTGTTCGCAATCACCCCGGATGCGGCTGTGCGCCTGCAAAAGCTGAAAGCTGGCGAATGTCAGTTGATGCCCTACCCTGCCCCGGCCGATATCGCCGCGATCAAGGAAGATACGAACCTGAAAATGGACGAGCAAGCTGGCCTGAACGTCGGCTACCTTGCCTACAACACCACCCAAGCGCCGTTCGACAACCCCAAGGTCCGCAAAGCTTTGAACATGGCGCTGAACAAGCAAGCCATCATCGACGCGGTGTTCCAAGGTGCAGGCCAAGTCGCCAAAAACCCGATCCCGCCGACCATGTGGTCGTATAACGACGCTATCGTGGATGACGTTTACGATCCGGTCGCGGCCAAAGCCGCTTTGGAAGCTGAAGGCGTCAAGGATCTGTCGATGAAGATCTGGGCGATGCCGGTGCAGCGCCCCTACATGCCGAACGCCAAGCGCGCGGCAGAACTGATGCAGGAAGACTTCGCCAAAGTCGGCGTCAAGGTAGAGATCGTTTCCTACGAATGGGGCGAATATCTGGACAAGTCGATGGAGCCGGGTCGTGACGGCGCGGTGATCTTGGGTTGGACCGGGGACAATGGTGATCCGGATAACTTCATGGGCGTGCTACTGTCTTGCGCTTCGGCCCAGCCGGGTGGTGCAAACCGCGCGTTCTGGTGCAATGAAGAGTTCTCGGCGCTGCTGGCAAAAGCCAAACAGACCGCAGACGTGGCAGAGCGCACCAAGCTTTATGAAGACGCGCAAGTGATCTTCAAGGATCAGGCACCTTGGGCAACCTTGGACCATTCGACGCAATATGTGCCGATGGCCAAGAACGTCACTGGTTTCGTGATGAGCCCGCTGGGCGATTTCACCTTTGACACCGTTGATCTGGCTGAATAAGCGCGTATGAAACCGAATGTGCGGGGGGCAGCCCTCGCACATTCGACATTTGGCCAAAGGCTTGGCCCAAGGAACCCCCATGTTCAGATTCATTTTCAGCAAGCTGCTGTATCTGGTGCCGACCTTTATGGGCATCACCATCATCGCCTTTGGTTTTGTCCGCATCCTGCCCGGTGATCCGGTGCTGCTGATGGCAGGCGAACGCGGCATCTCGCCCGAGCGTCACGCGATACTGTCCGAGCAGCTTGGCTTTGACCGCCCGATCTGGGTGCAATATTTCGATTTTCTGGGTCGGCTGTTCCAAGGTGATCTGGGCAACTCGCTGGTGACCAAAAAGCCGGTGATGGCTGAATTCCTGACCCTGTTCCCGGCGACGGTTGAATTGGGTCTGGTCGCTATTCTGATTGCCACATTGATCGGCGTGCCGGTGGGCGTGCTGGCGGCAATCAAGCGCGGCTCGTGGTTTGATCAGGTCTCAATGACCGCCGCCTTGGTCGGCTTTTCGATGCCGATCTTCTGGTGGGGCCTGCTGCTGATCATCTTCTTTTCCGGCATCCTCGGCTGGACCCCGGTGTCTGGCCGCATCAGCCTGATGTATTTCTTCCCCGATGTGACCGGATTCATGCTGATTGACAGCCTGATCTCGGGGCAAAAGGGCGCGTTCACTTCTGCCATATCGCATCTGATCCTGCCGTCCGTGGTGCTGGCCACCATCCCCTTGGCCGTGATCGCCCGGCAAACCCGATCCGCGATGCTGGAAGTGATGGGCGAAGATTATGTCCGCACCGCGCGGGCCAAGGGCATGCCGCCGCGCCGCGTCATCGGCGTGCACGCGTTGCGCAACGCGATGATCCCGGTGATCACCACGATTGGTTTGCAGATCGGCGTGCTGATGGCAGGTGCCATTCTGACCGAGACGATTTTCTCATGGCCGGGCATAGGCAAGTGGATGATCGATTCCATCTCGCGCCGCGATTACCCGGTGGTGCAAAGCGGGCTGTTGCTGATTGCGGGGCTGGTGATGCTCGTTAATCTGCTGGTCGATCTGACTTACGGCCTGATCAATCCAAGGATCCGCCACAAATGAGCGATACAACAATCAAACTCAGCGATGCCGCAATCCGCAAGCAGATGCTGGCCGATTTCTGGTTTTACTTCCGCCAGAACCGCGGTGCAGTGGTCGGCATGTGGGTGTTCATCGGCCTTGTGCTGCTGGCGGTTTTCGCCCAAGTCATCGCCCCGCATGACCCCACCCAACAATACCGCGACGCGCTGTTGGTCCCACCCTTCTGGCAAGAGGGTGGCAGCACCAGCTTCCTGCTCGGCACCGATGCGGTGGGCCGCGATATGCTCTCGCGGCTGATCTATGGCGCGCAATATTCGTTGTTCATCGGCGTCGTGGTGGTGGCCATCGCGCTGATCGGTGGCATTTTCGTGGGCCTGCTGGCGGGCTTCTTCGGCGGTTGGGTTGATACCGTGATCATGCGGGTGATGGACGTGATCCTTGCCTTCCCATCCCTGCTGCTGGCCCTGGTGCTGGTGGCTGTGTTGGGGCCGGGGCTGACCAATGCGATGATCGCCATTGCCATCGTGTATCAGCCGCACTTCGCCCGCCTGACCCGCGCCGCCGTGATGGGTGAGAAACAGCGCGAATATGTCACCGCCGCGCGTGTCGCGGGGGCTGGCACCATGCGGCTGATGTTCAAGACCATACTGCCCAACTGCCTTGCGCCCTTGATCGTGCAGGCCACGCTGTCGTTCTCGTCCGCCGTGCTCGATTCTGCCGCCTTGGGCTTCCTGGGCATGGGCGCGCAGCCACCGTCCTCGGAATGGGGCACCATGCTGGCCGAAGCGCGCGAGTTCATCCTGCGCGCATGGTGGGTTGTCACCTTGCCCGGCCTTGCGATCCTGATTTCCGTGCTGGCGATCAACCTGATGGGCGACGGCTTGCGTGATGCCCTTGACCCCAAGCTGAAGCGGAGCTGAGCCATGGCGCATAACACCGGGCCACTGTTGAACATCAAAAACCTGACCGTGCGCTTTGCGACCTCGACAGGCACATTCACTGCCGTTGACGGCGTCGATATTTCCGTCAGCCCGCGTGAGGTGCTGGCGATTGTCGGCGAAAGCGGTTCCGGCAAATCGGTGTCGATGCTGGCAGTCATGGGCCTTCTGGCCGACACCGCCACCGTCACCGCCGATGAGATGAGCTATGATGGCCGCGATCTGCTCAAGCTAAGCACTGCCGAGCGTCGTCGCCTGATCGGGCGTGAGATCACCATGATCTTTCAAGAGCCCGTCTCGTCACTGAACCCATCCTTCACGGTTGGCTTTCAGATCGAAGAAGTTTTGCGCTTTAACCTTGGCATGAACCGCAAAGACGCCCGCGCCCGCGCGATTGAGCTGTTCAACGCGGTTGGCATCCCCGAACCTGAAACCAAGCTAAACGCCTATCCGCATCAGATGTCGGGCGGGCAGTGCCAGCGCGTGATGATCGCAATGGCGATTGCCAGCAATCCGCGCCTGCTGATCGCGGACGAACCCACCACCGCGCTGGATGTGACGATCCAGAAGCAGATCCTCGATCTGTTGATGGATTTGCAGGAAAAACACGGCATGGCGCTGATCCTGATCACGCATGACATGGGCGTTGTCGCCGAAACCGCCGACCGGGTGATCGTGCAATACAAGGGCCGCAAGATGGAAGAAGCCGACGTGCTCAGCCTGTTTGAGAACCCGCAAAACTCTTATACCCGCGCGCTGCTCTCGGCTTTGCCGGAAAACGCCAAGGGTGACCGTCTGCCCACAGTGGCCGATTTCATGGCAGCGGAGGCCAAGCTATGATTGCCGATGCGAAGATCGTTGTGGAGGGCCGCGCGCTGACGCAAGACTACCATGTCAGCGGTGGCATGTTTGCTGCCAGCAAAACCGTGCAAGCGGTGAAGGGCGTCGATTTCGCGGTGGAAAAGGGCAAGACCCTTGCGATCGTCGGCGAAAGTGGCTCTGGCAAATCGACGCTGGCGCGGATCATTGCACTGATAGATCCGCCCTCGGGTGGCGTGCTGAAGGTGGATGGCCAAGAGGTTAACATCAGCCGCAAACGCCTGACGCCTGCAATGCGGTCCAAGGTGCAGATGGTGTTCCAGAACCCCTACGGCAGCCTCAATCCGCGCCAAAAGGTCGGCGATGTGCTGATGGAGCCTTTGCTGATCAACACCGCCATCCCCGCAGCCGAACGCCGCGAGCGTGCCGAGGCGATGCTGGCGAAAGTCGGCCTCGCCCCCGAACATTTCAACCGCTACCCGCATATGTTCTCGGGCGGCCAACGCCAACGCATCGCCATCGCCCGCGCGCTGATGCTGAACCCGGCGTTGTTGGTGCTGGATGAACCCGTCTCTGCCCTCGATCTGTCGGTGCAGGCGCAAGTGCTGAACCTGCTTGCCGATCTGCAGGATGAGTTCAATCTGACCTATGTGTTCATCAGCCACGATCTGTCGGTGGTGCGCTATATCGCCGATGATGTGCTGGTGCTCAGCAAAGGCGTCGCGGTAGAGCAAGGCAGTCGCGAGGCTTTGTTTGCCGATCCACAGCACCCCTACACCAAGCAGCTGTTCGCAGCGACTCCGGTGACGGATGTGGCCGCGATCCGCGCAAGGGTCATGCGCAAACAACTGGCGCGCGCCGAGGCCTAGCGGCACAGGATTCTGTTTCGGGCGCCCCTTGTGCAACCCCTTGCAGGCGGGCGCTTTGCAGGGTCTGATGGTCTAACAAAAGCCTCTCCAGCTTTCAGATCATCAGCCTCGGGCTCGGGGCGGAAGGGATACCATGATCCGCCATATCGTCGCGTTGCGCCTGAAGGCCAGCATCACCGAACCGCTCAAACAAAGCCTGTACAGCGATCTCGCCGGGCTAAGTGCGGTGATCGACGGGATCGTGGCATTTCACGCCGGGCGCAATGTCTCGATAGAGCCGCTGTCGCGCGGCTTTGATGATCTCTTCTGGTTTGATTTCCGTGATGCCGCCGTGCGCGATGCCTATGTGATCCATCCCGCCCATCAAGCCATCGGCGCGCGGATTGTCGCTGCCTGCGAAGGCGGTGCAGACGGGGTTTATGTGTTTGACGTAGAGCTGCCATGACCCCGCAAGATCGCAGCCTGCTGACGGGTCTGTTTCAGGCGGCGGTGCTGGCGGCGGACCCAGCACAGGCCCTGCGCGCGCATCTTCCGGCCCGGCCCAAAGGCCGGGTGGTGGTGATCGGCGCGGGCAAGGGGGCGGCGCAGCTGGCGGCGGCATTTGAAACGCTGTGGGATGGCCCGCTGTCGGGCGTTGTGGTGACACGCTACGGCTACGGCTGCCAGACCCAGCGGATCAAGGTGCTGGAAGCCGCGCATCCGGTGCCGGATCAGGCTGGATTGGCGGCCTCGGTGGCGTTGTATGGGGCGGTGCGTGGATTGACGGCGGATGATCTGGTGGTGGCGCTGATCTGCGGCGGCGGCTCTGCTCTGCTGCCCTGCCCGCCCGACGGGCTGACGCTGGAAGATGAGGCGGCGCTGAACCGCGCCTTGCTGGCATCGGGCGCGCCTATTTCAGTGATGAATGCGATCCGCAAGCAGGTGTCGGGGATCAAGGGCGGGCGGCTGGCGGCGGCGTGTCATCCGGCGCGGGTGGTGTCGCTGGTGGTGTCGGATGTGCCGGGTGATGATCCGGCACAGGTGGCGTCGGGGCCGACGGTGCCGGATGCGGTCAGCCGAGAGGATGCGCGGGCGATGGTCGCGGCGTGGCGGATTGATCTGCCAGAAAAGATCGCGGCTTGGCTTGCGGGGGAGGATGGCCGCGCGCCTGATCCTGCCGATCCGGTGTTTGCCGGGCACGAGGTGCGGGTGATCGCCTCGGCCCGGATCAGCCTTGAAGCGGCGGCGGCGGCATCGGCGGTGCCTGCGGTGATCCTGTCGGATGCGATCGAGGGCGAGGCGCGCGATGTGGGGCGGGTTCATGCCGCGATTGCCGGAGAGGTGTTCAGCAGGAACCGGCCTTTCGCGCGGCCCGTGGTGATTTTGTCGGGTGGAGAGACCACGGTAACGTTGCGCGGCAAAGGTCGCGGTGGGCGGAATTCGGAGTTTCTGCTGGCGCTGGCGCTGGCTGCCGAGGGTGTCGATTTCGCCGCCCTTGCCGCCGATACCGATGGGATCGACGGGTCGGAAAACAATGCCGGGGCGTTCGCGGATGGTGCCAGCATGGCGCGGCTGCGGCGGCTGGGGATGGACCCTGCGGCGGCTTTGGCGCGCAATGATGCCTATACGGCGTTTGAGGTCTTGGGGGATTTGTTCGCGCCGGGGCCGACGGGGACCAATGTGAATGATTTCCGGGCCATTTTGATCCGCTGAATTTGTGGTCCCAACTCGGGACCAAATTTTATCGTTTTTAATCAGTATCTTAGGGTGGTGATTTTAAGGTTTTGTTAAGAATTTAGCCCCCGCCCCCCGGATCGCCACATCTAGCCGCAAGCGCCCCGCGGCTGACAGCTTGGGCAATGGGGACTGCGCCAAGTTCTGCCGGTTGGGGCATTTGCACACACAGGCAAGGCCGAGACGGCTGGTCGTGCGCGCCGCTTCGGTGCTAGACTGGGCTGACAAGCAAAGGTCACACCATGAAACATTCTGCCTATCGGTTCCTTGCACCCTATGGAGTGGCGGTTGCCGTCACATTATCCGCCGCGATGCTTGCGCATCCCGCGCAAGCCGGGTGCAGCGATGGGCCGGGGGCGGCTATGGATTGGACCGGCTGTTCCAAAGAGCGTCTTATGCTGAACGGCCGCGATATGTCTGCGGGCATTTTCGAGAACAGCTTTTTGTCTGGCACCGGGTTCAATGATGCGGTGTTGGCTGGCGCGAACCTTCAGCGCAGCGAATTGGTGCGCAGCTCGTTCATCGGCGCGGATCTAAGCGGGGCTAATCTTGAAAAATCGCTCGCCAGCCGGTCAGATTTCAGCGGGGCCAGCTTGCGCGGCGCGCGGCTGGTCAAGGCCGAGTTTCTGCGCGTCAGCTTTGTCGGTGCCGATCTGACCGATGCTGACCTGAGCAATGGCGACTTTTATCGCAATGATTTCAGCAATGCCAAGCTGAGCGGCGCAAATATGAACGATGCCATCATGCCGCGCACTGTGTTCACCGGCGCTGTGATGGCGGGGGCCAATCTGGCGGGGGCGTTTTTGGAGCGCACGCATTTTGAGAATGTCGATCTGTCCGGCGTCGTTGGGCTTGAACAAAGTCAGCTGGATCAAGCCTGCGGCGACAGCACCACGATTTTGCCCGCCGGGCTGACCGTGCCAAAGCACTGGCCTTGCAACGAAGAATAAGCGCTTAGGACTGGCCCTGCCTAACGCAAGCGACGGCGCTGTGGCGGAAGGCCAAGCGCCGCCTTGTGGTCATTTAGCCCATGCGTTCCGAGGCATAAGAGCCGGGGCTTGCCGGGAACACGATGGTGCGATCGCCGTTCAGGAACACCCGGTGGTGGATATGGGCGTGGATCGCCCGGCTGAGCACCGCGCTTTCGACATCGCGGCCAAGGCTGACGTAATCATCGCCCGATTGCGCATGCGTGACGCGGACAATGTCCTGCTCGATGATCGGGCCTTCGTCGAGTTCGGCGGTGACGTAATGCGAGGTCGCACCAATCAGTTTCACGCCACGCTCGTAAGCCTGTTTATAGGGGTTCGCCCCTTTGAAGCTGGGCAGGAATGAATGATGGATGTTGATGATCCGTCCCGACATCTCGCGGCACATCTCATCCGACAACACCTGCATATAGCGCGCCAGCACGATCAGCTCGGCCCCGGTTTCGCGCACGATGCGCATTTGTGCGGCTTCGGCTTCGGTCTTGTTTTCCTTGGTGACTTTGATCAGGTGGAACGGAATGTCATGGTTGACCACCACCTTTTGATAATCCGAATGGTTCGAGATCACCGCAACAATGTCGATTGGCAAGCCACCGATGCGCCAGCGATACAGCAGATCGTTCAGGCAATGGCCAAAGCGGCTGACCATGATGATGACCTTGGCCTTGACCGATTCATCATGGAATTTCGATTGCATTTCAAAGGCTTTTGAGGTCTCGGCAAAGCCCTGTTGCAACGCTTCCAGCCCGCGACCTTCTTCGGATATGAAGCCTACGCGCATGAAAAACCAGCCATTCTGCACATCGTCGAATTGCGAGCTGTCAACGATGTTGCAGCCGCTTTCGGCAAGATAGCCGGCAATCGCCGCAACGATGCCGCGCTTGCTTGGGCAGGCGACGGTCAGGCAGTATTTGGTCATCGAAGTCTCCGTTTGGATAGATCTGCCCGGCGCGGGGCCGATGGCGAAAAGGCTGAGCGGGCGCTGCAGTGGCAAGGTAACAGGCAGTCTGCTGATTGGCCAGCCGAGGGCGACCAACAACAGCAAGCGACGACAACAGCCCTGCACGTTGGCCCAGATCGGGCAGGTGTTTGGATGTGGCAGCCTTTGCAGTGCCGCCCATACATCGGCTGCCGTGCAGGGGCCAAGTGTGGGCGGCGTTTTATCGCATTTTGGTGGGGAAAGTGCGCTGTGCGGCCATGGATTTGCCCAAGGTTTGGCCGTTTGCCGAAAGTTTTGGCAGTGCTGGGGCCAGCGGCCTAGCCATCGCTTTCGGCAAAGCGATAGCCTGCGCCGGGTTCTGTGCGGATCAGGTTGGGCATGTTGGGATCGGATTCGATCTTGCCGCGCAGCTGGCCGATGAACACTCGCAGATATTGGGTGTCGTCGTGATGTGCAGGCCCCCAAACGGCCGTCAGGATCTGACGATGGGTGACAACCCGGCCCGCATTGCGCGCCAGCACCGCCAGCAGGTCATATTCCTTTGGTGTCAGCCGGATCGGCACCCCTGCCCGCGCGATCAGCCGTTTGTCGAGATCAATCAGCAAATCGCCGAAGCGCAGTCGCGTCACCTCGCCCAAGGCGCGGGCGGCATGACGGGATGCCGCGCGCAGGCGGGCCAGCAGCTCGCCCATGCCGAAGGGCTTTTCAAGGTAATCATCCGCGCCCAGATCAAGGGCTTCGACCTTTTCCGCCTCGCGGTCGCGCGCCGATAGAATAATGATCGGCACGCGGGAAAACGCGCGGATGTCGCGCAGCACATCCTTGCCGTCGATGTCAGGCAGGCCCAGATCAAGGATGACCGCATCGGGGGCGGCACTGGCGGCAAGGCGGATCGCATCATGGCCGGTCAGGGCGGGCAGCACCTCGTAACCCGCGCTGCCCAAAGCGATGCGCAACAGGGATTGGATTTGCGGCTCGTCATCGACCACCAGCAGACGTTTCAGGGTCACGCGCTGCCCCCCCGATCAGAGGCGTCAGACGGCAGATCGGCGGGCAGTTCTGCGGCGGGCAAGCGCACCAGCAGCCGTGTGCCACGCCTGCGCACCGCCGGGCTTTCGGCACTGATCACGCCGCCCATCGAGGCCACCAAGCCCCGGCAGATCGACAGCCCCAGCCCCGTGCCGGGCTTGCGGCGATCTGCACCGCCCGCGCGGTAGAACTTTTCAAACACCCGCTCCAGATCGCTTGGTTTGATGCCGGGGCCTTCATCGGTCACAGAGATCACCACGTCCTTGGCCTCATCACGCGCATGCAGGCTGATTTCACCCTCGCCGCCATACTTATGCGCATTGTCGAGCAGATTGTAGATCACCTGGATCAACAGATCCTGATCGCCGCGCACAAAGCGCAGACCGGGGGCGATGCTCAGCTTGACCTTGCGCCCGGCATGGGTCTTTTGCAGCCGCTCGACGGCGCTGCGGATCGCATCGGCGACATCGACCCAATCGCGCCGCATCTTGATCGCGCCGGATTCAATCCGCGACATATCCAGCAGGTTCGACACAAACCGGCTCAGGCGGGCCGCCTCTTGGTCGATCGCCAGCAGCAGTTCCTGCCGCTGCGCTTCGGGCAGATCACCCAGTTGGCGCAGACTGGACACTGCCCCGGTGATCGAGGCCAAGGGCGTGCGCAGATCGTGCGACAGGGACGACAGCAGCGCGTCGCGGATGTTTTCATTTTCTTGCAGGGCGGCGGCTTTCACGGCTTCGCCCACCAGCTGCACCCGGTCCAGCGCGATAGCGGCTTGTTCGGCAATCGCGTTCAGATGCGCGTCATCATCGGCGGGCATCGGCTTGCTGCGGTCGGGAGGCTCGTAGCCCAGCACGGCGACCACCCTGTTCTGGGTGATCAAGGGTTGAAAGCGAAAGCGCACATTCGGCAGCGTGCCGGTTTTCCAGCCTGCGGCCTCGCGCTTTTCCAACGCCCAGCGCGCAGCACTTTGCTCGGCGGGGTCGGTCAGATCATCGGGCGGCCATGCCGCCTGCGTTTGCAGGCCCTCGCCGCCATTCAGCAGCAAGATTGCCTTACCCCCCAAGATGTTATGCACCTGAGACACCGTGGCCCACAGCACCTCGTCTGCTGTCGAGGCCGCCGAAAGCTTGCGCGAAAACTCGAACAAAGCCTGCATGCTGCGGCTGCGGCGCAGCGCTGCCAACGCCTGATCGCGCACCCGGCCCGTCAACGATCCGGTCAGCACGGCAATGCCCAGAAAGATCAGCAGCGCGAAAAACTCATGCGGGCGTGCAATGGTCAGGGTGTGGACAGGCTCGATGAACAGAAAGTTATAGGCGACAAACGACAAAAACGCCGCGATCACCGCCGATCTGGTGCCAAAGCTGACAGCGCAAAATAGCACCGCCACCAGAAACACCATCGACAGATTGGGCAGCAGCAAAATCTGGTTCAACCCTGACCCCGCCGCCGCAGCCGCCAAAGTCGCAACCGCCGCCGCTGCCGCATCGCGCAGCCAACCGGGGCGGCGCAGCGCCATTCCTAGTCCGGGCAGCCGCGCGACCGGATGCGGCAAAGGCACCACCTGCACGCCGATATCTTGCGCCATGGCCACCAGCTGATCCGACAAGGCCGCGCCAAAAAGACGGCCAAACAGCTGCCGCGCCCGCCCTACCCGCGAGCGTCCGATCAGAATTTGCGTGACGTTTTCGCGCCGCGCCAAGGCCAGCAGATCGGCGGTAAAATCCGAACTGACCAACCGCAAAACCTCGGCCCCTAAAGTCTCGGCCAAGGTCAGGCTTTCGGTGATGCGGCGCTCGGCCTCGGGGTCAAGCGTATCGCGGTCAGGGCGGGCCAGATGCACGGCAATCCAGCCTGCGTTCAGATTGGTGGCAAGACGGCTGGTCTTGCGCACCAAGGCCACAGCCCCCGCATCCGCGCCGATACAGACCAGCAGACGTTCCGACGTGCCCCAAGGCCCTTCGATGGCCTTTTGCCGCAAAAGCTGAGTCATCTGATCTTCGACCCGGTCGGCTGTCTGGCGCAAAGCCAACTCGCGCAGCGCCGTCAGATTGCCGGGGGTAAAGAAATTCTCAGTCGCGCGCTGCGCGGTTTGCGGCAGATAGACCTTGCCTGCTTTCAGGCGGGTGATCAGCTCGTCCGGGGTGATATCGACCAGAACCACCGCTTGGGCAGTGCGCAGAATGGTATCCGGCACGGTTTCGCGCACCGCGATGCCGGTGATATGCGAGACAATATCGGCAAGGCTTTCAAGATGTTGGATGTTCAGCGCTGTCCAGACGTCGATGCCTGCATCCAGCAGCTCTTTCACATCTTGCCAGCGCTTGGGGTGGCGGCTGTCCGGCGCGTTGGTATGGGCAAGCTCGTCCACCACCAGCAGGCGCGGACGGCGGGCCAATGCGGCGTCAATGTCAAATTCCGCAAGGGCGACGCCGCGATAGATCAGCTGGCGGCGCGGCAAGGTTTCAAGCCCCGCCACCAAGGCTTCGGTTTCAGCGCGGCCATGGGTTTCGATCAGCCCGATCACCACCTCTTGGCCCTCGGCGCGCAGACGTTGGGCGGCCTGCAACATGGCAAAGGTCTTGCCAACGCCGGGGGCCGCACCGAGGAAGATTTTCAACGCACCCCGCGCTGCCCCGCCGCGACTTGTCGCCTCACGCCCTTCCTGATCGCTCAGCGCAAGCAAAGCGTCGGGGTCGGGGCGTTTGGGTCCGTTGCGTGCGGGGCCTGGGCGGGATGGGTCTGCCATGGGGCGATAGTGTTCAGTTTACAGCAATTTTGTCGAGCGCAAGGTTCAGGCGCAGCACGTTGACGCGCGGCTCACCGATCAGGCCGAACATCGGCTGCTCGGTGTGATCGGCCACCAGTTTGGCAAGCTGATCCGGCGTCACCTTCCGCGCCGCCGCCACCCGCGCGATTTGCTCTGCGGCATTGGCAGGCGAGATATGAGGATCAAGCCCCGAGGCCGAGGTCGTCACCGCATCGGCAGGCACCGCGACCCGCCCCGCCACATCGCCGGCGACACGGTCAAGCAGCTGTTGCGACAGCGGGCCAAGGTTAGATCCAGACGAACCCGCCGCGTTGTAATCGACAGCCGAAGGGCGGGAATGGAAATAGCCGGGGCTGGCAAAGCTTTGTCCGATCAGATCAGATCCGATCACCTTGCCATCAAGGGCAATCTGGCTGCCGTTGGCCTGATCGGGAAAAGCCGCTTGCGCGACGCCAGTGATCGCCAACGGATAGGCAACCCCCAACAGCAGCGTGAAGGCGGCCAGCAAAACGACGGCGGGGCGAAGATGGGTCAACATGGTCGGGCTCCTTAAGCCAGATGCAGGGCGTTGATCAGAAGGTCGATGATCTTGATGCCAACAAACGGCATCAACAGACCGCCAAGCCCATAAATCAACAGGTTACGGCGCAACAGGGCGGCAGCTCCGCTGGCTTTGTAGGACACGCCCTTCAAAGCCAGAGGGATCAGCGCCACGATAATCAGCGCATTGAAAATCACCGCCGACAGGATCGCCGATTGTGGAGAGCCAAGGTGCATGATGTTCAGCGCTGACAGCTCGGGGTAAGTGGCGATGAACAGAGCGGGCAGGATGGCGAAGTATTTCGCCACATCATTGGCGATGGAAAACGTGGTCAGCGAGCCGCGCGTCATCAGCAGTTGCTTGCCGATTTCCACAATCTCGATCAGTTTGGTGGGGCTGCTGTCCAGATCGACCATGTTGCCAGCCTCGCGCGCGGCTTGGGTGCCGGTTTGCATCGCCACACCCACATCGGCCTGCGCCAAAGCGGGGGCGTCATTGGTGCCATCGCCGCACATCGCAATCAGCCGCCCGCCTTGCTGTTCGCGGCGGATATAGGCCAGCTTGTCTTCGGGCGTGGCTTCGGCCAGAAAATCATCGACGCCCGCTTCGGAAGCGATCGTGGCGGCAGTCACCTTGTTATCGCCCGTCACCATCACCGTCTTGATGCCCATGGCGCGCAGGGCGGCAAAGCGCTCTTTGATATTGGGCTTGATCACGTCTTTCAGGTGGATCACCCCCAACAGCGCACCGTTTTCCGCCACGCCAAGCGGCGTGCCACCTGAACGTGCGATGCGATCCACGGCGGCGCGGAACTCTGCCGGGGCGCGGTCCATGGTCAGGCCCGCATAGTGCAGAACCGAATCCACAGCGCCTTTGCGGATTTGGCGAGCGCCCAGATCAATGCCCGACATCCGTGTTTGCGCGGTGAAGCTGATGATCACCGGCGTCTGCGCGCCGAAATCCGGGTCCGACAGGCCGTGCTCACTTTTCGCCAATGCCACAATGGAGCGACCCTCGGGCGTGTCATCCGATTGGCTGGCCAGCAGCACAGCGGCGGCAAGATCAGTCTCGGTGATGCCGGGAAGCGCTACAAAATCCGCAGCCATCCGGTTGCCAAAGGTGATGGTGCCGGTCTTGTCCAGCAGCAACGTATCCACATCCCCCGCCGCTTCGACCGCGCGGCCCGAGGTGGCGATGACGTTAAAGCGGATCAAGCGATCCATACCCGCGATGCCGATGGCAGACAGCAAGCCGCCGATGGTGGTCGGGATCAGGGTGACAAGCAGCGCCACCAGCACCACCACCGACACCGCCGTGCCGGAATAGCCCGCCAACCCCCACAGCGTGACGGTGGCGATCAGAAAGATCAGCGTCATCCCCGACAACAGCACCGACAGCGCCAATTCATTCGGGGTCTTTTGCCGCTCGGCGCCTTCCACCAGCGCGATCATGCGGTCGATGAAGGTGGAGCCGGGGGCGGCGGTGATGCGGACCTTGATGAAATCCGACAACACCGTGGTGCCACCGGTGACGGCAGAGCGGTCGCCACCTGCCTCGCGGATCACCGGGGCGGATTCGCCGGTAATCGCGGCCTCGTTGATGGCGGCGACGCCTGCGATGATCTCGCCGTCCAGCGGGATCACATCGCCCGTCTCCACCAGCACCACATCGCCAAGCCCAAGTTGCAGGGCGCTGACATGCTCATACAGGTTATCGTTGGCATCGGGATGCAGCAGCAGCTTTGCCTGCACATCACTGCGGCTTTGGCGCAGGCTGGCGGCTTGCGCCTTGCCGCGCCCCTCTGCCACGGCTTCGGCAAAGGTGGCGAACAGCACGGTGAACCACAGCCAAGCCGCGATCTGGCCTGAAAACAGCGGCGTGCCGATGCCCAGGATCAGCTCGCGCAGCCACAAAACGGTGACAAGCGCGGCCACGACTTCGGTTACAAAGATCACCGGGTTGCGCGCCAGTTTGCGCGGATCAAGTTTCAGCACGGCATCGCGGGCGGCGGTCAGAATGATCGCACGATCAAACAGCGCCGGAGCGGTTGGGGAATTGGACATTTTCATCTCCTAGAACGTCTTGCCGGCCAGCATCAGCACATGCTCGACCACCGGACCCAGCGCCAAAGCCGGGAAGAATTGCAGCCCACCAAGGATAAGGATCACCCCTACCAGCAGACCGATGAACAGCCCGCCATCGGTCGGGAACGTGCCAACCGAGGCTGCAGCCCGCGGCTTGGCCGCCAGCGATCCTGCCATTGCCAGCACCGGGATCACATAGGCAAAGCGGCCCAAGCCCATCGCAATGCCCAAGGTGGTGTTGAACCAAGGCGTATTGGCCGACAGCCCGGCAAAGGCCGAACCATTGTTCCCCGCAGCCGAGGAATAGGCATAGAGCAGCTCGCTCAGCCCATGCGGGCCTGCATTGGCAAGGCTGGACAAAGCGGCAGGCAGCATCGCCGAGACAGCGGTAAAGCCAAGGATCACCATCGGCAGGATCAGCACCGCCAGCACCGCCAGCTTGATCTCGCGCGCCTCGATCTTCTTGCCCAGAAACTCGGGCGTGCGGCCAACCATCAGGCCTGCGACAAACACCGCCAGCACCGCAAACACCACCATGCCATAAAGGCCCGACCCAACACCGCCCGGCAGCACCTCGCCCAGCTGGATCAGGAGCAGCGGCACAAGGCCACCCAAGGGCGTCAAAGAGCCGTGCATGGCATTGACCGCACCGCAAGAAAGCCCGGTCGTCACCGCCACGAACAACGCCGACATGGATTGACCAAAGCGGATCTCTTTGCCCTCGAAATTGCCCATTGCCGGATCAACGCCCAGCGCCGCCATCAGCGGATTACCCGAGGTTTCGGCCCAATAGACAACGCCCACGCCCGCAATCAGCAGGAACGCCATCGCCGACAGGATCGCCCAGCCTTGGCGTTCTGACCCTACCATGCGGCCAAAGGTGATCGGCAGCGCGGCAGAGACCACCAGCATCGCCCAGATCGCCAGCATGTTCGACAGTGCCGAAGGATTCTCAAACGGATGCGCCGAATTGGCGTTGAAAAAGCCGCCGCCATTGGTGCCAAGTTGCTTGATCGCCTCTTGGCTGGCGATTGGGCCCATAGAGATGGTTTGCTGCGCACCCTCTAACGTGGTCGCATCAAAGCCCGCCGCCAAGGTCTGCGGCACGCCCAGCCAGATCAGCAGCAGCGCCACCACCACCGACAAAGGCAGCAGCACATACAGCGTCGCGCGGGTCATATCGACCCAGAAATTCCCCAAACCCTGCGCGCCCGACCGTGCAAACGCCCGCGTCACCGCCATCGCTATCGCAATGCCAGTGGCCGCCGACAGGAAGTTATGCACCGCAAGCCCGGCCATCTGGCTGAAATGGCTCATCGTGGTCTCACCACCATAAGCCTGCCAGTTGGTGTTGGTCAGAAAGCTGATCGCGGTGTTGAAGGCAAGATCAGGCGGCAAGCCGGCAAAACCTTGCGGGTTCAGCGGCAGATAAGCTTGCAGGCGCAAAATCGCATACAGCGAGGCAAAGCCCGCCGCGCTGAACATCAGCATCGCCACCGCATAGCTGTGCCAGCCTTGCTCGCGCGCGGGGTCCACCCCGGCCAAGCGATAAAATCCGGTTTCAACCGGGCGCAAAACCGGGTGCAGCCACGTGCGCCCCCCGGTGAAAACCTGTGCCATATAGCGCCCAAGCGGCACCAGGCTTGCCAGCACCAATGCCAGCACGACCGCGATTTGCAGCCATCCGATAAGTGTCATGGAAATCTCCAAGGCCCAAGCCCCGAACCTGCGTTCAGAACTTTTCGGGCGCGATGAGGGTGAAGATAAGGTAGATGCCAAGGGCTATGGCGACGATCAGGCCCAGAATGGGTTCAAACATCGTGCCCTCACGCCCGCTTAAGCAGGTTGGCGTAAAGCGCCATCAGCCCGATCAGGCCAAGGCCAAGTCCGCCATAAATCAAATCTGCCATGTGATGCTCCTGTTTGTGCAAGTTTGTGCATGGCGGCAATTTGCAGCAGAACGGCGTTAAGGCTCCATTCCGAAGATGGCGGTGCGATGTAAGGAAGTTGTGGGGGTTTTGGGCCCTGACTTACCGCCTAGGGGCGTGCCGCATCCGCAGTCGTTTGCCGCAATATCAGGCCAATTCGCAAAGCCCGCGCCGTACAGCCGCCAGCGGGGCGCTTTCTTGCAGCCCATATCCGCCTTCCCATACGTTACCACTTGGTTTTATGCGAAAAATCCGGGAAACTCGCGGATAGGAGGAGTGGTTTGATCATTGGTGGAAAATGTTTCCCACCAGTCTTGAGCCAACAACGAAAAGCGCCATCAGAGCGCCAAAAAGGGGGGTTACCGATGAAAAACCTGCTCGCGGTTTCCGCGGGGATCGACCGCATCAATGAAATCATCGGAAAGGCCGTGTCTTGGCTGATCCTGGTGGCGGTCATCGTCAGCGCAGTCAACGCGGTTGTGCGCAAAGTCTTTAGCGTCTCATCCAATTCATGGCTGGAACTGCAATGGTATCTGTTCGGCGCGGCCTTTCTGCTGGCCGCCGCCTATACGCTGAAACAGAACGAGCATATCCGCATCGACATTGTCTACGGCGCCTTTCCGCGCCGGGTGCAGCATTGGATCGACCTGTTCGGCCATGTGGTGTTCCTGATGCCGTTTGCCTTGCTGATGATCTATTACCTTGTGCCCTATGTCTCGCGCTCGTTCCTGTCGGGCGAGGTTTCGACCAATTCCGGCGGCTTGACGATCTGGCCCGCCAAGGCGCTGCTGCTGGCGGGGTTCTTCCTGTTGGCGCTGCAGGGTGTGTCGGAAATCATCAAGAAAATCGCGGTGATGCGCGGGGTGATCCCCGATCCCACCCCGTTCATCTCGGCGCATGAGGCCGCCGAGCTGGAAGGCAAGGCTCTGGTCGAGGAGATCAGCAAATGATGGAATTTATCGCGCTGAACATGGCACCGATCATGTTCGCAAGCCTCGTGATCTTTCTGCTGCTGGGCTATCCCGTGGCCTTTGCGCTGGCGGCGAACGGGTTGTTTTTCTTCTTCATCGGGGTCGAGCTTGCGCCGTTGTCAGATGGCGCAATCAACCTCAGCTGGCCGCTTTTGAACACCCTGCCCAATCGGTTCTGGGGGGTGCTGTCGAATGAGACCTTACTCGCTATACCGTTCTTTACCTTTATGGGCATCGTGCTGGAACGCAGCGGTATGGCCGAGGATCTGCTGGACACCATCGGCCAGTTGTTCGGCCCGATCCGCGGCGGTCTGGCCTATGCGGTGATCATCGTTGGCGCTTTGCTGGCAGCGACCACCGGGGTTGTCGCGGCATCGGTGATTGCGATGGGGCTGATTTCGCTGCCGATCATGCTGCGCTATGGCTATGACAGACGGGTGGCGTCGGGGGTGATCGCGGCCTCTGGCACTTTGGCGCAGATCATTCCGCCCAGCCTTGTGCTGATCGTGCTGGCTGATCAATTGGGCCGATCGGTTGGCGATATGTATGCAGCGGCGCTGTTTCCCGGCATGATCCTGACCGGGTTTTACATGGCCTATGTGCTGGTGATGTCATTCATCAAGCCCGACTCGATGCCCGCCCTGCCGCTAGAGGCCCGCACCTTGGGCCATGGCGTGACATCGTTGTTCGTGGCCTTGCTGGCAGCGGTGGCGATTTCCTATGGCGCGCACCGCTATTTTGACCAAGACGGCAGCAGCAATGCGACGATCATGGGCGCTGTGGTGGGGATTCTGGCAATCTATCTGGCCGCAGTCGCAGACAAAACGCTGAAAACCGGCGTGATGTCACGGCTGGCGCAACAGGTGATCATCGTGCTGATCCCGCCCTTGGCGCTGATCTTTCTAGTGCTGGGCACGATCTTCCTTGGCATCGCCACCCCGACCGAGGGCGGCGCTATGGGTGCGGTTGGTGCCTTGTTGCTGGCAGCGGCCAAAGGGCGGCTGACGATGTCGGTGGTGACGCAGGCTTTGGCCTCGACCACGCGGCTGTCGGCGTTCGTGATGTTCATTCTGATCGGCGCGCGGGTGTTTTCGCTGACCTTTTACGGCGTGAACGGCCATTTGTGGGTAGAGCATCTGCTGACCTCCCTGCCCGGAGGCCAGACCGGCTTTCTGATCGTGATCTCTATTCTGGTGTTTCTGCTGGCGTTTTTCCTCGATTTCTTCGAGCTTGCCTTCATCATCGTGCCATTGCTCGTGGCCCCAGCGCAGGCTTTGGGGATTGATCTGGTCTGGCTGGGGATCATTCTGGGGGTCAACATGCAGACCTCGTTCATGCACCCGCCTTTTGGCTTTGCGCTGTTCTACCTGCGCTCGGTCGCTCCGCGTCTTCCCTATCTGGACAAGGTGACAGGCAAGAAAACAGCGCCCGTTACCACGGGGCAGATTTACTGGGGGGCGGTGCCGTTTGTGGTCATTCAGGTGGTGATGGTGGGCGTGGTGATCGGCTTCCCGCAACTGGTGATGCATTACAAGGCAGCCCCGGTTGATACCAACAATGTCACGATCACCTTGCCGCAAATGCCCAAACTGGGCGCCGGTGGTTTGGGTGGCGGCGGCTTGGGGCAACCAAAGATCGGTGCTCCGGCTTTGGGCGCACCTGCTTTGGGCGCACCTGCCGTTGGTGCTCCGGCTGTTGGTGCTCCAGCTGTTGGCGCACCTGCCTTGGGGGCACCTGCTTTGGGCGCACCGGCCATCGGGCAGCCTGATCCGGCCCAGCCCGCGCCCTGACTGCGGGACTGAATGAAAACGGCGGCCCCTGATCGGGCCGCCGTTTTCATGTCTGCACAACCTGTCACAAAGAAAAACCCCCGATGGCCCGAAAGCCACCGGGGGTTTGATCCTTGCGAAACCTTACAGCTTGCCCGCGTTCTGCTGGGTCATCATGAAGGTGTCATAGTTGTATTCCGCGATCTGCGACCAAGTGTAATGCTCGGACCGGAAAGCCTTGATCGACCCCCACAGCTTGGCAAAGGTCGGGTTTGTCGCCTCCATCTCGGCATAAACCTCATTGGCGGCAACAAAGCAGGCTTCCAGAATCTCGGGGCTGAACGGGCGCAGCTGCGCGCCATTGGCCACCAGCGATTTGATCGCCGTCGGGTTTTTGTAATCGTATTTCTGCAGCATATCGGCATCGACGCCTTGGCAAAGCGAGCGCAGCAGCGACTGATACGCAGGCGTCAGACCGTCATAAGCTGCCTTGTTGAACATGAAATGCACGGTCGGGCCGCCTTCCCACCAGCCGGGATAGTAGTAATAGGGTGCGACTTTCTGGAAGCCGAGCTTCTCGTCATCATAGGGGCCAACCCATTCCGCGCCATCAATCGTGCCTTTTTCCAGCGCCGGATAGATGTCACCGCCCGCGATCTGCTGCGGCACCACGCCCAGCTTTTCCATCACCTTGCCAGCAAAGCCGCCAACCCGCATCTTCAGGCCCTGCATATCGGCCACGGTGTTGATTTCCTTACGGAACCAGCCGCCCATCTGCACGCCAGTGTTGCCACCCGGCAAAGCCACGATGTTCTGGGTTGCAAGGAATTCGTTATACAGATCAATGCCGCCGCCGTGGTATTGCCAAGCGTTATGCCCGCGCGCCGACAACCCGAACGGCACCGCAGCCGCCACCGCCCAGCTGGGATCTTTGCCCCAATAGTAATAGCCGACCGTATGGCAGGCCTCGATATTGCCCGCGGTGACTTCATCGGCGGCTTGCAGACCGGGCACAAGTTCACCCGCCGCAAACACCTGAATGGTGAAATTGCCATCGGTGGCCTCGGACAGCCGCTTGGCCAACACCTCGGCCCCGCCATAGATCGTGTCGAGCGATTTCGGGAAAGACGAGGTCAAGCGCCACGTCACTTTCGGCGCAGCCTGCGCAATCGCAGGGGCAGCCAAAGTGGTGGCCGCAGCGGCGCCAACGCCGCCAATGGCCGCTTTGGTTAAGAATGAACGACGATCCATGAATTCCTCCCGGTTGTGGTCATATGTCTTATGTCAGGCAAACCTGCTGTCGCGCTCCTCCCGACAGATGCCGAGAGCTTACATGGGAAACAGGCTCTGTCCAGTGGTCAGGCCGATGTTCGGCGCACTGCAAGCGGTTCTGCCCTAAGGGAAACTGCGCGCAGGGTGTGACAGTGGCGCAGTTCAGCCCAGCGTGCTTAGCGGTTGGGCTTTTGCCCCTAATCTAAGCAGCTGCCCCTGGCCCAAGCAGGCGCTTTGCGCGGCCTAGCGCGCTTCGGGGTTGAACCGAAGCAAGCGCAGCGCGTTCAGCGTCACCAGCACGGTGGCCCCGGTGTCTGCCATGATCGCCAACCACAGCCCGGTCAGGCCCAGCACGGTGGTGATCAGAAACACCGCTTTCAGCCCCAAAGCGATGGCGACGTTCTGGCGGATATTGCCCATCGCCGCGCGCGCCAGCCGGATCATCGCTGCGGCATCGGTAACGCGGTTGCGCAGCAGGGCGGCACTGGCGGTTTCCAGCGCCACATCACTGCCAGACCCCATCGCCACCCCGACCGAGGCCGCAGCCAGCGCGGGCGCGTCATTGATGCCGTCGCCCACCATCATCACGCCGCCCGCGCTCGCCATCGCCTTGATTTCGCGCACTTTGTCATCGGGCATCAGTTCGGCGCGATGCTCCATCCCCAGCACGGCGGCAATTGCAGCCCCGGTGCGGGCGTTGTCGCCGGTCAGCATCACAGCGCTGACGCCCAGCGCTTGCAGTTCGGCCACCGCCGCAATCGCATCGCGACGCGGTTCGTCGCGCAGCGCGATCAGACCCAACGCGATCAGGCCCTGCGCCACGCCTTCGCGGAACACCACCACCACGGTTTTGCCCTCGGCCTCCAGCGCATTGGCCCGCGCCATCGCGGCATCATCCAACACGCCCTGCGCCGCCGCAAATCGTGGCGAGGCGATCCAAGCGCGCGCGCCATCCACCACAGCTTCGGCCCCCTGCCCGATCAGCGCCTTGGCATCGCGGGCTTCGGGCGTGGCAATCCCCGCCGCCGCCGCCCGCGCCATGATCGCCAGCGCCAGCGGATGGCCAGAGCCGTGTTCAACCCCCGCCGCCACCGACAACAGCGCGGCCTCATCACCGCCAAGCACCACCAGATCGGTCACCGCAGGGCTGCCCGCCGTCAGCGTTCCGGTCTTGTCAAACGCCACCCGCGACACGCCCGCCACCGCCTCGATCACCGAGCCGCCCTTCATCAAAATCCCCCGCCGCGCGCCCGTCGACAGCGCCGAGGCGATCGAGGCCGGGACAGAGATCACCAGCGCACAGGGGCAACCGATCAGCAGCAAAGACAGGCCGCGATAAATCCAAACCTCCCAAACCTGCCCGAACACCAGCGGCGGCACCACCGCGACCAGTGCCGCCAGCAAAGTGATCAGCGGCATGTAAATCCGGCTGAACCGGTCAATGAACCGCTCTGTCGGGGCGCGGGCGGCTTCGGCCTCTTCAACAAGTGCTATGATGCGGGCGATGGTGTTATCCTCGGCGGCTTTGCTGACGGTGATCCGCAGCGCCGCCTCGGCATTGATCGAGCCTGCGAACACCGCATCACCGGGGCCTTTGGTTTTCGGCATCGACTCGCCGGTCACCGGGCTTTCGTCGATGCCCGAGCTGCCTTCCGCGATCACACCATCCGCAGGAATACGGTCGCCGGGGCGCACCAACACGCGCTGGCCGATCTGCAACTGGGCGGCATCGACCTCACGCGTGACGCCCGCTTCGTCAAGCAGCGCGGTTTTCGGCACCAGATCGGCCAAAGCCCGGATCGACGCCCGCGCCCGATCCGCGGCAACGCCTTCCAGCACCTCGCCGATGGCGAACAAAAACACCACCATCGCGGCTTCCTCGGCGGCACCAATGAACAGCGCGCCGATGGCGGCAATGGTCATAAGCGCCTCAATCGTAAAGGGAATCCCTGCACGCAGGGCCGCAAACGCCCGCATTGCGACCGGAGCCACCCCGATCAAGCACGCCGCAATGAACGCCCAAGCCGCAATTTGCTCAGAGGCAAAGGCGCGCACGCCCCAAGCCGCCGCCAGCAGCAGCCCGGTCGAGATCACAAGACTGCCCTTGGCGGTCTGATACCAGCTTTTGCCGCGATCCGCAGGGTCAGACCCATGCGTATGGCTGTGTCCGGCGGCGCCGTGATCGTGGCCGCCGTCATCGTCACCGCCGTGGTCATGGCCGGCATGATCGTGGTCGCCGCCACCGTGGTCGTGGCCTGCATGATCCTGCCCCATATCACCCCCCGGCAACACAACCTTGCGCTGCGCCGGGGCCTGCCCCTGCACCGCGATGCCGTAACCCAGCTTTTTCACCGCCGCCTCAATCGCCTCTGGTCCAGTGCCATCCGGCTGCAAATGCAGGCTCAGTTTTTCTGACATCACCCCGACCTGCACCTGCGACACCCCCGGCAAACGCTCTAGCGCCTTGGTGATCTTGGCAGCACAAGACGCGCAATCCATGCCCGAGATGGTCCAGTCGTGGCGGGTGTTCGGTTGTGTCATCTGATTTGCCTTCCTCTTTTTTGCCCATCTTGAATCGGCGCTTCAGCATAGCTAATGTCTCTAGCAACTATAGGTTCAAGAGGTAAATCATGCTGACCATCGGAAAATTGGGCCGTGCCTCTGGCGTGAAAGTGCCAACGATCCGCTATTACGAACAGATCGGCCTGCTGCCCGCTGCGGATCGCTCGGCGGGCAATCAGCGCCTTTACACCCGCGCCACGCAAGAGCGGCTGGCCTTCATCCGCCATGCCCGCGATCTGGGCTTTCCCCTAGAGGCCATCCGCGATCTGCTGGGCCTGTCCGACCGCCCCGAGCAATCCTGCGCCGAAGTCGATGCCATCGCCCGCACCCAGCTCTTGGCGGTCGAGGGCCGGATTACCCGCCTGTTGGCCCTGAAAACCGAGTTAGAGCGGATGGTCGATCATTGCGCTGGCGGCACGATTGCCGAATGTCGGGTGATCGAAGTGCTGGGCAACCACGCCCATTGCAGCGCCGATCATGGCCGCGATCTGCTGACGGTTTCAGAATAACTGGCTTTTCAGAATAACTCGCGCTGTGGGAACACCTGGCCCTGCCGGACCACTCAGGCGCCAAGACCCTGCAACAGCGCAGCATAGGCCTGCTCGCAGCGGCGCTGGCGGCGGCTGATCTTTTGATGCTGCAACATCTCGGCAATCAGCGCCTGCACCTCGGCGCTGTAACGGGCAATCGAGTGATCCTCGCCCGCAGGCTGATTGCGCTCGGCAAAGTAAGCCTCGGTGTGGCGGGCGGTTTCGGCATTGGTCTCCGGCACCGCCCCCCGACCCCGACTGCGCCGCAACGCAAAGCTGTCGGGGGCTTTCAGGCCGTAATGGTTGTAATGCGCCAGACGGTGCGACACCGCTTTCACCTCGCCATTGCGCAACTGCCGCCACAGCGGCAGGCTGGGGTCGGTCTTGCTGCGGGTGCCGTCGCCCCACAGCACCTGCAACGGGGTATTCTCTTTGAAGCCGACCATGCTGTGATTGTGGATACTGCGAAACCGCGCCGGATTCCGGGTCAGGGTTTTCAGCGCGGCATTGGCCTTGTGATGGGTGGCAATGCGCTGGGTGAACTGCGGACATACCAGCCCCGGCTGCCAGCGCGGCACCGGTTGACTGGTGAAAAACATCCCGTTCAGCGCGATCACATCGACATCCGGCGCGGCCCGCTCGGTCAGATCGCCGACCCGGTGATCGCCGACATGCACATTCAGAAATTCATCGGCATCCAACATCATCAGCCAGTCACTGCCATCAATATCATGCAGCCGGCGGATTTTCTCATAGCCCGCGTGCTGCGGAATATCGCCGGGTTTCAGCTTGTTCGGGACATGGCCGATATAGCCCGCGCCATCCAATGCCGCCAACAACCGATCCGAGCCATCGCTGCAATCGTTCGACGCGATGAAGATGCGCTCAAATCCCAACACCAGATGATGCGCCACCCATTCCAGCAGAAACGGGCCTTCGTCCTTGACGCTGGAAATCAGAGTGTGGCGGGGCGGCACGGGAAACCTTTCAGCTTTGTGCCAGATGAGGAAACCCGCCGCAGAAAGTCAATGCTGGCGGGGTGACACCGCGCGCGCGCCGCGCCATGATGCGGCCAAACCAACGCAGGAGCCCACGATGCCAGACCTTCGCCTTGCCTTGATGCAAGCCGCCTCGCCCGCCGGAGATTGTGCTGCGGCTTTCGCTGCGGCAGAGCATGGCTTGCGCGCAGCCGGTGCTGCGGGGGCCAATGTGCTGGTGGTGCCGGAAAGTTTCGCGCCGGGCTACAACAGCGATGCGATTGCGGCACTGGCACTGGCGCGGGGTGACGCTTGGCAGGATCGGCTGGCTGCGGCCTGCCGCGCCGCAAACTGTGGTCTGGTGTTTGGCTATGCCGAGCGTGACGGCGATGCGATCTACAACGCGGCCTTGGCCCTGGGACCAGATGGGGCGGAACTGGCGCATTACCGCAAGATCCAGCTTTATGGCGCGCGCGAGGCGTCGATCTACCAATCCGGCGACGCTTACGTCAGCTTCGATCTGGCCGGGCACAAGGCAGCGCTGCTGATCTGCTATGATGTCGAATTTGCCCCCCATATCGCGGCCTTGGCGGCGGCGGGGGTTACGGTGCTGCTGGTGCCGACCGCCAATATGCTGCCCTACACCCATGTGATGCGCGCCACCGTGCCCGCGATGGCGGCCAATCATGGCATGACGATTGTGTATGCCAATTATTGCGGGATCGAGGGTGATCTAAACTATGCCGGCGGCTCGTTGATCGTCGGCGCGGATGGCGATGTGCTGGCGCAAGCTGGGATGGGGCCGGCCTTGCTGGTGGCCGATGTGCCAGCGGTGGATGCAGCCCGTCTGTCCAGCCAAGCGCGCGATTACCGCGTCGTCCGGTAACCCTGTCACCGCCCCCTCGGCCCAGATTTCCCGAAGCCGCCCCGGACTTGATCCGGGGCCTCATGGGTCAGCCACGGCCAGGCAGAGGCCCCGGATCAAGTCCGTGGCGGCTTCGGGACGTTCATCTGCTTTCGCAAAACCTCAACGCAGGAACCCCGGCTTCTGGCTCCAGCCCAACGCATCCCGGATCATCTCGGGCAGGGTCGAGCGGTGCGGCTCCCAGCCCAGTTCCGCGCGTGCTCGGTCCGAGCCCGACACCAGCGCCGCCGCATCCCCCGCACGGCGCGGGCCTTGCACGATCGGCACATCGCGGTTGGTGACGCTGCGGCTGGCGTCAATCACTTGCCGGACCGAAAAGCCATGTCCGGTGCCAAGGTTGAACGCGCGGTTGCCGCGCCCGTCAAGCAGCCAGTTCATGCCTTTGACATGCGCATCTGCCAGATCCATCACATGCACATAATCGCGCACACAGGTGCCGTCCGGCGTCGGATAATCCTGCCCGAACACCGTCAGCGCCGGGCGACGGCCCTCGATTGCATCCAGCATCAACGGGATCAGATGGGTTTCCGGGCGATGCTGTTCGCCGATTTCGCCATCAGGATCAGCGCCCGCGACGTTGAAATAGCGAAAGATCACATGGTTCAGCCCATAAGCTGCCCCGAAATTCTTCAGCATCTCCTCGATGGCCTTTTTCGACGCGCCATAAGAATTGATCGGATGCTGCGGCGTGTCCTCATCCAGCACAACGCCGTCTTGGTCGCCATAAGTGGCACAGGTCGATGAGAACACGAAATTCATGCAGCCCGCCTGCACCGCCGCCTCGATCAGATTGAGCGAGCCGTTGACATTGGTGCGCCAATACCGCCCCGGATCGGACATCGACTCGCCCACCAGCGACAGCGCGGCAAAATGCATCACCGCCACCGGGCGATACTGGTGGAACGCCGCGTCAATGCTGGCGCGGTCCAGCAGATCGCCCTGCACAAACGGGCCGAATTTCACCGCTTCTGCCCAGCCGGTCGACAGATTGTCAAACACCACCGGCACAAAGCCCGCGCGGGCCAGAACCTTGCAGGCATGCGCGCCGATATAGCCCGCTCCACCCGTCACCAACACATGTTTCTGCATCTGCACCACTGACCTTCGCCGCCAAGACTGCCGCGACTAAAAAAGTATTAAGCCGCCCGCGTCCAGCGCAATCATCTGATGCACCGGACCTTTGCAGCCGCGTTTTCCGGCAAGCCGCGCCTTAGCGCCCGACCGCCGCATAGGTTTCAAACCCGGCCTCGGTCGCCTCGGCAAGCGAATAGATGTTGCGCAGATCGGCCATGCGCGGGGTCTCCATCTTTTTCGCCAGCTTGCCAAGATCAAGCGCGCGGAACTCGTTCCACTCGGTCAACAGCACCACCAGATGCGCGCCCGAGGCCGCCTGATAAGGGCTGTCGAGCCATTTGACACCCGGCAGCAAGGCCTCACCCTCGCGTTGGCCCTGCGGATCGACCACGCGGACCTTAGCCCCCGCACCGACCAAAGCAGGCACGATGGTCAGGCTGGGCGCGTCGCGCATATCGTCGGTGTTGGGCTTGAAGGTGACGCCCAGCACTGTGACGATCTTGCCGTTGACGCTGCCGTCACACAGATCGACAATCTTGTCGATCATCCGGCGCTTGATCTCATCGTTCACCTTGATCACGGTTTCAGTGATCTGCATCGGCACGGCATAATCCTGACCCATGCGGGCCAAAGCCATGGTATCTTTGGGAAAACACGACCCACCATAGCCGGGGCCTGCATGCAGGAATTTATTGCCGATGCGGCCATCCATCCCCATGCCTTTCGACACATCCTTGATATCAGCGCCAACTTTCTCGCACAAAGCCGCGATTTCATTGATGAAGGTAATCTTTGCGGCAAGGAAGGCGTTGGCCGCGTATTTGATCATCTCGGCGGACTCGAGCCCGGTATAAACCACCGGGAATTCGCGCAGGAACAGCGGGCGATAGATATCGGCCATCACCTTGCGCGCACGCGGGCTTTCAACGCCCACAACCACGCGGTCAGGCCGCATGAAATCGTCGATCGCAGCCCCCTCACGCAGGAATTCGGGGTTCGAGGCCACATCGAACTTTGCATCCGGGTTGGCTTCCGCTGCGGCTTCGGCGACCTTGCGATTGGTGCCAACCGGCACCGTCGATTTCGTCACGATCACCGTGTAACCCGTCAGCGCCCGGCCAATTTCCGCTGCTGCCGCCATCACATAGGTCAGATCGGCATGGCCATCGCCACGCCGGGTGGGCGTGCCGACTGCGATGAACACCGCATCCGCACCCGCCACCGCTTCGGCCAGATCGAGCGTGAACGACAACCGGCCTGCGGCCACGT
This sequence comes from Cypionkella aquatica, assembly GCF_030161095.1. Taxonomy (GTDB): domain Bacteria; phylum Pseudomonadota; class Alphaproteobacteria; order Rhodobacterales; family Rhodobacteraceae; genus Cypionkella; species Cypionkella aquatica. The sequence continues at coordinate 33,630 of NZ_BSPP01000003.1, forward strand.
TCTTGGCCATCAAGGCTTGCAAGCCGGGTTCAAAGATCGGCACCTCGCCCGCGTTCAGCCGGTCAATCTTGCCCGGATCTTTATCGACGCAGATCACCTCATGCCCGAAATCCGAGAAACACACCCCCGAAACCAAGCCGACATAGCCGGTTCCGATCATCGCAATCTTCATGCCAACACTCCTGGCTGTTCCTAAGCCGTCTTAGGCAGCCAGCGCGGTTGTGTCAAATCCGCGAACAATCAAAGCGTGGAAAATCAAGCGGAAAGCTGCAGGGTAACGGCCCGCAAGACCGCGATGCGCAAGGCAACGGGCCGCAGGGTTTCCCCTGCGGCCCGTTGTTTCGATAAACCACCGTTGTTTGGCTAAACCGCTGTCAGGCAAGGCAGGTGATCAGCACAAAGCCGTCGCCACCACGACCGCCCTGCCCCGCCGTGACCCCGCCACCACCGCCACCACCGCCCGAGCCGCGACCGCCCGCACCGCCAGCGCCGCCTCCGCCTGCGTTCGACGCGCCCCCGCCCGAGCCGCCGCAGAACGTCGGCGGCGACCACAGCTCATAGCCTGCCGCGCCCGCAGTGCTGCCCGCCGGACCTCCCGCCAAGGTTGGGCATAACCCCGCGCCCGTCACCGCGCCCCCCGCGAAATCGGCCGAGGTGGTGCCACCCCCGCCCGCGCCGCCACTGGTGAAGATATTCGATCCACCAAAGCTTACCGCAGCCCCTGCCGCCCCGGCGACCGCCCCGCCCGCAGCACCAGCTTGCCCCGCGATGCTGATGAAACTGCCCAGCGCCGAATAGGCCCCGCCGGATGTGACGCTGCCAGCAGCCCCCGCAGCCCCAACCGCCGCCGCCGTCCCCGTGCCACCGGCGCCGCCGCCATTGGCGCTGGCAAGCATGCTCGCCGCAACCGCAACCGGGGCAAAGCTGACGGTCGAGGCCCCGCCCGCCGCCGCCGCCGCGCCGCCTGCCCCCACCGCAACGAATAGCGTGCCGGGCAGCAGCGCTGCAGGCACCACGATGCGCGACACCGCCCCCGCACCGCCGCCACCACCACCACCCCGTGCCGAGGCCGCCGCGGCGGCAAAGCCCGCGCCGCCGCCACCGCCGCCGCCCACCAGCACGATCTCCAGCAGCACCGCCCCCAAAGGCAGCGTATAGCTTTGCCACTGCCCCGCCGCCCCCACCGGATCAAACCGCCGGGTCTGTCCCGCCTCACGCGGCAGGAAATGCGGAAAACTCATCAGTAATCCCCCCCGAAACCCGCCACCGCATAGCCGCCCGCCACCGCCGTGCCCAAAGTCAGATTGACCATATACCCCGGCGGCACCGGGATATTCAGCGGCAACTCGTTGCCCGACAGCGCCGCCACTTCCGACAGCGTGGTCGCGGGCAGCGACAGCTCGGCGATCAGCACATTGTTGGTGGCGGTCGCATTGCTGGCGCCATTGTTCAGAAACACCCGCAGCACGCTTGCCACATTGGTGCCACGCGGCCGCACCACCAGCTTTTGCAGATACGAGCCATTGCTCGCCTCTGCCGTGAACACTGTGGCGACGGTGCCGGTGCCATCCTTGGCGGTATTGGCAGCGGTCAGCGCGTTCACCCATTCGATGCGGGCGACTTTTGAGAAAATCGGGGAAGTATTGCCGGGCATTGCCGCTCTCCTAGTTGACGAAAGATTGTTGGTTCAACGCGACCTGCACGCCGTATTTACTCGCCGGGTTCAGCGCCCAGACCGCACCTGCGCCCGAGACGATGACATCGCCCTTGTCGCCGTCACTGACACCGCCGCCCGCGCCGATGACATGGCTGACCCCGGCGCTGCGCAGCTTGATCTGCCCGCTGGTGGTGTTCAGCCAAACCATGCCATTGGCTGGGCTGACCGGGTCTGCCGCCTGCCCGCCCAGGTTCAACACCTGCGGCAGACTGACCTGCCCCGTCGCACGGGCCACCGTCAGCGCTGTGTAAAAGCTGGACCCGTCCGGGCTGACCTTGATGGCGAAATCATCCGATCCGGTGGTGCCCATCTCGGCCCGCCCCGAAAAGCCGGTCTGAAACGTCAGGCTTGCGGTCTGCGCCGCCGCCGCCTTGTTCAGCTTCAACTGATGCCCGGCACCTGCATGGTTCAGCAGCGTCGCCGCCGCGTTCACCGACAGGCGGTTGGTTGCATCCGGCGTAGCGCCCCCCAGGCCCAGCGCATCCGCCGTCACCGTCGCATTGGGCGCGGCAATGCCGGTCACACTCGCGGCAAAGGTGACAGTGGGCGCGTTGATCACCACCGCCCCCAATGCCCCCGCCACAGCCGAACCGATATTGACCACCGTGGTCGAACCGCTGACCCCACCCGTGCCCAGATTGACCGTTGAAGTATTCCCCGATGAGGTCGCCCCGCCGCCAACGCTGTAGGTGCTGTTTGCGGTCGAGGTGCCAAGGCTAGCCACAGCCCCGCTGATCGTAAAGCTGCCCGAGAATGTCTTGCTGCCCGTAAAGGTCTGCGTCAACGACAGCCCCGCCAACTCGGTGGAGCCATTGGGCAACGTATAGCTGCGCGTTGTCCCGGTGCTGACCGACGCCACCGAGAATGTCGCCCGCTTGCTTGGATCGCTGGTGTCGCGCAGGCTAAAGCCGTTGGCCAACATGCCCTGCGGCAGTGCCACATATCCCGTCGCCGCCGCCACCGTCACCGCATCCAGAAACCCGCTGCCATCCGCCGAGACCTTCAGCGCCAGATCATCCGAGCCTTGGGTGCCCAGCAGCGCGCGGCTGGAATATCCGGTCTGAAACGCCAGACTGGCCGTGTCCGCCGCCGTGGCTTTGTTCAGCTTCATCAGATGCCCGGCCCCGGCATGGTCAAACAGCGAGGCCGCCGACGACACCACCAGCCGGTTGGTTGCATCCGCCGTCGCCGAAACTCCCAACTGCGCAACGCCCAGCGGCCCCTCGGCCAGACCCACCCAAGCGGCGCCGTTAAAGCTGACCATGCCAGCCTCGGCCAGCACATAGGCCTGCCAACCCGCAAGCGGTGTGATGAACTGCCACACCCCGGTCTCAAACACCGCGATCTTGCCCGCTTGCCCTGCCCAGACCCCACTGGCCCCGACCGGCACGATATAGCGGTCGCCCAAGCTTGGGCTTACCGGCGGATCCGTCACCGCGCGGCTCTGGACTGCCAACTGCACCATCAAATCGAGCAGCCGCAGCGCCTCGTTATGTGTCACATGCTTTTGCGCTTGTGCGGGTTGGATCAGGGGCAACGACAGGATCGTTGAAGTATCGGGCATCTATAACCTCCGCGAGAACGCTCATGGAGGCAGAAGCTATGAAAAACCCATTAACACCGATAAACCACAGCGCGCGCTGGCAGCACCATGGCCAAATCCCCGCAATCGGGTGGGGCTTGGTCGCGCCGACACCCTGTGATGCGCAGCGCCCGCACCGCCCAAAACCCGACGAAATATCCAGATGATGTGGTCAGATTTTCACAATCCACCACCTACAGAAATTTGTCCCAGCTGGGACAGAATCCCAAGGCCAAACGCCGCTCAATCGCCGCGCAAAGCCTCGGCGTCCAGCCCGCCCTGCACACCGCCCCGCCGCGCCTGTCCGCGCGCAGCTTCATCCTTCCACGTAACGAACGTGATCGCGCCAATGATCATCGCCCCGCCCAGCAGCACGAACACATCCACTGCCTCGTCAAACAGCAATGCCCCGACCAGCGTTGCCCAGATCAGCGTCAAAAACGTCACCGGCTGCGTCACGGTCAGCGGAGCCGCGCGAAACGCCCGCGTCATGCAATAATGCCCCGAGGTCGCACAGCCCGCCACAATCGCAAGCCAGCCCAGCTGCGCCCAAGTCACCGGCACCCAGACCCACCACGCCAAAGGGGCCAGCCCAATCGTCACCGTCACCGACATCATCGCGACGATCACCGATGCGCTCGCCAAACCCGTCAGGCGCTTGGCAAACAAATAGCTGCCGCAGAAAAACACCGAGGCCCCGATCTGGCTCAGATGCCCCATGTTCAGCGCCTGCACGCCGGGCCGCAGCACGATCAGCGCGCCGATCAGCGCCACCGCCACAGCCATGATCCGCCGCACCGACAACGGCTCGTGCAGAATAACCGCCCCGGCAATCAGCATCAAAACCGGGTTCAGATAGCCAATCGCCGTCGCATGCGCGACCGGGATGCGCGCCATCGCATAAAACCAGAACAGCACCGCAATCGTATGCGCCACCCCACGCCAGGCAAACAGCGCCAAAGCCTGCCCGCTCAGCCCCCGCAGCATCCCCGGCAACACCGGAGCCAGAAACACAACGCCAAAGGCAAAGCGTAAAAACGCCGACTGCGCGGCAGGCAGATCGGTGCCCAGATAGCGCACAATGCCGTTGACCCCCACAAAGGAAAGTCCCGACAGCACCATCCACATCACCCCTTCGCGGGGCCGTCCCAAATCGGTCATATTCATGGCCGCCATCAAGCAAGCCTAGCCGCCAATGGCAAGCCCCAGCGCGATGCTCCACATCGTCACGCCCACGATCACCTCTAGCACCACCCAAGCCTTTGGATTGGCAAACACCGGCGCCAGCAACCGCGCGCCATACCCCAGCGCGGTGAAAAAGCTGAAACTCCCCGCCGCCGCCGCCACCCCAAACGCCAGACGATGCCCCGGATATTGCGCCGAGATCGAGCCCAGCAACACCACGGTATCCAAGTAGACATGCGGATTGGCCCAAGTCAGCACCAGCACCGTCGTCAGCACCTTTGACACCGACACCGCAGGCCCATCGCCCGGCTGCAATGCCTCCCCTCCCGCCAGCGCCGCGCGAAACCGCAAGCCGCCATAGACGACCAGAAACACCACGCCGCCCCAGCGCATCGCCTCGGCAAACCACGGCACCGCCCCCGAGATCACGCCAAACCCCGACACCCCCAGCGCGATCAAAACCGCATCCGAGATGGCACAGGCCAGCACCACCACGCCGACATGCTCGCGCCGCAACCCTTGCCGCAGCACAAACGCATTCTGCGCCCCGATCGCAAGGATCAGGCTAAGGGCCACCAGATAGCCCTGAATCGCCGCCTCAAACATCACTCAATCCCCGCAAAGCCGCCATCGCATCGCCCCGCCGCTCCCACGGGACCAACACATGATCATGATAAAACCCCGCCACCACATTGGCGCTGATGCCTTCCGCCGCCAAAGCCCGCGCAATCGCCGCCGTCAGCCCCACCGCAGCAAGGTCGGAATGAACCGTCAATGTGATCCGGGCCCAATGCGCCAGCACCGCAATCCCCGCGGCCGCCAGAACGGCAACCTCTGCGATAACCGTCATCCCCTCTGCCTCGCAAATCTGCGCAAACGCCCCCGCGATGGCCTGATCGCTGACCGCATAGCCATAGGCTTGCGCGTGCAACTCGGGCCGCATCACCCGCAACAAAACCGCCAGATCCGCCTCACCCGCCATCGCAGCCTCCTGTTTCGGCTTGACCTAGCAGCCGGGGCGGTCCTCACTCAAATTAATCTTTCTCTGATCAGATAAGCCGCGCTAATGTTTGACCCCGCCCAACTTGCAGCCCTCGCCGCCGTGCATCGGCGCGGCTCCTTCGATCTTGCGGCGGCAGAGCTGCATGTCACCGCCTCGGCGATCTCGCAGCGCCTGAAAGCTTTGGAAGAGGTGGCGGGCACCCTGCTGATCCGCCGCGCCCAGCCCTGCACCGCCACCCCGGCAGGGCTGCGGATGATCCGGCACCACGATGAAGTCACGCTGTTGGAGCGTACTTTGGCCACCGATCTGCCGTGGCTGTCCCCCCGCCCCGCCACGTTGCGGATCGCGGTCAATGCCGACAGTCTGGCGACTTGGGTGATCCCGGCGCTGGCGGCCACGACGGGCTTTCTGTTCGATCTGGTGATCGACGATCAGGATGTCAGCCAAGATTGGCTGAAACGCGGCGAGGTGGCCGCCGCCATCACCGCCCACCCCGGCCCGTTGCAAGGCTGCGATACCATCCCGCTGGGGGCGCTGCGCTACCGCGCCACGGCCTCGCCCACCTATATCGCGCGCTTTATGGATCAGGGGGTGACAGAGGCCAGCCTTGCCGCAGCGCCCGGCCTGACGTTTTCCGACAAGGATCGGTTGCAACAGGATTGGGTGGCCCGCCTGCTGGGCAAGCAAAACAAGCGCGCGCGTCCCAGCCACCGCCTTGCCAGCAGTCAGGGCTTCGTCGATGCCTGCCTTGCGGGCTTGGGCTGGGGCATGAACCCCGAGGCTTTGGTTGCGCCCCATCTGGCCACTGGCGCGCTGATAGAAATGGTGCCGGACACACCCTTGGATGTCGCCCTGCACTGGCAATTCAGCCGCCTGACCGCCCCAGCCTTGGCCCCGCTCACCCGTGAAATCCGGGCGGCGGCGGCGCGGGTCTTGGTGGGGGTTTAGCGGTACTCCCAACCCGGGGCCATTTTTTGGTGTCTTGTATCAAACAGATGGGGTGGTGGGTTTAAGGGATTTTTTAGGTTTGGGTCGAAGTACAGCCCGCCGTAGTGCAGGCTCGTTCTGTTTTGTGGTCAACCCCGCGCGCCTGCTTTAGAAGGCCGATGAAGTAGACTTCTTTTGTGTCGCAAAGATCCCAAACTGTCGGTGAGATGTTAGAGCTGGATGTGGATGTGATCATCGTGGCGCGCAGCTCGACAACCCTGAAACCTGATCTTGTCGCTATCAAATCCAAACCTAAGCTTCAGATGCGGTTCTATAAATATCTTTCCCACACGGTTATCTTCGGCAAGCAATTGTAGTGCGGCTTTCATTCGCATCCGTTCCAGTTGGTAATCAGGCCATATGGTCTGCAACCAAGCCAAGTCCCACCTCAGCGTGAAAACATTATCAGGGCAGTCAGTCGGACCATTTTCAAATGCAAAATACCCGATAGGCGAGCGCGTTACACCCGGCAAATACACTTGATCGCTTTCGTAGTAGTAGGCCAAGTCAACTTTGCGCCCGTCATCGTGAGAAATATGCGGAAGCAAGGGAAAGCCTGAAAAAAATGGGAAATTTGCGTCCAAGACGAGGGTCTTCGTGCCGGGGAAAGCACCTTCCATTTTGGCGCTATAGTCTTTCAGGACGCTCTTAAGCTCAGGAACCAGGTATTGCCTGTTCAGCGCGCAATAGAACACTGATCGCATTTCAAGGGTTTCATTAGACAGACAAGGCAGTGGTTCGCGTCCGAACATCGGGGCAATCCAGAGCGCAGACGCCGACAGGACGATATAGGTTGACACGAAGACTATCGCACGATGCCGAAAGAAAATCGCCAACAACCAAGCTAGCCCTCCTAGCTGCGAAATAGCAGTCAGGAAAATGAAAACGGAGAAGTGTGCCAGAACTCGCATCATCACTCGACTTAACCACAGAGTTTTGGCGGCGAACAGGTGAGACGCGAACGACCGCTTCGTCCGCATCGCTGCCATTTGCCGCGCTAACCCCCATCCCCCCATCAAGCAAATCTCCCGCCCGGAATAAAGGCGCTTTAGCGCCGCCGGGCAGCGCCTGACCGCCCCCTCGGGCGGGCGCTTCTGCGCTGTCTCGCTTAGAACTTCTGGGGAGTTGGCTGAGGCATAAAGCGCCTAGAATATCTGATGCTCGCCCACCCGGCGGTCAGGCGTTGCCCTTGGTTCGTGATCTACGATTGAGCGCCTGCCAGAACGGCACTTGCGGCTTAACTCTGCGCCGTGCAGGTGCCGCAGCACTAGGCGCTACCGGATAGCACCTCCCCCAAACCTGCGCCGCGTCGCGGGCGAGTTTGCGGGCTTGCGCCGCATCCATCCGCGCATAGACGGCGGCCAGATCACCGCCCGCATCCCGCCATGCAAGCGCCCAAAGCCGGGCGACGGAACGCGCGCTCCACGGCAGATGCGCGCTGGCCAGCCAGCGCCGCGCTTCGGCGGGCAGCGCATCATAGGCTTGCATCGTGTCAGAGCGCGGGCTGCGGCGCAGCGAGGTGGCGAGGTTGCCAGCACTCATGCGGCAGCGCTCATTCTGCCGCCACCCGCTGCCAAGCTGGGAACGGATCTGGCAAGTTCGCCCATAGCTTTGGCGCAAGGCTTTGGGCGGGCAGCAAAGCTGCATCCAACGCGGCGGTGATCGCGGCTTGATCCATATCTGCGCCAATGAAAACCAGCTCTTGCCGCCTGTCACCCCAAGGCTCAACCCATTTCGCCGCTACTTCGGCCAAGGCGTCGGGATGCGTGGGCCAGCGTTCGCGCGGCACGCTCGCCCACCAACCGCCCAACGGCGTAACACTGGACAATGCCCCGGCAAGGCTGAATTCCAGCGCCATATTCGGGCGGGTGGCGATCCAGAAATGCCCCTTGGCGCGGATCACACCGGGCAATTCGCCGTTCAGCACACCATGGATGCGGGCGGGATCAAATGGCGCGCGGGCGCGGTAGACGAAAGAGCGGATGCCGTATTCCTCGGTTTCCGGCGTGTGATGCGCGAAGCCATACAACTCCTTGGCCCACAACGGATGTTCCTGCGCGCGGTCAAAATCAAACAGCCCAGTGTCAAAAATCGCATCCGGGCTGACGATGCTGTGGTCGGTTTCAATCAACCGTGCATCGGGGTTCAGCGCGCGGATAATCTTGCGGGCAGCATCGGCACGGGCGGGGCCAGCATCTGAAATCTTGTTCAGGATGATGACATTGGCGAATTCAATCTGATCAGTCAGCAGGCTGACCAATGTGCGCTGATCGCCCTCGCCCAAGCTTTCGCCCCGGTCCGACAGGAAATCATGGCTGGAGAAATCGCGCAAAAGGTTCAGCGCATCCACCACCGTCACCATGGTATCCAAACGCGCCACGTCCGACAGGCTATCGCCGTGCTCATCCCGGAAATCAAAGGTGGCGGCGACCGGAAGCGGCTCGGCAATACCGGTGGATTCGATCAGCAGATAGTCAAAGCGGCCCTCGGCGGCCAACTTGCGCACCTCGATCAACAGATCATCGCGCAGGGTGCAGCAGATGCAGCCGTTGGTCATCTCGACCAGTTTTTCCTCGGCGCGCGACAGGGTGGAACCGTCGCGGATCAGATCGGCGTCGATGTTCACCTCTGACATATCGTTGACGATCACCGCCACCCGGCGACCATCACGGTTGTTCAGGATGTGGTTCAAAAGCGTGGTCTTGCCCGTGCCGAGAAAGCCGGACAGGACAGTGACGGGAAGATGGGGCATGGGTTGATTCCGTTATGTTATAATATAACGTATCAATCCAAGCGATCGGATGCAATCCATCACTCTTGCGATAATGCAGAATGTGCCAAGGCGCGCATGCGCTGCGCTTCAGGGGGAGCATATGAAAAAGCCGCGCAGAGTTTGCGCGGCTTTCCTCAATTTTCCTAGGGCGGGGTTTTTCCCCTCCGGGTTTATGCCAGTTGCTCGGCCACTTCGTCGCTCATATCGAAGTTGTGGGTGACGGTTTGCACATCGTCATCCTCTTCCAGCATGTCGATCAGCTTCATCAGCTTGGTTGCGGTTTCCAGATCAACCTCGGTCAGCACTTGCGCCTTCCAGATCAGCTTGGATTCCAGCGACTCGCCCAAGGCTTTCTCCAATGCATCGGAAACCTCGTTCAGGTTTTCGACCGCACAATAGATCCAATGGCCATCTTCATCCGATTCCACATCATCCGCACCAGCATCCAGTGCCGCCATCATGATGTCATCCGCCGAACCCGCCGAGGCCGGGTAGGAAATCTCGCCCAAACGGTCAAAGCCATGCGACACAGAGCCGGTCTGCCCCATATTGCCGCCGAATTTGCTGAAATAGCTGCGCACAGCCGATGCCGTGCGGTTCAAATTGTCGGTCATCGCTTCGACCATGATCGCGATGCCGCCTGCGCCGTAGCCTTCATAGCGGATTTCGGTGTAATCGTTGCCGTCGCCCATCTGCGATTTCTTGATGGCGCGGTCGATCACGTCTTTTGGCATCGACACGGCCTTGGCCGCCTTCACCGCCAGCCGCAGACGCGGGTTCATGTCCACATCGGGCATGCCCATCTTCGCCGCGACGGTGATTTCCTTCGCCAGTTTCGAGAACACTTTCGAGCGGGCTTTATCCTGCTTGCCCTTGCGGTGCTGGATGTTCGCCCATTTTGAATGGCCTGCCATGACCCGTCTCCGATCGCTTCTTCAGATGATGGGTTGCCTTACACCAGCCAAGGGTGTGGCTGCAACCCCGGCTGCAAACCAAGCCTTATTCGTTCAACGGTTGTAGGGTTTGCACCCGCAGTTTCGGCTGCACAAGGCTCAGGCCCGCCAGCATCACCGCCGCCGCCGCCCAGACCCAAGGGCTGAACCGTTCACCCAGCAAAACCATCGCCCAGATCACCCCCGATGCGGTCACAAGATAGCTGGATTGCGAGGCGAACACCGCCCCCGCCTTGGCCGCCAACCACACAAACGCCGAATACAGCAGCGCATGCAGCGCCGAGGACGCGATCAGCGCCCATTCGGCGGGTCCGGGTGGCAAGGGCATCGCAAAGCCATGCCCAAGTGTCAGCATGATCGGCGTGCACAGGATCAACCCCGCCAAAGAAGCGCCAAACATCGCCTGCAATGCATCCATGCCCGCAGTGCCGGTCTTGGCGACATAAGTGCTTTCCATCGCGTAAAACAGCGGGCCGATCATCGCCACCGGCAAAAACGCCGCCATTGCGGGATCAGGCAGACTGGCGTTGGGCAAGGCAATCAGCAGCACCCCGGCCAGCCCCAATCCAAGCCCGGCCAAGCGGCGGCGCGAGAAGTTATCCATCCCCAGAGCCATCGCCATCGGAAACGCGATCAGCGGCACCATCGAAATCAGGATCGACATGATCCCCGACGGCAGCCGTGCCACCGACGTGTACAATGCCGCGTTCGGCACCAAAGTGCCCAAAATCGCCACCACAACGTAAAACTGCATCGCATCGCGACGCAGCGGAAGACGTTTGCCGCGAGAGAGGGTCAGCGCGCCCAGCACAACCGTGCAGACCGTCAACTGCCAAAAAATCAGCCCGAACGGCTTGTGCCCGGTCGAGGCCGCAATCTTGCCCAAGGGCTGCGTCAGCCCCCAACCAAGGCCAAGCCCCAGCAAAATCAGCATCAGCATCCAGCGTTTCGGGGCGTTCTGGATATGGGGCGGCATCGCGGGGGACGGCATTGTGCGGCTTGGCATCTCGGGGCTTGGCATCATGGCGCAGATTGCTCCAACACGCCGCCTTGGCGGATCATCTTGATTTTCAATGCCTTCCCGGTGCGGTCATCGGTTTCAACGTAAGCCCCCGACAGCGTGGCAGGCCCTTCGGCGGGGGTAAAGCGCGCGCTGGACATGCCGGTGATAAAGCGGCGCAGCGGTTCGAGTTTCTCCATCCCGATCACAGAGTTGTAGTCGCCGCACATCCCGGCATCGGTCAGATAGCCGGTGCCCCCGGACAGGATTTGCGCATCGCCCGTGGGCACATGGGTGTGTGTGCCGACCACAAGGCTGGCCTGCCCGTCGCACCAATGCCCCATCGCCATTTTCTCCGACGTGGCCTCGGCATGCACATCGACCACCGCCGCCTGCACCGCCGCTCCCATGCGGTGGGTTTTCAGGATGGTCTCGACAGCGCTGAACGGATCATCAAACGGGCGTTTCATGAACACTTGGCCCAGCACTTGGGTCACCAGCACCTTGCGGCCTTGGGTGGCGTCAAAGATCTTCACACCGCGACCGGGGGCGACCTTGGAGAAGTTCAACGGCCGGATGATGCGGGGTTCCTGTTCGATAAATTGCAGCATGTCTTTCTGATCAAAGGCATGATCGCCCAAGGTCAGGCAATCCGCGCCCGCGCCCAGCAGCACCCGCGCATGCTCGGCGGTCAGACCCGCGCCCTGGCTTGCGTTCTCGCCATTGACCACGACAAAATCGAGGCCCCAATCACGGCGCAACGACGGCAGACGATCCACAATCGCCGCCCGCCCTGCCCGCCCCATCACATCGCCTAAGAACAGTATTTTCATAGGGATTGGATTAGGCTGCGCAGGCAGCCACAGCAAGCCCATCCGCGACATTGCATTGGCGTCGGGAGCCTCCGGCGGGGATATTTTTGGCCAGTATGAAAGCCCGGAGGGGTTTTCTTTGAGCGGTCGGGGATTAGGTTGGCCACATGGATTTGCCACTGGCTTTGCAAGACTGGTTTGATGCCCAAGGCTGGGGCCTGCATCCGCATCAGCGGGCGATGCTGGTGCGGGCGGGTGATGCGTCAACTTTGCTGGTAGCCCCCACCGGGGGCGGCAAGACTTTGGCAGGGTTTCTGCCCAGCTTGGCAGAACTGGCGGATGGACGCCATCAGGGGCTGCACACGCTGTATATCTCGCCTCTGAAGGCGCTGACGGCGGACATAAGGCGCAATCTGCGCCGCCCGGTCGAGGGGGCGGGCCTGCCCATCCGCATCGAGGATCGCACCGGCGACACCACCTATACCCAACGCCGGAGGCAGCGCGCCGATCCGCCGCATATCTTGCTGACCACGCCGGAAAGTCTGGCCTTGCTGCTGTGTTACGAGGATGCGCCGCGGATTTTTGCGGGCCTGCGCCGGGTGATTGTCGATGAAATTCACGCGCTGGCCGAAAGCAAACGTGGCGATCAGTTGATGCTGCAACTGGCGCGGCTGGCGGCTTTGTCGCCGGGGTTGCGCCGGGTCGGCCTGTCGGCGACAGTGGAAGACCCGCCCGCGCTGGCGGCTTTCCTCGGGGCGGGCACGCAGGTGTTGCAGGCCGATCCGGGGCCTGACCCGGATATTGCGATGCTGGTGACCGAAGCTCCGCCGCCTTGGGCGGGCAACGGCGCGCATTACGCCATTCCGGCGATTCTGGAGCAGGTCAAACGCCACAAGACCACACTGATCTTTCACAACACCCGCGCGCAGGCCGAGATCTTCTTTCACCGCCTGTGGCTGCTCAACACCGAAGACCTGCCCATCGGCATCCATCATGGCAGCCTGTCACGTGAGCAACGCGACCGGGTAGAGGCCGCGATGGTCGAGGGTCGTCTGCGCGCGATTGTCTGCACTGGCAGTCTTGATCTGGGCATCGACTGGGGCGATGTCGATCTGGTCATTCAAGTGGGTGCGCCCAAAAACGTCAAACGCTTGGTGCAGCGGATCGGGCGGGCCAATCACCGCTACAACGCGCCCTCCAAGGCACTGCTCGTGCCTGCCAATCGCTTTGAGGTGGTGGAATGTCAGGCGGCCTTGCAAGCCGTGGCCGCACATCAGTTGGACGGCGAGCCGCGCGGTCCGGGGCCGCTGGATGTGCTGTGCCAGCATATCCTTGCCACCGCTTGTGCTGCCCCGTTCGATGCCAATGCGCTTTACGCCGAGGTGATCACCGCAGGCCCCTATGCCGGGTTGAGCCGTGCCGACTTCGATCTGTGTCTGGATTTTGTCGCCACCGGCGGCTACGCCCTGCGCGCCTATGACAAATGGCAGCGGTTGATGATCCGCGACGCGAAATGGTCGCTGCGCGATCCGCGCGCGGCTGTGGTGATCCGCCAGAACCTTGGCACCATCATCGACACTGAAACCCTGAAAGTCCGACTGAAAGGGCGTTTGGGCGGCACGCCGCTGGGCGAGATTGAAGAAGCCTTTGCCAGCACCCTGACCCCCGGCGACACCTTTCTGATCGGCGGGCAGGTGGTGCGCTATGATGGTTTGCGCGAAATGACGGTCGAGGTCACGCGGCAACCGGGGCGCGACCCCAAGGTGGCGGTGTTCTCGGGCACGAAATTTGCCACCTCCACCCAGCTTTCGGAACGCATTTTGCAGATCTTCCAGCATGGCGATTGGTCTGACCTGCCGCGCCATACTGCCGATTGGCTGACAATGCAGACCGAGGTTTCACGCTTGCCTGCACCGGGGCGGTTGTTGGTGGAAAGTTTCGGCTATGAGGCGCGGCAGTATCTGGTGCTCTATGGCTTTGCGGGCCGCAATGCGCAGCAGACCTTGGGGCTTTTGGCCACCAAGCGGATGGAGGATCAGGGCCTGCATCCGCTTGGCTTTGTCGCCACTGATTACGCCACGATGATCTGGGGCCTGGATGCCGTGCCCGATCCCGCCGCCTTGCTGGACCGTGCCACCCTGCGCGCCGATCTGGAGGGCTGGCTGGGGGGCAATGCGGTGATGAAGCGCACCTTCCGCAATGTGGCGATCATCGCGGGGCTGATCGAGCGCAGCCATCAGGGGCGGCGCAAATCGGGGCGGCAGGCGACGTTTTCCAGTGCTATTCTGTATGACACGTTGCGCAAATATGATGCGGGTCATCTGATGCTGGCGATCACAAGGGCCGAGGCGATGCGGGGATTGGTCGATTTTTCGCGGCTAGAGGCAATGCTGGAACGCATTGGCGACCGGATTGACCACGTCCGGCTGAACCGCCCTTCGCCTCTGGCTGCGCCATTGTTCTTGGAGATGGGCAGGGTTCCGGTCGAGGGTGCAGGGCGCGAGCGTCTGGCCGAGGATGCGGCGGCGCAACTGATGCGCGATGCCGGCTTGATTTGACGGCTTGTCCCTAAACAAGGGCCGCCTCGGGGGGCATCGAGCCACCGCTTGGCGGCGTTGCCAGCGCCCTTGATCGACGGCTTGCCAAGCCTGCCAAGCTGCGGCAAAGCTGCGGGCGATGTATCGCTTTACCCTAGCCTCGGCTGACTTATCTGCGCTGCCTTCGGGCGCGTTGCATTGGCCTGATCAACGCCTTTTGGTGGTGTCAGACCTGCATTTCGGCAAATCCGAACGGCTTGCGCGACGGGGCGGTGGGCTGCTGCCGCCGTTCGAGACGCGCGACACCCTGCAGCGGCTGGACGATGACCTAGAGGCCTCGGGCGCGCGGCGGGTGATCTGTCTGGGCGATAGTTTCGACGATCTGCACGCTGCCGAGGCGATGGATGCCGCCGATCAGCTGTGGCTGACCCGGCTGATGGCGGGACGCGACTGGACTTGGATCGAAGGCAACCATGATGCAGGCCCGTTTGCGCTGGGAGGCAGTCACCGTGCCACATGCCAGATCGGGCCGCTGGCCTTCCGCCATGTTGCCACAGCCGAAACGCCAGAGATTTCAGGCCATTACCACCCGAAATTGCGGCTGGCGGGCCAAGCCCGGCGCTGCTTTTTGCTGGATGCGGCGCGGGTGATCCTGCCTGCCTATGGCAGCTACACCGGCGGATTGTGGAGCCATGATCCGATCTTGGCCGGGCTGATGCAGCCGAACGCGCTTGCGGTCACCACCGGCAAAGCCGCCCTTCCCTTGCCAATGCCGCGCGAAAGGGCTGCAGGCCGCGGCACGTGACAGCAAGCCGCACTGCGTTACAGCAAACCACGTGCCAGCAGTTTGTCGCGGTGATTTTTCGACACCGGCAGTCGCATCTCGCCCGGCAATATCACGAACAGCTTGATGCCGTCACGCTCGATCCCCTGCACAGCATGCCACGCCACCCAATGCGAGCGGTGAATCTGGTCGCCATCCACCGGAGCCGTCTCGGCCATGGCATCGCTGAACCGCATCAGCAGACTGATCGTGCCCGCACTGGTCAAAACATCCACGTAATGATCGCGCACAGAGATCGCGATAAGGCTGCCGCGCATCTCTGGTTCAATCCGGGCCAACAAGCGTGGCAAAGCGGGAGTTTGCGGCGCAGCATCGGCTTTGGCCGGGGCGGATTGCTCTTGTTGCACCACCGCTTGACGCAGCGAGCTGACGCCAAGCGACACCGTCGCCACAAGGATCATCAGCTCACCCAATTCAGGAATGGCAGTTCCGACGTAAAAATGCACCGGCAATGCTACCAGTTGCAGCAGCGGGGCCATCACAATACTGAGCAATGCCGCAATCGCCAAAGCCCGCACCCGTTCGGATTTGTGGCCCAGAGTGATCTTGACGATCGCGCGCACAGACGATCCCACGATGATCGTGCTTCCCATCACCATTGCCCAAAAGCCCAGCCGGGTGAGAAAGCCAAACGCCTGCGCGGTGCCGAACGGCCCGGTGACCGCCAGAAAGCAGGTCAACAGCGCCCAGACGGTCAGGGAGACACGCGACCGGAATTCATTTTTGAACTGTGCGAAAAAGCCCAACATGCGCCTCCGGCGCGTAACTGATAAAACTGAGCCGTCCTTAGCGACAGCTTTTCTTTGTGGCAATCATCCGAATTATTCAGCCGGATAATTGCAGCGTTTTGACAACAGTATAAGGGTTTCAGGCCGTCAAACCCTTGGGTTCCGGCAGGCCGTTGGCGCGGCAGCAGGCTGTCAGCGCATTGGCAAGCAGGCAGGCAATGGTCATCGGACCTACCCCGCCCGGAACTGGCGTGATCGCACCCACGACTTTCGCCGCTGATTCGTAGTGCACATCGCCGACCAGCTTGTTCTTGCCATCGCGCTCGATACGGTTGATGCCGACGTCGATCACCGTGGCACCGGGCTTGACGTAATCGCCGGTGATCATTTCCGGGCGACCCACCGCTGCAACCAGAATATCCGCGCCCCGGCAGACCGCTGCCAGATCCTTGGTGCGGCTATGTGCAATTGTCACCGTGCAGCTGTCGCCCAGCAGCAATTGCGCCATCGGCTTGCCGACGATGTTGCTGCGGCCCACGACGACGGCGTTCAGCCCCGCTAGACTTCCATGATGGTCGCGCAGCATCATCAGACAACCCAGAGGCGTACAGGGCACCATGCTCTTTTGCCCGGTGCCCAAAAGCCCAACATTGGAAATGTGAAAGCCGTCAACGTCCTTGGCCGGATCAATCGTGTTGATAATCAGTTCAGAGTTTAGATGAGCTGGCAGCGGCAACTGCACAAGAATGGCGTGAACTTTCGGATCGCCGTTCAAGGAATTGACCAAGGCCAGCAGATCAGCCTCGGAAGTGTCCTCAGGCAGGCGATGTTCGAAAGATGCCATTCCCACTTCGATCGTCGAGGCGTGCTTGTTGCGCACATAGACCTGAGACGCCGGATCTTCGCCCACCAGAACCACCGCCAAACCCGGCTGGATGCCATGATCGGCCTTCAGCTTGGCGACATGCGCCTGCACCTGCGCGCGGACGGTTGCTGCGAAAACTTTGCCGTCGATCACTTTAGCGGTCATTTCTCTCTCCCTAGCTCGCCGCCGCGAAGGCGTGGCGATAATGGTCCATTTGCATGCGCGTCGCCAGAACGGCGTTTTTCATCAGGGTGGCGACGGTGACAGGCCCAACCCCACCGGGCACCGGCGTGATCCAGCCCGCCACCTTTGAGCAGCTTTCAAAATCGGCATCGCCCACCGTGCGGCCATCGACACGATTGATGCCAATGTCGATCAGGGCTGATCCGGGCTTCAGCATCTCGCCCGTCACCAAACCGGGCTTGCCCACCGCGACAAACACCGCATCCGCCGCGCGGCTATGCACGGCAACTTGCCGGGTCATGTGGTGGCAAACCGTGACGGTCGCGCCCAGCCCCATCATCAGAAAGGCAATCGGCTTGCCGACGATTTCAGAATGACCGATCACGCAAACATCCAAACCCTCCAGCTTGAGCGGCAGGGTTTTCAGAATTTCCACCGCCGCCACAGCCGTGCAGGGGCCAAGCGCGAGATCGTTATAGACGATATTGCCGATGCTGGCCGGGTGCATGCCTTCCACATCCTTCAACGGATGCACCGCCTTTTGCAGCGCCTTGACCGGGATATGCGCAGGCAAGGGCCTTTGAATGATGATGCCGTTCACACGCGGATCGGCGTTCAAGCCAGCGAGAACGCCGGTAAGTTGTTCTAAACTAATGCTTTCAGGATAATTCCGCGCCTCAAAACCCACGCCCGCATCTTGAGCCTGCCGCTGCTGGTTGCGCACATAAAGCTCTGCCGCTGCCACATCGCCCACCGAGATCGACACCAGCTTCGGTGCCCAACCGGATTCGGTCAACGCCCGCGCTTCTTGCNTTTTTAATGATACGGCGACCACCGAGATCGACACCAGCTTCGGTGCCCAACCGGATTCGGTCAACGCCCGCGCTTCTTGCAAGGTCTCGCCCCGCATCCGCGCGGCAATGGCTTTTCCGTCAATCAGCGTCGCCGTCACTTGCGCCCTTTCAGGGGCTATCCGGCCCCAAAACCCGTTCTTCTCTGGCAATCGACCATTCCATCAGCCGCCGCCAAAGCTCTTCTGTCAGCGCAGGGTCCAAGCCTTCGGCCACCGCCCGCGCCCGCACCCGATCCACCACCTGCTCGATTCGATCATCAATCCGGGCAGGTAGCAATTCGATCTGCTTCAACTCTATCGCGCGGTCGATATACCCCGCCCGCAGCGCCAGTTTTGCGACAATCTCGGCATCCAGCGCGTCGATCTGCACACGGAGTTCCTGCATCGTCTGGCAATCAGCGGGGGCCTTCATCGCGCTCTCCTTTGGGCTGGCACCGGGTTAAATCCGATGCAGCCCAAAGGCAAGGCGACGAATGGCCCCAGCCTGTTTCACAAAGCCTTAGAACAGCCCTTCGACATGGCCATCCGCGTTCAGGCGGATCACCTCAGCCGACGGCACCCTCGGCAGACCCGGCATGGTCATGATCTCACCGCAGATCGCCACGATAAAGCCAGCACCCGCCGACAGCCGCACTTCACGCACGGGCACGGTATGGCCGGTGGGCGCGCCGCGCACGGTCGGATCGGTGGTAAAGCTGTATTGTGTTTTCGCCACGCAGATCGGCAGATGGCCGTAGCCCGCAGCCTCCCAGGTTTTCAACTGATCGCGGATCGCTTTGTCGGCGATCACGTCATCGGCATGGTAAATCCGCTTGGCGATGGTTTGCAGCTTTTGGAACAGCGGCATCTCGTCGGGATACAAAGGCGCAAAGTTCGCAGCGCCAGATTCCGCCATCTGAACGACCTTTTTCGCCAGATCTTCAATGCCTTCCGAGCCCAAGGCCCAGTGTTTGCACAAGATCGCTTCTGCACCCTGCTCGGCCACATAGGCCTTCACAGCTGCAATTTCGGCATCGGTGTCGCTGAAGAAGTGGTTGATCGCAACCACAACCGGCACGCCAAAGCCTTTGACGTTGCCGATGTGACGGCCCAAATTCGGGCAGCCTTTTTTCACCGCATCGACGTTCTCGGTGCCCAGATCAGCCTTGGCGACGCCGCCGTTCATCTTCATCGCGCGCACGGTGGCCACGATCACAGCCGCCGAAGGCTTCAGACCGGCCTTGCGGCATTTGATGTCGAAGAATTTCTCGGCACCCAAATCAGCGCCAAAACCAGCCTCGGTCACCACATATTCGCCCAGCTTCAGCGCGGTTTTGGTGGCGATGACAGAGTTACAGCCATGCGCGATGTTGGCGAACGGGCCGCCATGCACGAAGGCCGGATTGTTTTCCAGCGTCTGCACAATGTTCGGCTGCATCGCGTCTTTCAGCAACACGGTCATAGCACCGTCAGCCTTGATATCGCGGGCATAGATCGGGGTCTTGGCGCGGGTGTAGGCCACCACGATATCGCCCAGACGTTTCTGCAGATCGTCCAAGTCGTTGGAAAGGCACAGGATCGCCATGACTTCCGAAGCCACGGTGATGTCAAACCCGGTCTGACGCGGGAAGCCGTTCGACACGCCGCCAAGGTTGACCACAATATCCCGCAAAGCGCGGTCGTTCATGTCCATCACGCGACGCCAGACGATGCGGCGGGCGTCGATCTCAAGGCTGTTGCCCCAATAGATGTGGTTGTCGATCATCGCCGACAGCAGGTTATGGGCGCTGGTGATGGCATGGAAGTCACCGGTGAAATGCAGGTTCATCTCTTCCATCGGCACAACTTGGGAATAGCCGCCACCAGCAGCGCCACCCTTCATGCCAAAGTTCGGGCCCAAAGATGCCTCGCGAATACAGACCACGGCCTTTTTGCCGATGCGGTTCAGGCCATCGCCAAGGCCCACCGTGGTGGTCGTTTTGCCTTCGCCGGCAGGGGTCGGGTTGATCGCGGTGACAAGGATCAGCTTGCCATCCGGGCGATCTGCCAAGGATTTGATGAACTCTTGGCTGACCTTGGCCTTGTCGTGGCCATAGGGCAGCAGATGCTCTGCCGGAATACCAAGTTTCGCACCGATTTCCATGATCGGCTTTTTCTTGGCTTCGCGTGCAATCTCAATGTCGGTTTTGAAGGCCATTTCTCTCTCCCAGAGGCACGGGCTGTCCCGTTGGCGACGTGATAGCGGAGAAAACAGCAATTCAAACACGCTTTTCCGACTTCTTCCCCGCCAAATTCGCCTTGATGCGTTTCCGATCGGAAAGCATGGAACGCATCAAGAAAATATTCTGCCAATAGAACATATGGTCCAAAACGCAGGACAGGCATTTGCGCGGCCAAAACTGCGCAGATGCGCCCCACAATCACAGGGCATTTTCCAAAACGACAGCTTGCGAGGTCGAACAGGCCCGCAAGTGTAAGCGTTAGACGCCGCGCGCCTTTTCCAGATGCGCCCAAGCTGGCTGGTCTGGCACATAAAGCCTGACCTTGGCGCCCAGCCGCAGCATGCCTTCAGCCTCAACCCAAGCGGTAAAGCCCCGCAGACCCTGTGCTGCGGGTTTGAAGGCTTTGCCAAATCCCTTGTGGCGGTTTTCAATAGGACGCGCAGGCAAGGTGCAAGGGCGGTTTTCCATATCAACCACCAAGGTCGCACCCCCCTCGGCTTGCAAGCGAGACGACGGCGGCAGGTGGCTGAAATCAGGGATGCCTGCGATCACCAAAGAAGTTCCCAGCAGCGCAGGGTCAAGCGTTTCAAGCCCCATGTTCGCCGCGATCTGCGCCAGATCCTCCGCCCCCAACACAGAAAACTGCCGGGTGTTGCGGATGTTCAGATTGCGTTTGTAAAGCGCCGCCACCCGGCTGCAGGCGGGGCGGTTAGTGCCGCCATGCGCTTCCCCCGCGGGGCCGTCGAAACCAGCGAAAATCTCGGTCAGCGGCGCACTTTCCAAGGCGGCATCGCGATCAGCCACCCGGCCCAACCAAGTGATCGTGCCATAGAATTCAGTGGGGATAATCGCTGCCATATCAGACCTTTAGCATAAAGACACCCGCATCAGCGGGAACAGAACCGCGCCATCGCATCCAAGGCGGGCCACAAATGCAAACCCCGAAACCGTTGAAAGGTTTCGGGGCTGCCATCTTATCGCGCTATCCTCACGCAGAGGGTTCCATCGGGGCAGCAGGTGGCTCCACCGCCTTTGGCTTGCGCGCGCGGGTCTTAGGGATCGCGATGACGCCCGAGCCGCCGCTTGGCCCCTCGCCCATGCCATCATCCGCCGCATCCGGGGTGCCGCCCGCGACCACTTTGCGAATTTCTTCGCCAGTCAGGGTTTCATATTCCAGCAAGCCTTTGGCCAGCCGCTCAAACCCTTCGGCCTGTTCCAGCAGAATACGCCGCGCGGTCTGATAGCCTTCGTCGATCAGGTTTTTGACCTCTTGCTCGATCAGCATTTTGGTATCAACCGACACCGAGAAGCCGCCCGTGCGCCCTTCATAGCCGTCATGCGCTTCGGAATAGTCGATATTGCCAACCGCATCCGACATGCCCCAGCGCATCACCATCGAGCGCGCCAGCCCCGTCGCCTGCTGAATATCGCCCACCGGGCCAGAGGAGACGCCCTCTTCGCCATATTTGATGATCTCAGCGGCTTTGCCTGCCATGGTCATCGCGATGCGCTGCTTGCCCTCGTCCTTGTGGATCTGCAAACGATCCATTTCCGGCAGGCTCATCACCATGCCCAAAGCATTGCCGCGCGGAATGATCGTCGCCTTGTAGACCGGGTCGCATTTCGGCAAAGCCATGCCAACAATCGCGTGACCGGCCTCGTGATAAGCGGTTTTCGACTTTTGATCGTCGGTCAGCACCATCGAGCGGCGCTCCGCCCCCATCATCACCTTGTCTTTGGCGTTTTCAAAATCGCCCATGGTGACAAAACGTCGGCCAACGCGGGCAGCAAGCAAAGCCGCCTCATTCACCAGGTTTGCCAGATCAGCGCCCGAGAATCCCGGTGTGCCGCGTGCAATCACCCGCAGATCAACGTCGGGGCCAGACGGCACTTTGCGCGCATGCACCGACAGGATTTTCTCACGGCCCTTGATATCAGGGTTCGGCACATGGATCGTGCGGTCAAACCGGCCGGGGCGCAGCAAAGCTGGGTCCAGCACGTCCTTGCGGTTGGTCGCCGCCACGATGATCACGCCTTCATTGGCGTCAAAACCGTCCATTTCGACCAGCAACTGGTTCAAGGTCTGCTCGCGCTCGTCATTGCCGCCGCCCATGCCGACGCCACGCGCGCGGCCCACGGCGTCAATCTCGTCGATGAACACGATGCAGGGAGCATTTTTCTTAGCTTGTTCAAACATATCGCGGACGCGGCTTGCACCAACACCCACAAACATCTCAACAAAATCAGAGCCAGAGATACTGAAGAACGGCACGCCCGCCTCGCCCGCAATCGCGCGCGCCAGCAAGGTTTTACCAGTGCCCGGAGGGCCAACCAGCAGCGCCCCCTTCGGAATCTTACCGCCAAGGCGCGAGAATTTTTGCGGGTTGCGCAAGAATTCGACGATCTCTTCCAGCTCTTCCTTCGCCTCGTCAATGCCAGCCACGTCGTCAAACGTCACCCGGCCTTGCTTTTCGGTCAACAGCTTGGCGCGCGATTTGCCAAAGCCCATCGCGCCGCCTTTGCCGCCGCCCTGCATGCGATTCATGAAGAAAATCCACACGCCGATCAGCACGATGAACGGCAACCAGACCGACATCAGCGACAGGATCGACGATTGTTGCTGGCTGGTGGCTTTGACTTCAATACCCTTGCCCAGCAGCCGGTCGGTCAGGGTCGGATCGCTTGGCGCGATGGTGGCGTAAGAGGTGCCGTCCTTGGCCTTAACCACGACGCTTTCGCCATCCAGTGTGACGCTTGCGACATCGCCCGCCTCAACCCGCTGAATAAATTCAGAATAGGCGACGTTGCGTGACGACGAGGCAGTCTGCCCGCCACTGAAAAGATTAAAAAGCGCGAGGATCAGCAGAAAGAGAACGACCCAGAATGCGATGTTTCGTGCGTTACCCACGAACTTCTCCGTTTGATTGGCCGGGAGGCCCGAATGGGGCCAGTGTTGGCGATTGGTATTAAGATAGAGATAAGTCCGCCGGGTTCAATGCGATAAGACAAAGGAAGCGAAGCTGGGGCTGCAATTTGCGCACCAACCGTTGGAAAATCCGGCCACAGGTGCGGCAATAAGCGTCTGATTCCGCCAGATCGCCGGGCTGACCAGCAGCGCATCGCGCGGGATGCCAAGGTCGCGCCACGCTTTCAGGCAGCTTAAACCGTCGGCGCCAAGCGCGCCGATCGTCAGATCGGGGGCATGCGGGCCGGAAAGCTGCCAGCGATTGTCCCAACGCTGATCTGTTGGCACCTGCATGTCCTGAACTGCTTTGGCCTCGCGGAGAATTTGGATCGCATCAGAATGGCAGCGATAGCGCACACCGCCAAGGGTGGCATCTTTGCCAGCCGCCAGCGCCGTTTGCACCGCCGCCAGCCCGTGCTCGCGCGGCGGATAGGCGGCGCCTGACATCCATCGCAGCGCCGCGATCAACAGGCGGCGCTGAATTTCTGCGGGCAGCGCGAGATAAGTTTCGCGCGGCAGCGTCAACATACCGGTTGCAGTCTGCGCAAAGCCCTGTGCCGCCTCGGCCATCTGTCGGGTAAGCGCCCAGCGCGCGGATTCCAGATTATCGGCAACCACGGCAAGTTTTGTCGCAGTGATGCCAAAATCTGCCAGTGTGGCCAGCGCGTTACGCGCTTTGACGCGGGTGTAATGCAGATCAGAATTGCTGGGATCTTCGACCCAATTGACCGCATGACGGCGCAGATAGCCACGCAAATCCGCGCGCGACACGCCCAGCAAGGGCCGCGAGAATTGCACTTGCCCTTGCCCCCAACTGCTGCGCATCCCCGACAAGCCATCAATTCCGGCTTGCCGCGCAAGCCCGATCAAGAAAGTCTCGGCCTGATCATCGGCGGTGTGGCCAACGGCGATCTGGGCAATATCCTGCGCCACGGCCCAAGCCTCGGCGATCTGATACCGTGCCCGCCGCGCGGCATCCATCAGATTGCCCGCCACATCCTTGCGCTGCCAGAGGCTGATCTGATGCGGAATGGCGCGCGCGGCGCAGAAAGCCGCGACCATCTCGGCCTCGGCCCGTGCTTCGGCCCGCAAGCCGTGGTCAATCGTCAAAGCCGCCACCCGGCCCGGATGGCAGCGCTGCAGCAAATGTAACAGCGCCATAGAATCGCCGCCGCCCGAAACCATCACGCCAATGCGCGCGGTATCTGGGTAAGCCTTGCTTGCAATCTCAAGCAGTTGCGCGTCAGGATCGGGCGGGGCAGCGCCTACTGGCACCCCAGCCCCTGCATCGACACCTGAGCATTGGTGGCATGAATACTGCCCGGAAAGCGATTGCCAACCTCGGCCAAGGTCACGCAAGCATCAGGGGTCTGGCCCAAAGTGCCCAACGCCTGCCCAAGCTTCAACAGCGACTCGGCGGCAAAAGGCCCGTCAGGTTTGCCCGAAAACGCCTCAAGATAGGCCCGCGCCGCATTGGCGGTATCGTCCAGCTTGGACAAAGCCTCGCCACGGTTGAAATTGGCTTCCTCGCTTAGCGGGCTGCCAGGATAGGATTGGGTAAAGGTCGCAAAGAGGTCCGCGGCGGCGCGAAAGTCACCTTGACCGAGCACCCCCTTGGCCCGGTCAAAATCGTTCTTCTCACCCATTGCCAATTCCGGCGCATCTGTCGCAGGCGCAGTCGCCGTTGCTGCCGGAGCCGGATCATTTGCCGCCGCCGGAGCAGCCGAGCCGCCCCCCAAAACCGGCGTTTCCGGTATATTCGCCGGATCGCAGCCTTCCGTCTGTTCGCACAAGCGGAACTCGATATCGCCGATCCGGTTGGTGCCATCGCTGACCACCCGGTTCACCTTCAGCTCGATCTCTTCGGTCTTGGCGGTGATCCGCGTCAAAGCCGCCTCAATCGCGTCCATCCGCTGCAAAGCATCGCCGCCCGCAGCGCCGCTAGAAGCCGCACCCGATTGCACCAGCTCGGCCTTCAATCCGTTGAAATCCGCCGACAACCGACCGAGTTCGGTCTGCAGATCGGCCAGGGTTTGCGCCTTGTCCTGCGCGAACGCGGGTCCAGACACAAGCGGGGGAAGCAAAGCGGCACAGAGCAGCAGCCAACGCATCAGATCAGTCTCCGTTTCCAGAACGGGGGCAGCCCAAGCCGCCCCCCAATCAAGCCAGTCGTTAAGCGCCAGCGCCCATCGACAACACCGTCACAGCGCGACGGTTTTTCGAATAGCACGCCTCGTCCGAGCAAACCTCAATCGGACGCTCTTTGCCATAAGAGATGGTGCGCATCCGGCTTGGCGCCACGCCTTGGCTGATCAGGAAATCCTGCACCGAGGCCGCACGCCGCGCGCCAAGCGCAAGGTTGTACTCGCGGGTGCCCTGCTCATCGGCATGACCTTCGATGATGATGGCATAATCGCCATTGCTGGCCAGCCACGACGCCTGCCCCGACAAAATACCGCGCGCTTCTGCCGTCAGGGTCGAGGTGTCCACCGGGAACAGCACGCGATCACCAACCGATTGGTTGAAATAGGCGATAGATTTCGGATTGCTTGGGTCGCCCAGACCATTGGTGTCAATGAAGCCACCATTGCCGCCGGCACCACCAGCGCCGCCCGCACCGTCCTGGCCATAGCGGTTGGGGTTGTTACAGGCGGCCATGCCAAAGGCGGCAACCAGCAAAAGGGCTTTCGGAAGCAGGGTCATCAGGGGGTTATCCTTTTCTTATGGGCTCGATTTGCCCCGTTATATCAGCTTTGCGCGGCCATGGGAATCAGCCGCGCTTAAGAATTACGGCAGCATCGGCGACCAGGACGGGTCCGAAGCCGGGCCATCCGTCGTCACCGCTTTCAGATTGCGGCCCGACACATCCACCGACATCAGCCCGGCCTGCCCGCCCGCGCCAGCACCTTCACGGGTGAACATGATCACGCGGCCATTCGGTGCCCAAGTCGGGCCTTCATCCAGAAACGACGCCGTCAGCAAACGCTCTTCGGTGCCATCGGTCAGCATCGCGCCAATGTGGAAGCGGCCCTCGTTTTGCTTGGTGAAGGCGATCATATCGCCGCGCGGGCTCCAGACCGGGGTGGAATATCGCCCCTTGCCGCCGGAAATCCGCACCCCTTCGCCGCCGCCTGCGCTCATCACATAGATCTGCTGCGTGCCCGAGCGATCCGATTCAAACACGATCTGCGACCCATCCGGGCTAAAGCTGGGCGAGGTTTCAATCGACGGCGCATTGGTCAGCTGGCTCATCTGACCCGAGTTGATATCCATCGAATAGATGTCGCTGTTGCCGCCCTTTTCCAAGGAAAACACCACAGTATTGCCATCCGGGCTAAAGCGCGGCGCGAAGGTCATCGTGCCGGGGACTTCACCCAGATTGCGGGTTTTCAGGCTGCCCACATTCATCACATAGATCGCCGGAAAGCCCGACGCGTAAGAGGTGAACAAAATCCGATCGCCATTCGGCGAGAACCGGGGCGCCAGCACAATGCTGCTGCTGTCGGTCAGATATTTCACATTGGCGCCATCGTAATCCATCACGCCCAAACGCTTTTGGCGCTGATTTTTTGGCCCACTTTCAGCCACATAAACCACGCGGCTGTCAAAATACGGGCCTTCCCCGGTGATACGCGCATAAACGGCATCCGCCACCTTATGCGCCATCCGCCGCCAGCTGCCCGGCGTGCCGGCAAATTGCAGCCCTTCACCCAACGGCTGGCCCGAGGCCACGTCGAACAAACGGAACTTCACCACAATGCGGTCGCCACCTGCCTGCACCGCGCCAGTGATCAGCGCCTGCGTGTTGATCGCCTGCCAATCGGGGTAGGAAATCGGCGCATCGAACGAGGTGACGCGCGAAATATACGCATCCTTCGGCGTCTCGACGAACAACCCCGTCCCCGCCAGATCTGCGGCCACCACGCGCGAGATATCGGCAGCCAGACCGCCCGCCCCGCCTTCGTCGATGAAATCCGGCACCGCAAACGGCATCGGTTCGATCACCGGAGAGTTGATGTCGATGGTGATTTCGGCATGGGCGGCCGTGGTCAGAGCGAGCGAGCTCAGGCTGGAAAGCCCGATCAGCAAGGCTGCGGTCAGGGATTTGAAATGGCTCATCTTGTCCTCGTTGTTCAAGGGCGAATTATCTGGCCTGCTCTGGCCCTGTGATTGTGCGCACTTGGCGCGGTGTTTGCAGGGGAAATTTTGACCGATCATCTCAGCCTCATACCGCTGGCGTCGAAATTCAGGTTCATCACGTTCCATTCGCCATATTTGGCGGGGTCCAGATCGTAGCCCGCCTTGCCGCCACAGCCTTTGACACCGCGGATCACGGCGCGGCGGGCGGCTTCAAAGGCTTGCGCCGCCGCTGCATCGTCGCCACCCGAGAAGGTCGTCATGGTGATGCCGTTGCTATCAGGCGTGCCGTCTTCCTTCATCTCGACCCGCAGCGTCAGCTTGATGCGCTGTGCGGCGGTCGAAAGCGTGCCGATGTTCCAGCATTGGTTGATCGAAACCCGCAGCCCTTCCTTTTCGCCTGCCGTCATCGGCGGACCTTCGGGAATGTCGGTCTGGCCACCGTCTTGAGCGGGAGCGTCGGTGGCACCTTCGGCAAGCGCCGCTTCAACAGCCGCCTGTGCATCAGCCGCCGCTTGGGCTTCGGCCTTCGCCGCTGCATCTTTCGCAGCCTTTGCATCGGCCTTGGCCTGCTTATCGGCCTTTTCCTTGGCATCCTTGGCCGCCTGCGCGTCAATCGCAACCTGCGGATCTTCGGTCGGTGTCTCTTCTACCACAGGCTTGTCAGGTCGCGTTTGCGGGCGGCGGCTGCTGGTCGGGGCCAGTTCGGGCGCATCTTCAGCGACCGCATCCGGTGCGGTCTGGGCTGCCGATTCCTGCGGCGCTGCGGCGGGTTTTTCTTCTTCGACAGGCGGCTGATCCGTCGGCTGATCCGTCACTTCTGGCGCGACCTCGCCTTCAACGGGAGTGTCCACCGTGGCCTCAACCGGGGTGTCGGTGATCCGCTTTGAGGGCCGGGGCTTGGGCTTCATGGTGCTGTCCGGCACCACAACCAATTGCTCTTGCTCGGCAATCGGTGCGACAGCAGGCGGCGCCTCATCGGGCTGCGGATCATCCGCGACCGGAATTTCTGGGCTGGGCTGGACAGGTTCAGGCTGCGCAGGTTCAACAGGCGGCGGCTCTGCCGCGGCAACCTCTGGCTCTACCGGAGCAGGCGCTTCGACCTGCGGCTTTGGCTTGGCTGCGGGCCTGACCTCGGGCACCTCGGCGGGCGGCTTGGTCGACTTCGCCGCCGCATCCTGCAACGCCGCCAGATCAGATTCCGACACCATCGACACCTGCACCGAATCCGGCGGAGGCAATTCACGCGGTGCAAACAGCCAGTCCCCCAGCACCACCCAGGAGATCACGACCACATGGCCCACGCCGGAAAGGATCTGGCTTTTGTCCATAACGCGCTAGTTGCCGTCCATCTTCGGCCCGCCCGCATCGGTGACAAGGCCAATCTCACTGAACCCGCCCGCAGACAGTGCCCCCATCACCTCGGCCACGCGCGTGTAAGGCAACGCCCCATCCGCCCGCAGGAAGATCTTTTTCGAGCTGCGCTCTGCCGCAATCGCATTCAACTTCGGGATCAGATCCGCCTCGGCGATTTCGGTGGTCTGGATCATCACCAACCCATCCGCCGTCAGCGACACCGTCAACGGCTCTTCCTGCTCGGTCGGCAAACTGGCCGCCGCCGTCTTTGGCAGCTCCAACGGGACGCCCACAGTCAGCATCGGCGCGGTCACCATGAAGATGATCAGCAGCACCAGCATCACATCGACAAACGGCGTGATGTTGATGTCGGCCATCGCCGCAGACGACCCGCGCCGCCTGCGCCCTCGCCCGCCACCACCGCCCGCGCTTTTGACAACCCCGCCGCCCATCTTACGCGTCCAACTGGCGCGAGAGGATGGTGGCGAACTCATCGGCAAAAGCACCGTAACCGCTGGTGATATGCTCAGAATCCGCGTTCAGCTTGTTGTAGAAGATAACGGCGGGAATAGCCGCGATCAGACCAATCCCCGTCGCCATCAGCGCCTCGGCAATACCCGGAGCCACAGTGGCCAGATCGGTGTTCTTTGTCGCCGCAATCTCGGTAAAGGCGTGCATGATGCCGTAAACCGTGCCGAACAGCCCGATAAACGGTGCCGTCGCGCCCACGGTGGCAAGGAACGACAACCCCTTGTTCAACACCTCGGATTCGCGCGCAATCGCCACATCCATCGCCCGATCAATCCGCGCCTGCGCGCCTGCGATCAAGCCGCCATCCTGCCGGTGCGATCTGCGCCATTCCAGCATGCCAGCGGCGAAAATCTTTTCAGACGGGCCCTGCGGATCGCCGCCAATCTTCTCGAACAAGCCATCCAAAGGCTCGCCCGACCAGAATTCCCGATCAAACACGTTCGCCTCGCCGCGGGATTTGCGGAACAGGATGTGCTTTTGAATGATGATCGACCATGACCAGAACGACATGGCCATCAACATCAACATCACGATTTTCACCGTGAAAGTTGCACGAATAAATAGCGCTAGGACAGAGAAATCAATCTCTTGCGCCATGCCAACGGCTTCAGTGTTCATACGCCTGCTCTTGTTATCGGGGCTCTTTGGCCGCCTATTGCCCTAATTCTAACAAGAATTGAACCCGATTGCCAACACAATGGCGCGATTTCAGCAACAAACCGCCCCGACACCGATATTGCGTGAACGGTCCGCCAAAAAGACTGCGCGCGTTTAATCCAGCAAAGGTAACAGCTTGGCGCGAATATCCTGCGAAATCCGCGCAGGCGCACCCGCATCGGTCAGACACACCAATGTAACCACAGCCACAAACAACCGCTCCGCCCCGCGCAAAACCTCTTGCCGCAGTTCGATCCGCGCGCCTGATACTGCGAGACATTCGGTCACAACCCGCAATATATCGTCAAACTTTGCCGGGCGCAGATAATCGGCCTCAACCCTGCGCACCGCAAAAACCAGACCCTGCCTCGCCTTCATCTGCACCTGATCCACCCCCAAAACCCGCACCCATTCGCTGCGCGCCCGTTCGATGAATTTCAGGTAATTGGCGTAATAGACAATGCCCGCAAGATCGGTGTCCTCGTAATACACCCGCAGATCAAAGCTGTGCATCCTGTCCCTCCAATCGCGCCACCTCTGCCGCCTCAGAGACAATCGCCGCCCGCCCCTGCGGCGTCAAAGCGTAAATCCCCACCGCGACCCGCTCGAACCAACCATAATGATCATCGCGCAAAATCACCCCGGCCCGCCTGACGCCCGAGGCTTGCGCCACCACGCGCGGCGCAGCCTGCCCGGTTTGCAAGGCGATCAGACAGCGCAACGCATCCTGCCGATAGGCCGTCACCCGTTTGATCCCGGTCGTGCCGCCAGTGTTCGGATCACCCACCCGACGCTCAAATTCCCGCAACAGCCGACCCGCCCGCGCGGTATTCTTTCGCGGATTATACGGCGCGGGATCCAAATGCGCCTCGACCGCCCCCGGCCCGGTCTGCGCAAGCCTAACGGCCAAAAGTCCCAGCCCCAACCGCCGACACAAAGCCACGATATCCTTGTAGCGCAGCTTCCAGCCCTTTTCCGTCACCGGAACCGCCAGATACACGTCGTCAAACAAGGCCTGCCGCGCCACACCCTGCATCACCAGCGCCAGCGAAAACGACAGCTTCATCTCGACCACAACCGCAGGCTCATCGCCGCGCCGCGCCAGAATATCACAGGCGCCAACCTCGGCCTTCACCACATAGCCCTGCGCCTCAAGATAGGCCTTCAACTGCGGATAAAGATCGGCCTCTTTCACGGTTGCGCCGCAGCTTGCGCCATCATCCGCGCCGAGACCCGCAGAGCATGCGCCGGGTCGCGCGCCACCACAGGCATATGCGGCGCATGGATCGCACGGATCAGATCGCCGACATCGGGCCGCAGCAGCACCCGATCCGCCACCCGGCCCAGCGGCGAGATTTCGGCAAATGCCCGGTCCGACCACAGACAAATCACTTGCGCCGCCTGCGCAAGCGCCAGATCCTCGGCCGCCATCGCCTCCAGATGCGCGTCCATCCGCAAAAACACGAAAGCCGCCTTGATCGCGCCATCGGCATCAAAGCGGAAAAACCGATACTGATTGGCCCCCGCCGCCTGCAACCGCGCGCAAAGCGGGCCAAGGTCCGGCACCAACTGATCCAGCTTGGTCACTTGCGGCAGCTCTGCCCAATCGCGGAAGAAAAACACCATCAGATTGGCACCCAGTTCCGGGTCAGTTTCGGCCATCTGATGCCCGGCCAGCGCCACCACTGCCTCTATCGCGCCCTTGACCACCGCCAACGTCGCATCATCGACGCCAAACACCACCGGCACAATCGGCCGCCCCCAGCGCGCGCACAGATAGCTGCCATCGCTGCGGGTGAAATAGCTTTGAACCTGTTCGGGCGTCATTGGGGTCTCCATCATCTGCGCAGGGGATAGCGCGGCAGCCCCGCAGGCTCAACCATCTGAGGCTGGTCTCGGTTGAAAGCTGCGTCGCCGACCACCCGGAATGAATAGATTGCGGGCTGGATATCTCGACGGAAAGGATGACCAAAGCGCCCCCCTTCAAATTTCACATTGGCCTAAATATCCCCGCCGGAGGCGCAAGTTTCAACCGGCGCTGCGGCTTCAAATCTTAACAATTTCTAAACAGCACCCCCATAACCCGTTGATTTCATATAAACCGACCTCTTGTCCACGCGTGGACACTAGCCTTCAAACAAATCCTGCTGCCCAACAGGCCGGGGCGCATCCAAGCCCAAATGCCGCCACGCCCGCGCCGCCAGCATCCGCCCCCTCGGCGTTCTTTGCAGCAATCCCTGCTGCAACAAATAAGGCTCGATCACCTCCTCGACCGCATCGCGTGCCTCTGAAAGCGCCGCCGCAATCGTCTCGACCCCCACAGGCCCGCCACCATAATGCTCGGCCAGCAGCATCAAATACCGCCGATCTGCGCCATCAAGTCCGATCTCATCCACCCCCAACCGCGTCAACGCCCGATCCGCAATCGCCCGCGTCAACCGCCCGTCCCCCTCAACCGTCACAAAATCCACCACCCGCCGCAGCAACCGCCCCGCGATCCGAGGCGTCCCCCGCGCCCGTTTCGCAATCTCCCGCGTGCCGTCCGGGTCCGATTGAATCCCCAACAACCGCGCCCCACGGGTGACGATAAGATCCAGCTCATCTTCAGTATAAAACTGCAACCGCGTCGGAATCCCGAACCGATCCCGCAGCGGCGTCGTCAACAACCCCAATCGGGTCGTCGCTCCCACCAGCGTGAAGGGCTGCAGATCAATCCGCACCGTCCGCGCCGCAGGCCCCTCGC
The DNA here is from genome assembly GCF_030161095.1 of Cypionkella aquatica. Lineage (GTDB taxonomy): Bacteria > Pseudomonadota > Alphaproteobacteria > Rhodobacterales > Rhodobacteraceae > Cypionkella > Cypionkella aquatica. Next base: position 66,242 of record NZ_BSPP01000003.1, read on the forward strand.
CGATCACCAAATCCAGCGCGAAGTCCTCCATCGCCGGATACAGCACCTCTTCCACCACCGGGGAAAGCCGATGAATCTCGTCGATAAACAGCACATCGCGCGGTTCCAGATTGGTCAGGATCGCCGCCAGATCGCCGGGTTTCGCGAGCACCGGCCCCGAAGTCATCCGAAACCCCACCCCCAACTCGCGCGCCATGATCTGAGCGAGGGTGGTTTTGCCAAGGCCGGGGGGGCCATGAAACAACGTATGATCCATCGACTCGCCACGGATCTTCGCGCTTTCAATAAACACCCGCAGATTGGCACGGGCCTCTTGCTGGCCAACAAAATCCTCCAGCACCTGCGGACGCAAAGCGCGGTCAAGATCTTCGGGCAAGGCTTCGGGGCGCAGGTCAGGATCAGATTTCATCAGCGCGCCTTCGGAGCCAGCAATTTCAGCGACGCCCGGATCAGTGCCGCCGTATCAGCCTCGGGCTGTTCGGCGACAATCGTAGACACCGCCTGCGCAGCCTCGCCCTGACCGTAGCCAAGGTTCAGCAAAGCCGACAGCGCATCCGCCGTAAATCCCGCCCGCGCCTGCGCCGCCGAAGCGGCAACCATTTTGCGCGGGGCCATCGGCACGATCGGTTCCAGCACTGAATCGTCCGCCTCGGCCGCCACCGCCAGATTGGCTCCCATCGCCATGATACCGGGCGCCTTGGATTTCAGCTCTAGAATAACGCGTTGCGCCAGTTTCGGCCCCACACCGGGTGCTGCCTGTATCGCCCGCTGGTCGCCCAAGGTCAGCGCCCGTGCGACACCATCCGCGCCCAAGGTCCCCATGATCGCCATGGCGGCCTTGGCTCCGACGCCCTGCACCGTGGTCAGCAGCTTGTGCCATTCCTTATCCAGCATGGTCGGAAAGCCAAACAATTGCAGTAAATCCTCGCGCACCAGCAAGTCGGTATACAGTGATACCGCCTCACCCACCGAGGGCAGGCCCGCCAAAGTGCGGTCATTCACATGCACAATATAGCCTACGCCGCGCACGTCGATCAGTACCTGATCGCTGCCGCGCCAATCCAGTCGCCCAGACAGCTTGCCAATCATCCAACTGCCCTTTTCATCGCCGCCTGCAACCGCCCTGCCGATTGCAAATGATGCGCGTGGCAAATCGCAATCGCCAGCGCATCCGCCGCATCCGGCCCCGCGATTTTCACGCCCGGCAGCTGCACCCGCACCATGTGATCGACCTGCCCCTTGTCGGCATGGCCCACCCCTACCACGGTTTTCTTCACTGCATTGGGCGCATATTCGCCCACCGTCAGACCAAATTGCGCCGGCACCAACAACGCAATCCCGCGCGCCTGCCCCAGCTTCAGCGTCGCCACCGCATCCTTGTTCACAAAGGTATTCTCGACCGCCGCCGCATCGGGGGCATATTGGCGCAACACGTCGGTCAGTTGCGCATGCAAGGACAGCAACCGCCGCGCCAGATCGCCACTGTCGCCGCCGGGCGATCCCTCAAGCCCCACACCGGGGGCCGAGTGGCAGATGCCATTCGCGACATGCGAAAGCTTGGAGCCCGCCACATCAATGATGCCCCAGCCAAGGTTGCGCAAACCGGGATCGATTCCCAAAACCCGCATACCTGCCCCTTTTTTTCTTATGTTTCGCAGATTTCACCGCTTTCACAAGAATTAGCACGAAAAGAGAACATCCGCCAAGAGCGAATTATTTCTTGCAAGCCAGAGTGGAGAAGATTACCCAAAAGAGACAAAACGACATCCCGCGCACGAAATACGACTGAAAAACTCGTTGTTTGCTAACCGCCTACAAAATAGCGGTTTATCTGCGGTAGATGGCTATGCAATGGGCGCAATGCAGACATGCTTGCCGCCCCATTGCTCCTTTTCAATGCCATAGCTAGATAGGCCTCACCGGAAGCAAGGTGCTTCGCGGAAACAAAGTTTTGAAAAGGATAACCGCTATGGCCGCCTATGAGTCGTCCCGCGCGGCGCCGTTTGGCGCCATCTCGATTTTCCGTTCTGTTCAGTTCGTTTCGACGTTCGCGAACAGCTTCGCTGCCTGGAATGATGCACGCGTAACGCGTCGCGCTTTGGGCAAACTGTCTGACCGTGAGCTTGATGATATCGGTCTGTGCCGTGGTGATGTGGAATTGATCGGCCGCTAACTGCTTTTGGAATGATCTGACAGCAGATCATTTCATACGCAGGCGCCAGATCTAATCGGATGTAAAAAGGGTCGGTGCCGCGAGGCATCGGCCCTTTGCGTTTGCGCCTTGCGCTTTGGGCATAGCCGGACGTGTGGACATCAAATCAAAATGCAGGCAAAGCCGCCGTGGCTTGCCTGCGCTTTTGTTTACGCATTAGCAGTGATTTATTTGATAGAAGCCAAGCCTTCGGTGATCTTGCCCGCCACGAACACCGTCACCGGATCCGCCTGCATCAACCAGCCGCCTAACCGATCAAAGCCTTCACCAACCTGCAAGGCCTGCACGCGCTGATCATAAGATTTCGGGCCAACAGATTGATAGATCATGCCTTTCAGGCCAAACCCAGCACAAAGCACCATCAGCAGAGGCATCAGATAAGAGCGGCGTTTGCGAGCAGGCGGGTTGAAATAGGAACGCCCTAGCGTCCCGGCGGCGTCAAAACCATAGCCTTTGGCACGCTTTTTCTCAAAGCGCGCAACATTGCTGTAAAAATCTACCAGATTCGGGTCGGCCATCCGAATTACTCCACATTCATTGGCCCCCGCCTGATTGCTCCGTACGAGCGGATTGTGGCAAAACTTGGGCAGATGCTTAAAACTGCCGTTATTTCGCCGCTAATACCGCCATCACTGACTTAGTTTCGCCTCTAAGTTGCGCCGCATCACCAGACATGACCATTCGCCAAGATCTTCGCGGGCTTCCGGGGTGAAACCGTTGGCAACATAGGCGGCGGTGATCGAATCGGCCTGAACCACAAGCAAACCTGACAGGATAATAAGGCCGTTATGTGCCAGATGTTTGGCCATATCAGGCGCGAGTTCGACCAGCGGGCCTTTCAGGATATTGGCGAACACCAAGTCATAGGGCGCAGCTTCGGCCAGACGCGGATGCGCGAAGCCTGCGGCCTCCATCGTCTCAATGCGGCCTTCCATATGGTTGATGGCGACATTGGCCTCGGCCACATCCACCGCAACCTCGTCGATATCAGAGGCCAGCACCAAAGCATCAGGCAGCACCGCCGCAGCCGCCAGCGCCAGCACCGCGGTGCCGCAGCCGATGTCGGCCACCTTGGCCGGTCGGAAGCCTTCGCCATACAGCCGATCAAACGCCCGCAGACAGCCCAGAGTCGTGCCGTGATGCCCCGTTCCAAACGCCACCGTCGCCTCAATCTGCAGCGCGATCTTGTCGGCAGGCACCTTGTCGGCGTCATGGCTGCCATAGACAAAGAACCGCCCCGCCTCGACGGGCGACAACTCGCGGCGCACTTTGGCGACCCAGTCGATCTCGGGCAGTTCCGACAAGGCGAAAGGTTTGGCATCGAAGGCCATCGCCAGCAATTCCAAGACCGCCTCATTCGGGGCCTCAAGGAAATACGCGCCGACTTCCCACAGACCTGAATCGTCCTCGATCTCAAACACACCCACGCCTGTGGGTTCCGGCTCCATCTTCTCGATGGCTTCGGCGAGGGCGTTGGCGGCATCTTCGCCCATCAAGGTGGTCAAAGCGGTATAAGTGGGCATTTTGGCGTCCAATCTAGGGTCGAAGCCCTAGTAAAAGCTTTGCGGGTCAATGTCGATGGAAAGCCGCAGGTTGTTCGGCAGTTTGAATTGCCCCACCCATTCGGCAATTGCGGCCTGCAAGGGGGCTGTTTTCTCGGCCTTGATCAGCAAGCGCACCCGATGCCGCCCCCGCACCCGCGCCACCGGAGCAGGCGCTGGCCCGTAAACCTGCGCACCGATTTTGCGAAGCGGCCCATCGCGGCGGGCCAGTTCTGCCCCGAAATCAAACACCTGCGCCACATCGGGCGACGAGAGGATAATACCTGCCATCCTGCCATAAGGCGGCACGCCCGCCATCCGCCGCTCTGTGGCCTCCGCCCGCCAAAATGCCTCTTCATCTCCACCCAAGATCGCGCGGATCACAGGATGCTCGGGCTGAAACGTCTGCAACAGCGCTGTGCCCGGCTTATCCGCCCGCCCTGCCCGCCCCGCCACCTGCCGCATCAGTTGAAACGTGCGTTCCGCCGCGCGCAAATCGCTGCCTTGCAACCCCAGATCGGCGTCAATCACCCCCACCAGCGTCAGCAGCGGAAAGTTATGCCCCTTTGCCACGATCTGCGTGCCGATGATGATATCGGCCGCCCCCTCGGCAATCGCCACGATCTGCTCTTTCAATGCGCGGGCCGAGCCGAACAGATCCGACGACAGCACCGCCACGCGGGCATCGGGGAACAAAGCCACCACTTCTTCGGCCAACCGCTCCACACCGGGGCCGACCGGAGCCATCTTGCCCTCGACCTTGCAGGCCGGACATTCGGTTGGAATCGGTTTGGTCGCGCCGCATTGGTGGCACTGCAGACGGTTCAAAAACCGATGCTCCACCATCCGCGCATCGCAATCATCGCAGCCCACCTGATGGCCACAGGCACGGCACAAAGTGATCGGCGCAAAGCCGCGACGGTTCAGGAACAGCAAAGACTGCTCCTTCCGTTCAATCCGCACCTTCACCTCAGCCGCCAGTTTCGGTGAAATCCAGCAATTCGCGGCCAGCTTTTGCGCCCGCATATCAATCGCCTGCATATCCGGCAGTTCCGCCGCCCCAAACCGCGCGCCCAGATCGAGACGGCCATACTTGCCCGCCTCAACATTCGCCCAAGTCTCCAGACACGGGGTCGCACTCGCCAAAACGATCGGCGCACCCACAATCGCCGCCCGCAACACCGCCATATCGCGGGCATTATAGAACACGCCTTCTTCCTGCTTGTAGGATGTGTCGTGTTCTTCATCGACCACGATCAGCCCCAGATCGCGGAACGGCAGGAACAGGGCCGAGCGCGCACCGACCACAAAAGACGCCTCGCCCTGCCCCACCATCCGCCACAACCGCCGCCGCTCGGTCATCGTGACACCCGAGTGCCACTCCGCGGGCCGCGCGCCAAACCGCGTCTGCACCCGCGTCAGAAAATCGGCGGTCAATGAGATTTCGGGCAGCAACACCAACGCCTGCCGCCCGCGGCGCAAACACTCCGCCACCGCCTCCAGATACACTTCCGTTTTGCCTGACCCGGTGACACCCTTCAGCAGCGTGCCGGAATAGCCGCCCTGCGCGACCAGTGCCACCAGCGCATCCCCGGCGCTGACCTGATCGCCCGCGAGCCGCGTATTCGTCACCGGATTGAGCGGCGGATAGGGCAGATCGCGCGGCGCGTCCTGCTCCAGAACCACGCCCAGCTTGACAAGGCCCTTGACCACCGTGGGCCCGCAGGACGCTTCCTCGGCCAATTCGCCCAATGTCACGGGGGCGCTGCCAAACCGCCGCAACGCCTCAACCACGCGAAACCGCGCTTCTGTCATTTGGTTGGGGATCACCGGGCCCAAGACATAGGTTTTGCGCATCGACGGCGGATCGCCCAGCCCCGGCGCGCGGGTTGCCAGCCGCAGCATCGCGGCCATCGGCGTCAGCGTATATTCCGCCGCCCGCGTCAGAAACGACCGCAACTCGGCCCGCATCGGTGCGGCGTCCAGCACCCGATTGACCGAGCGTATCCGCGCCGGATCAAACTTGCCTTCACCCTTGCCCCAAACCACGCCAATGACGCGGCGCGGCCCCAAGGGCACCTCAACGAAATCACCGTCACCGCAACCGCCCTCGGGCGCTTTGTAATCCAGCATACGGCCCAAAGGCTCGGTGGTCAGCACGCCGACCAATTCCCCCGCCTGATAGACCCGCTCGACCACTATCCACCCTTTTCTTTTCGCCTGTTTGAGGTAAACCCCCAGCCAATCCGTCGCAAGGCACGCGAAGGCCAGCAGGGAGACTTTCTTTGCGGCCTAAGCTGTTGCGAAACTGTGGCGGCTGACAGGAAAGATAGGCAGAATTTTCTCTAACCTGCTATAATTGCTGAAAATAGGGATAGGCCAAGCATGATCGACCCAGAGCTGCGCGACAAAATCCTCGCGGAACCCGAGGTTCTGCTGGAAGACCGCGATGTGATGAACGCCCTGATCGGCGCGAATGAGCGGTTGATGGGCAGCAATATCGTCGATCTGCGCGGCATCGCGATGGAGCGGTTGGAGGGGCGGCTTGACCGCTTGGAAGACACCCACCGCACGGTGATTGCAGCGGCCTACGAAAATCTCGCCGGCACCAATCAGGTGCATCGGGCGATTTTGCAGATGATGGACCCGCTTAGTTTCGAGGAATTTTTGAAAACCCTCGCCTCTGATGTGGCAGGGACCCTGCGCGTTGATTGCGTGCGGCTGGTGTTGGAATCGGTGCAGGATGCCGAAGACCCGGCCCTGCGCAAACTCGGCGACGTGCTTTATGTCGCCGAGCCGGGCTTTGTCGGCGAGTATATCTCGGGCGGGCGCAATGTGCCGCTACGCCCGGTGGTGCTGCGGCAGGTGCTGCCGGAATCCGATGCGCTTTATGGCGAACGCGCAGGCTGGATCAGGTCCGAAGCCTTGATGAAGCTTGATTTCGGCAAGGGACGCCTGCCCGGTATGCTGGTGTTGGGCGCGGAAGACCCGCATCAGTTCAAACCCACACATGGCACTGATTTGCTGGCATTTTTCGCGGGCGTTTTTGAGCGCACCATGCGGCGCTGGCTGTCATGAACGCGCTGCTGATCTCGGCCGCTCAGCGTGACGCGCTGGCACGTTGGCTGGATCATCTGCGCGCTTTGGACGCCGCCGCCGCCAATACGCTGACCGCCTATGCGCGCGATGTCACCGGATTTCTCGGCTTTCTGGCCAGCCATCATGGCGAAGCCGCGGGCCTCAGCGCAATCGCACATGTCGATCAATCCGATCTGCGGTCTTGGATGGCGCATGAACGCGGCCGGGGCATCGCCGCGCGCAGCCTCGCGCGCGCACTCTCTGCCGTGAAGAATTTCATCGCTTGGGTGGCTGACCGCGAAAACGTCGACGCCACCGCGGTCCTGTCGGCCCGAAGCCCGAAATTCCGCCGCAAACTGCCGCGACCGCTGAGCGTCGAAGGCGCGCGCGATATGATCGACCAAGTCGGCGCGCAACGCGATGACTGGATCGCCGCCCGTGACGTCGCCGTGGTGACACTACTGTACGGCTGCGGCTTGCGGATATCCGAGGCGCTGGGTCTGACCGGGGCAGTACACCCGCTGCCAGACACCCTGCGCATCCTCGGCAAAGGTGGCAAAGAGCGTATCGTGCCAACCTTGCCCGCCACCCGCGCGGCCATCGCCGAATATGCCCGCCAATGCCCCTATGATCTCACCCGCAACGCGCCGTTGTTTCGCGGCGCGCGCGGTGGCGCATTGAACCCCCGCCTGATCGCCTTGGTGATGGAAAAGGCGCGGCTGCAACTGGGCTTGCCCGCCACCGCCACCCCGCATGCGATGCGCCACAGCTTTGCCACGCATCTGTTGTCTGCAGGCGGAGATCTGCGCGCCATACAGGAACTTCTGGGCCATGCGTCCTTGTCCACCACCCAAGCCTATACGGCTGTGGACGCCGCCCGTCTGATGGAAGTCTACGAAAAAGCGCATCCTCGCGCCTGATTTTCACCCCAACCCTTGCCCCGAATCCCGATTTGAGCGATCACAAAGCATGGATATTCGTCTTAAAGCTCTCTCCGTCCACCTGCTGACCGCCACTGGCGCGGTGCTTTCGATGTTCGCCATGCTCGCGGCGGTCGAGGGCAATTGGCGGGTGATGTTCCTGTGGTTGGTGTTCGCGTTGATCGTTGATGGCATCGACGGCCCCTTGGCGCGGCGCTACGATACGCCGAACAACTTCCCGATCTATGACGGGGTGTTGATGGATCTGATCGTCGATTACCTGACCTATGTGTTCATCCCGGCCTATGCTTTGTTCAAATCGGGCATGCTGGATGGCTGGACCGGTTGGTTTGCCATCATCGCGATCTGCTACGGCTCGGTCATTTACTTCTCTGACACCCGGATGAAAACCAAGGACAAAAGCTTTTCCGGCTTTCCGGCCTGCTGGAACATGGTGGTGCTGGTGCTGTTCGCGGTGGATCCCTCGCAATGGGTGATCCTGTTTTTCGTGATTCTGCTGACCTCGGGGATGTTCTTGAACCTGAAATTCGTCCACCCCACCCGCACCAAACGCTGGCGCTGGGTGACACTGCCCATGTCGCTGGCTTGGGTGATCTTTGCGGGCTGGGCGGCTTGGATGAATTTTTCCGAAGGATCATTGGCGCATTGGGGCTTGGTGATCACCTCGCTGTATCTGTGTCTGGCGGGCATTGCGCAGCAGATCGTGCCGGATCGTCACGCGCATTAAACGCGGGTGCAATGGGGCAAACCCAAGCCGGGGCCAGCCCCGGACCCCGGGATATTTAGGAACAGATGAAAGCAAATTTTAGTAAAATTGTAGCGATCAGAGGCGGGTGAGGATAACCCCGCCCACGATCACCGCCGAGGCTATGGCCTTGCCTTTGGTCATCCGCTCGCCAAACGCTAGCCAACCGATCAGCACCGCAAACAGGATCGAGGTTTCGCGCACTGCTGCAACCACAGCAATCGGCGCTTTGGTCATCGCCCAGACCGACACGCCATAGGCACCATAAGACGCCGCCGCCGCAATCATGCCAACGCCCCAGGCCTTACGGTCGCGCGGCAGCACATCGAGGCCCTTGTAGGCCAGCATGCCGGTGGCAAACATCAAACCGTCAACCACAAAAACCCAAGCCACATAAGCAATCGCATCGCCTGCCACCCGCGCGCCATGACCATCCAGCAGGGTATAGCTGGCCGTGGCACAAGCCGACCCCAGCGCAAACGGCAGCATTTTGCGGTTTTCACCTTGAGCAAAAATCCCCTGCGCCATCAGCAAAATCCCCGCCCCCAGCACGAAAATCCCGGCATATTCATGCAGGCTGAGCGCATCGGCCGGCATCGCATTGGGCCAAAGCATCGCCAGCAGCGGCCCCAGCACAGCCACAATCAACGGCGCTGATCCGCGCGCAATCGGATAGACGCGGGACAGATCGCCATGCTCGTAAGCATAGGTCAGGAAGGATTTGTAAAAGAAATGCGCGCACCCTGCCATCAGCACCCATTTCCACACTTCGGGCGCGGGCAGCGGGCAGAAACTGGCAACCGCAAGGCCAATCGGCACCTCGCCAATCGACAGGATGATCATCGCACCCAGCCGCGACGTCCCGGTCTTGATCAATGCGTTCCAAAGGGCATGCAGGAAGGCTGAACCGAGCACGGCCAGCAGGATTGCAAAACTCAAAATCAGCCCGCCCTGAATAATTTTACAGAACTGTTACAGAGCCTTTGCCACGGCGGCAATATCCGGCGTGACCGCGCCGATAAGGCCAGATCAGATCGGAAGGCTTGCTCAGATCAGCAAGCTGGCGGCACCCTCCAGCTTCAGCAGAAACACCTTGCTTTCAACGCCACCTTTCGCCGAAAAACCGCCCAATCCCTTTGCCGCCAAAATTCGGTGGCAGGGGATCAACACCGGAATAGGGTTCGCGCCACAGGCCTGCCCGATCGCCTGCGCTGGTGCGCCGATCTCGCGTGCAAGATCGCCATAAGCCCGCGTCTGCCCATAGGGGATTGCCGCCATAGCCCGGCGCACTTTCTCGGAAAACCCCGTGCAAAAATCCAACGGCAGATCAAACGCCGTCAATCGACCGTCAAAATACGCCGTCAGTTGTGCGATGGCCTCGGCCAGCAGCGGCGTAGCGGGCGCTGGCCCCACCTGCCAATGCAGCGCCGTGATCATTCCGCCCGCTTCGGTGACGCTGATCGGCCCGAGCGGGCTGTGCATCCCGGCCTGCATCACGCCAGCACCCCACCCGTCGCCAGCGGTCGAAACGCCTCGCGCAGCATTTCCGCCAGCCCCTCAATCGCCGCCGATCCACCGCGCGGATTGCGCTTTAGCACCACCCGCGCCCGGTCCACGATGGGAAAGCCATCGGCATTGGTCAACTCTCGGCAGCCCAGCGGAATCGTACTGCGCGACAAAGGCGAGATTGCCAGCCCGGTCCGCGCCGCCACCCGCAGACTGGCCGAGGTGTCACATTCAAACGCCGCCCGCCACGGGATGCTTTGCTGATCCAAGGATCGCAGCGCGAAATCCCGGCACCAGTCTGACCGGAAATAAACCCCCACCGGCACCGGTTGCTGCAAATGCTGCGCATGCGCGATGGATGTCACCCAAACCGTTGGATCAACACATAAAACCTCGTCGCCCGAGGTGTGGCTGCTGTCATAGATCACCGCCAGATCAAGCTGATCGTCGTCCAACGCCGCCTGCTGCGGTGCGGTGAAATCGCAGCGCACCGTGACTTCGACGCCGGGGTGGCGTTCCGAAAACGCGGCCAAAGCGCGCGGCAAAATCGTCTCGGCATATTCATCTGGGATGCCTATCCGCACCGGCCCCGCCAGCGGTTTTTCCCGCAACGCCGTCGCGGCCTCGTCCAGCAGGCTGGTGACGCGACGGGCATAGGGCAGCAGTTGGGCGCCGCGTGGCGTCAGCGCCACGCCGCGCGGCAGGCGGGTGAACAACGGTTGGCCCAGACTTTCCTCCAGCTTGCGAATTTGCATCGACACCGCCGATTGAGTCCGCCCCACCCGATCCGCCGCAGCCGTCACCGACCCAGTATCCACCACCGCCAGAAACGCCCGCATCAGGTCACTATCAAGGGGGATCATCGCTAGCTGCCATTTATGAATCTGATGGCAGGCATAATTTCTATGCGTTTGTCTTATGTCAAGGATTCGGGCAAAACAGGCTTATCCGAACCGAAGCCGTCCGATCAAACCGCCCCTGAAGGAGTCCGCCATGATCCGTTTCATCCTCGCCAATCTGCGCCAGCGCCACGCCTTGCGTCAGTCGATCAGCGGCCTGTTGCGCCGCGCCGACGATCATTTGCTTGAGGATATCGGCCTGACGCGGGCCGAGGTTCAGGCTTTGATCGCAGCCCCCCTGCAGCCACAGCCGCGCTTTGACGTCTACGCGCCCCTGCACGCCTGAGAATCTCACGTCCGAAAATCTCACACCAGAAAGTTTCCTGACGACTTGACGGGCAGAGGTGCAGCCTCTGCCCGTTTTTTTATGCACGGCTGTCGCGCAACCCAAGCTGCTCCGGACTTGAACCGGGGCGACTGGGGCTGTCAAAAGGCCCCGGATCAAGTCCGGGGCAGCTTTGCGATCAGCCCAACGCGTCGTTACAGCGCTGGCAGGTGCCGGGGTGTTTATGGCTGCCCACGTCCGGCAGGATACGCCAGCAGCGCTGACATTTCTCACCGTCCGCATGCTTGAAATCAACCTGCAGGTCATTCACCACATTCAATGGTCTGTAAGCTGACATTGGAGCAAGTTCGTTTGATTTAATCTCGATGCCAGAGGTGATGCAAATCTCTGCAAAATCTACTGATCTTAGAACTCTTGCCAAATCCGGAGCCGCGTAAACTATTGGAGCAGCCTCAAGTGATGATCCGATCACCTTATTTGTTCTTTCAACTTCCAAACCCGCAGTAACCATACGCCGGGCTCTGCGAATTTCGTCCCACTTCAAGCCCAATGAGGGCTGCATCCACTCCGCAGGCGTCTCCGGCATGTCGATCAGATGCACCGAGGATTGCTCACCGGGGAAGCGACACAGCCAAACCTCCTCCATCGTGAACACCAGCACCGGGGCCAGCCAGGTCGTCAGACGGTGGAACACGATGTCCAAAACCGTGCGTGCCGCGCGGCGGCGCTGGCTGTCTGCGGGGTCGCAATACAGGCAATCCTTGCGGATATCGAAATAGATCGCCGAGAGGTCCGTGGTGGCAAAGGTGAACAGCTTTTGGAACACGCCTTGGAAATCATAGCGCGCGTAGCCTGCCCGCACCTCGGCATCGAGTTCCGCCAGACGGTGCAAAACCCACTGCTCCAGTTCCGGCATATCGGCATGGGCGACCTTTTCAGCCTCGGTAAAGCCCGCCAAATTCCCCAGCAAAAACCGCATCGTGTTGCGCAAGCGGCGATAGCTGTCAGCGACACCTTTCAGGATTTCCTTACCGATGCGCAGATCCACCGTGTAGTCGCTTTGCGCCACCCACAGCCGCAGAATATCCGCGCCGTATTCCTTGATGACTTCCTCGGGGGCGACGGTGTTGCCGATGGATTTGGACATCTTCATGCCCTTCTCATCCAGTGTAAACCCATGTGTCAGCACGCCGCGATACGGCGCGCGGCCCTTGGTGCCACAGGCTTGCAGCATTGACGAATGGAACCAGCCGCGATGCTGGTCGGTGCCTTCCAGATAGAGGTCGGCGATACCGTCAGCCGAACCATCCTCGCGGTCGCGCAGCACAAAAGCATGGGTCGAGCCGCTGTCAAACCACACGTCCAACACATCGAACACTTGGTTATAACGCGACGGATCAACGATGCCGTGCAGGACTTTTTCCTTGAATCCTTGCACATACCAAACATCCGCGCCCTCGGCCTCGAACGCTTCCTTGATCCGCGCATTCACGTCTTGATTGCGCAAGATGAAGTCGGCATCGGTCGGCTTTGCACCGACTTTGGTGAAGCAGGTCAGCGGCACACCCCAAGCGCGCTGCCGCGACAGCACCCAATCGGGCCGCGCTTCGATCATCGAATGAAGCCGGTTGCGACCCGCAATCGGCGTCCACGTCACCAACTGATTGATCGAGTTCAGCGCGCGGGTCCGGATCGTGTCGCCATAGGTCGACATGCCGTCATCCAGCGGCTTGTCGATGGCGACAAACCACTGCGGCGTGTTGCGATAGATCACCGGCGCCTTCGAGCGCCAGGAATGCGGGTAGCTGTGCTTGACCTTGCCCTTGGCGAGCAGCGCGCCCTGCGCATGCAGCGCCTTGATATTGCTGACGTTCGCTGCCCCCTCTTTGCCCTCGGCGTTGATGATGAACTGCCCGCCGAACAGCGGCAGGTCGGCACGATACGAGCCATCCGCCTCGACGTTGTAGGTCATCGGTAGTTGGAACTTGAGGCCCATCTGATAGTCATCATCACCGTGGCTGGGTGCCGTATGGACAAACCCGGTGCCCGCATCATCGGTGACATGTTCGCCGGGAAGCAGCGGAACATCGTAATCCCACTCCCCCGCGCCACCTTCGATACCGCGATAGGGGTGGGCGAGCGTGACGCCATCCAAGTGACCAACGCCGCACAGGCGGGTCAAACTACAGCGGGACGCTTTGGCGATTCCTTCCATCAGCGCATCGGACATCAACAGCACTTCGCCAACCTTGGCAGTGCTGTTTTCTTCCACGCTATCAACTTTATACATCCCGTAAGAGATACTCGGGCTGTAAGAAACAGCGCGGTTTTGCGGGATGGTCCATGGCGTCGTCGTCCAAATAACGATGGAGGCTTTGCCAAGGGAATTTAGAAGTTCACCTCTGTCTTCATTTCCTGTTTGAAGACTGAGAACAGCCGGGTTGTTGATCTGGTCCAGAGCAACCACCGGAAACCGCACCCAAACCGTGTGCGAGGTATGATCGTGATACTCGATCTCCGCCTCGGCCAGCGCGGTTTTCTCGACCGGCGACCACATCACCGGCTTAGACCCCTGATACAAACTCCCGTTGGTCACGAACTTCATAAACTCATCCGCGATCACCGCTTCGGCGTGGTAATCCATCGTCAGATATGGCTTTTCCCACTTCCCCGTCACGCCCAACCGTTTGAATTCCGACCGTTGCACGTCGATCCAGCCCTCAGCGAATTTGCGACATTCCTGACGGAAGGCCACCACATCCACGTCGTCCTTGTTCAATCCTTTGGCGCGATATTGCTCTTCGATCTTCCATTCGATCGGCAACCCGTGGCAATCCCAGCCCGGCACATAGCGGGCATCCTTGCCCATCATCTGCTGCGAGCGCACCACCATATCCTTCAGGATCTTGTTCAACGCATGGCCGATATGCAGATGGCCGTTGGCGTAAGGAGGGCCATCATGCAGGGTGAACGGCGTGCGCGCATCGGCCAAAGCCTTCTCGCGCAGGCGGTCGTAGACCCCGATCTTTTCCCAGCGTGCCAGCCAATCAGGCTCGCGCGCAGGCAGGCCCGCCCGCATAGGGAAATCGGTTTCGGGCAAGAAGACGGTGTTGGAATAGTCAGCAGTCACATCAGCGCACATCGCGGCAGTCCTTGGAATAGGGGTATCGGAGGGGTGCAACGCACCAAAATCCCGGCGTCTGAAAGCTCAGAGCGCCGGGCTGATAATTCGGAATATGCGCGCGAAGATGCGGTCCATCCGCGCCTTATAGGAAAGGCTGCGGGAAAGGTCAAAGCCCCTGCGACTCTGCGTGTCCTTGCAGGCCACCACCAAATCGCCGAACCTGTGGAAATGGCACAGCAGACCCACCCCCTCGCCCGTTTTCCGATCGCGCCAGAGCAGATCGACACCGTGGTGGCCGCGTTTTATCACAGCGTGCGCCGCCATCCGAGCTTGGCGCCGATTTTCGCAGCGCATGTGGCAGACTGGCCCGCACATGAGACGAAAATCGCCCTGTTCTGGCGCAACGCCATCCTGTTTCAGCGTGGCTATGACGGCAACCCGATGGCCGTCCACAAGGCCGCAGGCAATGTGCATCCCAGCATGTTTGACCCTTGGCTGGCTTTGTTCGACGCCACCCTTGCAGCCGAACTGCCGCCCGAGACCGCGCAGGCGTGGTCCACCCTCGCCCACCGCATTGGCCGTGGCTTACGCTATGGGCTGGTCGATAGCGCCAAGACTGCCTCAGGTGTCCCGCTTTTGCGTTGAAACCTCGCCCGCCCAGCGGTTCAGCCACGCCAGCCCCGCCAAGCACAGCCCAAGCCCCAAGAAGCTGACCACCCGCGTCAGGCCCGTCAGCCCCGCAGCATCCAGCAGGAATACCTTAGCGATGGTCAGGCCAATCACCGCCATCGCCACCCGCCGCAAGCTGCCAGAGCGCCGCGCAATCGCCTGATAGAGCAGCCCCGCGCCCAACAGCATCAGCGCGAGCGTGTAGGAGTAAAGCTCACCCTGCTTCATACCATACGCGCCCAGCCAATCGCCCTGCCAGAACCGCCTGATCTCCAGCCCGACATACAAAGCCAACAGCGCCAGCCCCACAACAAGAAACCCCAACTGCAACCGCCGCCCCAACCCCGGCAGCTTCCACACCGCCGCAAGCAAGATCAGACCCGGCACGCCGTAGGCCAGGAGCAGCGTGTCCAAAACCATCGGCCCCAGAACCAAAGCACCGGGATCTTCAGCGTAGGAGCTGAACAGCGGATTGAACGGCCCCACCGCCAACGCCAAAGCGCCCAAAGTCAGCCCTCCAGCCACCACAGCAATCGCTTGCCGCAACCGCAGCAGCACCCCGCCCAACCGTGCGCGGTAAATCTGCATCAGCATCAGCACCAGCCACGGCAGCCCATTCAGGCTGATCGACCAATAGGTGTCATAATTGCCAAACGCCCCTTCCGGCAAAACCCAGCGCGTGATTAGGATGTTGGCCAAAATCGCCGCCAGCCCTGCCGCAGCTGACTCGAGCACGCCCTTCGGCAACACCCGCCCCTCGGGCAATATTCGCCACGCCGCCACAAGCGCCGCAATCACCCCGACAAAGGCCAGCAACACCTGCGTCAGCGGAGCCTCAAACGCCCAGTCGAGCCCCGGATCGGCCAGCAAGCGATAGCCCAAAACCGCCACCGCTGCCTGAATGAACCAGCCCATCTCGGGCAGTTTAAACCGTCGATCCAACTCCGCCGCCACCAGCGCCAAAAGGGCCAAGGCCAAAGTCAGGGCGGTATTGGTGGTGACCAGAAACAGCGCCAAAGCGATCAAGGACAGCGCCGATAGTGTGGCGTAAGCTGGCCTGCGCCGATCCTCGCCACGCGCAAACATCACTGCAAGCACGACCATCCCTGCTGCCACCGCCATCACATGCAGCGCCCATGGATACGCGCCAATCACCACCTCTGGCAGCCACAGCAGCGCTAAAATTGCCACCACCACAGGGGCCACCAGCGCCGCCGCAGCCCCCTGTATCAGTGCAAGCACCCCCTCTTGCCGTGATCGCCACGCAAAAGCCGCCGAAATCAGCGCAGCCATACCAACCAGCCAACTGATCGTCAGTGGTGCCGCCACCTCGGCGCCTCGGTTTGCCGCAGCCAGAAAATCCCATTTCAACGGCATATGCGAGCTGCCGATCTGCGCCAGCATCAGCCAAAACCCAACCGCAGGGATCACCCCCAGATCGGCCAGCCCCTCGGCCTTCTCGGCCCAAACCACATAGGCCAAAGCCATCACTGTCAGCCCGCCAAAGGCCAACATCGCCTCGCCGCTTGCAGCACCCGCCAGCAGCACCAACCCCAAGGCCGAGGCCAAAGCCGCCCCGCCCGCCAACAGCACCGGAAATGGCGGCCTGACGCTGCCAAGCCCTGCCAGCAACAGCGAAGGCCCTGCCTGACGCGGCACCAAGCCGCGCTCGGGGATCGCCACCGCCATCATTGCCAGTGCCAGCAACAGGCAAACCCAGCCTGCGACGCCAGCCCCGGCCATCATCGAAAGCCATCCGCCCGCATAGCCCAGAACCAGCGCCAGTACCGACACCCAAGCCCAGCGCCGCAGCGTGTCGACCCCCAGACCCAAAGCTGCAATCACCGCGAAATACGCGTAAAGCCAAGGTGCCGCGCCACTGCCACCATTCACCACAAAGGGTGCTGCAAACGCGCCCAGCAGGCCCACCGCGATCAGCAAAGGCCCATAGAACCAGCCCAAAACCAGCGCCAACACCGCGGTCGCCACATGACCCACAAACGCCATCTGCGGTCCGATCAACCCATACATCAGCCGCGCCGACAGCACGGCTGCGAACATCGACACCAGCCCCGCACCCGCAAAGACCGAGGGCAGATAGGCCGTCGCCACCTCTTCGCTATCACCGGAACGCCTGCGAAGCCATTCGCCCGCGCCAATCAGGCACAGCCCGAACGCAATCCCGCACAGCACCCGCAGACCCGGCGGCAGCAACCCGTTCTCAATGCCATATTGTACGAAAAACACCCCAGCCAGCGCCAGTGATGCCGCCGAGATCGCATAGACCCAATTCGCCTTCAGCCACTCCGCCAGCCGCGCAACCGCGCTGGGGCCAGCGGCGGGTTTTGGCGCGGCCACAGGGGCCGAAACGCCAGCCGCAGCATCTTCGGACGCTTTCGCGCCGCCTGTTGCGCGCTCCCACGGGGTCAAGGGCCGTGTGGGTTGCGGCACCACAGCCGATATGTCAGCCGTCGCCGCATCCACCGCAGCGGGCTCAGCCAAAACCACATCGCTTTGCTGCGGCTCTGCAATCACCCGCGTGGGCTGGGTTGGCACCATGGGCATGCCAGCCGCACCATCCACCATATCCTGCAACCGCGCGGCATGGCTCGCCAACTGCTGCTCTAGCTCCGCCACACGACGGCGCAGGCCCGCTTGACCAATCAGCAGCGCAACAATTGCAACCGGGATGGCCAGTGCCACCAGACCCAGCAGAACCAGCAAGCCGTCCATTCCCGCACTCCTCGCAATTTCCGCCACCATAAGCGCCGCAAGTCCTGCTGCACAGTGGGGAATCTCGCACCCGATAGGGCTTGCCGCCCCACCACAAAATCGCGCAAATGCGGATATGAGCCAACAATCGCATCCGCTGAACATCGGCATCATCGGCGCGGGGATCGGTGGTCTTGCCGCCGCAGCCCTCTGCGCGAAAGCAGGCCACCGCGTCACTTTGGCCGAGCGTTTTGCCACCCCGCAGCCATTGGGATCGGGGCTTGTGCTGCAGCCTGTCGGCCTTGCCGTGCTGGACGCGATCGGGGCCGACGCCCGCGCCTATGGCGCACCTATTGCCCAAATGCTTGGCCATGCCGGACAGCGCTGCGTGCTGGATGTTTCCTACCGCGCAGATGCCCCCGGCCTTGCGATCCATCGCGCCAGCCTGTTTTCGGTGCTGTGGCATGCAGCCATTGCCGCGGGGATCACCTTGGAAACCGGCGCGGGCTGCGTGGCTGCCCCGCTGTCCGAGAGCAAACGCCTGATCCTGCGTGATCATGCCGACCCGCTTGGCCCATTCGATCTGGTGATCGACGCCTCGGGCGCGGGATCAACCCTGTCGCCGATGCAAGCCCGCCCCTTGGGCTATGGCGCGGTTTGGGGCACAGTGCCGTGGCCGGCGCAGACAGACCTGCCGCGCAATCAGCTGACGCAGCGCTATCAAGCCGCCCGCCATATGGCTGGGGTGTTGCCCATTGGACAGTTGCCCGATGATCCGACCCCGCGCGCGGCCGTCTTTTGGTCGGTGCCGCGTGCCAAACTGGATGATTGGCCCCACCAAGACCTGAACCACTGGAAAGCCGAAGTCTCCGAACTTTGGCCGCAGATGGCGCCGTTCCTGACCACCCTGCAAAGCCCCACCGATCTCACGCCCGCCCGCTACAGCCACGGCACGCTGCGCCGCCCCTACGCGCAGGCGCTGGCTTTCATCGGCGATTCCGCCCATCGCGCCAGCCCGCAACTGGGCCAAGGTGCCAACATGGCGCTGCTTGACGCCTTCGCGCTGACCCAAGCCCTGCGCCTTCCGATTGATGAGGCCCTGCCCCGCTATGCCCAGATGCGCCGCTGGCATGTCCGGGCCTATCAGGCGATGTCAGCGGCCTTTACCCCGATGTATCAATCGCACAGCACCACTCTGCCCCGCCTGCGCGATCATCTGCTGGCCCCGATGGCAACGCTGTGGCCGATCAACAGGTTTCTGACGGCGCTGGTCTCTGGCACCATGCTGCCCCCCGTCGCCGGAATGAATTGGCCGCAAAGCACTGGACTTACCCCGCCCAACCGCTAGGTTCTGCCGAAAGGAGCCCCGATGCGCGACCCATCTTTGAACGTGCTTGGCAGCACATTGGAAAGCTGCTCAACCGCCCCCGTCACCGGATTTTTCCGCGATGGCTGCTGCAACACCGGGCCAATGGATCAGGGGCTGCACACGGTTTGCGCGCTGATGACTGCCGAGTTTCTGGCCTATTCCAAATACTTGGGCAATGATCTGTCCACGCCGCGCCCCGAATATGGCTTTGCAGGGCTAAAGCCCGGCGATCAATGGTGCTTGTGCGCAGGCCGATTTTTGCAAGCCCATGACGAAGGCGTCGCCCCGCTGGTCAAGCTGCAATCAACCCACCAACGCACGCTGGATGTGGTGACGCTGGAAACATTGCAAATCTACGCGGCGGATTGAGACTCTGGCAGACGCAGCGTTCCCGCCTCGTCGCGCATCAGATCTTCAATGAACAGCGACAGCAATTGTGAACGCCCGCTGACCCCGGCCTTGCGATAAATCGCATTGGTCTGCGCCTTGACTGTGCCTTCCGAGGTGTTGCGCAAAGCGGCGATCTCGCCAGTGGACATGCCTTTGATCGCGAACAAAGCCACATCCTTTTCGGCGGGCGTCAGGCCCCATTCGCCAAACCGCTCGGCCAAAAGCCCCATGAACGCTCCCGAGGCCCGGCGCAATCGCGTCTCGGCCCGGCGACGGTCAAGGATGGCGCGGCGCAGCAGAATTGCCCCCAGCACCACGCCGATGATCAGCCCGAGCGCGGCCCAGATCTCCATGATTTCACGCAGCTCCCACGGCAGCGGCGTGGTGGTGATGCCGATGAAAGACGACAAAATATCCGACACGAAGAAAATCGCGCAAGCCGCCTGCAATAGAAAGATCGCAAAGACGAAAGCCGGATGTCTCACTTAGGCTCCAAGTTTCTTAAGGTCGATCATGCCACACTGCTTTGGCAGCAAGCTGCCCCACTCAGTCGTCATCGCCGTCGCCGCCCGAACCACTGCCGCCAGAACCAGATCCGCCATGCCCGGAACCGCCATGATCATCCGATCCATCGTCGGAGCCATCATCGTCAGAGCCATCATCGTCGGAGCCACCATCGTCGGAGCCACCATCGTCGGAGCCACCATCGTCCGAACCTTCATCCCCGTCCGATCCATCGTCATCGTCCGATCCATCATCCCCGGAACTGCCTTTGCCAGAGTTGTCGCCGCCAGCGATCTCGGGCATCACCTGACCATCCGCCGCCAACAAGACATCGCGCAGAATTTCGCCGGTGCGCGGGTTCAGGATAATCTCGCGCAAACCACCGCCACGTGCCGCGACGATCCGCACCCGGCCCAGCAAGGTGCGCTCGACATTGATCTGCCGGTAGCCCTGCCGGCGCAACTGCGACACCACCGATTTTTGATAGCTGTCAGCGCATGCCGCCCCCGGCAGCACACCAAAGCTTGCACCAGCAAGACCGCCAGCGCACAGACGTAGAAACGATCTGCGGTCCATCTTCGTCCTTCAACGGCACACATTGCCGCTTTGCCTGTAGTATCACGCAAGCCAAGCACGCCGACAAGCTTTGTGTCGAACCCGGCGTGCTTGGCCTCTGATCAAGCTTGGTCTCTGATCACATCAGTCGTCAGAGCTGTCGTGATCACCACCGCCATCATGATCGCCACCGTGATCATCGCCACCATCATGGTCGCCACCATCATGACCGCTGCCGCCATGATCATCGCCATCATCATGGTCAGAGTCATCGTCCGAGCCATCATCATCCGAGTCATCATCGTGCCCATGATGCCGCCCGTGATCATCGGTGAAATCGTCATCCTCGGTCGAAACCTCGACCCCGGTGCCGCCGACGGTAGAGCCCGTCGTCTCGGTTTCGCGCTTCACTTCTGCACCGCTGGCCTTGTCGTAAACAACTTCAACCTTCACACCATCCTTGACGGCCTCGACCTTGATCTGGGTGGGGCCTTCCTTGACATCGATATGCGAATAGGCCGCGTCCTGATAGGTTTTCACCACATCTTGCGTGGTGATTGCGGCCTGTGCCGTGCTGGCCCACAGGCCAAATAATGCGGTCATCATCAGGGGGTTTGCTGTCAGTTTCATCGGGTTTCCTTTGTGCTGCCCTACCAAAAGCGCCAATCGCGGCGACAGGATCAGCGATGACAGCCAAAGCCCCCGGCTGGCTATTGGCGCAGAGTTTACCCCCGCCCGCTTCGGCCCAAAGTTTGCGCCGCTAAACCGCAGTTTAGGCAAAATGGCCGAAAGTTTACGGCTATGGCGCGCGCCGCTTTGCAAAGCTGCGAAAGCCTTCGCACAGACTGCCCAGCAAAAAGCCGCGCGACCTTGCGGCGGCGCGGCTTGATCGTGCGAAAGGTTTCGCTTCAGATCTTCATATCAAAGCCAAGGTGCTTGGCGACGGTGAAAATGTCCTTATCGCCGCGCCCACACATGTTCATCACGATGATATGGTCGGCAGGCAGGGTCGGCGCGATCTTCATCACATGCGCCAAGGCATGGCTGGGTTCCAGCGCTGGGATGATACCCTCCAGCTTGCAACACAGCTGAAACGCCTCCAAAGCCTCGGCATCGGTGATACTGACATATTGGGCGCGGCCCATATCGTGCAGCCAGGAATGTTCCGGCCCGATGCCCGGATAATCAAGGCCAGCCGAGATCGAGAAGCCTTCCAGAATCTGTCCGTCATTGTCCTGCAACAGATAGGTGCGGTTGCCATGCAAAACGCCGGGGCGACCGCCGGTCAGGCTGGCGCAATGCTGCATGCGGTCGTCAACGCCCTTGCCGCCTGCTTCCACGCCAATGATGTTCACCGATGGATCATCCAAGAACGGATAGAACAGCCCCATCGCGTTCGAGCCACCTCCGATGGCCGCCACCACGGTATCGGGCAGACGGCCCTCGCCTTCCTGTTCGGCCAACTGCCAGCGGACTTCCTTGCCGATGATGCTTTGGAAATCGCGCACCATCGCAGGGTAAGGATGCGGCCCGGCCACCGTGCCGATGCAATAGAAGGTATCGCGCACGTTGGTCACCCAATCGCGCAAGGCATCGTTCATCGCATCTTTCAGCGTGCCGCGACCACTGGTCACCGGAATCACTTCCGCGCCCAAAAGCCGCATCCGAAACACGTTCGGCGCTTGGCGTTCCACATCATGCGCGCCCATATAGACCACACATTGCAGCCCGAACTTGGCGCAAACCGTCGCCGTCGCAACGCCATGCTGCCCCGCCCCGGTTTCGGCGATGATCCGGGTCTTGCCCATACGACGGGCCAGAATGATCTGCCCCAGCACATTATTGATCTTATGCGCGCCGGTATGGTTCAGCTCGTCGCGCTTCATATAGACCTTGGCACCGCCCAGATGCTCGGTCAGCCGAGGCGCAAAGTACAAAGGCGAAGGCCGCCCGACGTAATGCTTCCACAGGTCATCCATTTCCGCCCAGAAGCTCGGATCGGTCTTGGCGAATTCGTAGCGCTCTTCCAGATCAAGGATCAGCGGCATCAGGGTTTCCGACACAAACCGCCCGCCAAATTTGCCAAAGCGGCCTTGCTCGTCTGGCCCGGTCATAAAGCTGTTGATGCCGTCTTCCATCGCTGATCTCCCCGATTGTTCGATTGGGTTTAGCGCCCTTGGGCTGCGGGGGAAAGGGGGCTGTCGGCCCCCTCGCCCTTGCGGGCTCACCCCCCGAGGATATTTGCGCAGAGAGGATGCCCTAAAGCGGTTTTTTATAGCCGATATGGCTGGGGCTATAGCCGAGGCGATCATAAAACGCATGGGCGCGCGTCCGGGTCTTGTCGGTGGTCAACTGGATCACCGAAGCCCCCGCCGCCCGCGCACGGGCCTCACATTCCGCCATCAAAGCTTCGCCAATCCTTTGCCCGCGCAGATCGGCCACCACCCGCACCGCTTCGACCAGCGCCCTCTTGGCGCCTTGTCGTGACAGTCCGGCCAGAATCGTCAGCTGACACGTCGCCACGATCCGGCCCGCAGTTTCGCCGACAATCAACTGATGCATCGGATTGGCGGCGATCTCGTCAAACGCGGCCAGATAAGGTGCCAGATCATCGCCTTCGCGTGCCTGCCCCAAAGGATCATCCGCCAGCATTGCAACCAAAGCCGCGACATCCTCGGCGCGGGCATCGCGAAAGCTTACAGCCATTGCGCCCGCCCCTGCCCAACAGCATCAGCGACCGATGCATAGCCATCGCGCGCCAGCAGCGCATCCAAACCGCGCGCAATTTTGCCCGCCAGCGAAATCCCCTGATACACCATCGCGCTGTAAAACTGCACCGCACTCGCCCCAACAAGGATCTTCACATAAGCGTCTTCGGCGCTGGAAATCCCACCCACCCCGATCAGCGGCAGCTTGCCTTCGGTCAAAGCCGAAAGCTGCGCCAGCACCCTTGTGGATTTTTCAAACAACGGCGCCCCAGAAAGCCCGCCCATCTGGCCCTTGTCAGCACTTTTCAAACCTGCCCGCGACAAGGTGGTATTGGTCGCGATGATCCCCGACAAGCCCGAAGCCAAAGCCACCTCGGCGATCTCGGCCAGCTCATCCTCATTTAAATCGGGCGCGATCTTCAGGAAAATCGGGATCGGCTGCGCCAGCCCCGCGCGCGTTTCCATCACCCCCGCAAGCAACGCCGCCAACGCCGCCCGCCCCTGCAAATCGCGCAATTTCTCGGTATTGGGGGAACTCACATTCACCGTGGCGAAATCCACATGCGGCCCGCACACCGCCAGCACCCGCGCGAAATCCTGCGCACGGTCCGCCGAATCCTTGTTCGCGCCAAGGTTCAGCCCCACCGGCACCGTGCCCCGAACCCGCGACGAGAGCCGCGCCCCGATCACCTCGGCACCTTCATTGTTAAACCCAAAGCGGTTGATCACCGCGCGGTCCTCGGTCAGCCGGAACAGCCGAGGCTTCACATTCCCCGATTGCGGGAGCGGCGTGGCTGCCCCCACCTCGACAAAGCCAAACCCCGCGCGGCTAAGCGGCCCAACAGCGGTCGCGTTCTTGTCAAACCCCGCAGCCAAGCCCACCGGATTGGCCAGATCCAACCCCGCCACCCTGCTGCGCAACCGATCCGAGGTGATCACCCCCGGCAATGGCACCAGCCCTGCCGAAAGTGCGCGCAACGACAACCCATGCGCACGCTCGGGATCAAACCGATGCAGAACCGCCAATCCCAAAGCTTCGATCAAAACACGCCCTCCGGAAAGATATGCCCCGCCGCCCCCAAAGGCAGTGATTTGTCCCAAACCACATCGGCCAAAACCAGAGGCCGATACAGATGCGGAAACAACGCCCCCCCGCGTGAGGCTTCCCATTTCAGCGCATCGCCCAGACGATCCGTCTCGCAGGCCACCAGCACCAGATCGGACACATCTGCGAAATACTTCGCCGCCGTTTCCGCCAATTGCGGCGCGCCCGAGAAATGCACAAAGCCATCGGCCAGATCGACAGGCGCACCGGCCGTCACGCCCGCTGCACGAAAAGCGTCCCATTCGACGCGCCGGAATATCTTGTAAATCAGCATATCCGCCTCATGCCCTGCCCAGCACTTTCGGTCAAGCATCTGCATCGGCGCATCACCGCCAAACCCCATCTCGTGCCAAGCCGCTCTTTGACAGACTCAACCGCAAGCTTCAAACTGCCACAAACCGCCGTATCGGAGATCGCCATGCCCCAGCCGCCCGCCATGCACCGCACTCTGCTCGCCCTGACCACAGCCCTGCTGCCGTTCGCAGCCCCAGCAGAGACTGTCAAACTGACCCTGCTGGGCGTCGGCGATGTCTATAACTTCACCGAGGAAGATGGCCGTGGCGGCTTTGCCCGCCTGAACGCCGTCGCCCGGGCCGAGCGTGCCGCCAATCCCAACACGCTCTACCTGTTTGATGGCGATATGCTGTCTCCGTCCCTGCTGTCTGGCTTTGACAAGGGTCAGAACACCATTGATCTGACCAATCTCGTGCCCTTCGACCTTGCCATCCCCGGCAATCATGAATTCGACTTTGGCCCGGCGAATTTTCTCGAAAAGGTGAAAGCCTCAAAATACCCATGGGCCGCCATCAATATCACCAATGCCGATGGCAGCCCGCTGCAAGGCGTCGGCGGCGTGATGGTCAAAGACATCGCCGGGCTGAAAGTCGCACTGATCCCGGTGGCGCAAGACACCTCGCCCTCTGTCGCAGCGACCGGGGATCTTAAATTCCTGCCTTCGGTCAGCACAGCGATTGCCGCCGCAAAAGCCGCCCGCGCTGATGGTGCCGATCTTGTGATAGGCGTGGTGCAGACAGATATGGACAATGACCGCAAACTGATGAAATCGCACGCATTTGACGTGATTTTGTCAGGCGATGATCACTCCTATGCCACCGCCTATGATGGCGTGACCGCCTATGTTGAAACTTCGATTGACGGCCAGTTTCTCTCACCGGTCGATCTGACCATCGACATCGCCCAGAACGATGGCAAACGCGAGATCAGTTGGACCCCAGCCTTCCGTTTCATCGACACCGCGACGGTGCAGCCCGATCCCGAAACGCAAGCCATGGTCGACAAGCTGGCAGCAGGCCTTGATGAAACCCTGAATGTGGAAATCGGCACCTCTGAAACCGCGCTGGACAGCCGCCGCAACATCGTGCGCGCCGCGGAATCCGCGATGGGCAACCTGATTGCCGACGCGATGGTTGCTGCCACTGGGGCAGATGTGGCGATCATGAACGGCGGCGGCATCCGCGGTGACCGCACCTATGACGCGGGCAGCAAACTGACCCGCCGTGATATTCTGACGGAACTGCCCTTCGGCAATGTCACCGTGCTGACCGAACTGCCCGGCAGCCAGCTGCTGGGCGCTTTGGAAAATGGCGTGTCACAGGTTGAAAAAGGCGCAGGCCGCTTTGCGCAAGTTTCGGGGGTCAGCTTTGTCTATGACGCCTCTGCAGAACCGGGTGCCCGCGTGTCCGAGGTGATGGTCGGCAGTTCCTCCCTGAACCCCGATGCGCTCTACAAGGTGGCGGTCAACGACTACATCTTGGGCGGCGGCGACGGCTACAGCAGTCTTGGCGGTGGCCGACTGATCACTGACACCGGTGCGGGCAATCTGGTTGCCACCGATGTGATGCGCTATGTCGAGAAATCCGGCACGGTAAAGCCCATGGTCGAAGGCCGCATCAAACCCCTTGCACCCTGATTATCACGAAAGCGTGAACTTTCACGCCAACTGAAACTTCCATCCAAGCCAGACCGTTTCCCTAGCATACGGACAGGAATTATCCTGCCGATGAACAGGGAAACTGCCATGACCTTCACCGCAAAAACCTCTGCTTTCGTGCTTGCAATCGCCTTGATCTCCGGCCCGGCTCTGGCCGAAAATCCCATGGTCGGCGGTGCCGCGATGTATGAGACTAAAAACATCGTCGAAAACGCGGTGAACTCGAAAGACCACACCACGCTCGTCGCCGCTGTGAAAGCCGCAGGTCTGGTCGATGCGCTGCAAGGCCCCGGCCCGTTCACCGTGTTCGCGCCCGTCAATGACGCTTTCGCAGCCCTGCCCGCAGGCACCGTTGAAACCCTGCTCAAGCCCGAAAACAAAGACATGCTGACCAAGATCCTGACCGCGCATGTGGTGGCAGGCAAATTCACCACCGCGCAGATGGCCAAAAAAGCCAAAGCCTCGAAAGATGGCTATTTCAACATGACCACGCTGTCGGGCGATCATCTGTCGGCGAAAATGAAGGGCGGCAGCCTGTATATCTACGACGAATCCGGCACCGCTGGCAAAGTGACCATCTCGGATGTCGAACAGTCAAATGGCGTCATCCAGGTTGTGAACAAAGTTTTGCTGCCGAAGTGAGTAACGAGTTTTAAGTAACAAGTGCCCATTCAGCGCGCCTCTCCTCCCGCGCTGACCTTAACGGCGCGGTCTGCCTTCTCGCAGATCGCGCCTTTTTTACACGTTCACCGCGCGCCGCCTCACATAAAGCTTGCAGCTCATATGTTCACATTGGCAAAAATATTCCCGCCAGAGGCTCCGCCGCAGATGCCAGCCGCCACCCGACCCGTCGCGCAATCCCCCGCTGCAGCCACCCCACGGAGACAAGCGGCGGCACGCCGCGCAGACGACCTGAAAGGAATGCGGCCCTTGGCCGCGCAATTTGATAAGCCTTGGTTTCGGCGGCGCAGGTCCCAGCCCTTAGCCCCGGCCCGTCAGGCGCGCTTCAACCGGATCACCACGTCAACACGGCTCACCGCCATGCCCTCAGGAGCTTCTGGCAAACCAGCAATCACCAGGTCCTCGGCAGGTGCATCGGTCAGCGTATGGCTATCTTCCCAGTAAAAATGCGGGTGATCATCCAGCCGGGTGTCAAAATAACTGCGCGCACCATCGACCACGACTTCGTTCAGCAGCCCCGCTTCGCAAAACGCCCGCAAGGTGTTGTAGACCGTCGCAAGGCTTACCTTCGCGCCCGCCTCGCCCACCGCCGCATACAGACTTTCCGCCGTCACATGCCGATCCATGCCATCGCCGACCAACAGCCCAGCCAAGGCCAGCCGCTGCCGCGTCGGGCGCAAACCACCCCGGAGAAGCCAAGTCGTGCTGCGTTGTTGTTCGCTGTAACCCATCGTCGCTTTCCAATGCAGGCCCCAAGCCCGCCGTCCTTCCCCTATATAGAGTGTAAAAGCAGTGCTTTTCAAACGAAAACCCAAAACTCCCACCCCGCCAGCCTCTGGCCCACACTTGTTCGCCTTTGCGCTGGGTGTTACACGGGGAAAACGGCAAACCATTGGGGGGTTATCGAAGGCATGAGCGGTTTTCCAACTTCGTTCGGTAAGGACGATCTGCTGAAATGCGCGCGCGGAGAGCTGTTCGGCCCCGGCAACGCACAATTGCCCGCACCGCCGATGCTGATGATGGACCGCATCACCGAAGTCTCCAGCGACGGCGGCGAACACGGCAAGGGCCATATCATCGCCGAATTCGACATCACCCCAGATCTGTGGTTTTTCGACTGCCACTTCCCCGGCAACCCGATCATGCCCGGCTGCCTTGGCCTTGACGGTCTGTGGCAGCTGACCGGCTTCAACTTGGGCTGGCGCGGCTGGCAAGGGCGTGGCTATGCGCTCGGCGTCGGCGAGGTCAAACTGACCGGTATGGTCCGCCCGGACCGCAAGCTGTTGACCTACCGGGTGAATTTCACCAAAGCCATCCAAACCCGTCGCCTGACCATGGGCGTCGCCGACGGCATTGTTGAGGCCGATGGCGAAACCATTTACATTGTCAAAGACATGAAAGTCGCGCTGTCAGAGAATTGATCTGACAGCCACCGCCCGTCGGGCTACCCCCGACACCATCGACCCGTCGGCACATACCCGACAAAGCCTACTGCACAAAAAGGAGACCGCCATGCGTCGTGTCGTCATCACCGGGATCGGCATTATTTCCCCGATCGGCAACAATGCCACCGAGGTCGAAGCGAGCTTGCGCGCCGGGAAATCCGGCATCGTGTTCGCTCCCGAATATGCCGAGCATGGCTTCCGCAGCCAAGTCCACGGCATGCCGCAAATCAACCTTGCTGATCATATCGACAAGCGCGATCTGCGTTTCATGGGTCCGGGTGCGTCTTATAACTTCCTCGCCATGCAGCAGGCCATCGCCGATTCCGGTCTGGAACCAAGCGATGTCTCGAATGAACGCTCCGGCCTGATCATGGGCTCTGGCGGGCCCTCGACCTCAAACTTCTTCCAAGCCTTTGACGCGGTGATCAACAAGGGCGCGCCAAAGAAAATGGGGCCATTCATGGTCACCCGCTGCATGTCCTCGACCAACTCGGCCTGCCTTGCGACGCCGTTCAAGATCAAGGGTGTGAACTACTCGATCACCTCGGCTTGTTCGACCTCTGCGCATTGCGTCGGCAATGGCGTTGAACTCATTCAGATGGGCAAGCAAGACATCGTCTTCGCAGGCGGCGGCGAAGAACTGGACTGGACATTGTCCTGCCTGTTTGACGCCATGGGCGCGATGAGCAGCAAGTATAACGACACCCCCGCCACCGCCTCGCGGCCCTATGATGCCACCCGCGACGGCTTTGTCATCGCAGGCGGCGGCGGCGTTGTGGTGCTGGAGGAACTCTCTCACGCCCTTGCACGCGGTGCGAAAATCTACGGCGAAGTCACCGGCTACGGTGCCACTTCGGATGGCTACGACATGGTTGCGCCCTCGGGCGAAGGTGGCGAGCGTTCGATGAAGCTCGCGATTTCGACCCTGCCTGAAGGCCGCACGGTCGATTACATCAACAGCCATGGCACCTCGACGGTGGTGGGCGATGTGACCGAGATGGAAGCCATCCGCCGCGTTTTCGGCAAAGGCACCACGCCTCCGGTCGCGTCGACCAAATCGCTGACCGGCCACTCCTTGGGGGCCACCGGCGTGCATGAGGCAATCTATAGCCTCTTGATGATGAACGGTGATTTCATCGCCGCTTCCGCCAATATCACCACCCTCGACCCCGCCTTGGATGCGTCCGAAATCGTCACCACCCTGCGCGAGGGCGTGAAACTCGACTCGGTCCTGTCGAACTCTTTCGGCTTTGGCGGCACCAACGCGACCCTGCTGATGAGCAAATATCTGGCCTAATCCGCCACTACAACGGGAGTGCCAGTATGGCTGATCTGATGAAGGGCAAGCGCGGGCTTGTCATGGGCGTGGCGAATGAGCGCTCCATCGCTTGGGGCATCGCCTCTGCCCTCGCCGCCGAAGGCGCAGAGCTGGCATTTTCCTATCAGGGCGACGCTTTTGGCAAACGTCTGGCGCCCTTGGCTGCAACCGTCGGCAGCGATGTGATGGTTGATGTTGATGTGACGGATGACGCCTCGCTTGATGCCTGCTTTGCGACGCTGAAAGACAAATGGGGCGGTCTTGATTTCCTGATCCACGCCATCGCGTTCTCGGATAAAAACGAGCTTACTGGCCGTTTTACCAGCACCTCGCGCGGCAATTTCAGCAACACGATGGCGATTTCCTGCTTTTCCTTCATCGACGTGGCCCGCCGCGCATCTGAACTGATGCCAGATGGTGGCAGCTTGATCACCCTGACCTATGGCGGCTCTAACCGCGTAACGCCGAATTACAACGTGATGGGCGTCGCCAAAGCGGCGCTGGAATCGGCCACTCGTTACCTTGCCAATGACCTTGGCCCGCAGCAGATCCGCGTCAACGCCATCAGCCCCGGCCCGATGAAAACCTTGGCGGGTGCAGCCATTGGCGGCGCACGCGCCACCTTCCGCCATACCGAAGCCAACGCGCCGATGCGCTCGAACGCCACGCTGGAAGCCATCGGCGGAACCGCGGTCTATCTGTGCTCCGACTTCGGCAAATGCACCAGCGGAGAGATCATACATGTGGACAGCGGCTATCATGTGCTGGGGATGCCGCAGCAGGAAAACCTGTAAAATCAGGTGCTTGCCCTTATCCTCTCTTTCGGCCTAATCACCGTCACCGGCCTTGCGCTGCGCGGTGGTTTCAAAGGCGCAGGCTGGAATCGCGTCGGATTTGACGTCAACGCGGCGGGTCTTTCCGCCGTGGCCGTGGCTGCTGCGATCTGGTTTTTCGGCTGGCAGTATGGCTTGGCCTTCATCATCGCCATCATGATCCACGAAATCGGCCACGTCGCCGCCTTCCGCGTCTGCGGCCACCACGACGCGCAGTTCCGCCTGATCCCGCTGTTCGGCGGCGTCGCCGTGTCGCGCAGCCTGCCCGCCAGCCACGACCGCGACTTGTTCATCAGCCTTATGGGCCCCGCGATCTGCCTTGGCCCAATGGCCCTGTGCTTTGCTGTGGCAGAGCTGATCTTTCTGCAAGCCCCGGCGGTGGCGAGTTTTCTTTACATCCAAGGCCTCGTTTTGGGCGGGTTGAACCTGTTCAACCTGCTGCCGTTCTGGCCGTTGGACGGCGGCAAGATCGTGCGCCTGCTGACCTTTACTTTCTTTCCAAAAGCCACCCGCGCGGTGTCAATCCTGATGTCAGCCGCAGCCGCAGCCCTCTGCGTGGTGACCGGGTCATATATCCTGCTGTTCTTCGTGCTGCTGGGCTGGCAGGGCCTGATCCAATCCGAACAACTGATCGAAGTGCAGCGCCCAATGCGCAAATCCACCGCCCTGATCGCGCTGGCCGCCTATCTCTGCACCGCAGGCGCTTTGTACTTAGGGGCCGCGCAATTCGTGCAAAGCCTGTTCTGATCCGCACAAGGCCGGATGTTTACAGCGAAAATCCGTGCAAATTTCCAAGACAGAAATCGCACGCCCCAGGCCGCGCCTTGCCGTCAATCGTTAATATTTCGTTAAAACGACTCTATCAACGCCTTGATATTAAACAAAATAAAAAGGTCCCGCGTTGGGACCTTCACATTTCGTCTTTGAATTTCTGGAGCGGGCGGCGGGAATCGAACCCGCGTCTTTAGCTTGGAAGGCTAAGGTCTTACCATTACACAACGCCCGCGCTGCCCGCCTTCTAGCACCCTAGATCGGCAGGCTCAACACCCCCTGTCGCCGCACCTCAAGTTTGTGAAAGTTGCTGTCAAATTCTGTCCATCAAAACCCTCGCCGCCACGACATGGATTGCTGTGCCGGGCTAGAAAAGGAACGCATGTGGGGAGGCAAGTCTTCAGATCGCGGTCGGGCTGTGTCAGATCCATTTGAACTGCCCCCGATGGCAGGGATGAACTTTTGCTCCAGCAGGATCGACGCCCGCCACAACCCAAATCCCCGCCCTCCGCCCGCTGACACACATCGAACAACTCGCCAAAACATAAGGGGCAAAATTGAATCCCCTAACACAAAGCTGCTACAAATCGGCAAGCCCGGCGCGTTTAGCGCCGAGCTCGTTTCTTGGTTTGCCAGAATGGCGGTTGGTCGCCCGCCATGATGCAGCCGAAGGGATCGATATAGTCTTCGATATCGGCCAAACCGTAGTCTTTGATCTGCTGCACCACCGTCGCGGCTTTTTTGTAGCCCGAGGGCAATTCCGATACGTCAATCGCCCCCGCGTGAAAGCGAATATCAAGCCCCGCAGTTTCCGCCGCTAGCATCGCTTCGGCCGTCACAGCACCATTCCGGCGGCGGTGTTCAGTGCGCGAGAAATTGCGCCCCGCGCCATGCGGGCTGAACCCGAGCCCATGCGCGGCATCGCACCCTTTCACAACCAAAACAGGCTCGGCCATGTTCAGCGGGATCAAGGTCAGCCCCATCGCATCAACTGCATAATCACCCCAAGCAGGCGTCGCCCCCTTGCCGTGATAGTAAAGCCCATCCCGCTCGAACACAAAGTTATGCTCGTTCCAGAACCGATCCGACAGCGTGAACCGCGCCTTTTCCACCACGGCCTGATGCAGCGCGTTGTGGTTGGCCTTGGTCCAGCGACGGATCAATTGCAGGGCGGCCCAATAGGCGCGACCGTCCTCGCTATCCGCCGGAATCCAGGCGTTTTGCTTCAACGTGTCCGGCGACAGGATTTTGCGATATGCCTCGGCCACCTCCATCCCGCCCTTGTACAGCATCGCCCCCGGCCCGCGAGAGCCGTGATGCGTCACAAGCGCCGTCCGCCCCGTCTTGCGCGACCGCCCGACAAACAGAAAGTGATTGCCGTCGCCTTGGGTTCCCATATTGCTTTGTGCAACCTGCAACATCTTGGCGCTGCGTAGAAACTTGTTCTCGCGAAACTCCATCAGCAGATCCAGCGACACCGAAAAGCGGTTGCCATTCTCACGCCCGCCTGCCCCGAAATGCGTCACAGCCGTGGCTGCATCCAACACTGCCTTGGGGTCGGCGTTGCCCATGTCGCTGATCATCACCGAGCAGCAGATATCGGCCGAATGCATCCCCGGATGGATCGCATTGCGCGCGGCAATCACACCACCCACGGGAATCGTCCCCAAAGGCCCCGCAGGGCAAGCGTCAGGCATGATCGCCCCCGCCTCAATCGTCGGCGTCCGCATCAGAACACGCATGGTTTCAGACACATCGGCGACGTTCTTCACCTCGTCCGCGTCGTTAGCCTGAATGTTGCTGTGAAAGGCCAACCCCGACTGCAAACCAAGCTGCGGCGGCGCGGGCGGCGGCAAGCGGCTGTCCAGCATCGACCGAATATCATCCGCCGCCATCCCCCGCAAACGACCTTCCTGCGCCGCCGCCAACAGGCCAGCAAAGGCCGGGCCGGGGCGGTGGCCCCATGCAATGAGATCGTTTCCGGTAATCACCTTCGTTTCATGTTCCATCGTCATCTTTTCTACTCACATTCAAGGCCCCGGCGACAAGGGTGGAAGAGACTTTGGGACCCCGACCGCACCGTTGGTCGCCTGCAAGGAGGGGATTCGAACCCACTCAGGTTGCCCGATTTGGAGCATGTAGTCCCTTCAGCATTCGCCGAGGTCGTTCTGGTTCCGGCGACAAATTGGGTGAGACATGTTGTGCATAAGCTACCCGTTCACACGGGGCCAAGAGTCGAACCCGGCCTCTCCGGGTTGCCCCGGCGCTTTCACCTGTAGTCCCACCAGCATTCGCCGGAGTGGTTTCAATTTTGGTCTCGGCGACAAAAGTTAGATGAGACCAAACTCAGTCACCCGCTTGGCACAGACGGCATTTGATGGCCGAATTTGCTGCCGTGGCGCTCCCTGTAGTCCCATCGGCATTCGCCGAGGTCGATGTGTCAGAAGGACAAGTGTTTGCAAGACGAGGCCCGTCCCGAACGGGCTGGCTTTTGCCTAGTGTAGTCCCGCGGGCATTCCTTCTGCTTTTTTTGGGCCTTCCGTAATTGGCCTTCCATAGCTGGCCTTGACGACAAGGGTTTCGTGAAACGTCTTTTGCTCTACCCGCTGAGCTACCCCTCTTGCGAGGGGATGGGACTCGAACCCACGACCCAAAGATTACTGTAGTTCCACTGACATTCGCCAAGCTGGTTCCGGCATTGCTGCCGAAACCAAGGTTAAAGTGGGGTCGCCTCGATTTGGCCAACCCAATGATCCGCCTCCATCTCGCCGCGCGCAAAGGCGGCGATCTGGTCGAAGACCACGTCAGAGAACCCGCCGATGTTAAGCACATCCTCGCGTTCCTGCGCTTGGGTGGTGCCATAGGGTTGGATGTCGATGCAGACCAGCTTGGCGCGCGGATTGCGTGCTTTCAGCTTGGCCCATTCCGCCATCATTCCCGTAGCCTGCGCCGCATGGTTTGCGTCCACCCATGACTGGTTGTCCGACACAAAAACCACCAGATCCGGCGCGGTCTTTGCAGCGTTCAGCCAGGCCAAAGGCGCCGAGCAGTTGGTGCCACCCCCGCCCAAAGCCGCCAGTTTGGCCGCATTGGTCAGCACGGTGTCGCGCGGCTCCAGCACACAAGCGCGCACCGTAACCTCGAAGGGCAGCACCAGCGCCGCAGGGTTGGCCCGCAGCACCGCCGCAGAAACCAGCGCCGCCACGTCGATGCAGCGCACCGCCGAAGTGGCCCCTTTGCGCATCCCCGTCACCGGCGACGACATCGACCCAGACACGTCCGGGCACACCGCAACCGCGCCTTGCAGCACCGGCACATTCGATACCGCCAGTTCCATCGCATCGTGCAAAGCATCGCGCAGCAAGGGATTCACCCCCGCCGACACCGCCTTCAGCGTTGCCATCAACTGATAGGGCAAAACCCGCGCCGCCTTCACCCTTGCGGGATCGCGCAGCACCGCCGCCACATGTTCAGCCATACCCGGCACCGCAAAAGCGCCCTGGCGGTCAAACGTGTTCAGGTTCTGCCGCAGCATCTGCCACGACCCTTTGCGGGCGATCTGCCCCCATTGCTCTGCCGTCAGCGGCAAATCGGTCAGCATCTGGAAAGGCACATCCGGCACTTCTGCCGTGGCACCCGCCCGAAATGCCAGCCAATCCTGCACCACTTGCGGCAGCGCCGCAGCATCGGCAGGTTTGCCGATCAGCCAAGCGTAAAACGCCGCCCGCGCCGGGCTTTCCGGTTTGGGGTGAACCATACGGATCACATCGGCCAGCGACGGATCATTCCCGACAGACGCCGCCAACAGTGCCCGATCGCTCGCCGCGTTCAGCCAGCCCTGCACCATCGCCTTAGGCCGAGACCCAGCGATTTACGCCCGGTTTGCCCCGACCGCACGATCTGCACAAAGCTCCGCAGCATCCGCCCGCTGTCCACCACGCGGTTGAACACCAGCGCAAACAACGCCGGATCACGCCGCGCCAACACCGCCAGCAAGAAGGCCGGCGTGTCTTTCATATGGCCCTTGGCGCGCACATGCAGAGCGGTCTTGGCCAAAAACGCGGGTTCAACCGCCTCTGCAAATTCCAGCAAGCGGCTGACCTGCGGCTGTGCGTCCTGATAAAACCCATCGCCAAACGTCCCGGTCATCGCCAGTTGCGCCAAGCCATGCGCCTCGGTGTAAGTGTAGGCTTTTGCCCCGGCAAGGTTGCGGGCGGTTGCCTTGGGCAGCAACCGCCCCATGGTTGCTGCAAACACGGATTTGTTTGCCATCATCTTTATCCTTTTGTTTTCGTGAGTATTTTTTGCCCGACACCGCCGCAAATGAAAAGTTTTCCATCAAAATCGCCTAAACCCATGAAACCAAAGCGAAATCAGCCGAATCGTCGAAAACACTTTCCATAAATCCTATCCATTGGTATCGTGATTTATTATTTTGGATATGATCATGCGCAATGTCGTCATCGGCTTCCTCGGCACCCAGCTGGATATGGGCAAAAATCGCGCCTGGCGCCCTTCGGTTGAACTGACTCGTCACGCGAAACTTCCGGTGGATCGCTTCGAATTGCTGCATGATCAACGCTACGCCACTTTAGCGGGCCGTATTCAGCAAGCCATCGCTGTGGTCTCCCCGGAAACCGAAGTCCGTCTTGTGCGGATGGACATGGCCAACCCGTGGGATTTTGAGGAGGTCTACGGCAAGCTGTTCGATTTCGCCAAGGATTACGGCTTTGACGAAGACCGCGAGCGTTACCATGTGCATCTGACCACCGGCACGCATGTGGCGCAAATCTGCTGGTTCCTGCTGACCGAAAGCCGCCATATCCCGGCCAAGCTGCTGCAATCCGGCCCGCCGCGCGGCGATGACACGCCCTATGGCACGATTGATGTGATCGACCTCGATCTGTCGCGCTATAACGCCCTGCAACAGCGCTTTGACGCGATCAGCCGCGAGTCTGTTTCCTTGCTCAAGGGCGGCATCGAAAGCCAGACGCCCGCCTACAACGCCTTGATGGACCGGTTGGAAATGGTGGTCACCCAGTCCGATGCGCCGCTGTTGCTGCTGGGTGAAAACGGCACCGGAAAAAGCCATCTGGCGCAACGGATTTACGAGCTAAAGCTGCAACGCCGCCGCGTCAAAGGTCGTCTGGTGCAGATCAACTGCGCCACCCTGCGCGGCGCTAACGCCTTGGCAGCGCTTTTTGGTCAGCGCCGCTCGGTCACTGGCATCGCAGGCACCGAACGCGCGGGCCTTCTGCGCGAGGCCGATGGCGGCGTGCTTCTGCTCGAGGAAATCGACGCGTTGGAACCCGATGCACAGGCTTTCCTGCTGCAAGCGATTGAGACGGGGCGCTACTATCCCGTTGGATCAGACAGCGAGGTCACTTCCCGCTTTCAGCTTATCGCCACCGCCAATGCGGAATTGGGCACGCTGGTTGCGTCAAACCGTCTGCGCCCGGATCTGTTCGCAGTGCTGAACCAATGGTGCTTTCGCACCCTGCCACTCCGTGCCCGACGTGCGGATGTCGAAGCCCATATCGCGCATTTCCGCGCCAACGCCGAGCGCATTTTGGGCCGTTCTGTCGGTTTCAACGCCGACGCCATGGCCCGCTTTGTACGCTTTGCCCATGATCCTGCGACCCCTTGGCGCGGCAACTTCCGTGACCTATCCGCTTCTGTGCATCGTCTTTGCACTTTGGCGGAACGTGGTCGTGTGACTGCGGCTATGGTGGAAGAAGAAATTGAAACGCTTGGCCAGCAGTGGCAATCCACCGCCGCCGATGCCGATCTGGCGCTTTTGGCAGAGGTGCTGTCAGAACCCCAATCACTGGATGAGTTCGACCGCGCCCAACTCGCGGCGGTAATCCGAGCCTGCCGCGACAGTTCCAGCATCAGTGCAGCGGGTCGCAGGCTATTCGCGGCCTCGCGGCAAGACAAAAACAGCCAGAACGACGCTGATCGCTTGCGCAAATACCTCGCAAGGTTTGAGTTGGATTGGGCATCAGTTCAAACAGCGATGTCGAACAATATGGCCAAGTAACGGATACCCGCCGTATGGTGCGCGATACACTGATCGTTAAACGATGTCGCGATGATGCCAAAGCCAGACAGATCACCACCTCGGCTGATAAGGCAGATTTCACACCGCAATCGACGTGAAAAGCGGGCTTTAAAGACTACAATCGCCGAAACACACCGCCAAAGGCACAAACGCTCCGGCGCATTTCAGCAACCCTCAGTCAGTTGGGCTTCAGCCACATTTGGAATGACCGCAATCATTGCAGGTCATGCAGCCCTCTTTCATCTGCAACGCATAGCTGCCGCAGGATGGGCAAGCTTTGCCTTTGGGCCGCTCTCCAACCACCATCACCTCGGCCTGCGGATCGGTTTTCAACCCCATCCCCTCGCCTTCGATGAAGCCAATCGACACCAGATGCCGCTCGATCACGCCGCCGATGGCCGCCAAGATAGACGGAATATAGCGCCCCTCCATCCAAGCCCCGCCGCGCGGATCGAACACCGCTTTCAGCTCCTCAACCACGAACGAGATATCGCCACCCCGACGGAACACCGCCGAAATCATCCGCGTCAGCGCCACGGTCCAGGCGAAATGCTCCATGTTCTTCGAGTTGATGAACACCTCAAACGGGCGGCGATGCCCCGCGATGATGATGTCATTGATGGTGATATACAGCGCGTGCTCGGACCCCGGCCATTTCACCTTATAGGTCTGCCCCTCCAGCGCCGCCGGACGATCGAGTGGATCGGTCAGATAGACCACCTCGCCGCCCGCCACCATCGCCGGAGCCTCTGCTGGCACCTTGTCGCTGCTTTCCGAAACCGTCAACACCGACCCCGTCACCGCATTGGGGCGATAGGTGGTGCAGCCCTTACAGCCCTGATCCCAAGCGGCCATATAGACCTCTTTGAACGCCTCAAAGCTGATATCTTCCGGGCAGTTGATGGTCTTGGAAATGCTGCTATCAATCCACTTCTGCGCCGCCGCCTGCATCCGCACATGATCCAGCGGCGGCAACGTCTGCGCGTTCACAAAGTAATCCGGCAGCGCCGCATCCCCCTTCAACTCGCGCCACAGCCGCACCGCGTAATCGACGACTTCTTCTTCCGTCCGCGAGCCATCCTTTTGCAGCACCTTGCGCGTGTAAGCATAAGCAAACACCGGCTCAATGCCCGACGACACATTGCCCGCATACAGGGAAATCGTCCCCGTCGGCGCAATCGAGGTCAGCAATGCATTGCGAATCCCATGCGTGCGGATCGCCTCGCGCACGTCATCATCCATCTGCATCATATTGCCCGACGCCAGATAGCCCTCGGCCTCAAACAACGGAAATGCGCCCTTTTCCTTGGCCAGATCAACGCTGGCCAAATACGAAGCCCGCGCAATCGCCTTCATCCAGGCCTCGGTCTGCGCCGCAGCCTCGACCGAGCCATAACGAAGCCCAACCATCAGCAACGCATCGGCCAGCCCGGTGACGCCCAGACCAATCCGCCGCTTCGCCTTGGCCTCGGCCTGCTGTTCCGGCAAAGGAAAGCGCGAGGCATCGACCACATTGTCCATCATCCGCACGGCCAGCCGCACCAGATCATCCATCGCGACGAGGTCCAGCTTGGCGCCCTTGGTGAACGCCCCCGCCACCAGCGTCGGCATATTGATGCTGCCCAAAAGGCACGCGCCATAGGGTGGCAACGGCTGCTCACCGCACGGGTTGGTCGCCGCAATCGTCTCGCAATAGCCAAGGTTGTTGGCCTTGTTGATGCGGTCGATGAAAATCACGCCGGGCTCTGCGAAATCATAGGTGTTGCGCATGATTTTGTTCCACAGATCACGCGCTTGCAGGGTGCGGTAGACGCGACCCTGAAACACCAGATCCCACGACGCATCCGCCTTGACCGCATCCATGAACGGATCGGTGATCAGCACCGAAAGGTTGAACATCCGCAGCCGGGCTGCATCCTTCTTCGCCTCGATGAACGCTTCCACATCCGGGTGATCGCAGCGCATCGTCGCCATCATCGCGCCGCGACGCGACCCCGCCGACATGATGGTGCGACACATCGCATCCCACACATCCATAAAGCTCAAAGGCCCCGAGGCATCCGCCGCGACCCCTTTCACCTCTGCCCCACGCGGACGGATGGTGCTGAAATCATAACCAATGCCGCCACCCTGCTGCATCGTCAGCGCGGCTTCTTTCAGGGCATCAAAAATCCCGCCCATGCTGTCCGGCACCGTGCCCATGACGAAACAGTTGAACATCGTGACATTGCGCCCCGTGCCCGCTCCGGCGGTAATCCGTCCCGCAGGCAAATACTTGAACCCCTCAAGCGCGTTATAGAATCGCTCTTCCCACACCGCAGGCTCGGCTTCCACCTCGGCCAAAGCCCGCGCAATCCGCCGCCAGCTGTCTTCCACCGAAGCATCAATCGGCGTGCCATCCTGCGCCTTTAGCCGATATTTCATGTCCCAAATTTGCTCGGCGATTGGGGCAGAAAAACGGGACATGGGGGCGGACCTTCCTGATGGAAATTCAAGATTGAGATGGCGTCATCATC
The DNA here is from genome assembly GCF_030161095.1 of Cypionkella aquatica. Classification (GTDB taxonomy): domain Bacteria; phylum Pseudomonadota; class Alphaproteobacteria; order Rhodobacterales; family Rhodobacteraceae; genus Cypionkella; species Cypionkella aquatica. Next base: position 106,162 of record NZ_BSPP01000003.1, read on the forward strand.
CAAGACCAAAGCTCCGACCAAGGGTCTGGCAACTTGGTTTGGATTCGGTTCAGAGCCGGGTCTTAGCGGCATGCTTCATGCAGAACAAGTCAAGAGAAACACTGTCGGCGAAACAGTTCGACTTTGTGCTTTGGGGAAGTTCGACTTTGGGCTTTGCGGAACAGATTGCACGGACAAGCCTTGAGCCTACCAGATTTAGCACTATCCTGCACCTTCTAAGTTCGAGGGACTCATGGCGCTCAACATCCTGAAACTCAGCGTCGGCACCGAGTCGGTCGAAGACCTCTCCGCATGGCACGACGCGCATCGCCATATCTGGAAGCCCGGCACGACCGAGCATGTCACCCGTATGTGGCCGAAACGCGAGGATGAAATCCTCAACGGTGGCTCGCTTTATTGGGTGATCAAAGGCGTGATCCAAGCCCGCCAGCGCCTGCTGGGTCTGGCCGAACGCCGCGGCCAAGACGGCATCCTGCGTTGCGCCCTCGTGCTGGATGCCGAAATCATCCGCACCGAAAGCGCCCTGCGCCGCCCGTTCCAAGGCTGGCGCTACCTGCCGCCAGAAGAATCGCCGCGCGATCTGCCAAAAACCCGCGCGCAGGATGATACCCTGCCCCCCGCCCTCGCGGCGGCCCTCGCAGAAATCGGCCTTCGCTAACCCCTAAAACTTACCTAAAATTGTTTCATCCGTTCTTAAATATCCCACGGGGGTCCGGGGGTGTGAAACCCCCGGTTCCGCCATAACCACCCTTCCCTTCCCACAAAATTCGCGCCACAACCCCGATATGGTCAAACGTCCGCTCTGGCTGCTCGCAGTCCCCGTGATCTTCCTGCTGCTGTGGTCGGCGGGCTTTGCCATCGCCAAACTGGGCCTGCAACATGCCGAGCCCCTTACCCTGCTGGCCCTGCGCTACACCTGCGTGCTGGCCCTGCTGCTGCCACTTGCCCTGATCCTGCGCCCACCCTTGCCGAAAACCGCCCGCGCTTGGGCCGATATCGCTGTGACCGGTTTTCTGATCCAAGTGGTCTATTTCGGCCTGTGCTACATCGCGTTCAAATCCGGCGTCTCGGCTGGCGGGGTTGCGATCATCGTCTGCCTGCAACCGATTCTGGTCGCCCTCGCCGCGCCCTATACGGTGGGCGAGGCCACCAGTCGGCTGGGCTGGATCGGGCTGGTGCTGGGCCTCGCCGGGGCGGCCATCGCCATCCTTTCGCGCTCCAGCCTGCAGGCTGAAAACCTTTGGGGTATCCTTTTGACCTTTGGCGCGCTGCTGGGCATCACCGGCGGCACGCTTTATGAAAAACGCTTCGGCACCGGTCAGCACCCGATCACCGCCAACCTGATCCAATACGCCACCGGCGCCGCCTTTACCCTGCCCGCCGCCTACCTCACCGAAGGCATGGCGGTGCAATGGTCGGCCGAGTTCATCCTGATTCTAGGCTACCTTGTGATCGGCAATTCGCTTTTGGCGATCAGCCTGCTCTTGGCGATGATCCGCGCGGGCGAGGTCGCCCGCGTCTCGGCGCTGTTCTATCTTGTGCCTGCGCTGTCCGCGCTGTTCGCTTGGCCGCTGCTGGGCGAAGCGATGCCACCCTTGGCATGGGCAGGCATGGCGCTGGCGGGTCTGGGTGTGGCTTTGGTCAGCCGAAAACCAGTCGGAAAAACTGATCAGACCCCCGCAGAAGCCGCAAAATCCTGATCACCAGCCGCCCGGATTGCCCGGTTTGATGCTGCCGTGACCTTCTTCGCCGGTTTCGCTCATCCAGACCACATGCGAGCCCGTGATCGCCACTGACCAGCAGTTTTCGGGGTCTTGGCCATAGGTGAAGCACATCTTATCGCCCTTCACCGCCCAGGTTCCGGTATAATCTGCGGCGCGAATGGTGCCATCGGCTGCGTAAAACTCACCATAGGCGCCCGAGGCAGACATGCTGCCCGACACGGTATTGCCGCTGATCGCAGCGCGGATCGCATCGCCCGTCGCCAGATCAGCCGCAACGGCGGGACTGGCCAGCAAAAGCAGCGGCAGAATATAGCGCATCAAAGCCTCCTCAGTTGCCCATAAAGGTAAACTTTCGCCCCGCAAGGTCAAGCCCGCTTAAATCTGCGGTAGCGTCAGTCGCAACTTGGCCGCCAAGCTGTCCAGAACAGCCCGCGCCTGCGCCCAATCGGCAGAGCGGCTGGCAAACAGCACCGCTTGGCTCTGCAAGATCACAGAATCCGACAGAATTTTCAGATGGTTCGCCCGCAAGGTTTCCCCCGACGACGTAATATCCGCAATCGCCTCGGCGGTCAGGTTTTTCACCGTGCCCTCGGTCGCGCCCTGACTGTCCACCAGTTGATAATCCGCCACCCCTTGTGCTGTCAGAAACTCGCGCACAAGGCGGTGATATTTGGTCGCAATCCGCAACCGAAAGCCATGCGTGGCGCGAAACGCCGCCGCCGCCGCGTCGAGATCATCCACGGTTTCAACATCAATCCAGCAGCTTGGCACCGCAATGATCAGATCGGCATGGCCAAAGCCAAGCGGGCTGAGTTCCGCCACCTGCACATCCCAATCCGCCAGCTTGTCGCGCACCAGATCGCTGCCAGTGACGCCCAGATGAATCCGCCCCGCCGCCAACTCGCGCGGAATTTCCCCCGCCGACAGCATCACCAACTCGACGTCTTCAATGCCTTCAACCGCGCCGGAATACTCCCGCTCGGCCCCAGTCTGGCGCATCGCAACCCCCCGCGCGCCGAACCATTCAAAGGTCTTCTCCATCAAACGGCCCTTCGACGGCACCCCGATCTTCAACATCAGATCGCCCCCTTCAACGCCGCGACCAAGTGAGGCCGGATGATTCCGCCCACCGCCGGAATAGACCGCCCCGCCCCCAAGCGAGCCGTCAGCGCATCATAACGCCCGCCCGTCGCCACGGCAGGCATCCCATTCGCATGGAACGAAAACACAAACCCGTCGTAATACTCCATCGAGGTCCGCCCAAGGCTCGCCTCAAACGCCAGAGTGTCCACCGCCACCCCACGCGCCTTCAGCGCCTCCAACCGCGCCGCAAACCGATCCACCGCAGGCGCAATCGCAGGCAACATTGGGGTAATCCCACGCAAATGCCCCAAAGCCGCAGCCGCCGGAGCCTGCAACCCCAGCAAATCATACAGCAACGCCGCCTCCGGTGCCTTGATCGGCGACGCCTGTGCATCCTCGATCAACGCCTGCGCCCGCGCCGCAATATCTTCCGGCGCGCGCAAGCCGATGAACGCCCCCGCAGCGGCGATCAAATCATCCGCCGCCCCAGTCGCCAACCGCTCCAGCAACGCCACCCGCCCCGCCGATACCGCCGCGCGCCCGGCAAAGCGGTCCAACAACGCGCGGAACCGCTTGGGCCGCCAGACATGCCGCAACAAAGCCGCCCGCCGCCGCTCGGTCGTCTCAAGCCCGCGCACCGCCGCCATCAGTATGCCGATATCCCCGGTCACCGCCCGCAAGCCCAGCCCGCTGACCAGCCCCGCAAACAACGCAAACACTTCCGCATCCGCAGCCTCTGGCGCTGCGCGATCAAACACCTCGAACCCGACCTGCAAATAGGCGCTGGCCCGGTTGCCCAAGTGCTCCTGCTTGCGGAAAACCTCGCCCATGTAGCAATAGCGCGCCGGGTCCGCGCCATCCGCCATATGCGCCTGCACCACTGGCACGGTGAAGTCAGGCCGCAGCATCATCTCGCCCCGCAACGGGTCTTGGGTGACATAGGCCCGCGCGCGAATATCCTCGCCATAAAGGTCCAGCATCACCTCGGCAGGCAAAAGCACATCCGCCTCAACAGGCATCGCCCCCGCCGCCTGAAACGCCGCGAACAGCCGTTCCGCCTCGGCCCGGATCACCGCTTTGGTCGCAGGCTGCGTCATTGCCCCAGCATCTTCCGCACCGCCGCGACCAGATCCCCACGCGGCACTTCCACCTGCGCAGGCTGATCTTTCCATTCCTCCAGCGTCGCTGATTGCGCAATCTTCGCGCCTAAAATCAGGTCTTTCAGGATCACAACGCCCTTCTCGGCCTCGTTGCCGCCCTGAATAACCGCAATTGGAGACTGCCGTTTATCGGCATATTTCAACTGGTTGCCGAATTGCTTGGGATTGCCGAGATAAACCTCGGCCCGGATCCCCGCTTGGCGCAACTCGCCCACCATCGCCATGTAATCCGCCATCCGGTCCCGGTCCATCACCGTCACCACCACCGGCCCTGCCGTATCCGAGGCCCCCCGCCCCTTGGCAGCCAGCGCCGCCAGCAACCGATCCACCCCAATCGAAACCCCGGTCGCAGGCACCGCCTGCCCGGTAAAGCGCTTGACCAGATCGTCATACCGCCCGCCGCCCGCGACCGAGCCGAACGACCGCTTGCGGCCCTTCTCGTCGAGGATTTCAAACGTCAGTTCAGCCTCGTAAACCGGGCCAGTGTAGTAGCCGAGGCCACGCACCACGGAGGGGTCAATGACGATGCGATCCGGGCCATAGCCTTGGGCACTCAACAATGCCGCAATACTTTCCAGTTCCTCAACGCCTTCCCGACCAACAGCAGACTCACCAACGATCTCTCGAAGATATTGAGTAGCAACTCTGTTCCAGAAGACGTTCACCGAAGCATCACCGCCAAGAACTTCGCGCCCAACGGCTGATCCCTGAAAACTAGCAAGATAGGCATTCACGCCAGTTGCAGAATCCAATGCACCGGGAAGTTTGGAAATATCCTCAAGGCGGCGTTCGATGTGTTTTGATGCGGTCACAAATTGCATCAAAATTGCGATCTGACTGTCACTCAACCCTGCGCCCTTGGTGAAGTCGCCACTTTCATCCTTGCGGCCCGCGCCAAGCAAAGCCCGCACACCCGCGTCGCCCAGACGGTCAATCTTATCAATCGCGCGCAGCACAATCCCGCGCTCGGCCTCTTTGTCATCCCCGGCCAAACCGGCGACTTCCATCACCCCATTCAGCACCTTGCGGTTATTCACCTTCACCACATAATCGCCGCGCGGAATCCCGACGATCTCCAGCGCATCCGACAGCATCGCGCAAATCTCGGCATCCGCCGCCACACTCGCAGACCCAACCGTATCCGCATCGCATTGATAAAACTGCCGGAACCGCCCCGGACCGGCCTTTTCATTGCGCCAGACCGGACCCATCGCATAGCGCCGATAGGGGCTAGGCAGCTCGTTGCGATACTGCGCCGCCACCCGCGCCAGAGGTGCTGTCAGATCATAGCGCAGCGCCAGCCAATCGGCGTCTTCATCCTGCCAGCCAAACACGCCCTCATTAGGCCGATCCACATCAGGCAAAAACTTGCCCAAAGCTTCGACCGTTTCTACAGCAGAAGTCTCCAGCGGATCAAAGCCATAGCGATGATAAACCTCGGCAATCTTGTCCAGCATTGCCTTGCGCGCCGTCACTTCCGCGCCAAAGTAATCGCGGAAGCCCTTTGGGGTCTCGGCGCGGGGACGTGGTGTCGGTTTATCTTTTGCCATAGCTTACAGCCTTCGCTTTTTCTCGCGCTCCGTGTAACGGATGGGGGCGCGCGCAGCAAGCAGAGGTAGGCGATGGACAACACGGCCTTGGAAGAACGCATCGCCCATTTGACCCGCATGGTCGAAGACCTGTCAGATGTCGTCGCCCGTCAGTCGAAAGACATCGACCGTCTGCTGCGCCTGACCCAGCTTTTGGCCGAACGCGAGGCCGAGCGGGAAGGCAACGCCCAAGCCCCCGAAGCCAACGTCCGCCCCCCTCATTGGTGACGGGCGCATTGGGAACGGGCGCGTTGGTAACGACCGCATTGGTCAGTTACATATTCACCAAACGGTAAACCGCCACGCCCAGCGCGAACAGCCCGACCGCAATCGTCAACGGTCGGCGCGGGGCCATCTTCGCCAGATAACCGCCGAAAAACGCCGCGGGCAGGCCACCCAAAGCCAGACCAAACACCGTCATGCGCACTTGGGTCCAGTCGGTTTCCTCGCCCCACCAGCCAAAGAAATAGGCGACGCCCAAAGCCACAAACACCACGAAACTGACGATAAACTCCGAGAAATTCGTCGATCCGATCGCATAGCGCGACTCGACCCCAGACCCCAGAAGCCCGGTGTTCACAATCGGCCCCCACGATCCGCCAATGCCCTCAATCAACCCGCCAGCAAAGCCAATCGTCTGAAAACGCCGGGTTTTCACCACACGCACCACAATGCCCTTGATGCCGCGATAGACAATATAGCCGCCCATCAGCAGCAGATAGCCATTCACCAGATATTGCAGCGCATGGCCTTTCAGCCCCGACAACAGCGTCGCGCCCAGAATCCCGCCAATCGAGCCGAACACCGCCAGCGCGCCGACGATCCGCCAGTCAATGTTCTTGTGATACAGGTTCGACAAAGCCGCCGTGCCGCCCGTCGGCAGCTTTGCCGCATTGACCGAGGCCGAGACCAACGGCGGCGGCACGCCCTGCGCCAACAGCACCGCGGATGAGATCACGCCAAAGCCCATGCCCAATGATCCATCGACCAGCTGCGCAATGAACCCGATCAGCATGTAATCAAAAATACTGTCCATGCTGATTCCACCCTTCAATTACGACTATTCCCGTAGATATTTACTGATTTGACCCAGCAAACAACCATTTTCTTCTCTTTCGCCGAAATTTGGCAGGGATTCGACCCTTCTGCTCACAAATCCGTCATTGTCGGCGAGGTTTCGCACAGCACCAAAGCCGCAGCGCGTCGTGGTCGCAAACGCGGCTTTGCCCCATCCCACGCCGCCCCGGACGTGATCCGGGGCCTCATGCCGTGAACAGAGGCCTCGGATCACGTCCGGGGCGGCGTGAAGAACGTTGCCCAGCAATGTCGCAGACTAAACCTCTTCCACCATGACCACACCCTGCATCGCCTTGATCGCGCCCTTGATCTGGGCTGTCACCGGATAGCTTTGCGGCAGGGTCAGATCAATCTCGCGGCCCTGATCATCCGGCACACACAGGGTAATCTGCGCCCGGCTGCGCCCCTCAACCCTGGCCAACAGCGTCGCAATCGACACCGCAGCCTCCGCCCGGTTCAGATGGATGCGCAAGGCCTGCGCCCCCGCCGCATCGGCGACCTGATCAATCGGCTGCACCGCATTGGCCAACAGCTTCAGCGTCTCGCCCTCCAATTCCGCCTTCACCGTCAGAACCACATTCATCCCCGGCTCCAACAGATCACGCGCGGCTTCCAACGTGTCGGAAAACACAGTCACCTCATAAAGCCCGGTCGGATCAGACAGCGACACAAAGGCAAAGCGATTGCCCTTGGCCGATTTGCGCTCCTGCTTGGACGCCACCGACCCCGCCAGTTTCTTGATCACCGGCCCCCGCTCTGCTGCCTGCGTCACTTCGGTCAGCGTCAGCACATCGCGCCGCTTCAACGCCGACATGTAGTCATCCAGCGGATGCCCAGACAGATAGAACCCAATCGCCAGATGCTCTTGCGTTAACCGCTCCACCGGCAACCAATCATCCCGGTAGGGCAGCCGGGGTTCAGGAATATCCGCCCCCGAATCGCCGAACAGCGACACCTGATTAGAGGCCTGCGCCTCGTGGATCGCTGCCGAATAGGCCACCAGCGCGTCCAAGCCCTCAAACACCCGCGCCCGGTTGCCATCCAACACATCAAACGCCCCGGCCCGCGCCAGCATTTCCAACGGCCGCTTGCCGACCCGCTTCATATCCACCCGGCGAGCAAAATCGAACAGAGTCGCAAACGGTTTCGCACCCCGCGCAGATACAATCAGCCCCATCGCATCAGCGCCGACACCTTTCAGCGCGCCCAATGCGTAAACCACCGCGCCGTCGCGCACGGTAAACGTCGCCAAAGACGCATTGACACAAGGCGCAATCGTTTTGACGCCCAGCTTGCCAACTTCGCGCTTATAGACCGCCAGCTTGTCGGTCAGATGAATATCGCAATTCATCACCCCGGCCATGAATTCCACCGGATGGTTCGCCTTCAGCCATGCGGTCTGATAGCTGACCACCGCATAGGCCGCCGCGTGGCTTTTGTTGAACCCATAGTTGGCGAATTTCTCCAGAAGGTCGAACACCTCCCCGGCCTTTTTCACATCGACATTATGGGTCTTCTTCGCGCCCTCAACAAATTTGGGCCGCTCCTTCGCCATTTCTTCGGCGATCTTCTTACCCATCGCGCGGCGCAGCAAATCCGCCCCGCCCAAGGAATACCCCGCCATCACCTGAGCAATCTGCATAACCTGCTCTTGGTAGACGATAATCCCCTGAGTTTCCGCCAGAATATGGTCAATCGTCGGGTGAATAGACTCCAAGTCTTTCAGCCCGTTCTTCACCTCGCAATAGGTCGGAATATTCTCCATCGGACCGGGCCGATACAGCGCCACCAAGGCCACAATATCCTCGATGCAGGTCGGCTTCATCCGCCGCAACGCATCCATCATGCCGCTGGATTCCACCTGAAACACCGCAACCGTTTTCGCTGCCGCATAAAGCTCATACGACGCCTTATCATCCAACGGGATCAGCCCGATGTCATTCTCGGCCCCCGGCTTCGCCTCATACAGCACCCGACCATCCGCCGATTGGTTCAGCGCCCGCCCGCCATTGATGATCTGATCAATCGCATTCTGGATCACCGTCAGAGTCTTCAGCCCCAGAAAGTCGAACTTCACCAGCCCGGCTTGCTCCACCCATTTCATGTTGAACTGCGTCGCAGGCATGTCCGATTTGGGGTCTTGATACAGAGGCACCAACTCATCCAAAGGCCGGTCGCCAATCACCACCCCGGCGGCATGGGTCGAGGCGTTGCGATAAAGCCCCTCAAGCTGCGCGCCGTAATCCAAAAGCCGCGCGACGACCTCTTCTTTCGCCGCCTCTCGCAGACGCGGTTCATCCGCCAGCGCCTTGGTGATCGAAACCGGCTTCACCCCTTCCACCGGGATCATCTTCGACAGCCGGTCCACCTGCCCATAAGACATCTGCAACACGCGGCCCACATCGCGCACCGCCGCCTTCGACAGCAACGCGCCGAAAGTGATGATCTGCCCGACCTTATCGCGGCCATATTTATCTTGCACATAGCGGATCACCTCGCCCCGGCGATCCATGCAAAAGTCGATATCGAAGTCGGGCATCGACACCCGTTCGGGGTTCAAGAACCGCTCAAACAGCAAGGCGTAACGCAGAGGGTCCAGATCGGTGATCGTCAGCGCATAGGCCACAAGACTGCCCGCACCCGAGCCCCGCCCCGGCCCCACCGGAATGCCCTGTTTCTTCGCCCAACCAATAAAATCCGCCACGATCAGGAAATAGCCGGGAAAGCCCATCTTCTCGATGATGCCCAACTCAAAATCCAACCGCGCCTGATACTCCTCCACCGTCACCGCATGCGGAATAATCGCCAACCGAGCCTGCAATCCCGCATTGGCCTGACGGCGCAACTCATTCACCTCATCATCGGCAAACTTCGGCAAAATTGGCGCGCGCTTGAACGCCGCAAAGGCACAGCGCTTTGCGATCTCAACGGTATTCTCCACCGCCTCCGGCAGATCGGCGAACAAAGTCACCATCTCGGCCTCGGTCTTGAAATAATGCTGCGGCGTCAACCGCCGCCGAGGCTGCTGCTGATCCACATAAGCGCCCTCGGCAATGCAGATCAGCGCATCATGCGCCTCATACATCGTGGCGGCGGGGAAATAGACATCATTGGTCGCCACCAGCGGCAGATCCAGCCCATAGGCTGTCTCAATAAACCAGCGCTCGGTGCCAGCCTCAGCCTCGGTCAGCCGCCCACCCTCGCCGGCCCCGCCTTCAATGGGATGGCGCTGCAACTCCACATAAAGCCGCCCCGGATAGGCCGAAGCCAACCGCTCCAACAGCACCCGCGCTTTCGGCAGCTGCGCTGTCTGCACCAACCGCCCAAGCGGCCCATCCGCGCCCCCGGTCAGGCAAATCAGACCTTCGGAATAGCGCTCCAACTCGGGCACCGTCACCTGCGGCAAGTCCCCGCCCTTGTCGATGTAAAGGCACGAGTTCAGCTTCATCAGGTTCATATAGCCAGCTTCGTTTTGCGCCAGCAAAACCACCGAGGCCGCAGCCTTAACCTTTTCTCCCACCGCCCCCGGATCATAATTGACCGAGACCTGACAGCCAATGATCGGCTGCACCCCGGCATCCTTGGCGTAAACCGAAAACTCCAACGCCGCGAACATGTTGTTGCTGTCAGTGACCGCCACCGCAGGCATCTCATGCTTTGCGCACAGCTTCAAAAGCGCCTTCACAGGCACCGCCCCCTCCAACAACGAGTGTTCGGTATGGGTGCGCAGATGGATGAATCGAGGTGCTGACATGAAGGCAGACTAACGCGGGCGGACGGCGGGGGAAAGGTGGCTGGCGGGCCAAATCGGCGCTGACGGGCCAAGGCTTACCTAACGCGCGCAGCCGCCCGCCACTTCGCCCCGTCGCAGGCCGGGGCCTCGACGCAAACCCACTTCCACCACAGCGCAGCGCTGAAACGCCTTGATTCCGGCCTTGGATGGCCGCTTGGCAGAGCGGTCAAAACAGATGCCGCTCACGCAAAAGCAACATCCCTGCCGCACGTCAGCCGAGATCGCGTAAATTCCCCACCAAGTATAATCCTCACCCCAATCGCCTGAAAATCAACCCCCGCCCACGCCGCCCCGGCGCAGGCCGGGGCCTCGACCCAAAGCCACTCCCACCACAGGGCAGCGCTAAAGCGCCTTGATTCCGGCCTTGGATGGCTTGCTTGGCAGAGCGGTGAAAGCAACAGTTGCTCACTCCATAAGCATCCCCCTCCCCCCTTCCCCACGCCGCCCCGGCGCAGACCGGGCCCTGCCTGCATTGCTCTCACACCCCAATCCTTAACAAATCCTTAAATCCACCACCCCAACCCACTGATATAAAACAACTAAAAAAGGTCCCGAGCTGGGACCGCACCGCCATCCCCGCAAATCCCCAGAAACTCCTTTCGCAAAACCCAAGCAAGCAAACACTTGCACAACCTTGCAGACCAAGGCTTCATAGACCAAAGGCCAGCACCCCCGCTTTACGCCGCATCGGGCGGGCGCGCTCAGGGCCAAACGAAAAGACCGCGGCAGGATGAACCATGACCGACACAGCGTTTCTCTTGAACGGAACGCCGGTGCGCATATCAGGCGGCAGCCCGACGCGCACCCTGCTGGACTACCTGCGCGAAGATCAACATCTCTGCGGCACCAAAGAAGGCTGCAACGAAGGCGATTGCGGCGCCTGCACCGTCATGGTGACAGATGAAAACGGCCCACGCGCCTTAAACGCCTGCATCCTGTTCCTACCCCAACTCCACGGCAAAGCCGTCCGCACCGTCGAGGGTATCTCCGGCCCCGCAGGCCAACTCCACCCCGTGCAGGTCGAGATGATCGCCCACCACGGCAGCCAATGCGGCTTCTGTACCCCCGGTTTCATCGCCTCGATGGCCGTGGCCCACACCCAAGGCCGCACCGACTTTGATACCACCCTCGCCGGCAACCTCTGCCGCTGCACCGGCTACGCCCCTATCATCCGCGCTGCCGAAGCCGCCGCTCACACCCCGATCCCCGACTGGATTCACTCCGATAAGGTCATCCTCTCTGCTCAAATATCCTCGGAGGGGTCCGGGGAGGCGGAAAGCCTCTCCGGCGCGTTCCGCCCGACCAACAGCGATGATCTCGCCGACTGGTATCAGCAAAACCCCACCGCCACCCTGATCGCCGGGGCCACCGATGTTGGCCTTTGGGTAACGAAACAACTGCGCGATCTCGGCCCGGTTGCCTTCCTGAACGCCGTCAACGACCTGCAACAGATCGAGCAAACACCCGGCCACCTTCACATCGGCGCGGGCGTCACCATCACCCAACTGCGCGCGGCCATCACCCCGCTCCACCCCTCCTTCGCCGAGCTTTTGCGCCGCTACGCCTCTGAACAAGTCCGCAACGCCGCAACCATCGGCGGCAACATCGCCAACGGCTCCCCCATTGGCGACGGCCCGCCTGCCCTGATCGCCCTCGGCGCCACCCTGCACCTGCGCCGCGGCGACGAGATGCGCACGATCCCGCTTGAAACCTTCTTCCTCGACTACCGCAAACAAGACCGCCACCCCGGTGAATTCGTGGCGGGCATCACCATCCCCACCCATGCCCCCGCCTTGCGCTGCTACAAACTGACCAAACGCTTCGATCAAGACATCTCCGCCGTCCTCGGCTGCTTCAACCTCACCGTTGAGGTCGACAAAATCACCCAAGCCCGCATCGCCTTCGGCGGCATGGCAGGCATCCCCAAACGCGCGGCCCATGTCGAATCCGCCCTCCTAAACCAACCCTTCACCCTCGAAACCCTCCACTCCGCTCTCCCCGAATTCGCCAAAGATTTCCAACCGCTCACCGACATGCGCGCCTCCTCGGCCTACCGGCTCACCACCGCGCAAAACCTGTTGATCCGCTATTTCCACGACCTAAACGGCACCCAAACCAACGTGCTAGAGGTCGCGCTATGACAATGGGCAAACCCCTTCCGCACGACAGCGCCCCCCTGCACGTCACAGGCGAGGCCCGCTATCTTGACGACCTGCCGTTGCCCGCAGGCACCCTGCACGCCGCTTTCGGCCTGTCCAGCTGTGCCCACGGCAGCATCACCGCCATCGACCTCTCCGCCGTCCGCACAGCACCCGGCGTCCTCAAAGTCTATGCGGCGGCAGACTTCACCGAGATGCCCGATTGTTCGCCCTCCACCCATGACGAACCGCTGCTGGCGACAGGCGAGGTCCACTACGCAGGCCAGCCGATCTTCCTCGTCATCGCCGACACCCATCTGAATGCCCGTAAAGCCGCCCGCCTTGGCCAGATTACCTACGCCGAACGCCCCGCCCTGTTGACCGTCGATGACGCCATGGCGGCCAATTCCCGCTTCGAGGCAGGCCCGATCATCTGGACCAAAGGCGACGCCGCCGCCGCCATCACCAACGCCCCGCTTCAGATCGAAGGCACGATGGAGGTCGGCGGGCAGGAACATTTCTACCTCGAAGGCCAGATCGCCGCCGCGCTGCCGCAAGAAGACGGCGTGCATATCTATTCCTCCACCCAACACCCGACCGAGATTCAACACAAAGTTGCCCATGCCCTGCACCTGCCAATGTCCGCCGTCCGCGTGGAAACCCGCCGCATGGGCGGTGGTTTTGGTGGCAAGGAAAGCCAAGGCAACGCGCTTGCCATCGCTTGTGCCATCGCCGCGCGCGATCTGAACCGCCCCTGCAAGATGCGCTACGACCGCGACGACGATATGATGATCACCGGCAAACGCCACGATCTGCGCATCAATTACCGGGCGGGCATCGACGCCGAAGGCCGCATCCTTGGGCTGGACTTTACCCATCTGATCCGCTGCGGCTGGGCGCAAGACCTGTCGCTGGCAGTGGCCGATCGCGCCATGCTCCACGCCGACAATTGCTATCATCTGCCCGACATTCGCATTGAATCGCACCGCTTGAAAACCAACACCCAATCCGCCACCGCCTATCGCGGCTTCGGCGGCCCACAAGGCATCGTCGGGATGGAGCGGGTGATCGACCACATCGCCCACACGCTGAAAAAAGATCCCAACGATATCCGCAAACTCAACTACTATCGCGCCGCCCCGCCCACCGGCCCCGGCACCAGCCACCGCATCGGCGCCACCTATTCGCCCAAAAACCACATCCCGCAAACCACCCCCTACTTTATGGAGGTGGAAGATTTCATCGGCCAAGACATCACCGACGCCTTGGAGAAATCGAGCAATTATCATGCCCGCCGTGCCGAAATCGCGGCTTGGAACAGCACAAATCCGATCCTAAAGCGCGGCCTCGCCTTTACCCCGGTCAAGTTCGGCATCTCGTTCACCCTGACATGGCTGAACCAAGCGGGGGCCTTGGTGCATGTCTATCAAGACGGCTCGATCCACCTCAATCACGGCGGCACCGAGATGGGTCAGGGCCTGAACCAAAAGGTCGCGCAAGTCGCGGCATCTGTGTTCGGTGTTGACACCGCACAGGTGAAAATCACCGCCACTGACACCGCCAAAGTCCCCAACACCTCGGCCACCGCAGCCTCATCCGGGGCCGATATGAACGGCATGGCCGCACAAAACGCCTGTCAGATCATCCGCGACCGCATCGCCGATTTCCTTGCCGACAAGCTCGGCACCAAGGCCGCCAAAATCCAATTTGAAAACGGTCAGATCCGCGCCGGATCGGACTCCTACCCCTTCGCCCAAGTCATCGCGTGGGCCTACCAAGCCCGCATCTCGCTGTCTTCCACCGGCTTCTACGCCACCCCCAAAATCAACTGGGACCGCGTCAAAGGCAAAGGCCGCCCGTTCCTCTATTTCGCCTATGGCGCCGCGATCACCGAAGTCGTCATTGACACTTTAACCGGCGAAAATCGCATCCTGCGCACCGACATCCTGCACGACGCCGGAACCTCCCTGAACCCCGCCTTAGACATCGGCCAGGTTGAGGGTGCCTATGTCCAAGGTGCAGGCTGGCTGACCACCGAAGAACTGGTCTGGAACGCCAAAGGCAGCCTCACCACCCACGCCCCCAGCACCTACAAAATCCCCGCCTGCTCGGACCGCCCGCGCATCTTCAACGTCGCCCTGTGGGACAGGCCCAACCGCGAACACACCGTCGGCAAATCCAAAGCCGTGGGCGAGCCGCCCTTCAACCTAGGCATCTCCGCCTTCCTCGCGCTGTCAGATGCGATAGCGGCTTGCGGCGACGGCAGCCGCTACCCCAACCTCGATGCCCCCGCGACGCCAGAACGCATCCTCGCCGCAGTCGAGGGCCAACGCGCATGACCCTTCCGCATCCGATGTTCAAGAATAATCATAGCCCCAAACCGCCCACACCTGCCCCGGAAGCCAAGGCGAAAAGCACTCTGATCAAGCACCATGCCACGCGCCTTCAAATCATCCGCTTGCACCAAACCGATTTTTCGCGGCAAAAACCGTGGCCCCGGCAGCGCAATGTTTGACCTATCCCAACTGGCACAAACCGTCACCCAAAACGGCCCCACCGCCCGCGTCGTCATCGCCGCCCACCAAGGCTCCTCCCCCCGCGAAGTCGGCGCGGCCATGCTGGTCTGGGCCACAGGCCAATCTGGCACCATCGGCGGCGGCGCGCTGGAACATCAAGCCACCGAACAGGCCCGCGCCCTGCTGCGAAGCCACGGCAAATCCCTCACCCACACCGCGCTTGGCCCGAAACTCGGCCAATGCTGCGGCGGCGCGGTCACCCTGTTCACCGAGGTGTTCACGCTGGAAACCCTGCCCGAACCCGCCCCCCTGATCGCCCGCCCCACCAGCGACCAACCGATGCCGCTCGCCGTCAAACGCCTGCTGAGCACCGCCCGCAATCAAGGCATGCGCCCCGGCCCGCAGCTGCTGCAAGGCTGGATGATCGAGCCCCTGTCGGCCCCGCAGCGCCACCTTTGGATCTGGGGCGCAGGCCATGTTGGTCGCGCCCTAGTCCACACCCTCGCCCCGCTGCCCGATCTGCACATCACATGGATCGACACAGCGCCCGACCGTTTCCCCGACGCCATACCTGATAACATCACCGCCCTGCCCGCGCCAAACCCCGCCAACGCCGTCGCCCTCGCGCCGCACCATGCCGAGCATCTGATCCTCACCTATTCCCATGCGCTTGATCTCGACCTCTGCCACCGCCTGCTGCTGCACGGCTTCCAAAGCTGCGGCCTGATCGGCAGCGCCACCAAATGGGCGCGCTTCCAATCCCGCCTGAAAGCCCTCGGCCACGCGCCGCATAGCATCGCCAAAATCACCTGCCCCATTGGTGACCCATCCTTGGGAAAACACCCGCAAGCCATCGCCATCGGTGTCGCCACCCACCTGCTGCGCCCCGGCGCAAAAGCCGCCCAAAGTCTCACCGCTTGACGACCACGACAAAACTGCCAACCCTGCACCAGACCTTCAAGGGGCACATATGTTCGACCTGATCCTGCGCCGCGCCAACCTGCCCGATGGCCGCAAAGCCCAAGACATCGCCATCCGCGACGGCAAAATCGCCGAAATCGCCCCGAACATCGACGCCACCGCGCAAGAAGAAATCGACGCCACGGGCCGCCTCGCCAGCCCGCCCTTCGTCGACCCGCATTTCCACATGGACGCCACCCTCTCACTTGGCCTGCCCCGGATGAACCGCTCCGGCACGCTTCTGGAAGGCATCGCGCTTTGGGGCGAACTTCGCCCCACCCTGACCATCGATGCGCTGGTAAGCCGCGCCCTGCGCTACTGCGACCTTGCCGTAACCCAAGGCTTGCTGGCGATCCGCACCCATGTCGATACCTCTGACCCCAAACTCACCACCGTGCAGGCGATGCTAGAGGTGCAGCAAAAGGTCAAACCTTACATAGACTTGCAACTGGTGGCCTTCCCGCAAGACGGCTACTTCCGCGCCCCCGAAGGCGTGCAATCGCTGACCCGCGCGCTGGATATGGGCGTCAACATCGTCGGCGGCATCCCGCATTTTGAGCGCACCATGGCCGAAGGCCAAGCATCGGTCGAAGCCCTCTGCCGCCTTGCCGCCGAGCGTGGCCTGCCCGTCGATATGCACTGCGACGAAACCGACGACCCCCAGTCCCGTCACGTCGAAACCTTGGCCCAACAGACCATCCGCCATGGGCTACAAGGGCGTGTCGCAGGCTCGCACCTGACTTCGATGCATTCGATGGACAATTACTATGTCTCAAAACTGATCCCGCTGATCGCGGAATCCCAGATGAACGTGATCCCCAATCCGCTGATCAATATCATGCTGCAAGGCCGCCACGACAGCTACCCCAAACGCCGCGGCATGACCCGCGTGCCGGAACTGATGGCCGCAGGCATCAACGTCTCGTTCGGGCATGATTGCGTGATGGACCCGTGGTATGCGATGGGCTCGGGCGATATGCTTGAGGTCGGCCATATGGCGATCCATTCCGCGCAGATGGGCAGCCTTGAAGACAAAACCAAGATCTTCAACGCCCTGACCATCAACTCCGCCAAAACCATGGGGCTGGAAAACTACGGCCTCGCCCCCGGTTGCAACGCCGACCTGATCCTGCTGCAAGCCCGCGATCCGGCCGAGGCGTTGCGCCTGAAAGCCACCAAACTCTTGGTGATCAAATCCGGCAAAATCATCGCCCGCACCGCGCCCCGCATAGGCAGCTTGTTCCTCGATGGCCGCCCGTCTGACATCGACCCCGCGATTGGCTTCGCGCCAGATTACTAGGCGAGGCTCTCGCGCTCAAACCACGGAGCCTCCGGCGGGAGTATTTAGAAAAGAGCAACTGCTTCAGGAATTGCTCTTTTCTAAATACTCCATCCTATTCTGGCTCCGCGCCGCTCCTCCCAGCCAAAAAGCCGCTCAACAGGCAGGTCAGCGCCTCAATGGCCTTGGGCAAAATCACCTCCGGTTGCGGGCTGGCAGCCACCCACAAAGCGGCGTTCAACGCAGCGCCATTTATTAGCCGGGCGGCGGCCTCGATGTCGACGGGCTTCAAAAGGCCCTCCGCTTGCAGCAGAGCAATCTTCTGCCGAGTCGCGGCAAGGCAGGCATTCTGGCTGGGCCATTGCGATGGATCGCCGAGAAAGGCCGGCCCATCCAGCAACACGATCCGCTGAATTTCAGGGTCTAAAGCTAACTGGATATAGGCCGTGCCCTCCGCGATCAGCCCCTGCCACACCGACGGCGCATCCACCGCCGCCGCCTGCGCTCGCTGCGCCATCTCACCATCAACTTGCGCCACAACCGCAGCCAACAACCCCTTCTTGTCGCCAAAATTGTGATAGAGCGCGCCACGCGTCAGGCCAGCCCCGGCGGTCAACTCATCCATCGACGCTTCGGCAAAGCCTTGCTCTGCAAAAGCTTTACGCCCAGCCGTGATCAGTTTGGCGCGGGTTTCTTCCATCATTTCTGTGCGACGTTTTGCGGCCATTTCACCCTCACTCACATACGATGCGTATCCATATTGACATACGATCCGTATGCCTTATAGATAACATACGCTCCGTATATAAAATTCCAAGCAGAATGTGTAGCAGCTTCTGCATCGGATTTCCCGAACAGCAACCGCAACCAAACCCAAAAAGGATTTCCAAATGACACAGCGCAGCGCCGTCTTCCCGGCCAACCGTCACGCGCTTTACGAAGCGCATGGCTATTCCGCCGCGATCCGCTCGGGCGATCTGTTGTTCGTCTCAGGCCAAGTCGGCAGCCGCGCGGATGGCAACCCGGAGCCGAATTTTGAGGCTCAAGTCCGGCTGGCCTTTGCCAATCTGAGCGCCACACTTGCCGCCGCTGGCTGTAACTTCGATGATATCGTCGATATCACCAGCTTCCACACTGACCCCGAAAACCAGTTCGCAACCATCATGCAGGTCAAAGCCGAGATCTTCGCGGCACCACCCTATCCAAACTGGACGGCCCTCGGGGTGACTTGGCTGGCGGGTTTCGACTTTGAAATCAAGGTGATCGCGCGCATTCCCGATTAAACTCAGGCGCATGACAGGCTGAGCAGTTCAGGCCCGGCCTTTCTGATCCCAGAGATGGGGGAGCCTTGCAGACAGCAACTCATAGGGTGCTGTCCGCGCTGCAGACGCCGATTTATGGCTGCATAAATCGTGACGATTTATGCAGCCATAAATCGCTATCCCCAAACCCCGACATGTACCAAAGCCGCTTCCTCCTCCAGCATCGGCCCGATCACCTCGACCTGCCGCTGCCCCGCCGCAAACACCACCCGGCAGGGCAAATCCAAGGTTGGGTTTTCGGGATGATTGCCGGTGATCTCCTTCAAATGATGCTCTGACATCCCATAAACAACCCGCTTCAACCCGGTCCAATAAATCGCCCCGGCGCACATCGCACAGGGCTCTGCCGAGGTGTAAATCGTGCATTCCCGCAGCAATTCCATCGGCAAACTTGTTGAGGCCCGTGTCATCAGCACCCGTTCGGCATGCCCGGTCATATCGTGATCCGGCATGAATGCATTGTGCTGCGTCATCAGCACCGCACCATCCGGCCCGACCAGTATAGAGGCGAACGGATGCACCCCAGCCTCGCGCGCCTTTAGCGACTCGGCAATCGCCAGCCGCAACAGTGCCACATGATCCAGTTCCGTGCCCGCCATCGCCCACTCCTGTTGCAGCCAAACCTGACACCAAGGCTGGCCGTATCTGGTTGGGCAATCAAGCCAAGTCTCACTCAAATTCTGCGGTATAATTCAGCAACTGCTTCGCTCTATGCCTGAAAATACATCGCCCGCTTGCAGCAGGATCAAGCTTCGCGCTCAAACTCTCTCATTCAACATACTGATATTGCTGATATCTATGCCCAAATCCCAAGGCCAGATTTCCACCCGATCCCGGCACGCGGCGCTTGATAGCGCAAAGCCATCCGGTCTAACCTTGCCAAATAAATTTGCGCAAAAACCGGGCATCCACGCCCGACCGCGAAACCCTGAAACACCGCCGCTTTCAAGAAAAACCATCGCAATTACCGGCCCGAAACTTGAAAGTCTTTCAACTGCAAACCGCATAGCCCGCAGCCTTGCCACAGTGTCCACTACGCCACCCGCCCGACCCAGAGGAAACGAGCCAACGATGCAAACGCCGCCACGCCTTGACCTTTCGGGCATTACAAAACGCTTCCCCGGTGTGCTCGCCAATGATCAGGTCAGCTTTGCGGTGCAACCCGGTGAAATCCACGCCCTGCTTGGCGAAAATGGTGCTGGCAAATCGACCTTGGTGAAGATGATCTACGGCATTATGCAGCCCGATGCCGGGGTGATCCGCTGGAACGGCGCGCCAATCACCATCGCCAACCCCAAAGCCGCGCGCAAACTTGGCATCGGCATGGTGTTCCAACATTTCTCGCTGTTTGAGGCGATGACGGTCTTAGAGAATATTGCCCTCGGCATGGATGCCAAAATCCCCGCCCGCGATCTTGAGGCAAAGATCGTCGCGGTGATGCAGCAATATGGGTTGAAGCTGGAACCCCACCGCATCGTCTCGACCCTGTCGGTGGGCGAGCGTCAACGCATTGAAATCGTGCGCGCTTTGCTGTTGAACCCCAATCTTCTGATCATGGACGAGCCGACTTCGGTGCTGACCCCGCAAGAGGTCGAACAGCTGTTCGTCGTGCTGCGGCAACTGGCTGCCGAGGGCTGCTCGATCCTGTATATCTCTCATAAACTGCACGAAATCAAAGCCTTGTGCGATACCGCCACCATCTTGCGCGGCGGCAAGCTGGTCGATACCTGCGATCCTGCGGTGGAAACTTCGCGCTCGATGGCCGAAAAGATGATCGGCGGCAGCCTAAAAGACATTCAACGCGGTGAAGGCCGGGCTTTGGGCAAACCCAAGCTGATCGTGCAAGGGCTTTCCGTGCCAAAAGACGGCCCCTTTGGTGTCGCGCTGAAAGACATTGGTTTTTCGGTGAAAGCAGGCGAGATTTTTGGCATCGCGGGCGTTGCGGGCAATGGCCAGAACGCGCTGCTGCTGGCACTGTCCGGCGAGGTTGCCGCCCAGAACGCCGAAGCGATCTATGTCGATACCACTTGTGTCGGCGCGCTCAGCGCCAAGCAACGCCGCTTGGCTGGCATGGCGTCCGTCCCCGAAGAACGCAACGGCCACGCCGCCGTGCCCGATTTCAGCCTGTCCGACAACGCCATCCTGACCGCCCGCGATCGTATGGGCATGGTCTCGGGCGGCATGGTCAACGCCCGCACCGCCAAAACCTACGCGGGCGAGGTTATCACTGCGTTTTCCGTCAAAGCCACCGGACCCGCCGCCATGGCCGACAGCCTGTCCGGCGGCAATTTGCAAAAGTTCATCATGGGCCGCGAGATCATGCAGAAACCGCAGGTTCTGGTGGTAAGCCAGCCGACATGGGGCGTTGATGCGGGCGCTGCCGCTGCGATCCATCAGGCGCTTGTCGATCTTGCCGCCACGGGGTCCGCCATCGTGGTGATCAGCCAAGACCTTGATGAGTTGCTCTCGCTTTGCGACACCCTCGCCGTGATCAATGAAGGGCGGCTGTCGAACCCGATGCCTGTCGCCGGCGCCAATATCGAAGAAATCGGCCTGCTCATGGGCGGCATCCACGGTGAAACCCAAACCCCGGAGCTATCCCATGCGTCTTAAGCTGGAAAAACGCCCGGCCCCCAGCACCTTCATGTTGATCGCCACCCCGATTGCTTCGGTGCTGCTCACCATGCTGATCGGCATGATCGTGTTCGACGCCATCGGCATCAACGGCCAGCGCGCCGTGGTCGACATCTTTCTCACCCCCGTGCTTGCCAGCTACAAATGGCAAGACGTGGCGGTGAAAGCCGCGCCCTTGATCATCATTGCGCTTGGCCTCTCCATCGGAAATCGCGCACAAATCTGGAACATCGGTGCCGAGGGCCAATATGTGCTGGGCGCATTGTTCGCCGCAGCTGTCGGCCTATATGCTGGCCCTGATGCGGGTGCTGCGACGCTGATCCTGATGATCCTCGCAGGTATCATCGGCGGGGCTGCTTGGGCCGCCATCCCCGCGCTGCTGAAAACCCGCTGGGACGTGAACGAAATCTTAACCTCGCTGATGCTCACCTACGTGTCCTTCCAAGTGCTGGGCTTTCTGGTCGGCGGCCCGTGGAAAGACCCCAACGGCCGCAACTTCCCCGCCACCGCCCCCCTGCCCGAGGGTCTGACCCTGCCGATCCTGTTTCCCGGATCGACCGTTCACCTCGGCGTCGCCATCGCGCTGATCCTGCCGTTTCTCTTCTGGATCCTCATGTCCCGCTCGGTCTTCGGCTTTCAGATCCGCGTCGTAGGCTCCGCCCCGCATGCTGCCCGCCACGGCGGCTTTGACGCCAAACAAACCATCTGGATGGCACTGCTGATCGGCGGCGGCATGGCGGGTCTTGCCGGTGCGCTGGAGTTCACCGGCTCGCTCAAAGCCATCGGCTTGGGCTTCCCCTCCGGCTATGGCTTCACCGCCATCATCGTGGCCTTTCTGGGTCGGCTGCACCCGATCGGCTGCCTGATCGCGGGGATCGTGCTGGCAATCACCTATGTCGGCGGCCAAGTCGCCCAAACCACCGTCCATATCCCGAACTCCACCGCTGGCATCTTCCAGGCCATGATGCTGTTCTTCATCCTCGCCTCTGACATTCTGATCCGCTACCGCGTCCGGGTGATCAAAGCCAAACCGTCAGGAGCGCAGGCATGAGCCCGGAATTCGCCATCGCCTCAATCGTCACCATAATCGGCCTGACCACGCCGATCCTGCTGGCAGGATTGGGAGAGTTGATCACCGAAAAATCCGGCGTGCTTAATCTCGGGGTAGAGGGCATGATGCTGATGGGCGCGATCTGCGGTTTTGCCGCCACCGCCGCCACCTTCAACCCATGGCTTGGCGTGATCGGCGCTGCGGCGGGCGGCGCGCTGTCTTCGATGCTGTTCGCCGTGCTCGTGCTGCAACTGAACTCTAACCAAGTCGCTACTGGCCTCGCGCTTTCGATTTTTGGCACCGGGCTGTCCTCGCTGATCGGGCAAAGCTTCACCGGACGTATCGTGCCGCAATTCGGCTCGATCTTCCCCGACATCTTGGCAAAAGACCCGATCTGGAAGCTGCTGTTCGGCTACTCGCCGCTGGTCTATTTCGCGCTGATCATGGTGCCCCTGACCGCTTGGTTCCTGAAATCCACCCGCGCCGGGCTGATCCTGCGCGCGGTTGGCGAAAACGACCATTCCGCCCATTCCATCGGCTATTCGGTGATCGGCGTCCGCTATGCCGCCATCGCTTTCGGCGGCGCTCTGGCGGGCATTGGCGGTGCCTATTTCAGCATGGTGATCACCCCGATGTGGGCCGAAAAGATGACCGCAGGCCGCGGCTGGATCGCACTGGCCCTCGTGGTTTTCGCCGGATGGCGCACCGGACGCTTGCTGGTCGGCGCGTATTTCTTCGGCTTCCTGATGTGGCTGGAGCTGTTCGCCAAGGCCAATGGCTTTGGCGACAGCCTGCCAATCCTGCAAGAGATTCCCTCGCAATTCTGGGCGGCGATGCCCTATGTTATGACCATCGTGGCGCTGACCCTGATCTCGTCGCGCGGCAATGTCGGGGCCTCTGCCCCCGCCTGCCTCGGCAAGCCTTTTCTACCCTCGACCTAAAAACACCAACTGGGAGACTAAAATGACGACACTCAACCGTCGCAGCCTGATGAAAGCCGTGGGCGCTGCCGCCACGCTTTCGCTGGTCGGCACCGCCGCCCGCGCCGAAGACAAGGTGAAAATCGGCTTCATTTTCTTGGGGCCGATTGGCGACTATGGCTGGACATGGGCGCATAACAAAGGCCGCGAGGCGATTGACGCGGCACTCGGCGACAAGGTCGAGACGCTGTATGTCGAGAACGTCGCCGAAGACGCCTCGGCCATCCCGGTGATCCGCGATCTGGCCCAGCAGGGCTGCAAGCTGATCTTCACCTGCTCTTACGGCTACATGGATCAAACCCTTGAAGTCGCAAAAGAATTCCCGGATGTAAAGTTTGAACACTGCACAGGCTTCAAACGCGCCGACAACGTCGCCACCTATAATTCCAAATTCCACGAAGGCCGCGCCGTTTTGGGAACCATCGCGGGCAAAATGTCGAAATCCGGCACATTGGGCTATCTCGGCTCGTATAAAGTGCCCGAAGTGGTGCTGGGCGTGAACGCCTTCACCTTGGCGGCCCAAAAGCAAAACCCGGCAGCGACCGTGAAACTGGTGCTGATCGACAGCTGGTTCGACCCGCCGAAAGAAGCCGCCGCCACCGACACCCTCGTCAACCTTGGCTGCGATATCGTCACCACCCACACCGACAGCCCCGGCCCGCTGCAAATCCTTGAGCAAAAAGGCCTCTACGGCTTTGGCCAAGGTGCCGATATGTCTGCCTTCGCGCCAACCGCCCACCTGACCGCGATCGAAGACATCTGGGGCCCCTATTATGTGCAGCGTGCCCAAGCCATCGTTGACGGCACATGGACTTCGACCGACACATGGGACGGCATGAAAGAAGGCACCGTGGTGATGGCGCCTTACAACGCCGCCGTGCCCGCCGATGTGGTGGCCTTGGCCGATGCGGTGCAAGCGGGCTACAAAGACGGCAGCTACGACATCTTCACCGGCCCGATCTTCGATCAGGATGGGGTTGAGAAGGTAAAAGCCGGCGAGATCATGACGCTGGAGCAACTCGCCACCATTGATTGGTTCGTCAAAGGCGTCGAAAGCGCCTCCTAAGTCAAACCCATGTGCCGCCTCGGGCCCCATCGAGGGCCCCGAGGCGGCGCTGCCGATCGCCATATCTGCCACCGCGCGCGGGTTGCAGGCGTTGAACCCTCCGGGGGGAGTATTTTAAAAGAGCAATCCAAAGCGCCGCAGCAAAGCAGTTGCTCTTTCTTAAATACTCCCCCCGGAGGGATCCCCCGCGCCATCTTCGCAACCATTGCAATCTCATCGCCGGCAGCGCCGTTGAGCGGGCCCTCGATGGGCCCCGAGACGGCTGTGGGGTTTGGGCTGATCGGTCAAACTGCTTGAACCTGCACGGCATTTCTTCAATCCCCCCTTGTATTCGCCGCCGCCTTGCCAACCAATCACCGCAGTAAAACGGGGGCGCATATGCAAACAGATTTTCTCATCATCGGCGGTGGCATTGCTGGCACCTCTGCCGCAGCGCGGCTATCGCATCATGGCAAAGTCACTTTGCTGGAGGCAGAAGCCACCCTTGCGCATCATGCTTCGGGGCGTTCGGCTGCGCTTTATGAACCCCGCTATGGGCTGGCCCCGGTGGTCGAGCTGTCGATCGCCTCGGGCGACTATCTGCGCGCGCAGCCCAATGTGCTCTCGCCGCGTGGGCTTATGATCCTTGGCCGCCCCGGCGAAGATAGCGCATTTGAACATGACATCGCCGACATGCACCTGCCCGAAATTCCGTTCGAGCAAGCCCACGCCCTCGTGCCGATCCTGAACCCCGAAACCGTGACCCGCGCCGCCCTCGCCGATCACGCCTGGGACATCGACACCGATCTGCTGTTGCAAAACTTCGTCCGCGAAGCCCGCACAAACGGTGCCACGTTTCATCTGAACGCCCGGGCCACCGCGATCAGCAAAACCGCCACTGGCTGGCGCGTCACCACAGCCACTGGCACCTATGACGGCGCTATCCTGATCAACGCTTCCGGCGCTTGGGTTGACCACACCGCAGCCCTCGCAGGGATCAAGCCATTGGGATTCCAACCCAATCGCCGCTCGATGGCCCGTATCCCCGCTCCCGGCGGCCATGATGTCAGCCAATGGCCGATGATGTTCGGCTGCGGTGAGACTTGGTATGCAAAACCCGACGCAGGGGCTTTGATCGTCTCGCCCGCCGAAGAACACCCGATGGAGCCGCACGACGCCTGGGCCGATGATATGGTGCTGGCCGAGGGCCTTGCCCGCTACGAAGAATTTGTCACCGAACCCGTCACCAAACTGCTGTCCAACTGGGCCGGTCTGCGCACCTTCAGCCCGGACCGCGTTTTGGTGATTGGCCCCGATGCGACAGACCCCACGTTCTTCTGGCTGGCAGGCCAAGGCGGCTATGGCTTTCAATCCAGCCCCGCCGCCAGCCAACTCGCCGCCGATCTGATCGCAGGCCAGCCACCCAGCGCCAGCGCAAGCCTGATCGCCGCGCTGTCCCCCGCCCGCTTCGGCTGACCGCTGCGGATTCTCGCCGAGCCGCGCATTTCCCCGGCTGACAAAGCCTGCAGGCTCTGCGAGTTTGCGCAATGTCCCAGATTCTGACCCGGCTGACCGCCCTCGCCCTGATCGCCCTGCTTGCAGCCTGTGGCGGCCGTAACGCGCCCCCGCAGCGCGACGCGGCACCCACGAACAATGCGCCAACGCGCGCCAATTTTGGCGAGGCCAACCCGCAGGACTTTGGCCGCGTCGGCCCGCAAAACCACCGGGTCCACGGCATTGATGTGTCAAAGTTCCAGCCTTCGATTGATTGGCCGACCGCCCGCGACAATGGGGTGAATTTCGCCTTCATCAAGGCAACCGAGGGCGGCGATCAGGCCGATCCGCTGTTTGACCAACACTGGCAAGGGGCCGCCCGCGCAGGCATCCCGCGCGGCGCTTATCACTTCTTCTATCACTGTCGCCCGGCGATTGAGCAAGCCCGCTGGTTCATCGCCCATGTGCCGCGCACCCGTGGCGCGCTGCCCCCGGTGCTGGACATGGAATGGACCCCAACCTCGCCGACCTGCCGGGTCCGCAACAGCCCGGAACATATCCGGTCAGAGGCGCAGATCTTTATCCGCGCGCTGCAATCGCATTACGGCCAGCGCCCGATTCTTTACACGGCCATCGACTTTTTTGAGGACAATCAGATGTGGCGCGTGCAAGGCGCTGATTTCTGGCTGCGCGCCGTGAAGGCCCATCCTAAAGACCTTTACGCAGGGCAACATTGGACCTTCTGGCAGTATAGCGGCACGGGCTATGTGCCCGGTATCGCTGGCAAAACCGATCTGAACGCCTTCGCAGGTTCTGCGCGTGATTGGACCGCATGGCTGGCGGCCAATCAGCACTAATCAACGCCGCCGTTCTTGCCCGTTTTGTTCGAAAACAAATCGGGCCGCGCCTGCCTGCCCTCGGCAGGCGCGAGTCCGCGCCACTCCAAGCAGTCGCGCCCCGATTTCCAACCCGACGGTTTATGGCACAACGCCCCTTGCTTGACGGCGTTCAGCCTTACAAGCAACGCACCGGAAAACTCTGCCCCGCAGCGTTTTCTGCCGGTTCGAGCCTGCCCCAATGGTCGGAAAACCAAAAGCAAAAGGCGGCAGGATCACTCCCGCCGCCCCAATGCCTCAGGCCTTGGTCAGATCAGCCATCCACCCGGATGCGCGCGTTCGACGGATCAAACGGGCTGTCCTCGACCACCACCGCATCCCACAGCTCAAGGTTCATCCGCACCTTCAGCTTGGTGCCGACTTCCGCCAGATCAGGGCGCACATAGCCCATGCCGATTTGCTTGCCGAAGGCCACCGAATAGCCACCCGAGGTCAAACGGCCAATCTTCACGCCGTCCAGCAGCAGCGCCTCTTTGCCCCACGGATCGGTGTCGGCAGGCCCATCAATCAACAACGTGCAGCATTTCGAGCGGATGCCGATATCCAGCATCGCCTGCTTGCCTTGGAAATCCTTTTTCAGATCGACAAACCGATCCAAAGCGGCCTCCAACGGCGAGGCATCGCGGCCCAACTCGTTGCCGAAAGCCCGATACGATTTCTCCTGCCGCAACCAGTTCTGCGCCCGCGCGCCGACCAGCTTCATCCCGTGCTTTTCGCCCGCCTTCAGCAGCAGATCCCAAAGATAGCGCTGCATCTCAATCGGGTGGTGCAATTCCCAGCCCAATTCGCCGGTATAGGCCACGCGGATCGCATTGACCGGGCACATGCCCAACTCGATCCGCCGCGCCGACAGCCACGGGAAGCGCTTGTTCGACAGCGCAGTTTCCGGGAACTCGTCCTTGATCACCTCGGCCAGAATTTTGCGCGCATTCGGCCCAGCGATGGCGAACACGCCCCACTGCGTCGTCACATCATGGATTTCGATATAGCCAAACTCGGGTGCCTTATCTTCCGCGCATTTGCGCAGGTAGTCGGCGTCGTAAGCGGTCCAAGCCCCTGCCGAGACAAGGTAATAATCATTCTCGCCATTGCGGACGATGGTATATTCCGTGCGCGTGGTGCCAGCGGGCGTCAGCGCGTAGGTCAGGTTGATCCGTCCCACCTTCGGCAAGGTGTTGCAGGTGAACCAATCGAGGAACGCCGTCGCCCCCGGTCCTTTGACCACATGCTTGGTGAAGGCAGTGGCATCAATCAGACCAGCGGTTTCGCGGATCGCCTTGGCCTCATCCACCGCATATTGCCACCAGCCACCACGGCGGAAGCTGCGCGATTTGTGGTCGAAATCTTCCGGTGCATTCAGCGGCCCGTAATAGATCGGACGCTCCCAGCCATTCACCTGACCAAACTGCGCGCCCAAAGCCTTCTGACGGTCATAGACCGGAGCGGTGCGCAAAGGCCGCGCCGCTTCGCGCTCTTCATCCGGGTGGTGCAGGATGAAGACGTGATCGTAGCATTCCTCATTCTTGCGCGCCGCGTATTCCGTGGTCATCCAGTTGCCATAGCGGCGCGGGTCCAGCGACGCCATGTCGATCTCGGCCTCGCCATTCACCATCATCTGCGCCAGATAATAGCCGGTGCCGCCCGCAGCGGTGATGCCGAACGAGAAGCCCTCGGCGATCCACATATTGCGCAGGCCCGGAACCGGTCCCACCAGCGGGTTGCCATCCGGGGTGTAGCAGATCGGACCGTTGAAATCGTCTTTCAAACCAACCACTTCCGACGACGGCAAGCGGTGGATCATCGACATGTATTCCGCCTCGATCCGCTCCAGATCCAGCGGGAACAGATCGGCGCGGAAGCTGTCCGGCACCGAATATTCAAACCGCGCCGGGGCACCCTTTTCATACGGCCCCAAGATCCAGCCGCCACGCTCTTCGCGGACATACCACTTGGCATCCGCATCGCGCAGAACCGGGTGTTCGGGGTTATTCTTGCGGTATTCGACCAGCATCGGATCGGGCTCGGTCACGATGAACTGGTGTTCCACCGGAATCGCCGGAATCTTGATCCCCAACAGCCGCGCCGTGCGCTGCGCATGGTTGCCAGTGGCCGTCACCACATGCTCGGCCCGGATTTCAAACTTTTCTTCCGAACCGATCAGATTGCCACCCTGCTCGACCATCCGCGTGCAAGACACGATCCACTCAGACCCCGTCCACTTATAGCCGTCCACCTGCACCTTGCGCTCGATCGTCACGCCATGCTGACGCGCGCCCTTGGCCATCGCTTGGGTCACATCCGCGGGGTTAATATAGCCATCCTGCGGATGATACAGCGCGCCCACCAAATCCTCGGTGCGCAGCAGCGGCCAACGCTCTTTCATCTGCGCGGGCGTCAGGAATTCATGATAAACTCCAGCGGTTTCCGCCACCGATGAATAGAGCATATACTCATCCATCCGCTCGGCACATTGCGCCATCCGCAGGTTGCCAACCACCGCAAAGCCTGCATTCAGGCCGGTTTCAGCCTCCAGCGACTTATAAAAATCGACCGAGTATTTATGGATATGCGTCGTCGCATACCCCATGTTGAACAACGGCAGCAGCCCCGCCGCGTGCCAGGTCGAGCCGCTTGTCAGCTCGTCCCGTTCCACCAGCATGGTATCCCACCCGGCCTTGGCCAGATGATAAGCAATGCCGTTGCCGACCGCACCACCGCCAACAACCAGCGCTTTGACATGAGTCTTCATAAACTATCTCCGAATGGGATTTGGCCCATATGTGCCCGAACGCAGGCAACGCGGGCAAGGCTGTCCGACACAAGACAGATAAAAACGACATGAGTGGTAAAAAGCGGCATGACGGTCGTTGTCATTTGCAAATGCGTGGCCCCCAGCTAGCCTGACCGCATCAATAGGGAGCCCCCGATGCGCCTGCCTTCATTTCAGCTGCCTTCGTCACGCCTGCCCGCAATTCTGCTTGCCCTCACGCTGGCCACCCCGGTCTGTGCCGAAAACGGCGTCTATGTCTGGAACGACCCGGTCTCGCAGTCGATCCGCATGCTGCGCTTTGCCGAGGCTGATTTCACCAACGCCACCGCAGGTTACACGCTGCAAGATCTCAGCCCGGTTTCGTCAACCATGACGGGCGTAGACTATGGCGGCACAGCGATCGGCCTCTGCCGGCAAGAGTTGAATGGCAATGACGCCCCCGCCTGGCTGTCGGGCTTTGATCTGGACGGCAAACAGCGCTGGAAAAAGCCAGCAGGCGATTACCTGCCCGCCATCGAAGCCCTTCTGCCCAAAGGCTATCAAACCGGAGAGGATGTCGGCTGGTTCACCTTCTCATGCAAAGATGCAGGCGCGGGCGCGCGGTCTGGTGTGCTGGCGTTTGATGTCGGCTTTTCCGCAGGCAAGCCCGAGGCGGATGGCTTCGTGCGCCGCGATGATGCGTTGGATTTCACAGCGCGACTGTATCTGTCGCCCAAAACCGGCAAGGTTCTGGACGCGGCCTTGGTGGAAAACCGCGCCTCGCGGTTAAAGCTGGAGCCGAACCCAAAGCAGCAGCTTTACGTCGATGCCGCGCATCAGGTGCTGTTTTTCATCGCCGACGGCCCCGGCGTGATGGTGCCGAAGGGCGGTCGGGGGCAGTTGCTGTGGAACGACACCCCCATCATGTGGCAGGGCCGCGCGCAGGTGTTCGGCACAGATTTCGCATGGTATCTGCCCGTCAAACGCCCCGACTGACCTGAACCTGAGCGAGACGATTTTTGACAAAAACCCTAGCCAGTCCTACCCTCGCCGCATCCGGCCAAACACCGCCGCCAAGGCGAAGATCACCGCAGCCGCTGACACGATCGACGGCCCCGCGGGCGTGTCTTGCCACAAAGACCAGCGCAGCCCCACCAGACAGGACAGCACGCCAAACCCCGCCGCATAGGCGGCCATGCTTTCCGGCGTCCGCGCCAGCCCCCGCGCCGCCGCCGCCGGGATAATCAGCATCGCGGCGATCAACAACGCGCCCACGATCTTCAGCGCCACCGCCACCACCAACGCCAAAGCCAGCGTCAGAACCAACCGCTCACGGTCCGGGTTCAGCCCCGAGGCATGCGCCAGATCCTCGTTCAGCGTCGCCGTCAGCAGCGCCTGCCAACGCCAGCCCAGCAGCGCCACCACCAGCAACGCACCGGCCCAGATGAACCCCAGATCAGCCTTCGACACCGCCAGAATATCGCCGAACAGATAGGTCGACAAATCCGCCCGCACCCCCGGCACATAGGAAATCGCCACCAATCCAAACGCCAAAGCCGAATGGGCCAGCACCCCAAGCGTCGTATCCATCGCCCAACCGCGCGCCGCCAAAGTCGAAACCAGCGTCGCCATCGCCAGCGCCACAAGCAGCGTGCCCACGCCAATCGGCAGATGCAACGCCAACGCCAAAGCCACGCCCAGAATTGCCGCGTGGCTGGTGGCATCGCCAAAATACGCCATCCGACGCCAGACCACGAACGACCCCAGCGGCCCCGTCGCCAGCGCCAGCCCCACCCCGGCCAAAGCCGCCCTTACCAAGAAATCATCAAGCATGATTATGTCCATGATGCGGGTCGCTTGGCGCGCGCCCGAATGCGTCCACCAGATCGGGCTCGTGGCTATGATCATGGCTGTGCTGATACAAAGCCAACGCCCCCTGCGATCCCAGCCCAAACAACGCCCGATATTCCGGCGCATTTGACACCACCACGGGCGAGCCTTGGCAGCAGATATGCCCGTTCAAACAGATCACCCGATCCGACGCCGCCATCACCACATGCAAATCATGAGAAACCATCAGCACGGCCGCCCCAGTCTCGCGCCGCACCTCGTCGATCAGCCGATAGAAACCCGCCTCGCCGGGCTGATCCAGCCCTTGCGTCGGCTCGTCCAAAATCAACAGCTGCGGCCGCGCCAGCAGTGCCCGCGCCAACAACACCCGCTGAAACTGCCCGCCGGAAAGCCCGACCATCTGCCGCGCCTCGACCCCCGGCAGTCCCACCCGCGCCAGCGCCGCCGAGGCATCGGCATCGCCCACCCGCACGGGCAGCGACAAAAACCGCCGCACCGTCATCGGCATCGACCGATCAATGCTCAGCTTTTGCGGCACATAGCCCAAACGCAACCCCGGCGCGCGCGTCACCCGCCCAGCCGACAGCGGCAAAATCCCCAGCAAGGCCCGCAGCAATGTCGATTTGCCCGAGCCATTCGGCCCCAGAATCGTCACGATCTCCCCCGGCTCAATCGCCAAGCTCACATCAGACAGCACCGGCTCGCCGCCAAACTGCACCGTCACGCCTTGCGCAGAAAGCAAGCTCATGCCGCCACCTGACAGCTGGGGCACAAGCCCAATGCCTCGATGGTGGATCGTTCAATCACAAAGCCGCTGGTCGCCGCCGCCGCTTGCAATGCCACCATCACCGGTGCGGCTGGCGCTTCGGCCACCACATTGCAGACCCGGCAAATCAGAAACGCCGGCGCATGCGCCTCGCCCGGATGCATACAGGCGGTAAAGGCGTTCAGACGGCGAATACGATGCGCAAGCCCTTGTTCTTCCAGAAAATCCAAGGCGCGATAGGCCACAGGCGGCTGGTTGCCAAAGCCCTCGGCGGCCAGCCTTGTCAGCACATCATAAGCCCCGAGGGCGCGATGCTCTTCCAGCAAAATCTCCAGCACCCGCCTGCGCACCGGGGTCAGCCGCAAGCCTTTTTCGGCGACCAAAGCCTCGGCCCGGCCCAAAGCATCGGCGGCGCAATGCGCGTGGTCATGCGCCGCAAAGGCCAGATCCGGCGCGTCGCAACCCGGACAAGCGTGATGATCATGCGCCATATCGGCCCCTTGACATGTTATACTATAACAAACATAACGCCCCTCGTCGCCAAACAAAAGGCCCTCCCGATGCGTTATATCATATCCCTCACGCTTGCCACCCTGCCAACGCTTGCACTTGCCGAAGTGCCAAGGGTCGTCACCGACATCCCCCCCATCCACGCGCTGGTGTCGCAAGTGATGGGCGACCTTGGCACCCCGGTGCTGCTGCTGGAAAAGGGCGCTGACGAGCATGATTTCCAACTCCGCCCCAGCCAGATGCAAAGCATCGCCGACGCCGACACCGTGATCTGGGTCGGCCCCGAACTGACCCCGTGGCTTGACCGCGCGCTGGTTGACAGCAAGGCCGTCTCGCTGCCGCTGCTGGACGCAAAGGCAACCAAAACCCAACCCTACCCCGAGGGCCAAGCCGAGGAAGAAGACGCTCACAACCACGACCACGCAGACGAATCCGGGCTCGCAGACAAAGCCGATCATGCAGACGAAGCCGATCACGCAGACGAAGACGGTCACGCAGAAGGGCACTCCCATGCCCACGACGGCACCGATCCGCACGCATGGATGAACCCAGACAACGCCGCGATCTGGGTTGATCTGATCGCCGCCGACCTTGCCGCGCTCGACCCCGAACATGCCGCCACCTACGCAGCCAACGCCACCACCGCCAAAGCCCGCATCACCGCGATGGATGGCGAGATCACCACGCAACTGGCTGCGATCAAAGACAAACCTTTTGTGACCTTCCACGCCGCCTACGGCTATTTCGCCGCCCATTACGGCCTTGCGCACCACGGATCACTGGCGCTTGGCGATGCCACCACCCCCGGCGCGGCCAAACTCACCGCCTTGCAAGCCGAGCTGAAATCCGGCGCCTACACCTGCGCCTTCCCCGAGGTGCAACACGACCCCGCCCTGCTGACCCAACTGATGCAAGGCACCGCGACCAAACTGGGTGAGCCGCTTGATCCCGTAGGCTCCTCCCTGCCCTGCGGCCCCGATGCCTATGACACTTTGATGCGCAGCATCGCCACCAATCTCGCCACCTGCCTGAACGGCTAACCCCTTGACCTTGTGGCGGCGATGGTCCCTCATCGTCGCCAACAAGGGGGACATATGGCATATTTCGGCACAACCAAATCCGGCGAAACCGTTGAGAAAATCACCCTCACCGCAGGCGATCTGACCGCCCAGATCCTGACATGGGGCGCGGTGCTGCAATCCGTCCGCCTTGTCCAAATCCCCCACGACCTCACCCTCGGCTCCGACCACCTCGCCGACTACGAAGGCGATCTGCGCTACCACGGCTCGATCATCGCCCCCGTCGTCAACCGCCTGACCAACGCAGCAGCCCCGCTGCACGACGAAACCCTGCACTTCCAAGTCAATTTCAACGACCAGCACACCCTACATTCCGGCGACGCAGGCACCCATCTGAAAGTCTGGGAAATCCTCCAAGCCACCGAATCCGACTGCCGCCTCGCCCTCACCCTGCCCGCAAACGAAGGTGGCTTCCCCGGCACCCGCCGCATCACCGCCCATTTCCAGGCCCAAGCCCCCTCCACGCTGCGCCTGACCATCACCACCACGACCGACGCCGACACCCTGCTAAACGCCACCAACCACAGCTACTGGAACCTCGACGGCACAGCCGACTTCACCGGCCACTCGCTGCAGATCCATGCCGACCACTACCTGCCCACCACCGATGAATTCATCCCCACCGGCGAAATCCGCCCCACCACCGATATGTTCGATTTCCGCAACCCCAAGCCGCTTACCCCGCACCAACCCGATCTCGATAATTGCTTTTGTCTCAGCCAAAGCCAGCAGCCGCTGCGCGATGTCCTGATCCTGACCGGCCAATCCGGCACCCAACTGACCGTGGCGACGACAGAGCCCGGCATCCAGATTTACGACTGTCGCCACGACCACTACAAAGGCCTCGCCATAGAGGCTCAAGGCTGGCCAGATGCCCCGAACAAACCCGGCTTCCCGCCGATCACCCTGCGCGCAGGCGAAACCCTGACGCAAATCACCGAATGGCGCTTCGCCCGCTAAACCACCCCCACCCTGAAACAGTTGAAACAAAAGGTGCAGCCGCAGCCCCTTCCCCTTGCCCGCCGCAAACTTTAATCCTGTCAGCGCTAACAGGGGGGCAAGCATGCAACAGGCACAAACCGGACGCTGGGCCGTGGCAGCAATGTTTGCCACCAACGGCTTTGTCATGGGCGCATGGGCACCGCAAATCCCGCTGCTGCTGACCCGCCATGACATCACCACCAGCATGCTTGGCCTGCTGATCCTTGGTCTGGGCTTGGGCGCAGTCGCCGCCATGCTGTTCGCCGGTCGCCTGATCCAAACCTATGGCTCGCGCAGCATCGCCCGCGCCTTCGGCCTTGCCACCGCCCCCGCCCTGCCGCTGGTGGTCTTGGCCCCAAACCTGCCGTTGCTGGCCCTCGCCATGGCGCTGATGGGCGCGCTGATCGGCTGCATGGACGTGGCAATGAACGCCAATGCCGTCGAGGTCGAGCGCCGCTTGGGCCGCGCCATCATGTCGTCCAGCCACGGATTCTGGAGCTTGGGCGGCTTCGTCGGCGGCATCGCTGGCAGCTATGTCATCGCCAAATTCGGCGCTGAATCCCAAGCCCTCACCGTGGCGGCACTGGCCCTGATCACTGTGTTGCTGGCAGGCCCGAAACTGCTCGCCGATGCGCCGCACCCAACCGAGACCAAGCCCGAACCGCATGCCTTGTTTCCCCGCGACGCCAGCCTGTGGATCCTCGGCTTCATGGCGCTGTTCTGCATGGTGCCAGAAGGGGCTGTGCTCGACTGGGCGGCGATTTATCTCAACCGCGAACTCGGCGCCGATCTGTTCCGTTCGGGTCTGGGATTTGCCGGTTTCGCCGCCACCATGGCGCTGATGCGCTTTGCCGGGGATCGTCTGCGCAATCGGTTCGGCGCGGTGAAAACCCTGCAAATCTCGGGGCTTATCTCTGCCGCAGGCCTTCTGGGTGCGGGGTTTGCTCCCAATGACATCACAGCCATCGCCTGCTTTACCTTCGCAGGTTTGGGCGTGGCCAATATGGTGCCGATCCTGTTTTCCGCCGCAGGCAACCACCCCGGCATGGCCGCCGGAGCCGCAATTTCCACCGTCACCATGGTCGGCTATGCGGGCATCCTGATCGCGCCCTCCAGCATCGGCTTTATCGGCGATCACATCGGCTTTCGCGCCACCTATGCGGCTCTCGCGGTGGTCTTGCTGATCGTCACCGCCCTCGCCCCCCGGGTCAAAGCCGCCGATGGTCTGAAGCCGCTCTGACCCATTCACACTGGCCTAAATACTCCGGGGGAGGCGCTCTTTGCGCCGGGGGCAGAGCCCCTTCTGCATGCGGCAAAGCCGCCCCTGCGGCGCAGCCGTAGAAAAACAACGTCGCCTTGGCGACACCGCTGGATCACCCGCCGCTCAAAGCGCGACTTGTGCTAAAATCTCATCCACACTTGCCACCCGCGCGAACTCGCCATCCAGATTGGCCAAGGTCATCTCCAGCACATCCACAGCTGCCACTTCCCGGCCATCGCGCAAAATCTGGCGGAAGTTGATCAGCGCATCTCCCACCACCGTGGTGGCATAGCCCAGATTGCCCGCCATCCGCGTCGTGCTTTCCACGCAATAATTCGCAGCCCCGCCAATCACGACCAGATCGGTAATGCCTTGCGACGCCAGATGATCGCCCAAGCCCGTGCCGATAAACCCGGACGAGCCTTGCTTGATGAACACCCGCTCACCCGCCAGCGGTGCCGCACAGGGCTGCACCGCTGAACCGGGCTGATCAGCGTGAAAACTGTCGCTGGGATTTGGGTCGTGGTGATGCACATGCACCACCGCCAACCCTTTGTCACGAAAGGCTTTCAGCAAAGCCGCAATGCTGGTTTCGGCATCTGGATTGCCCCAGACAAAGCCCTTGGCCCGCCGTTCGACAAAAGCCATCTGCACGTCGATCACCAGCAGTGCCGTCGCCATGTTACGCCCCCAGAAAATCCGTCTTGCCGATCTCAACACCATTGGCGCGCAGGATGTTGTAGCAGGTCGACATGTGGAAATAGAAATTCGGCACCGCAAAGCCGTGGTAATATTGCGCCGCCGGGAATGACAATTCACGCGGCCCCGCTTTCACGCTGATCGTGCGCGCGCCTGCATCTTTAAACGCCTCCGCCGGGATCGTCGCGATGAAAGCGATGGTCTTGGCGATACGCTCCTGCAACTCGGCCAGCGTGGTTTCGGTATCGGCAAAGCTTGGCACCTCAAGCCCTGCCAGCCGGGCCGATGCGCCCTTGGCATGGTCGCAAGCAATCGTCACCTGCCGCCACAGTGGCAGCATATCTGCGATCAGACGCAGGTTCGGGATCACCTCGGGCTTCAGCTTTTTGGCTTCGGCAAAGGCTTCGGCCTTCTCAAGGATCTTTGAAAAAGCGGTCAGCGAATGGGTGAAGAACGGAACAGGATTTTGCATAGGGGCCGGCCTTTCGGGCAAGGTTTCTGGCCGTCAGAAAGGGCCAGAAACGCCGCGATTGCAAGGCCCCAGATCAGGCCCGGGTCACAGGATGGCTGCGCGGACAAAGCTTAACAAAGTCTGAACGCCCCCCTGTAACCCATTGATTCGTATAAAGCGCAAGCCCTGTCCACGCGTGGACAGCCAAACCTTAAACTCCCAGACACCAGCGCATCACAGCTTTCTGAGCATGAAGCCGGTTCTCCGCCTCATCAAAAATCACCGAATGAGGCCCGTCCATCACCGCCGAAGTCGCCTCATCATTGCGGTGCGCAGGCAGGCAATGCATGAACAAAGCATCCGGCTTGGCGCGGCTCATCAGCGCCTCGTTGACCTGATAGGGCCGCAGCTGATTGTGGCGGCGTTCCTTTGCCGATTCCGGGTCATGCATCGACACCCAAGTGTCCGTCACCACCAGATCCGCGCCGGTGATCGCCTTGATCGGATCGCGCTCGATCGTCACCCGGCTGCCCTTTTCGCGGGCAAAGCCGATAAACTTGCCTTCCGGGTCCAACGTCTCTGGCCCGGTAAAGGTGAAATCAAAGCCAAACTGCCCCGCCGCATGCAGGAACGACCCGCAAACATTATTGCCGTCGCCCGCCCAGACCACCTTCTTGCCCGCAATCGGCCCGCGATGCTCTTCATAGGTCATCACATCCGCCATGATCTGGCAGGGATGCGTGCGGTTGGTCAGCCCATTGATCACCGGCACCGTGGCGTGTTCGGCCATCTCCAGCAGCGTCGCTTCCTCAAAGGTGCGGATCATGATCAGATCGACATAACGGCTCAGCACCCGCGCCGTATCCGCAATCGTCTCCCCATGGCCAAGCTGCATTTCCTTGCCCGACAGCACCATCGTCTGCCCACCCAACTGCCGCACGCCGACATCGAAAGACACGCGGGTGCGGGTCGAGGGTTTCTCGAAAATCAGCGCCACCATCCGCCCCGCCAGCGGCTGGTCATCATCCGGCGTGCCCTTGGGGCGGTTGTTGCGCGCGGTTTTCATCGCATGCGCCGAGTCGATCATCGCCCGCAAATCGCTGGCGTCGGTTTTGTGGATATCTAGGAAATGTTTCATCTAACGTCTCATTGCTGGCGAGCGCCGGGGCCTGTCCGCCCCCGGACCCCCGAGGATATTTTTACACAGAGGATGACCAAAGGGTCAGCCGAATACTCGTCGGGACGCACAAAGCGCCGCTTCCGCGCTGGGGTGGATCAGCCGCATTTATGCAGCCTCGATCCGGGCCGCAGCGCGATCCAGCCGCGCCAAAGCTTCGACAATATCAGCTTCGGGGATGTTCAACGCGGGCAGCAACCGCAGCACGTTATCGGCCGCAGGCACCGTCAGCAAATGCTCGGCATAGGCGGCTTTGACGATATCGAGGTTGGACGCCTTGCATTTCAACCCCAGGATCAACCCCTGCCCGCGCACCGCTTCAAACACTTGCGGATGCGAGGCGACCAGCCCCTCAAGCCCCTGCCGGAACTGCGCAGCCTTGCGGGAAACCGCATCAAGAAAGCGATCCTCGGCGACAATTTCCATCACCTTCGCACCGACCGCACAGCCCAGCGGATTGCCGCCATAGGTCGAACCATGCGTGCCTGCCACCATGCCGCGCGCAGCATTTTCCGTCGCCAGCACCGCGCCCAAAGGAAAGCCACCGCCGATGCCCTTGGCGACCATCATGATATCGGGGGTCACCCCCGACCATTCATGCGCGAACAGCTTGCCCGTCCGGCCCACGCCGCACTGCACCTCGTCGAAAATCAACAATGTCCCGGTTTCATCGCACAGATCGCGCAGGCCCTTCAGGCATTGATCCGGCACCACCCGGATACCGCCCTCGCCCTGCACAGGCTCGATGATCACAGCACATGTGCGGGTGGTGATCGCCGCCCGCAGGGCATCGTGATCGCCCCATTTCAACTGGCGGAACCCCGGCATCAGCGGCCCAAACCCCTTGACCATCTTTTCCGAGCCCGCCGCCGCAATCGCCCCGGTCGAGCGGCCATGGAACGCACCTTCAAACGCCAGAATCTCGACCCGATCAGCCTGATCGTTGTCATAGTGATATTTGCGGGCCATTTTCAGCGCCAATTCACAGGCTTCTGTGCCCGAATTGGTAAAGAACACCGTATCGGCAAAGGTGTTTTCCACCAACATCTCGGCCAGCTTTTCCTGCTGCGGGATGCGGTAAAGGTTAGAGACATGCCACAGCTGCCCCGCCTGTTCGCTCAATGCGGCCACCAGCGCCGGGTTGGCATGGCCCAAGGAATTCACCGCAATCCCTGCGCCCAGATCCAGATATCGGCTGCCATCCTCTGCCGTAAGCCAAGACCCTTCGCCTTTGACAAAAGCCATCGGCGCGCGGTTATAGGTGGGCAAAACTGCAGAGATCATGGGCAGGGCCTTTCACGAGGAAGCCTAGGCGTAGCCAAGGACAATGGGGGAAGTCAACGAGGGATGACCCAAACGCGGGCCAAAGCGGATCAAACGTCAGGCTTATCAGCGCTGGCGTCGGGGACGGGCAATAAAGGCGGTCCGGGTGATCATGGCGCAGCACTAGCGGATGCGCCCCCGCCTGTAAATCCATTTAAGCAAGGCCGGGTCTAAAATTAAGCAAGGCCCGGTCTAAAATCTGCGCTTGCGCAGACGCGGTTCATATTGATGCAAACTGGTTTTGAAACACACTATCTGGTAGATGCCGCAGCCTAGTGTGGTTGGATGCTCAATAGGCACAAGTCTGTCCCCGCTGGGACAAACGCAAGGAAACCACCGCAACGCCGCGCTAAATCAAGGCCCGCGCCAAACGGTTCTGCCGCTCGATCAGCACGGGCAAATCCAGCGTGGCCATCCTGCCATCCAGCACCACCGCGCGGCCTTCGACGAACAGATCACGCACCCTTGTCGGCCCGCACAAGATCAAACTGGCCACCGGATCCCACGATCCTGCCGCCTCGATCCCCGACACATCCCAGATCGCAATGTCAGCGCGCTTGCCAACCGCAAGCGCACCGCAATCGTCGCGCCCCAGCACTTTCGCCCCGCCCAAAGTGGCAATCTCCAGCGCCTCCCGCGCCGACATCGCATCCGCGCCACGCGACACCCGCTGCAACAGCAGGCTCTGCCGCGCCTCAAGGATCAGATTGCCCGCATCATTGCTGGCCGAACCATCCACCCCCAGCCCGACCTTTACCCCGGCATCCCGCATCGCCCTGACCGGGGCGATCCCCGACCCCAGCCGACAGTTCGAGCACGGACAATGCGCCACCCCCGTGCCCGATCTTGCGAACAAATCAATCTCGCCCGCATCCAGCTTGACGCAATGCGCGTGCCAAACATCATCGCCCGTCCAGCCCAGATCCTCGGCATATTGCCCCGGACGACAGCCGAATTTGGCTAGGGAATAGGCGATATCTTCGTCATTCTCGGCCAGATGGGTGTGCAGCATCACACCCTTGTCGCGCGCCAAAAGCGCCGCATCCCGCATCAGATCACGGCTGACCGAGAACGGCGAACACGGCGCAATCCCCACCCGCACCATCGACCCCTCACGTGCATCATGGAAACGGTCGACCACGCGGATGCAATCCTCAAGGATCGCCGCCTCGCGCTCCACCAGACTGTCCGGTGGCAACCCGCCATCCGAAACCCCAATGCTCATCGCGCCCCGGGTGGGGTGAAACCGCAAGCCAACCTCGCCCGCCGCCGCAATCGTATCATCCAACCGCGCCCCATTCGGAAACAGATAGAGATGATCCGAGGTCAGCGCGCAGCCAGACAAGGCCAATTCCGCCAGCCCGACCTGTGCCGAGACAAACATCTCCTCCGGCCCGAACTTCGCCCAGATCGGATAAAGCGTCTGCAACCAGCCAAACAACAGCGCGTCCTGCCCGCCCGGCACCGCCCGCGTCAGGGTTTGATACAAGTGATGATGGGTGTTGACCAAACCCGGCGTGACCACGCAACCCGCGGCTTCCACAACTGCTCCGGTGGTGGAAAGCCCCTGCCCCACAGCGGCAATCACCCCGCCCCGGATCAACACATCGCCGCCCGCAATCTCACGCCGCGCGCCGTCCATCGTCACCACGACATCGGCGTTCTTGATCAGAATTTCAGGCATGATTTCCCCTTCACACCACCCCCTTCGGTGGATCAGGCACAGCACGACAGAAGGGGGAGTGAAGGACTCGCGCAGCCTCAAACTACCAAAGCCAAGCGCACAGGCCAAGTCATTTCACATTGGCCGAAATACTCTCGGGGGTGAGGCCGCAGGCGGAGGGGGGCAGACAGCCCCCACGATTTTTCTCAAAAATCGCCTAGCTGTTCAGCAAAGCCAAAGCCTCGGCGTGAATCTCGGCATTGGCCGCAGCCAACACCCGCCCGCCATTCAGACAGGGCCGCCCCGACCAATCGGTGACGATGCCGCCCGCCGCCTCGATCACCGCAATCGGCGCTTGCACGTCATAGGCTTGCAAGCCCGCCTCGATCACCAGATCAATCTGCCCCGCCGCGATCAGCCCGTAAGCGTAACAATCCATGCCATAGCGCACCAGTTTCGCCTTTGGTGCCACCCGCCGGAATGCAGCACCTTCCTCTGCCGTGCCAACCTCGGGGAATGTCGAGAACAAAATTGCTTCCGACAACGGCCGCGCCGCCCGCGTGCGCAAAACCCTGCGCCCCATCGGCCCGTTGACTT
The DNA here is from genome assembly GCF_030161095.1 of Cypionkella aquatica. Lineage (GTDB taxonomy): Bacteria > Pseudomonadota > Alphaproteobacteria > Rhodobacterales > Rhodobacteraceae > Cypionkella > Cypionkella aquatica. Next base: position 148,010 of record NZ_BSPP01000003.1, read on the forward strand.
CGGCCCGCCCCAATCCACCCTCAAACCGTTCCTGAATATAAGGCTGATCAATCACCCCATAAATCACGCCCTGCGCATCCCGGACCGAGATCAGAACCCCCCAAGTCGGCGTCCCCGACAAATAGCCGCGTGTGCCATCAATCGGGTCCAGCACCCAAGTCAGCCCCGAGGTTCCTGCAACCGGCGCAAATTCCTCGCCCAAAATCCCATCATGCGGCCTGCGCCGCGCCAAGATCGCCCGCATCCGCTCTTCAGACAGCCGATCCGCCACCGTCACCGGATCAAACCGCAGGCTTTCCTTGTTATCCGCCGTCAGTCCATCACTGCGAAAATGCTGCAACGTCGCCAAGCGCGCCGCATCCGCCAGCTCTGCCGCGGTGCTGATGATATCCTGCGCGCCAATTTCTGAAAATTTGCTCATCTTCGCCCCATCCATCGGGGCAAAAAAATGCCCGCCGCCCGAAATGCTCTGCCTTTGGCTAAGCACTCGGGGGCGGGTGGTCAAGCTTTGTTGCTTGCGCAATTGGGGGCAATTCACGCAAGCTCTACACAGCTTTTACTCTTTACAGACACACTCGTTACACAACTTCACTGGTTACGCAGCTTCACTCAGCACACGCGCCAAATCGAACAACCTGCGACGCTGCGCTTCCGGGATCGCATAATACGACCGCACCAGCTCCAACGCCTCTTTATCCGCCATCATATCCTGCCCGGCCTGCGCCGCTTGCGCACCTTCGGACAATCCCTCGAAGAAGAAGGCAATCGTCACCCCAAGCGCATCGGCAATATCCCACAGCCGCGATGCCGAAACCCGGTTCATCCCGGTTTCGTACTTTTGAATTTGCTGGAACTTGATACCGACTTTATCCGCAAGCTGTTGTTGCGTCATGCCGATCATCCACCGACGATGGCGGATACGCTTGCCGACATGGGCGTCAACGGGGTGCTTCATAACAGTCTCCACTTTCAATGCTACCTAACACCTACCTATAAGCAATTTTCATGCCAAAACTTTGCCCCTGCAGTTTTCCCGCAGATTCCTGCAGAGCGGCCAAAAAACCTGTCTTTTTGGATATGTCCAATTATACAGCTGAACAAGAAACAGCCGCCGGATGCAGGGCATATCCCCCTGCGGTCCCGAAAACCGCGAAACTACCGCATGGGTTGTTTCTTGTTTTGCATTGCAAAATGCAATAATTTTTCAGAAATCCTCGCAGTTTGCGAAAATTGAATCCCCTGCCGGGGCCTATCCTCATAATACTTGGCAAAATCACCCCACACAGGAAAATTTCTTGGCCTTTCAGGTCTTCTCTGGCACCACGTTTCGGCAACCGGAGACTGAAAATGCAAGCTTGGCAGATCAAACAACTGAACCAGCCCGCAGAAATCGCCACACTGCCGCAACCCAGCCCCGAAACCGGACAAGTGCGGGTGAAAGTGGCGGCGGTGGGACTCAACTTCGCGGATCTGCTGATGGGGCAAGGCCGCTATCAGGAACGCCCCGCCGTGCCATTTGTGCCGGGGATGGAGTTTGCAGGCACCATCGACGCCATCGGCGCTGATACTGCCGCGATGCCGCATTTGCAGCCCGGCACCCGCGTTGCAGGCTTTGCCAGCCACGGTGCTTTGGCAGAGTATCTGCTTGCCCCGGCCAGTCAGCTGATCGGATTGCCCGCCACGATGAGCCTGCAGCAAGCTGCCGCGTTTCAGATTGCTTATGGCACCTCGCATCTCGCCCTCGCCCACCGCGCCCGGTTGCAGGCGGGCGAAACACTGCTGGTGTTTGGTGCAGCAGGTGGCGTTGGTCTGACTGCGGTGGAGATCGGCAAACGCATGGGCGCGCGGGTGATCGCTTGCGCCCGCGGCGCGGCCAAGCTTAAGATCGCCCGCGCCGCCGGGGCCGATATCCTGATCGACAGCGACACAACCGATCTGAAAGCCGCCCTGAAAGCCGCCTCGCAACCTTGGGGCGGCGTCGATGTGGTCTATGACCCGGTCGGCGGCGCTGCCTTTACTGCAGCGGTGTCGGCCTGTCGCCCCGAAGGCCGCCTGCTGACGATTGGGTTTGCCAGCGGCGCCTTGCCCGATATCGCGGCCAATCACCTGTTGGTGAAAAACCTGTCCGTCATCGGTCTGTATTGGGGCGGCTATCTGACCTTCGCCCCGCAGGTGCTGACCGACAGCCTGCGCACGCTGCTCCAATGGTTCGCAGAGGGCGGGTTGCGCCCCCACATCAGTCACACCCTGCCCTTTGCCGATTACCCGAAAGGACTGGAGCTGCTGAAAACCCGGCAAGCCACGGGCAAAGTCGTCATCACCCTTTAGGGCCGCGCGCCCCCACAAAAGCTGCGTGATCCAATTGCGCGGCTGCGCCGCATGGTTTCTTCAGCGCTGCCGCGCGTGCCTCGATACAGGCGCTGCTTCTTCTACAGCGAGGCGCTCGCGATAAAGCGCGCATTTTGAGTATTTAGGAAAGAGCAACTTTGAAGGCTTTACGCTTTCCTAAATACTCCCCCCAGAAGGCTCTGTCGTCACGCCACCGAGCGGATCGCGCGAGAGAGATAAACTTGCCGGATCATCGCCGCCAAGGCCGAGACGGCTTCGGAATGGACCGGGTCTGCGACATACATATTCACCTTGATCACTGCCAGTTCGGGCAAAGTGCCGCCATGCGCGATGCGTTCAACGAAAGGTGGCTCTGATCCCGCCAGCACAGCATGGATGGCCAGATCGGCTGAGACGCTGGCCTCGACCCCGCGGGTGTCATCGCTTTCGACGGCCATTTCCCAAGCCAGCCCCTTGGCATCCAGCGCCGCCTGTACGCCTTGGCGGAAGATGCAGTTATGCGCGAAGGCCAGTCGCAACGGCCGCCCCTTCCAAGCCGCACCATCGGGCGCACCGACCCAGACCAAGGGCAACTCTGCCAAGGTTTGCCCGCCCGGATCGACCTTGGCCTCTGTGGTCAGAATCACATCACATTCGCCGCGCGCAAATTGCGCTTTCAGAACGCGGGTGAAGGACGAGGTCAGTGAGACCTTCATCTTGGGGTAATCCTTGGCAAAGCGCCGCAGCACCTGCGGGATTGCCGGATAGACAATATCATGCGGCACCCCCAGCACGATTTCGCCTTCATGCTGCGCTTGGGTCAGCCGCCCGAACACCTCATCGTTCAGCGCCAGCATGCGGCGGGCATAGCCCAACAATTGCTCGCCCGAGGCGGTCAGCCCGACCTGCCGGGCCGAGCGGTCCAGCAGCTGGGTGCCCAGCATGTCTTCCAGCCGCTTGATTTGCATCGACACCGCCGATTGCGTCAGGTTCAGGAACCCAGCCGCGCGGGTGACACCGCCGGCATCGGCAATCGCCACAAAAGAGCGCAGCGAGGTCATATCGAGATTTCTAGACATATCACAGATCCTGATGCGAGAAGTCAAAACCATTCATTTTCATAATGTCGCCGATTCGGGCATAAGGATCAAGTGCTGTGATGAAACAAACGACTCACATCACCGATGCCGATGAACCCTGAAAGGATACGACCATGTTCGCCTCGCTCCACACCTCCACGATGGCTGTTGCCAAAGTGCAGTCGCGCGGCACTGTTGCTGATTTCGCCAAGCGTCTGCGCCTGGCTGCGACCGCCCGCCGCCAACGCGTGCAGCTGGCGCGTCTTGATGCCACCCTGCTGGCTGATATCGGCGTGACTGCGGCTCAGGCCGAAGCTGAAGCCGCACGGCCCTCGTGGGATGTGCCGCGCACCTGGTTGCGCTGAGCCAAGCGCATTGAATGAGACGCCCAACCGGGCGTTTCGGCTTGGTTCCCCAGATATTTACAGATCAAGGAATTCCGATAGCGGAAATCCTTGAAATCACGGCCAACAGTCCCGATATTGACAGCATTAGGCAGCGCGGACATCCGCGCACCGCCTTCAGTCCATAATTCGGAGGCTTCCATGGCTGACTATCAGACGATCCGCCCCTCGGGCCAGACCGCCGGCGTTGGTGCGCGGAGCGCCGACATCGACGCAGGGCTTCGTGCCCATATGAACAAAGTCTACGGGCTGATGTCCGTGGCCATGCTGATCACATTTGCTGCCGCTTGGGCGGTTGGCACCAGTGAAAGCATGATCAACGCGATTTTCGGCACGCCCTTGAAATGGGTGGTGATGTTCGCACCGCTGGTGATGGTGTTCGCGTTCAGCGCGATGGTGCCGCGCTTGTCTTATGCCGCTGCGCAACTGTTCTTCTACGTCTTCGCCGCCGTCATGGGCGTGTCGATCTCGTTCATCTTCGCGGCCTACACCGGCACTTCGGTGGCACAGACCTTCCTGATCACCTCGATCGCGTTCGCGGGCCTGTCGCTGTATGGCTACACAACCAAAAAAGATCTGTCGGCGACGGGCTCGTTCCTGCTGATGGGCCTTATCGGTCTGATCGTGGCGTCGATTGTGAACATCTTCCTTGCTTCGTCGGCGCTGGCGTTTGCGATCTCGGCCATCGGCGTGTTGATCTTCGCAGGCCTGACCGCCTATGACACCCAGTCGATCAAGAACACCTACCTGCAGCATGCGCAGATGGGCGACAGCGAGTGGCTGGGCAAATCGGCGATCATGGGCGCGTTGAACCTGTATCTCGACTTCATCAACATGTTCATGTTCTTGCTGCAGTTCCTCGGCGACCGCCGCTAAGCAGCCAGAACGCTTGAATAAACAAAGGGCCGGGTTCATCCCCGGCCCTTTTGCTTTGCAGCCAACCGCTAAAATTTATCTCAAATTTTGCGTTGCTCTTTTGAAAATACTCGCAGGGGGAGGCGCTCTTCGCGCCGGGGGGCGGCAGCCCCCTTTTGCCGCAAGGAACTGCCAGAACAATCGGCCCAATTCATAACGAAAAACCGCGCCCAAGGGCGCGGCAATTCCGCACAAACAACGCTAAGATCTTACTTGATCTTGCCTTCTTTGTATTCAACATGCTGACGCTTTACGGGGTCATACTTGTTGACCGTCATTTTCTCGGTCATGGTCCGGGCATTTTTCTTGGTCACATAAAAGTGCCCGGTGCCAGCCGTCGAGTTCAGACGGATCTTGATCGTCGCCGGTTTGGCCATAGTCGTCTCTCCTGCATCGGGGCAACACCATTGCCCCGCGAAATCCTTGAAGCCTGCCTTTTACGGATGGGGGCGGCAGAGTCAACAGCCAAACGCCAAGTTCCGCGATCTAGGACTGATCTAATTGCGCGCGTGCCGCGCAAGGCCTTTAAGCGCTTACGCGCCGTGGGTGCTTGGGGGTGGCTGTAGCTGTCGACTGTCTGCCGCAGCTTGCGCCACAGGCGATAGAATTTGAGTATTTCTAAAAGAGCAAATGCAGCAGTCGGTGCCCGGGCGGGTCGGTCGCGAAGTTGACGTGCCTGAGGGTGCGCGCGGATGGCCTGTAAGCCGGATTTTGTCCAAGGGCTTGCGCCCTCTGGATGACCATTCCTCTGCCACCCGTGTTACCACGGGCAGTCAAGCTGCCAACCCGGACCTCTGGGCTGAAAGTTCCCTGTGGTGGTCTCCGCTATCGTCGCGGGCTTGCGCCCTTGTCAGTCGCGGACCTTACCACGCGAGGCCCCTATTCGGCATTGCTCCGGGTGGGGCTTGCCATACCGTTTCTGTTACCAGACCCGTGGTGGGCTCTTACCCCACCGTTTCACCATCACCGTGGATGCGTTCCGCTTGCGCCGAACACCACGGCAGTCTTTTCTCTGTGGCGCTTTCCCTGGGGTTACCCCCGCCGGGCGTTACCCGGCACCCTTCCTTCATGGAGTCCGGACTTTCCTCGGGGATTGCACCCCGCGGTCATCCAGCCATCCGCGCGAGGGCGGCAATAGGCGCAACCGCGCAGCAGTTCAAGCGATTTCGGCGGGCGGTGCAAAGCGCATGGCCAGATCGCAGGCGAGGCCCGCATCGGTGGCATCCAGCGGTCCTGTCGTCCATGGCCGGAACCGCAGCCGGAAGGCGGTCAACAGATCGGCCGCTGGCGCCGCGGGGTAGCCAAAGCGGCGCAAGGCGGGCAGAAAGGCCTGGGGGTCAGCCGTGGCAGCCTGTGGCCAGATTGACAGCCCCTGTAGTGCCAAGCGTTGCCAATCAAACCGTGCGCCGGGGTCGCCTTTGCGGCTGGGGGCCATATCGGAATGGGCGATTACCCGATGCGCAGGGATAGTCCAGCGCGCCATGATCCCGGCCAGCAGGGTTTCCAGCGTCGCCATCTGCGGTTCGGCAAAGGGTTGGCGGCCGTTGTTGGCAAGCTCTATGCCGATGGAATGGCTGTTGATATCGGAAAGCCCTGCCCAAGCGCCCGCACCTGCGTGCCAAGCTCGCGCGGCCTCATCCACCAAAGCCTCGGACTTGCCCGCTTCAGAAATCAGCCAATGAGATGAGACCTCAAACGCCGGATCGCACAGCCGCGCGCGCGCCTCGGCGCAGGACGCCATCGCGGTGTAATGAATCACGATGATGCTCGGCAAAACGCCGCCCCGCCGCGCGCCGAAATTGGGCGAGGGCCAAGGCGGCGAGGCGGTGTTCAAGCTCAATTCTGAACGGCAGCCCGGAACGGCGTCGGATCCCAAGCGCAGGCATAGCCGTCGCCATCTGGATCGAGGCCCTTGCGGTCGCGATCCGGCCCGCCTGCCGACAAGAACGCCTCCTGCGCGAGGTCTGGCGAGGCGAATTTGCCACAAGCCGCGTTATAGCTGTTCAGCCGCAAGCCACTGCGTTTGTACATCTGCGTGCCCTTGGGATGGTTCGCCGAAATCGCATATTGCACGATATTCGGGCCGTCACTGCCCGCGCGCTGCGGCAATGCCGTCGGCTGGTCCACCTGATATTGCGCGCGGTTGCGCTCAATCCGGGCCTTGTCGCTTTCGATGGTTTCGCGCGCGCTGACCGCCTGAAAATCCTGCTCGTCCGACACGCCCGCATTGGCAGCTGAACCCGGAACATTCGCCATTTCCGAGGTGGTTTCCGCGATCCCAGCCGGCGCATTGCCGCGTGGACGCTCTGCCCCACCGATCACCGCACCCTGCTGCACCTGCCCGTAAGGCTGCGCATAGGGCGAGCTTTGCGCCTGCGTGCTCAGCGGCACGTTGGTCGGTGTCAGCGCAGTATCGGTGTTCTTGCCGTCGGCCTTGTCGATGGCAGCCAACGCGCCGCCGGTGGTAAATCCGCCCACAGGTGCCGCCACCGGAGCAGGCGCGTTGTAGCTATCATAATCCTGAAAGCCCACGCCCGCGCCCGAATCGGGCACAGCGGTTCCACAAGCGGTCAGCCCAAAAGCTGCCAAAATCATCACTGCGCTACGCATCGTCTCTGCCTCGGCGGTTTGTTATCGTCTTGCGCCTTACCACCATTTATCCGGCTTGGCCACAAAGCCCGCAGCGCGTTCAAGAACATAAGCGTGATTGAGCAATCCTGCCTCATCCCAAGGCCGCCCCAACAATTGCAGCCCCATCGGCAGGCCCTTGCTGTCCAGCCCCATCGGCACCGCCACCCCCGGCAAGCCTGCCAGGTTCGCGGTCACGGTGAACACGTCGTTCAGATACACCTCAACCGGAGAGGCCTTGTCCATCTCACCCAAACCAAAGGCCGAAGTCGGGGTGATCGGGGCCAGAATCGCGTCAATTCCGGCGGCGAACGCCTGCTCAAAGTCACGCTTGATCAGGGCGCGCACCTTACGCGCGCGGTTGTAATAGGCATCATAGAAGCCTGCCGACAGCACATAAGTTCCGACCATGATCCGCCGCTGCGTCTCTGGGCCAAAGCCCTCGGCGCGGGTTTTCTCATACATATCGGTGATGCCGTCGCCCGCCGCCAAAGCAGCACGATGCCCGTAACGCACGCCATCATAGCGCGCGAGGTTCGACGACGCCTCGGCAGGCGCAATCACATAATACGCAGGCAGAGCGTATTTGGCATGGGGCAGCGAGATATCGACAATCTCGGCCCCGGCATCGCGCAGCATCTCGCGGCCCTGCGCCCACAAAGCATCAATCTCGGCCGGGATACCTTCAATGCGATACTCCGCCGGAATCCCGATCTTCTTGCCGCGGATATCGCCGGTCAAAGCTGCCTCAAAATCCGGCACTGCAAGATCGGCAGAGGTGCTGTCCTTGGCATCATGCCCGGCCATCGCCCCCAGCATGATCGCAAGATCGCGCACCGATTTGCCCATCGGACCCGCCTGATCCAGACTGGACGCATAGGCCACAATGCCCCAGCGGCTGACGCGGCCATAGGTCGGCTTGATCCCCACAGTGCCAGTAAACGCCGCAGGCTGGCGGATCGAGCCACCGGTATCCGTGCCGGTCGCGCCCAGACACAAATCTGCCGCCACCGCCGCCGCCGAGCCACCCGAAGACCCACCCGGCGTGCGCAGCACATCATCGACCTTCCACGGGTTCACCGCAGGGCCATAGCAACTGCTTTCCGTGGCCGAGCCCATGGCGAATTCGTCCATGTTCAACTTGCCGAGCATAACCGCCCCCGCACCGAACAGCTTCGCGGTCACCGTCGATTCGTACTCTGGCACAAAGCCCTTCAGGATGTTCGACGCCGCTTGGCTTGGCACGCCCTTGGTGCAGAACACATCCTTGATCCCCAAGGGAATCCCGCACAGATCCGGCGCATTACCGCTTGCGATCCGCGCATCCGCCGCCCGCGCCTGATCCAACGCCAACTCGGGCGTTTTATGCACAAAGGCGTTCAACGCGTCACTGGCGTCAATAGCGGTCAGGCAGGACATCGTCAGATCAACCGCCGAGATTTCACCCTTGCGCAACGCATCCCGCGCGGCGGCAATCGTCCAAGTGTTCGCCGATCCCGTCATGCCCATGCTCATTCCACCACCTTCGGCACTGCAAAAAACCCTTCCCGCGCATCCGGCGCATTGGCGAGGACCGCCGACTGCTGGTTGCCATCCGTCACCACATCCGCCCTGCGCGCCAACCGCATCGGAGTGACCGAAACCATCGGCTCGATCCCCGTCACATCGACCTCATTCAGCTGCTCCATAAACCCAAGGATGCCCGAAAGCTGCTCTGCCAGCTTCGGCAAAGCCGCTTCCTCCACCCGGATACGCGCCAGCTTGGCCACCTTGCGCGCGGTGTCGATGTCGATGGACATGGGGTCTCTCCGCAAATTGATTGCGCGACGTTTACCCGCCCAGCCACGGTGCCGCAAGTAGGGTGGGACACCCGCCACACACCCGCCGCCCAAGACGCGTGGGCCTTCACAAGTCGCAGCCGGAATTCGCACGAATTCCGTGTACGATTTCCGCGCGGAAATCGCCCTCGCAGCAATCAATGCGCCCGACATCCTATTCGCGCTCGGGACATCACACCTATAGAATCACAGATTTCGCCGCGAGATCGCCGCCACGCCACAGATACAAAGCCGCCAGCGCTTGCTCGCCTGTCCGCATCGCATGCGGCATCCAGCTTGGATGATGGATCGCCTGCCCCACCGGCACGTCGGCAAACGCCGCCTCACCCTTTTGCCACGCAGCCGCCCCGGCAATCGGCAGATAGACCTCCTCAGCCGCATGCGCATGTGCGGGATAGGTGATACCGGGTGCCAGCAGCAACACGCCGCAGGCAATCTGCGCGCTCGGCACCGGGCCGCGCAAGCCGATGAATTCGCTCCAGCCATAGCCGCGCAGAAACGCGGCGCCAAAATCGCCCGCGCCATAGGTTTGCCGCCACGACAGCCCAGCTGCCACCCTTTGCAACGCTGCCAACACCGCCGCCGTGGCAGGCGTTGACTGCAATCCCGCTATCCAGTCGCAAACTGGTAGTGCCACAGCCTCTGATTTGTGATGGCCCTCGGCCTCGGGCCAATCCTCCAAAAAGATCGCGGCCTCGGGTATTGCGGAAAATGCCCGTCTGACCTTGCCAAGCAATTCATCCATGTCCATCCCCCTGCAATCCGATGCTTCTACATGGCAGCCAAAGGACGCAAGCGAAAGCGCGACCAACGCCACAGATCAAGCCCTTCCCCTGAATAGCCCCTAGATTTGTAGACGCCTTGCTTGGTAATTTTGGAAGCAAGGA
>NZ_BSPP01000004.1 GCF_030161095.1 Cypionkella aquatica
CGCCCCCAGAACCCGAAGCCCCCAACCCCGACGCCGCAATCTTTGAGGCCCGCGCGGCAGCCAGCCAATGTGAAACCCTTGAAGCCCTGCGCGAAGCCATCGCAGCGTTCGAGCATTGCGATCTCAAGCGCGGCGCGCGCAATCTGGTCTTCGCCGACGGCAACCCCAAGGCCCGCGTGCTGATCCTCGGCGAAGCACCGGGCGTCGAAGAAGACCGCGAAGGCCGCCCCTTCGTCGGTCGCGCCGGGCAACTTCTGGACAAAATGTTCGCCGCCATCGGCCTGTCGCGCAGCGCGCCCGACCCCGAAGCCGCGCTTTATATCACCAACACCCTGCCATGGCGTCCACCGCAAAACCGCGACCCCTCGCCCGCGGAAATCGCCATGATGCGCCCGTTTGTGGAACGCCACATCGCCCTGATCAATCCCGATGTGATCGTCTTGGTCGGCAATACCCCGTTGCAAACCATCCTGAACACCAAAGGCATCTTGCGGGCGCGCGGCACTTGGGCCGAAGCACTCGGCAAGCCTGTGCTGCCAATGACCCACCCGGCATACCTGCTGCGCAACCCGGTCGCCAAGCGCGAGGCTTGGGCCGACCTGCTGTCGCTGCAGGCCAAACTGCGCAGCTAAACCAGCCAGCGCATCAACCTATTGTGGCCCGAAAATGCAAATCCACATCCTACAGAAATTTGTCCCAGCTGGGACAAAATTAGGCCCAAGTACAGCCCTGAAACCGCGCCAACCAAAAGCGCCCTTCGGTCATCCTCTCTGCAAAAATATCCCCGCCGGAGGCATCCCGCAGCCCCACCAAAACGGGCCCCTCAAGCCTCACGGCGCAGGGCAGCCTGCAATCTCGACAGACCCACCCGCGCCCAACACGGTCACCACCACGCCCGAACGGTCCAGCGCGAATGGCGCACCACTCTGCGCCACCAGATCCACCGCCGCCGTCAGCCGCCCGCCCTTGCGCACAGCAACAGCCTCACCCACCCAGACGCTGGCATCGGCGGTTTCAAACACCACCGTCTCGGCCCCGCGCTGCGGCAAATCCAGCACCGCCGTCAGCCGCAAGCCATCGTCAATCGGCGTGACTTCACAAGAAATCGCCCGCAACCCCGCCGCCTTGGCGCCCGCAGGCTGCGCCTTCAACGCGGCTTTGATCGACGCATCCGGCCCGCCCTGATCCAAAACCGCCGACAATTGCACCGCCGCAGGCATGCAGATCTGATTGCACACCCCCAGATCGACGCCCGCGCGCAACTTCACAGGCTTGGACGCATCCAACGGCACCACCTCTAACGGCAATACCACGCCGTCATGATAGCCAATCGTCTGCATGCCATTGGTGTGAAACACCACCGGGCTCGGCCAATGCACCCGCACCGATTTCACATTCACCGATCCCGCCCAGTTGAGCAGCGGTGGAATCCCGGCCTCACCGGGGCTGCGCCAATAGGTTTTCCAATCGGGGGCCAACTGCAACCGCAACCCCGCCATGTGATGCCCGTTCTGCATCTGCCAACCGGGAAGCAGATCGGCCTGCAAGACATCATCTTGCGTGGTCGCCCAAGCGGGCGCTGCGAAACTAAGGGCGGCGATCAGAATTTTCCACATGCCCCCGTCATAAGCAAAGCCTCGCCTCTGGGGAAATCACGATGCGGCGAGAGGCTTGTAACCAAATCCCGCTTTGCCCATCTTGAAGCCAAGCGGCAGCAAAGGGCGCGATTCGATAAGGGGCGCGATTCGATGGATCTGTGTGGAAAGCTATTGGTGGCGATGCCCGGCATGGGGGATTCCCGGTTCGAGCATAGCGTTATTCTGGTCTGCGCCCATACGCCCGAAGGGGCGATGGGCCTGATCATCAACAAAACGCTGCCCGATATGTCGTTCTCTGGCCTGCTCGAACATCTGAAAATCCCGCTGGGCGAAGACAGCCGCAAGATCGCGGTGCATTTCGGCGGCCCGGTCGAACGCGGTCGCGGCTTTGTGCTGCACTCGCCCGATTACATCGGCGGCCCGGCGACCCTGCAGATCGAGGGCGGCTACGGCATGACCGCGACGCTGGATGTGCTGGAAGCGATGGCGCAAGGCCAAGGCCCTGACAAAGCGCTGCTGGCCTTGGGGTATTCCGGCTGGGGTCCGGGTCAGCTAGAGGCCGAGATCACCCGCAACGACTGGCTGACCGTCGATCCCAGCGCGGCGCTGATCTTCGCCGAAGATGCCAGCACCAAATGGTCCGCCGCCCTGCGCGGCATGGGGATAGAGCCGCTCAGCCTCTCGGCCACATCGGGCCGCGCCTGAACCGCCCCCCCCCGGCCGCGTCTGATACGACCACACAGCGCAACCGATTTTCGCCCCGAAAATCGTGCACGAATTCCGCTGCGGAATTCGCTTACCGCTTGGGCCGCTCGTCCCAATCCTTCATCAAGATCCGATTGGCATCGCCCGACGGATCCTCAAACTGCCTGCTGCTCAGCGCCCAGAGAAACCCGATCAGCCCGGCCCCGCCCAAAGCCAATGACACCGGAATAAGCACCGACAATATCTGCATCACTTCAACCTCATCGCATTCAGCGACACCGAAATCGACGACAAAGACATCGCCAAAGCCGCAGCCAAGGGCGTCGCCGACCCAATCAACGCCAAAGGCACCGCGATCACGTTATAGCCCGCCGAGATCGCAAAATTCTCGACCATCCGCCGCGTCGCTTGCCGCGCGATCCGCACCGCATCGCCAATCGCCGCCATATCCTGCCCCAGCAGCACAATGTCCGACGCCACGCGCGCCGCATCCAACGCCGTCGCGGGTGAGATGCTGACATGCGCCACCGCCAGCGCCGCCGTGTCGTTCAACCCATCGCCAACCATCAGCACGCGCTGCCCCGCCTCGGTCAAGTCCCGCACCAGTGCCAGCTTTTGCGCAGGCAAAGCCCCCGCCACCCAATCGGCAATCCCCAGCCGCGCCGCCAGCTCCGCCACAGCCGCCTCAACATCGCCCGAGATCAGCTTGATCCGCAGCCCCTGCGCTTTCAGCGCCGCAATCGCCGCCTCTGCCCCCGGTCGCAGATGGTCGGCAAACCCAAAACCACGCACCGCATCCCCCACCCGCAGATAGGTCGCCGTCACCGCCAGCGGCTCGGCCCCGCACCAATCCGCGCGGCCCAACCGCACCACCTCGCCCCGCCAGATGCCCTCGATGCCGTAACCCGGCACCTCACGCAGGTCCGAAATCTCGGCCGCAGCAATGCCCTGCGCACGCGCCGCCGCAGCCAATCCCTGCGCCAACGGATGCGACGATGCTGCCGCCAGCCCTGCCGCCACCGCCACCAACCCCACCGGATGCGCCGCCAGATCCACCACCTCGGGCGCGCCCAAAGTCAGCGTGCCGGTCTTGTCAAACACCACCGTGTCAACCTCGGCCAACCGCTCCAAAGCCGTGCCGTGCTTGATCAGCAGCCCCTTGCGAAACAGCCGCCCAGAGGCCGAAGTGACCACCGCAGGCACCGCCAATCCCAAGGCGCAGGGGCAGGTGATGATCAGCACCGCAGCCGAGATATTGACCGCAAAGCGCAGATCACCCGCCGTCGCCCACATCCAATACCCAAAGGCAGAGGCCGACAGCAGATGCACCAAGGGCGAATAATATCGCGCCGCCCGTTCCGCCAGCGTCGTGTATTTCGTCTTGGCACCTTCAGCCACCGCCACCAGATCAGCCATCCGGTGCAGACTGGAATCACGCCCCGCCGCCGTCACCCGCAGCGTCAAGGGCCCGGTCAGATTGACCTCTCCCGCCGCCACCGTGCTGCCCGCCCCCACAAATACCGGCAGGCTTTCCCCGGTCAGCAAACTGCGATCCACCTCTGATGCACCCGCCTCCACCACCCCATCCACCGGCATCCGCCCCCCCGGACGCACCCGCACCAGATCGCCCGCCGCCACCTCGGAAATCGCCCGCACCACCTCGACGCCCTCCACCAGCACCATAGCCCGAGGCACCTCCAACGCCGCCAATTCCTCGGCAGCCGACCGCGCCACCGCCCGCGTGCGATGATCCAGATAGCGCCCCAGCAGCAGGAAAAAGCACAGCATCACGGCGGCATCGAAATAGGCGTGATGGCCCGATTTGATCGTCTCAAACACCGAAATCATCGACGCCAACACCAAAGCCAGCGAGATCGGAAAATCCATCCCAAACCGCCCGACACGCAGCCCCGCGGCAGCCGAGCGGAAAAACGGCTGGCCACAGAACACCACTGTCGGCACCGCAATCGCCGCCGAGATCCAGTGGAACATATCGCGCGTCGCCCCCTCTGCCCCCGACCACACCGCGACCGATAGCAGCATCACGTTCATCATCGCAAAAAACGCCACCCCCAGCCGCATCAGCAGGTCGCGGCCCTGCCGATCGGTCTCGGTGGCAGACAAAAGCCCGGCGTCCAGCTCATGCGCCTCAAAGCCCACCCGCGCCAAGGCCGCGACCAGATCGGCGGCGCTGACGCCAGCGGCCTCGACCGACACCCGCTTCATCGTCAGATTGACCCGCGACGATGCCACCCCCGGCACCGCCGCCAATGCGCCCTCGACGGTTGAAATACAGGCCGCGCAATGCGCCGCAGGCAGCGACAACATCAGCCGCCCCGCCGCCGCCACCGCAGCCAAATCCCGCGCTGCAGGCACCACAACGCAGGCCGGGCACGCCACCAAGCCGCCATGTTCAAACTCGACCACCGCCATCGCCTAGCCCTTCACAAACAGGTTCAAGCGCTGCTGAAACAGCACGCCATCGCCGGAGCGCGCCGTGACATGCAGCATCCATTTGCCAGGTTGCAGCTGCACTGCGGCGACATAGGCCCCGGCCTTGTAGGCAAATTGCGGCGTCTGATCCTCGCGCGCCTCGGTCACGCGCCCCAGCAGCACCGTCAGCGCCTCTACCACCACCGGCTTGGCCGCCGCGTCGGTGAAGGCCAAGCTCAACGCCCCTGCAGCGCCGTCATAGCGGGGCGCAACCTGCCAGCCCAAGGCCAGCTGCGCGCGCCGATCCGCGTCAAAGCTTTGGCTTGCGACGTAAGAATTCGCCACCTCCAACCCCGGAAATGTGCTGATCGCCTTGTATGCCATCAGCACATTCACCGCGATGATCAGCCCAAACGCTGCTAAGGTAAAGGCCAGCACATGCCGCCCAGTGATTTCATGCGCTTCTGCCATCTATTCGGCCTTTCCTTCAATATCGCCCCGGCCATTGAACACACTGTCATAATGCACGCGGTCGTTGCTTGGGTTGGCTTGTGTTCCCAGATCCTGCACCCAGAACCGCAGATCAGTCCTTGCGGCCTGCGCAGCACTTGACCCTGCAGCAGCCGTCACAAACAGCCGCTGGGTCTTGGTTTCATTGGCAGGCACCAAGACCTTCAGCCCTGCCGCACCCTCCAGCGCCAACCCGAACGCCGCATCCGAGGTGGCAGCAAAGGTGAACCAACGATCCTCGCCATGCTTGTTGCGCAACCGCAGCTCGTAAGTGTTGCGGATCGCACCATCCGACAGCGTCACAAACAGCGGATTGCGCAGCGGCGTCACATTCACATCAATCGAGGCGCGCAGGAACAAAGCCGCGACCAGCGCCACTCCGATCCCAGCCCATAGCACCGCGTAAAGCATGGTTCTGGGCCGGAACACATGGCTCCAGATCGACTTGGGCGCTGCTCCGGCACGCTCGCGCACCTCATCGGTCAAAGCCATATAGCTGATCAGGTTCAGCGGCTTGTCGATCTTGGCCATCACATCGTTGCAGGCATCAATGCACAAACCGCAAGTGATGCAGGCCATCTGCTGCCCGTCCCGAATATCAATCCCCATCGGGCAGACGTTGACGCAGGCCATACAATCAATGCAATCGCCGTGGCCTTCGACACTGGCCTTGCCCCGAGGCTCGCCACGCCAGTCGCGGTAGCCAATCGTCAGCGTATCCTCATCAACCATCGCCGCCTGAATCCGTGGCCACGGGCAGGCGTAAATGCAGATCTGCTCGCGCGCAAAGCCGCCAAACACAAAGGTCGTCGCGGTCAGAATAGCCATCGTGGTATAGGCCACCGGATGCGCTGTGCCCTGAATCAGATTGGCCGCCAAAGTCGGCGCATCGGTGAAATAGAAGACCCAAGCCCCGCCGGTGGCCAAACCAATCAGCAACCAGACCGCCCATTTCAACAGCCGCTTGCGCGCCTTTTCCAGATCCCAAGCTTGCCGATGCAGCCGCAGCCGCGCATTGCGGTCGCCCTCAATCCAACGCTCCACCAGAATGTAAAGATCAGTCCAGACCGTCTGCGGACAGGCATAACCGCACCAAACCCGCCCTGCGGCGCTGGTGAACAAGAACAGCCCCAACCCCGCCATGATCAAAAGGCCCGCGACGAAATAGAATTCGTAGGGCCAAATCTCGATCATGAAGAAAAAGAACCGCCGATGCGCCAGATCGACCAGCACCGCCTGATCCGGCAGGCTTGGCCCACGATCCCAGCGCAGCCACGGCGTGACGTAGTAGATCGCCAGCATCAGCCCCATCAACGCCCATTTCAAGCTGCGAAACGTGCCTTTCACCCGGCGCGGAAAGATCGGCTCGCGGGCGGCATACAGGCTGGGCGGTGGGACATCAGGGCTTTGCACGGGGTTCTCGGATGGCTGGCGTTGCGCCCGCTATGCGCCGATCCTGCGCGTCAGACTTTGACCTGTATCAATAAACCCTGCGACAGTTTGTCAGCCAACAGCCCCGCGCCCGCTTGCCTGCTTCAAGACCCAATCGCAAAACAGCTGCAAGGATGGCCGCAGCATCCCCGACCGCGTCACCATGAAATAGCCCTCGCGGCCATGATCCTCATGCAGCAAGCGCAGCCGTCCAGCGGCCAGATCGGCCTCCATAAAGGTGCGCACTGCGATGGCCACGCCATGCCCATCCCGCGCCGCATCCAACAGCAAAGTGCCCGGCATCGTGGTCATGCCCACACCCTGATCGCGCTGTAGCCCATGCCGCTGCAAGAACGCCGTCGCTTCCGACGTGCCCAACTCTTGCAACCACGGCAGTTTCGCCAGATCAGCCAACGAGGATGGCGCGCCATCAGGCACCAGTTTGGGCGCAGCCACCACCACAACCCCGGCCCGCAACACCAGCTTTGCCACCAGCCCCGGCCAATCGCCATTGCCATAGCGGATGCCCAGATCCGCCTCGCGGCCAATATCGCGCGACTCAGAGGTCGGGTCGATCACCAGATCAATCGCCGGATGCCGCGCCCGGAAATCCGCCAAACGCGGCAACAGCCAGCCACTGGCAAAGGTCGAAGTGGTGGTGATCCGCAACACCCGCGCCGCATCCGCCCCGGTCAATTCAGCGATCGTGCTGGCAATCGCGGCAAAACTGCCCTGCAAGGTTTCCGCCAACCGCCGCCCCTCGGCTGTCAGACTTAACCGCCGCCCGCCACGTTCCACCAAAACCAAGCCCAGATGCGCCTCAAGCCCCCGGATCTGCTGACTGATCGCGGCATGGGTCACGCCAATCCGCGCGCCCGCTTCCTCTACCCCGCCCGCCTGCGCAAAAGCCGAGAACGCCCGCAGTGCCGAAAGCGGAGGCATATGCCGCCATTCGTTCATGAAACCCCACCTTACATGGAAAAAAGCTTGCTGTGTGGAAACCTGCGCAATCATGGCAGATATTACCAGCATCAAGCAACATCAGGAGATCATCATGTTAGGAATTCTTGCCGCCGCCTTCGGCTATGCCACCCGCACCGACACCCGCAGCAGCCGTGAAAGAATCGCCGCTCAGCGCCGTTGGGAGGAAGAGTATTTCTGGCAAGGCCGCACCACCCTGCCCCGCGACGGGTCTGGGGATTGAAGGGGCGCTTGGTCATCCTCTCTGTCTAAATATCCCCGCCGGAGGCTCACTACGCATAGGGAGGATGCCTCCGGCGGGGATATTTAGACAGAGAGGATGACCAAAACAGCCAAAAGCCCGTGGCGCGATCTGCCACGGGCTTTTGAGATTTCGGGATGTGTCGTGCCGATAGGGTTACTCTCCACCGCCCAGACTGTGCACATAGACCGCCACCGCGCGGATTTCATCCTCGGACAGCTTATCCCCCCAAGCGGGCATCACGCCGAAGCGGGCTTTGCTGACGGTTTCCGTCAAGGTCGCCACATCGCCGCCATAAAGCCAGATCGCATCGGTCAGATCAGGGGCACCCTGTGTGCGGTCGCCCTTGCCCGCCTCGCCATGACATGACGCGCAGTTATCGGCGAAGACCGTGACCCCCGACGCAGCCAACGCGGCGTCAAAATCCTGACCCGAGATGCGCCGCACAAATTGCACCACTTCGGCGATCTGCGGCTTTTCCAGAATCCCATCCACGCCAAACGCTGGCATCTGGCTATAGCGCGCATCTTCGTCGGCGCTGTTCCTGATGCCATGCGTCACCGTTGCATGGATCGCCGCCATATCACCGCCCCACAGCCAATCATTGTCCAGAAGGTTTGGATAGCCCTTGCCCTGCACCCCCGCCGCCCCCGCACCATGACATTGCGCGCAGTTATTCTTGAACACCGACGCCCCGGCGGAAACCGCGAAGGTTTTCAGCTCGTCCTGCGTGGGAATAGCCGCCAGATCTGCCGCCACCAGCTTGGCCTTGATCCCGGCATTGGCATCATCAAACCGCTGAATCTCTGCCGCCACATCGGCCCGCTGATCCGATCCGATCAAACCTTGGGTATGCCCCGAGATCAACGGCCAAGCCGGATAGGCGATGGTATAAGCCACACCCCAGAGGATCGTCAGATACAACACCCACAGCCACCAGCGCGGCATCGGATTGTCATATTCCTGAATACCGTCCCAGACATGCCCTGTCGTCGGCACATCTTTGGCCGCCGGTTTCACTTGCTTGGCGCACATGGCTTACGCCTCCTTGGTTTGCGACGCGACGGCCGCAGGTTTCAGATCATGGCGAAAGATGGACTGGGCGATATCATCATGCGTGGCCCGCGATCCGGGCCGCCACGCCCAGACAAACACCGCCAGAAACACCAAGGTCAGGAACAACAGCACCCAGCTGTCGGCAAATTCGCGCAGCAAAGAATAGGTATCCATGCCCACCCCCTAGCGCTTCGGGTCGGGAATAAAGGTCGAGAAATCGACCATCGTGCCCAACACTTGCAAATAGGCCACCAGCGCATCCATCTCGGTCAGTGCAGGCTGGCCATCGAAATTCGACACCACAACCTTGCCATAGCGCTCTTCCAGCCCCGCGCTATCGGCGTTCGGGTCGGCTTGCGCTGCGAAATCCGCCTTTGCATTGGCCATGTCATCATCGGTGTAAGGCACGCCGACCATCCGATGCACCGCCATGATGTCGGCGATATAGCGGCCATCAATCTCGGCATCTGACAGGAAATTATACTTCGGCATCACCGATTCCGGCACCACCGCCTGCGGGTCGATCAAGTGATCCACATGCCAGGCGTCAGAGTATTTGCCGCCCACCCGCGCCAGATCCGGCCCGGTGCGCTTTGATCCCCATTGAAACGGGTGGTCATACATGGACTCGGCGGCGAGGCTGTAATGGCCGTAACGCTCCACTTCGTCGCGCATCGGGCGGATCATCTGGCTGTGGCAGTTGTAACAGCCCTCGCGGATGTAGATATCCCGCCCCGCAAGTTCCAGCGGCGTGTAGGGTCGCACGCCTTCCACCTTTTCAATCGTGTTCTGCAGATAGAACAACGGGGCGATTTCCACGATGCCGCCGATGCTGACCACCAGCAGGCTGAGAACCAACAGCAGCGTTGCATGGGTTTCGATCTTCTTGTGTTTGTCCAGAAAAGCCATCGCTGCCCCCTATTCCGCCGGAACCAAATTATTGGCGTTCTGTGGGGCCCGCGCCTCTTGGCCGCGCACCGTCATCCACAAATTGTAAGCCATGATCAGCGCGCCCAGCAGGAACATGCCACCGCCCAAGCCGCGCACCACATACATCGGGAACTTCGCCGCCACCGTGTCGGAGAACGCGTTGACCAAGAAGCCGTTGGCGTCAACCTCGCGCCACATCAGCCCTTCCATGATGCCCGACACCCACATCGAGGCCGCGTAAAGCACGATGCCAATTGTCGCGAGCCAGAAGTGCCAGCTGACCAGCTTGAGGCTGTAAAGACCGCTGCGGTTCCAAAGCCTTGGCGTCAGGAAATACAAAGCGCCAAAGGTGATCATGCCGTTCCAGCCCAAAGCGCCGGAGTGAACATGGCCAATGGTCCAATCGGTGTAATGGCTTAGGCTGTTGACCGCCTTGATGCTCATCACCGGGCCTTCAAAGGTCGACATGCCGTAGAACCCGATCGACACAACCATCATCCGCACCACAGGATCGGTGCGCAGCTTGTCCCAAGCGCCTGAAAGCGTCATCAGCCCGTTGATCATGCCGCCCCAGCTGGGCATCCACAGGATGATTGAGAACACCATGCCCAACGTCCCCGCCCATTCCGGCAAAGCCGTGTAGTGCAAATGGTGCGGCCCGGCCCAGATATACAGGAAGATCAGTGCCCAAAAGTGAATGATCGACAGCTTGTAGCTGTAGACCGGACGCTCCACCTGTTTGGGGACGAAGTAATACATCATGCCCAGAAAGCCCGCCGTCAGGAAAAAGCCGACCGCATTATGGCCATACCACCATTGCGTCATCGCATCTTGCACGCCGGAAAACACCGGCACTGATTGCGAAGACAGGATGCTGACAGGGATCGCCATGTTGTTGACCAGATGCAGCATGGCCACGGTGATGATCATGCTGAGCAGGAACCAGTTGGCGACATAGATATGCGGTTCGCGGCGCTGCCAAAGCGTGCCGATGAACACAAGAAGGAACGCCACCCAAACCACCGTTATCACGATGTCGATGTACCACACCGTCTCGGCATATTCTTTGCCCTGCGTGCCGCCGGTGACATAAGACGTCGCTGCCAGCACGATCATCAACTGCCAGCCCCAGAACACGAACCACGCCAGATTGCCGCCCCACAGCCTTGTGCCACAGGTGCGCTGCACGATGTAGAAGGCTGACATGATCAACGCGTTGCCGCCAAAGGCAAAGATCACGGCGCTGGTGTGCAGCGGGCGCAGGCGGCCAAAGTTCAGCACACCATCGGTGATATTGCCCAGGTTCAGCGCCGGAAACGCCAGCTGAAACGCGATCACCACGCCAACCAGAAAGCCGACAATCCCCCAGAACGTCGTCGCAATCACCCCGGCGCGCACCACGCCATCCATATATTCATCCGCCGGATGCAATCTGGGCTCTCCGACATGACGGATCTCCCAGACAAAGGCCGCCGCAGCCGCCAGCATCACCACCCAGGCATTGACCATATAGGCCAGATCATGCGCGAAATTGGCTGCAATCGCCGCCAGAACCGCGCTGATCCCCAGCACAATCAGTTTAATATAATCCCACATTCCGCACCCTTTCGGCTGTGCCCCGCAGCACCGCAGCGCATGCGACAAATCAGGCGCACAGCGCCCTCGACTGCGCTCTTTTGCCCAAGCGCGCGGCAAGCGGCCTTGATCCATGTCAAGAACCCGGGGGCAAAAGCAGGGAACCAGAGTTTTGTTGGCGCGTTTGATCAGGGTCAAAGCGGCGCACGCGCGCCACAGTGCATCGTCGCACCGGAACACCACCGCAAAGGGAGATTCTGTGATGGGCTACAAAACCATTCTGACCGTTCTCACCAACCCCGCACAAGCCAAGCTGTCGATCAGTGCGGCGGCGAAACTCGCCCGCCAGCAAGACGCCCATCTTGATGTGCTGGTGCTGGGGGTCGACCGCACCCAAATGGGCTATTCCTACATCGGCACCGGCGCCGTGATCATGCAGGTCGGCATCGACACCGCCGAGGCAGATTCCGCGGCATTGGAGCTTGAGGCCCGCGCCGCCCTTGCCGTCGAAGGCGCCGACCTGCGCTATGGCTTGGAAACCGTGATCACCCAACTGGGTGCTTTGACCGATGTTGTTGCCGCACGCGCCCGCTTTGCCGATCTGGTGGTGCAGCCGCTTCCTTACGGCGACGCCGTTGGTGCGGAAGCCGAAGCTGCAGTCGAAGCGGCCCTGTTTGAGGCCAAAGCCCCGGTTCTTGTGCTGCCCGCCACGGGTCTGGCCGAGAACATCCAGCCCAAACGCATAATCATCGCATGGAACCGCAGCACCGAAGCCCTGACCGCCGTGCGCCGCGCCTTGCCGTTCCTGAAAGCCGCCGACAGCGTCACCATCACGTTGATCGACCCGCCAAGCCAATCCGAAACCCGGCCCGAGCCCGGCACCATGCTGTGCCAGATGCTGACCCGCCACGGTGTCCATGCCGAAATCTCGGTTCTGGCGCGCAGCTTGCCGCAGGTTTCTGATGTGTTGAACCAGCAGGCCCGCGATCTGAATGCCGATCTCTTGGTGATGGGGGCTTACGGCCATTCGCGCCTGCGCGAGGCGATCTTGGGCGGTGCCACCCGCAGCATGCTGGAAGCCGCAGCGGTGCCGGTGCTGATGGCGCATTGACGCCAGCTTCACCCCTGATTTCACGCCCCCGATTTTACCCCCGGCGCTTCACGCCCGGCGGCAAAACAAAACCCCGGCCTATTAAGGGCCGGGGTTTTCATTTCTGTGCCGTTTCAGGCTGCTTGCGCCAAAAGCTCAACGACGGATATCGTCGTCCTCTTCCTCGTCATCATCGCCATGCGGCAAGTTGAAAAAGCTGTCAGCATCCGAGAAATCTGCCGGCTTTTCTTCCTGCTCATCGCGGCTGAACTGTGCCAGCGCGCCCAGACCCGACGGCATCTTGGCCTCGGTATCCATGCCCAAGGATTGCTCGGTCGAGACCAGCTTGCGCCGCTCATCATCCGACATCACCCCGCCTTCCGCCGCTTTCTTGCGCACAGCGATCTGCACCGCAGCGTCCAGTTCGGATTGCTTGCACAGCCCCAAAGCCACCGGATCAATCGCGGTGATGTTGTTGATGTTCCAATGCGTCCGCTCACGGATCGCGGCAATCGTCGGCTTGGTGGTGCCGACCAGCTTGCCAATCGCGCCGTCCGACAATTCCGGGTGGAACTTGACGAGCCACAGGATGGAGGCCGGACGATCCTGACGCTTGGACAAAGGCGTATAACGCGGCCCGCGGCGCTTTTCCTCGCCGACGGCGCTGGCGTTGAACTTCAACTTCAGCTTGTACAGCGGATCTTTCTGGCCGCGCTCAATCTCGATCGCATCCAGCTGGTTGTTGCCAACCGGATCGAATCCCTTCACCCCGGTCGCCACATCGCCATCGGCAATGCCCTGCACTTCCAATTCGTGCATCCCGCAGAACTCTGCCACCTGACGGAAGGTCAGCGTGGTATTGTCCACCAGCCAAACGGCGGTCGCTTTGGACATCAAAGGCTTCGACATCGGAAATCCTTTCAGCATCTGCCCGTCTACACGGGCGGGTCAACATTTGCCCGCAGACAGACGGGACTTTACAAATCTTCCCCGAGCCGGGAAAACGGCTGCGACCGAGGCCGCGAAGTTTTCGTTTTCAGGGAAATCTTGGCCCATATACTGCGGTTTGTCGTAAAGGGAAAGTGGTAATGCGTCTGGCTTGGTTGGTGTTCACAGCAATATTTATAGGCTCTGCCGCACAAGCCCAAGGCGAAAAGGCCGGTGATTTTGATTATTATGTGATGTCGTTGGGCTGGTCATCAAACTGGTGCGCGCTGACCGGGGACGCCCGCCGCGACCCGCAATGCGACGCAGGGCGCGGTCTGACCTGGACGCTGCACGGGCTTTGGCCGCAATATGAACGCGGCTACCCGTCCGATTGCCGAACCGTGCACACCGACCCAAACCGCAGCGATTCCGCGCAGATGGCCGATATCATGGGCGGCGCAGGGCTGGCGTTCTACGAGTGGAAAAAGCATGGCCGCTGCTCGGGGCTGTCGGCAAAATCCTACTACAGCACCATGCGCAAAGCCTACCAAGCCGTGGTGATCCCGCCGATTTTCGCCAAGATCAGCAAGGATTTGCGTGTCCCTGCTGCGGTGATCGAGGATGCGTTTTTCGAATCGAACCCCGGCATCGCCCGCGATCAAATGACCGTCACCTGCAAATCCGGCATGATCCAGGAACTGCGGATCTGCTTGACCAAAGACCTGGAGCCGCGCCGCTGCGGTGCCGACACGATCAAAGACTGCAGCCTGAAAGACGCGGGCCTGGACGCTGTGCGTTGACACCCACTTGCCGCCCCGGACTTGATCCGAGGCCCGTTCCCGCAGCCCAGAGGCCCCGGATCAAGTCCGGGGCGGCGTGCGAGCGGGTTCGGCCTACAGCGACGCTTATTTGACCGCCTTGGCCGCCGCCGCTGCCTTCATGCGTGCCACCAATTCTTCCTTGCTGGCCTTGCCGCCCGTCGCCGAACGCTCGGCACCAAGCCCCTTCTTGCCAACCTTGCGCTGCGGCTCGTTCTTGTCGGCTTTGGGATTGCCCGATTTGCCATAATCCATCGTAAATCCTCACATTCCGGCGGTCATAGCCCGCCATCCATAATCCGCCGTCATGCCCCAATCCGCGCCCGCCTGCAAGTCACGCCACCCGGATCACCACCGTGATGGTGCAAACAGGAGTAAAATTTGCGTCCCGCCCCAGCAGCCTCGCCCCTTCGGGTCTTGGCTGCTGAAGGGGTTTCATACTGGCTTAAATACTCCCGCCGGAGGCTCTTGCGGCCCATGCAGTGAGCCTCCGGCGGGAGTATTTAAGCCAGTATGAAATGCCGGTGCCCTTTAACGTCAACGTGTAACGGAAGGTGAAAGGCTGCCGTTAGCGCATCGATTTTACAGACGACCAGTATCTGTCCAGGGTGGAGGCTCGTCAGATCAGCCCTTCAGCGGCAAACAGATCCGCCAAATTCGCCTCTGGCCGCGCCCCGAAATGGCCGATCACCTCAGCCGCCGCCACGCAGCCCATCCGGCCCGAAATCTCCAATGACCGCCCCGTGGCTATGCCATAGAGGAATCCTGCCGCGAACTGATCGCCGGCCCCGGTGGCATCAACGGGCACGACGCGGCGCACCGGGACCACGGCGCGTTCTTCGCCGCGGATCACGATCACCTCATCGCCAGACCGTGTGCAGGCCACCAGCCCGACCTCGGCTGCGGCCTGTTTCAAGGCAGAGTTCAGATCGGTCTGGTACAGGCTGGACCATTCGTGTTCGTTGCCGATCACGTAATCCAGATCCTTGACCAAACGGCGGAAGTCGTCGCGGTGGCGGTCTACGCAGAACGGGTCTGACAGGGCGATTCCCGCCTGCCCGCCAGCGGCCTGACACAGCTTGGCCGCGCGTTCAAACGCCTGCATCCCCTTTGGTTTGTCGTAAAGATAGCCTTCAAGAAACAGCACCGCCGCATCGCCTGCGACCGCGTCCGAGACATCCTCTGGCCCGAGTTCCGAGGAAATCCCCAGATAGGTGTTCATCGACCGCTCGCCATCCGGGGCCACGAAAATCATCGAGCGCGAGGTCGGAAGCTCGCCCCCCGGCACCGGCGCGTTGACAAAATCGGTGCCGCCAGCCGCCATCGTCGTCGCGTAGAACCGCCCCAAGGCATCGTCATGCACCCGGCCAATGAATGCCGTGGTCAGCCCCAGATTGCCCAGACCGGCCAGCGTGTTCGCAACCGAGCCGCCCGGCGCCTGCACGCGGTCTTTCATCGCCGCATAGAGCAATTCGCCACGCTCGCGCTCGACCAGCTGCATGATGCCTTTCTCGATGCCCATAAGTTCGAGAAAGCTGTCATCGGCTTGGGCGAACACGTCGACAATCGCATTGCCGATGCCGACAACCTGATAGCGTTTCATTGAGTCTTTTCCTCGAACAGGCAGTCATCAGCGATCGGGCAGATGCCGCATTTGGGTTTGCGCGCGATGCAGATATACCGCCCGTGCAGAATTAGCCAGTGATGCGCGTGGCGTTGAAATTCGGCGGGAACGTTGTCTTCGATGGCACGCTCTACCGCTGTCTCGTCTTTCCCCGGAGCAATCCCCGAACGATTTCCCAACCGGAAGATATGGGTGTCGACCGCTTGCGAGGGTTGGCCGAACCACATGTTCAGTACCACATTCGCGGTTTTGCGCCCCACGCCCGGCAACGACACCAAGGCGGCGCGACTGGAGGGCACCTCGCCGCCGAAATTGTCGATCAAAAGCTGGCTCAGCTTGATCACATTCTTGGCCTTGTTGCGGTAAAGCCCGATCGTCTTGATGTGTTCGATCACGCCGTCCTCGCCCAAGGCCAGCATCTTGGCGGGCGTATCGGCGATTTCAAACAACTTGCGCGTCGCCTTGTTCACGCCGACGTCGGTCGCCTGCGCCGACAGCGCCACGGCCACCACCAGCGTGAAAGCATTGGTATGATCCAGTTCGCCCTTCGGCTCGGCTTCCAGTGCCTGAAACCGAGAGAAAATGCGCTGCATGGCGGGGTAGTCGAGCTGGCGTGTCATGGCTTGGATATGCCCGATTGCCCGAGAGCGGGCAAGCATCTCGGTTTCGCGTCTTGAGGTCAAACTTTTGTCCCAGCGGGGACAGACTTGTGTTTTTTGGCGCATTTTGGCCATAATTACACAACATGTAGTGGTTTTTGCGAAATATCGCAAATATTGGCTTTGCCGATCTTGGTTATCGCAGCACATAGGGCCCACAAACTTACCCCCCGCTTTGCGATGTAAGCCGCAGGATCCGGGTCGATTGCAGCGTCCTTCCGGCCTATGATCCCGGCAAGGAGACCGACATGACCGACCAGACCAGCTATCATTACGCCGTCATTGCCCGCGCCCTGAAGATCATTGACGCGGGTGGCCCCGGGCAAAGCCTTGATGATCTGGCCGCCCAGATGGGGATGAGCACTGCGCATTTCCAGCGCACGTTTTCGCAATGGGTCGGGGTCAGCCCGAAACGCTATCAGCAATATCTGACGCTGGATCACGCCCGCCGCCTGCTTGCCGACCGTTTTACCGTGCTGGACACCGCGCTTGCTTCGGGCCTGTCAGGGGGGGGCCGCCTGCACGATCTGTTTCTGACTTGGGAGGCGATGAGCCCCGGCGAATATGCCACGGGCGGCGCAGGCCTGCTGATCCGCTGGGGCTATTTCCAGACCCCGTTTGGCGAAGCTTTGGTGATGGCGACCGATCGCGGCATCTGCGGTTTGGGCTTTACCGAGGAGTTTGGCCGCGATTGGTCGATGCACGATTTGACGCGCCGCTGGCCCAACGCCACCTATATCGAGGATCACAGCATCGCGCCTTTGGTCGAGGATGCGATGGCCGGGCGGGCTGCCCGCCTGCATCTGATCGGTGCGCCGTTTCAGCTGAAAGTGTGGGAGGCCTTGCTGCAAGTGCCGTCGGGCCATGTCACCACCTATTCCGAACTTGGCAAGGTCGTGGGCCACCCCACGGCACAGCGGGCGGTTGGCACGGCAGTGGGGCGTAATCCGATCAGCTTTCTGGTGCCATGCCACCGGGCGTTGCGCAAATCCGGCGGGCTTGGCGGCTATCACTGGGGGCTTCCGGTCAAGCGCGCGATCCTTGCATGGGAATCCGCGCGCGAGGATGCAGGGGGTTAGGCGGACGGTTCTGACAGCGTTTCACAACTGCGCGATAAATTGCCAATCTTGCGCGGGAACCATCCCGCGCGATCTGCGTTACTGTATAGAGAGGTTGAGGCCAAAGCGGCCCAATCAGACATTTCAGAGGCAGTCATGAAGTTCAAAACCCCGGTTATCATCTCCACCGCCGCACTTATGGCGCTGACCGCTTGCGTCAATCCCGATGCCTACCCGAATGATCCGAACGCCCGCGCCAAGAATGGCGCTATCGTGGGCGGTTTGCTGGGTGCTGTGGCTGGTGGCACCAGCAAAGGCGATGACCGTCTGGCGAAAGCTGTGATCGGCGGCGCTTTGGGTGCAGCTGTTGGTGGCGCGATTGGCTCTAGCCTTGACGCACAGGCGGCTGATCTGCGCGGTTCGCTGTCGTCGAACATCGGTGTGACCAACAACGGCTCTTATCTGACCGTCAACATGCCGCAGGATCTGCTGTTTGCGTCTGACAGCGCCAACCTGCGCTCGGATCTGACGTCGGATCTGCGCGCCGTTGCGGCATCGCTGAACCGTTACCCGAATTCGACCATCGAGGTGATCGGCCATACCGACAACACCGCCTCGGCAGCCTATAACCAAGACCTGTCGCAGCGTCGCGCTTCGGCTGTGGCCAACGTGCTGCGTGACAGCGGCGTGCCGGGCGGTCGTATCTCGGCCTATGGTCGCGGCGAGGATCAACCGATTGCGTCGAACCAGACCACTTCGGGCCGCGCACAGAACCGTCGGGTTGAGATCATCATTCGCCCGACGCGGTAAGCTTTCAACATCGCGCAAAGGGCCGGGGGAAACCTCGGCCCTTTTGCTATTCGGGCTTTGTCGTTTGCGGCACCTCGCGATTGGTCATATATTCACACCAATCAGCCGGAGCCGCCCATGCCTTTCCTGAAAATAGACGCCGAAAAACTGTCGCAATCGGTGGTGCAGCAGATCGAATTGTTGATCCTGCGCGGCATCCTGCGCCCCGGAGAACGCCTGCCGTCCGAGCGCGAGCTGTCCGAGCGTATGGGCGTGTCGCGGCCCAGTTTGCGCGAGGCTGTGGCCGATTTGCAAAGCCGTGGGCTGCTCAGCAGTCGTCCCAATGCCGGGATCTTCGTGGCGGATGTGTTGGGTTCGGCTTTCTCGCCTGCGCTGATCGGGCTGTTTTCGGCCCATGACGAGGCGGTGTTTGATTACCTGGACTTTCGCCGCGATATGGAAGGTTTGGCGGCCGAGCGGGCGGCGCGGCTGGGATCTGACACCGATCTTGCGGTGATCGCCGCGATCTTCACCAAGATGGAGGCCGCCCATTCCAAGCGTGACCCATCGGACGAGGCCGAGCTTGATGCCAATTTCCACATGGCGATCATCGAGGCCAGCCATAACGTGGTGATGCTGCATATGATGCGCTCGATGTATGATCTGTTGCGGCAAGGCGTGTTCTACAATCGGCAGGTGATGTTCAAGAACCGGCTGACCCGCGATCACTTGCTGGACCAACACCGCGCGATCAATGCCGCGATCCAAAGCCGCGATCCGGTGGCTGCGCGCGAGGCTGTGACCGCACATCTGGGCTTTGTCGAAACGGCGATGGCGGATCAGATCAAAGCCAACCGGAATGAAGCGATAGCCCGCCAGCGGCTGCAACACGAACAGTCAAAATGAAAAGGCCCGGCGCAGCGCACCGGGCCTTTTTCCGAAGAGTGTCACAGCCTTAGTGGAACTTCGCATCCACCGTGGCAATCGCCGCGTCAATCGAAGCCGACGCGGATTCCGCTGTGGCTTGCTTGGCCAGAACTTCACCAGCTGCGGCTACTGCCACCGAAATCGCGCTTTCGCGGACTTGGCGCAAAGCCGAGGCTTCTGCCGAAGCAATCTGATCCTCTGCCGCAGCCAGACGGCGCGCGATCGAGTCTTTCAGATCAGCCTTGGCTTGCTTTGCAGCGGCCTCGGCCTCTTCCTTGGCGGAAGCGATGATGCGGGCAGATTGCTCGATCACTTCCTGATGCTTGGCATCGTAAGATGCCAGCAGGGCGCGGGCTTCGTCGCGCAATGCTTTCGCTTCGGCCAGATCAGCTTTGATCTGCGCCGCGCGCGCATCAAGCATGCTTGCGATTTTGCCGGGCACGCCGAATTTCAGCAGGATGCCAACAAACAGCAGGAACGCCAGCAACACGATGAAGTTGGTGTTGTGCAGCGAAAAGAACGCGCCGCCTGCGGCCAAAGCCGGGGTAGCCGACAGCATAAGGATGGTTGCGATCAGTTTTTTCATCGCTTTACCCTTTCAACCGAGCGGTTACAGCAGCGGTGATGGTGCGGGCATCTGCCTTGCCACCCAACGCTGCCACCAGTTCTTTGGCAGTGTCTTTTGCCACTTCCGCGATGGCCTCTTGAGCGCCAGCCCGGATTTCATCAATGCGCCCAGCCGATTCAGTCGCTTTGGCGGCGATCTGCGCATCTGCCTTGGCAATCGCTTTGTTCAGGTCAGCCTGAATGTCAGCCTTGGCAGCGGCGGCGATCTTGCCAGCCTCTGCGCGGGCAGAAGTCAGTGCGTCTGCGTAAGCTTTCTCAGCCGCCACGACTTTCAGCTTCAGCTCTTCAGCTGCGGCAAGGTCGTTGGTGATGGTGCCGCGCCGCGTTGCAAGCGTGCCACCAATGCGCGGCAAAGCGATCAGCTTCAGCGCGAGAAAGATCACCAGCAAAGTGACGACAAGCCAGAAAATCTGGTTCGGGAAGTGCGAGAATTCCAGCTGCGGCATCCCTGCCTTAGCGGTCTCGTGTGCGCCAGTTACGGCGGCTTCAGTGGTGGTCGTGGTCGCCATTTTGCCCTCCGCCGGACCCTTTTGAAAGTTCAGGGACGCCGCACTGTGGCGCCGTCCCTGACCGTAAGGATGCGAACGTCAGATCAGACTGCGAACATCAACAGCAGAGCGACGAGGAACGAGAAGATCCCCAGAGCTTCTGCGAATGCCAGACCGATGAACAGGGTCGCGGTTTGCGAGCCAGCTGCCGACGGGTTGCGCAGAGCGCCAGCCAGGAAGTTGGAGGCCACGTTGCCCACGCCGACAGCCGCGATGCCCGAACCGATTGCAGCGAGACCAGCGCCAAGGAACTGGCCGAGTTCTGCGATATTGCCTTGCATGGTATTCTCCTTAAGGTGGTATGAGTTAGGGTGATTTACAGACGTGCGGATCAGTGACCCGGATGCAGCGCATCCTTGAGGTAAACGCAGGTCAGCATGGTGAACACATAGGCTTGGATAAAGGCGACAAGCACCTCAAGCCCATACATAGCGGTGATTGCGACGATGGCGGCGGGCGAGATCGCAGCAATCGCGGCAAAGCCTGCGAACACTTTGATCACGGCATGGCCTGCCATGATGTTGCCAGCCAAACGAATGGAATGGGTCACAGGACGCACGAAGTAAGAGATCACTTCGATGATCGCGATGACCGGGCGCAGCGCCAAGGGCGCGTCTTTCATCCAGAACAGGCCGAGGAAGCCGAAGCCGTGTTTGAACAGGCCCAACAGGGTGACAAACAGGAACACGCCAAAGCCCAGCACCGCCGTGACAGCGATATGCGAGGTGGTGGTGAACGACATCGGCAGCAGGCCAAGCATGTTTGCCGACAGGATGAACAGGAACAGGGTCATCACAACGGGGAAGTATTTCGCGCCGTCATGGCCCGCCACATCTTCAACCATCTTGTAGATGAAATCGTAAGCAAGCTCGCCAACCGACTGAATACGCGAAGGAATAAGTTTGCGGCCCGACGAACCAATCACGAAAACCGCGATGATCAGCAGCGCTGCAAGGCCAAGCCACAGGGTGACGTTGGTGATTGTGTACCAATGCACCGGGCCGTCGCCGAACAGCGGATAGACGTTAAACTGGTCGAACGGGTGAAAAACCAATCCGCCTTCGCTGTGTTCTTCGGTTGCCACGTCAGTCTTCCTTTTGCTGGTCGACCACCACGGCGGCCGCTTTTTCCTGCATCTCTTTTGCCGACAACAGCATGGTTTTCACCCCTGCCGCAAAGCCAGCCAACACGAACAGCACCAGAAAGATCGGCATGGTCCCAAACAGGGTATCCAGACCGTATCCGATGCCGAAACCGATCATCAGACCGGCCACAAGCTCTAACACCATCCGCCAAGCCAACTGGGCCTGAAAATGGCGATCATCCTGAGTGCGCTCACGCGGCGCATACGCGCCTTTTGCCTGATCAATCCGCTTTTCCAGCGCCGCAAGGCGGTCTCGATCTGCGTCCGACACTGCGGCAAAGCCCCCAGATGGTTCGAGCGATACCTACGGATTGGGGGCCACTGAGTCAAGCGGGGAAAGCTGTCGGTAAATCACTGAAATTACAGCCATTTCCTGCAAGGCGACACAGTGCCGCGCCTGAAATTAGCTGATCTGACGGGGCTTTGCATATTCAACCATTTGGTTGACGATCTTGTGATGCAGCCCGATACTGTCGCCATGACAGCAAATCTCGACACGGTTTTCTCGGCACTGGCCGACCCGACGCGGCGGAGCATTCTGGCGATGTTGCTGGAAGATGATATGGCCGTGACCGATGTGGCAGAGCCGTTTCAGATGAGTTTGACGGCGATTTCAAAGCATCTTGGGATTTTGGCCGAGGCCGGTTTGATCAGCCGCGAAAAGCGGGGGCGGGTGATCTGGTGCAAGCTGGAGCCGGATGCGATGCGCGCGGCTTCGGTCTGGATGCAGGGATTTGGCCAGTTTGAACCCGTCGATCTGGACGCGTTCGAGCGGTTTTTGGAGGGCGAGTTGACAGACTCCGAAACCCCCGTTGAAACGCAGGGTTAACCTTTGAAAATACTGGGATTTTGTCTGTCTGGAAAACGGCCATAAACCGTAAGGAAAGCGGCCATACGCGCGACGGGGGAAATCGGCGTTAACCTTGCTGCCAGAAATCGTGAGGTTACCGCAAGAAAGGTGGTGGTCAGCGCAGCCAAAGCCGCGCTGACCCGGTTCAAATCAGCTTAGGCCAGCTTTTGACGCACGATGTCGCGCAGCTTGCCCAGATCTTTGGCAAAGCCACGGATGCCAGATGCCAGCATTTCGGTCGCCATCGGGTCTTCGTTCATCGCCCAGCGGAAAGCGCGCTCGTCCATTTTGACTTTGGGCTCTGCGGTGAAGCTTTCGGGTGAGAGTTTGCGCGCCAAGGTGCCTTCGGCCTCACCCAGCTGTTGCAGCAAGGCGGGGCTGATGGTCAGACGGTCGCACCCTGCCAAAGCCTCGAGTTGGCCGGTGGAGCGGAACGAGGCCCCCATCACCACAGTCTTGATGCCGTGGGCTTTGTAATAATTGTAGATCTCGCGCACCGATTGCACACCCGGGTCTTCATCCGGGGTGAAAGTGCGGTTTTGGGCTTTGCTGTACCAATCGGTGATCCGGCCCACGAAAGGCGAGATCAGGAACACGCCCGCATCGGCGCAAGCGATGGCTTGGGCTTTGGCGAAAATCAGCGTCAGGTTGCAATCAATGCCATCTTTTTGCAGCACTTCGGCGGCACGGATACCTTCCCAAGTGGCGGCGAGCTTCACCAGAATACGCTCGCGCCCGATGCCGCGATCGGCATAGGCTTGGATCATCTTGCGCGCGCTGGCGATCGAGGCTTCGGTGTCAAACGACAGATCGGCGTCCACTTCGGTCGAAACCCGGCCCGGCACCAGACCCGCCAAAGCCGCACCAACCGAAACCGCCAGACGGTCAGCGATCTGCTGTTCGCGGTCGCCCGACTGTTTGGCGCCCCAAGCGACCGCTTCGGTCATCGCTTCGGCGAAATCGGGTGATTCGAGGGCCTTGAGAACAATGGACGGGTTGGTGGTGCAATCGACCGGCTTCAGGCGGCGAACAGCCTCGATATCGCCGGTATCGGCCACCACGGTGGTCATGCTGCGCAATTGGTCTAGTTTCGATGACATTTGAATCTCGTCTCCCATAACAATCAGTCATTCCGGTGGCATGTGCGCGCGGGTGGTTCCCGCCCGTTGCTGCCGTGGCCCGCAAACAGTCTGGCATTTTTCAGCGCCAGATCACAGACCGCTTTTCGGGTTGCGCTCAGCTTTGCTGAAACCAATCCGCATATTCAGCGCGCAGCAGGTTCTTTTGCACCTTGCCCATGGTGTTGCGCGGCAGGTCGGCAACAACAACGGCGGCTTTCGGGTGTTTGAAGCGGGCAAGGCTGGGGGCGATGGCGGCCAAGACCGCGGCGGGATCAAGGCGCGCCCCCTTGCGCGGGGTTAGCACGGCAAAGACCGCCTCGCCGAAATCGGGGTGCGGCAGGCCGATCACGGCAGATTCCAGCACGCCGGGGACGTCGTCCAGCAACAGTTCCAACTCTTTGGGATAGACGTTGTAGCCGCCGGTGATGATCAGATCCTTGGCGCGTCCAACGATGCTGATATAGCCATCGGCGTCGCGGGTGGCGAGATCGCCGGTCAGGAACCAGCCGTCGGGGGTCAGTTCCTCGGCGGTTTTCTCGGGCATTTGCCAATAGCCTGCGAACACATTCGGGCCGCGCACCTCGATCATGCCGACCTCGCCTTGTGCGACCTCGGCCCCTTGGGCGGTGATGCGGATGTCAACGCCGGGCAAGGGCAAGCCAACGGTGCCAGCGCGGCGGTCGCCATCATAGGGGTTCGAGGTGTTCATGTTGGTTTCGGTCATGCCGTAGCGTTCAAGGATACGGTGGCCGGTTTGCGACTGAAACGCGGTGTGGGTTTCGGCCAACAGCGGGGCCGAGCCAGAGATGAACAGGCGCATGTGCCGGGCGGCCTGCGCCAGACCGGGGCTGTCGAGCAGCCGGGTGTAAAAGGTCGGCACCCCCATCAGCACCGTGGCTTTCGGCAGCAGGCGCAGGGTGGTTTCGGCATCGAACCCCGGCAGAAAGATCATCTGCGCGCCCGAAAGCAGGCTGACATTCGAGGCGACGAACAGGCCATGGGTGTGGAAGATCGGCAAGGCGTGCAGCAAAGTGTCATTGGCGGTGAAGCGCCAGAGCTGCGCAAGGCTTTCGGCGTTGGACAAAAGGTTGCGATGGCTGAGCATCGCGCCTTTCGAGCGGCCCGTGGTCCCCGAGGTATACAGGATCGCCGCGAGATCATCCGGGGCGCAATCGGTAGGCGTGAAGCTGGGGCTGTGCTGGGTGGCAAGATCGGGCAAGTTGCCCTCGCCCTTGGCACCCAAAGTCAGCAGTTGCGCGTCATGGTCGGTTGCAATGGTGGCAAGCGCTGCGGCATGGGCGGGATCACACAGGAACACCCGCGGCGTGGCATTGCCGATGAAATATGCCAGCTCGGCTGCGGTATAGGCGGTGTTCAGGGGCAGAAAGACCGCGCCGATGCTGACAGTTGCCGCATAGACTGCCAAAGCGGCGGGGGATTTGGCGATCTGCACCGCGACACGATCCCCCGGCCGCACGCCAAGCTGGCGCAAGGCATGGGCAAAGCGGGCGATGTCTGCGTGAAACGCCGCCCCGCTGATCTGGCTGCCATCCGCCAGCAACAAAAGCGGGCCGCTGCGCTGCTGCAAGGCGGCGAAAAGCGCGTCATAAAGCGGGTTTGCCATGGTCTGTCCTCGGCTGATTTGCGGCATTTATCGCCCAAGCGCCGCGCCAAAGCCAAGGCCGAAACCGGGTGTGTGGTTTTCCCTCACCGTGAAAAGGGCCCGAAACCACCCTAGAGCGGCCTTTTTGCTGCCGCGATTCAACTCCAGATTGGGCGTATCGAAATGAGATCGCAGGAGATCGCCATGAAATTCGGATACGCCCTGTTCGCCCGCTTTGGCCTGTTCACTGGCAAAGCAGAGGCTGGCCCGGATATGTTTGAGATGCGGCTGGAGCGTACACGCACCCGCGAAGCGCGCCGGGAAGCCATCCCGATGCTGTTCAAAACGAGACTGTCACCCCTGGAAGCCTAAGCTCTTTCATCAGATCGCGCAGCTCTTGCCGCGCGGCGATGTTCGACAGGTTCAGCTGATCGACACCGGTATCTTTCAGATCCAGCAGGGTCAGGCCACGCGGAAACAGCTCGCGGAAGATCACCCGTTCCGAAAAACCGGGCGAGACGCGGAAGCCGATGCGCTTGGAAAGCTCTTCCAAGGCAGCCCCCACCTTCTTTTTGTTGTGCATCTGTTGCGCGCCCAAACGATTGCGCAGCACGATCCAGTCGATGGGCTTCAGCCCCGCCTGCGCGCGCAACTGCCGCGCATTCCACACCATTTCCGAATAGATCGACGGACCTTTGACCTTTCCGGTTTCAGCATCGACGCGGGCCAGCAGGTCAAAGTCGATAAAGCTGTCGTTCAGCGGCGTGATCAGCGTATCGGCCAAGGAGTGTGCCACCTGCGACAGCCGGGTATGGCTGCCGGGGCAGTCGATCAGGATGAAATCCGACACAGACTCCAGCTGCGCCACAGCCGCCGACAGGCGGGCGTCAAAGGCGTTTTCGCCCTGCGCCAGCGATCCGGCTTCTACCTCGGGCAGATCGCGGTAATCGGGGGTGGGCAGATCAAGACCGGCGCGGGCAAGGAATGCTCGGCGGTTTTCGACATAGCGACCGAAGGATTTCTGCCGCAGATCAAGGTCCAACGCCCCCACCCGATGCCCCATGCGGCACAGCGCTGTCGCGACATGCATGCAGGTGGTCGATTTGCCCGAGCCGCCCTTTTCATTGCCGACAACGATGATATGCGCCATGCCACGTCCCCTTTGGTCTTTGGTGCTTCCTATACGGATAGCGGCGGAGAGGGGAAGTGGGTTTGCAGGCGGCAATGAAAAAGGGCGCATCCGAAGATGCGCCCCAATCCTTGCCAGTGGTCTAAGATCAGAAACCCAGACCGGCGTATTTGTTTTTGAACTTCGACACGCGGCCGCCGGTGTCCATCAGTTTGGCCGAGCCGCCGGTCCATGCCGGGTGTGCCAGCGGGTCGATGTCCAGCGCCATTTGGTCGCCTTCTTTGCCCCAGGTGGTTTTGGTCTGGAACAGGGTGCCATCGGTCATTTTGACGTTGATGGTGTGATAGTCGGGGTGAATTCCGTCTTTCATCGCTCTGCTCCTTACTCGGACTTGGGTTTGTAGTTGGTATCTTCGACGATCCGGGCCGATTTGCCGCGACGATCGCGCAGGTAATACAGCTTGGCGCGACGCACGCGGCCACGACGGACCACTTCGATGCTGTCGATGTTGGTCGAATACAGCGGGAACACACGCTCCACACCTTCGCCAAACGAAATTTTGCGGACGGTGAACGAAGCCGCGATGGTCGAGCCGCCTTTACGGGCGATGCACACACCTTCGTAGTTCTGCACGCGCGAGCGGGTGCCTTCGGTCACTTTGAAACCGACTTTCACGGTATCACCGGCTTTGAAATCCGGGATTTTCTTGCCAAGCGCAGCGATCTGCTCGGCTTCGATGATGGCGATCAAGTTCATCGCAGTTCCTTTATATGCAGGGTTTTCCCTGACGTGATGCAGCCGTAGAGCTTCTGGTCTTCGATCGGGTCGCTACCTGTCCGGCCTAAACCCGGATGTGATAACCCCGCCAGAGATGCGGCTTGCGTTTATAGTCCGCGCCTTTGTCCAGGCTTGCAGAAGAAGGCAAGCATTGCGGCAAAAGGAATCGGGCCCGATGGGCTTTTGACCCCGGACAGGCGGCGTATAGGCGGCGGCCAAGGGGGTGTCAAGGTAAGGTCAGCCGGACCCTGCTGCGGCGTTCAAATTGCACGCAATGCTTGTGTGAAAATCAGCTCTGCCGTATGTTTATGGCAATTATTCAGCGCCAATGCGCGCCTATTCTGTTTGCACTTGACCGATCTGCACCTTGCCCACGGCCTTTGCGCCGAACTTTGTAACCGCCTGTTTTCGATTTCTGGCAGAGCCAGAGTGACCGCACTTTACATATCCATTGGATAAAATTGCATAAAAAGGAGTTTTCTTATGGCGACTTATCGACATGACTGGGAGCTTGGACCCGTCTCTCCCACCGTTACGGCGCTGCGCGCGATGGCCATTCTGCAAGCGCGCCCGAACGATATTTTTCCGTTTACTGTCTCGGGGCGTGGCGGGGTTTCGTCGATTCGGTTGGGGATCATCTATGATTTGATTGATACGGTCGGGCCGTTCAACAACATGGGCACCGGGTCAGATCCGGTTCAGGTCAGCGTTGTGACAAGCCTGATGTTCACCTTCAATACCTTGGCCGGGCATCACCGTGGCGCGGGGCAGACGATTTCGTTTGAATGTGCCGAGGTTGGCGGCAACGTCCAGCTGTCGCAATACGGCACCTATGTCAGCACCTTGGCGCATCCGCTGACGTCGCTGTTCAATCTGGGGGCCAATGCGGGGGCATCGGGGGCTTGGGCCTTGCAGGCCCATAATCTGCGGCTGGCCTTGGGCATTGCGACGGTGCCGGTGCGCTTTACGGTCTGGTAACGGCCGCTGGCGGCGCTGCCGAAGCCTTTCGTGGGGATATCCTTACACAGAGGATGACCGAAGGATTTGCTCTTTTTGAAATACTCGCCGCGGAGCGTTCAACAGCAGCCGTCAGGCCTTGCGCCGCAAGTAGGCTTGCCACAGATCGGGGCGGCGGGTCTTCGTAATCTCCTCGGCCTGAGCCTGCCGCCATTTCGCGATGGCGGCGTGGTTGCCCGATTGCAGAACCTCGGGGATCGGCAGATCGTTCCAGATGGCAGGGCGGGTGTATTGAGGGTGCTCTAGCAGGCCATCCGAGAACGATTCCTCGACCGTCGATTCGTGGTTGCCCAGCACCTTTGGCAGCAGCCGCACGGTGGCGTCGATCAGCGCCGAGGCCGCAATTTCGCCCCCGGTCAGCACGAAATCACCCAAAGAGACTTCTTCGATGTCGTGGTGATCAAGCAGGCGTTGATCGACACCTTCAAACCGACCACACAGCAGCGTCACGCCATCGCAGGCGGCAAAGCGGCGGGCCATCGCCTGATTGAACGGCTTGCCGCGCGGCGACAGGTAAATCACTGGCCAGCGGTTGCGGTCGCGCGGCGTGTGCTGGGCCGCTTCACCCAGCGCCGCGTCCAGCACATCGGCGCGCAAAACCATGCCCGCGCCACCGCCTGCCGGGGTGTCATCGACGTTCAGGTGCTTGCCCTGCCCAAAGCTGCGCAGATTGATCACATCCAGCGCCCACAGGCCCAGATCAAGCGCCTTGCCGGTCAGCGAAATGCCCAGAATACCGGGAAAGGCATCGGGCATCAGGGTGATGATCTTGGCCCGCCACGCATTTTTGACATGCAACGGATCTTCCATCAGATCGCGTGGCTTGAGGCTGGCGCGGATCGAGATGCGGCCATGCGATTTGTTCGGCGGGGTTTCAAAGCTGTCGGTCATGGGGGCTTTTAGCCTTTGGCTCGCAAGATCGCTAGGCCAATCCATCTTCGGGCTCGGCGGCATTGGTGGCATTGATCAGATCGCGGAGCGGGGCTTCGGCCTCGGAATTGTCAAAGCGGGCGGCAAGCTCGGTCAGATAATCGACGCTGGGCGATTTGCCCCAAAGATCGGCATCCTGTTGCAACGCGGCGGTCAGGCGGGTGGCGAACAAGGCAATCAGGCCGGGGTCTTCGGGCAGCAGCCTCAACACCATGGTCGGGCCATCGCCGGGCACAATTTCGGCCAAACGGCCATCGGTGGCATGCAGGATCAGCGCGATCGTCTCGGCGCGGCTGGGGTTCGCATCGCGCATCCGCTCGAACAAGGCGCTGCGGATATGGTCGGGATGCGCATGGGCGGACAAGGCCACCAGATGCTGCGCGATCACACCGGGGTCGGTCTCATCGGGCAGATCCGCCAGCGGCGCGATCATCCGGCGGGCGGTCTCAAGCCCCGCGCCCCCGGTCGAGGTTTCGGGATGCGAGATTTTGCGGATCGCGTCATCGAGGAAATTGTTCATCTCAATGGCTTGCCACGGATTCCAGATCATCCGCGCCAAAGGGATCGACAGAAAGGAAATCGCGACAGGCAGCATTTCAGGATAGGGCGGGATAAAGCCCAAGGCCCCGCCGATGCCACGACCAACCCCGAACAGCAGCGCCACGAACAGCGTCTGGATTGCGGCATTGCTGCCAAGGGTGGCCCAAGCCTGATACTGCGTCCATTCGTGAAAGGTGCGCGGCCATTGATGCGGGCGCAGGATGAATTGCCACAGCACGAACAGCACCACGAACACCGGCACCAAGGGCCAGCCATAGCCGCCCAAACCCGCCAACAGCGGGCCGATATACAGCAGGGCCGTGGCTCCCATCAGCCAGCGCAAGCGGTTGTGCATGTGATCCCCTTTTTCAGCGCAGAGTGGCGCGGCGGCTTGCTTTAGTCCAGCCCCTGCGGGTGCAGCGCCGCCCAAACTCGGCGGCACAGAAACACGCAAAGAGGGCTGCGCACGAGAAAGGAGAGGCACCCATTTGGCGTCTGCTTCCGCAATCGCCTTTGTCTATGGACCAAGCGAAAAAGGATTGGCCCGAGCGCTTACTCAAGCCCTTCTGGCGGGTCGATGATGATGCGCCCGGCGGTCAGATCGACGGTCGGCACAGCGGCCAGCGTGAACGGCAGCAATAGCGAGGTTTTCAGGCCCGGCCCTGCGACTTCGATCAGATCGCCCGCGCCATGATTATGCACCGCCTGCACACGGCCCAATTCCGCGCCGCCAGTATCGAACACCGCAAGGCCGATCAGATCGGCATGGTAGAATTCATCATCGGGCAGGTTCGGCAGCTTTTTCTTGTCAACATAAAGGCTTACGCCTTTGAGGGCATCGGCCTGTTCTTTGGTCTCAACGCCGCTGATGCGCGCGCCAAGGCCGCCTGCGACTGGCTTTGTCAGTTTGATTTTATAGCTGGTCTGGCCATCTTCGGTGAACAAGGGGCCGTAAGAGGCAATCGCCTCGGGGTCGGTGCAAAAGCTTTTCAGCCGCACTTCGCCCTGCACGCCGAAAGAGCCTGCGATGGCGCCGACGCAGATATGGTCTGGGTTGGGCATAGGCTTCTCCGGGGTGAAGGGTGGCGGCCTTGTTACCAAGGCCGCCGACAGGATTATTCTGCAGCCGGTGCTTCAGCGCGCGCGGCTTTCTTCTTCGCCAGCTCGGCCATACGCTTGCCGGGGACTGCCGATTTCGGGTTCGAGCGGACCTTTTTGGTCAGCACGCCAGCGGCTTCCAGCATACGCGAAATACGGTCGGTCGGCTGTGCGCCTTGGCCCAGCCAGTACTGCACGCGCTCCATGTTCATTTTCACGCGCTCTTCGCTGTCTTTGGCCAGCAGCGGGTTATAGGTGCCCAGCTTTTCCAGAAAGCGGCCATCGCGCGGGTTGCGGCTGTCGGTGGCGACGATCGAGTAGTGCGGGCGCTTTTTGGAACCACCACGGGCGAGGCGAATTTTCATGGACATAGTGTAGTCTCCTTCAGGTTTTGGTTGGAACCGGATGTCCGGTTATTTCTGTAGTTGTTCGTGATGCCTGATGACTTCCGAGATGATGAAGGTCAGGAATTTCTTGGCAAATTCGGGGTCGAGTTCGGCTTCTTTGGAAAGCCACTCCAGCCGCTCGATCTGGCGCGCTTCGCGGGTCGGATCGGACGGGGGAAGATCGTGTTCCGCTTTCAGGCGGCCCACAGCTTGGGTGCGCTTGAAGCGTTCGGCCAGCGTATAGACCAGAATAGCATCCAGACGGTCGATGCTTTCGCGGTGGTCTTTCAGCACTTCGGCGGCGATGGCGGTGGCGTCGGTCATTGCAGATACTCCGGGGCTGGGTGACGCCAGATCTGGCTGGCACCGAAGGTTTCGTGGCTAAAGCTGCCGTCGCGGGTGCAGCCCAAGCGGCGGGCAAGCGCTTGGCTGCGCAGGTTGTCGTCGGCGATCAAGCTGATCGCGGTTTTCCAGCCAAGCGCGTCATAGGCATGGGCGCGGGCGGCAACGGCTGCCTCATGCGCAAGGCCGTGGCCTTCGCTGTCAGCGTCCCAGATCGACCAGCCGAGTTCGGGTTCGGGCCAGCCTTCGGGGAACCAAGGGCCCGCCATGCCAAGCGCGGCATCGGTGGATTTGTCAGCCAGAATGAACATTGAATAGCCGCGATGCAGCCAATGCCCGGTCAGATGGCAAAAGCTGCGCCATGCCTGCCCCGAAGATACTGGGCCGCCGACAAAAGCGCTGCGGGGAGAGCCGAGGAACGCCGCCATCGCGTCAAAATCAGACGTTTTCGGTCCGCGCAAGCGCAGCCGATCCGTCTCAATCTCTGGGATGCCGACGAGGGTGATCATTTCTTTTTCATCAACCCCGACAGGCCAGCCGGCAGCTGCAATCCGCGCGGCATGCCGGGGAAACCGCCGCCCATGCCAGAGCCGATGCCAAGACCTTGCTTCATGCCCTTGGCGGCTTCTTCCATTTGTTCGGGCGACAGGTTGGCAAGATCAGCGGCGCCTTTGCCGCCGATCATCTGCTTGATGGCATTTTTCATCATGCCACCTTTGCCCATTTTCTTCATCATATCGGCCATTTGCTTGTGCTGTTTCAAAAGCTTGTTCACTTCGGAAACCTCAAGCCCCGCCCCTGCCGCGATGCGCTTTTTGCGGCTGGCGGCCAGCAGATCGGGATTGGCGCGTTCTTTCTTGGTCATCGAGTTGACCAAGGCAATCTGATGCACCAGCATTTTGTCATTGAAACCAGCGGCTTCGGCTTTCTTGGCCATGCCGCCCATGCCCGGCATCATGCCCATCAGGCCCTGCATGCCGCCCATTTTCTGCATCTGTTCCAGCTGCGATTTCAGGTCGTTCATGTTGAACAAACCCTTGGCAAAGCGCTTGGCCATGCGTTCGGCCTGTTCGGCCTCAAACGTCTCGCGGGCCTTTTCGACCAGCGCCACAATATCGCCCATGCCAAGGATGCGGCCTGCGACACGTTCAGCCTCGAACGTCTCGAGCGCGTCCATCTTTTCGCCAAGACCGACAAAGCGGATCGGTTTGCCGGTGACAGCGCGCATCGACAGCGCCGCACCGCCGCGACCGTCGCCGTCCATCCGGGTGAGGACGACGCCGGAAATCCCGACTTTGGCGTTGAACTCCGACGCCACGTTGACCGCGTCTTGCCCGGTCAGACCATCAACGACCAGCAGGGTTTCGCGCGGCTGCGCAATATCGCGCACCGCCTGAATTTCGTCCATCAACACTTCGTCGATGTGCAGACGGCCCGCGGTGTCAAAGAACACCACATCATAGCCACCCATCGCAGCCTGCGTTTTCGCGCGTTTGGCGATCTGCACCGCGCTTTCGCCCTTGACGATCGGCAGGCTGTCGACACCGACTTGCGCCGCCAAAATCGCCAACTGTTCCATAGCTGCCGGGCGGTTGGTGTCCAGAGACGCCAGCAACACGCGCTTGCCGTTGCGGTCTTTCAGGCGTTTCGCAAGCTTGGCCGTCGTCGTCGTCTTACCCGACCCTTGCAGACCCACCATCAGGATGGCGGAGGGCGGGTTGTCGATCTTCAGCGCTTCGGGCTCGCCGTCGCCCGCCAGCACCCGCACCAATTCATCATGCACGATCTTGACGACCTGCTGACCCGGCGTGATCGACTTGGTGACAGCTTGGCCAATGGCGCGGACTTTGACCGCCTTGACGAAGTTGCGCGCAACCTCCAGCGACACGTCGGCTTCCAGCAGGGCGACGCGCACTTCGCGCAGCGCGGTATCGACATCGGCTTCGGACAGCGCACCGGCTTTGGTCAAGCGGTCGAAGACGCCACCAAGGCGTTCTGACAGGCTTTCAAACATCGCGCTCTCCTAGATCAAAACCCCAAGATGGGGGGCTACGGCGGGTTTCCCAAGGCCAATGCGAAACGGCACCTGTGGGCGCAACGCGCTGACAGGTGGCGATCCCAGGCTATGGCCTAAGGGACCGGAAGCGTTTGCCTCCGGGGGAATTGGGTCGGGCGATACGCGCTTGGGGGGTGAGAGTCAAGCAGGGTTGGTCGTGGCGACGGGTTCTTAGGCATTTGCGAACAGTGCGGGTCTGGCGACCTTGGCTGCTGCCCGGATGCGGAGCCCTGTGCTTGTTAGCGCAAACCTAACCATTGCTTCGGGCAACCCTAAGCTCAAATTCGACAAATCCCTTGCTATATCGCCGCTATTTTCCGATTTATGTGCGCAAATGCACAAGGGGTCTGCAAGATGGACAACTGGGACGAGATCAGGACTGCCTTTCAGGTTGCGCGGATGGGCACGGTTTCGGGCGCAGCCGAGGTGATGGGTGTCCACCATGCGACCGTGATCCGCCATATCGACAGCCTTGAGAAACGCTTGGGGGCCAAGCTGTTTCAGCGCCATGCACGCGGCTATACCCCCACCGAATCTGGCCGCGATCTTTTGTCTGTGGCGCAGACCACCGATGATCAGTTCGGCCAGCTGGCCAGCCGCATCAAGGGTCAGGGCGAAACCGTGGCGGGCGAATTGGTGGTCACGTCAATCACCGGCATCGCGCATCTGCTTGCGCCCGTGTTCGCCACGTTTCAGGAAGCGCATCCGGCGGTGGTGATCCGTTTTCTGACCGATATGCGGCTGTTCCGGCTGGATTACGGCGAGGCGCATGTGGCGATCCGCGCCGGGGCTGCACCGCAGGAACCCGACAACGTGGCGCTGCCCTTGGTGAAATTGCAAACCGGGCTTTATGCGGCGAAATCCTACATCGCCCAG
The DNA here is from genome assembly GCF_030161095.1 of Cypionkella aquatica. Lineage (GTDB taxonomy): Bacteria > Pseudomonadota > Alphaproteobacteria > Rhodobacterales > Rhodobacteraceae > Cypionkella > Cypionkella aquatica. Next base: position 34,397 of record NZ_BSPP01000004.1, read on the forward strand.
CACGGCATGCCGAACAACGAGGCCGAACTGATGCAGCACCGCTTCATCGGGCTGGATAACCCCGACAACCGCGCGCCGTTCTATCGCTGGCTGCGCGAAAGGGTGCCGCAAGACCGCATGACCTTCCGCGTCAACGAACCTGCCGCGTCAGAAGCCGCGTTGAAAGCCGGGATGGGTCTGGGCTTTATGCGGGCGCACGAAGCCCAGCTTGATCCCGATCTGATCGAGGTGATGGCCCCGATCCCGGAATGGGACGCGCCTTTGTGGATCGTCACCCATGTCGATTTGCACCGCACCTTGAAGGTGCAGAGCTTTCTGAACTGTCTGCGCCATGCTGCGGCAAGCTGGTGCAGTGCTTAGGGCGGCAGGCATGACGGACGGATTGCAGCCGTGAAACTTTGGGCGCAGCTGAGCCAGCCGATGCGCGGCCATGTGGCGATGCTGGCGTTTTCGGCACTGGTGGCGGGCAGCTTTAGCCTTGGGGCTGCCGCGGCGCGCTATGTCTCGCCCTCGGCATTGACGGTGGCGCGGTTTGCCTTGGCGGGCGCGCTGGTGGGCTTAGCTGCGTTTGTCACGGTGGGCGTGCCGCGCAAAACCTGGGTCGCCCCTTGGCGCTATGTCATCTTGGGCGGGCTGCTCGCCTGCTATTTCGTGCTGATGTTCTGGGGCCTGCAAACCGCAACAGCCGTGCCAATGGCCGCCGTCTTCACCCTGACGCCACTGATGGCCGCAGGATTTGGCTGGCTGCTGCTGGGCCAGATCACCACGGCGCGGATGGCCTTGGCCTTGGGGCTTGGCGCGACGGGGGCGTTGTGGGTGATCTTTCGCGGTGATCTTGCCGCCCTGACGCGGCTAGAGGTTGGTCGGGGCGAGATTATCTATTTCTTCGGCTGCGTCGCGCACGCCGTCTACGCCCCGATGGTGCGCAAACTGAACCGAGGCGAACCTGCCTTGGTGTTCACCTTTGGCATGATGCTGGCTGGCTTTGGTATTCTGTGCCTTTGGGGTTGGCGCGATGTTTTGGCCACCGATTGGGCGGCCCTGCCCGCGATCGTTTGGGTTTGCCTGATCTATGTCTCGGTTGCGGCCAGTGCGATGACCTTCGTTTTGCTGCAATTCGCCACGCTGCGGCTGCCATCGGCCAAGGTGATGGCCTACACCTATCTGGTGCCAGCTTGGGTTATCCTGTGGGAAATCGCCAGCGGCAGACCCGCGCCGCCGATAAATGTTCTGGGTGGCGTAATTCTAACCGCTTTGGCACTATTCCTGCTGTTGAAGGATGAAACGGCATAGCGTAAACGTTTTCATGGCTGACATGTTAGCGCAAACTGCGGCCAGGTTCTGGGGAGGACATATATGTATATCGGGCTTGATCTGGGCACATCCGGGCTGAAAGGCATCTTGATGGATGACCGTCAGCAGGTGCTGGCCGAAGCCACCGCCCCCCTGACGGTTGAGCGCCCTGCCGAGGGGTGGTCTGAACAAGCCCCGGCCAGTTGGATTGCCGCTGCTGAGATTGTGATGGGCAAACTCGCCGCCCATGGTTTGGGCGCGGTGAAGGGCATTGGGCTGTCGGGCCACATGCACGGCGCGACCTTGCTGGACGCCTCTGACGCCGTGCTGCGCCCCTGCATCCTGTGGAACGATACCCGCAGCTTTGCCGAAGCCGCCAGTTTGGACGCCCGCCCGGAATTCCGCCGCCTGTCTGGCAATATCGTGTTTCCCGGCTTTACCGCGCCGAAACTCGACTGGCTGCGCAAGCACGAGCCGAGCTTGTGGGACAAGGTGGCGATGGTCTTGCTGCCGAAAGATTACCTGCGGCTGTGGTTGACCGGCGAGCATGTATCCGAGATGTCGGATGCCGCAGGCACCGCGTGGCTGGATACCGGCAAGCGCGATTGGTCGGAACAGTTGCTGGCTGATTGTGGACTAAGCCGCGCGCAGATGCCGCGTCTGGTCGAAGGGTCCGAGGTTTCCGGCCAACTGCGCCCCGAGCTTGCCAGCCGTTTCGGCATGGCGGCGAGCGTGGTGGTGGCAGGCGGCGGCGGGGACAATGCGGCCTCGGGCGTCGGTGTCGGTGTGGTGCGCGCGGGCGAGGCGTTTGTGTCTTTGGGCACTTCGGGCGTGCTCTTCGCCGCCAATGACGGCTATCAGCCCGACCCTGCGACGGCGGTGCATACCTTCTGCCACGCGCTGCCGAACACATGGCATCAGATGGGCGTGATTTTGGCCGCCACTGATGCGCTGAACTGGTATTCCAAACTGGTGGGTGCCGATGCAGCCACCCTGACCGGCGAATTGGGCGCGCTGCAAGCCCCCGGCAAAACCACCTTCCTGCCCTATCTGGGCGGCGAGCGCACACCGTTGAACTCTGCCTCGATCCGGGGTGCGTTCACCGGGCTGGAACATGCCACCGACCGCGCCGCAGGCACCCGCGCCGTGCTGGAGGGCGTGACCTTTGCCTTCCGCGACAGCCGCGACGCCTTGGCCGCAACCGGGACCAAACTGCAACATCTGCTGGCGGTGGGCGGTGGCTCGCGCTCTGACTACTGGCTGCGCGCGATTGCGACGGCGCTGGATTGCCCGGTCAGCCTGCCCGTCGCGGGCGACTTTGGCGGTGCTTTCGGTGCCGCCCGGCTTGGCCTGATGGCCGCCACCGGGGCGGGTGCCGAAATCGCCAGCCTGCCTGCAATCGCGCGGGAAATCCTGCCCGACCCTGCCCTGAAAGACGCCTTTGATGCGGGCTACGCCCGTTATCGCGCTGCACAAACTGCGATTAGGAGCCTCGCATGACCGATTTCTTCAAGAACATCCCTCAGATCAAATACGAGGGCGAAAACAGCACCAATGAATTCGCCTTCCGCCACTACGACCCCGAGGAAATCATCCTTGGCAAGCGGATGGAGGACCATCTGCGCTTTGCAGTCGCCTATTGGCACTCTTTCGCATGGCCGGGCGGCGACCCGTTTGGCGGGCAGACCTTTGACCGCCCGTGGTTCGGCGACACTATGGCGCTGGCCAAACTGAAGGCCGATGTGGCGTTTGAGATGTTCGATATTCTAGGCGCGCCGTTCTATGCCTTCCACGATGCCGATGCGCGGCCCGAGGGCGCGACTTTCGCGGAATCCCTGCGCAATCTGGAAGAAATCGTCGACTACCTTGGCGAAAAGCAAGCAACCCATAAGGCCAAGCTGCTGTGGGGCACCGCCAACATGTTCAGCCACAAGCGCTGGATGTCGGGCGCTGCCACCAACCCCGACCCGGAAGTCTACGCCTATGCCGCCGCCACGGTGAAATCCTGCATGGATGCCACGCATAAACTCGGCGGCGCGAACTATGTGCTCTGGGGTGGCCGTGAGGGCTATGAGACGCTGCTGAACACCGACCTGAAAGCCGAGCGCGCCCATGCTGGCCGCTTCCTGCAATCGGTGGTCGAGTATAAGTATAAAATCGGCTTCAAAGGCGCGATCCTGATTGAACCGAAACCGCAAGAGCCGTCAAAGCACCAGTATGATTACGACGTGGCGACGGTTTACGGTTTCCTGAAAGATTTCGGGCTGGAGAAAGAAGTTCAGACCAATATCGAGCAGGGCCATGCGATCTTGGCGGGCCATAGTTTCGAGCATGAAATCGCCACCGCTGCGGCCTTGGGGATTTTCGGCTCGATCGACATGAACCGCAATGATTACCAATCCGGCTGGGACACCGACCAGTTCCCGAACAACCACGCCGAGAAAGCCGTGGCGTTCTATGAGATTTTGCGCGCGGGCGGCTATACCACGGGCGGCACCAACTTTGACGCCAAGGTGCGGCGTCAATCGCTGGACCCGGAAGATCTGATCCTCGCGCATGTCGGCGGCATGGACACCTGCGCGCGGGCGCTGAAAGCGGCGGCCTATCTGTTGGAAGACGACACGATGGAAGCCGCCCGTCGCGCGCGGTATGCAGGGTGGGAGAAGGATGGCGCGAAGGCCATGCTGACGCAGCCGTTGGAGGTGATTGCCGAAGCGGTGATTGCGAACAACATCAACCCGCAGCCGCGCTCGGGCCGTCAGGAACGGTTGGAGAACTTGTGGAACCACTACATCTGAGGTGCTTCTTGCCACGGCTGGGGGTTTCACCCCCCCCCCAGACCCCCGTGGGATATTTAGAAACAGATGAAAACTTTTAGATAAGTTTTAGGCAAATTGAAGCGGGCGTCGGGAAACGGGCGCCCGTTTTCGTTTTGCCTATCGGTTGGGCGTTACGCGCGAAAATCGTGCGATTTTCGGGCGGATTGCGGTAATTTTGGGCGGTTCTGGGGGCGGAGCATTTCGGCTTGGCCGGGGCAGGTGTTGAAGTTGCGGGCAAGGAGACTCTGATGCTCGCCAGCCAAGCTACCCCAATGCAGCGCAGCCGTGGCTCGGCTTTCGCCAGCTTTCGCTGTCTGGATGGGCGCGCGCGGTTGGTGGATCTGGCACAGAGCGGCTCGGCCAAGGCGATGCTGCCACGGGTGTCGGGCGTGCCAGAGGTGGTGTTTCTGAATACTTCTGGCGGGCTTACTGATGGCGATGCCTTGTCTTATGGCTTGGATTTGGCGGCGGGGTGCCGGATTACCGCAACAACGCAAACCGCCGAGCGGGTCTATGCCAGCAGGGGTGCCCCCGCGCGCGCAGAGGTGCGCTGCGTTGTCGGTGCGGGCGGCCATCTTGATTGGTTGCCGCAAGAGACAATCTTGTTTGAAAACAGCTATTTGGCTCGTGACACCCAGATTGATATGGCCGCCGATGCCAGCTGTCTGTTGTCGGAAACCGTCACTCTGGGTCGTCACGCGATGGGCGAAACCCTGAGTGATGCGCGGCTGACAGATGCCCGCATGGTGCGGTGCGCAGGCGTTCCGGTCTGGGCCGAGACCTTTCATCTTGACCCCAATGTGCTTGCCGATGCGCAGGCGGCTTTGCTGGGCGGGGCCCGCGCCTTTGCGGTGATCGCCTTGGTGGCACAGGGGGCCGAGGATGCCTTGCCGCGTCTGCGCGCCGCTTTGACGGTGGTGGGCTGCGAGGCTGCGGCCTCGGGTTGGGATGGAAAATGTATTGCCCGGATTGTGGCCCGTGATGGCTGGCCACTGAAACAACAAATAGCGCTGGCACTGGCGGCTTTGCGGGCTGGCCCGCTGCCCCGCGTCTGGCAGATGTAGGAGAAGCCGATGAACCTGACCCCGCGAGAGCGTGAGAAACTGCTGATCTCTGTTGCCGCTATGGTCGCGCGGGGACGATTGGCGCGGGGGGTGAAGCTGAACCACCCCGAGGCGATTGCTTTGATCACCGATTTCGTCGTCGAAGGCGCGCGCGATGGCCGCACGGTGGCTGACCTCATGCAGGCGGGCGCGCATGTGATCACCGCCGAGCAATGCATGGATGGCATCCCGTCGATGATCCATTCGGTGCAGGTTGAGGCGACCTTTCCTGATGGGACAAAGCTTGTCACCGTCCACCACCCCATTCGCTAAGAGGTTCAGATGAAACGTATTCTTTCGATAGTGCCACTTCTGCTGATCCCTACGACAGCCCTCGCGCATCCGGGCCATGGCGTCGGATTTGAGGCCGGATTCCTGCACCCTTTCACCGGGGCAGATCACTTGCTGGCGATGGTCGGAGTTGGGCTTTGGGCGGCGATTCTGGGCGGGCGGGCGCGGATGGCGCTGCCCGCAACTTTCCTGACCGCGATGGCGATAGGTGGCGCATCTGCGGTGAATATCGGCCTTGGCGCAGGCGCTGTGGCGGTGGAGCCTGCCATTCTGGCCTCGGTGATCCTGCTGGGGGCCGTGGTGGCGCTGGCCCTGCGCGCGCCTTTGGGCTTGGCCGTGCCGCTGGTCGGGCTGTTCGGTCTGGCGCATGGTGCGGCGCACGGGGCCGAGATGGTTGGCAATGGCTTGGCGTTTGGCGCGGCGATGCTGACGGCGACGGCGCTGCTGCACGCTGCGGGGCTGGGCTTGGGTCTGGCGCTGAATGGAAAGATCGCCCGCGTTTTCGGTGGGGTTTCTGCACTGGCGGGCCTTGCGCTCGCGCTTGCATAGGGGGCCGCGATGATCCCCGGAGAAATCTTCCCCGCCGAAGGCACGATAGAGTTGAACGCAGGCCAGCCCAGCATCACGCTGATGGTCGCCAACACTGGTGACCGTCCGGTGCAGGTGGGCAGTCACTACCACTTTGCCGAAACCAACCCCGGCCTGAGTTTTGACCGCACCGCCGCGCGCGGCATGCGTCTGGACATCGCCGCAGGCACGGCTGTGCGGTTCGAGCCGGGGCAAAGCCGCGAAGTCCGCCTGACGCCTTATGGCGGTTTGCGCCGGGTGTTCGGCTTTAACTCTGCCGTGATGGGAGATCTGTAAATGGCCACACGCATCGCCCGCGCCGATTATGCCGCCATGTATGGGCCGACCACCGGAGATCGCATCCGGTTGGGCGACACTGATCTGATCATCGAGGTGGAACGCGATCTGACCACCTACGGCGAGGAAGTGAAGTTCGGTGGCGGCAAGGTGATCCGCGATGGCATGGGGCAATCGCAGATTCCACGCGCTGGCGGGGCGGTCGATACCGTGATCACCAATGCGCTGATCCTGGATCACTCCGGCATCTACAAGGCTGACGTCGGCCTGCGCGATGGCTTGATCCACAAGATCGGCAAGGCGGGCAACCCCGACACCCAGCCGAATGTTGATATCATCATCGGCCCGTCCACCGAGATCATCGCAGGCGAGGGCCGCATCCTGACCCCCGGCGGCATGGATGCACATATTCATTTCATTTGCCCGCAGCAGGCCGAGGATGCGCTGCACTCCGGCGTCACCACCTTGTTCGGCGGCGGCACTGGCCCGGCGCATGGCACGCTTGCCACCACCTGCACCCCCGGCCCGTGGCATATCGGGCGGATGCTGATGGCGCTGGACAGCATCCCGATGAACTTCGGGATTTCTGGCAAGGGCAATGCCAGCCAGCCCGCTGGCCTGATCGAGATGGTCAAGGCGGGCGCGTCTGCCCTGAAGCTGCACGAGGATTGGGGCACTACCCCCGCCGCCATCGACTGCTGCCTGTCGGTGGCGGATGATATGGATGTGCAGGTGATGATCCACACCGACACACTTAATGAGTCGGGCTTTGTCGAGAACACCTTGGCGGCGATCAAGGGCCGCACCATCCACGCCTTTCACACCGAGGGCGCGGGCGGCGGTCATGCCCCGGATATTCTGCGGGTGGTCGGCCACGCCAATATCATCCCGTCCTCGACCAACCCCACCATGCCCTACACCCGCAACACGGTGGAAGAGCATCTGGATATGCTGATGGTCTGCCATCATCTGGATAAATCCATCCCCGAGGATGTGGCTTTTGCTGAATCCCGCATCCGGCGTGAGACGATTGCGGCAGAAGATATCCTGCACGACATGGGGGCGCTTTCGATCCTGTCGTCGGACAGTCAGGCGATGGGGCGGATTGGCGAGGTGATCATCCGCACCTGGCAAACCGCGCATAAGATGAAAGTCCAGCGCGGTCGCCTCGCCGATGAAACCGGGCAAAACGACAATATCCGCGCCCGCCGCTATGTGGCTAAATACACGATCAACCCGGCGATCACCCATGGGGTTTCCGCGCATATCGGCAGCATCGCCGAAGGCAAACGCGCCGATCTGGTGCTGTGGAACCCGGCGTTTTTTGGGGCCAAGCCGGAAATGGTGCTGATGGGCGGCATGATTGTGGTTGCACAAATGGGCGACCCCAATGGCTCGATCCCGGTGCAGCCGATGTATTCACGGCCGATGTTCGGGGCCTTGGGCCGCGCCATGCACGCCAGTTCCGCGACCTTCGTCAGCCAAGCTGCTTTGGCCGATGATGTCGGCAGCAAATTGGGACTTGGCAAGACGGTGCTGGCGGTGAAGAACACCCGCACGATTGGCAAGGCCGACATGATCCTGAACAACGCCCGCCCCGAGATCACCGTGAATCCCGAAACCTACGAAGTCCGCGCCGATGGCGAGTTGCTGACCTGCGAGCCCGCCAGCGAACTCCCCCTCGCCCAGCGCTATTTCCTGTTCTGATGCACGCCCGTAGCCATGCAAATGCTGCAACGCAGCAATACCCAATAGGGCGTTGTTTCATCACGCATTTGCCCCCAACTTATAGCCAGGGAGGAAGCACTCCGATCATATCAGAGGTTTCCAATGACACAGACAGCAACACTGACCACAAGCCCCAGATCGCTGCGCCTCATTCTGGCAGCACCCTTTGCAGGCTTTGCAAAGAGCTTGGCGAAATTGGTCGCGGCCAATCCGCGCCTGCAACAAGCCGAGCGTCTGAGCGCCACGACCGACGCGCAGCTTGCAACCATCGGCAAGACCCGCGCCAGCGAGATTTACCGGATTTTCGGGCCGCAAATGTATATCTAAACTTTGGTGAAAACCCAAAGCAGACTGGTGGCTTTCCGCCCGCCCCCACCCCTGCGTTGCGTTGCAGCGCGGGCTATTCCGGCATAGGTTTTCGGCATTTCCGCTTAAAGGAACTGCCATGAAACACCTCGCCCTCTGCGCTTTGCTGCTGACAGCCCTGCCCGCCGCTGCCGAATGTGTCACCCCGGCAAACCTTGCCAAGGGCGTGAGCTTCACGCGCGATGACGGTCGCCAAGGTCTGATCCGCAGCGAAGATAAGCGCTTTGCCATTGATTATGCCGTGAATTCCAACACCGCTTGGGCTGACAAGCGCCAGTCGTGGCTGGGGATTTACGATGCCGAATGGACATGGGTGCCCACTGACACCTATCAGGCCGAGGGCGGCCCCGGCGGCACCTACAGCTACCGCTTCGCCACCAAACCGCCGATGCCTGCCGCTGGCACCACATGGGACACCACCGTCACCGAGCGTGGCGCGCAAGCGGTGCGCTTCAAGCTTGGCCCCGTCGCGATCTCACAACGTGACCGCACCAGCTATACCGTGAACTACCGCTTCATGGCCGAAACGGCGGCGAAAATCTCGGGCTGCACCTATCGCGTCATGCCCATCGAGGCGATTTTCAAGAACCAGACCACCGACCTCACCCGCCGCTGGATCTACTTCCCCGATCTGGGCTTTGGTCTGGAAACCCAAGTCACCGACCGCAAAGGCGCGACCAGCCGCGCGCTGGGTCTGACCTCGCTTACCCCGAAAGGCTAAACCATGCTGCCAGCCCGATCCCTTTTGCGAAATGCCTCTGTTGGCGCGATAGATCGGGTGATCCTGTCCTATGACGAACGCTTCCTGCGCCGCAAACGTCTGACTTGCGAGAGTGGCGCCAGTTTCATGGTCGATCTGGCCGAGACGATTTCGGTCGAGGATGGCGATGCCTTCCTGCTGGACGATGGCCGCAAGGTGGCGGTGGTGGCCGCCGAAGAACCCGTGGTGCGGGTAGAGGGCAATCTGCCGCGTTTGGCATGGCATATCGGCAACCGCCACACCCCCTGTCAGGTGGCCACGGGCCATCTGGTGATCCGCCGCGACCCGGTCATCGAGTCGATGTTGAAGGGCCTTGGCGCGAACCTGACCCTGCACATCGCACCCTTCCGCCCCGAAGGCGGCGCCTATGGCCACGGCCGCACCATGGGCCACGACCACGGCCCCGCAGGCCATTTCGCGCTGAACTTTGGGGGCGCGCATGGTTGATGCAACCGACCGCTTGCGGCTTGTGCAATGGCTTTCGCCCGCCTTCCCAATCGGCGCTTTCGCCTATTCGCAGGGGCTAGAGGTCGCCATAACCGACGGTGACATCAAAACTGCCACCGACCTAGAGGCTTGGATCGCCGCCATCCTGCGCCACGGATCAGGCCGCATCGACGCGATCCTGCTGGCCCATGCCCGCAAACCCGGTGCCGATCTGGCGGGCCTGACTGCCCTGATCCTCGCCCTCGCCCCCAGCGCCGAGCGGTTGACCGAACTGCAAGAACAAGGCCGCGCTTTCGCTTTGGCGATTTCAGCGATCACAGGCACCGATCACCCCGCCCGCCCCTACCCCATCGCCGTCGGTGCCGCCACCGCCGCCCTGAACGTGACCACCGCCGAAGTCCTCACCCTTTGGCTGCAGGGGCTCGCGGCCCAACTCACCTCCGCCGCCGTCCGCTTTGTGCCTTTGGGTCAAACCGATGGTCAAAAGGTGCTGGCGCGCCTTGCCCCCCGCATCACCGCCCTTGCCGCCGAATATGCCGAAGCCCCGCTCTCAGCCCTCCATTCCAGCGCCATCCGCGCCGACATCGCCGCGATGCGCCACGAAACCCTTCCCGTGCGGATTTTCCGCACATGAACGCCACACCACAGGATTTTCCACACATGACAAACCCAAACGGCCCCCTGCGCGTCGGCATCGGCGGCCCGGTCGGCGCGGGCAAAACCACGCTGACCGAACATCTCTGCCGCGCTTTGGCCAACCGCTGCTCGATGGCCGCGATCACCAATGACATCTACACCCGCGAAGACGCCGACTACCTGACCCGCGCCCAAGTCTTGCCCGCCGCCCGCATCCGTGGGGTGGAAACTGGCGGCTGCCCGCACACCGCGATCCGCGAGGATGCCAGCATCAACCTCGCCGCCATCGCCGATCTGCGAGCGAACTTCCCCGATCTGGACCTGATCCTGATCGAATCCGGCGGCGATAACCTTGCCGCCACCTTCAGCCCCGAACTCGCCGACATCACCATCTACGTCATCGACACTGCCGCAGGCCAAGACATCCCGCGCAAACGCGGCCCCGGCGTGACGCGCTCTGATCTGCTGGTCGTCAACAAAACCGACCTCGCGCCCTATGTTGGCGTCGATCTTGCCCTGCTGGAGTCCGACACCAAAACCGCCCGGCAGCACCGCCCCTATGTGTTGGCACAGTTGCGCAACGGCAAAGGCATCGAACAAGTGGTGGCATTTTTGGAACGCGAAGGCGGGCTGGTGCTGAGCTGACACCCGCGCCCCGCCGCGCCGGACTTGATCCGGGGCGGCGGGGCGTGATCAGATGCCCCGGATCAAGTCCGGGGCGGCTTGGGGATTGCTTTCAACGCCCCGGCACCATCCGCGACAGCACCGCATCCATCGCCTGATCCCAAGCCAGCAGCGCCCCCCGGCTGTCCAAAATGCCCACCAACTGTTCGGTAATCCCACCCGGAGTCGTCACCCCCACCGCGATTGCGTCCAGCCCCAGATCAGACTGCAACAACACCTCGGCATTGCCGCGCAAAGTCTCGGCCACCAAGGCGCGCGCCATCCCGGGCTCCAAGCCTTGCCGCTCATACCAGCGCACCAGATGCCGCAGGAAATAGATCGACGCCCCGGACATCGCGCCAAACACCGCCGCCGTCTCGAACGCCTCTGCCTCGGCAAAGCAATGCACCGGGCCAAGCAGCGCCAAAAATGCCTGCCATTCCACATCGCCGGGATAAAGCAAACTTGGCCCTGCCGAGAACGCATTGGCAAACCCCGGCATCATCGCGCAAAACGCCTGCGCCGGGGCCACCGCCGCCCGCAGCGGCGCAATCAAAGCCCCCGCCATTGCCGAACACACCGATTGACCATCGCGAAACCGCAATCCCTGCAACACCGACAGCCCCTCTGCCGCTGGCAGGCAGACCAGCACCAGATCGCACTGATCGACCACCGCCTGATTGCTTTCCGCCACCGCACAGCGATAGGTTTCGGCCAGTCGCGCCGCCTTTGCGCCCGAGCGCGGGCTCAGCACAAACTCCACCGCGGCAGGATCTGCCCGACTGGCACCTTGCACCAGATATTCCGCCAGATGCCCGACGCCAAGGAGACCGATCTTCACGGCATCTCCTCCAACACCTGCGCAATCGCCACGCCCGTCGCCGCAATATCCGCCTCGGTATGCACCACCGACGACAGCGAGTGCAAAGTGGCAGACGGGTTCATGTAAATCCCCTTGTCCATCAGCCGCAGCGCGAAATCGCGGAACTTCGCCCGATCCACATGGCCGCAGAAATCGCGGTAGTCCGTCACCTCATCCAGATCGGTGAAGAAAATCTGGAACATCGAATTCACCCCCTGCACCACGATCTTGTGCCGGTTGGAGTGTTTGGCGACCTTGCGCACCTCATCCGCCATTGCCTTGCCAAGGTTTTTGATGCGCCGGAACCCGGCCTGATCATCGGCCAGCATCGTCTGCAACATCACCTTGGTCACATGCAACGCCAGCCGCCCGGCATTATGGGTGCCAAAGTGCAAAACCTTGCCCCACTCCAGCCCCGCCATCACATCAGCCCGCCCGCCGATCATCGCCATAGGCAAACCGCCCCCCAAAGCCTTGCCATAAGTGACAATATCGGGGGTCAGCCCGTACAACTCGGCACAGCCCCCCGCCGCCAGACGGAAGCCCGTCACCGTTTCATCCAGATAGAACAGCGCGCCATACTGCTGGCACAGCTCTTGCATCCGCATCAGATAGCCCGGCGCGGGCGGGATCACCCCCATGTTTGACATCACCCCTTCGGTGACAACACAGGCCGCTTGCGCCCCGTGCAGCGCCATCACCCGCTCCAGCGCTTCCACATCATTCCAGCGGCAAACGATGGTATCCGCCTGCGCCTCTGGTGGGATACCTGACGAGTCACAAATACGAATAGGATCATTCGGATGCCCCAAAGCCGCAATCGGCATCGGGTTGGTGTTCAGCAGGATATTGTCGGCCCAGCCGTGATAATGCCCCTCAAACTTGATGATCTTGCGCCGCCCGGTATGGCCGCGCGCAAGGCGAAACGCCGCCATACAGGCCTCGGTCCCGGTGTTGGCAAAACGCACCTTGTCAACATGCGGCAGCATGCCGACAAGGATCTCGGCCACCTCCACCTCAACCTCCAGCGCTGTGGCGAAATGACTGCCGCGCAGGATTTCGCGGCTGACCACCTCGACAATCGCCGGATGCGCATGGCCCAAAGGCAGCGCGCCAAATGCCATCATCCAATCAATATATTCCCGGCCATCGACATCATACAGCCGCGCCCCCGCACCATGGCTCATATAGCGCGGGGCCCCGCCAAAGGTCGCAGGCCCCCGCGACGCCGAGGATACCCCCTCGACCAAAACTTTCATCCCGCGCTCGAACAGGCTTTGCGATGTATTGGCCATATCTATCTCTCCAGATTTTTGCGCAACTATCGCGCCGCAGACAGGGATAAATCAACACCACCAGCGACGGCGGACGCGCCGCATTTGAGTATTTAAGAAAGAGCAAATCCCAGAACGCAGCACGCTTTCTTGTCGTTGCTCTTTTGGAAATACTCCGGGGTCCGGGGCTGGCCCCGGCGGCCTCAAGCGGGCGCAAAGGTTAACAATGTGTTACTGACACCATGCTAACCCATTGATTTCATATACATCCGGTCCCTGTCCACGCGTGGACATCTTACGGCATCACCTCAAACCGGTCCACGTCCACCATGCCATGATCGGTGATTTTCAGATGCGGGATCACTGGCAGGCACAGGAAAGCCAGCTGCAAAAACGGCTCTTCCAGCGTCACCCCCAACGATGCCGCCGCCGCCCGCAGCGCCACCAGATCCGCCCGCACGTCCTCAAAGCTTTTCAGGCTCATCAGCCCCGCCACAGGCAGCGCCAGTTCAGCCAGCACGCGGCCATTTTCAACCACCACAAAGCCGCCCTCAATCTCACCCAAACGCTGCACCGCCAGCGCCATATCGCCATAATCCGCCCCCACCACCGCGATATTGTGGTGATCGTGGCAGACCGTCGATCCAATCGCGCCCCGTTGCAGACCAAAGCCTTTCACGAAACCAGTGGCGCGGTTCCCATTCACCCCGTGGCGTTCAATCACCGCGATTTTCACCAGATCGCGGGCAATATCGGGCCGCTTGTCGCCATCTTCGGGGGCAATCTGATAGGTCAAATGTTCGGTGATGATCTTGCCGGGCAATATCCCGATCACCGGGGTTTCCACCCGATTGCCGCCGGTGCGGAAGTGGTGCGGCTCGATCTTGGGGGCCTTGACCGAGTGGCGGGCAACAGGCGCAATCTCTTGCCGCCCCGCAAACGCCGCCTCATTGATCTCAACGCCCCCGGTAAACACGCGCGCCACACGGCAGCTTTCCAGACTGTCGATCACCGCAATATCGGCGCGTTTGCCGGGCGCGATCAGGCCACGATCTTTCAACCCGAACGCCTCGGCTGCAGACAGGCTGGCCGCGCGATAGACCGCCAAAGGCGGCGCGCCCAAAGTAATTGCGGTGCGGATCAGGTAATCCATATGGCCATGCTCGGCAATATCAAGGGGGTTGCGATCATCGGTGCAGAAGCACAGATAGGGCGCGTGCCGCTCGGTCAGCAGGCCAACCAGCGCATGCAGATCCTTGGAAACCGAGCCTTCCCGGATCAGCACCCGCATGCCCTTGCGCAGCTTTTCCAAACCCTCGTCATACGAGGTCGCCTCGTGCTCGGTCCTGATCCCAGCCGCGATATAGCCGTTCAGATCGCGGCCCCGCAACAACGGCGCATGGCCGTCGATATGCCTGCCCTGAAACGCCTCTAGCTTGGCCATGCAGCCGGGGTCTTTGAACAGAACACCGGGGTAGTTCATGAATTCTGCCAGCCCGATCACCCGCGGATGATCCATCAGCGGCACCAGATCGGCAGCCTCCAGCCGCGCCCCGGTCGTCTCCATATGGGTCGAGGGCACGCAGGACGACAGGTTGACGCGAATATCCATCAGAGTGCGCGCAGAAGCTTCAAGGAAATAGGTGATCCCGGTCAGCCCGCAAACATTGGCGATCTCATGCGGATCGCAAATCGCCGTGGTCACGCCATGCGGCGACACGCAGCGGTCAAACTCAAAGGGCGTCACAAGACTGGATTCGATGTGCAGATGGGTGTCGATAAACCCCGGAACCAGCACTTGGCCCGAGACATCAATCTCAACCCGGCCCGCGTAGTCGCCAAACACGCCCACAATGGTATCGCCGCAGATCGCCACATCTGACGCTACCAACTCGCCGCTGATCAAGTCATAGACAAGGCCACCTTTCAGCACGATATCGGCGGGCGCGACGCCTCGGCCCTGATCAATTCTGTCGGCAAGCGCTGCTTTCGGCATGGTAATCCCCTTTCGGATAGGGAAGCTTAAGCCACAGGCTTCGTCCAGTGCCGATTTGCCGATATGCCAAAACCCGAGGCTGCCATGACCCAACCCGCCCCACCGCCAAGCCGCCCTTTGCATGGTATC
Organism: Cypionkella aquatica; assembly: GCF_030161095.1. Classification (GTDB taxonomy): domain Bacteria; phylum Pseudomonadota; class Alphaproteobacteria; order Rhodobacterales; family Rhodobacteraceae; genus Cypionkella; species Cypionkella aquatica. The sequence continues at coordinate 49,628 of NZ_BSPP01000004.1, forward strand.
GCACTGAAACTTGGCTCGGTGCTGGTGTTCATCGTGATGTCGTCGTTGATCAAGGTGACCGCCCAGCATGTGCCGCCGGGGCAAACCGTGTTCTTTCGGTCGTTCTTTGCGATGCCGGTGATCGTGGCCTGGCTGGCGATGCGGCATGAACTGGCCACCGGCTTTCGCGCGCATAATCTGTTTGGCCATTTCTGGCGCGGGCTGATGGGGACGATGGCGATGGGGCTTGGCTTTGCCGGGCTGGCCTATCTGCCGCTGCCCGAGGTGACGGCCATCGGCTATGCCTCCCCCCTGTTGGTGGTGGTGTTCGCGGCGATGTTTCTGGGCGAGGATGTCCGGCTGTTTCGCATCGCCTCGGTGGCTTTGGGGCTGACCGGGGTGATGGTGGTTTTGTCGCCGCGGCTGACGATGGTGTCGGGCGATGCGGCCTCTACGCGCGAGGCTTTTGGCGCGATGCTGGTGTTGTGCGGCGCGTTTTGCGCGGCTTTGGCGCAGGTGTTTGTGCGCAAGCTGGTGCAGAACGAAAAGACCGCCGCGATCGTGTTTTACTTCTCACTGTCGTCATCCCTGCTGGCGCTGCTGACAATTCCGTTCGGCTGGGTGATGCCAACGCCGTTGGAGTCGGCGCTGCTGATTTCTTGCGGGCTTTTGGGCGGGGTCGGGCAGATCTTGCTGACATCCAGCTACCGCGAGGCGGATGCATCGCTGGTGGCACCGTTTGATTATGCCTCGATGCTGTTCGCGCTGCTGATCGGCTATTTCGCCTTTGACGAGGTGCCAACGCAGACCATGCTGCTGGGCGCGGGGCTGGTGATCTTCGCCGGAATTCTGATCATCTGGCGCGAGCGTAAACTGGGGCTGGAACGCGCCAAGGGCCGCAAGGCGATGACGCCGCAGGGATGAGGCTCTGTTTCGAGCCGAAAGAAAACTCTGCGGGGCAGAGTTTTCCGGTTCGTCGCGCGTAAGGCCGCAGGCCGTCGTGCAAGGGGAGTTGCCACGCAAACCATCGCCTGCCAATCTGGCCGCGCCTGACTGGGCTGGCGCAATCGCGCCTGCCTCAGGGCAGGCAGGCGCGGCCAGATTTGTCTGCGGCCAATTCTGGCAAGACAAAAAGCGTCGTGATTAATGTCCGCTCAACCCCAGCGGATATTCAAATCAGCCGCCCGACTGTTCTGAGTTACCCGGCGGATATTCGGCATGTCATTGCTGTCGATCCACGCCCGCGCTTCGGCAGGGGTCTTGCCGTAATGCGCCCAGCGGGCTTGCAGGCGGCGGTCGAGTTCATGCTCGGCCACGTCGATCCACACCGTCAGATCGAACAGCGGGGCGGCTTCGGGCCACGGCGCTTCGTTCAGCAACAAATAGTTGCCTTCGACCACCAGCAGACGATCCGCCGCCGTGACGATATCCGCGCCGGCGCGGCTGATTTCCAGATCGCGGTCGAACAGCGGGATCGCCACTTCATCCTCTACCCGCAACCGCCGCAGCAAATGGAAAAAGCCCTGCGCATCAAAGGTATCGGGGGCACCCTTGCGATCTCGGGCCCCACGCGCAAGCAAAACGGCATCGTCATAATGAAAGCCATCCATCGGCACGGCCTTGGCACCCTGCCCCAAGGCCGCCACCAGCTCTGCCGCCAAAGTCGATTTCCCCGCACCCGGCGGGCCAGCAAGGGCGGTCAAAAACCGCCCCTGCCCTTGGGCCTTGGCCCGGATCACCTCTGCCAGTTCTGCCGGAGTCATGCCTGTTCGGTCACGCCTTCGGGCAGCTTTGCCCCGGTCATGAACGCCACCGCATCAGACATCGAATAGTCCTTCGGGCTGATCTCGCACAGCCGTCGCCCCAGACGGTGGATGTGGATACGGTCCGCCACCTCGAACACATGCGGCATGTTGTGGCTGATCAAGATGATCGGAATGCCGCGCGCCCGCACGTCGCGGATCAACTCCAACACCCGGCGGCTTTCCTTGACGCCCAGTGCAGCCGTCGGCTCATCCAGGATCACGACTTTCGAGCCAAACGCCGCCGCACGCGCCACCGCCACGCCCTGACGCTGACCACCGGACAGGGTTTCCACCGCCTGATGGATGTTCTGAATCGTCATCAGCCCCAGTTCAGACAGCTTGTCACGGGCGAATTTCTCCATCCGGGGGCGGTCCATCTGGCGGAACACCGATCCCATGATGCCGGGCTTGCGCCATTCGCGGCCCAGAAACATGTTGTCGGCAATCGACAGCGCCGGCGACATCGCAAGGTTCTGATACACGGTCTCGATGCCTTCGGCGCGCGCATCCTCTGGCCCACGGAAATGCACCGGGCGGCCATCCAGCTCAATCGTGCCGTGGTCCGGGGTGACGGCCCCCGACAAAGCCTTGATCAGGGTCGATTTGCCCGCGCCGTTGTCACCGATCACGGCGACAATCTCGCCCGCGTTCAGATCAAAGTCGGCCCCGTTCATGGCGACAACCGTGCCATAGCGCTTCATCAGCCCGCGTGCGCGCAGGATAGGAGTTCCAGTCGTCATTGCGAAGCCCTCCGCAGCCATTGATCCAAAGCAACGGCGATGATCACAAGGCAACCTGCCGCGAACATCTGCCAGTAGTCATCGACGCCCGCAAGCGACAGGCCAGTGTTGAACACGCCCACAATGAACGCCCCCAGAACCGAGCCGATGATCGAGCCACGCCCGCCGAACAACGAGGTGCCGCCAATCACCACAGCGGTGATCGAGCCCAGATTTACCGTCTCAAACGCGATGGGCGAGATGGAGCCCACCCGGCCAATCGCAATCCACGCCGCAAAGCCGCAGATCAGACCAGCCGCAGCATAGACCGAAATCAGGGTGCGGTTGACGTTGATACCCGACAGCATCGCAGCATCCTGATCATCGCCGATGGCATGAACATGACGCCCCCAAGCGGTGTGGTTCAACACATACCACAGCACCGCAGCCAGCAGGATCAACGTGATACCGCCGTAGGAAATCGACGCCCCGCTGACGTTGAACCCATTGCCGAACCACAAAAGCCCCGGTGCGGATTTTTCAATATCGACGTTGCGGATCGATTCAGACTGCGAATACCACAGCTTCAACGCATTGAAGATCGACAAAGTGCCAAGCGTCACGATGAACGGCGGCAGCTTGACCTTTGCCACCAGCACGCCATTCACAAAGCCCATCAAGGCACCAAAGAACAGGCCGATCAGCACTGCGATTGCCACCGGCAGCCCCGAGACCACCGCCATGTTGCCCATGATCAGCGAACAGACCACAAGGATCGCGCCTACCGACAGATCAATGCCAGCCGTCAGGATGATCAAGGTCTGCGCCAAGGCAACAAAACCCGTGACCGTCACCTGTTTCAGCACGATGGACAGCGCACCCACACCCAGAAAACGCGGCGCGATGATGCTGAAACCGATCACCGAAACCAGCAGCACAAGCGCCGGGATCATGGTGGGATAGTTGCGCAGATAGCCGCGCAGCATTGGAATGAAAGATCTGTCGTCCCGCTCGAAGGCCGCGACAGCCGTATCGGCTTTGGTCAGCGTCGCCTCGTAGTCCGAGATGGTTTTGGTCGGTTTATCTGTGCTCATCGCTTCGGCTTCCCCTCCGGTGATGATCTCCGAAACCTGCTGACAGGTTTCGCTTAAGAAGAGGGGCGACTGTAAAGCCGCCCCGCTTTTAATCAACTTATATCAGCCGATGTGGCTTAGCCCCAGCACAGCTCGGTGCCTTTGGTGCTGTCGATCGACTCGACACCTTCAACCGGCTTGTCGGTGACAAGGTTCACGCCGGTGTTGAAGAAGGTCAGCCCGTCGGTCGCCGCCGGTTTGGTGCCGTCTTTGGCGAAAGCCACGATAGCCTCAATGCCTTTCGACGCCATCAACAGCGGGTATTGCTGCGAGGTCGCGCCAATCGTGCCAGCCTTGACCGAAGCGATGCCCGGGCAGCCGCCGTCAACCGAAACGATGATCGCCTGGTTTTCTTTGCCAGCGTTTTTCAGCGCTTGATAAGCGCCTTCAGCGGTCGGCTCGTTGATGGTGTAGACCACGTTGATATCCGGGTCTTTCGCCAGCAGGGTTTCCATGCCGCGCAGACCGCCCTCGGGGCTTGCATCGGTCGATTCGTGGCCGATGACGCGCGGATCGGTTTCCGACGCCAGCACGGTCAGATCCGGCACTTCAACGCCAAAGCCCTGCAAGAAGCCGGTGTCGCGCTGCACGTCAACCGACACGTTGTCTTTGTTGATGTCGAGCATGGCGATCTTGGCGGTTGCCGCGCCTTCGCCCATCGTGGCTTTGGCCCACTGACCGATCAGGATACCGGCTTGAAAGTTGTCGGTCGCAAAGGTCATGTCTTGCGCATCGGCATCACCCAAAGCGGTGTCCAAAGCAATCACCAGCACGCCAGCCGCGCGGGCGTCTTTCAGTGCCGGACCAACCGAGTCGTTCGATGCGGTGATCAGGATACCTTTGGCACCAGCCGCCACGCAGTTTTCAATCGCGTTGATCTGGGTTGCCGAGTCGCCGTCTTTTTCGCCAGCAAACGCTTGGAAATCAAGGCCAGCGTCCGCAGCGGCTTTCTCAGCGCCTTCTTTCATCTTCACGAAGAAGGGGTTGGTGTTGTTCTTGGTGATCAGGCAAGCCAGATCAGCCGCAGATGCCGAACCCGCGATCAGCGCGATGGCAGCAGCACCCAGCAAAGCTTTGGTGTTGAATTTCATTGGTCGTCCTCCCAAGGATTTCGGGGTTTATTCCCCTGTCGCAAACAGTCGCCAAGAGCCTCTCCTGCCCGGCGATGGCGCTAGATGGCCTGATTCCCCCCCCTGCGTCAAGATAAATAAATCAGAGTGATTTATTATTGACAGAGCCGCTGACAGGCCGCAGTCTCGCGACCAAGAGCGGGATAAATACCCGTGGAATCGCTTGGGAGGCGGCCTTGTTATGTTGATCGGAATTTCTCCTCTGTTGGGGCCGGAACTGCTGCACACATTGCGCGCGATGGGGCACGGCGACGAGATCGCTTTGGTCGATGGCAACTACCCGGCGGCGGAACATGCGCGCCGGCTGATCCGCGCCGATGGTATCCTGCTGATGCCAATGCTGCGCGCGATGCTGAAAATTCTGCCGGTCGAGGCCGGCTTCCGCGCCAGCCTGCACAATGATGCCGCCCAGCGCGGCGTGATCCATCAGGCGGTCGATGATCTGTGCCACACCTGCGGGCAGAAATTCACCATGACACCGCTGAATGGCGATCAGCTTTACCCGCGCATCAAATCCGCCTACGCGATTGTTGCCACCTCTGAAGCCGAGTTTTTCGCCAACGTCATCCTGCGCAAGGCAGCCTTGCCTCCCTCTGTTACAGAATAGGGTCCAAAATGCCCTCGGGCGCTGACATCCTCTCTGACCGCACCAGCGACGATTTAGGTCTGCGTGGCTCCAATCAATCGGGGATGCGCGACCATAATGAACGCTTGGTGTTGTCCTTGGTGCGCCAGCAGGGCGGGCTTGCGAAATCCGATATTGCGCGGATCACCGGGCTGTCGGCGCAAACCGTGTCGGTGATCATGCGCGCGCTGGAACAAGACGGGCTGTTGCTGCGCGGCGAGCCTTTGCGTGGCCGCATCGGCCAGCCCTCGGTGCCGATGTTTCTGAACCCCGAGGGCGCTTTCTTCGTGGGGCTGAAGATCGGGCGACGCTCGGCTGATCTGACTTTGGTGGATTTCATGGGCCGGGTGCGCGCCAGCAAACGTCTGGTCTACCGCTATCCCGCGCCCAGCGCCGTGGTCGATTTCGTCGCCCAAAGCCTGCCCGAGATCATCGCGACCCTGTCGCCGCCCGAACGCGCCCGCGTCAGCGGCATGGGCGTGGCGATGCCATTTCAGCTATGGTCATGGGTGCAACTGATCGGTGCGCCCAAAGCAGATATGGAGGCGTGGCGGCACGTCGATATTCAGGCAGAGCTTGCCGCTGTCACCCGCCTGCCGGTCTATGTGCAAAACGACGCCACCTCGGCTTGCGGGGCCGAGTTGGTGTTCGGCACCGGGGATCGCCCGAAAGATTTCATGTATTTCTACTTCGGCTATTTTGTCGGCGGTGGCTTGGTGCTGAACGGTCAGCTTTTCCTTGGCCGATCCGGCAATGCCGCAGGCGTCGGCCCGATGCCGGTGCCGGGCCGCGATGGCAAGATGGATCGCCTGATTTCGGCGGCCTCGATGTCCACGCTTGCCGCCGCGATGGAGGCCGCAGGCGAATCCTCGGATCATCTGTTCCAGCAACATGAACATTGGAACGTCTCGCCGCAGATCCTGTCCGATTGGTTGGATCAGGCCGCAAACGGTCTGGCTTGGGCCGCCCTGACCGCCGCCTCGTTGCTAGAGATCGAGGCCGTGATGATCGACGGCTGGATGCCCACCGAGATCCGGGCTGAGATCACCCGCCGCACCCATGCCGCTTTGCATGCGCTGGATCTTGATGGCATCGACCCGCCCGCGATCCGCGAAGGCAGTCTCGGCGCGCAGGCCCGCGCCTTGGGCGCAGCCGCGATCCCACTGTCACAGCGCTACCTGATCGACCAAAACGCCGCAGGCCGCGAAAGCTGATCCAGCCCCAAACCGCAGGCTGTTGCGACATTGATTCGGCAAACACGGTTAACCGCGAAATCCTGCTGCAAAACGTGACACAGCTATGGCCGCTTTCCAGATCAAAAATGGCCGCTTTCTGGGTCATTAACCTTCGCTTAATCTGCCAATTAACAATGCGTTCTCAAGCTGTTAGCGTATAGCTGCAAGCCATCCCCAAAATAACCCTGTCACACCCACAAGACCGCCTGTCACCCTCCACCGCCGCAAACCCCAAACCTTCAAAAACACCCCTCCTCTCTGCACAAATATCCCACGGGGAACGGCCAGATTTGCCCTGCCAAAATCAGGCCTCGGCGGTGTGAAACCCCCATGCAACCGCACGACCAAAGCACGGCCTTCCCGCTTTAGCCTTGATCCCCAATTCAAAATCCCTATCTTTGAACCCGCAGACATCCTGCGTCCAGCGCCCATCTCGCTACGCAAATATCGCATAAGTCCAAGGGCTTGGCATTTTCTAACCTGATAGCGGCCTCATCCCCGCCATCGCCCGAACCGACACCAAGCGGCCCGCCGCACCAACGCCGAAGGGCAAAACATGTCACTCGCGTTGATCGCAAGCCTGCCCTTCGTCGCAGCCCTGACCCCGGCGCTGACCCAGCGCTTTGGCCGCAAGATAGCCACCCTGATCGTCGCGGCCTTCACCGCATCAGCCTTGGCCCTGATCCTACAACACCTGCCCGCGATCATGGCCGGAGAGGTCGTCACCACCCAGATCAACTGGCTGCCAAATCTGGGGCTGAACGCCAACTTCCGCCTTGACGGCCTGACCCTGCTGTTCGCCCTTCTGATCCTTGGCATTGGCCTTCTGATCCAGACTTACGCCTGCTTTTATCTCGATAAATCCGAGCCTTACGCCCGCTTCCTGATATACCTCATGCTGTTCCAAGGGGCGATGTTGGGCATCATCCTGTCCGATAATATCCTGCTTTTGCTGGTGTTCTGGGAGCTGACCTCGCTCTCATCTTTCCTGCTGATCGGGTTCTGGAGCCACCTGCCCCAAGCCCGGCAAGGTGCCAGAATGGCGCTGGCCACCACAGGCGCAGGCGGCCTTGCAATGATCGCGGGCATGATGATTTTGGGCGATATTGCAGACAGTTACGACATCTCAACCATCCTCACCCAGAAAGCCGCGATCCAAGCCAGCCCGCTCTACCTGCCCGCTCTCATCCTGATCCTGCTGGGCGCTTTCACCAAATCCGCGCAATTCCCGTTTCATTTCTGGCTGCCCCACGCCATGGCCGCCCCCACCCCGGTCTCGGCCTATCTGCACTCGGCAACGATGGTAAAAGCCGGGCTTTTCCTGCTTGCGCGGCTGTGGCCGGTGCTGTCGGGCACGCCGGAGTGGTTCTGGATCGTCACCAGCGCAGGGCTGATCACCATGGCTTTTGCCGCCAAAGTGGCCCTGTTCAAGGATGATCTCAAAGCAATCCTTGCCTATTCCACCGTCAGCCATCTGGGCCTGATCACCTTCCTTTTCGGCCTTGGAACGAAGGCCGCAGCCACCGCCGCGATCTTCCATATCCTCTGCCACGCCACGTTCAAAGCGGCCCTGTTCATGCTGGCAGGCATCGTTGATCATGCGACCCATACGCGCGATATCAAACACTTAGGCGGATTGCGCCGCGCCATGCCTATCACCTTTGCGCTGGCAAGCATCACCAGTTTGTCGATGGCAGGCATCCCGCCGCTGAACGGGTTTTTGTCGAAAGAGATGATGCTGGAAGAAGCCGCCCATAGCGCGCCGTGGATCATTCCGCTTCTGGCCACCCTTGCGGCCCTGCTGTCGGTTGCCTATTCGCTGCGGTTCCTAAGCTACACATTCCTTGGCGCCGCCCCCGCCTATGCCCATGCGCCGCACGACCCCGGCCCCGGCCTGTGGGCACCGCCTGCGCTGCTTGCCGCATTGGTGGTGGCGATCGGACTTGCGCCGATGCCAATGGCCGCTTGGCTGGTCGATGCCGCCGCGTCTGCGACCACAGCCCAGCCAGTTCACGCCCATATCGCGCTGTGGCATGGCCTGACATCCCCTGCGCTGTGGATGTCGCTGGCGGCGGTGGGTGGCGGTCTTGCCGCGCTCGGTCTTTACCCTGCATTGCGCCGGATCTGGGATGCCTCCCCGAAACCGCAAGCCAAACCGATCTTTGACAACTGCCTGAGTGCGCTGACAAAAATCGCGCAGGGTATCACCGCTGTCCATAATGGCAGCCTGTCGCGCGGCTTTGTGCTTGCGCTGCTGAGCGTGCTTGGCCTTGGGCTTTATGCCTTTCAAACCGCCCCTCACCTGCCCGGCAGCCGTGCCCTGACCCCCATCGCCCTTGCCCCCGCCACAGGCTTTGCCCTGTTGATGGCCGCAACACTTGCCGCCACGATCCTGCACCGCCAACGTCTGCTGGCGCTGCTGCTGGTCGGCATTGTCGGTCTGATCCTGTCAGCAAGTTTTGCTTATCTTTCTGCCCCCGACCTTGCCCTGACTCAGATCACGGTCGAGGTGGTGACCGTCGCCCTGATGCTGCTTTGCCTGAACTTCCTGCCGAAAACCTCGCCACGCGAAACCGTCGCGCTGCGCAAAATCCGAGACGGCGCCATTGCCGCAAGTCTGGGGATCGCCACCGCAGCGCTGGCCTATGCGCTGATGCTGCGCGATGCGGTTTTCCCGCCGATCTCGGCCTTTCATCTGGCGCAATCGCTGCCGGGTGCGGGGGGACATAATGCGGTCAACACCATCATTGTCGATTTCCGCGGCTATGACACCTATGGCGAGATTATCGTGCTGGGCATCGCCGCGCTGTTGATCTTTGCGCTGACCGAAAGTCTGCTGGCCAGCAAATGGGCGGTCGGCCCCGATCATGTGACTGGCGATGCCGGCGACCCGCATCCGATCATGTTGCAAACCGCCACCCGGCTGATCCTGCCGATGGCGATGCTGGTCGGCACCTATCTCTTTTTGCGCGGTCACAACGCGCCGGGTGGCGGCTTTGTCGCCGGGTTGGTGTTCGCCATCGGTCTGGTGATGCAATATATCGCCAGCGGGCAGGACTGGGCAGCCGCCCGCCGCCGCATCCCTTTTCATGCGATGATTGGCGCGGGCGTGCTGATCGCCAGCGCCACTGGGATCGGATCTTTCATCGCGGGCCGCCCCTTCCTGACCTCAAACTACACCCATGTCCACTTGCCGCCATTTGAGGATTTTGAGCTTGCCACCGCCGCCTTGTTCGATCTTGGCGTGTTCCTCTGCGTGTTTGGTGCGGTAATGCTGGCACTGGATGCGCTGGCCCGGTTGGCCAAATCCAATGCCCAAGCCCAGCGCACGGAGACCACCTGATGGAGGTTTTGATCGCCATTGCCATCGGCACTCTGACCGCTTGCGGCATCTATCTGATGCTGCGCGCCCGCACATTCCCGGTGATCTTGGGATTGTCACTGCTGTCTTACGCGGTGAACCTGTTCATCTTCATCTCGAGCCGGATCAGGCTAAACGCAGCCCCCTTGATCACCGAGGGCGGCCAGTATTCCGACCCGTTGCCGCAAGCCTTGGTGCTGACCGCCATCGTGATATCCTTTGGCATGACGGCGGTGTTGGTGATCATGGCGCTGGGCGGCTATCTGACCTCTGGCCACGACCGGATTGATACCGAAGATCAGCACGCGGATCGGCCCGAAGACCCGATTGCCCGCCAGATCGGGGATCAGCCATGAGCCAGCTGCTGATCCTTCCCGTAGTCTTGCCCGCCGTGCTTGCCGGGGTGATTATTCTGTTTGCGGGCAAAACATTGGCGGTGCAGCGCGGCATCTCGGTGCTGGGCACTTTGGCGCTGCTGGCTTTGGCAATCACCCTGATCCAGGCCCCGACCCAAGCCTATTTCCTTGGCAATTGGCCCGCACCATTCGGCATCGTTCTGATGTTGGACGGGTTGTCGGCGCTGATGCTGCTGCTGACTGCAAGCCTTGCGCTGATCATCCTGATCCACACGATCCGCACCGGATGGGACGCCAAGGGCCGCCACTTTCACGCGCTTTATCTGTTCCAGTTGATGGGGCTGAACGGCGCTTTCCTGACCGGCGACGCCTTCAACCTGTTCGTCTTCTTCGAGGTGCTGCTGATCGCCTCATACGGGCTGATGGTGCATGGCGGCGGGCAGGCCCGCATCCGCGTCGGGGTGCAATATGTGGCGTTCAACCTGCTGGGATCGACTCTGTTCCTGTTCGCGCTGGCGACGATTTACAGCACCACGGGCACGCTGAACATGGCCGACCTTGCGCTGAAATTGCCGCAAATTCCCGCCGAGGATAGCGCGCTGATCCGCGTGGCAGCGGTGCTGCTGATGCTGGTTTTTGCGATCAAGGCAGCGCTCGTGCCCCTGCAATTCTGGCTGCCCGGCACCTATGCCAACGCCCCCGGCCCGGTCGCGGCATTGTTCGCAGTGATGACCAAAGTGGGGGCCTATGCTCTGATCCGCTTTGGCACATTGGTGTTCCCGACCGACCTGCCCGCCACCACCACCCTGCTCGCCAACCTGATCTATCCGGCAGCGCTTGCCACCATCGCGGTCGGCGCGTTTGGCACGCTTGCCAGCCGCAACCTGCCGCGCCAGATCGCCTTTGCCGCCATCGGGTCGATGGGCACGCTGCTGCTGGCTGTGTCGGCCTTTACCCCACCTGCAACCAGCGCGGCGCTTTACTACCTGATCCACTCCACCCTCGCCACGGCGGCGCTGTTCCTGATCTCGGACCTTGCCCGCACCCGCCGCGACGGGCTAACTGCGGCCCTGTTCATGATCGCCGTCATCGCCATGGCTGGGATGCCACCCCTTTCAGGTTTTGTCGGCAAGCTGCTGATCTTAGATGCCCTGCGCACCGATCCGCTGGCTTGGGCCGCAATCCTGCTGGCATCGTTGCTGACGATGATCGGCTTTGCCCGCGCAGGCTCTGATCTGTTCTGGAAATCGCCCGATACCGAGGCCCCCGCCCAAAGCCAAGCCGCAGTGCTTTTGTGCCTGACCGCGCTGATTGCCCTGACCCTTGCCGCTGGCCCCGTCACAACCGCGCTGGATCAGACCGCACAAGCACTGCACAACCCAACCGCCTATATTGCGGCAAACCAGCTTGGAGGCCGATGATGCGCCATCTGTTTCCGCATCCGATGCTGTCTGCGACGCTGCTGCTGGCGTGGCTGCTGCTGGCGGGCAGCCTGTCGCTGAACTCTGTGCTGATGGCCGCCATGCTCGCCATGCTGATTCCGCTGCTCACCCGCGCCTATTGGCCAAATCGCCCGCAGATCCGCCATCCGTTGCGGATGGTCAGCTATCTGGCATTGGTGCTTTGGGATGTCATCATCGCCAACATTCAGGTCGCCCGCATCATCTTGTTCATGCCCGCCGCCCAGATCAAATCTGCATGGATCACTGTTCCGGTAGATCTGCCCTGCCCCGAAGCGCTGACCCTGCTGGCAGGCACCATCACCCTGACCCCCGGCACCCTGACGGCCGAGTTTTCCGCCGATAACAAGGCATTGCTGATCCACGCTCTGCATGCCCCCGACCCCGACGCCACCCGCGATGAGATCAAATCCCGCTACGAAAGCCGCTTGCAAAGGATATTCCGCTGATGCTGAGCTATGCGCTGACCTTCGCCATTGCCTGCTTTGCGATGGCTTTGATCCTCAACCTGATCCGGCTTGCCACCGCCCCGACCAAGCCCGACCGCATCCTGACCATTGATACAATGGTGATCAACGTCATCGCCTTGATCGTGCTTTATGGCGTGCAAACCCAGTCTTCGGTCAACCTTGATGCCGCGCTTTTGCTGGCGATGACCGGGTTCATCTCGACAATCGCCTTCTGCAAATTCCTACTGCGCGGAGGTATCATCGAATGAGCCTTGGCATTGAAATCCTGATCTCGGCCCTGCTGGTGATTGGCGGCAGCTTCGGGTTGATCGGCAGCCTTGGCCTGCTGAAACTGCCCGAACCGATGCAGCGCCTGCACGCGCCCACCAAAGCCACGACCGTGGGCGTCGGCGCATCGCTGATCGCAGCCGCGCTGACCTTGGCTTGGCAAACCGGAGAGGCCAGCTGGCAAAGCGTGATGATCGCGGTGTTTCTGTTTTTGACCTCGCCACTGTCTGGCCTGATGCTGGCGAAAGCCCACCGCCACCTGTCGCGTCCTGCCGTGCCACCGACGGGAACCGAGGCACCTTGGGCCGGCGATACGCCACCAAAAGCCTGATCCGGGGCTGGTATCATCTTGGCATGGTTTCGGTCCGATGCGCCACCGCCACGGATTCGCCCAGTGCCTAAAAACCCGTCAGTCTGCGCCATCGCCCCCCTTGCCACCCCGCCCCTCGCGGCGCACTCTGCCCAAAACCCATCCCGTGCCAAAGGCGCAAAATCCACAAGGTTGAGGCCCAATGCAAACCCTGACCGAGACCAAAACCCAGCTGCCCACACTGACCTACACCCGCAATCCCGGCATGGCGCTGGATCTCGATTGGGTCGCCTCAGTGCAAGCGAATACCTCGGCGATAGAGCGCCGCGCGGCCAGCCTGGGCGGCCGCCGCTCGGTGAAAAAGGATTTTCAGGCCGCATGGCTGTTGAAAGCCATCAGCCTGATTGATCTGACGACGCTGTCAGGCGATGACACCGAAGGCCGCGTCAAGCGGCTTTGCGCCAAAGCCCGGCAACCCGTCGCCCCTTGGATGCTGGACAGGCTTGGCCTGCAGGGCCTGACAACCGGAGCAGTCTGCGTTTATCACGACATGGTCGGCACAGCGGTTCGCGCGCTGGAAGGCAGCAATATCCCCGTCGCCGCCGTCTCAACCGGCTTTCCTGCTGGCCTGTCCCCCTACCGCCTGCGCATCGCCGAAATCGGCGAAAGCGTGCGTGCCGGGGCGAAAGAAATCGACATCGTGATCTCGCGCCGCCATGTGCTGACCGGCAACTGGCAAGCGCTTTACGATGAGATGCGCGAGATGCGCGCCGAATGTGGCGACGCCCATGTCAAAGCGATCCTTGCAACCGGCGAACTCGCCACGCTGCGCAACGTCGCCCGCGCGTCACTGGTTTGCATGATGGCCGGGGCCGATTTCATCAAAACCTCGACCGGCAAAGAAAACGTCAACGCCACCCTGCCCGTCACCTTGACCATGATCCGCTGCATCCGCGACTATCAAGACCGCACAGGCATCAAGGTCGGCTACAAACCCGCAGGCGGCATCGCAAAGGCGAAAGACGCGCTGCTGTATCTCGCCCTGATGAAAGACGAACTCGGCCATCCATGGCTGCAACCCGACCTGTTCCGCTTTGGCGCGTCCTCGTTGCTGGGCGACATCGAGCGCCAGTTGGAACACCATCTGACCGGCCAATACTCTGCCGCCAACCGCCACGCTATGGGCTGAATATGTTTGGTTTTGATTCAATCCAAACCATACGCCCGCTAAGACTGCCAATTTCACATTGGTAAAAATATCTCCGCCGGAGGCGCACCTCTGCCCCGGCGATCCCGCCAAAAGGACAAAGCCATGACCACCCCAACCGTCCGCGATATCTTCGACAGCATGGCTTACGGCCCCGCCCCCGAAAGCAATGCCGAGGTGCTGGCTTGGCTGTCCAAACACAAATCCTTCGGCCACTGGATCGACGGGGCCTTTACCAAACCCGGCAACACCTTCGAATCCCGCAACCCCGCCAGCGCCAAACCGCTCGCGCTTGTCACCCAAGGCAGCGCCTCAGACGTCGATGCCGCGGTGAAAGCCGCGCGGCGTGCGCAGCCGAAATGGGCGAAGCTGCCCGGCCATGCCCGCGCAAAATATCTCTACGCCCTTGCCCGGCTTGTGCAGAAACACGCCCGCTTGTTGTCGGTTCTGGAAACCATGGACAACGGCAAACCGATCCGCGAATCCCGCGACATCGACATTCCGCTGGTGGCCCGCCACTTCTACTATCACGCAGGCCTCGCGCAATTGATCGACACCGAACTGCCCGGCCAAGCCCCACTCGGCGTCTGCGGCGCGGTGATCCCGTGGAACTTCCCGCTGTTGATGCTGGCATGGAAAGTCGCCCCGGCCCTCGCCGCAGGCAATACGGTGGTGCTGAAGCCCGCCGAATACACCCCACTGACCGCGCTGCTGTTCGCCGAACTGACCCGTGAAGCTGGCCTGCCGAAAGGTGTGCTGAACATCGTGACCGGAGACGGCGATACGGGGGCCGCTCTCGTCAACCACCCCGACGTGAACAAAATCGCCTTCACCGGATCGACCGCAGTGGGTCGCAAAATCCGCGAAGCCACAGCAGGTTCGGGCAAAGCCCTGACGTTGGAACTGGGCGGAAAATCACCCTATATCGTGTTCGACGACGCCGACATCGACAGCGCCATCGAGGGCCTCGTCGATGCGATCTGGTTCAACCAAGGCCAGGTCTGCTGCGCCGGAAGCCGTCTGCTGGTGCAAGAAGGCATTGCAGACCGCTTTTACGAGAAACTCAAACGCCGGATGGATGGCCTGCGCTTGGGCGACCCATTGGACAAATGCATCGACGTGGGCGCCATCGTTGACCCCGTGCAACTCGCCACCATCCGTGGGCTGGTGGACACCAACAAAGACGGCGAGACCTACCACGCCGCCTGCGATCTCCCCGAGGGCTGCTTTTACCCGCCGACCCTGATCACCGGGCTTTCTGCCGCCTCGACACTGATGCAAGAAGAAATCTTCGGCCCGGTGCTGGTCGCCATGACCTTCCGCACCCCGGTCGAGGCCGTCGATCTGGCCAACAACACCAAATACGGACTTGCTGCGACGATCTGGACCGAGAATATCAACCTCGCCCTCGACATCGCCCCCAAGGTCAAAGCCGGCGTGGTCTGGATCAATGCCACCAACCTGTTCGACGCCGCCGCAGGCTTCGGCGGCATGCGCGAAAGCGGCTTTGGCCGTGAGGGCGGATGGGAAGGGCTGATGGCCTATCTCAAACCCAGCCACGCGGCCAAAGCCATCGCGCAGATAAAACCATTCGAGGCCCCCGCCAACCCCGAAGCCTCCAGCATCGACCGCACCGCCAAACTTTATATCGCTGGCAAGCAAGCCCGCCCTGATGGCGGCTATTCACTGCCGATCTGGTCGCCGAAAGGCAAGCTGCTCGGCCATGCAGGCATCGGCAACCGCAAAGACATCCGCAACGCGGTCGAGGCCGCGCATGCCGCCAAATCCTGGGCCAAAACCACCGCCCATACCCGCGCGCAGATCCTGTATTACATCGCCGAAAACCTCTCGGCGCGCGCCGCTGAATTCGCGACCCGCCTGCGCGATCTGACCGGTAAATCCGGCGAGGCCGAGGTTGAAGCCGCAATTTCCCGGCTGTTCACCTACGCCGCTTGGGCCGATAAATTCGACGGCGCAGTGAAATCTGTACCGATCCGCGGCGTGGCTTTGGCAATGAACGAACCCTGCGGCGTGATCGGCGCGCTTTGCCCCGATGATGCGCCGCTGCTCGGTCTGATCTCGGTGATGGCCCCCGCCATCGCGATGGGCAACACTTGCATCCTTGTGCCGTCCGAAGCCTTCCCGCTGGCCGCCACCGATTTCTACCAGGTGCTCGACACCTCTGACCTGCCCGCAGGTGTGGTCAATATCGTCACCGGTCCGCATACCGAACTTGCCAAAACCCTCGCCGGTCACCGCGATGTCGATGCCGTCTGGAGCTTTTCCGCAGCCCCGCTCTCGGCCCTGATCGAGAAGGAATCCGCCGGAAATATCAAGCGCACATGGGTCAACAACGGCCAATCCCGCGATTGGCTGGCACATCCAGACACCCACGCCTTCCTGCGCGCCGCGACCGAGGTGAAAACGATCTGGGTGCCCTACGGCGAATGAACTTTGGCGGATAAACCGCAGCTAAACCGGGCCAATCCCCCGATTTAGCTATGAATTGTGCAGCCTGCGTCAAAAATTCCCCCTGAACAGGGTGTAAAACCTGTGACATACTGCCGCCACGATGCGCTCACGCAGGCACAATCACGCCGAAACGGCGGAAACAGACAAGGGACAGAACCATGATCAACGAATTTAAGGCCTTCATCATGAAGGGCAATGTGATGGACCTCGCCGTAGGTATCATCATCGGCGCGGCCTTCACCGCCATCGTCAGCAGCCTTGTCGGCGATCTGATCAACCCGATCATCGGCCTGATCTTGGGCGGTGTGAACTTCTCGGACATGTTCATCGACCTGTCGGGAACCAACCCACCGACCATGGCCGCTGCCAAAGAATCCGGTGCCGCGGTGTTTGCGTATGGCGCCTTCATCACAGCCGTGATCAACTTTTTGATCATCGCTTTCGTGGTGTTCATGCTGGTGAAATCCATGAACAAACTGATGCGGAAAAAGGTCGAAACCCCGGCCCCGGCTGGCCCAACCGAGTTGGACGTGCTGCAAGAAATCCTGACCACCCTGCGCAGCAAATAAGGCGTCAGACAGGCACAGACAGCCTGCTGCTGCACTGGCCAATGGCGCGGCAGCAGGCATATTTGACCGGATGGGTCGCGGGGGCGCTGGACAGCACACTGCGGCCATCGGTTTCAACGATGGGGGCCAGATGAAGATTAACTGCGCTTGCGGTGCAATCATCGTGGATCAAAGCGATAAGTTGCCACACAAGGCCCATATCATCGGCGACAAGGATTATCTGGATTTTCTCGACAGCATCGACGCCGCGATCGAGGATACCAGCGCAGACAAGGCGCGGGTTGCGATGCAGATCAGGCGCGCCGAAACAAGTCGATTGGCTTGGGAATGTAGCACCTGCGGCAGGCTCTACCTGAACGATGCGAACAACAAGCTGGTCGCATATCTTCCTGAAAATCGCCAAGCCAACAGGATCTTTGATCGCCCCCGCAACAGTCGCAAAGACTAGGGCCAGCCATTGGGCGGGATAACCGACGCGCGGCACAGCAAACCCGGCAGCGCGTTTGTGGCGGGCTCGATGCCCGCCACAAACGCATCCCCGATCAGATCGTCAAAGCCTCGGCCCCGGTGATGACAGGCAAGCCCAAAGCATCGCCCACCGCCGCATAGGTCAGCTTGCCCGCATGCACGTTCAGTCCGGCCAGCAAATGCTTGTCCTCGGCGCAAGCCCGCTTCCAGCCCTTGTTCGCCAAGGCCATCATAAAGGGCAACGTCGCATTGCCCAAAGCTTGGGTCGAGGTCCGCGCCACCGCGCCCGGCATGTTCGCCACGCAGTAATGCATGATGCCATCCACCTCATAAATCGGGTCCTGATGCGTGGTCGCGCGTGATGTCTCAAAGCAGCCGCCCTGATCAATCGCCACATCCACCAAGGCCGCCCCCGGCTTCAACTCGGCCAATTGCGCGCGGCTGATCAGCTTGGGCGCCGCCGCACCGGGGATCAGCACCGCACCGATGATCAGATCGGCCTGCCGTGCCAGCTCAATCGTCGTCGCCGCATCGGCATAACCGCATTTGAATTGCCCGCCGAACACATCATCCAGATAACGCAGCCGGTTGACGGACCGATCCAGCACCGTCACATCCGCGCCCATGCCCGCCGCGATCTTGCCCGCATGGGTGCCGACCACGCCGCCCCCAATCACCAGCACTTTTGCAGGCAACACGCCGGGCACGCCACCCATCAACACGCCGCGCCCGCCATTGGCCTTTTGCAAGGTCCACGCGCCAACCTGCGGTGCCAACCGACCCGCCACTTCCGACATCGGTGCCAACAACGGCAAGCCGCCGCGATCATCCGTTACCGTCTCATACGCGATGCAGGTCGCCCCCGAGGCCAGCAAATCCCGCGTCTGATCCGGGTCTGGTGCCAGATGCAGATAGGTGAACAAAACCTGCCCCGGACGCAGCCGAGCCCGCTCCACCGGTTGCGGCTCTTTCACCTTTACGATCATATCGGCAGCCGCAAACACCTCATCTGCCGTGCCAACAATCGCAGCCCCCGCCGCGATGTAATCGCCATCGCTAAAGCCAGCGCCCAGCCCCGCGCCAGTTTCGATCATCACGGCATGACCCGCCAGCACCGCCTCGCGCGCCGCATTGGGGGTCATGCCGACGCGGAATTCTTGCGGTTTGATTTCCCTTGGACATCCGATTTTCATAGGCTCTCTCCCTGATAACAGTCTCTTCCCTGTCAGCCAGCTTGAACCCGAACTCCCAGAAATTCTTTGAAACTTTGATGACCTCGCAGCGCATCCGTGATAGATTCTGCGAAAAATAGCGCGCAACAGGAAGATTTTCACCATGGCCTCCGATCTTGACGCCACCGACCGCCGCATCTTGGGTGTGCTGCAAAAAGACGGCCGCATCACCAACGCCGATCTGTCAGAACGGGTGAACCTGTCGCCCTCGGCCTGTCACCGCCGCGTGCAATTGCTGGAAGAAGCGGGCTATATCGACGGCTATGTGGCGCTGCTAAACACCCGGCGCATGGGCAAACCAACGACGGTATTTGTCGAGATCACCCTGCAATCCCAAGCCGAAGATCTGCTCGACGCTTTTGAACGCGAAGTCGCCAAAGTCCCCGACATCCTCGAATGTCACCTGATGGCAGGCACCGCCGATTACCTGATCAAGATCATGGCCGAGGATACCGAAGATTTCGCCCGTATCCACCGCCAGCACCTAAGCCGCCTGCCCGGCGTGCGGCAGATGCAATCCAGCTTCGCCCTGCGTACCGTCGTCAAAACGACTGCATTGGCGGTTTAAACCACCTCATCCGCCCAAACGGTAAACTTCTGCAAAATATGGGGCCCGAATGAGTGGATCAGCGGCACATCCGCCGCGTCGCGCCCGTAAGCGACCTCAACCCGGCCAATCCGCGGCACATTGTTGCGTGGGTCAAACGTGTGCCAGCTGCCGTCCAGATACACCTGCATCCACGCACAAAAATCCATCGGCCCAGTGATCGGCACTCCAATATCCGGGATATAGCCGTTCACATAGCGCGTCGGGATGTTCATGCAGCGGCACAAAGTGATCGCCAGATGCGCGAAATCGCGGCACACGCCAGTGCCCTCCTGCCACGCCTCATACGCCGTCCGCGTCACCCGCGCGTTCATGTAGTTAAAGTAGATATGGTTGTGAACATAATCACAAATCGCCTGCACCTGAGCGTACCCCGGCGCAATATGGCCAAACATATCCCAAGCAATCTGACTCAGACGATCGGTCTCGCAATAGCGGCTGCCGACCAGATACATCAACACCTCATCCGGCAAATCGGCCAGCGGCGTCGGTCGCAGCCAAGGCATCACCGGATCAGGCAGCCCGCTTAGCTCAATCGTGCAATCATTGCGCAGGCTGAAGGTGCCAGGCTGCGCCACCATCCGCCGGCACATATTGCCAAACATATCGCGATAGACCGAAGTTGGCACCTCTGGCGTCGTCACCATCGCCGACTGCACCCGCAGGGACTCGCGCAGCTCGTCGCGCACCGACATCATACAGATCATCGGCATCTCTTGCGTGCACGACACCGTAATGTCGTAGCCAAACCTCATAAGCATAAACGGCCCCTTCGCCCCAAAGTCGTAACACCGCACGCGGTTCTCAACCTAGAACGCGGCCAGTGGCTTTTGGTTGCCGCAAACGGGGCAATAAGCCGCGATCTGGGTGAATGGCGGGCCCACGCATAAATATAAGCCGCTACGCCCAAATATGATGCGAAATGAAAAACCCCCGTCCTTGCGGGCGGGGGTCAATCGGGTGAGGATTGCTCCTCCAGTGTCGCTAACGTCTAGCAATCATGGCCTGAGGCCAAAATCACATACCGCCTTCGCGCTGAAGCTTCTTCCGAGCGAGCTTGCGCGCACGGCGCACGGCTTCGGCGGATTCGCGAGCTTTCTTGACGGAGGGTTTCTCGAAATGCTGTTTGAGTTTCATTTCGCGGAACACGCCTTCGCGCTGAAGCTTCTTCTTGAGGGCGCGGAGCGCTTGCTCAACGTTATTATCGCGGACGCTGACCTGCATGTGGTTGTCACCACCTTCCTAAGTTAGAGTTGCACTGAATGTGCAGGCATGGCGCGCATAGCAAAGCCCCGCGGCTTTGTCTACCGTGCGCAAAGAAGGGGATCACAATGGATACCGAAAACACCTCGGAAGACACGATGACAGCAGCGAAAACCCTTATTCTGAAGGCAAGCTTGCCGCATGCGGCCTTTGATGGCTGGTCGCAGACCACGTTGCAAGCCGCCGTCGCTGATTCGGGCGCAGCCCCAGCATTGGCACAGGCTTTGTTCCCGCGCGGCGGCATAGATCTTGCAGTGGCCTATCATCAGGCGGGTGACCGCGCGATGCAGGACGCCCTCGCCAGCACCGATCTGACAGCGCTGCGCTATACCAATCGTGTCGCCCTTGCGATCAAACTGCGCCTTGCAGATGCCGATAAAGAGCTTGTCCGGCGTGGCTCCACCCTGTTCAGCCTGCCGCAAAATGCCCCCGAAGGCGCCAAACTGATCTGGTCCACTGCCGATGCGATCTGGACCAGCCTTGGCGACACCTCGACCGATCTGAACTGGTATTCCAAACGCGCCACGCTTTCGGCAGTCTATTCGGCCACGGTGCTGTTCTGGCTCGGCGATCAGTCCGACGACAATGCCGAGACTTGGGCGTTTCTGGATCGCCGCCTTGCCAATATCATGCAGTTTGAGAAGACCAAGGCGGCGATCCGCGAAAACCCCTTGGCCAAGGCCCTGCTCAGCGGCCCGCTGAAACTTCTGGAAAAGATCCGCGCGCCACAACCCGCCACCGATCTTCCCGGCCACCATAAACCATAAAAGGCGTCCAGCATGTCCCTGCCCCCAACTTTGGCCTCGTCGATGCTGGCGATGGAAATCTCTGCTCCCGGCGGCCCGGATGTCTTGATCCCGGCATCGCTGCCAATCCCGGTGCCCGGCCATGGCCAAATCATCATCCATCTCGCCTATGCCGGGGTGAACCGCCCTGATGCGCTGCAACGCGCAGGCGCCTACGCGCCCCCCGCCAATGCCTCGCCGCTGCCGGGGCTGGAAGGCGCGGGGACAGTGGTCGCAATGGGGCCGGGCGTCAGCCGCTGGCAAATCGGCGACAAAGTCTGCGCCCTGCTGCCCGGCGGCGGTTATGCCGAATACGCCGCCTGCCATGAATCCCACGCCTTGCCGATCCCCGAGGGTCTGACATTGCGCCAAGCCGCCTGCCTGCCGGAAACCTGCTTCACCGTCTGGTCCAACATGGTGATGCGCGGCCGCTTGAAAGCAGGCGAGCGCGTGCTGATCCACGGCGGCTCGTCTGGTATCGGCACCACGGCGGTGCAAATCGCCGCCGCCTTGGGCGCGCGCGTCTTTGCCACCGCAGGCACAGATGAGAAATGCCGCGCGGTTCAGGCATTGGGGGCAGAGCAATGCTTCAACTACAAAACCGATGACTTCAGCGAAGAGGCCAAAAAACTGGGCGGCTTCGATCTGATCCTCGATATGGTCGGCGGCCCCTACCTGCCGCGCAATGTCCGCGCCTTGGCCGATGATGGCCGCCTCGTGCAGATCGCATTCCTGCAAGGCCCCAAGGTCGAGTTGAACTTCGCCGAGATGATGATGCGCCGCCTCACCCTGACCGGATCAACCCTGCGCCCGCAGTCAGACGCCGCCAAGGCGACGATTGCAGAACAGGTCGAAACCCACATCTGGCCAATGATCGCGCAGGGTAAATTCCGCGTGGTGATCGACAGCGAATATCCCCTGACCGACGCCCCCGCTGCCCATTGGCGCATGGAAAGCTCGGGGCATATCGGCAAGATCGTGATGAAGCTGCCGGAATAAATCCCGAACAATTTATCTTAAATTTTTCATCTGCTCAAAAATATCCCACGGGGGAGGCTGGCTTGGCACAAGCCAGCCTGGGGGTGTGAAACCCCCATACCCGGCCCGCCTCAATCGCCCAGCTTGGCATGCACCTCATCCAGATCAATCTCGCCAATCGGCATCTTGTTACCCGGATTGTCGAAATCATATTTGAACAGCTGGAAATCGCGCTTGTAGATTTCCCAGACCAAGTGCCGCGACAGATCGTCAAAGTAGTCCTCAACCGGGTGCAAACGCTTGGGACCATGGCCTTCGCTTTCGTTGAACTTCGGGATCTTCTTCAGATCAACCTTATGCTTTACCTTGATTTTCTTCAGCACAGCACCCATGCCGTCATCGAATTTTTCGGTGAAGAAAATCTTGTCATAGCGCCCGCCGTTGACGATATAGGTCGACACATGCCCCGCCATCGCAGACCAGTGAATATCCGGCTCCATCGGCTTTTTGAACCGGATGGTGTCACGCGCGAACAGCAAAAAGCGGCGGAAACTGGCGATCTGATCGAACTCGCCCTGCCCATCATCGCCGCCCACCTCGATGCCGTATTTCTGCACCAACAGCGGCACCAGATTGCCACGATAGCGCTTACCGTTACGCTGAATCCCGCAAATCTTATCGAAAAAGGATGACAGAATCCGTGTGTAGGGGTTGCGCACACAGGTAAAGGCATAAGATTTATGGGTCTTCACGTTGCGCTCAATCAGCGGCTGGCTCGCCTCAATCGCCCATTTGTGCATGCCACCCGTGGCGTCATGGATGTCGCCATCGAAAAACTTGCCATGATCGGAGTAAAACATGATCTGCCCGATGGTCGAGCAGGCGCATTTCGGCACCACCCGATAGACCACCGATTCCGACTCTGTCATCCAAGTTCCGGGGAAACCCATGCCGCACTCCTTCACCGCCCGCGCCTCTCACTGGCACAAGCTCAATCAGCCACAAAAAAGCAAACAAACTCTGTCTTTTCAATGTCCCTTTAAGCTATTCAAGGAAACAATGATGCGTTCAAGGGTATAATGTTCACCAAATGGCCAAAATCGCCTACCTCCTGCTCTGCCACAAAGACCCCGAAGGGATCATCGCTCAGGCCCAGCGTCTGACAGCGGTTGGTGATTTTGTCGCCATCCACTTCGACGGCCGCGCCAAAGCCGCCGATTTTGACAAGATCCACAGCAGCCTTGCCGCAAACCCGAATGTGGTCTTCACCAAGCGCCGGGCCAAATGCGGCTGGGGCGAATGGTCCTTGGTCGAAGCCACGCTGATGGCCGTCGAAGCCGCGGTTGACGCTTTCCCTCGCGCCACCCATTTTTACATGCTGTCCGGCGATTGCATGCCGATCAAATCCGCCGAATTCGCCCAGAAATTCCTTGACCGCGAAGAAGTCGATTACATCGAGAGCTTCGACTACTTCAACTCGGATTGGATCAAGACCGGCATCAAGGAAGAACGCCTGATCTACCGGCATTACTTCAATGAACGCACCCACAAAAAGCTGTTCTACGCCTCGATGCACTGGCAAGACAAACTGGGCCTGACCCGCAAAGTGCCAGCCGACATCGCCATGCAAATTGGCAGTCAATGGTGGTGCCTGCGCCGCCGCACCGTCGAATCCGTGCTGGAATTCACCAAGAAACGCCGCGATGTGATGCGGTTTTTTCGCACCACATGGATCCCGGATGAGACGTTCTTTCAAACCATCGTCCGCCATATCGTGCCCGAGCATGAACTGCGCACGCGCACCCTGACCTTCCTGATGTTCACCGATTACGGCATGCCGGTGACGTTCTATAACGACAACTACGACCTTTTGATCAGTCAGGATTACCTGTTCGCCCGCAAGATCAGCCCCGATGCGAAAGATCTCAAAGACCGTTTGGGCAAACTTTACGCGGCCAAAGGCGTGCGCTTTGCGATCTCCAACGAAGGCCGCTCGCTGTTCAAATTCATCTCGGGCCGGGGCCGCGTGGGTCGCCGTTTTGCCCCCCGCTTCTGGGAAACCGAAAGCTCGCTTGGCCGCCACCGCACCCTGATGATGGTCACCTGCAAGAAATGGCACGTCGCCAAACGTCTGGTGGAACGTGTGCGCCAAGTCACCAACCTGCCCGCGCTGGACTATCTGTTCAACGAGGCATCGACCCCGCTGCCCGACCTTGGCGGCATCCAATCGACGCTGGAAAAGCGCACCCGCCACCGCCGCGCCTTGATGCGCGTGCTGTTTGATTATTGGCAAACCGATCAGCTGGTGGTCTGCATCGACCCCGCCAATGTCGATCTGATGCAGGATTTCTACAACGACAAAGCCAAGGTCCGCCTGCTTGAGATCGAGTGCGACTTTACCGACGACTATCTGATTGGCCATGCGATCCGCGTCGGTCTTGCCAGCGAATCCACCCCCAAAGACACGATTGAGCGTCTGCTGCCCACCATCCGCTATGATGTGAAATTTGAGGGCGACCGCATCCGTGACGCGGGTTTCCCCAACCTTTTGCGCGTGCGCCAAAGCGCCAGCATCGACGAAAACACCGTGCCTCTGGCCGAATTTCTTGACATAAGCCCCGAGAAGGCCCGCGAAATCGCTGCCACCGAATATCTGTTTGTGGATTGACCCATGCCCTATGCTTACGACCCCCAAAACATCTTCGCCCGTATCCTGCGCGGTGAAATCCCCAACAAAACCGTGCTGGAGACCGAGCATACCCTCGCCTTCCACGACATCGCCCCGCATGCCCCGGTGCATGTGCTGGTGATCCCGAAAGGCCCCTACGCGACGTTTGATCACTTCGCAGCCATGGCATCCGCCGAGGAAATCGTGGATTTCCACCGCGCCTGCGCCAAGGTGTGTGAGATTGTCGGCGTGGCACCAGGTCAAGGCTACCGTGCCATCACCAACGCGGGCGCACATGGCATGCAGGAAGTGCCGCATTACCACCTGCATATCTTGGGCGGCAAAGTCATGGGGCCGCTGATCCAGCGTTAGGGTGGTTTAGGCTTCAATCTCATAGCGCGCCTCAGAATTGGGCCGCTTTGGAGTGGGTTCCGCCTAAAGATAACGCCAAAGCGTTAACCGCAGGTTTCGGGTCGCCTGCGCGCTGATCGCGGCGCTATCTGGGGGCATCGCAACCCAGAGGCCCCCATGATCCGCTTCACCGCCATCCCCACCGAAACCGCGCGCGCCTATCAGGCGGGCAGCCCCGACGCCAATGGCCAAGCGCCCGAGCGTCACATCGCAACAGGCGCGGGCAATCCCTGCCGCCATTGCCTGAAAATGATCGCCGAGGGCGCAGAAATGCTGATCCTCGCCCACCGCCCTTTTCCCGAACCACAGCCTTATGCGGAAATCGGACCGATCTTTCTATGCGCTGACGCTTGTGCAGCAGGTGGAGGCACCGAAACCCCAGCGATCCTCGCCTCGCCCAACTTCATCATCAGGGGCTACTCTGCCGAAAACCGCATCGTCTACGGCACAGGCGCGGTCGTGCCAACCAACAGCATCGCCGCCGAGGCCGCAGCCCGCCTGAACGACCCACGCATCGCCTATGTCCACATCCGCTCGGCGCGCAACAACTGCTACCAATTACGCATCGACCGCGCATAACCGACCCCGCGCCGGACTTGATCCGGGGCCTCATGCTTGCGGAGAAGGGCCCCGGGCCAAGTCCCGGGCGGCGCCGGGATTGGGGTTCAAAACAGCGCCTCGCCTTTCTCCAACTTTGCCAGACACTCCGCCATCCGTTTGGCGCGGGTTTCTGGCCGCTTCGCCGTCGTCAAACGATAGTAAATTGCAAAGCGGCCCTTGGCATCCAGACGGGCAAACTGGTCGCGCGCTGTCTGCGGGCCCGCCGCCAAAGCATCCAGAAAATCCTGCGGCAGATCGGCACCCTTGCCGCCCGAATAGGTGGCCTCCCAACGGCCATTCGCTTGAGCCACCGCAACCGCCGCCAAGCCCGCCGCCTGCATCCGCCCCTCGGTTATCAACCGTTCAACATGGGCGCGGTTGATCTGGCTCCAGGCGGAACCCGCCTTGCGCGGCGTAAAGCGCTGAATCCATTGGGTTTCAGATTGCGTCTTACGGATGCCATCAATCCAGCCCCAGATCAACGCCTCGACCACCGCCTGTTGCCAGTCGATCGAGGCCACGCCCGACCCCTTCTTGTGATACAAAACCCAAACCTCACTGGCGCTGTCATGATGGGCGGCCAACCAATCGTGCCAATCGGAAGGCGTCGCAAAAGCCAGCGGCGTCATCGTGCATCCCATTCCTGCAAAAACCGCTTCGGTGCCGCATCACGCCATTGTCGCACCAGCCGCACCTTGGCCCAAGCCGGATCAATCCGCCCGCCGCGCACCAAAACCAGATCATATTTCGCATAATGCGGATGCAGGAAAAACGTATCAGGCGCGGCCGCCATCAACATTTCGCGCTCATCCCGGCTGGCCTTAAACACCGCGCCATTCTCGTAATACGACCAATAACACCACATCTTGCCAAACACCTTCAACGCCTCATGCTCCCAAGGCGTTGCCAGCGTGATCTCGGGCAATTCCAGCCCTAAAGCAAACGCCTTTAGTTCCGGCCAGTCTTCGATCACTCTTGGTCATCCTCTCTGCTCAAATATCCTGGGGGTGCGGGGGCTAGCCCCCGCTGTCGGCTCAATGCGCCGCAGCCCAAGTCGCCCCCACGCCCGCCTCGACCGTCAAAGGCACCTTCAGATGCACGCCGGGATGTGAGGCCCCCTCCATCACATCCTTCGCAACCTTGATCAGTGCCTCGGACGCGCCTTCTTCCACCTCGAACAAGAGTTCATCATGCACCTGCAACAGCATGGTCGCAGGCAGCGCTTCAATCGCCGCGGGCATCCTGATCATCGCGCGCCTGATCACATCCGCCGCAGTGCCCTGAATTGGCGCGTTGATCGCCGCTCGTTTGGCAAACCCTGCCCCCGGCCCCTTGGCATTGATCTCGGGCGTGTGGATTTTCCGACCAAACAGAGTTTGCACAAAACCGTTCTTCTGCGCAAAAGCCACGGTATCCGACATATATTCCTTGATGCCCGGAAACCGCTCAAAATAACGATCAATAAAGCCCTGCGCCTCGGCCCGCGGAATCCGCAGGTTCCGCGCCAGACCAAAGCCGGAAATCCCATAGATCACGCCGAAATTGATCGCCTTCGCGCGGCGGCGAATGTCAGAAGTCATCTCAGACAAAGGCACGTTGAACATCTCTGACGCCGTCAGTGCGTGAATATCAATGCCGTCCTTGAACGCCTGCTGCAGCGAGGCAATATCCGCCACATGCGCCAGAATCCGCAGCTCGATCTGGCTATAGTCCAGCGACACCAGCACCTTGCCCTTTGGCGCCACAAACGCCTCGCGGATACGCCGCCCCTCCTCGGACCGGATCGGGATGTTCTGCAAATTCGGATCGGTCGAGGCCAAGCGCCCCGTCACCGCCCCGGTGATCGAATACGACGTATGCACCCGCCCCGTCTCAGGATTGATATGATCCTGCAACGCATCCGTATAGGTCGATTTCAGCTTGGCCAACTGCCGCCAATCCAGCACCAACCCCGGCAGTTTATGCTCGGTCGCCAGATCCTCCAGAATATCCGCCCCGGTCGCATAGGCGCCAGTCTTGCCTTTTTCACCCCCCGGCAAGCCCAGCTTATCAAACAAAATTTCGCCCAACTGCTTGGGGCTGCCTACATTGAACGGCTGCCCCGCCGCCTCTTGGATCTCGGCCTCCAGCCCCAACATCTTTTGCGCAAACGCCCCCGACATCCGCGCCAGCGTTTGCCGATCCACCTGCACCCCGGCCATCTCCATCCGGGCCAACACGGGCACCAAAGGCCGCTCCAACGTCTCATACACCGTCGTCACGCGGGCGCGGTGCAGTTGCGGCTTGAACATCGCCCACAAGCGCAAAGTCACATCGGCATCCTCGGCCGCGTATTTCACCGCATCGTCGATCCCAACACGATCAAACGTGACCTGAGCTTTCCCCGACCCCAGCAAGCTTTTGATCGGAATACAGGTGTGCCCCAAATACTTCTCGGACAACGCATCCATGCCATGCCCGTTCAGGCCCGCCTGCATCGCGGAACTCATCAACATGGTGTCGTCAAACGGGCCAACCTCGACGCCGTAGCGTTTGAAAATCTTCCAGTCGTATTTCATGTTCTGGCCGATTTTCAGCACCGAAGCATCCTCCAGCACCGGCTTCAAGGCTGCCAACACCTGATCAAGCCCCAACTGCCCCGCCACCAATTCAGCACCGCCAAACAGATCGCCACCGCCCTGCTTATGCCCCAGCGGGATATAGGCAGCGCGCCCGGCGTCGACGCAAAGCGAAATCCCCACCAGTTCCGCCTGCACCTCGTCAAGTGAGGTCGTCTCGGTATCCACCGCAACATGACCCACCTCGACAATCCGCGCGATCCAAGCGTCAAGCGCGGCCATCGTGTCGATCTTCTCGTAACCTGCCACATCGAACGGCACCTGCACCGCCTCGGCCAGCTCATCTGCTTCGACCAGTTTGGCGGTATCGGCCACAGGGGCGGCCACTTTCAACCGTTCCGAAACCCGCTTGGTCAGCGTGGTGAATTCCATCTCTTGCAAGAAGCCCATCACCACCTCGGCCTCAACGGGCTTGACCTCCAATTCATCCAAACCAATGTCCAGCGGCATATCGCCGTCCAACTGCACCAAGCGCTTGGAAATGCGGATCAGGTCGGCGTTGTCGACCAATGCCTCGCGCCGCTTGGGTTGCTTGATCTCGCCCGCGCGCTCCAGCAGGGTTTCCAGATCGCCATATTCCTGAATTAGCAAAGCCGCCGTCTTGATGCCGATCCCCGGCGCGCCCGGCACGTTATCGACCGAATCCCCGGCCAAAGCCTGCACATCAACCACCCGGTTGGGGGCCACGCCAAACTTTTCAAACACCTCTTCCAGACCCAACCGCTTGTTCTTCATCGGGTCCAGCATATCGACGCCGTCGCCGATCAACTGCATCAGGTCTTTGTCTGATGATATGATCGTCACCGTGCCGCCGGCTTCCCGCGCGCGCCGCGCAAAGGTGGCGATGATATCGTCGGCCTCATAGCCGTCTTGTTCAATACAGGCGACGTTGAACGCTTTGGTGGCCTTGCGGGTATATACAAACTGAGGCCGCAAATCCTCGGGCAACTCGGGCCGGTTCGCCTTATATTTATCATAAATCTCATTGCGGAAGGTGATCGACCCCGCATCGAAAATCACCGCCAGATGCGTCGGCGCGGTTTCCTTGCGGGTTGAGGTCAGCTCGCTCCACAAAAGGTTGCAAAACCCCGCAACCGCCCCCACCGGCATGCCATCGGATTTGCGCGTCAGCGGTGGCAAGGCGTGATAGGCCCGGAAAATAAACGCCGAGCCGTCGATCAGATGCAGGTGATTGCCCTTGCCGAATGTCATGATCCGCCACGCCCCTTCGCTATTTCAGAGGCAAGTATTGCCACGAAGCCGCCCCGCGTTCCAGCCTTGATGCCACGCGCAGGATCGCAACCTGCGCCCCGCCGCCCCGGACTTGATCCGGGGCCTCTTTGCTGACCATGAGGCCCCGGATCAAGTCCGGGGCGGCTTGGCGCTATTGGCAGGTGTCACCGCGCGATCACTGGCCATACCAGCGCAAAGACAGCTCCACCGCTTGCGGCGTCGGCGTCCAGATGCCAAATGGCACGCCCGCGCTGCGCAACGTCTCACCCAGCCAGGCATTGCAGGGATGAAGGATGCTGAAATCGCCCTTGGCTTCAAAAAACGCATCGTGATCGTTGAAATGTGCCCCCAGCGGCAGCGGCGCGCCGGTCTGATCGCGGCGGAAATTTGCATCCAAGCTGTTCAGCAAGGCCTGATATTGCGCATCCGATAGCGTGAAATAGCTGATGCCATCCAAGCCCGAGACATCGCCCGCCACATCCAGATGCAGCACCGCGCTGTCGCCGCTGATCGCCGTCCACACCGCCCCCGGCTTCATATCGCCGTAGCTGCCAGCCGAGGTGTAAAACGCCTCTGACCCCCAACCCACCAGCAACCATTCCGCCTGCGGCGCATCCATCGGCACGCCTGCGTTGCTGGCAAAACCATAGCGCGCGCGCAGTTCCGGCGACATTGGCAACAGAAAATCATAGTGGATCGGCGCACGCGCCAGCCCAATCAGCACATCCGTGCCTGCGGGCAAATCCGCATGTTTGCCGGGGATCAGTGCGCCCGCAAACCCCGCCGCAAAGTAAAGCAATGGCAGGCAAATCAGCGCCGTCGCGGCCCGGATCAAAAACCGCGCGCGCAAAGCCTAGTGATCGTCATGCGCATGGGCGCGGTCGATCTCAAACCGTTTGTCGCAATAGCCACATTCGACAAACCCGCTGTCTTCCGGGATGGTCAGCCAGACGCGCGGATGCCCCAAAGCGCCCTCACCGCCATCGCAGGCGATTTTCCAATGGGTGACAATCTGGGTTTCCGGGGCTTTGATCGACATGGATGTGTCCTTGGCTAGGGTCGCCCGCATTGTAACCGCAATGGCCCCACGGGCAAGGGGCGCGCAACTTGAAACTGTGGAACGCTCCGCGGGGGATATTTAAGCCAGTATGAAACGCAAGGCGTTTACATTGGTAAAAAATGCTTTTGCAGAAGGCTTCCGCCGCGGCTCAAGCGAAAAGTGTTAAATCTTCGTTAAATCGACCATGTCATCTATCTGTTTTCACAAGATAAAATTTGGTCCCGCGTTGGGACCGCTCACGAAAACTATCTCGGCATCTCTCCGCCAAGTGATCGCAAAGGGGATGCAGGCCCCGCTGTGCTGCATTATATGAGGCCTATGAAACCAATTCGCGCCCTGATAGCCCCGCTCGCCCTGATCCTGCTTGCAGCCCCCGCCTGGGCCGACAAAATCGGCTTGAAAGAGCTTTCGGGCTATCTGAACGGTCTGACCACGGCAGAAACCGAATTCACCCAAGTCAACGCCGATGGCTCGATCGCCACGGGCAAGCTGATCATCAAGCGCCCCGGCCGGATCCGGTTTGAATACGCCCCACCCGACAAATCGCTGGTGCTGGCTTCCAGCGGCAACGTCGCGATTTTCGACGCCAAATCAAATCAGGCGCCCGAGCAATACCCGCTGAAGCGCACGCCGCTGAACCTGATCCTCGCCGCGAATGTCGATCTTGGCCGCGCCAAAACCGTGGTCGGCCATACCGAGGTGAAGAACGCCACTCAGGTTGTTGCCCAAGATCCAGCACATCCCGAATACGGCCAGATCGCGCTGATGTTCACCGCCAACCCGACCACCCTGCGGCAGTGGGTGATCACCGATGATCTGGGTCAGCAAACGACAGTGATCTTGGGCAATCTGAAAACCGGCAGCAATTACAGCGCCAGCCTGTTCAACATCACCGACGAAATCGAACGCCGCGGCCGCTAGCGCCGACAATAGCTCAGCTGTTCGGCATACATCTGCGACCGCCGCCCAATCGCGGCGGCGACATCCACCAGCCACGGCTTTTCAAGATAGGATTGGTTGGCATAGCCGGTCCGCCCTTCATGGTAGGCCAGATACTGCGACTCGGCGTCGTTCATCGAGATGCCCAGCCGCTGGTTGCTCTGGCTCATGTACCAGCCCATGAAGTCGGTGGCATCGCCGATCCGGTCGCGCTTGGCCCCAAAGCGGCGCTGTTCTTGCTGATATTCATCCCAAGTGCCATCCAGCGCCTGACTGTAGCCATAGGCCGAAGATTGCCGCCCCATCGGGATCACGCCCAAGGCAAATTGATGCGGTGTGCGCGCATTGCCGATGAATTTGCTTTCCTGATAAATCGCGGCCATCTGGACATGCACAGGCACGCCCCACTTGCGTTCGGTGGCTTTCATCGCCTTGAAGTAGGTCGGCCGCTGGCGCAAAATCTCGCAAGCGTCGTCCATATTTTTCGGCGCCGAACCGCTTCCACCCCCGCAAGACGCAAGGGCCAACAGCAATATCGACGCACGGAGAAGTCTGCTCATTTGCCCCTCACGTTTTTATTTTGTGGCAATAATACGAGAAAAATCCTGCCGATGAAATGGGCATCTCTTCGATTTGACATGACAATCCCGTGCAAAGCCCCCGGATCGGCGGATTTCAGGTGCGCCAAACTCCGCCACGACTAGGCCACTGCCCAACACAGACTGTTTCCCCCACAGCGCGCCTGTGGAATAGACACTGCCCATGCAAGCGATTATCAAGGCTGCATGGAGAGCAAACAGACCATGCTAAAGACCGCAGCCAAATACCACATCGGGCAGGTGCTGCGTCATCGCAAGCACCCGTTTCGCGGCGTGGTTTTTGACGTAGATGCGATGTTTTCCAACACCGAGGAATGGTATTACGCCATCCCCGAAGACGCCCGCCCCTCGCGCAATCAGCCGTTCTATCACCTGCTGGCCGAGAACGACCAAAGCTACTATGTCGCCTATGTCTCTGAGCAAAATCTTGTGCCGGATGAAACCGGTGAGCCCGTCAGCCACCCCGATCTGCCCGATCTGTTTGGCGATTTTGAGAATGGCCGCTACCCGCTGCAATTCCAACTGAACTGATCCAATTCTCTGCAAATATTTGACGCCGCTTACCAAACGGTAACGAGTTGTCCTTACCCTGATAAAAGTTAGTCAGGAAAGGGCCGGGCAGATGGAGCTTGTGGCAGAACAACGTGGCGAAATGATCGTGGTCACCGCCTTCGGCGACCGCATCGACGCGGCGGGGGCAATTCATTTCAAAGACCGCATGCGCGAATTGACGCAAGCCCCGTCTTTACGGGTGGTGTTGGATATGTCGCGGGTGGCATTTCTGGA
The DNA here is from genome assembly GCF_030161095.1 of Cypionkella aquatica. Lineage (GTDB taxonomy): Bacteria > Pseudomonadota > Alphaproteobacteria > Rhodobacterales > Rhodobacteraceae > Cypionkella > Cypionkella aquatica. The sequence goes on from NZ_BSPP01000004.1 coordinate 82,973, forward strand.
CAGCAGCGGCTTGGGCGCTGTGGTGGCGGTGATGAAAGCCTTGGGGCCGGATCGTAAGCTGGAACTGTCTGGGCTGACCGCCACTGTGCAAAAAGTGTTTCGCCTGACCCGGATGGACAGCATTTTTACCATCCACGACCAACTTCCCGATGGGTTGCGGCAGGTGGGGTAGCCCGATGAACGCCAAGGCGCGCGACCTCAGTTCCACTATTCGGCTGACAATTCCGGGCCGTCAAACGGCGGTGCGCGATGGCTTGCGTGACTTGCTCGACACGCTTTTGCTGCAAAGCTTGCCAGAAGATGGCCGCGGCACCGCCGAAATTGTGCTGGCAGAGGCGCTGAACAATATCGTTGAACACGCCTATGCTCACCACGACGGTGAAATCGAAATCACCCTGCAGCTGCGGCAGAACGAATTGCTGTGCCGGATATCGGACACCGGGCTGCCAATGCCCGACGGCAAGCTGCCCAGCGGCGTGCTGGCACCATTGGGGGCTTTTGAAGATCTGCCAGAAGGCGGCTTTGGCTGGCACTTGATTCGCAGCCTGACAAAAGACCTGACTTACAGCCGCGACAACGGTCGCAATTTGTTAAGCTTTCGGCTGGACACACAACAATCGCCCGCTTGAAGCGGAATTGTTTCAAATTCGTCAGAACTGCCGCCTGATCGCCAAATTTTCCCCCTAAAACCACCCTCAACACTGCTGATATTAGGAGGATAGCTGCATAAAGCTTCCCTCGGCGCTGCGGATAAAGCCCCCACCCAGTTCGTGGCGCCGAGGTTCAACTTGCTGCTGGAATTCCCCCCTCTTGGAAATCCCCCCGCAACTCCCTAGGCTCCGGCCAACAGGAGGATATTCGCATGCGCAACTTTCAGGCCCCCGGCCGCTCAGCGATCTATGCCAGCAACGGCATCTGCGCCACATCTCACCCTTTGGCCGCCAAGGTCGCGATTGAGACGCTCGAGGCAGGCGGCAATGCCGTAGATGCCGCCATCGCCGGTGCGGTTCTGCTGGGGATCTGCGAGCCGCAAATGACCGGGATCGGCGGTGATTGCTTTGTGTTGATCAAGCCTGCGGGTGAAGAGCGTGTCATCGCCCTGAACGGCTCGGGTCGCGCACCAAAGGCCTATTCGGCTGATGCGCTGCGCGCGCGTGGCCTGTCCAGTGTGCCGGTGCGCGGCGTGGATCCGGTGACGGTGCCGGGGGCGATTGACGCATTTTGCCGCTTGTCGGCCGATTGGGGCAAACTGGGCCTTGACCGCGTGCTGGCTCCGGCAATTCGCTACGCCGATGAAGGCGTGCCCGTGGCCCCGCGCGTGGCCTTTGACTGGGCCGAGGATGGCCCCGATCTGCAAGGAGATGCGCGCAAATTCTACCTGCTTGACGGCGCTATCCCCAAGGTCGGCCAAGTTTTCCGCGCCCCCGGCCAAGCCGAAGTGCTGCGTCGTGTGGCCCGCGAAGGCCGCGCAGGTTTTTATGAGGGCGAAGTTGCCGAAGACATGGTCACGTCGCTGCAAGCCATGGGTGGCAGCCACACGCTCGAAGATTTTGCTGCAACTGCATGCACTTACACCGATCCGATTGCGGGCGACTACAAAGGCACCGAATTGGTCGAGCATCCGCCAAATGGTCAGGGTGCGACCGCAATTTTGATGCTGAATATCCTGAAGCATTTCGATCTGGCCGCGATGGACCCTTTCGGCACCCAGCGCGCGCATATCGAGGCAGAGGCCGCAAAACTGGCCTATGACGCCCGCAACCGCTTCATTGCCGAAGCGACGCCGCGGCTGGATCACATGCTTTCGCCTGAAACCGCTGCCAAATTGGCGGCGCTCATTGACCCCAACCGCGCGATGGCCGCAGCCGAACCTTTGTCGGAATCCGTGCATAAAGACACAATCTACATCACCGTGGTTGATAAGGATCGCATGGCGGTGTCGTTGATTTACTCGATTTTCTGGGGCTTCGGGGCCGGGATTGCCTCGCAGAAATTTGGCATCAACTTCCAGAACCGGGGTGCTGGCTTCAGCCTGAAATCCGGCCACCCCAACGAGGCAGGCGGTGGCAAACGGCCGATGCACACGATCATTCCGGGGATGTTGCGTAAAAATGGAAAGGTTATCATGCCCTTCGGCGTAATGGGTGGCGCGTATCAGCCCTGCGGACATGCGCGTTTTGTCACCAACATGGTCGATTTCGGGCTGGATGCGCAAACCGCGATCGACGCGCCACGTTGCTTCTCCGGTGAAGATGGCATGCGCGTGGAAAGCGGCTACACCGAGAAGGTGCGCGCCGAACTGGCGCAGATGGGTCACGCGGTGTCGCTCTCGCCCGAGCCGATCGGCGGCGCACAAAGCATTTTGATTGACGACACCGGCATCCTGATCGGCGCGTCGGATCCGCGCAAAGATGGCTGCGCTTTGGGGTATTGAAATGCAAGACATCATTGAATCCATCCGCGCGCTGACCCATGGCGAAACCGATACGGTGGCACTGATGGCCACCGTGGCCTGCGAGTTGCACCACGCGCATCCTTTCGCCGACTGGACGGGGTTTTACCGGGTCACTGCACCTAACATGCTGAAAATAGGCCCTTACCAAGGCGGTCACGGCTGTCTTGTCATCCCGTTTTCGCGCGGCGTTTGCGGAGCTTGCGCGCGCACGGGCCAAGTCCAGAATGTGCCGGATGTTGATGCGTTTCCCGGCCATATCGCCTGCTCGTCTTCAACAAAATCCGAACTGGTGCTGCCGGTCTGGAACGGTGCTGGTCAATTGCTGGGCGTGCTTGATCTGGACAGCAACACCCCTGCGGCCTTCACCAAAACTGATGAAGATTGGTTGGTGCCTTTGCTGGCCGAAGTGTTCAAGGACGCGGCATGAAAGGCGGTTGTCTGTGCGGCCAAGTGCGGTTTGAGGCCGACGCCCCTTTGCGCGACGTTTTTGCCTGCCATTGCTCGCAGTGCCGGAAAACCTCGGGGCATTTCTGGGCGGCAACGGCGGTTCCGTTGGATCGATTCAGGCTGGTTGAAAGCACTGGTCTGCGCTGGTTTCAATCTTCGGACAAAGCGCGGCGCGGCTTTTGTGGCATTTGCGGTTCCAGCCTGTTCTGGGAACCCGTCGGCGAAAACCGGATCAGCATAGCCGCAGGCAGTCTCGACGGCGCGACAGGGCTTCAGATCACCCAGAATTGGTGCATCGAAGACAAGGGCGATTACTATAATATTACAACGGCTTAAGATCGAAGGGCCGATGGCTTTATGTGGCAGATCATCACTGACATCGGCCCCGGCAACCTGGCAACTTTCATCGCCGGTGGTCTGTTGGTAAACCTCACACCCGGTCAGGATGTGTTTTTCGCAACCGCCTCGGGTCTAAAAGGCGGCCCGCGTGCGGGGGTGATGGCAGGTCTTGGTGTGGGCATCGGCGCGCTGTGGCATGTTGCACTTTCGGCGTTTGGGTTGTCGGCATTGATCGCGGCGAACCCGATGGCGTTGCATGCAATCAAATATGCCGGTGCCGCCTATCTGCTTTATATCGCTTGGAAATCCTGGCGGGATACTGGCGAGGTAACCGGCCGCAATGGTCAAAATTCCGGCTGGTCTGCGTTGCGCAAAGGCGCGCTGACCAATATGCTGAACCCCAAACCGATCCTGTTCATGCTGGCCTTCTTGCCGCAATTCGTAAATTCTGACGGCGGCCCAGTCTGGATGCAGATTTTGCTGCTCGGCACGATATTTGGCATCACCGGCACGCTGATCACAGTCGGCTATGGCTATTTGGCAGGGCGCGCGGGTCATGCTATTGCCGCGAGGATGGGCATGCTGAACAAGGTTGCGGCGGTGCTGTTTGCGGCTTTGGCTGCGCGATTGATCACGGAGTGAATGATGCAGATTACCCTTCTCGACGGTGGCATGGGCCAGGAATTGGTCGCGCGCTCGGGCGATGATCCGACGCCGCTTTGGGCGACTCGGGTGATGATCGACCACCCCGGTTTGGTCCGCGCGATTCACGATGATTATTTTGCTGCCGGGGCCTCGGTGGCCACCACCAACACCTATAATATCCTGCATGATCGCCTGGAAGGGGTTGGGCTGGACGCGCTGTATCACGCTTTGCACCTGCGCGCGTTGATGGAAGCGCATGAGTCGAAAGCCAAGGCAGGCCGGGGGATTATCGCCGGGTCCATGGGGCCGTTGGGCGAATCCTATCGCCCTGACCTGACGCCGCCCGTCGCGGTTTCTGCGCCGCTTTACGCCGAAAAGGCCCGCATCCTTGCGCCACATGTCGATGTGATTCTGCTGGAAACCATGTCATCGCTTGACCTCGCCCGGGGGGCCCTGCAGGGCGCTCAGGCTGCGGGTCTTCCGGTTTGGTTGTCGGTTTCTGTCGATGATCGTGACGGCAGCCGCCTGCGTTCGGGCGAGCCGATTGCTGGCCTGCGCGATCTGATCGCGGCGCATCCCACCGCAGCCGTGCTGGCAAATTGCTCGATGCCCGAGGCGATGCTGGCCGCCCTGAGCGAGCTGTCACAGATGGGCCTGCCGTTCGGCGCCTACGCCAATGGCTTTAGCGAAATCTCAAGCCTGCCATTGCCCGATGCTGTTGCTGCGCCAGACTACACCCACCGCCACGACCTATCCCCCGAGAAATACACAGCTTTCGCGATGGAATGGGTCAAACTTGGCGCAACCATCGTCGGCGGCTGTTGCGAAGTTGGCCCCGCCCATATCCGCCACCTTGCCGCCAGCCTGAAAGCAGCAGGCCACAGCATCGTATGATCCCGGATTTTATCTACAATCCGCCCGATCTGCCGTTGGACATCCTATACAAAGATGCGCAAATCATCGTGGTGAACAAACCAGCGGGTCTGCTGTCGGTGCCGGGCAAACTGGCAGGCCGCGAGGATTGCCTGACCTCTCGCCTGCAAAAGGCGCATTGGGATACCTTGTTGGTGCATCGGCTGGATTGTGACACCTCTGGCGTGATGATTTTTGCCCGCACCAAACAAGCACAAGGCTTTCTGGGACAGGAGTTTGAAAAGCGACGCGCCAAGAAAGCTTATATCGCAGAGGTTTACGGCCAGTTAACGCCGGATCATGGCCATATCGACCTGCCACTTTGCACCGATTGGCCAAATCGACCGCGCCAGATGGTCGATCACGCCAACGGCCGCGCGGCACAGACTGACTGGCAGGTGATCTCGCGCAACGCCCAGACCACCCGCGTGCGGCTGTTTCCGTTGACCGGGCGCAGCCATCAGTTGCGGGTGCACATGCTAGAGCAGGGTTGCCCGATCTTGGGCGATCCGATCTATGCCACGGGAAAGGCCAGGGAATTTCCACGCCTGATGCTGCATGCCGAAAGCCTGTCGCTGCATCATCCGCAAAGCGGCGATTGGGTCAGCTTTGCCGCACCGCTGCCGTTTTAATCTGACAAGACTTTGTGACGTTCTGACGTTAACCTCAACGCAACAACTGGGCTTTAGATGGTTACGCAGGGCACTGCGTCAAAGGATCATGATGTCGTTTCTGCGTTACCCGTTTGAACCGCGCTATATGGCGCTGACGTCCTGTGTGGTGCTGACATTGGTATTTGCGGCGCTTAGCCTGCGTTGGCTGCCCTATGCTGATATGCTGGAACTGCTGGCGGTCATCATGGCGGGGCTAGTGGCGCTTGGCATTCATGATCTGCTGCAAACGCGCCATGCGATCCTGCGCAACTATCCAATTGTGGCGCATATGCGCTTCTTGCTTGAGGATATTCGACCAGAACTGCGGCAGTATTTCTTTGAAGGTGACAAAGACGGCGCGCCGTTTCCGCGCGACAAACGCGCCATCGTTTACCAACGCGCGAAGAAAGAGCTTGATAAGCGCCCGTTTGGCACGATGTATGACGTCTATCAGGAGCAATATGAGTGGCTGCACCACTCCATCGCGCCACAAGCGGCCGCACCGATCGAGGCTATGCGTGTTGAAATCGGCATCGGTCCGCAGGCCCATTCAGCGTCACTTCTGAACATTTCAGCGATGAGTTATGGTGCCTTGTCGGCCAATGCGATCCGTTCATTGAACAAAGGTGCCAAAGCCGGGCGGTTTTTTCATGACACGGGCGAGGGCGGCGTTTCCCCCTATCACCGCGAATTTGGCGGTGATCTGGTGTGGGAATTGGGCTCGGGCTACTTTGGCGCGCGCAATCTGGCTGGCGGCTTTGATGCGACGTTGTTTGCCGAAGCGGCGGCTGATCCACAGATTAAAATGGTCGAGCTGAAGCTGTCGCAGGGCGCAAAACCCGGTCACGGCGGCGTGCTGCCCGCCGCGAAAGTGACCGAGGAAATCTCGCGCATACGTGGTGTACCCATGGGGCAGGATTGCGTCTCACCCGCCAGCCATTCCGAGTTTTCTACACCGGGCGGCTTGCTGGAGTTCGTTGCGCGCATGCGCGAATTGTCGGGCGGCAAGCCTGCTGGTTTCAAGCTGTGCATCGGCCATCCGTGGGAATTTATGGCGATCTGCAAGGCGATGCTAGAGACCGGCATCACCCCGGATTTTATCGTGATCGACGGCAAAGAGGGCGGCACAGGAGCAGCCCCGCTGGAATTCATGGATCATGTCGGGATGCCGCTACGCGACGGATTGTCGTTTGCGCATAATGCTTTGGTCGGCGTCGGGTTGCGCGACAAAATCAAGATCGGGGCTTCGGGCAAGATCACCTCGGCTTTCGATATGGCAAAAGTCATGGCACTGGGGGCGGATTGGTGCAATGCCGCGCGCGGCTTCATGTTTGCGGTGGGCTGTATTCAGGCGCAATCTTGTCACACCGGGCTGTGCCCAACGGGTGTAACGTCGCAAGATCCGGCACGGCAACGTGCAATTGTGGTTCCCGACAAGGCCGAGCGGGTGGCGAACTTCCACCACAACACCTTGCACGCTTTGGCAGAGCTTGTGGCTGCCGCTGGTCTGTCGCATCCGCAAGACCTGCGCCCCCATCATTTCCAACGGCGCGCGTCGTCGGACAGGGTGATCTCGTTTGCCGAGCAATATGAGCAGGTTAAATCCGGCCAACTGCTGGCCGACCCCGCATCATCGCCGCATTTCCGAGAGGCTTGGGCCTTGTCTTCCGCCAGCAGCTTTGCCCGCGTGGGCTAAGATAAGCCAGATCGCTTAGCCGCGTGTTCGTGCCGTCACCTTGTGCTGCAACAGCCCATTGACGAACAGCTAGACAACGGCGCAGCCGCCTGCAACAAACATTGCAGAAGCTGGAGAGCCGTAGATGATGCCGAACACCGCGCCCGTGCCAAAGACCTACGAGGATCTGATCCGGCTGATCCACGAGCGCTACGATGATATGAGCAAGACCTATCAAAGGATTTCGGTTTATCTGACGCAGAATCCGAATGATGTGGCTGTGCAATCCGTCAATGCCATCGGCGAGAAAAGCGGCATCCATGCCTCAAGCTTTGTGCGCTATGGTCAGGCGCTTGGCTATAAAGGCTTCAAGGATCTGCAGGTGTTGTTTCAGGTTCGGCTGACCACGGCGGCCCCCGGCTTTGATGCCCGCGTCAAAGCGTTGGATGACGAGTTGGGCGACCGCGCCGATGACAGCGACTCCAGCTTTTTGCGGGATCTGGTGGTGCGCGACATCGCATCTCTGCAAGCCTTGATGAGCGCGATTTCAGCCACCGATCTGGGCAAGGCCGCCGATCTGATGCAGGCGGCGGATACGATCTATCTGGTGGGGCAGTTGCGATCGGCCCCTGTCGTGGAACTGCTGCGCTATATCCTGACCATGCTGTCCAAGCGCACGGTTTTGCTGGATTCGGCGGGCGGGCTGGCCACCCATATTGCCAAAACCATGAAGCCAACCGATCTGCTGATCGCGGTTTCGTTCCGCTTTTACGCGGTCGAGGTGGTGAACATCGTCGAAGAAGCCCATGCGCGGGCAGTGCCGATCATCGCTTTGTCTGACAGCACCTTGTCGCCCTTGGCGAAATCTGCAGCGGTGCTGTTTGCGGTGCCCGAGCATGAATACACTTTCTCACGCTCGCTTGCCGCGCCGATGTGTCTGGCGCAAGCGCTGACGGTTGCGCTGGCGGCCCGGTTGCAGCCGGACCGCCAAACCCCTAGAATCCCTGTGGTGACAGAGCCTTAGGTCTTACAGCGTCATCGGACCATCCGGCACAGGCATCCCGCCCGCCACCGCGCCCCAGACCGATTGGTCATAATTCACAATCGCCCCGGTCATCATCCCGGCATCATCCGAGACCAGAAAATTCACCGCGCGCGCAGCTTCAGCAGGGTCAACCAAGCGCCCAAACGGCAGTGTTGCCGTGGCCTTGGCCTCCCAATCGGGATCGCCAGAGGCCGCTTGCAAGGCGCGCTCATGATCCGACGCCATCCAGCCGACGTTCAGTTGATTGACCCGGATGCGGTTGGCGGCGACCGAAAACGCGGTATTGCCGGTCAGGGTGCTCAGCGCGCCCTTCGACGCACAATAAGCGTTGATGAACGGCTGACCAGACAACGCCGAAATCGAGCCGATGTTGCAAATTGCCCCATGAATCCCATCACGGATCATCAGTTTCAGCGCATGCTGCATCATGAAATACGGCCCGCGCACATTGATCGCGAACATCGCGTCGAACAACTCCGGCGTGGTATCAAGGATGGTGCCACGGTCGGTCAACGCTCCTGCATTAACCAAGACATCGACGCGGCCAAACGCAGCATCAACTTCGGCAAACACTTTCGCGCAATCCTCGGGGCTGCCCAGATCGGCCTGAACAAAACGCGCAGGCGTGGTGGCGGAAATCTCGACTGCCACCGCGTCGCCGCGCGCCGCATTGCGCCCGGTGATCACGATGCCCGCCGCACCAGCGGCCGCCAGTCTGCGGGCAATCGCTGCCCCCAGACCTTGGGTCGCCCCGGCGATCACACAGATTTTGCCGTCCATGCGGTTGCCAGAGAACGTGGTCATTGCACGACCTCATACCCCGCAGCAGCCATCACGCGCATCAGCTCTTTATGGCCTTTGATCGCCATATCCAGTGGCGGCGAGACCTTGGGATCTTGCTCGGCTTCAACCACGAACCAGCCTTCATAGCCATGATGCGCGCAACGCTGCACGATGGCCTCAAAGTCCAGGCTGCCGTCGCCGGGCACGGTGAACGCGCCTTTGACAACCGCATCCAAGAACGACTCGCGGCTGCGATCCAGACCGTCAATCACCGACGCCCGCACGTCTTTGGTGTGAACATGGGTGATCCGCTTGTGGTGATTGTCGAGCACCCGCAGCACATCGCCGCCAGCGAAGGCCATATGGCCCGCATCATAAAGCAGCGGCACGGTCGAGTGCTTCATGAATAGATCAAGCTCTGCCTCGGTTTCAATCGCAGCGGCCATGTGGTGGTGATAGCTGATCGGCATGCCTTCACCCGCGCACCAATCAGCAAAGTCGCTGATCTTGCGGCCATAAGCGGCGATCTCTGCCTCGGTCAGTTTCGGCTTGCTCGCCAAAGGTGCGGATTTCACCCCTTGCACCGAACGCGCGGTCTCACCGTAAACGATGCAAGGTGCATGGGCGGCCTTGAAGAACGCCAACTGCTGCGCGACGCGCTCTTTTTCAACCTCAAGATCGCCATCCAGCAGCAGGCCCGAGAACCACCCACCGCAGACCGAGATGCCGTATTTGTTCAGGATCGGCCCCAGCTCGGCCATATCCATCGGAAAACGCCGACCGGTTTCCATGCCGGTAAAGCCCGCAACCGAGGCCTGCCGTAGACACTCCTCAAGGCTGACATCATCGGAAAGCTCGGCCAGATCGTCGTTCCACCATGCGATCGGCGCAATACCCAGTTTAGCCTTCATATCTTCACACTCCGACGCGCTGTTTAGCGCGGATTTCTTGTTGATGCGCGCGGGCATCAGCCACGCCGTCGCGGTTTGAAACTTCCGGCACGCCAACGTCCCAATCAGCATCGCCCGGCACCCAAGCGTAGGCATCAGTCACAATGGTAATCACCGTGGTGCGGTCGTTGGATTTAGCCCATTCCAGTGCAGGGGCCAGATCAGCAAGGCTGTCACACTTGCGGCTGGCTGCGCCCATAGAGGCGGCATGCGCGGCAAAGTCAACGTGCAAAGGCTGCGCGCGGTCGGTGATCCGGCAATCTTTCAGCAGGTTGTTAAACCCCGGTACGCCCTTGGCCTGTTGCAGGCGGCTGATCACCGCATAGCCGCCGTTGTCGCAGACAATCACGATCATCTTGTGGCCAGAAAGCACCGTCGAATAGATGTCGGAATTCATCATCATATAGGTGCCGTCACCCACCATCACGATGGGGGTGCCACCGGGTGCGCCGGGGCCTTCCTGTGCCATAGCACAGCCCCAACCGGCGGCGATTTCATAACCCATACAGGAAAAGCCGAACTCCAGATCAAAGGTGTTCGGCGCTTTCACCCGCCAGCCTTTCGCCACTTCGCCCGGAATCCCCCCAGCGGCAGCAATCAGCGTGTCGTTTTCAGCTGCCGCCGCGTTCACGACATTGACCACCTGCGCATAGGTTGGCACCGGGCTGTTGGTGGGCGCTTGATGGCTGTCAAGCAAGGCATCCCATGTGGCGAACAGCGCCTTGGCATGAGAGAAATGGCTTGCCGGTGCCGCCCAATCGCCAAGGCCCTCATCCAGCTCTTGAACCGATTCCAGCGCATCCCCCACAACCGCAACCGAGCGATGCTTGATCGCATCATAGCGCGCCGCGTTGATCGCAATGAACCGCGCCGCTTTGTCAAAGGCGGTCCAAGATCCAGTGGTGAAATCCATCAGCCTTGTGCCGATGGCGATGATCACATCCGCCTCGCCCGCCAGCGCATTGGCAGAAGTCGAGCCGATGATCCCGATTGGCCCAGCATGCACCGGATGATAATGCGTAAGCCCCCCCTTGCCCGCGATGGTTTCCACCACCGGGATGCCACGCTTGGCGGCAAATGCGGCGACGGCTTCTTCTGCCCCCGAATAGCGCACGCCACCGCCCGAGATAATCAACGGCTTTTTCGCGGTTTTCAGCAGGGCCACCGCCTCGGCCAGCTTGGTGCGATCCGGGCGTGGGCGCGGCACTTGCCACATGCGGGGTTCAAAGAATTCAATGGGATAGTCGAAGGCAAGCTCTTGGGTATCCTGCGGCAACGACAGGAAAGCCGGGCCGCAATCGGCAGGGTCCAACATCGCCGCCACCGCCTGCGGCAGCGATGAGATGATCTGCGATGGATGCGTGATGCGATCCCAGTAGCGGGTCACCGCCTTGAACGCATCGCTGACCGTCACCGTCGGATCACCAAAATGCTCAACCTGTTGCATCACCGGATCAGGCAAGCGGTTGGTAAAGCTATCGCCCGCCAGCAGCAAAACCGGCAGCCGATTGGCATGCGCCGTCCCCGCCGCCGTCACCATATTCAACGCCCCCGGCCCAATAGAAGACGTCGCCACCATCAACTGCCGCCGCCGTTTCGCCTTGGCAAAACCAACCGCCGCAAGCGCCATCGACTGCTCATTTTGACCACGCCAAGTCGGCAGCACATCCTGCACCGCCTCTAGCGCTTCGGACAGGCAAGTGACGTTGCCATGGCCAAAAATGCCAAACACCCCCGCAAACAGCGGCACCGTCTGGCCATCAATCACGGTGCTTTGCATGGTCAACCAGCGCACCAGCGCCTGCGTCATGGTCAAGCGCACCGTATGCGCCTGCTCTGTCGTCCGGGTCATCTCGCCTCCTCCTGCGAATGTCGCGTCCGTTAAACTTGAAAAATGTATATTGACAGATTTTCATATCTGCAATGTAAATTGAAGAACGTTGCAATGTAAGTTGCAGACGTGGCGGAGGGGAATCAAATGTTGAAGATCGGTGTGCTCGGCTGTGGCCGGATTGGTGTCATGCATGCGGCGAATATCGCAGCGCATGGTCGCGCCGCATTGGCGGGCTTGTATGACGTAAACGGCGCAGCGGCGGATGCACTGGGGGCCAAGCTGGGCGCCAAAGTGTTCAACACCGCAGAAGCGATGATCACCAGCCCCGATGTCGATACAGTGCTGATTGCGACCTCAACCGCCACCCATTCCGATTACATCGAAGCGGCGATTGCAGCGGGCAAGGCTGTGCTCTGCGAAAAGCCGATTGATCTGGATTTGCAGCGGGTGAACCTGTGCCAAAGCCGCATCAAGGATACGAAACTGCCCGTCATGATCGGCTTTGTGCGCCGCTTTGACGCTGGCCACCGCGCCGCGCGTCAGGCGATGCTGGATGGCGAAATTGGCACCCTGCACCAAGTGGTGATCACCTCGCGCGATCCCGGAATGGCACCTGATGCTTATATGCAGGTTTCGGGCGGCATCTTCCGCGACATGACCATCCACGACTTTGACCTTGCCCGCTATATGCTGGGCGAAGAGGTTGAAACCGTTACCGCCACAGGCTCGCGTTTGGTCAACCCCACACTGATGGCACGCCTTGGCGATTATGACTCCGTGGTCGTCACCATGACAACGTCCAGCGGCAAACAGGCGGTGATCATCAATTCGCGGCAAGCACTCTATGGCTACGATCAGCGGTTAGAGCTTTTCGGCGACAAGGGCATGGTGATTTCCGAAAACCGCCGCGCCCATAACATGACCCGCCATCTGGCGGGCGGCACCAACACCGCCGCCCCGCTCTTGGATTTCTTCATCGAGCGCTATGCCGACGCTTTCAACGCCGAGATCGGATCATTCGTCGACGCGGTTGAAGGCAAGGCGGCGGTTGAGGTCGGATTTGACGATGGCCGCTTGGCGCTTGTGCTGGCCGAAGCCGCGATGAAATCGGTGGCCGAGGCGCGCACCGTCCGCGTCAGCGAGATCGGATAGATCATGTATCAGGATTACGGCCTGTTTATCGGCGGCAAGTGGCGTCAATCCAACGGCGGTGGGCTGTCCGAAGTGGCCTCTCCCGTCACAGAAAAACCCTTGGGCCAAGTGCCGCTTGCCAATGCCGCCGACACTGCCGAGGCGATAGACGCTGCCGAAATCGGGCTTGCGACGTGGCGCCGCGCTGCGGCCTTTGCGCGTGCCGATACTTTGCACGCGATTGCCGATCAGATGATCCAGCGCAAATCCGACGGCGCGCGGATGATCGCATTGGAGACCGGCAAACCCTTGGTGCAGGGCGAACGCGAATGGGCTTTAAGCATCGACCAATTCCGCTGGTATGCCGAAGAAGCCCGCCGCGTTTACGGTCGCATCATCGAAAGCCGCGTGCCGGGTGGCCGCTTTGAGGTCAGCCGCGAACCCGTCGGCATTGTCGCGGCCTTCACCGCTTGGAACTTTCCCGCCGCCTTGGTTGCGCGCAAGGTGGCCCCGGCGCTGGCAGCGGGTTGTGCGGTGGTGCTGCGACCCTCCAGCCAGACCCCCGGCGTGGCGATGCTCATTGTGGCTTGCTGTCACGCGGCGGGCTTGCCGGATGGCGTGGTCAACCTTGTGGTCGGCCCCACCGCTGCCACTTACACGCCACTGATGGCCGACAAACGGGTGCGCAAGGTTTCCCTCACCGGATCGACCCGCGTGGGTCAGCAGATGATCCGCGATGCCGCCGATACGGTGAAAAAGGTCTCGATGGAACTGGGCGGCAATGCCCCCCTGATCATTTACGACGATGCTGATCTTGAACTGGCGCTTAACGTCTCGGTCGGGGTGAAATATGCCAATGCGGGGCAAGTCTGTGTCACCGCCGACCGCTTTTTCGTGCACGAAAGCCTGCATGATGCCTTTGTCGAAGGCTTCGTGGCCCGCGCCCGCGCGATCACACTCGGCGACGGTCTGGATGCGGCCACCACCATGGGGCCGCTGATCAACGCGGGCCGTGTGGCCGAGATGGAAGCGATTGTTGCCGATGCGCTCAAGGCAGGTGCGACGCTGGCCTTGGGCGGCACCCGCGCTGCAGGCTTCAACGCTGGGCACTTCTACGCGCCAACAGTTCTAACCGATGTCTCTGATAACATGCGGGTTTTCGCCGAGGAAAACTTTGGCCCCATCGCCGCCATCACCCGCTTTTCCAGCGAGGACGAGGTTTTGTCCCGCGCCAATGCCTCTGACATGGGCCTGTCTGCCTATGCATTCACCCGCGACCCCGCCCGCGCGCGCCGCACCGTTGCCGCGCTGAAAGCTGGCATGGTTGGCATCAACAGCTTTGCCATGGCCGCATCCGAAGCCCCCTTCGGTGGCACCAATCAATCCGGCATGGGCCGCGAGGGCGGGCTAGAGGGTATCGGCGATTACCTCGACACCAAACTTGCGCAGATCGTGTTTTAAGGGAACTGCAATGATCAAAAATCGCCTCAAACAGCTGTGGTCCGAGGGTAAACCTACGATCAATGGGTGGTGCTCGATCGGCAATTCCTTCACCGCCGAGATCATGGCCGCCCAGCCCTACGACAGCATCACCATCGACGTGCAGCATGGTGCGCTGGACTATGGCGATGTGCTGCCGATGTTTCAGGCGATGCGGGCCAGTGGCATCACCCTGATGGCCCGCGCGCCGTGGCTGGATCCCGCGATCATCATGAAACTGCTGGATGCGGGCGCTTATGGCATCATCTGCCCGATGGTAAACACCGCCGAGGATGCCGCACGCTTTGTCAGCTATGTCCGCTATCCGCCCCATGGCGAGCGCAGTTTTGGCCCCACCCGCGCCGCCTTTGCAGTGGGCGCCAATTACGCCGCCGAAGCCAATGATGAGATCCTCGCCTTTGCCATGGTCGAAACCGCCACCGCGATGGATAACCTTGACGCCATCGCCGCCACCCCCGGTCTCGACGGCATCTATGTCGGCCCCGCCGATCTGTCGTTTTCACTGTCCAAGGGCCGCTTGACCCCTGCCTTTGACCGCGAAGAATCCGAGGTGATCGCCGCGCTGCAACGCATCGTCGCCGCCTGCAAAGCAAATGGCATCAAAGCCGCCCTGCATTGTGGCACGCCGGAATATGCCGCGCGCGCCATCGCTTGGGGGTTCAACATGACCACTGTGGGCGGCGACTCGCGGTTTCTGGCCGCAGCCGCAGGTGCTTCGGTCACCAAATTCCGCGAACTGACCAAGGGCGATCACGCCGCGCCCGTGCAAAAAGGCGGCTACTGATGCCGCATATTCTAGTAGCCGGAAAGCTGCACCCCTCTGGCGTTGCCCTGCTGCACGATGCCACCAGGCGCGGGTTCACCTTTGACTATATCGAGGAAGTATCAGAGCCTTCCTATGCCCCGCTGATCCACCGCGCCGATGCTTTGGTGATCCGCACGCAACCGCTTTCTGCGGCAACCGTGGCATTGGCCAATCGCCTGCGCGTCGTCTCGCGCCACGGCGTGGGCTATGATGCGGTTGATCTGCCCGCCCTGAATACCCGCGACATCACGCTGACGATTGTGGGCGATGTGAACTCGGTTTCCGTCGCCGAGCATACGATGATGCTCCTGCTGTCTGCTGCCAAACGCGTGCTGCGCGGCGACAATTCCGTGCGCAACCCCGCGCACTGGGGCTGGCGCAATCAGCTTGAGGCATCCGAACTTTCGGGCAAGAATTTCCTGATCATCGGCTATGGCCGCATCGGTCGGCAGGTCGCACGGCTTGCCTTGGCCTTTGACATGAACGTGCGCGCCCTTGACCCCTATCTTGCGTCAAAAGGCTGGCCCGAAGGCCCCGTCGCCCCGGTGACCAATCTGGCCGAGGGTCTGGCTTGGGCCGATGCGATCACCCTCAACGTGCCGCGCGCTGATCAGCCGTTGATCGGTGCCGCCGAACTTGCCGCCATGCGCCCCGGTGCCATCCTCATCAACACCGCCCGCGGCGGTATCGTGGACGAAGCAGCCCTCGCCGACGCTTTGCGCTCTGGCCATATCGCCGCCGCCGGGTTGGATGTGTTCGACGTGGAACCGCCGACTGCGGCCAATCCTTTCATCGGCCTCGATCAGGTCGTGCTGTCACCGCATATCGCCGGACTGACCGCCGAATGTGCCGAACGCATGGCAATCATGTCGGTGCAAAATGTCATCGACTATTTCGATGGCACGCTCGACAGCGCGCTTGTCATCAACACCTTCCGCCCGACAACGGAGAAATCAGCATGACCCGCCTTGCAGAGACCATCAGCCTTGCCGACTTCCGCGCAGACGTAGAGCGTGAAACCCGGCTTGCCGATTACCCCGGTGCCGTGCGCATCGAAAAGGGCATCCCGATTTACGATGCGCGCACCGTCACTCCCGCCATCGCCCCGGAATGGGCGCGGGTGATCGGCGACGGCCCCGGCGTATTCGTCGTAAAGGCCGCCTTTGCCGATACCAGCGCCATCGACGCCGCCTCGGATGTTTTCCGCGCCATCATTGCCGATGAACGTGCTGCGGGCGTGGCGGCTGGCGATCACTTTGCCAAGGCGGGCGCGAATGACCGGATCTGGAACAGCCTGCAAAAGCTGTGCCTGCGTGCCCCAGACGTCTATGCGCGCTACATGGCGAACCCGGTGATTGATCTGGCCTGCCGCGCTTGGCTTGGGCCGGGCTATCAGATTGCCACCCAGGTCAACCAAGTCCGCCCCGGCGGCAAGGCACAAGCACCGCACCGCGACTATCATCTGGGCTTTATGTCCGCCGATCAGATGGCTGAATATCCCGACCATATTCACCTGACCGGGCCGACGCTGATCCTGCAAGGCGGCGTCGCGCATGTTGATATGTCGCCCGAAAGCGGCACCACCAAACTGCTGCCACACTCGCAGCGCTACAAACCCGGCTATATCGCCGCGACCCAACCCGAATTTGCCGCTTATTTTGAGGAAAACCACGTCCAGCTGCCACTGGCCAAGGGCGATGCGATCTTCTTCAGCCCAGCCTTGTTCCACGCGGGCGGCGAGAACAAGACAACCGACGTGGTGCGCATGGTCAACCTGATCCAAACCGCCTCTGCTTTCGCCCGCCATATGGAGGAAATCGACCGCAAAGCCATGGTGCGCGCGGTTTACCCCCATCTTGCCGCTTTGACACAAGCCGAGCGCGCTGCCGTCATTGCGGCCACGGCGGATGGCTACCCCTTCCCCACCAATCTTGACACCGACCCGCCGCTGGGGGGCCTCGCGCCTGAAACCCAGCAAGCCCTTGTGGCGCGGGCGGTCGAAGCGGGTTGGGATCAAGCCACGCTGGACGCGGCGCTAGAGACGCAGACCAACAAGCGCCGCGCCTGACAGTTACCGCAAAGGCTTCCGGCGGGAGAGCAACGGGAAGCCAATTCTGGGAGGAATAAAGACATGAAGAATTTCGTAAAACGCGCGCTCATCAGCGCCATTTTGGCCACCTCGGCCCTGACAGGCGCCATGACCAGCGCCGCCCATGCCGAAGGTGAACAATTCGTCTGGATCAGCCACGGCCCAGACAGCGACAGCTGGTTCAACGTCATCAAGAACGCCATCAAAATCACCTCTGAACAAATGGGGGTGACCACCGAATACCGCAACCCGCCGACAGGTGATCTGGCCGATATGGCACGCCTTGTGCAGCAGGCTTCGGCGGCGGGCGTCGACGGTATCATCGTCACCATCGCCGATTACAACGTGCTGGAAGGCCCGATCAAAGACGCCATCGCCAAGGGCATCCCGGTGATCACCGTCAACTCTGGCACCATCGAAGAAAGCCAAAAGCTGGGTGCGATGATGCATGTCGGCCAGCCTGAATATGAGGCAGGCTTGGGTGCTGGCAAGCGCGCGAAAGAAGCAGGCGTGACCTCGTTCGTCTGCGTCAACCACTACATCACCAACCCGCAATCGGTCGAGCGCTGCCGGGGCTATGCGGACGGTATCGGCGTGGAACTGGGCAACCAGATGATCGATTCCGGCATGGACCCGTCCGAGGTGCAGAACAAAGTCAAAGCCTATCTGACAGCAAATCCCGAAACCAACGGCATCCTGACGCTTGGCCCGAACTCTGCGGAACCCTCGATCCGCGCGGTCAAAGATATGGGTCTTGATGGCCAGATCTACTTCGGCACTTTCGATCTTTCCGCCGAAATTTCGGCTGCGATCAAAGACGGCACGATCAATTTTGCGATCGACCAGCAACCCTTCCTGCAAGGCTCCATCCCGGTGCAGGTGCTGACCAACTTTGTCCGCTACGGCGTCGCTCCGACCAACTCGATCCTCACCGGGCCGGGCTTTGTGACGAAAGACAATATCGAACTGGTCGAGAAACTGGCGGGCGAATACCGCTAAGCTGACACCAGTGCGGGGCGGCAGTTGGCATCGCCGATTGCCGCCCCCTATCGCCGCCAAGGGGAGAGAATTGATGAGCGAGACCACAACCGCACCGCGCCCGGACGAGCGCATGAAACAAGTCGCCCCGTGGCGGCGCGCGCTGATCCGGCCCGAGCTTGGTGGCATCTGCGGCACAATCTTGGTGTTCCTGCTGTTCGGTGCCATCGCAGGCGACAGCGGCATGTTCGCCGCCGAAGGTGTGCTGAACTGGACCGTGGTTTCCGCGCAATTCATGGTGATCGCGGTTGGAGCCTGCCTGTTGATGATCGCGGGCGAGTTTGACCTTTCCGTCGGCTCGATGATTGGCTTTGCAGGTGTGATGATGGCGATTTTGTCGGTGCAGATGGGCTGGCCAATGTGGGCCGCCATCACTGCAACCTTCGCCTTTTGTATTCTGCTGGGCGCGATCAACGGCTGGCTGGTGATCCGCACGGGGCTGCCATCTTTCATCGTAACCCTTGCCTTCCTCTATATTCTGCGCGGCCTGACCATCTGGGGTTCGGTGTATTTCACCCGCCAAACCATCATCGGTGGCGTCGCTGAACGCGCGCAAGGCGACTGGTTGGCGGCGCTGTTCGGCGGCAAAATCCTTGGCGGATTGTTCACTTGGATGGGCGACGCGGGCTGGATCGCCACCTTCACCAAGGGCAACCGCGCAGGCCAACCGGTGATCGACGGCGTGCCGATGCTGGTGGTCTGGGCCATTGGCCTTGCGATCTTCGGCCACTGGCTGCTAACCCGCACCAAATTCGGCAACTGGGTGTTTGCCGCAGGCGGCGACGCCCAAGCCGCGCGCTATGTCGGCGTGCCCGTGAACCGGGTGAAAATCCTGATGTTCATGTTCTCGGCCTTCTGCGCCTGCGTCTTTGCAAGCTGTCAGGTGATGGAATTTGGCTCTGCCGCAGCCGACCGTGGCCTGTTGAAAGAGTTCGAGGCGATCATCTGCGTCGTCATCGGCGGCGCCTTGCTGACGGGGGGCTACGGCTCGGTGATCGGGGCGGCCCTCGGCGCGATCATCTTTGGCGTGGTGCAGCAGGGCTTGTTCTTTGCCAATGCGGAAAGCTCTCTCTTCCGGGTGTTTCTTGGCATGATCCTGCTGATCGCCGTGATCATGAACACCTACATCCGCCGCATCATTACCGGAGAACGCTAATGTCCGCTGCAATCCTCGAAATGAAGAACATCACCAAGCATTTCGGCCCGGTGATTGCCTTGAACGGTGTGTCCTTTGATGTGCGCGCGGGCGAGTGTCATTGCCTGCTGGGCGACAATGGCGCGGGCAAGTCCACCTTCATCAAAACCATGTCCGGGGTGTATCGTCCGACCGAAGGCCAGATGCTTGTCGATGGTCAAACCGTGGCCTTCGCCAGCCCACGCGACGCGATGGCTGCAGGCATTGCCACCGTTTATCAAGACCTTGCGATGATCCCTTTGATGAGCGTCAGCCGCAACTTCTGGATGGGCCGCGAGCCGGAAAAGGGCATCTGGCCATTCCGCACGATGAATTCCAAATTTGCCGATGACATCACCGTGGCCGAGATGCGCAAAATGGGCATCAATCTGCGCGGCCCTGATCAGGCCGTAGGCACCCTGTCGGGCGGCGAGCGTCAAACCGTCGCCATCGCCCGCGCAGTCTATTTCGGCGCGAAAGTGCTGATCCTGGATGAACCGACCTCAGCGCTTGGCGTGCGCCAGACTGCCAATGTACTGTCCACCGTCGACCGCGTGCGCAAGCAGGGCATTGGCGTTGTCTTCATCACCCATAACGTCCGCCACGCCTTGGCGGTGGGCGACCGTTTCACCGTGCTGAACCGGGGCCAAACCCTTGGCACAGCCGAGCGCGGCGCGGTCGATGCAAGTGCGCTGCAAGACTTGATGGCAGGCGGGCAAGAGCTGGCCACGCTAGAATCTTCTCTCGGCGGCACCGTCTGAACATATCGCCCAAGAGCACATAACCACTGCCAAACCCAAACTGCCCGCGTGGCTTTGGGTCTGGCGGCGATTACAGTCGGCAAACACGCCAAATGCGCAAACGCGCGCGCAATCTAAAATTGGGTTGGCAAGCTCACATCAGCCCAGTCACCAGATTGCAGCGCCGCAACACCGGCCTCTGCCACCGCCATTGCGACGTAACCATCCCAAGCATTCGACCCCGCACCTTTGGTCTTGCCCGCAGCAAGCGCCGCGATCCAGTCCTGAAACTGAATCCGATACGCATCGGCAAATCGCTGGGTGAAATCTGCAGGATGGCTGATCACCTCTCCCGCTGCCGTCTGCCGGCGTGTGGCAGGCCGCGCCGCCATCATCAAAGCCCCCGCGCTGCCCAAAATCTCGGTGCGGATGTCATAGCCGTAGCGCACGTTGCCAGAGTTCTCCATCTCGACCAGAATACCCGAGGCCGTCTCGGCCACCGCAAGCAACGGATCAATCAAGCCGCCCTGCTTGGCCGCCCGCGGCGTTTGCACCCGGATGCGCAAGATCTCCTCACCGATCAGCCAGCGCAGAATATCAAACTCATGCACCATCGAATTGGTGATACCTTGGGTGCCCACCATAAACGCCGGGGCAGTCGCATTGCGGTGGATCATGCGGATCAACAGCGGATCGCCCGCGCCACCGGCCTGTAAATGCTGTTTAAGATCAACATAATCCGGGTCAAACCGCCGCATATAGCCAACCTGCACCAGACCCCGCCCAGCATCCGCCCGCAAGATCGCAGCCCCATCGGCCAAGCTGGTGGCAAGGGGCTTTTCGCACAGCACAGGCTTTCCAGCCGCCAGACAGGCCAAGACCTGTTCCGCATGCTTGGCATCAGGTGACACCACAATCACCGCATCCACCGACGGATCAGCAATCAGCGCCTCGGGCGAGAGCACCTTGGCTCCACCGGCCAAAGCCGCCGCCTGCGCCACCCTGACCGCATCCGGGTCGGACACCGCCACCACCTTTGCCCCGCCAAGCCCGGTCAAGGTGGCGACATGCGACATGCCCATCACCCCCGATCCGATGATGCCAATCATGCCAAGCCCCCTCATCTGCCGCAGCCGCGCCACAGCCCCACATCGCAACAAATACGGTATAATTTACATTTTTGTCAATTATCGTTGCAATACGTGAAAGCTGCGCCGGAACGACAGTTTACGGCAGGTCAACCATCACCCGCCCGGCCTCGACCTTAACCGGAAACGTCCGCAGATTGACGCAAACCGGAGCCCGCCGCGCCTCACCAGTGCGATAGTCGAACTGGCCGTTATGCTTGGGACATTCGATCAGATAATCCATCACAAGACCGTCAGCCAGATGCACCTTCTCATGCGTGCAGAAGCCCGCTGTGCAAAAGAAATCGCCATCCGGGCTGTGATACAGCGCATAGCTTGTGTCGCCATGATCAAAGCGGATCACATCTTCTTCGTCGATATCATCAGTGGCGCAGGCGTTAATCCAGGGCATGTTCATCCTCGTCGATTGCTGGCTTTGGTTGGGCTATTCTGCAGCAGTGGCAAGCGGATAGCCGCCAATACCGGGGGTTGGCTGGCCGGGTTCCAGATCGCCATGAAACTCGGGGCGATAGGGCTTGGCAGTGCCGGGCAGGCTGCGCTTCACGAACCAATCGGGGTTCTGAAACTGTTTGCGCAGCGCCGGAATGATCTCGGCATAGGCCGAGAAGATCGACCCATGTGCGGGCGGCATGTCGTGCTTGACCACCTCATGCAGCTTCGGCAGCGCGTGATAGGGCACCATCGGAAACATGTGATGTTCCACATGGTAATTCATGTTCCAATAGATGAATCGGCTGACCGGGTTGATATAGACCGTGCGGCTGTTCAGGCGGTGATCCAGCACATTCTCTGCCAGCCCAAGATGTTGCATCACCCCGGTCATCACCATGTGCCAGCTGCCATAGAAAATCGGCAGCCCGATCACCATGAACGGCAAGATAGACCCCATCCAGATCGCCAAAGCCGCGACGCTCAGATAGATCACCGCCCAGATCCGCGCGATCAGGAAAGCCTTGCTGCGCTCTGATTCCGGCACAAAGGTTTTCACGGTTTCCGGCATATAGCCTGCGATCAATTGCAGCGTGGTGCGCCCGTTGCCAATCAACTCATAAACGCCGAACACATTGATCAGCAACCGCGCCACATCGGCCGGCCGCATTGCGATGATCTCGGGATCATGGCCCACGACAATCGTATCTGTGTGGTGACGGGTATGGCTCCACCGCCATGTCACCGGGTTGCGCAACATGCAAAAGCACGCAACCTGATACAGCGCGTCATTCATCCAGCGGGTCTTGAAGGCGCTGCCATGGCCACATTCATGCCAACGCGAATCCATCGCCGAAGCATACATCACGCCGTAAACCGCCCAGAACGGCAGCGACCACCAGCTTGGCCACAGCGCAATGCCGCCCGACACTGCCGCAAGCATCACCCCGAACAGAATGATCGTGTCGCGGATTGCAGGCCCGTCGCTGCGCTTCATCAGCGCCTTCATCTCGGATCTTGGAATCTCGGTGTGATACCACTGCGCCGAGACAAGCCCGATCTCCTCTGCCAGTTTCGCATCGCGCCCCAAAAGCGCATAGTCGCGGTTACTCCGGCTCATCAATCCGTCCTTCATCGCTGATAACCTCTAGCAAGCCATATGAAACCCGGCGATCCGTGCAATGAAAATCATCCATGTCTGATCATATCATTGCATTTTGCCTCATATTCGATCAGGCTTTGGGATAGATAATGAAAGCCGCCCCATGACCAAGCGCCCCACCATCACTGACCTTGCCGAGGCCAGCGGAGTCTCTGTCGCCACGGTGGATCGCGTCCTCAACGGTCGCAAAACCGTGCGCGAAGGCACCGCCCTGCGGGTGTTGGAAGCGGCCCGCAGCATCGGCTTTCACGCAGCACCCTTGCTGCAAAAACGCATCCTTGATGATGTGCCAACTTTTAAAATCGGCCTGCTTTTGCTGCAGGAAAGCGATTTCTACCTGAACTTCAAAACCATGGCCGAGGCTTTGGCCTTGGAAGAGCGGCGGATGAACATTCGCCTGACCGTCGCCTTCCTGCCCTCGTCACAGCCCGCCGACATCGTGCTTGCGGTCGAAAAAATGGCCGAACGTGTGCAGGCCATCGGGCTGGTTTCCATCGACCATCCCCGCGTCACCGAGGTGGTCGAGTCTGTCAAGCAGCGCGGTATCCCAGTGTTTGCGCTGCTGTCAGATTTTGCCCAAGGTGTCCGCGAATCCTACATCGGCCCGAACAATCTCAAAGTCGGGCGCACCGCGGGTTGGATGATTTCACGCGGCCTGCAAGGGCGGCAGGGCGAGATTGCGCTGTTCGTCGGCGGTCATCGCTGGCACGGCCACGAATTGCGCGAAACCGGCTTCCGCGCCTATTTCCGCGAGAACCGCCCCGACCTCACCCTGCTGGAAACCCAAGTGAACCTCGACACTGCCAAGCTTTCTTACGAGGCCACGCTGTCGCTGCTCAAACGCCATCCCACACTCGCCGGGATCTATTGCGCAGGCGGTGGCCGCGAGGGCATTATTGATGCAATCCGCGACGAAGGCCGCGTTGGTAGCGTCGAAATCGTCGCCAACGAGTTGACAGATTTCAGCCGCCGCGCGATGGCGGATGGCGTGTTGTCACTGGTGATCGACACCCCAATCCGGGCGATCTGCACCGAATTGTTCGACCTTGCCCTGCGTGCAGTCACCCGCGGCCCCGGTCAATCATCCGGTCAGGTTTTTCTGCCGATGAATTTGGTCCTGCCCGAAAGCATCTAAGATATTTTATCGCAATAACAAAGCTTTGCTTCAGTGAACCAGCGCGACAACCGCAAGGAAACCGGGTGCCGCGCCAGCCATTTCAATGTGATTTCATCACGGCAGCTTGGCCATAAAGGCCGCAAATTCCGCATCCAAGATCGGCACAACATGCTGCGCTGCAGGATAGTCCCGGCTTTCGACATCGCTGCGGAATTCGTTGAATGCGGCGATGCGCTCGGCCTGCAAGCGATCATTTTCAGCCGCAAAATCGCGGTAGGTCTTGGCATGGCGCGGGCGATGGCCACGGGTGTAGCCCAGCACATCTTCGGCGAAAAGATACTGCGCATCCGCCCCCGGCCCCGCCCCCATTCCCAGCATGATCAGGCTGCTCCGCTTGGAAAGCTCTGCCGCAACGCGGTCCGGCACCACCTCCAACTCGGCCGCGAAAGCCCCGGCGGCTTCCAGCGCCACCGCCTGTTGCCACAGCGCCAAAGCCCCCGCGCTGGTCTTGCCGACCGCCTTGAAACCACCGGTCCAAGTGCATTTCGACGGGATCAGCCCCAGATGCCCAACCACCGGAATCCCTTCATCCGCCAGCGCCCGCACCGTCGCAAGCGACGCGGCGCAATAGACGCAATCGCCGCCTGACTGCATCGCTTTATGCGCCGCGCGCAGGTAGTCTTCGCTGGTGACAAGCTCGCGGTAAGGCAGGCCGATCTGCACAAAGCAGTCCCCCGCCGCAGCCCGCATCGCAGGCGACCAATAGCGCGCCTCGATCGACAGCATGTCGATATGTGCCGCCGCCGCGGCTGCAGCTTCTTCGGGGGTGATGACGTAAAGCATGGTGATTTGCCGCTTGCCCTTCAGGGCGCGGATATCGGCGACGGTGGGTCTCATCTATGGTCCTATGATAGCAGAAATTCAGGCGCCAGATCGCGGCACGCCCATCCCCCCGCCCGCAACGCCCAAGCGTTGCAAGTCAAGCTGGCGGATGAAGATGCACACGCTTTGACGCTGCCGCCCAATGCGGTCGTCCTTACTGTCAAATCTGCAATGTCCAACCCGCTATGGCAACTCTGGCCGATGGATCTGCAACGCTTCCGCTCAAATCCTATCAGAGGCGTAGATCATAAATGCAAGTTTATTGCATACGCCCATCCACCCTGACGCTACAGCGAAAGTGCCAGCTTGCGCCCCTCGTGAAACGCATAGGCCGCCAGCCGAGGTGCCACACAATCGCCGATCCGCAGCGTTTGTTTGCCCGCGATCACCTCGGGAAACGGATCAAACGCCCGGTTCGTCGTCGCCATCACCAGCCCCGAGGCGGCCAAAACCGTCTCCTCTCCGGTCAGCAAGTTGCGCAACGTCGCGCCATTGCCATGCCAGCCCGCGATACAAGTTTCGGTCTTGAACACCACGCCCAACTGCGCCAACCGCCGCCGCGCCGCGCCATCCGCCGCCGTCCGCGCGATTTCCTTGCCGACAAAAGCCTCGGGCGTCACAATCGTCACCGCTTTGCCCGCCTCGGCCAAAGCCCAAGCCGTGCCAACGCCGCGCCAGTTCGAGCCTTCGTCATAAACGATCACCGCATCGCCCAACCGCGCCTCGCGCCGCATCACCTCTTCGGGCGACCACACACCGCCCAACTCCAGCCCCGGCAGGCTTTCCAGATGCGGCAGCCAGCGTTGAAACGCCTTTTCGTCTGGCAGCGATCCCGTCGCCAGCACCACCACATCGGCCCCATGCGCCGCGATGTCATCGGCGTCGAGATAGGTGTTCAGCCGCAAAGTCACGCCCAGCTTTTCAAACTGCCGCTCATACCAGCCCATCAAATCCAAGATCTGCGCCCGCCGGGGCTGCATCCCAGCCAACCGGAACTGTCCGCCGATGACCGGCAAGGCCTCAACGATTTCAACGCCGTGGCCACGCTCTGCCGCAGCCCGCGCCGCCTCCAGCCCTGCGGGCCCTGCGCCGACTACCAGCACAGACTTGCCCTGCGCCGCGGTCTCAAACCGATCACCGCCCCATTCAAATTCGCGCCCCACCGACGGGTTGATCAGGCAGGAAATCCAGTAATCCCGGCTGCGCCGCCCCCAGCACATCTGATTGCACGAAATGCAGCCGCGAATATCTTCGGCGCGGCCTTCGGTTGCTTTGCGCGCCAAATGTGGATCGGCAATCTGCCCGCGCACGATCGACACCAGATCCGCCTCACCCGAAGAAATAATCGACTCGCCGTTTTCCGGCGTCCGCACCCCGGCCTCAGAGGTGATTTTGATGGTCTTCGCCAATGCCTTAAGCTGCGCTGTAAGCGGCGTCGTCAGCTTTTCGCCATGGGTGAACGGCGGGATGATCGCGTCAAACTCCAGATAGCTGCCCGCCCCCACCGTCACATAATCCAGATGCCCGGTGTCATCATGCAAGCTGATGATCTCACACAGATTTTCTGCCGAAAGCGTGGCAGAATAGGCGGTTGAATAGCTGACCGCCATGCCAATGATAAAATCCTCACCACAAGCGCGGCGGATATTTTCCACCAGAACCCGCGAGAACCGGGTGCGATTCTCCAAGCTGCCGCCCCATTTATCATCGCGCTGGTTCGACCACGGGGTCCAGAATTGATCGAGCAGGGAATGATAGGCCGCCCAAACCTCGACCCCCTGAAACCCCGATTTCTTCGCCCGGATCGCCGCATCCAGATGCGCCGCCAGCAATTCCTCAATCTCGGCTTCCGTCATTTTATGCGAGCCATCGCTGTCGTGATACGACGGCCCACCCGAGGGCGACCAGTGTGGCGCGAAGCTCAAGTCTGAATCGCCATGCGCGCCAACATGGTAAAGCTGCTGGCAGATCACCGCCCCCGCCTCGTTCACCTTTTGGGTAATACGCTGAAAGTGCGGTATAATCTCATCCGACCCATACAGCATATTGCCCCGCGTCAGCACACCCGTGCTATGCACCGGCACAGGTTCGGTCACGATCATCGCAGCGCCGCCCAAGGCACGTTCGACAAAATAGCCCGCCATCCGTGGACCCGGAATCCCCTGATCCGACATATTGTTGGTATGTGCGCCGAACACGATGCGGTTGCGCAGGGTCTGGCCTCGCATCTGCAATGGTGAAAGCAAACGGGGATGCGCGGTCATGGCGTGGCTCCTGCTGTGGCTAAGCCCAGCAAAACCTAACTTGACATATGTGTCAAGTTTCCACTTCACGTCCAAATGCAAAACGCCGCCCGGTCAGGGGCGGCGTCTATCTTTCATGTGGCTTAGGCCAGTTCAGAATCCCAGCCCGAGATCGCCTTGGCCTCAAGGAACTCTTCCAGCCCCCAATGCCCACCTTCGCGCGCCCGACCCGAGGCTTTCACCCCACCAAACGGCGAGCCCGCGCCGCGCGATTGGCCGTTCATCTCAACCATGCCAGCCCGCAATTGCCGCGACAGCCGATTGCGCCGCGCACCATCGCTGGATTGCACATAATTGGTCAAACCATAGGGCGTGTCATTGGCGATACGCACGGCCTCTTCTTCGGTGTCAAACGGGATGATCGACAGCACCGGGCCGAAGATTTCTTCCTTTTCAATCGTCATCCCAGGCACCACATCGGCGAACACCGTCGGCTTGACATAAAAGCCGCGGTTGAACTCTTCCGGCAGCCCCGGACCGCCTGCCACCAGCCGCGCACCCTCGTCGATGCCCTTCTGGATATAGCCCTGAATCTGTTCCCATTGCCGTTTGTTGACCACCGGGCCGATGTGCTTGCCAGGCTCATGTGCCGAGCCAACCTTAATGGAATCAGCCACTTGCGCCGCGATCGCCACCGCTCGATCATAGATCGGGCGTTCGACCAGCATCCGGCTTGGCGCGTTGCAGCTTTGACCCGAGTTGTTCATCATATGCCGCACACCGCGTTCCACCGCTTTGTCATCAGCATCGGCGAACACCAGATTGGCACCCTTGCCGCCCAGCTCCAACGTCACGCGCTTCAGCGTTTGCGCCGCTGCAGCCGAGATCGCGCGGCCAGCGCGGGTCGATCCGGTGAACGAGATCATCTCAACATCCGGGTGCGACGACAGCACCGCGCCAACGCCCGGCCCATCGCCATTGACAAGGTTGAACACCCCCGGCGGCACGCCTGCGTCATGGCAGAATTCCGCGAACAACAGCGCGTTCAGCGGGCTTTCCTCGGATGGTTTCAGCACGCAGGTGCAGCCCGCCAAAATCGCCGGGATCACCTTCAAGGCAATCTGGTTCATCGGCCAGTTCCACGGTGTGATAAGCCCCACCACACCAATCGGCTCCAGCGCGATACGGTCATTCGGCGCATGCGGCCCCAGCGGGCGCACCCATTCCAGCGCATCAAACGCGGTCAGGAAGTTGGTCGCGTGCCACGGCAGGCAAGGCGCTTGGCTGGACCGCGCCATATCAATCGGCGCGCCCATTTCAATCGCGATTGCATGGGCCAGCTCTTCCAACCGCAGCTCGTATTGCTGCAAAATCTTCACCACCACTTCGCGCCGCACCGCAGGCTCTGTCGCAGCCCAAGCTGGAAACGCCGCCTTGGCTGCAGCCACAGCCGCATCGGTATCGGCCGCCGACCCCAGCGAGATGACCGCGCAGGGTTCTTCCGTTGACGGGTCAATCACCTCGCAATCGCGCGGCACAACCGGGGCCACCCATTTACCGTTGATATAGAAATCACGTTTGATGATCATGCCAGACTCCTGAATTTGATCATAATATGGCAGCGCCAAGCCGACCGCACAAGCCTTGGGCCGACAAGAAATGTCGCGCAGCGCACAGCCGAAACGCAGCAGAGTTTCCACCCTAACCGCCTTTGCGCAGAATTTCTTTCCCTTCTGACGGCAGCTCGACGCGGGATAGTGAAATTCCGTTCCAAATCGCTTACATAAACCGCATCAGACAGCCCCAGGAGAACACATGTCTATCCGCATCAACGACGTAGCCCCGGATTTCACCGCCGAATCCACCGCGGGCACCATCCATTTCCATGATTGGCTCGCGGGCGGTTATGCGATCATTTTCAGCCATCCGCGCGATTTCACCCCGGTCTGCACCACCGAATTTGGCGCGGTCGCCCAGCTTGCGCCGGAATGGGCCAAGCGCAACACCAAAGTCATCGGCGTTTCGGTCGATTCGGTCGCCGACCACGGCAAATGGAAGCGCGACATTGAAGCCTTCGGCGGTGCGCCCGCTGATTTCCCGATCATCGACGACACCAGCCTGACCGTTGCCAAGGCTTTCGACATGCTGCCCGCCGATTACTACCTGCCAACCGAAGGCCGCACCCCCGCCAACACCGCGACGGTGCGCACCGTTTACATCATCGGGCCGGATAAAAAAGTCCGCCTGTCGATGACTTACCCGATGTCAGTGGGCCGCAACTTCGCCGAGATCCTGCGGGCTTTGGATGCCGTGCAGGCCACCGACGGCGTGCCAATCGCCACCCCCGCCAACTGGCAACCGGGGCAGGACGTGATCGTCGCGCTTAGCCTGAACAACGACCAAGCCACCGAGAAATTCGGCGCGCTGGATATCAAACTGCCGTATCTGCGGTTTGCCAAGCAACCGAAGTAACGGTCGGCCTCAGCGATCCCATTGGGCAACCTCTGCCAGCACAATGGGATCGCAACGCCCCTCCAACACTTGCGCATAGATCGGACGAAACTTTGTGTAGTTCGCCTCGAACGACTTTTTCAGGAAGGGAAAGCCCATCTCGGCCAGCAGCGCTGGGTGGAGAAGCAAGATAAATTTCCCGGCGCAGGGCAAATGTATATAGTCTTCGGCTTGCTTACGCCACTCCGGCTGCCCACGAAGCGCAAGCAGCGGCGTGACAACCAATGCGCGATTTTTTCGCCGCCTTGCATCCCACTGCAGCAAAGCGACCAAGTCGTCATCACTCAATCGGCCAATCGCCGCGACAACCTCCGCAAAATCCCAGCGTGCGCCGACGCTAAAGCCGCGCTGACGAAAATGCTCGGTCATCTTGCATTCGCATTGGCGGATCGTCCATCTGCGATTGTTGCAGACCGGAAGGTTGCGCCAATAATCAGCGAATTCAGGGCTTTCAACCAGAGACTGCCCGAAGGCAAAGGCGTAGGATTGCAGATGGTTCGGCGCGCTCCGCCGTTTGGGCCGCGCCATCACCGCGCCGTAAATATCCGCTTTCTGCGCCATAACATGATCCAGAAAATCTTCCCCTGACAGGGTCGGAAACCAGATGGAATCATTCAGCACCAACAAACCCTTCATCGGTACTTCACTGTTCAACAGATGCAGAATCCCGTCACGATAGCCGCCGAAATCATAGCCAAAGTTCGGCCGCTCCAGCATCTCAAAACAATAGGGAGACAGCGTTGCCCGATCACCCTCTGACAGCACGGCGTTTGACACAATCAGGCAGCTATATCCCTTCGCCGAAAGATAACGACACGTTTCAAAGGTCGAGGCCAGTACGCCCTTGGGCTGATAAAGCAAAACCAACGCTACGTTTGGCCCGCGCGTCCGAGAGCCCATCGTGAGGCGACTTGTGCGCGATTTGCGGCGATCATGCAGCTTGCGAAAGATCGGCGCGCTGGCAATCAGAAAGGGAAACTTGGCTTGATCCAGTGTGCGGCGCACTTCACGCTTAACGATCCACAGAGGTGGCATGTTGAAACTCTTAACCTATTGGGAAAACCAGCAGCTTAGATCCAGGAACGACTTGTGACGGTGTCAGGGCAAGCCGAAATGCTCCGTCATCGCAGCAATTGCGATATCATTTCCGCTCATGCCAGCTTTCCCCCGATTGCGCGCCCGCAGGCTTTGGCTTTGCGATCCCGGCCATTCCAGCACGCGAAAACGCGGCCCAAGGTGACGCACAATCGTGCCTTGCCTGCGTGCCATCCAATACAGCCAGACGTCGTCAGAATAGGGCGCGAGTCGCGTGAACAGATCAGCCCGCACCGCATCAGGATGAAGGCTGTGCGGCGGATAAAGCACCCCGCCCGCCCCTGTTGCAAAGATATTGCCGCCAGCGCTGGTCTGACCAAAGACATTTCCACTTGCGATGGCGCGTCCAATGTCCAGATCCCAGTCCTCATACGACTTCATCTGGCCGTCGGGCTTGTAAGTGATGCGATGCGCCCGATGTGTCAGCACTTGCCCCGCATACAGCTTTGCCGCACGAACCAGATCTTCCAGCCAGTTTGCCCGATAGTACACGTCGTCGTCCGCCGTCACGATATAGGCGTCGGGCTGCTCGGCCAGCAACGGAACTATCTTTTTGTAGGATCGCGTATCCGAAGTAGCCCGGATCTGAAAACGGTCTGACTGCATGGCCAAAACCCGAGGCGGAAGCGAGCCGAAATCCGCCTCAGCCACCCACAGCAGCACCATATCTGGTTGAACCGTTTGCGTCAAAAGCCCGCCCAGCGTCAGATGCAGCACATCAAACCGGGCAGCATAGCTTGTGAGTGATACAAAAAGCAGATTTGGCAACCCGTGCGGCCGTGCGACTATGCTGCGCGCTTCAATCTCTCGGATCGCACGATTGACCCGAAAATGGTTCTTTGCGTTACGAAACCAACCCATGACTGCCATTCAAAAATTTCGAGTTAAGCCTAGCGGCTTTGTCGTCACAAAAACACACAAAACTTGACACGACGACACCTCAGCACAAACGCCAAGGCACTCTGACAAAAAAATATGACGGGCACGGCGTATGCCATGCCCGTCACAATCCGCTGTAAAAGCTTACGCGTCGGCTTCTTCTTTGCTTTCGGTGATCTCAAGACCAGTTTCCTGATCGACCATCTTCATGCCCAGACGCACCTTGCCGCGATCGTCAAAGCCCAACAGCTTGACCTTCACTTCTTGACCCTCTTTCAGGATCTCGTTCGGGTGGTTCAGGCGCTTGTTGGCAATCTGGCTGACATGCACCAGACCATCGCGCTTGCCGAAGAAGTTCACGAATGCCCCGAAATCAACCAGCTTCACCACTTTACCGGTGTAGATATGGCCTTCTTCCGGCTCTGCCACGATCGACCAGATCATGTCATAGGCCTTCTTGATGTTCTCAGCCGACGACGACGCGATCTTGATGATGCCTTCGTCGTTGATGTCAACTTTCGCGCCCGACAGCTCAACGATCTCACGGATCACTTTGCCGCCCGAGCCGATCACTTCGCGGATTTTGTCGGTCGGGATCTGCAAGGTTTCGATTTTCGGAGCATATTCCGAGAACCCTTGCGGCGCAGACAGTGCCTTGTTCATCTCACCCAAGATGTGCAAACGGCCATCCTTGGCTTGCGACAGGGCCTGCGCCATGATTTCCGGGGTGATGCCAGCCACCTTGATATCCATCTGCATCGTGGTGATGCCGTTGGCGGTGCCTGCAACCTTGAAATCCATGTCGCCAAGGTGATCTTCGTCGCCCAAAATGTCGGTCAGCACAGCAAAGCGACCGTCATCTTCCAGAATCAGACCCATAGCCACGCCAGCCACTGGCGATTTCAGCGGAACGCCCGCATCCATCATCGACAAAGAGCCACCGCAGACCGAAGCCATCGAGGACGAGCCGTTCGATTCCGTGATCTCCGACACCAAACGAATGGTATACGGGAAATCGGTTGCCGCAGGCAAAACGGCCTGCAAAGCGCGCCATGCCAGTTTGCCATGACCAATCTCACGACGACCCGGCGAGCCGACACGACCCACCTCGCCCACCGAATAGGGAGGGAAGTTGTAGTGCAGCAGGAAGTTGGAACGCGAGTTGCCGTGCAAAGCGTCGATGATCTGCTCATCTTCGCCCGTGCCCAAAGTGGTCACAACCAGACCTTGGGTTTCGCCACGGGTGAACAAAGCCGAACCATGGGTACGCGGCAGGATACCGGTTTCCGACACGATCGGACGCACGGTCGCATTGTCACGCCCGTCAATCCGCGCGCCACCGTTGATGATGTCGCCACGCAGGATCGAAGCTTCCAGCTTTTTGATCGCCGAACCAAGGTTCAGATCGGCCTTGTCTTCGTCCGACAAAGCACCCTTGATCGCCGAAACAGCCGCCGAAATCGCCGAAGTCCGCTCTTGCTTGTCACGAATAGCGAAAGCCGCGCGCATCTGCACTTCGCCAGCCGCTTTCACACGACCATAAAGGTCCGCATAATCAGGGGCCTGGAAGTCGAAAGGTTCTTTGGCACATTCTTCTGCAAATTCGCAGATCATGTCGATCACCGGCTGCATCGCCGCATGACCGAACTTCACAGCGCCCAGCATTTCTTCTTCGGTCAGCTCGTAGGCTTCCGATTCCACCATCATCACGGCGTCTTTGGTGCCCGCAATAACCAGATCCAAACGCTGATCCGGGTTGTTGCGCAGCTGATGCATGTCATCAACAGACGGGTTCAACGTGTAGTTACCACCGGTGAAACCAACGCGCGCCGCGCCAATCGGCCCCATGAACGGCACGCCAGAAATCGTCAGCGCCGCCGAAACGGCGATCATGGCGACGATATCCGGGTCATTCTCAAGGTCATGGCTCAGCACGGTCGCCATCACCAGCACTTCGTTCTTGAAGCCTTCAACAAACAGCGGGCGGCAAGGACGGTCGATCAGACGCGAGGTCAGCGTCTCTTTTTCAGACGGACGCGCTTCGCGTTTGAAAAAGCCGCCCGGAATTTTCCCAGCGGCGTAGTATTTCTCTTGATAATGCACGGTCAGCGGAAAGAAATCCTGCCCCGGTTTCGGCGCGCGCGCATAAGTCACGTTGGCCATAACGCTGGTTTCGCCCAAAGTGGCAATAACCGAGCCATCAGCCTGACGGGCAACCTTGCCCGATTCCAGCGTCAGCGTTTCTTCGCCCCACTGGATGGATTTTTTAGTCACGTTGAACATCTATCGTTCCCTATATGGAAGCACCCACAGGCCCCTTGCCCGTGACTCCCGTTAAATCGCGGCCCCATTGCCGCCGCCCCCTATCCTGATGCATGCGGCCGGGGGCAGGCCTCATATCGCAGATTGCGCGCGTTTACAGGAAAATGGTGCGTTTGGGAAGCAGGGTCTTTGGGCCCCTGCAAAGCCAAAGCGCGCGCCTTTGCAGACGCGCGCCAATATGGCCAACTCCGCCGCTTAGAACGCGACGACGCCCTGCTCACCCGCATCAGGCTTCTCGCCGGTGAACTTGGCTTTGGCGATCTCATACAGAAACTTCACACCACTGGTCGGCGTCACCGAAATCTCGCCGCTTTTCGGCGTGAATCGCAGCAAGCACACGTCAGGATCGTTCTTGCCGCCTTCAAACCAGGCATCAGCCGCAAAGCTCCAGACTTCATCCAGCACTTGTTGGTCGGTCGAATGCGCCAACGTGCCGTCAATATCGCCGTAAAGACCTGCGCCACCGTCCGCAATCACCAGCTGCGCATCGCGCACGCCCGCCTGCACACCTTTGGCCAGATCAGTGCCCTTAGCCGTGATAAACCAGACAACGCCGGGATATTTGTCATCCAGCTGCGGCGACATCGCAACCAGCTTGCCCTCGCCCTTGATGCCCAGCATCGCCGCTCTGACATCTGCCATGCGAGCCCAGAATTCTTGCTTCAGTTCGCTCATAACAATCGCCCTTCATCTGTTGCGCTTCTGCCAAGACAACCCGGTCGCGGCCAATACGTTCCAAACGAAAGCAAATTCCCCCAAACGCAAAACGCCCGCGGCTTGCACCACGGGCGTTCCGAAACCTATGCCGTAAAGCTTAGCGACGCAGGCCGAGGCGCGCGATCAGCGAAGCGTAACGGGCTTCATCTTTCGACTTCAGATAGTCCAACAGCTTACGACGCTGAGCAACCTGCATCAGCAGACCGCGGCGCGAGTGGTTGTCTTTCTTGTGCGATTTGAAATGCTCGGTCAGGGTCGCGATGCGCGACGACAGGATCGCAACCTGAACTTCCGGAGAGCCGGTGTCGTTCTCTTTGGTCGCGTATTCTTTGATCAAGCGGGCTTTTTCTTCAACGGTAATCGACATCGTAATCTCCTGTTAAGAGGGTTGCGGCACAGGCCGGGATGTCGTCCAGCAAGGCCAATGACACCGCCTTCACAGACGGATGCGCGCGTATAGGTGGATTTCGGCGCAAAGGAAAGCCGATTCGCGGCAGGCACCGGACCGCACCGGCCATGGCCCCCCTCGTTTACCAAGCCACAGGTTTTTCGCCAATCTGCGCAAACAATTTTTGAAATCGGAGCGACTCCGTGATAGGCTGAACAGGTTATTATCTTTTCAGGCCAATAGGTTAACGAAGATAATGGTTAACAAAAGGTTAACGCACCGCCTAAGTCCCTTGTTTTCAGTCACTTCTGTTTTCAGTCGTTTCGTCGTCGGAGGTTGTCATCATGTTCGGTTTGCTGGGTTTGCTAGGCGCTGCTTTCGCAGGTGTCATGATGGATTCAATGGCACGCCTTGGCGACGGACCGGATGCCGAAGATCAAGACGATGACGACAGCGTGCATGAAGATGACAGCGCAGATACCAACATTTTTCACATGCTGTCGTCACGCGATGGCACCAGCGGCGGTGCCAGCCCCAACGCAGACGCCTCTAACGATCCTCTGGGCGGCACAGAAGATGATGGCGTGATCGCTTCAAACGACGACACCCCAGCCCCCGCCGAAGACCTTTGGCTCAGCGGCGATGATC
Organism: Cypionkella aquatica; assembly: GCF_030161095.1. Taxonomy (GTDB): domain Bacteria; phylum Pseudomonadota; class Alphaproteobacteria; order Rhodobacterales; family Rhodobacteraceae; genus Cypionkella; species Cypionkella aquatica. The sequence goes on from NZ_BSPP01000004.1 coordinate 118,729, forward strand.
TGACCAATATGCTGGGCGGTGGCGCCGGACAGGATAGCCTTAACGGCCATGGCGGCGATGATGCGCTGGCCGGATATGACGGCGACGACAGCCTTGATGGCGGCGACGGCGATGATGCGCTGAATGGCGGCGCGGGCGATGATACGCTGCTTGGCGGTCTCGGCGCAGATCTTCTGCACGCCGGGGCCGACGATGACCACCTTGATGGCGGCGACGCGGCCGATACGTTGCAAGGCTGCGAAGGCGACGACAGCCTGATTGGCGGCGCGGGCAACGATAGCCTGATCGGCGGCGAGGGCAGCGATCAACTTGCAGGTGGCACGGGCGATGACGCGCTTGATGGCGGCATGGGCGATGATCTGTTGGCCGGTGGTGCGGGCAGCGATACGCTCGATGGCGGCGACGGCAATGATACGATCTGGGGCCAATCCGAAGCCGAACATGACGATAGCGCCGATTTCCTGAACGGCGGCGCGGGCGATGACAGCCTGATGCTGGGCGCAGGCGATTACGGTAACGGCGGCGACGGCGCCGACAGCTTCCACCTGCTCGACATTCACCCCGATGATCCGCCGATGCAGATCACCGACTTCAACCCGCAAGAAGATGCGCTGGTGGTGATGTATGATGCCGCCACCCATCCCGATCCGCAATTGACCATGGAAACCACAGCGGCGGGCACCACTCTGCTGCTGGACGGCGTGCCGCTTGCCAGCTTGCAGGCCATCGCCAACCTTGATCTCAGCAGCATCACGCTGCAAGCCGCCTAAGACCAACCTAAAGCCAAAGCGTCGGCTGCACCTGATAGCCAATATACAGCGGATGCTTGGGCGCGCCCGCCAGCGTCAGCCCCAGATGATACAGGGGCAACCCCGTGGCCCGCAGCAACGCTGCCACCGCCAACCCGCGTCCCAAATGCGCGCCATGGCTGCCCCACCCGCAAATAACCTGATCCGCCCAGTCCGCCCCTTCGGCAATCGCCGCATCGTTGCCCGGCCCCACCGGATCAAACTGCGCCCGCATCACTTTCGGATCGGTGGCACGATAGGCAAAGATATTCGCGACCCGAAACGCACCAAACCCCAAAGCCCGCGCGCGCCGCTCACAGCGCTCGACCGTCGGATCATTCTGCACCTCGGTCGCGGTGGACGGATTAAGCATCACAAACAGCGCCTTACGCCCACCCGGAACCCATTCCCGCGTCAGAGTATAGCGGTAAGCCTCGCAAGGCGAATACACCGCCACACTTTCCGCATCGCCCTTCAAATGCCGCCGCGTGATCATAAACGACACTCCCACTTTAAGCCTGCCCACTCCCCAACCGTCAGAAGACTCCGGCGGGAGTATTTCAAAAAGAGCAAATCCTTAAGCAATTGCTCTTTTTGAAATACTCCCCGCGGAGCGTACAACCCAGCCACCCCGCGCAGCGCTACAAACCAAAAACCCGGCAGCGCCGCCTCGGGTGGCTCGATGCCACCCGAGGCGGCACCCGGCTTTCAGTTAAAAACCCGGCTCGGATGCAATTCGCCCGATTTGTAGATCCCCACCGCCACGGCGCGGCCCTGATAGCTGGCCCAAGCCTCATCGCCGTAGCCGACCGAAGATGCCAAAACCATGCCCGGATTGCCGTTCTTCAACCGCGCCGCCCCCTCAGGCGTGCAGGGCAATTCCGGCAAATCCGCCAGCCCCAATTCCAGCGGCTTCAAGAACGCATCCAACTCCGCCGTCTTCGCCAGCGCATCAATCTGCGCGACCGAAATCCCCTCGGCTGCCGTAAACGGCCCCGACCATTCCCGCCGCAACCACGCCACATGCCCCAGACAGCCCAAAGCCGCGCCCAGATCGCGGGCGATCGCGCGGACATAGCCGCCCTTGCCGCAGACCATCTCCAGTTCCACCTGATCCGCCGAGGGCCGCGAGATCAAAACCAACTGCTCTACCCACAAGGGCCGCGCCGCCAGATCCATCGCCTCGCCTTCCCGCGCCAGATCATACGCCCGCTCGCCGTCCACCTTTACCGCCGAAAACTGCGGCGGAACCTGCTGAATATCGCCGCGAAACGCCGCCAGCGCCGCCTCAATCTCCGCATCCAAGGGCCGCAGCGCCGACTCTGCAATCACCGAACCCTCGGCATCATCCGTCGTCGTCGCAGCCCCCAGATTGACCATGAAGCGGTAACATTTCAGCGCATCCGTGACATAAGGCACCGTCTTGGTCGCCTCACCCAAAGCAATCGCCAACACCCCCGTCGCCGCAGGGTCCAGCGTGCCCGCATGGCCCGCCTTCTGCGCGTCCATCGCCCATTTCACCTTGTTGACCACGGCGGTCGAGGTGATCCCGGCAGGCTTGTCCACCACCAGCCAGCCCGAAACCGCCCTACCTTTTTTGCCGCGCGCCATCGTGATCTCCTGTCAAAGCCCGCCCGATAGCCCCCGGCCAGCGCTAGGTCAACGCGGAACCACCACACCCAGCATCGGCCCCATCGGAAACCCGGCATCATGCCGCCCCGAATCGTGATCATAGAGCCGCGAGATCGAGCCGTCGAAATACAACGCCTGTGGCAGCCCCAGCCCATCGCGGAACAGCCGCGCGAAGGCGTAGAAATTCACCGCCTGATTGGAAATCGCAAACACCGCCCGGCTGCCATCCTCGGATGTCCCCACGCCATTGCGGATATTCACCGACTCCGAATCGGCCAGAAATTTCGGATGCAGCGCGCCATCAATCACCAACATCGGCCCCGATTGCGTCGCATAGCGGCAGTCGGGCTTCTCGGCTTCAAAGGCCAAAGTCTCGATCACCCGCAAGCGATCCCCGACACAAAAAACGCCATTCGGCACCAGCCCGAAATTCCCCGGTCCCGCCCGGGTGACCAGCGGTGTCGCCTGTATCCCATTCTCGACATACAGCCCGACCGGCGCCAGATCGTGATGATACATCCCGCCATTCATGGCGAAATCCAAGCGCTGACCCTGCTGCGCCAGCACCTTGTCAACTGCCGCAAAGCTGCCCAAAGCCCCATCGGCCCCGCTGTGAAACAGCCGCACATCCGCCGCCGAACTCACTTCGCAAATGGTGTAGGATGTGCCCTCAAACGCCATGTCCCGGCAGCCTGCGAAAGCTGCCCCGCCCCAAACCGCCAGCATAAATGCCAGCCGCCACACGATTATTCCAAAGCCTCGGGGGCCTCATCCGGCTTGGCAATATCCGCCTGCACCTTGGGGTCGGCAAACAACCGTCGCGCGTCCTCCAGCCGATCAAACGTATCATCGGGCCGGAACCGCAGCTCGGGCGAATGGCGCAACGTCATCTCGGCTGACACCCGCTTGCGCAACTCCCATGCGTTTTTCGCCAGCGCCGCAATCGCCTGCTCTACCGTGGCCCCGCCCATCAGCGGCATCACATAAACCGTTGCCACCTTCAGATCGACCGAGACGGACACTTCCCCCACCGTGATCGACATGTCGTTCAGCACCTGATCATGCACCTCGCCGCGTGCCAAAATCTCCGACAACGTGCGCCGGATCAATTCGCCAACCCGAAGTTGACGCTGCGAAGGCCCTTTGGCCGAATAAGAACGTGTGTTTGCCATGCCGCCGTTTACGCCAATCCGCGGCCGCCCGCAACGCCGGGCTTTCACCCCCCCGTCGAAACCGCTAAACCCGGCCAAAATGCGAGGCACACCATGACCCAACTTCCCGGCATCACTGTCACAGGCGCCTCTGGCCGTATGGGTCAAATGCTGATCAAAGGCATCACTGCACACCCGGCAGCCCGCCTTGTCGGCTGTATTGAACGTCCGGGCCATGCTTGGATCGGCCAAGACATCGGCCTTTGCATGGGCGGCGCGGCGATCGGAGTCACTGTCACCAATGACCCGCTCGAGGCCTTCGCCGTCTCGCAGGCTGTGATCGACTTCACCGCCCCCAGTGCCACCGTTGAATTTGCCGCCCTCGCCGCCCAAGCCCGTGCCGTGCATGTCGTGGGCACCACCGGGCTGGAGCCCGCGCATCACGCCAAACTTGATCTTGCTTCCCATCACGCCGTGATCATCCAAGCCGGCAATATGAGCCTCGGCGTCAACCTGCTGACCCGCCTGACGCAGAAAGTCGCTGCCGCCCTTGATGCCGACTGGGATATCGAGATCATCGAGGCCCATCACCGCAACAAGGTGGATGCCCCCTCGGGCACCGCCCTCATGCTTGGCCAAGCTGCCGCCGATGGTCGCAACATCGACCTTGCCACCGCCAAACAATCCGGCCGCGACGGCATCACTGGCGCGCGCAAACGGGGCGACATCGGCTTTTCGGCGATCCGCGGCGGCGATATCGTCGGTGAACACGATGTGCTGTTCGCCGCTGATGGCGAACGCATCATCCTGCGCCACCTTGCCACCGATCGGACAATTTTCGTGCGCGGCGCCCTGAAAGCCGCCCTCTGGGGCCAAACCCAAAAACCCGGTCGCTACGACATGATGGACGTGCTGGGCATCTAGCCGTCAAAATTTGCTTTAGATTGTCACCCTCTTTGCCCGAATATCCGGAAGGATTCGGATTTAGCCTCAATCCTTCCATCAAAACCCGCCCAACCGCCTGATCCAATCCAGCTACCGCTACGTAAACCGAAGGTACCCAATCAAGGTGTCCTCATGCGCAGCATCTTCGCTTTCCTGCTTCTCAGCGTTCCGGCCTTGGCCGAAACCTATCAGCCGATCACCGAACGCAGCGCGTTTGTAGAGATCATTGCCAAGCATGAACTGCGCATCGGGCTTTACAATCTCAACCTGACCATCACACCAAAAGGTCAGATCACCGGCAGCGCTTTGGGCTGGCAGATCACCGGCGATTGGACATGGAAAGACGGCTATTTCTGCCGCAAGCTGGATTGGAGCGGCACCCCAATCCCGTATAACTGCCAATTGGTCGAAGCCAAAGGCAGCGAAAAGCTGCGCTTTACCACCGACAAAGGCGCAGGCGAATCCGCTGCTTTTGAACTCAGATAGAAAGCAATTTCTATCCCTTGTGGGTTAAAACTCAAAAACCCCAACCTACAGAGATTTGTCCCAGCTGGGACAAAATCAGCCCGTGCAAAATCAGCCTGCGCAAAATCAGAAATCGACCGCCAAGCCCTTCTTCTCCCAGTCGCCATAGCGCACCGGTTCCGGCCCCTTGCGCCCGCCCAATTCGACCGGGCGTTCAACCAGATCAGCAAGACGCCGACGCTCTTCGGCCTCAGCCAAGGCGCGCAGGGCAGCGGGGGGCAGATCAGAGGCATCCATCATCGCGGTTTCCTTGCGGCTTATGCGCTCTTGATATACGGCCAAGCCAGACATTCTCAAGGGGCAGCAGATGGCAGAGGCAAACGCAGGCTTGGGCGCACGGGCCGCAACCTTGGCTATTCTTGCGGCGATCATGGAAGAAGGCCAGACCATGGCCACCGTGCTTGCCAACAAGAACGGCGCGCTGAAAGGCGTGGGCCCGCAAGACCGCGCCCGCGCCCAGCGTCTTGCCCTGCAAGTGATCCGCCTGCTGGAGCCGGTTGACCGCCTGCTGGAACCGCATCTGCGCAAAGCCCCACCCTTGGCCGTGATGAACATTCTGCGGCTTGCGGTCACCGAATTGCACGACGGCTCTGCCGCGCATGGTGTGGTCAATGCGGCAGTAGAGCTCGCACGCAAGGGTCAGAAAACCACCCATATGGCCGGCCTGATCAACGCAGTCTTGCGTAAAATCCCCGCAGGCGCGCCGCTGCCAGGCCCCGCGCAAATGATGCCGCGCTGGCTGCGCCAACCGCTTGTCCACGCCTATGGCCGCGACGTGGTCAGCGCGATTGAAACCCTGCAAGCCAAGGCCCCGCCGCTCGACATCACGCCGCGCGGCGACACGCTGCCCGAAGGCACTGCCCTGCCGACCGGATCAATCCGCCTGTCAGAACCCGGCCAAGTCTCTGCCCTGCCCGGCTTCGCCACCGGTGATTGGTGGGTGCAAGACGCCGCCGCCGCCCTTGCCGCCCCCCTGCTGGCCGCAAAAGCTGGCGAGAAAATCCTCGACCTCTGCGCCGCCCCCGGTGGCAAAACCCTGCAACTCGCCGCCGCTGGCGCGCATGTCACCGCGCTGGACATCTCTGCCCCAAGGATGGAGAAACTGCGCGATAACCTCACCCGCACCCGTCTGCAGGCAAAACTGGTTGTCGCCGATGCCCTGCATTGGCAGCCCGAAACGCTGTTCGATGCTGTGCTGCTGGACGCCCCTTGTTCCGCTACAGGCACAATCCGCCGCCATCCAGAACTGCCGTTCCTGAAAGACGGCTCTGAACTGGCCGAGCTGACGGCCCTGCAATCGCAATTGATCGACCGTGCGTTGATGTTCCTGAAACCCGGTGGCCGCTTGGTGTTCTGCACCTGCTCTCTGCTGCCAGAGGAAGGCGAAGCGCAACTCAGCGCCGCGCTCGCCCGCCATCCCGGTCTGACAGTGCAGCGCCCCGACCTGCCCGGCATTGATCCGGCTTGGATCACCCCTGAAGGTGGTTTGCGCCTGCGCCCCGATTACTGGGCCGACATCGGCGGCATGGATGGCTTCTTCATGGCCAGCCTGATCCGCGCTTAGGCCTTTTTCCCCGCGAACAGCCGATAATACAGCCAATCCGGCAGAAACTGACTGCCCCGGAACAGCCACGAAAACACCATCGGAAAACTGCGCTTGAAGCGCGTGGTTTTCATCAGCGCCAGCATCTCGGCCGCCGCCTGTTCCGGCTCCATCAGAAACGGCATGTTGAAATCATTCTTCGCGGTCAGTCTTGTGCGAATAAACCCCGGATTGCCCAGCTGCACCCGCACGCCAGTCCCGCGCAGGTCGGCATAAAGACTTTCCGCCAAGGTCATCACCCCGGCCTTGCTGGCGGCATAGCCCAAAGCCCCCGGCAGACCCCGAAACCCCGACAGTGATCCTGTGATCACCAGATGCCCCGCCCCGCGCGCCACCATCGCGGGCAGCACGGCCGCCACAACCCGCGCACAGCCGGTGAAATTCACATCGCACATCGCCTCTAGCTGGGCCGCATCCACCGCTTGCGCTGTCATCGGCCAATAGACGCCTGCCAGAAACACCACACCGTCCAACGGACCGATCTCAGCCACAGCCTTCGCAACCGAAGCCGCCTTTGCCACATCCACCACCACCGCCGTCGCACCCGGCACGCGGCCGCAAGCCTCGGCCAAGCGCCCCGGATCGCGCGCCGACAAGATCACCTTCGCGCCCTCTGCTGCCAGGGCCTGCGCCAGCGCCAAGCCCAGCCCATCGCTTGCCCCAACCAACCAATAGCGTTTGCCTGCAAACTGCATAACAGCCCCCTAGCGTGAGATTTCTTCGCCCGGAGGCTTTGGCGGATTGCGGAACTTTGCCCCCTTCCACCACAGTTTAAGCGCCTGCCAATGGATCAGCGCTTGCACCCTCCGCGAGCCAAACGGGCGACGCAGGCAGGCGCGCAAGATCGCGCGATTGGTCAAACCCAGCCGTGCGCCGGTCAGCGTGGCGATCAACCCTTCGTCGCCCGCGCTGTAATCAATCCATATCCCGATCTTCTCAGCGCAAATATCAAAGCGAAAGCGATAGCTGCCCGCAACGGGTTGAAACGGCGAGACATGGAAGATTTTCTGCGCCTCTACGGTATCATCGCGCGTCAGCGGCGCCAGATCATCGCGGTGGCACAGATAGCTGTGACGGCTGCCATAGGTGTTTGACACTTCGGCAATCACCACCCGCAGGCCGCTGGCGTCAAAGCACAGCCAGAATGACACCGGGTTGAAGACATGGCCCAGCACGCGCGGCTGCGCCAACAACAAAATCTCAGAGGCCGCTGGCAATCCCTGCTCTGCCAGCACCTGCCGCACCCATGCCACCCCACGCCCAGCCCGCGGCGGCCCGCCATGATCCACGTCATGAAGCGCCAGCAGATTGCGACGGTTGCGCGAAAACAGCCAAGGCCCGCGCGCGGTGTCGGGGTCCAGCAGCACATAATCCACCCGATAGCTGAACCGATTGGCCACAGCCCCGCGCCGCCCGTGAAAGGTCGTGCCTGCGATGTAGTCAACGCTGCTCATCCAGCGGGAACCCGCTGGCGCATGGCATCGACCACATCCACAGCACTGGCAAAGCCATCCTCATGAAAGCCGTTGCGCATCCACGCGCCGCAGAACCATGTGTTGCGCTGACCGTTCATCGCCTTGATCACCTTTTGCGCCCGCAACGCCGCGCCATCATAGACCGGATGGCGGAACGTCACCTGATCATAGATCAGCTCTTGCCGGATCGGTTGATTGGCGTTCAGCGTCACGAACAACGGGTCATCCTGTGGGATCGGCTGCAAAGAGTTCATCCAATAGGTCAAATCAATCTTGTCAGGCCGCGCGCCCTGCGGCTCGGTATAGACCCAACTTGACCAGCATTTGCGCAAGGCCGGCATCACGCTGGCATCGGCATGCAGAATGGCATCATTCGGCTGATAGCGCACGGCGGACAGCGCGGCGGTTTCGGCCTCAGAGGCGTCTGAAAGCAGCCGCAAGGAATCGTCAGAGTGTGTGGCAAGGATCAGATCGTCAAACAACTCCCACTCACCGCCCTCGGCCCTGACCATAACGCCATCAGCGACGCGCTGAATACCGGCGATTGCGCTGCCCAACCGGATCTCAACGCCGTGACGCAGCAGATCGGCCTGCAAGCGGCTGACATAGGCGGTCGAGCCGCCCTTCACGGTGAACCATTGGTGTTGGTTGGAAATCTGCATCAAGGCGTGGTTTTGAAAGAACCGGATCAACGCCTGCGCTGGAAAGGCCATTATGTCTTGCGGCGGCGTCGACCAGATCGCGCCCGACAGCGGCAGGATATAGTAATCGCGGAAATACGGCCCCGTGCGCAACATGGCCAGCAGATCGCCAATGGTCAGATCCGGGTGGTCAGGGCTATCGGCCAAGGCGGCGGCATGTTTGTTGAAATGGGTAATATCGCGGCACATCCGCAAAAAGCTGGGGTTCAGCAGATTGCGGCGCTGCGCAAACAGCCCATCCAGATCGCGCAAAGCATATTGCAGCCGCCCGCCTCCGATGCTTGCGCCAAAGCTCATATTGCTGGGCGCGATGGGCACGTCCAACGCCTCAAACATCTTCAGCAGATGTGGGTAGTTCACCTTGTTGAACACGATAAAGCCGGTGTCCACAGGCTGATCGCCACGCTTACCAGCGATGACGGTGCGGGCATGACCGCCCAAACGGGTCTCTGCCTCAAACAACACCACCCCGTTGTCTGGGGCCAACTGATGCGCCGCTGCCATCCCCGCAATGCCACCGCCAACAATGGCAATCCGGCGTGGTGCTTGAGCGAAAGTCTCGAACGGCATCGGCTGTCCCTTATTGGTATTTGCTATAATACGCGCCGAAACCCGCGTCGGATCATCTTTTCCAGTGATCCAGATACGTCGCGCCCGCGTAAAAGTTTCATGTTGCTTGACCTTACCCTGCACCAGCCCATCTATGGGCCAAAGCCCGCAAATCGGCGGATGTCTTGGCGTGGAGTGGCCAATAGCGTGACCGGACGTATCGAGCAGACCGATTTTACTGCGCTGATGCTGGCGGTCAGGGATCAACAGGATCGCGCGGCTTTTGCGGCGTTGTTTCAGCATTTTGCGCCGCGCGTGAAAGGGTTTTTGATGAAATCCGGCACCGAAGCCGCCTTGGCCGAAGATTGCGCGCAGGATGTCATGGCGGTGTTGTGGAACAAGGCCGCACAATTCGACCCGGCGCGGGCAAGCGTGGCGACATGGGTGTTCACCATCGCCCGCAACCGCCGCATCGACATCGCCCGCCGTGCCCGCCGCCCGGAACCCGAGGTTTTGGATTGGGGCCCCGACACCGAACCTGATCAGGCCGAGATTTACGAGGCCGGGCAGGAAACCGCGCGCTTGGTGGCGGCCCTGTCAGACCTGCCCGAAAAGCAGCGCGCTTTGATTCAGCGGGCGTTTTACGGCGAATTGTCACATTCCGAAATCGCGGCTGAAACCGGTCTGCCACTTGGCACGATCAAATCCCGCATCCGACTGGCGCTTGAGCGTCTGCGGCAGAATTTAAGCTGAGGCTATGGCATGAGCATCCGTCACCACCTGTCTGACCCCTTGTTGATCGCCTATGCGGCAGGCACCCTGCCCGAGGCGTTCAGCCTGCTGGTCGCCACCCATGTCTCGATGTGCGACACCTGCCGCGCCGCTTTGGCGGCGTTCGAGACCGTCGGTGGCGCCGTGCTGCAGGACTCTGCGGTGCCGCTGGCAGAAGACGCGCTTGCAGCGGCGATGGCGCGGTTGGGTGCGCCCGAAAAGCGCGAGGCCATTGCGAAAAGCGATGCCGGGGCGAAAAGCGATGCCGGGGCGAAAAGCGATGCCGGGGCGAAAAGCGATGCCGGGGCGAAAAGCGATGCCGGGGCGAAAAGCGATGCCGGGGCGAAAAGCGATGCCGGGGCGAAAAGCGATGCCGGGGCGAAAAGACTGCCGAAACCCGGCGATCTTCCGGCACCCTTGCTGGATTACATCGGCGGCGATCTGACGGCGGTAAAGTGGCGCAGCTTGGGGATGGGCGTGCGGCAGGCGATTTTACCGACCTCAAAAGGTGCATCAGCGCGGCTTTTGTATATCCCCGCAGGCCAAGCCGTCCCCGATCATGGCCATCGCGGCACCGAGCTGACGCTTGTGCTGCAAGGTGCTTTCCGCGATGCGACCGATCGCTTTGGCCCCGGCGATGTCGAGATCGCGGACGAAGATTTGCAACATATCCCCGTCGCCGACGCGGGCGAGCCCTGCATCTGCCTTGCTGCAACCGACGCGCCGTTGCGCTTCAGCGCGCTGATCCCAAGGCTGTTGCAGCCGTTGTTTCGGATTTAGCCCGCCGCCCTGCCCCCTTCGCGCAGCCCAACTGCCTCTAGCGATGCAGCCTGACCACAATGACCTGACCGCTCATGGTCAGGTCTTCGTCAGACAGGATCAGATCATAGACGGCTAGCGCGCGGCCATTGACGCGGGCCGGCTGCAGGGCAAAAACCGCCAACATATCGCCGCCACGCAGTTCCACGGCACCTGTGATCACTGCCACCTCGGGCTTTGGCAGATGCCGCGCTGTCATCACGTTGAAATCGTCCGACGCCAAGGTGACCGCCTCGGCCCGGATCGGCGAATCGCCTGCAAAGCTCACCGGGATCAGCGGCTTGGCCAGTAAATGCAGCCCTTCCCCCACCAGATCAAAGCCGGGGCCGGTGATCACGGTAAGATTGCGCTCTACACCTGAAAAGATCGAAAACTCACCGTTTTCCACCACCGACGCGCGCGACAGCCGCCACAGCATCTCGCCGTTTTCCTCGACCTTCAGCATCTCAACCGTCACGCCTTTGCCATTGGCCCAAGGCATGGTTTTGTAATCGGCGGGTGTCAGATGCTGGATCATTCAGCGGCTCTGGTTGGGGTGGGTCCAGCGGCAAGGATTGGGGTCGGCTCGTTGCGCTCCAATTCCTCAAAATCAAAGTTATCAAGCCGCGCCGCGCGTTTGCCAGCCCGTTCGGCGGCGGTGGTGATGCCATCCAGATCAGCGCGCGCCTGATTGAAATGGGTCGAGAGTTTATCCACCCGCTCGACCACAATTTCGACATCGCGGTGCAATTGGCGCAACGTGGTGCGGATCGCGCCCGCCTGTTCCCGCATCCGCGCGTCTTTCAGCACAGCCCGCATGGTGTTCAGCGTCGCCATGCAGGTGGTGGGCGATACGATCCAGACGCGGGCGGTGAAGCCATCGCGCACCACTTCGGGGAAGTTTGCATGCAACTCGGCATAGACCGCTTCCGAGGGCAGGAACATCAGCGCGCCATCGGCGGTTTCACCGTCGAGGATGTATTTCTCAGAGATTGCCTTGATATGGGTGCGCACGGCGACGCGCAGTTGCGCCTGCGCCTCGGTCGCCTCGCGCGGGGTTTGCGCACGGCGCAGCGCCTCGTAGGCTTCCAGCGGAAATTTTGCGTCGATCACGATGGGGCCCGGCGGATTGGGCAGGTGGATCAGGCAATCGGCCCGCTTGCCGTTGGAAAGGGTGGCTTGCATCGTATAGGCGTCAGACGGCAGCGCCTTTTGCACGATGTCATTCAGCTGAATTTCCCCAAAGGCCCCACGCGCCTGTTTGTTGGCAAGGATGTCTTGCAGGTTCAGCACATTGCCCGACAGCTTTTCGATATTGGCCTGCGCTTTGTCGATGGTCAGCAAGCGTTGCTGCAACTCGCCCAGACTATGCGCGGTGCGGGTGGCGGTGCCGTGCAGACTTTCGCCCATGGCGCGCTGCACTTCGGCCAGCCGCTTTTCCATCAGCTGCAACATGGCGGTTTGGCTGTTGGTTTGCGCTTCCGAGACATGATGCAACCCACCCGCCAGCCGTTCCTGCCCCTCACCCAAGGCCTGCACCCTTTGGCCCAGCCAACCCATTTCACGCATCAAGGGCGCGGCCATCGTCGCCGAGCGACCAGCGGCGCGCAGAATCAGGATCAGCAGCAGGGCCAGCACCAAAATTGCACCGCCGATCAGCAGCACCTCGGGGGCGTTCCACGCGTAGGTTTGGCCGAACAAGGTAATCATCTGCGCCCGAAAAGCCTTTCGATATCGTGAAGTTTCAATTCGACATAGGTAGGCCGGCCATGGTTGCACTGGCCGGAATGGGGCGTGGCTTCCATCTCGCGCAGCAATGCGTTCATCTCTTCGGCGCGCATCTGGCGACCCGAGCGGATCGAGCCGTGGCACGCCATCCGGCTTAGGATCGCCTCGATCTTGCTTTGCAGCGATTGGCTTTGGCCAAGGTCTGAAAGTTCATCCAGCACATCGCGCAGCAAAGCGGCGGCAGAGGTGTTGCCCAAAATTGCAGGGATTTCGCGCACAGCGATGGCTGATCCGCCAAAGGGTTCAATGGTCAGGCCAAGGGCAGTCAGATCGGCGGCAGCGTCCAGCAGACGCTGGGCATCTGACGGCGAAAGCTCAACAATTTCCGGGATCAGCAGGGCTTGGGCCTTGATGCCAGTCTCAGCCATCTGCCGTTTCAGGCGCTCATAAACAAGGCGCTCATGGGCGGCGTGTTGATCGACAATCACCATGCCAGTGGCAGTTTGGGCGATGATGTAGTTCTCATGCACCTGCGCGCGGGCCGCCCCGAGTGGGGTGTCAGTGGGATCGGCCTGCGCAGCCTCGACCCGGGCCGAGGGGGTTTCGGCAAAGGGCAGGGCTGCAAAAGCTTCGGCGAAACCTTGGGCTTCCGGGGCTTGAAAGGCATAAGCACGACCAAGGCTGGCTTGGCTGGGGCGATCCATTTGGTAGATGCGGGGCACTTGATCCTGCGGCTCGGGGCGCATCGCGGCCAAAGTGGCATCCGCGACAGTGGTGCTGGCGCGGTGGCCAGCGCTGCTCAGCGCCGTGCGCAGGCCAGTGATGATCAAGCTGCGGGCAGCTTCAGGTTCACGGAAACGCACCTCGGACTTCGCCGGATGGACGTTCACATCGACCCGCTCGGGATCGCAGATCAGGTTCAACACCGCTGCGGGGTGGCGATCACGGCTAAGAAAATCGTAATAGGCGACGCGCAGAGCACCCAGCAGATTGCGGTCCAGCACCGGGCGACCATTGACGCAAACAAATTGCTGCACCGAAGATCCGCGCGAATAGGTCGGCAAGGCGGCGTATCCGGTCAGGCGCAAACCGTCACGGTCGATGTCAATTTTCAGCGCGTTGTCGATGAAATCACGGCCCAGAATATGCGACAAGCGGCCATGCAGCGCGTCAAAGAAATCCCCAGATTGGGGGTCAGCGCGAAAGATCGTGCGAGGGGCATCGCCTTCGGTGATCTCGGTCAGGGTGAAGCCAACCTGCGGTTCAGCCATCGCAAGACGCTTGATCACCTCGGCTATCGCTTGCGATTCGGCGCGGTCGGTGCGCAGGAATTTCAGCCGGGCGGGGGTGGCGTAGAACAGATCGCGCAACTCGATCACCGTGCCACGGGTGGCGGCGGCAGGCCGGGTCTGGCCCATGCGCCCCCCCGCAACGGTCAGGCTTGCGCCATCATGGCCATCGGCGCGCGAGGTCAGGGTCAGGCGACCGACAGCGCCAAGGCTGGCCAAAGCCTCACCCCGGAAACCGAACGAACGGATGTTAAGCAGATCAGACCCGTCGATTTTCGAGGTGGCATGGCGGGCGACGGCCAAGGGCAGATCGTCGGGCGTCATGCCGCAACCGTCATCGGTGACGCGGATCAGCACCTTGCCACCGGCAGAATAATCGACCGCGATGCGCCGCGCGCCAGCATCCAAGGCGTTTTCGACCAGCTCTTTGACGGCAGAGGCCGGGCGTTCCACCACTTCACCCGCCGCAATGCGGTTGATCGCGGATTCGTCAAGCGCGCGGATGATGGGGCGTATGTTGGGGGCATGCAGAGTCATGCCCCCAGTTCTAGCAGGAAGTGGAAGAAACCTCCACAGATTCGCTATTCGTTCACAACCCCTGTCGGCTGACCCACCACGATGAAATGCAGATCCTCGGGCTTGATCAGACGGGCAGCCACGCGCTTGATATCTTCCAACGTCACCGCCTCGACCTTCTCGTTGCGGGTCTTGGGATAGTCAGGCGTCAGGCCAAGATCCTGCATGCCGACCAAAATCGACGCAATCGTGTCATTGCCGTCGAACCGCAACGGATAGGCCCCGGTCATATAGGTTTTGGCATTGGCGAGTTCGTCTTCCGTCACGCCATCCTTGGCAACTTTCGCCCATTCTTCGCGGATCACCTTGATCGCCTCGGCCACCTTTTCGTTGCTGGCCTGAAACTGCCCCATCAGCATCTGCGCATGGTCAAAACTGGCAAGCGAGGTGCTGACGCCGTAGGTCAGGCCACGCTTTTCGCGCACTTCGGTCATCAGACGCGCCGAGAACCGACCGCCGCCAAGGATTTCGTTCAGCAGGCTGGCGGCAAAGTAATCAGGGTCAGAGAACCGCAGACCGCCTTGGCCGAAAATGATCATCGACTGCGGACCGGGGAAGTTTTCAACCGTGATACCGCCCTTGGTTTGCAGCGTGGCTTCGACAGGTTGCGGGGCACCCTGCGCGGGCAGATCGCCCAGCAATTTATCCAGCAGATCGCCCAACTCGGCTGCGGTGATGTCGCCAGCGGCAGCGACGGTGATGCGGTCGCGGGCGATGGCATCGTGGAAGGCCAGTTCAATATCATCGCGGGTCAAGGCGGTGACGCTTTTGATCGTGCCAGACCCATCCGAGCCATAGGGATGATCGCCAAAGCTGCGCTTGCGCTCCAGGTCCGCGGCAATCGCAGCGGGGTCTTTAGCGTCCGAGCGTAGGCCGGACAGCACCTGTTCACGCACCCGGTCCACCGCCACCTGATCAAAGCGCGGCTTGGTCAGCGCCGAATGAAGCAAGGCCATCGCCTGGTCGCGGTTTTCTGTCAGGAAATGACTAGAGACCGAAACGCCATCAAGATCGCTGTTAAAGCGGAACTCGGCGGCAAGGCCGTCGCGGGCGGCGGCAAAGCCTTGGCTGTCCAAAGCGCCCGCTCCTTCCTCGATCAGCGCGGTCATCAGATTAACCGCCCCGCGCGTCTCGGGCGTATCCAACGAGGTGCCGCCTTTGAAACGAATTTCCAGTGAGGTGAAGGGGATGCCGTGATCTTCGACCAGCCAAGCCTTGATACCACCCGGAGAGGTGACGGCCTGAATGTTAACCTCGGCCCGCAGCGGGGCAGTGAAGGTCAGCAGCAACACGGCGGCTTTCAGCAACATGCGCGCGCTCATTCGGCGGCCTCCTTGGTGGTCAGCCATCCGGTGACAGCTTGATCGCGGTTAAACACCAGCGCGGCCGCCGCCATCACGTCCTCGGGGGTGACGGCTTGCAGCACATCGGGCCAATCCTGCACATCCTTGACCGAAAGGCCGACCGCCAACGCCTCGCCATACATCCGGGCCAGACCGCCAGCATCGTCGCGGGCGTAGATCTGGCTTGCGCGAATCTGGGTCTTGATGCGGGCGAAATCGGCGGCGTTGACACCGTCCTTCATGAATTTGGCGATGGTCTGATCCATTGCGGTTTCGGCATCAGCCAAGCTAACCCCCTCGGCAGGCACCACGACAAGGCCAAAGGTTTGCGGATCAACCGAAGTGCCATCGTAATAGGCCGAGGAATACACCGCCGTCTGGCTGTCAAACTGCAAGGCTTTGGTCAGAACCGAAGTCGTGCCGGAACCGCCAAGCAGATTGGCCAGCACCGACAAAGCGGCGGCTTGCTTTTGATCGCCGGGGTTGCGCTCGGGTGCCATATAGCTGCGCGCGACATAAGGTTGGGCGACACGTTCATCCGCCAGCACCATGCGGCGCTCGGCCAACTGCGGCGGCTCTTGCGGGCGCTGACGCGGCTTGATCTTGTCCGACGGCGGCAGCGGCCCGTAATACTTCTTGGCCATCGCCAGCACGTCATCCGGCTTTACATCGCCCGCAACGATCAGAATGGCGTTGTTGGGCGCATAATAGGCGCGGTAGAACCCGATGGCATCGTCCCGCGTCAGACCCGCGATTTCCGCGCGCCAGCCGATCACCGGGGTGCCGTAGGGATGGTTAAGGTATTGCGCTGCGGACATCTGTTCTTGCAGCAAGTTGCCGGGATCAGAATCGGTGCGCTGGCCGCGTTCTTCCAGAATAACCTGCCGCTCTGTCGTCACATCTTCTTCTGACATGTTCAGATTGACCATGCGGTCGGATTCCATCTGCATCATCAGATCAAGCCGATCGGCTGCAACGCGTTGGAAATAGGCGGTATAATCCTGCGTGGTGAACGCGTTATCGTCGCCGCCCTGCTTTTCAACAGTGGCCGAAAACTCACCCGAGGGCACTTTTTCCGTGCCCTTGAACATCAGATGTTCAAAGAAATGCGCGATGCCGGAATGGCCTGCGACCTCATCAGCGCGACCGATCTTATACCAGACCATCTGCGTGACGACCGGGGCGCGGTGATCTTCGATCACCACCACCTGCATGCCATTATCAAGCGTGAAACTGCTGACCGTGTCGGCGCTTGCCACAACGGGCAAAATCGGCAGCGACAGGGCAATAAGGCCGAACATGGTGCGGCCAAGGGTGCGAAGCATCGCGGTCCTCCGTTGGATCGGCTTCGTATCTGGAAGCTCGCCGCAGGCTAACCGCAATGCCCGGCCACGGAAACCCGGGGCAACGGGGTTGTGATCACTCTTTCGGATTGCGCGGCGGTGCCGATGGGGTCCGCGCACCCGCCGCACGCCAGCGCAACAACTCTGCATGCTGATCCAGCGACATTTTCTCGTAGGCTTTGTAATAGACGTTCAGGTTGAACAGACGCTCCAGCGGGCGGCCCCGGTTCTTGCTGCGGAATTCCAGATCTTCAGCAGCCAGTTCGGCGCGGATACCCGGCGTCACGCCCTTGCGCGTGGCGTAATTGTAAAGCCCTGCATCGCTGACGCCAGTGGTCGCCGGGGGCTTGCCACCCAAAGCCACAATCGCATCATTTTCAGGGTGCGGGTCAGTCAGATTGCTGCCGCCGGGTGTCGGCGCGGGCAGATCACTCAATGAGGTCGGCAATTCCAGCGATTTTGGCGGCAGGATGGCAAATTCATCCGGCCCATTGCTGTCAGAGCGCAGGTTCATCAGCTCTGGCTCTGTGGCAGCGCAAGCCGTCAGCACCAACAACGCTGCGCCCGCGATTGCGAGAACCACCCGTGCTGATCGCATATTGCCGCCTCCACCAAGCCTTACCATCGTCGTCTTAGCCTATGATCCTGCCCGCGTCACGGGGTCTTTCGGCGCTTAGGCGCGGTTGGCTTGCCGGATTTCCCGGATTTGCCACTAAACAGCACCAAACCAATCGCCCCCGCAAAGATTGCGATGTCCGCGACGTTGAAAGAATAGGGGTTTTCAAAGCCACAGCACGACATGGTCAGGAAATCCGCAACATAGCCATAGGCAATGCGATCCACCACATTGCCCAAGGCGCCGCCGATCAGCAGCCCGCCCGCGATCATCGACCATTTGCCCGGACGCTCGCGCCGCAGCCAGATCAACACCCAAGCCGAGATCGCCACAGCCACCGCGATCAACACCCAGCGCATGAAATCTGCACTGTTGGCGAACAGACCAAAGTTCACGCCACGATTCTCGGCCCAGCGAAAGTTCAGGAACGGGTCGATCACGTCGATCTCGCCGCGCTCGCGCAGCGAAAGCAGGCGGATCACACCCAGTTTGCTGGCCTGATCCAACAGAAAGACGATGATCGCGGTAAGGGAAAGTGCGCGCATGTCAGTGCCTGAAATGGCGCTGATCGGTGAACACCATCGCCAATCCCGCCGCATCCGCCGCCGCGATCACCTCGTCATCGCGCATCGAACCACCGGGTTGGATGATCGCCGTAGCGCCCGCTTCGGCAGCCGCCAAAAGACCATCGGCAAAGGGGAAAAACGCATCTGACGCCACAACCGAGCCAATTGTCGGGCTTTGCGCCAAGCCAAGTGCATCGGCCATGTCGCCCGCCTTGCGCGCAGCAATGCGTGTCGAATCAATCCGGCTCATCTGCCCTGCCCCCACACCAACGGTCGCGCCATCTTTGACATAGACGATGGCGTTCGATTTCACATGCTTGGCAACTTTCCACGCGAACAACAGGTCTGCAAGTTCTGCGTCCGTGGGTGCGCGCTTTGTCACCACTTTCAGATCATCCGCGGTGATGCTGTCAGTGTCACGATCCTGCACAAGGAAGCCACCTGCAACCTGCTTGAACGCCAGCGACTTCTCGGCAGGATCGGGCAAACCCTTGGTCGTCAGCAAGCGCAGATTTTTCTTGCCCGCAAAGATCGCACGCGCCTCGTCGCTGGCACCCGGAGCAATCACAACCTCGGTGAAAATCTTCACGATTTCTTCGGCGGTTTCGGCATCAAGCGGTTGATTCAGCGCCACAATCCCGCCAAAGGCACTGGTCTGATCACAAGCATAAGCCCGCAAATAGGCCTCTTTCAGACTGCCCGCCGTGCCAACCCCACACGGATTGG
Organism: Cypionkella aquatica; assembly: GCF_030161095.1. Lineage (GTDB taxonomy): Bacteria > Pseudomonadota > Alphaproteobacteria > Rhodobacterales > Rhodobacteraceae > Cypionkella > Cypionkella aquatica. Next base: position 137,854 of record NZ_BSPP01000004.1, read on the forward strand.
CGTGCTTGATGATGGCGCAAGCGGGGCCAGCATTGGCAAACTCTGCCACCAGTTCAAACGCCGCATCGGTGTCGTTGATGTTGTTATAGGACAGCTCTTTGCCCTGCCATTGCTTTGCCGTCGCCACCCCCTCACGGCGCGAACCGTCGGTGTAGAACGCCGCCGCCTGATGCGGGTTTTCACCATAGCGCAAGCCCTGCGCCAGCACGCCGCCAAAGGATTTCGACCGCGTGAAGGGCTGGTTCAACTGCCCCGACAGCCAGCCCGAAACGGCGGTGTCATAGGCGGCAGTGCGGGAATAGGCGGCCAAGGCCAATTTCTGCCGAAAAGCCAAAGTCGTCGCACCATCATGCGCTTTCATTTGATCCAGCAACCCTGCGTAATCAGCGGGGTCGGTCAGCACGGTGACAAAGCGGTGATTTTTTGAGGCCGCCCGGATCATCGCAGGGCCGCCAATGTCGATATTCTCGATGCAGGTGTCGTGGTCGGCACCCTTGGCGACGGTTTCCTCAAACGGGTAGAGGTTGACGATCAGCAGATCAATCGGCTCGATCCCATGCGCGGCCATCGCCAGCAGGTGCTCGTCATCGTCGCGCAATGCCAAAAGCGCGCCATGCACATTCGGATGCAGGGTCTTGACGCGGCCATCCATCATCTCGGGGAAGCCCGTCACATCAGACACATCGCGCACCTTCAGCCCTGCGGTGCGCAACATCCCACTGGTGCCACCGGTGGAAATCAACTCCACGCCCTGCACAGCCAGTGCGCGGGCAAGGTCCAGCAGGCCGGATTTGTCGGATACGGAAATCAGCGCGCGGCCGATCGGAACAAGATTGGTCATGGCAGCCCTTTCAAGGTCAGATCGGAACCGGCATCTCGTCGCGGTCCAGATCACGGATGGCCAGCGGAGTATCCTGTGCTTTCGCCAAGGTCCAGCCGATCCGCGTCTCGAGATCGGTTGCACGAGCGGAAAGCACGATCTGCCGCGTCGGACGCGGTTTCAGACGGCCTTTTTCCAGAAAAACCGAAGGTTCCAGCGTCAATCGGGCGATACCATCATGGCGAAACACCCAGATTTCGCCACTTTTTAGGGCAAGTGAAACAGCCGAGCCGCCCATATCCAGCGCCGCATCGACATCCGGGTGCAGATGGAATCGCACTGCAAAGCCCGCACCCTGCAGTTGCGCCTCATTCATCAGCCGCTCAAACCGGGCGCGCTCGGCCTGTGTGCGGGCGATCAGCGCATCCATTCCGGCCAGTTTGCGGCCATCCTTGGTCAGCAGCAACTCGCGCGCATGGGTCAAGCCATGCGTCGCAGACCACCCCGAATGTGCCATATACAGATGCAAACCATCTGGCAGCTGGCCCTGCCGCAGCGACGTCACCTGCGCACGATCCACCAAGGCATCATGGCCAAAGGCCAGCAGCGGGCCCGGTTTCAGACGGCTTGACGAATAGCCCTCCACCGCCAGCGTCGCATGCGAGGCTGTCGCCCGCCCCGCCTGCCGCCACTCAGCGCCAAACGGCGCGCCCGAGCCACAGTTGACGATCACCGGCCGCCGCCCCGAGGTCAACTCGAACGCCCCGGTCGAAGCATGCGCCCACATACCAGCAGCCCCCCCCGGCGGCCGTGCGGCATCAACGATCACTGTCGTGCGCGCCTCGGCCAGCCGCGCAAAGCCCATTGCAAGCCCAAGCCCCACACTTGAGCCAGGCTTTACCCCGGTCGCGGCCAAAGCCAGATCCAACCGCCCCTCTTGCCCGCGCCCGCCCCCATGGAAACGCGCAAGCCCGCCGTCGGCATGGCGCAAAGCACGCAAGCTGGGGGCAATCCGCTCTAACGCCGCAACCAAAGCTGAAGGGGGGATATGCCCCGCCTCTGACAACGCCTGCTCGGCCCAAGTCAGCAGCGTGAAAACTTCTAGCAGTTCCTCGGGGTTGCGGGTGGGGATGCCGCCCATCGCGTCAATCTCGCGGCCACATTCCACAGCCAAAGCCGCCACCGCGGGGGCCACACGCGCCTCCATGCCCGTCAGCGCCAGCCCCGCATAGATCAACCCCGTCAGCGCTTCAAACCGCGGCAGGCCCGGTGCGGCATAGGCCCAACGCCGCGACAAAAACACCACCTGCGCCGAAAGGCTGCGGTAATAGGCCTCCGATTGCGCCCGATCACGCCCCTGCAACAACAGCAAAGCATGGTTGATCCAGCGGATCAGCCGCCGCCCGGTCAGATCTGGCGTCCAGCCGGGCCCCTGCCCCGCACCAAACCGCTCGATCCACCCCCAAGTCCACTCTTGCGCACGGGTCCGCGCGGCAAAATCACCCAGCGCGCCCAGATCATCCAGCCACAAGAAGCCATGCACCTCGGCAGGCGCGCCCGGATCGTCAAAGCCCACATCCCAGATCAGCGCCTTCGGAGCCACGACCAACTGACCGGCAAACTGGAAATTCCCCGCCACCAACTGCCGCCCGCGCGCATAAAGCCCGATCGAACGCGGCTCTGGCTGCGAGACAAACCCGGTCGCGGGTGCGGCACGCAGCGCGCGCCACATCGCCAGCCGATTGCCAAGGCTTGCCCTGCCGGGTGTGCGTTTCATTGCGTTCCTGTAACCTGCCAGCCCGCTTGTCTGCGGATCGTTGCGCCAACCATAGCGCCAAGGCCCTGCTATGTCACCCGCCCCGGCGATTGCTCTTTTTGAAATACTCCCTGCGGAGCATGCAACCGCCGATCCAAACGCAAAGGCCGGGCATCGCACCCGGCCTCCCATCGCGCACCAAAGCCGCCGAGCGGGGGCTCGATGCCCCCCGAGGCGGCACCCCGATCAGGTCAATGCTGCACGCGGTCCATATATTGCGCCAGACCGCGCACTTGCCCCAGCCAGCTGTCCAGCAGTTTCGCATCATGCGGCGCGCCATGGACACCCACCGCGATCTCGCGCTTCAACACCGATTCCACCGCAAAGCTGACCGGGGTAGACACCAGCCGCGCCATCGCCGATCCGCGCGCATCGCCCCAGGCATCCATCGCCCAGGTCTCGTGGAACACCGGACGGCCATCGCGTTCTGCCTTCAGCGACACGAACAAGATCACCCGATCCGGCTCTCCGGGCGCGTAGGAATTCTCGGCAACAAACTGCGCCGCCATTTCAGCCAGACGCGCATCGCCGCTTGGGCCTTCCAGCGTCTCAATCTCGCGGAACACCGGGGTCCAGGCATCTTGCCAGCCGTTCAGACGGATGGTGCCACGCACGAAATCCTTGACCTTCCAATCGGCATCAAAGCGGTAATCTTCCATGAACGGATAAGAATCGCGGTTCGGATAAACCTCAAAGCTTTCCGGGATCGGCAGCGGTGCATCATATTTGGTGATCGCATCCCAAGGCCGATTGACCCGCAGTTCGCTGAAATTGCGCAAAGACCGCGACGGTGAACGCAGAGCCTTCAGCACCCCCAAAGGTGCCCACGAAAACTTATAGCGGAACGGGTTCGGGATCTTTGGCACGCCGCCGCAATAGCTGGTGAAAGAGATCACATTCTCAACGTCATAGGCTTTGGACGCGCGATACCGCGCCACCAGATCATGCGCCATCAGATGGTCGATACCGGGGTCCAGACCGACCTCGTTGACCGAAATCAGACCTGCCTCGCGGAACGCCTCATCCAGCGCTTTCATCTCGGGCGCGATATAGGATGACGACACAAAATGCGCCTTTTTCTCAAGGCAGGTCTTGGCAATCGCCACATGCTGATCGGCGGGCAGCATCGAAATTGCTATGTCGCCGGGCTGCAACGCGCTTGCCAAAGCCTCAAGACTATAGGCGCGAATATCCGCGCCCAGATCGCCGACAGCTTCGCGCGCCTTTTCAACCGTGCGATTCCACACCACGACATTGTGGCCATTTTCAATCAACCGCCGCAGGCCGGGGGCCGAGGACAGGCCAGTGCCGCACCAATGAATTGTCATGTTCTCTCTCCCCTTAAAGACCAGCTGAATGGCGGATGTATTCCGCCTCGGCCCGGCCCCAAACGCCAGAATTCAGATCGACCAGTGTTGCCAAGGATGGCAAAAGCTGGGCGGCATAATCTTCGCTGCTCTCCACCGGCAGCAAGGACGGCAGGTTGTCAATCGCGGTGACATCCAACACCGGGCTTTGCGCGACACGCAAAGCCGGCGCATCCCATTCGGTCACCCGGTCATAGACCTTGATCGGCGAGAAATCCGAGGTCGGATCGCAGGCAATATCGCCGATCACCGTCAGTTTCCGCGCCGTGTCGTCCTTGGCCGAGGCTGGCACGAACACCGGGCAGCCGGGGCGCGCAAGGATGCAATTCAGGAAAATCTCGTGCTGCAGCACCTGCGGGAACGGCCCGCCGCTGGCGGTCTCCGCCTGATCCCAGCCCGTGACATGCACGCCCAGCGCCGCGCACAGGTCCGATGCGCCAGTGCCGACGCGACCCAAAGCCCCGATCACGATGGCTTTCGGGCGTTTGAACTCCGCCAGATCAGCTTCCAGATCGGCCAACAATGCCGACTTGCCGGGGTATTTTGCCACTGGCCCGGCGATGCCGCCACGTTGCTGCGCCGCCCAGCATTTCAACGACACCGCAGCCCCCGCATAGCCCGCCCAATAGCCAAAGGCAGCAACCCGGCGGCCGGTGGAATCCACCAGATATTCCAGATCATACAAAGTGCCACCCCCTGCCTTGAAGCGCGCAAGCAACACCTGCCCCGCTGGCTGGCCCTTGTAGGCATGACCGAACATGATGTGGCGGTGGGTCAAAGGCGTGCCATCCTCGGGCAGCTCTTTCAGCCCAAAGATGATCGCATCGGCGGGCGCATGTGGCCACAGATTTTCGGCGACAATCTCACATCCTGCCGCCTTGTAACCCTCAATGCCAATCGCACGGACCGAGCTTTGCTCTACCGTCACCCGGATGCCCGCTGCAATCAGCGCCGCAGCCCCTTCGGGCGTCAGGCCAACACGTTCCTCATTCGGGCGTTGCTCTGCCCGGACCCAAAGATGCGTCATGCCTGTCCCTCGTGCTTAGGTCATTTTCCCGGTTCAATATCAGATCATCGCGCAAGAAACAGGGGGCGCGGCGGCGCATGGCCCGAATTTCGCCCAAACTGCGCTGTAACCCGAGTGGCGATACGGCAGCGTTCCAGCTATCCTTGCCGCACCCTGTTGAATGAGGCGCCTGATGTCCCTGTTTTCCCTGCTGACCGACATTCTGTTCATTGGTCATTCACTGGTCGGCCCAACTTTGCCAACCGTGCTGGATGCCACCCTGAAGCAGATGGGCGATCCGGCCGTGGTCGAGGCGCAGATCATCAACGGATCGTCCTTGGCCTATAACTGGGACAACTCTGCCAATGCCGAAGGGGTGGATGCCAAAGCACGGCTGAAAGCCCGCCCCGCCGATGTGTTGATCATGACAGAAGCGCAGCCGCTGAAGGCGCAACTGCAGTACAATGACACCGCAGGCTATGTGGCGAAATTCGCAGGCCTCGCGCTGGAGGCTAATCCGCAGACCCGGATTTTTGTCTATGAAACCTGGCCCAGCCTGAACTCTGGCCCCGGCATCGTCAGCAAAGACGACCCCGATGCGGGGATTGCGTGGCGCGAACGTCTGGCACTGGAATTGCCGCTGTGGGAGGGGGTGGTGGCCGATGCCTCTGCCAAGGCGGGGTATGAGGTGAAATTGCTTCCAGTGGGGCAGGCGATGGGGCATCTGGCCGATGAAATTAAGGCAGGCAAAGTGCCCGGGGTCAGCGATATCAAAGAGATGTTCTCGGATGACATCCACCTCAGCGGCAAGGGCCTGTATTTCGTGGCCATGGTGCAGGCTGCAGCGATCATGGACAAAAGCCCCGAGGGTGTGGCCGCCAAGGTCACCCGCGCGTGGACTTCTCGTGATGCGGTGATCACGCAGGAACAGGCCGGGGCGTTTCAGCGCATCGCTTGGGAGGCGCTGCAGACTTATGTTCCCGGAAAAATCGCCGCGCAGATCAACCCGGCTGCGGTGGTGGTGGCAGCGGCGTCTGACCCAATTAGTGCGGCCGCACCCACGCCCCCCCCTGCGGCAATGGATGCGCCATTCCCCAGCTTTAAACCCGTCACCAACACGCATCTGGCCTTGGGGCTGGCGGGGGTGAATGATTGGTCGGTGCAGCAGCCGTTCCTGAATGTGATGAAAACGGCGCGGCCTTGGATTGGCCATCTGCCCGGCCAATTCGGCGGCTGGACCGAGGCTGATCTCGCCAAGGCGGGGGCGCTGGGGCCGCATGGCTGGCCTGTGAAAATCCCGCCAGAGGTCGAGAAAATCTCAACCCTGATCCTGACCGAACTGCCCGCCGACGCCGCAGGTGTCGCGGGGCGGTATAGGCTCAGCTATCAAGGCAAAGGCACGCTGACGGTCGAGGGTCGGGTGCAAGTGGTTGCTGAACAACCCGGAGAGGTGTTGTTCGATTTCACCCCCGGCGATGGTCTGGTTGCGGTGACTTTGCTGGCTTTGGATGCCACCGATCCGATCCGTGACATCGTGGTGGTGCGGGCATCGCGGGCGCAAGCCTTGGCCGATGGCGCGATCTTCAACCCCGATTGGTTGGCGCGGATCAGGGGCGTGAAGGGGCTGCGGTTCATGGATTGGATGATGACCAATGATTCCTCCTTGGCCGATGTCAAGGATCGCCCCTTGCCTGCGGATTATTCCTATGCCCGCAACGGCGTGCCTGCCGAGGTGATGGTGGCGCTGGCGAATGAATTGCACGCCGATCCGTGGTTCACCCTGCCGCATCTGGCCAGCGATGATCTCGTGCGTATCTATGCGCAAATCGCGCATGATGGCTTGGACAAGGGGCTGAAAGCGCAGGTCGAATACTCCAACGAAGTCTGGAACTGGCAATTCGCGCAAGCCCGCTGGGCAGAAGAACAAGGCATTGCGCGCTGGGGGCAGGACAAGACTTGGGTGCAATTCTACGGGTTGCGCGCAGCACAGGTGATGGCGATCTGGTCGGATGTGTTCAAAGATGACCCAACCCGGCTGACCCGCATCATGGCTGTGCAAACCGGCTGGCTTGGTTTGGAAGAACAAATCCTCGACGCGCCTTTGGTGGTGGCCGAGGGTCTGCCCGCCCCCGCCGACAGCTTTGACGCCTATGCAGTGACAGGTTATTTCAGCGCGGAATTGGGCGGTGAGCAGAAATATACCACGGTGAAAGATTGGCTGAAGCAATCCGCCGAGGCCGCGCGCAACGACGCCGCAGCGCAAAGCCTGACCGGCGCCGATGCCGATGCCTTTGTCGCAGCCCACCGCTATGATCTCGCCGACAAGCTGGCGGGGCAAGAGCTGCGCGATGGCTCTGTGACAGGCAATCCGGGCAACAGCGTGACGCAGATGCTGGCCGAAACCCTGCCCTATCATGCCACCATAGCCGCCAATCGCGGGCTCAAGCTGATGATGTATGAGGGGGGCAGCCATGTGGTCGGCTATGGGTCGGCTGTCGATGATGAGGAATTGACCGCCTTTTTCGTGCATCTGAACTTCACTCCCGAAATGGGCGCGCTTTATGCCGAAATGCTGGCGGGCTGGCAGTTGATCTCGGATCAGCCTTTCAACGCCTTTGTCGATGTATTCCGCCCGTTGAAATGGGGGTCTTGGGGCGCGTTGCGGCATCTGGGCGATAACAACCCGCGCTGGGATGCGCTGGCGCAGGGCTGCATAACGTGCTGAACCCGCAGCTGTCGGTGATCATCCCGGCGTCAAACGAGGCAGGCTATATCGGGGCCTGCCTGACGGCGCTGTTTGCGTCAGATGTGGCGGGCGAGTGTATTGTGGTTGCCAACGGCTGCCGCGACAACACCGCCGCCATCGCGCTGGGGTTTGCGGCGCAGGCCAAAGCCGCTGGCTGGACGCTGACCGTGCTTGACCTTGCACAAGGCGGCAAACCCAATGCGCTGAATGCAGGCGACCGGATCGCCACGGCAGCGGTGCGGGCCTATCTGGATGCCGATGTGCAGGTCTCTCCTGATCTGATGGCGCAACTGGTCGCGGCGCTGTCTGTCACAGATCCGCTTTACGCCACCGGAACCGCCCAGATCCCGCGCGCGCAAAGCGCTGTGACGCGGGCCTATGCAAGATTCTGGCAGCGCTTGCCCTTCGCCCAAAGCACCGCCCCCGGCTATGGCCTGTTTGCGGTCAACGCCGCAGGCCGGGCGCGCTGGCAGGATTTCCCGCGCATCATCTCGGACGATACCTTCGTGCGACTGCAGTTTGAACCGCACGAGCGGGTGCAGGTGCCAGCCCCCTACGCATGGCCGATGATCGAAGGGTTCAATGCCCTGACCCGCGTGCGCCGTCGTCAGGATGCGGGCGTCGCCGAAATTGATCGGCTGTATCACGGTCTGCTTGCGCGCGAAGCCAAAGCCCCCCTTGGCAAATCACGCTTGTTGGCGCTGGCATTGCGCGACCCGTTAGGCTTTGCCACCTATGCCGCCGTGTCCATCGCCGTGCGCCTGAAACGCGATCAGAATTGGACGCGCGGTCGTTAACGGGCGAAAACCCACACAATAGATAGACCTAAGCACAACATAGTGTGGCCCTCTACATTTCGACCCACAAGTCTGTCCCCGCTGGGACAAACGCCACCAATCTCAACCCGCGATCGCCACAAGCCGGAATTCGAGCGAATTCCGTGCACGATTTCCGCGCGGAAATCGCCTTACAGATCAAACGTCGCGAACACCGGGGCGTGGTCAGAAGGCTGCTCCCATCCCCGCACTGGCCGCAAAATCCGGCTGGCATGGGCAGATCTGACGATATCCGGCGTGGCCCAGATGTGATCAAGGCGGCGGCCCTTGTCAGCTGCATCCCAATCGGGCGAGCGGTAACTCCACCAGCTGAACAGCTTGCCTTCGGGAATATCGGCGCGGGTGACATCGACCCAGTTGCCCGCCTCCATCACCGCGCCGAAATGTTCAACCTCGATGGGCGTATGACTGACGATCTTCAGCAGGGCTTTGTGATTCCACACATCATCCTCACGCGGAGCGATGTTCAGATCGCCGACAAGGATCGACTTGGATGGCTTTTCACCATGAAACCAATCGCGCATCTCGGTCAGGAAATCCAGCTTCTGGCCGAACTTCAGATTCTGCACCCGGTCAGGAATATCGCCGCCCGCAGGCACATAGCAATTGTGGATCACCACGCCATTGGGCAGCCGCGCCGCCACATGCCGCGCATGGCCCATCAATACGAAATCGCGCCCGCCCACATCTTCCAGCGGCAGCTTTGAGATGATCGCCACGCCGTTATAGCCCTTTTGCCCACGCGCAACCATGTAGTTGTAACCCAAGGCGCGGAACTGCTCGACCGGGATCAACTCGACCGGGCTTTTGCACTCTTGCAGGCACAGCACATCCGGTGACTCGCTGGCCATCAATTGCGTGACAAGGCCTTCGCGCAGGCGAACCGAGTTGATGTTCCAAGTGGCGAGGGTGAAAGTCATGGCGCGCTCCTGATCCAGAGCATCAAGCCTATGCGGGCCGTTCCCAAGAGGCAAGCAAGCTGCCGGAACGTCAGACCCTGCCGGAACATCAGACATTCCTGCAAGTCACACCCCAGACAAAAAGTCGCCCAGCCAAGGTGGCCGGGCGGAAGGTCCAACAGGGAGGTAATCTCCAAGATATACCACAGAATACCGCCGTTTGGCTCAGACTGTTACAAATTCCCGTCGGCATGGCTTTTTCGCCACAACCCGAGATTGCGCCATCGCCGCACAGGGATCCGATCACTTGGTCAGGATCAGCTTTGCCGATTTGGTGATGCGCAAAGTGTAAATCTGGCCGTCCAGCTCGATATAAGCCGTCCCCGCCCCCCCAGTCAGCGCGCGGGCGTCGTAACGCAGGGTACGGTCGGATGCGACGGGTTCCGGCGCGGGGGCCATAGGCGAAAGGATCTTGGTTTCGAACATCGGGTTGCTCCGCAGCAGCTGGTTGCAGGTGATCACTGGCTTCCCTGATGCGGGTGGCTTGGCGTTGGGATTAACCTATCAAATTGGTCGGGATTGTAAATCCTGATTCTTTTACTTAGCTTTAACAATCATCATTTGAGCCTGCTTTTTCCCGGCAGCGCCCGACGTTCCAAACCTGATCTGCTGCCTAGCCTAACCCGCCACAGCCTGCGGCAGCAGCCAAGTGCCACTGGCTGGCAGGGCATTGGTGCGAATCGGGCAACCATAGGCGCTGGAAAGCTGGGCATCGGTCAGCACGGCCTCGGGTGTGCCAGCGGCAACCAGGCTGCCCTTGGACAGCAAAGCCAAGCGGTCGGCAAACATCGCTGACAGGTTCAGATCATGCATCACGGCGATCACGCCTCCGCCCGCATCGGCAAAGCGCCGCGCCAGTCGCATCACTTGCAACTGATGCCCCAGATCAAGGCTGGCGACCGGTTCATCCAGAAACAGCCAGCGCGCCGCGCCATCGGCCACCGGGTTCCAGACCTGCACCAAGGCGCGGGCAAGCTGCACGCGCTGACGTTCGCCGCCCGACAGGTCCTGATAATTGCGGCTTGCGTATTGCAGCAGATCTACCTCTGCCAAAGCCCGCTGCGGCAGATCGCGGTTTTCAGCATGTTGGCCCATGCTGAGGCCAAGCTGGATCACCTCCAGCACGGTGAACGGAAACGCCAGCTGTGTTTCCTGCGCCATCACCGCGCGGATGCCCGCCAATTGCCATGCCTTGGCGCGCGCCACATCCAAGCCGTTCAGGCTTATCTTACCCTGACAGGCAACCTCACCCGTCATTGCCCGCATAAGGGTGGTCTTGCCCGAGCCATTCGGCCCGACAATCGCCGTCAGCGTGCCGGGGCGTGCGGTCAGGCTGACATCGCGCAGCACCGGGCGGCGGCCAAGTGCCACCGAAACATCTTCAACGATCAGCATCGCTTACAACCCCATCAGGCCCTGACGCCGTATCAAAATCCACAAGAACACCGGAGCGCCCAGCAATGCCGTCACAATACCGATCGGCAATTCGGCGGGGGCTACGATGGTGCGGGCGATCATATCCGCCGCCAAAAGCAGGCTAGCGCCCAGAAGGGCTGCGTTGATCAGCAGATAGCGGTGGTTCGGCCCGGTCGAGATTCGCAACAAATGTGGCACCACGATGCCGATAAAACCGATGCCGCCCGAAACTGCCACGGAAGCACCCGTTGCCGCTGCCACCGCAAGGATGGTCAACCGCTTCAACCGCTCAATCTCAATGCCCAGATGCGCGGCTTGCGCCTCGCCCAGCGCCAATGCGTTCAGGCCGCGCGCCATCAGCGGCGACAGCAGCAGCACAGGCAGGATGAACGGTGCCGCCGACGCGATCTTGCCCCAACCTGCCCCCGCAAGCGAGCCCATGCCCCAGAATGTCAGATCGCGCAGCTGGCGATCATCGGCCAGATAGACCAGCACGCCGATCACAGCACCGCCCAAAGCCCCCAATGCGATACCCGCCAACAGCATGGTCGCCACCGAAGTCTGACCGCCACGCGTCGCCACGCGGTAAAGCAGTAATGTTGTAACCCAACCGCCCACAAAGGCCGCCACAGGCACCAGCTGGCCGCCGAAATGCACAGCGATGCCTGCAGGCAGCAGCCCGCCCAACACAATCGCCATCACTGCCCCAAGCCCTGCCCCCGCGCCAACCCCAACAATGCCGGGATCAGCCAAAGGGTTGCGGAACAGCCCTTGCATCAGCGCGCCAGAAACGGCCAAGGCGGCTCCGATCAGCATGCCCATCGCCAGACGCGGCAAGCGGATGTTCCACAAGATCACCTGATCGCGCTGCGAAAGCTGCCTTTGGATCACGGCATCGCCCAGATCAAGCAGCGACAGCCCAGCCGCCCCAGTGCCCAAAGACAGCACCGAAACCGCCAACAGCAGCACGATCAGCAGCTTTGTCATCAGGGCGGCGCGCGCTTCGCGGTCGTCGCCCGCCATCACCCGCACCATGCCAAGCGACACCATGTCAGCCTCCTCTCAACCCGCCTTGGGATAGAGCGCGTCGTACAGCGCATGAGCGGCATCGGGCGTGCGTGGGCCAAAGCCCAACAACATCATGCCATCCATTCGCAGAATTGCCCCGGCCTGTGCCGCAGGGGTCTGCGACAGAGTCGGATGCGCCATCACATCCGCGTTGTTGATCGCAAGATCACCCTCACGGTCCATCATCAGGATCAGATCGGGTGCGGCGGCCAAAACCGCCTCATCCGTCATCTGCTTGTAGCCCTGAAACCCGCTCGCCGCATTGACGCCCCCTGCCAAAGCGATGATGCCTTCTGCCGAAGAGCCTTCGCCCCCCGCCATCAAACGCCCACCTTGCAGTGACAGCACAAACAACACGCGCTTTTTCACGGGCACAGCAGCGGCGCGGGCCTCGGCTTCGGCCAGACCAGCCTGAACCTTGGCGGCCAGTGCATCACCTTCGGCCTTGCGACCCAAAGCGTCAGCCACTGCGTTGATCTTGGCAACCACACCCGCCGGGGTCGGATCGCCCGGCATCCGCAGGAACGGCACACCTGCCGCGTTCAACACATCGACCGCCGCCGGAGGGCCAGCATCCGCCTCGGCCAAGATCAGATCGGGGGCGACTGACAGCACACCTTCTGGTGAAAGCCCCCTGATATAACCGACATCGGGCAGGCCAGTGACCTGCGCGGGGTAATTCGAGGTCGAATCCCGCGCCACCAACAGGTCGCCAGCCCCCAAAGCCACAGCAATTTCGGTGACCGAGCCGCCAAGCGTCACGACCCGTTTGGCATCCTCGGCCACCGCTGGAGTGATCAGCGCGACTGAAACAGCCAGCGCCAGACCTGCCCGCAGAGAATTCAAATTCAACATCATGCCAGCTCCGCCTCAAGCGCCGGAAGCGCTGTCACGAAGGCATCCCATGCCACCGGCGGCGCATCTTTGCGATAGCCGAAGATCTGCAGGATCAAACCGCCCTCGGCATCAAAGGCCTCAATGGAAATCGCATCGCCGCGCTGCGTCGGCTTGATCACGCGCCAACATTCGGCGATGTGATCGGCACGCAGATGCAGGTTGAAGCGCGGGTCCATTACATTGATCCAAGGCCCCATCGGCACTATTTTTTCGACCATCCCGCCATGAATCTGGATACAGCCCGCGTTGCCAACAAAGATCATCAGCGGAATCTTCTGATCAGCCGCCGCATGCAGAACCTGCGTGATCGCATCGCGCGCAATCGGTGCAGCAAACGGCGCACCAACCATGCGGTTCGCGCCCAGACGGTTGAACTTCAACCGATGTGTCAGGCGCAGAAACTGATGCGTGTCGGTCATCGCCTTCCATTCGGTGCGCAATTCTTCAAGCCGTGCCGCGTCGCCCTTCGGGCCTTCAACCGGGGCGCGCGCAGTCAAGGTCAGGCTGCCCGACTGTTCCGGCAGGCGCAGCGCCGCGACCAAAGCATCAAACGCCACGGCATCCGAAGCTGCGTTCAGATGCACCTTGTGCACCGCATCGCCCGCCGCATCGAAGACCTGAATACTGCGCTTCGGGCCATCCTCGCCCGCGTCGACCAACGCAAAGCCGAATTTCCAATGGCTGGGGAACATCCGCATATCAATTTCGGAGCCCAGCACCATCGACGCATGCGCGCCCGAGTGGTAATCCTTGTAGATGCCGCGCCGCTCGTGGACGCAGCTTTCATTGCGGGTCAGCGCCAGCACATCGCCAAGATTGCCCAACAGCGGAAACAGCGCATCGGGCGCCGCATTGATCGCAGTGGCAGTATGGCCGACATAAGCCGCCACCAGCTCGGCCTCGGTGATTCCCTGCAGTGCTGCAAAATCGCGTGCGCGTGCCTTGGGGTTTTCAGCGCGCAAGGCGCGAATCTGCTCGGGGGTATGCGTGCTGGGGGTATGCGTGTTGGCCATGCCAGAATCCTAACGTTTGCAGGGAGGCGCGGGTCTGGCGGGCCGAACGGGCGTGGCTGGAGCGCAAGGGTCCGATATATCTTCAGGGATATACTTGACAGTTATAGTCTGGCTTTTTATGAGCTTATTCTTGACAGATCAAGTCGGAATATATTCTGCCGCCAGCTTGCACCCCGGCAAAGCCAGCCATTTGCAGACCCCTTAACAAGGAACGCACATGCTGCCTCGCCGTACACCCGCCCTGCGCGGACAACTTCTGCTATCAACCTTTGCGATTGCCCTGATCGCTGCCCCCGCCGCCGCCCAAGAAACCCCCGCCGCCGATGACGGCGTATTTCAAATGCTGGGCCGGATGATTTTCGGCGCAGGCACCGCGAAAGTCGCCATCGACACGCCGCAAGCCGTCACCGCGCTTGAACAGGCCGACATCGACCAAAAGCAACCCAAAACCCTGTCAGACCTGCTGAAAGGCGTGCCCGGCGTGCAGACCGCTGGCGCATCGGCGCGTCCACTGGGCCAAGCGTTCAACATCCGAGGCATCGGTGCGACCGAGCAAGCCGCCTCGGAAGACCGGATCAAAGTCACCATTGACGGCGCGCCAAAGTTCTTTGAGGGCTACCGCATGGGCGCATTCTTTGGCGATCTGGAGCTGTTCAAGCGGGTTGAAATTCTGCGCGGCCCAGCCTCGTCAACGCTTTACGGCACCGGCACCATCGGCGGCGTCATCGCCTTTACCACCAAAGATGCCAGCGATTTCCTTGCAGATGGCGAAACCACTGCCCTGCGCTTCAAAGGTGATTACGGGTCCAACGGCGATTCCACCGGCGCTGGCGTGATCTTGGCGCATCGTGCGGGCAATGCGGAATTTCTGGCCTCGCTGCACAAATCTGACAGCGGTGTGCTGAAAGACGGCGCTGGCAATGACATCCTTGGCACCGAATTTGACGGCACCTCGGCCTTGCTGAAAAGCAAATTCAGTTTTGGTGAGGCCGACGACCAATCCGTGACATTGTCCTATTCGCGCAGCTCGGCCGATCTGAAAAACACCCAAGTGGTGCAAACCGGCGGCTCGGCGTTCTTCTCGGTCTTTGGTCTGGCCGATATCGCCACCACCGACGACACCGCCACCGTCACCTATAGCCACGGCGTCGCGGGCAATGATCTGCTCGATTTGAAGGTGCAACTGTCTTACACCAACACCACTGTGGATAAATCCAACTTCCATGACGGTGCGTTCAGTTGCGGTCCGGGCAACCTTGCGATCCTGTGTGACAGCACCTACGGCTATGAAACCTTCGCGCTTAAGGTCGAGAACACCGCCGATCTGTCCTTTGGCGGCTGGCAGAACTTCCTGACCACAGGTGTGCAATTCACCGAACAGACGCGCACTGCGTCTTCGACTTCGGGCAACTTCGCGTTCCATCCCGAAGGCAAAGACAGCAAGGTTGGCGTCTATGCGCAGGGTGAATTCACCCTCAATGAACGCTTTGTGCTGATCCCAGGTATCCGCTTTGACTTCGGCGACCGGGACCCTTCGGCTGCAGTGATTGCGGCGGGCGGGGACGCGACCAATGACACCGCGATGTCGGCCTCTCTGGCGGCTTTGTATAAGTTCACCGAAACCTTCTCGGTGTTCGCATCCTATTCCACCACCGAGCGGATGCCGACGCTGGACGAACTTTACACCAGCAGCGGCACCCAAGCGGCAAGCTTTAACCTTGAAAAGGAAAAGGCCGAAACCATCGAGCTGGGCTTCACGGTTGATAAGCAAAACCTGATTTCCGAAGGCGATGTGCTTCAGGTGAAAGCCACTGCTTTCCACAACGATCTGGAAGACCTTATCACCCGCAACACCGGCGCGCCTGCTGGCACCGCTTATTATACCAACATCGGCAAAGCCGCGATCTGGGGCGCTGAACTGGAAGCCTCTTATGATGCCGAGCGTTGGTTCGCCTCTGCATCATGGAGCAGCGTCAAGTCGCAAAACCGCGTCACTGGCGCGCAACTGGCTGAAACACCTGCGGAAAACGTATCGCTGTCCTTGGGCATGAAATTGCCAGAGCAAAATCTGACACTCGGCTGGCGCGGTTATTACTTTGACGAAATCAGCACTGGTGCAGCAACCACGACGGGCAACGCGCTGGCGGGCAAATCCTATGACACCCACGATCTGTTCGTGGCGTGGAAGCCGGATGAAGGCGCTTTGCGCGGTCTGGAAGTCAACTTCGCGGTCGAGAACATGTTCGACAAAGCCTATATCAACAACCTCGCCTTGGATAACGGCGTTGGCCGGAACTACAAAATCTCGGTCGCCAAGTCGGTGACTTGGTAATGCGCAAACTTGGCGCTCTTATCATAGGGGCGGGCCTTCTGGCCCCCCCTGCTTTTGCCCAAGGCCTTGCCTCGGATCTGGCTGCGCCACATGCGCCCAGCACTGATCTGTTCAGCATCATCCTGTCTGCGCATTGGGTCGTGCAGGCGGTCATGGTGATGCTGGCCGTGGCAGCCTTTGCGGCGCTGACCATCATGGTGCAGAAGATCGCCGAACTGACGCTGGCCTTTCGCGCCCTGCGCCGCTCTGCCCAACAGCTGACCACCGCGACCACGCTTGCCGCAGCCGTGCGCGGCCTGCACGGCCAGCGCGATGCAGCCAGCCAAATGGCGCGCGTCGCCGCCGATGAATTCGCCAACCTGTCCGAATTTCCCACCGACTCCGCCTATGCGCATGCCGCCCAACAGCGCACCCGCCTTGCGATGGACCGGATCGAGGCCGGGGCCTTGGCGCGTCTGCGCGCAGGGTCGGGGTTGCTGGCCTCTATCGGGGCGACCTCGCCCTTTATCGGGCTGTTCGGCACCGTGTTCGGCATCATGAACGCCTTCCTTGCGATTGCCGAAACCAAGACCACCAGTCTGGCCGTCGTCGCACCCGGCATTGCCGAAGCCCTTTTCGCCACCGCCATCGGCCTGCTGGCTGCGATCCCGGCGGTGCTGATCTACAACGGCCTGTCGCGCGCGGTCATCGCCTATCGCCGCAAGCTGGCCGATTCCGCTGCCCAGATCGAGCGTCTGCTCAGCCGCGACATCGACCGCCGCCACGCTGCACAATCCCCCCAAACCACGGGCTAAAACATGGCGATCACCCCCAGCACCAGCCGCGATGACGAAGATGATGCGATGGCCGATATCAACGTCACGCCATTTATCGACGTGATGCTGGTGTTGCTGATTGTGTTCATGATTGCAGCCCCGCTTTCGACCGTGGATGTGCCGCTGAACCTGCCGTCATCCTCAGCAGCCGCGACCGAGCGACCCGAAGATCCGGTCTGGCTTTCGCTTGCCCCGGATCTGACGCTGACCTTGGGCAACCAGCCCCTAAGCGAGACCGAACTGCAAGCCGCCCTTGATGCTCAGACCAAAGGCAAACGTGATGTGCAGGTGTTTCTGCGCGCCGACCGCGTCGTGCCCTACGGCGATCTGATGACCGTGCTGGATCAGTTGCGCATGGCGGGCTATCTGAAAGTGGCCCTCGTCGGATTGCAAAGCACCACTGCCGCACCAACGCAGGTGACACCATGAGCAAACAGTTCCGCAACTGCCCGATGTCCTGCCCAATTGCCGCCGCAGCGCAACCGCAACGCGCGTGGCTCAGCTGGACGCTTTCGGCGACCACGACCGCGCTTATCCTGAGTGCGGCCAGTGCCTTGGCGCTGACCTCTCATTCCACGCCCATCATGGATCAGCCGATTTACCTGACCCTGCCGCCCGCTCCCGCTGCCGCCGAAAGCGTCGCCGCGATGACCGACCCCGCCCCGGTTGCCAGCGCCGAGGCCCCGCCCCAAACCGCCGCAGCCCCGCCGGATGCGGCAGAGCCCGACACCGCTCCTGATCTGCCGCCCGCGCAACCGCTGGCCAAGCCCAGCCCGCCCGACATGCCAAAACCCAACACCTTGGCCGATGCCAAACCTAACCCGGACACCGCGCTGCCGCTGCCCGATCCCTTGCCCACCCCCGACGCGATGCCCGCAGCAGCCAAGCCTTTGCCAATAGAAAAGCCACCAGAGCCTGCAAAGCCAAAGCCTGCAAAGGCAAAAAAGCCGGCGAAGACTGCCGATAAGCCGAAAAAGGCTGATAAAAAGCCCGCCAAAGCTAAGACCCAGAAATCCGACGAACCGGCCCCGAAGAAAACCACCAAAGCCGATGCGTCGGCCCCAAGTGCGGGGGGTGCGACGGCCGCAGTAAAGGGCGCAAAAGCAGCGGCGCAGGGGCAATCCCCGGCAGCTTACCAGAAAGCTGTGATGAAAAAGATCCGCGCCACCAAACGCCCGACCAGCCCCGGCAAAGGCATCGCCGTTGTGGGCTTTGCAATCTCGGCAAGTGGTGGTCTGTCGGTGGTGAAAATCGTGAAAAGCTCGGGCAATCCGGCGCTGGATTCCGCCGCAGTCAGCCATATCAAACGCTCGGCCCCGTTCCCGGCCCCCCCCGCTGGCACCTCGGCGCGTTATTCGTTCGAGTTTGTGGGAAAATAGCCTTAAGCCAATGCGATCAAGTGGTTATCCCACAAAGTCGCGTTGCGGCTCAGCGGCATCAAACCAGCGTGACCATAGCCCCAAACCCCGCCCTGCCCATCGGTCAACCGCAAGTCATCGCCCACCGCCGCCGCTCCCGAAACATCGGCGCGCTGATCTGTTGCCAGCCATTGCCCTGCCCCATTAAACAGCATCACCACCCCCGCCGGGGCCGAGGTCAGCGCGATCAGATCGCTCGCACTACTGACCGCAATCGAGCCTGCATATCCTTTCATCGCATATGCCTGATCATCAGGGGGCGGGCAAAGCACGGGGGCAGCCCCCGGCACCCACAGGCCCAGTTGCGCCACAGGCTCGAACGGATCGCCTTCCCACTGCATCGCAAACGCCACGCCGTCGCCCAGCAGCGCCAGATGCCGGATCGAATTTTGGTGCAGCGCGTCTTCCAGTTCCACCTGATCCAGCAGTGCGCCTTCGGGCGAGAGCAAACTCAGGTTGGGTCGCATCACATCGACATTCAGCTTGGTGCGGTCGCCGGGGTCGGTTTCAATCCCGCCATTCGCCACCACGATCCGGCCATCCGCCAACCGCCTGATATCATGCGGGCCAATGCCGTGGCTGTCCCATTCAGCGATCCGAGTGAACGCCGCAGTCTCCCACAGCCCAATCCGCCCCGCCGAGCCTTCCGCCACCACCTCAGATGTCATCAGCAAGCTGCCATCCATCGAAAACGCGCCATGGCCGTTGAACTGCCGCCCCTCAGGTGGGGTCAGTCGGTGCCGCGTCACCCCGGTCAGACAATCCAGCACCAAGGCAAAGGTGCCCGGACGCCGCGCGAAGGCCACCGCCAATGCCTGTGACGGATGCGCCGCCGCCGCGTGGCCGCGCGCGGGTAAGCCAATCTCGAACAGGCTATCACCCGCCGCACTTAGGCCATGCAGCACAAAGTCATCGCCCAGTTTACCCGCCGCCAGAAAGGCTGGCGAGCCGACCTCGGCCCAAGACACCCGCGGCAAGCTGGCCGCCGACAAGCCAGAGGCCAGCCCCGCCAGAAATGCCCGCCGCGTCGCCATGTCAGTCACCATCCGCCGCGTTAAAGCCGATGCCGACGTCCAATTCAGGCCCAAGCTCGGCCAGCACCGTGATATCCAGCGCCGCGATGGCTTGCTGCAAAATCTCGACCTTCAGGCGTCCTCCGGGTGTAGCAACACCCGCGAAAACCGGATCATTCAAGCTCTTGGCCTGCGTGATGGCGCGGTCAAAGCCTGCCAAGGTCTGCGGCGCATCCGGGGTCAGCGTTACCACCATCGCGCGCAAAGCTTGCAACGACAACAAGACGTTGCGCAGACTGCGACCCGAGGCCACCGCCTCGGCGCGCTCGGGTCGCGGCTTGTCGAACGTGCCCAGTGGCCGCGCCAGCCGCTGATCTTTGTCAAACTCCAGCCCCGCCACGATCTGAGTAAACATCACCTGCCGCACCTCTGGCCGGGTCTGATAAGTCGTGTTGCCCGCCGCACCAGCCGTCAGCACGGTTTTGGCATAGCCGTTCAGCCAAGCCTCATTGATCTGATGCGCGATACGGGCCAGATCCAGCGTGGTGGCGCGGATCAAATCGCACGGGTCGGCGGGCAAAGGCTCTGCCGGATACAGCAGACGCTCCAGCCCGGTCAGGCCGCGCGCCGCCACCGATTGGTCGGGAAAATGCGCGGGCGTCAATTGCAACGGATCGCCCAACAGCAAGCCGCGCTGCGCCTTGGCACCCGAGCCTTTCGGGTCGGGCCAGAACGCAATCGCCACCGAATGGCCATCTGCCTCTGCCGGACCAAAGCGCAAATGCTGCACGCCCAACCAAGCATCATAGGCGGCATTGAAGCCCGGCTTCAGCCCCTCAGCCTTGCAGTTTTGCGCCGCTTCATCCGACAAAGCCTGCGTCGCCGCCGCAAAATCGGCATAGCCGGGCAGAATATGATCGGAAACCGTCTGCTCAAAATCCGCCAAAGCCGGGGTGGCGCAGATCGGCAAAGCACAGCACAGCGAAAGCAGTATTGGGCGCAGCAGCATGATTACAAACTTTCAAGAAAAGCGATGATGGCGTCACGGTCGTCTTTCGGCAGCGCCACCACGGCGTCGCGGCTGGCCTGCGCCTCGCCACCATGCCACAGCACCGCTTCCAGCAGATTGCGCGCGCGCCCGTCGTGCAGAAACTCGGTGTGACCCGAGACGTGCGCCGTCAAACCAATCCCCCACAGTGGCGGAGTTTTCCATTCGCTGCCCGTCGCACGGCCCTCGGGGCGGTTGTCGGCCAGCCCCGGCCCCATGTCATGCAGCAACAGATCGGTATAGGGCCAGATCAACTGAAAGCTCTGCTCGGGCTGATCTTTCAAGCGGTCGGTGACATATTTTGGCGTATGACAGGACGTGCAGCCGCTGTCATAGAACACCTGCTTGCCGCGCAAAATCTGCGGATCATCGACGCCCCGACGCTCTGGCACACCCAGATTGCGGGCATAAAATGTCACCAGATCAAGGCTTTGGTGATCTACCTCCAGCCCATCGCGCACGCCGGGCTCTTGCCCGCTGATGGCCGCCCGACAAGCGGTCTGCGCGGCGGTGCAATCGCCCCAAGGATCGGTGTGCAAAGCGGTGGAAAGCCCCATATCGCCCTGAAACGCCGCCGCGGATTGATCGCGGATCGCGGCTTTGCCACCTTTGAAGCCAAACCGCCCCAGCATGGGCGCACCATCAGCGCCAGCCGGAACCATGCTTGCGCGGCCCGAGATACCATCACCATCGGCATCCTCTTCGTCGACCTGCGCCAGAATATCAGCCTCGGGGATCGCTTCCAGCAGCCCCAAGCCGATCATCTGCGGCGCAATGCGTGGCGACAGCATCACATCGCTCGCCATCGGCCCATACCCCAGATCGGCCACAGAATAGCGCGGCGCGCGCAAAGACACCACGCTGCCATCGGCCAGCGTCACCGGCACCTCAGTATAATCAATCACCATCCGGCCTTCCGACGCGATCCCGGTCGCGGCGAAATCCTGAAACTGACCGCCATAGGTCGGCTCGTCTTGCGTCGCCAGCCAATCCTTGATCTCGGCAGGATTGCCGCCCCCCGGCACCGACAGCCGCAGAAACATCGACACAGCGCTTTCCTGCGGCCCCGGCACATGGCCACGCCCGTCTTTCAAATGGCAATCCTGACAGCCGCGCGCATTGAACAGCGGCCCCAGCCCGTCTGATGCCAAAGTCGAGGCCGGCGACGGCACCCAAGCCTTGGTGAACAACGCATTGCCAAGGTTGAAATTCATCTGCCGGTCAAACGCCATATTGCCGGAAAACTGCGAGAACGCATCCGCTCCGGGCCGCACCCGCACCGAGGCAGCTCCACCCGATTTGGCCTCAAACATCTCGGCCTTGCTGAAATCCTGTGGCGCAGCCAGCACCCGCGCGATCCGCGCAGTCTCGGCCGCCGTGCGCGGGATCACTTGCAACGGCATATCTTCGGGGCCTTGGGCAAGGGCTGGCCCGCCTGCCACCGCCAATACAATCGTCAGGACGCGGCGCATCCGGGTCTTCCCTATATCAGTTGGCACCGCAGCGCTCGCGTGCAAGGCGAAGCGCTGCGCCACCTGCCTACACAGAATGGGTTTCAGCGCCTTATCCCTGCCAAAAGCAAGCACAAGGCGCTGACAAAGGCGTTACTGGAACACCGCCGACGGATTATCAAGGCTGTCCGAGCCTTCGATGCTGGTGCCGCTCAGCCCCAGCACAGTTATCGCGCGCTGGATCGAGGCCGTTTGCGTGACCAAACCGTTCACCCCGGCCATCACCAAATCTTCACCCTCTTTGTTGCCAGCAGCCAGCATCTGATCGTAAGCCATGCCGCCTTCCGATGCCTTTTTGATCGCCCCCAAAGCTGCGACCGACGCATCCAGTTCTGACTTCAACTGAGCATCCACCGCCGGATCAGCCGCCGCGACCAGTTCGGAAATCGACGCCCCCGACACCACGCTGCCATCAATCCGGGTATATTTGCCAAGATAGACGTTCTGGATGCCAAGGCCGTCGTAGTAATGGCTGTCTGCAGTGTCGTCCGAGAAGCAATCATGCTCTTCTTCCGGGTCGTTCAGCATCAGGCCCAGACGCATGCGCTGGCCCGCAACCTCGCCATAAGACAAGCTGCCCATCCCGGTCAAAATCGCCGACAAAGCCGCCTTGGGGTCGCTTTCAATGGTCGCGCGCGCAGAGCCGCCCGTGGCCCATTGCAGCGCCATATCGGCCAGATCGGTCACCAGCAAATCCGTCGCAGCCTTCAGATACTCCGCCCGGCGATCACAATTGCCGTTGGTGCAAGCCTCGCCCTGCGCATAATCGGTGAAGGCACGGTTGCCCGCCCCCGGCCCGGTGCCGTTCAGATCCTGCCCCCACAACAGAAACTCCACCGCGTGATAGCCCGACGCCACATTGGCCTCGATGCCCCCCGCTTCTTGCAACGTGCCCGAGATCAGCTCTGGCGTGATCTTGGTCGCATCGACCTCGGTGCCCGAGATCACGAATTTCGGATTGGCGATCACGTTCAACGTCGCCAGATCGTTCTCTTCCGACTTGCCATAAGACGGATCAACATAGTCGATCAGCCCCTCATCCAGCGGCCAGGCGTTGACCTTCCCCTCCCAGTCATCCACCGCCGCATTGCCAAAGCGGAACGCCTCGGTCTGCATATAGGGCGGGCGCGAGGCCAACCATGCGGCGCGCGCGGCCTTCAGGCTGTCGTCGCTGGGGCTGGAAATCAGCGCATCCACCGCTGCTTGCAGCTCTTTGGCTTTGATCAGGCTGTCTTCATAGCCCGCCGCTGCGATATCCGCATAGGTCTTTGCAACCGCCGCCGGATCGGCGGCTAAAGCGGGCTGGACAGCCGCCGCGACGGCTGTGGTGGCAAGCAAGGTGAAAAACGCAGGGCGCATATGGGATCTTTCCTAGTGACGCGTGGTTGGATGGGCAGAGGAATTGCCGTGGATCGAAGGGTATGCCGAAAGTTTGTGAATGATATCAAGCGTGGCCCGCCCCACATAGCCAGCCGTCAACACGGCCTCATAGGCCACATCGGGCGGCAGCATGGTCAGCGCAAAGGCCATCGCATCTTCGCGGTCGCCCGCAGTGGCAGCCGCCACCATCTGCGCAAAGGCACTTTCATCGCCGCCAAGACAGGTGCAAGCGGTATGGTGCCGCATCAAGGGCCGCCGCCCCATCTGCACCATCAGCGAGAGCAGGTGCGCCAGATGATTGACCTCGATCGCGGCCACTTCCGGGCCAAGGATCGCGGTGAATTCTTCGGCCACGGCAATACGACCTGCCTCGCCATCGCACCACTGCCGCAGCAGGCGCACAACGCCACGCTCCAGCGGCGGCATATCCGCCAACACCCCCACCGCAGCAGCGCCTCGGGATGGATTGGCTGGGCTTGTGGCCTTGGCTTTCGATGTTTTGAACCAAGAATAGCTCATGATCTGTCGACTGCCCCTCAAGCCTGTGTGTTGCATCCTAGCGCTGCCACCTTGGGCAGGCGTTTTCACATTAACTGACTGATTTAGTATGAATTGTAAATCCGATTCTTTTGCTAGGCAATCAGCACCACCCGCCTGCGCACCACGCCGCTTGACCCAACACATGCGCCCGTGCAGTCATGCCGCCATGACCCAAAGTGCCCTCTGGAAGAACCGCAATTTTCGGCTGATGTTCGCCTCGTCGGCGGTAACCAATCTGGGCGATGGCCTGATCACGGTGGCCGTGGCATGGCTTGCCACCCTCCTGACCAATGATCCTTTCCTGATCGGCCTTGTCGCCACCGCCCGCCATCTGCCGTGGTTTCTGTTCGCTTTGCCCGCAGGCGTGATCACCGACCGCGTGGATCACCGCCGCCTGATCATCGGGGCCGATTGCCAGCGCTTTGTGCTGTCGCTGGCCCTGCTCAGTCTGGCCTTGACCGCAACCCCCGGCACCGCGCCCGTGCTGGTGATGGCGGCACTCTCCTTCATCCTTGGCAGCGCCGAGGTGCTGCGCGACAACACCGCACAAACCTTCACGCCTTCGGTTGTCGAGAAAACCCAACTGGAACAAGCCAATGGCGCGATGTGGAGCGCTGAACAACTCGCAGGCCAGTTCATCGGCCCCCCGCTCGCCGGGCTGTTGATCGGCATATCGGTGGCGCTGCCCTTCGGCATCCAAGCCGCAATGCTCGCCGCAGCCATTGGCTTTATCGCCAGCATGACCCTGCCGCGCCGAGTGCAAACCGCACCGCATTTGCCGATGCGCGCCGCCCTGAAAGAGGGCATGCTTTGGCTCTGGCATGACCTGCCTCTGCGCAGACTGGCCTTTATATTGGGCGGTTTCAACTTCATCGGCTATGGCTTCGCCGCCGTGCTGGTGCTTTACAGCCAGCGCGTGCTGGGCCTCGATGCTTTTGGCTTCGGCGTGTTCCTGACCTTGGCGGCTTGCGGCGGGCTGGCGGCGACGCTGATCGGCCCGCGCATCCTGCGCCACATCCGCCCGCGCTCGGCCATCCTGCTGGGCATGGCCGGTTTCACAGGCGCTGCTTTGGTCTTGGCCCTGCAAGCGCCCCTTTGGCTGATCGCCATTGCGATGGTGCTGGATGGCTTTTTCGGCATGCTGTGGAACATCGCGCAAGTCAGCTACCGCCAACGCCACATTCCCGCCCCCTTGCTTGGCCGCGTCAACGCCGCCTTCCGCTTCATCGGCACCGGCCCCGCCGCCTTTGGGGCGTTCAGCTTTGGCGCGCTGATCTCTTGGGCCGCACCTTGGGGCACTGTCGAAGCTGTGCTCCTCCCATACGCCGTCGCAGCGGCCATCGGCGGCACGCTGACAATTTACGCCGCCGCCCGCCTGCACCTGCGCTGATCTTCTGCACCTGCGCTGATCTCAAGATAAAAAAAGGCCGGGCACAAGGCCCGGCCAGGTCCAACAGGGAGGGTGCTGTGTCATAACCCCGACACAGCAAGGGGAACTTTTGGCCGCCGGGCGGGGAGGGCGCCGTTTAGCCTGAACCAATAGATAACCATCCAATCAGGCAACAATAAGACCCGTAAGTGACGAAATCCTTACCTTGGGTCAGCTGGTTTCCGCCTTAGGCCACCAGCTTGTAGCCGCCATTTTCCGTCACCAGCAGCCGCGCATTGCTGGGGTCAGACTCGATCTTCTGGCGCAAGCGGTAGATATGGGTTTCCAACGTATGGGTGGTCACCCCGGCGTTATAGCCCCAAACCTCGTGCAGCAGCACATCACGAGCCACAACACCTTGCTGCGCGCGATACAGGAACTTCAGGATGTTGGTTTCCTTTTCAGTCAACCGCACCTTCTTGTCCTTCGCATCGACCAGCATTTTCTGTGCCGGTTTGAATGTATACGGCCCCATCTGGAACACCGCGTCTTCCGACTGTTCATGCGTGCGCAATTGTGCCCGGATCCGCGCCAATAGCACCGGAAATTTGAACGGCTTGGTCACATAATCATTGGCCCCCGAATCAAGACCCAAGATCGTGTCACTGTCCGTGTCATGCCCCGTCAGCATCATGATCGGGCATTTCACCCCGGCCTTGCGCATCCGGCGGCACAATTCGCGGCCATCGGTATCCGGCAAACCAACGTCCAAAATCACCAGATCAAACAGCCCCGCCTTGACCTTCTCCATGCCTTCGGCACCATTGCGGCCCTCAAACACGTCGAAATCTTCGGTCATCACCAGTTGTTCGCTCAGCGCTTCGCGCAAATCGTCATCGTCATCAACCAGCAAAATCTTCCGCAAAGTAGCCATTCGAGCCTCCATCAGCCGAGCCGTTCGCTCTTGCACAAACACATGCGCCCCGCCTTCGGTTCCGGCAAGATTTGCTACAATCGTCTCACGCGGTCGTGTCACAGGCGCGGCGAATGTTTCAATCCGCTACCGTTTCGCCTATGTATCCCGCATGAGTCTCAGCCCCTCCACCCCCGAAATCCTTGCCCGCGCCCGCGCTGATCTGCGGCTTGGGCTGGCCATTGTGCTGACAGGTGGCGGCCAAGCCATGCTCTGCGCCGCGGTCGAAGAACTGACCGAGGCCCGTCTTGCCGCCCTGCGCGCCCAAGGCCAGCCCGAACTGGCGCTGACAGCGCGCCGGGCCGAAACTCTGAAAGCGATCCCCTACGACAGCGACCTCGCCCGCCTGCGCGTCCCCGCCGAGGCCGATCTGCGCTGGCTGCGCGCTGTCGCGGACCCCGCAGATGATCTGAACGTGCCGATGAAAGGCCCGCTGGTGGCCCTGCGCGATGGCCCCGCCACGCTGCACCGCACCGCGATCGCACTGGCAAAATCCGCGCAACTGCTGCCTGCGATGCTGCTGGTGCCAGTGACGGATGCCCTGACCCTCGCCGCCCGCAACAACCTGACCCTGCTCGCCAACACCGATTGCGCCGACCTTGATCGCCTTGCCCCGCTCGCGCCGGTGATCTCGGCCCGCCTGCCAATGGCCGCCGCACAGGCCGGGCGTCTGCACATCTTCCGCCCCGACGATGGCAGTGCAGAGCATTACGCCATCGAAGTCGGCCGCCCTGACCGCGACAAACCCGTCCTCGCCCGTCTGCACTCTGCCTGCTTTACCGGTGACGTTTTGGGCAGCCTGAAATGTGACTGCGGACCGCAACTGCACGCTGCCCTCGCGCAGATGGGGCATGAGGGCGCAGGCGTGCTGCTCTATCTGAACCAAGAAGGTCGCGGCATCGGTCTTGCCAATAAGATGCGCGCCTATTCGTTGCAGGATCAGGGCTTTGACACAGTCGAAGCCAACCATCGCCTCGGCTTTGAAGATGACGAACGCGATTTCCGCATTGGTGCCGAAATCCTGCAAACCATGGGCTTTTCCCAAGTCCGCCTGCTGACCAACAACCCCAAGAAAATCACCATGCTGCAAGCCTGCGGATTGCAAGTGACCGAGCGTGTGCCGCTGCACGTCGGTCAAACCGCGCAAAATCGCGGCTATCTCGCCACGAAAGCAGCCAAATCCGGGCATCTGCTATGAAATCCAGTGACCTGATCCTGACCCCAACCGGCTTGCTGTTCCAAAACCGCCGCTTCCCCTGCACCATCGGGCGCGGCGGCATCACGGCGGATAAACACGAAGGCGACGGCGGCACCCCCGTGGGCGCGCACCGCATCGTGGGCGCACTCTACCGCCCCGACCGCATCGCCAAAACCGCCGTGCCAAAATGGGCCGTGCCCATCCGCCCCGGTGATCTGTGGTCCGACGATCCCAACGATTTCGACTATAACCAACTCGTTCGCGCGCCCTACCCTTACAGCCACGAGCAGCTGACCCGTTCAGACCCGCAATATGATCTGATCCTGATCACCGATTGGAACTGGGACGACCCCACCCCCGGCGCAGGGTCCGCCATCTTCATCCACACATGGCGCAGCCCCAGCCACCCGACCGCAGGTTGCATTGGCCTGTCGCGTCACAGCCTGCTCTGGATCGCAAACCGCTTGCGCCCCGAAAGCCGCCTCATCGTGCGGTAAGGGGGTTGGCGTTTTGGTGGAACCAGATCAGAAAACGCCCAGTCCTTCGCGCGGATCCTCATTCAACATAAACGCAAACCGCCTCCAGACTTCCCAAAGCGGTTCGAGCAGCCTATTCTGGCCCCAAATCGGGGGGATAAGATGGCCAAAGCTGCAAAACCAGACGACCAGATTTTCACCCTGCGCATGGCCCGGTCTGCCCCTGATCTGTGGCCGATGCTGGAACAGCTTTACGGCACACACCCCAGCTTTGCTGAATTCTGCACCGATCTGAAAGCCGCCCTTGCCGAAGGCTGGCGCGACCGCCCAGCCGATCTTAAACTCTTGGATCTAAAGCGGGATCTGGAGCCTGATTGGTTCCAACGCGCCGATATGGCGGGTTATGTCTTCTACATCGACCGCTTTGCCGGAAACCTGCGCGGCGTGCTTGATCACCTCGACTATCTCGAGGATCTTGGGATCACCTACGTCCATTTCATGCCCTGCCTCACGCCCCGCCCCGGCGATTCTGATGGCGGATATTCGGTGATGGATTACCGCAATATCAACCCGGATTACGGCACGCTCGATGATTTCAAAGCGGTTTCAACCGCCCTGCGCCAGCGCGGCATCTCGCTCTGTATCGACCTTGTGCTGAACCACACCGCGAAAGAACACGCTTGGGCACAGGCCGCAGCGGCTGGCGACAAATCGGCGCAAGACCTGTATTGGATGTTCGACACCCCCGACCAGCCAAATGCCTATGCCAAAACCCTGGTCGAGGTTTTCCCCGACAATGCCCCCGGCAATTTCACCCATTACCCCGATTTCGGCAAATGGGTCTGGACCACCTTTAACGAACACCAATGGGATCTGAACTGGTCTAACCCAAAGGTTTTCCTGGAAATTACCAAGATCATGCTGCATCTCGCCAACACTGGCGTTGATGTGCTGCGCCTTGATGCGGTGGCTTTCATGTGGAAACGCCTCGGCACCCGCTGCCAGTCGGAACCCGAGGTGCATATGCTGCTGCAAGCCCTGCGCGCTTGTTGCCGCATAGCAGCGCCAGCGGTGATCCATTTGGAAGAGGCCATCGTCTCGCCACAAGAAATGCTGCCCTACCTTGGTCGCGGCAAACATGACGGGCGCGAGGGCAATCTGGCCTATCACAACTCTTTGATGGTGCAATTCTTCAGCGCAATGGCGACCCGCGACACCCGATTGATGACGCATGTGCTGTCCGCCCACTTTCCGGATCGGCTGACCAACGCGACCTATGCCACCTATATCCGCTGCCACGACGATATCGGCTGGGCGATCACCGATGAAGATGCCGCCGCCGTTGGCTTGAACGGCCGCGCCCACCGCCGCTTTCTGTCAGATTTCTACGAAGGCGGCTTTCCCGGCAGCTTCGCGCAAGGCACGCCGTTTCAGGTCAATGAGGCGACGGGCGACAAACGGATTTCCGGCAGCTTTGCCTCGCTTGCCGGGCTGGAAGCCAGCGACCCGCACGACCGCGAGATGGCCGTTCAGCGCATCTTGCTGGGCCACGCCCTGATCGCGGCCTTTGGCGGCATCCCGTTGATTTACATGGGCGACGAGTTGGCGATGCTGAACGACCACAGCTACCGCGCCGATCCCGCTCATGCGCATGACAGCCGCTGGATACACCGCCCCCGGATGGATTGGGCGCAGGCGGCGGATCGGCACTCGGGCGTCTCGGCCGCCTCGCAATGTTTCCTTGGCACCCAAACCATCCTTGCCCGCAGGCGCGCGACGCCGGGGCTGCATGGCGCAAACCCGGTCCAGATCGTGCCGATTGATAACCCAACGCTGTTCGTGGTGAAACGTGGTGCGCCGACCGGGCCGATTCTCTGCCTGTTCAACTTTTCGCAGCATTGGCAGCATGTCGCGGGCGGTTGGTTGCAAGCGCAGGGCATCACGCATTGGCACGACGCTTTGTCGGATCAGATCGTGACGCTGCATGGTGATTATCTGGCGCTGCCACCCTATGCGCGCGTGTGGCTGACCTAAGTGTAAGCCCGCGCGCCGAAAAGCGCCGAGCCGACCCGCACATGCGTCGCGCCCGCCGCGATTGCGGCTTCAAAATCACCGCTCATCCCCATGGAAAGACCTGTCAGCCCATTGCGCGCGGCCATCCCGGCAAGCATGGCGAAATGCGGCGCTGAATCCTCAGCTTCGGGTGGAATACACATCAGCCCGGCAAGGCCGAGATCCATCTTGCGACAGGTGGCAATGAAATCATCCAGCGCATCTGGCAGAACTCCGGCCTTCTGCGGTTCGAACCCGGTATTCACCTGCACGAACAACTCTGGACACGCCCCGCGCGCTTGCGCGAGCTTAGCCAGCTTTTCGGCCAAGGATGCCCGATCTACCGTGTGAATCGCGTCGAACACGTCCATCGCTTGTTTGGCTTTGTTGGTTTGCAGCGGGCCGATCATATGCACGCGCAAAGACCCCGGCGGCGCGTCAAACTCCGCCCGAAACCCCGGCCATTTGCCAGCGGCTTCCTGCACGTAATTCTCGCCAAACAGCCGATGGCCTTCCAATAGCACAGCGCGCACCCGTGCGTCGGGCTGCACTTTGCTGACCGCAATCAATTGCGCCGAACCCGCTGCCCGTCCGGCCAACGCCTCTGCCGCGCGCATCCGCGCTAGAATTTCCTGCAACGCCATGCCAGCCCCCTGTTTTGACGGCACTTGGCCACAGCCTTGCACAAAAGAAAAGAGCGGGCACAAGGCCCGCTCTTTCCATAACGTTTGATCGGTTAAGATCAGAACGACATACGCACGCCGAGGTCAGCCGACATATCGCCGGTGAAGCTCGAGTGAACAGCGCCAGCCAAGGTCGCGCCGCCGAGGTCGTAGGCAGCGCCCAGACCGTAAGCGGTGTCAGCACCATCGGTGTCCGAGTCGGAAACATAGCCAGCAACGGTGATGCCGTTGATGTTGTAGTTGCCGTACAGGGTGATGGTTTTGCCCAGAACGGACAGGCCGTTGTCGTTGTAGTTCAAGCCAACGTTAGCAACGTCGTTGATTGCATAAGCTGCGCCAACGAAGGTGATGTAGTTGCCTTCGATGCCAGCGCCTTGGTCAGCGTAAGCAGCTGCCAGGGTAACTTGGCCGAAGGTGTAGTCAGCAGCGATCGACGATTCGTCAACCGAGTTCGGATCGTCTTGGTTCGACTTGATGTACGAAGCCTTCAGGTTCACACCCGAGTACGAGTAAGCTGCGTAGATACCAACGCGGTCAACATCGTAGCCGCCGCTGGAGAACGAGTAGAACGCGCCTTGCGGATCGCCGAACGACGATTCGGTGAAGCCGATTTCCGGGTTGTACATCAGAGCAACCGAGTCGATTGCGGTGTTGGCGTTACCAACTTCGACGCGGACGCCCGAAGCTTCAACGTACAGCATTGCTGGCGAGAAGTAAGCTTCGCCTGCCGAGCCATCGTCTTGGAAGCGGATACGACCACCGTAGGTGACGCCGTTGTCAGCTTCGAACTTTGCGTTCACGTTGATACGCAGACGGTAAGCCAGTTGGGTTTCAACAGCTGCGGTTTCGTCGTAAACCAGACCGAAACGGCCGGTACCGCTCATGGTCACTTCTGCAGCAGCTGCACCAGCGGTCAGAGCCAGCAGGGTGGTGGAGAGAAGAATTTTTTTCATCGTGTTTCCTCGTTTTTTCTCAAAGACGCGACCATACTCAAGCAAGCCTGAAGCAGGTATGGCGCTGTTTTCCTCCTCCACGGGTCTGATTGCAACGGGAAGCGCACCAATCCGGCCAATCGCCCCTGCGGTGATGCACGCTTGCCACAGTGCTTTCCGGCGCCAAGACACTGGCTTTGGCGCAAAGCCGGGCAGTTTCACATCTTTGGTGCGCGCGGCACTTTGGCCAAACCCGCTGCTTCATGGCTCAATCTGTCCCCGCGGGGACAGACTTGATCGCGTCTGGTATAATCCACGATATCTAGGGCAAGGCACCTTATAGTGTGGCCAGTTGTGCGAGGCCTATACGCGCGGCATGGCTGGAAACCCTGCATCTGGGTGGAAAAGCCTTGGCACTGCGCAAGCTGTCAGTATAAACAGCGACAGGTTGGCATGGGGAAACCGGATGATCTTGCGTCGTATCATGGGTAAAGCGGTGAATTTCGGCTTGATGGCCGCGCTTTTGACCGGGATTTCCGCCTGTGGCGCGCTTGGCAACCGCCCTTATAGCGAAGCCACGCAAGCCCAGTTGTCGCGTGAGAACCGGGATGAGGCAAAGGGCCGTAAAACCGGCATCGGCCAGTTGTTCCGCAAATCGGACAATCCCAACACCACGGTCGAGGTCAATAAGTACCTTTGGAACGCCAGCCTTGATGTGCTGAACTTCCTGCCCATCGAATCGGTGGACCCGTTTTCGGGTGTGATCGTCACGGGCTATGGCACGCCTCCGGGTGGTGGCCGCTCTGTGCGCGCGACGATCTATGTGCAGGATCCGGCCTTGGATGCGCGCAGCCTGAAGATCGCGATGCAGGGCAGTGGCGGCGGTGCTGTCTCGCCCGAAACCATCCGCGCGGTGGAAGATGCGATCCTGACCCGTGCGCGTCAGCTGCGGATTCAGGACTCCAAACTCTAAGCTGCGGAATTGGGGGCGAGCCCTCCGCTGCTGCGGCGTATCTTCGCTTCTGCGCAGCAACCTCTGCGCACACCGGGATATTTGCGCACAGAGGATGAGGGCAGGCTGGACCTTGCCCCCCAAGCCAGTGTATTCGCGCCAAGGAACTAGCCTGAGGGGCCTGATATGTCGCGCTATGAACCCAAAACCATCGAGTCGAAATGGCAAGCGGCTTGGGACGCGGCCGAGACCTTCAAGGCGCGGCGCGATCCGGCCAAGCCGAAGTACTACGTTTTGGAGATGTTCCCCTATCCGTCAGGCCGCATCCATATGGGCCATGTGCGCAACTATACGATGGGCGATGTTGTGGCGCGCTATAAGGCCGCGCAGGGCTTTAGCGTGCTGCATCCGATGGGTTGGGATGCCTTCGGCATGCCCGCCGAGAACGCCGCGATGGAGCGGGGCGGCCATCCCAAGGAATGGACTTACGGCAACATCGCCGACATGCGCGCCCAGATGAAGCCCTTGGGTCTCAGCATCGACTGGTCCCGCGAATTTGCCACCTGCGACCCGGAATATTACGGCCAGCAGCAGGCCATGTTCATCGACATGATGGCCAAGGGTTTGGTGTATCGCAAGAATGCAGTGGTGAATTGGGATCCGGTCGATATGACCGTTCTCGCCAATGAACAGGTGATCGACGGCAAGGGCTGGCGCTCGAACGCCCCTGTGGTGCGGCGGGAACTTACGCAGTGGTTCTTCAAGATCAGCGATTATTCGGCGGAATTGCTGTCGGCTTTGGACGGCTTGAAGGATTGGCCTGAAAAGGTCCGCGTGATGCAGGCGAACTGGATCGGCCAATCGCGCGGCCTGCAATTTGCCTTCACCACCACCGGCGCCCCCGAGGGCTTTGATCGGCTTGAGGTGTACACCACCCGCCCCGATACCCTGCTGGGCGCGTCGTTTGCGGCCATCGCCGCCGATCACCCCTTGGCCAAACATCTGGAGCGTCACGACCCGGCTGTGGCAGAGTTCACCGCCGAATGTCGCAAGGGCGGCACCACCGCCGAGGCGATGGAGACGGCGGAAAAGATCGGCATGGATACCGGCATCCGCGTGCTGCATCCGTTTGATAACTCTGTCGAACTTCCGGTCTATATCGCCAATTTCATCCTGATGGATTACGGCACCGGCGCGATTTTCGGCTGCCCCGCGCATGACGCTCGCGATTTTGAATTTGCCACCAAATACGGCCTGCCGATCCCGGTGGTTTTCGTGCCGGAAGGTGCCGAGGAGGCCGATCTGGACGAACCCTTTGTCCCGATGAAATCCGAGCGTGTGCAGTATATCCGCGGTTTCGCTGGCAATGATCTGCAAACCGGCGAAGACGCCATCGCCGCCGCCATCGCCGAGTGCGAATCCCGTGGCATTGGTCGCGGTGTGACAAACTACCGCCTGCGCGATTGGGGCATCAGCCGCCAGCGCTACTGGGGCTGCCCGATCCCGGTGATCCATTGCGACGCCTGCGGTGTGGTGGCGGAAAAGAAAGAAAACCTGCCTGTCCGTCTTCCCGATGATGTCAGCTTTGACATCCCCGGCAACCCGCTGGACCGTCACCCGACCTGGCGGCAGTGCACCTGCCCGCAGTGCGGTGCCGATGCGCGGCGCGAAACCGACACGATGGATACGTTCGTCGATAGCAGCTGGTATTACGCCCGCTTCACTGCCCCGCATGCGACCACCCCCACCATCGCCGAAGATGCCGACTACTGGATGAACGTCGATCAATACATCGGCGGTATCGAGCATGCGATTCTGCACCTGCTCTATTCCCGCTTCTTCGCCCGCGCCATGCACGCCACCGGCCATCTGCCCGCCAAAGCCATCGAGCCGTTCAACGCTTTGTTCACCCAAGGCATGGTGACGCATGAGATTTACAAAACCACCGACGCCGCAGGCCGCCCGATCTATCATCTGCCCGAAGATGTCACCACCTTCACCGTCGGCGACCGCCGCGTCACCGTGCTGGGCGATGTGGCCCCGCCCGACCCAGATATGATCCCCGACATCAACGCATGGATGCAGGGCCTGAACGACGAGGGTGCGCTGGTCGAAGTCATCCCCTCTGCCAAAATGTCGAAATCGAAGAAAAACGTCGTCGATCCGATGAACATCATCGAAGCCTTCGGTGCCGATACCGCCCGCTGGTTCGTGATGTCCGACTCTCCGCCAGAGCGCGATGTGGAATGGACAGCCTCGGGCGCTGAAGCCACCTTCAAACATCTGTCGCGCGTCTGGGCCCTGTGTTCGCGCATCGGCGACATGCCCGCCGACCACGCAGGCGAGGGCGATGCCGAGATTGCCAAAGCCACTGCCAAAGCCGTGGATGAGATCACCCGCGCCATCGAAACCTTTGCCTTCAACAAGGCCATCGCGGCGCTTTACGGCCTGACCAACACGCTGGCCAAAGCCAACGGCTCAACCCCCGCGATGAAGCAGGCCATCCGCACGCTCGCGCAACTGATGTGCCCGATGACCCCGCATATCGCCGAATCGATCTGGACCTATCAGGGCGGCGCGGGCCTTTGCGCCACCGCCCCGTGGCCAAAGGCCGACCCGGCGCTGCTGGTCGACGATACCGTCACCCTGCCGATCCAGATCAACGGCAAACGCCGTGCGGAAATCAGCGTGCCAAAAGACATGCCTGCATCCGAGGTTGAAAAAATCGCGCTGGCGGATGAAGCTGTGGTCAAATTCCTTGCAGGTGCGCCTGTGAAGAAGATCATCGTTGTGCCGGGGCGCATCATCAATGTCGTCATTTAAAGCGTGCTGCATTAAAATGCCTTTCATTGCGAACCTGAACGCGGTTGCGGTGCAAGCGCTGCCTCAGGTTCGCAATGGAAAAGGTCAGTTTCAATGAACGCAACACGCCCGAACCGCCGCCTGTTCCTGCTGACACCGCTGGCGCTCGTGGCCTGCGGCTTCACACCCGCTTACGGCCCAAACGGCCCGGCGCAGGGCATCCAGACCAGCATCCGGGTCGCCGACCCCACAGACAAAAACGCCTTCGATCTGGTCGAGC
Organism: Cypionkella aquatica; assembly: GCF_030161095.1. GTDB lineage: Bacteria > Pseudomonadota > Alphaproteobacteria > Rhodobacterales > Rhodobacteraceae > Cypionkella > Cypionkella aquatica. Next base: position 173,572 of record NZ_BSPP01000004.1, read on the forward strand.
GGCTTGAAGAACGCTTGGGCCGCCCGCAAAACCAACGCTTCAACCTGACCTACACCATCAAAACCACCGCCGTTGGCGTCGGCATCACCCCCGACAACGCCATCACCCGCTATAATCTGAACGGCGTCATCGACTGGGCGCTGATCAACCGCGCCACTGATGCCCGCGTCACCGGGGGGCAAGTCACCAGCTTCACCTCTTACTCTGCCATCGGGTCCACCGTCGCAGGCCTTGCAGCGCAAGAAGACGCCGCCCGCCGTTTGATGCGGATTCTTGCCGACCAGATCACCGCAAGGTTGTTGGCGACATCTGGCGTCTGGAACCAATGAAGCTCACCGGGCTTGCCGCCAGCCAATATTGCGCCAAGCCCGACACCAACCGCGCGGGCCTGCTGATCTTTGGCGCCGACACCATGCGCGTCGCGCTGAAACGGCAAGAAGCCATCGCCGCGCTGATCGGCCCGCAAGGCGAATCCGAGATGCGCCTGACCCGCATCCAAGCAGGCGATCTGCGCAAATCCCCCAGCCTGCTGACCGATGCCAGCCGCGAGATCGGCTTTTTCCCCGGCCCGCGCGTGGCCTTTCTAGAGGACGCGACCGACGGTCTGACCGCTTCCGTCGCCGCCACCCTGCAAGACTGGCGCGCGGGTGATGCGCAGATTGTGGTGACGGCTGGCAATCTGACAGGCAAATCCACCCTGAAAACCCTGTTTGAAAAGCATCTGAACGCCGTCAGCATCGGCCTTTATGACGACCCGCCGACGCGCGAGGAAATCGAAGCCGAACTCGCCAAAGCTGGCCTGAAGAACTTTGCGCCTTCGGCGATGGCTGATCTCACCACCCTTGCCCGCGCGCTGGATCCCGGCGATTTCCGCCAGACCTTGGAAAAGATCGCGCTCTACAAATACCAAGACCCCACGCCGCTGACCCCCGACGAAATCCACGCCCTTGCCCCCGCCACGATAGAGGCCGAGGTCGATGATCTGATCGCCGCCGCTGCAGATCAAAATGCCAGCCTGATCGGCCCGCTGCTGCGCCGTCTTGAAGGCCAAGGCATCCTGCCCGTCACTATCTGCATCGGCGCACTCCGCCATTTCCGCAGCTTGCATATCGCCGCCTCTGACCCCGGCGGCATCGCTTCGGGCATCATGAAGGCCCGCATCTTCGGCCCCCGCCGCGACGCGATGCAGCGGCAGGCCAGCACTTGGGGCATGATACGCCTTGAAGACGCGCTTGGCCTCTTGCTGGAAACCGACCTCACCCTGCGCTCGACCTCGCGCGCCCCCGCAATGGCAGTGATGGAACGCGCGCTGATCCGATTGGCGATGATGAAGCGCTAACCACCAAGTCGGCTAACCACCAATCCCCAAGCCAGCTAACCACCAATCCCCAAGCCGCCCGACCACCAATTCCCAAGCCGCCCCGGACTTGATCCGGGGCCTCATGCGTGCCCAAGGCCGCGACATGCTTGCGGATAGGCTAAACAGGGTAATTTCTACAGATTGAAACGCCTGACATCGTCGGCCATCACCATTGCCGCGATGCCATAGGCCAAACCAAACCAAACGGCAGCGCCACCAAAGCTAATGCGACAAACATCATCCCGCGCAGCTCCACCAGCCTCGGCGCAGGCCAAAACACCGCCACCGCCCAGATCAACAAAGCCACCGACAGTGCCACCCGCCGCACCCTCCGCCAATACGCCGGGCGTGACAACAAATGTTTGGGTAGCCAAAGCGGGCGCGGAATTTCTTCGGTCATCACCACCACACCAGATCACCCGCACGGCCGCGCGCCAAGGGCGGAAATCCCCACCCGATTCGCAAACACGGTTAACACCGCCCGCCGCCTGCACCACTGGAAAACTCTATGGCCGCTATATGGCCCTTTTCCATACGGTTTCTGGGTTATTAACCTTTGATAAATCCGCCGATTAACAATGCGTTCTCAATGGCTTGCCCAGACCACACCCCCGATCACCCTCACCCCCCTTAATCCCCCCTCTCCCCTCTCGAAACCCACCTATCGCCGAAAGCCTCACCCCCGGCTTGCCACTTCAGCGACCTTGACCAAGTCTCCCCTACCTGCTTCAACCCAAAGCGAACAAAGCAGGCCCCCATGCCCAACACCACCACACCCATCGAAACCTTCCTCGCCCCACTCAGCAAACTCGCCCTCAAACACCCCGAGGTCGAAGCCGAGGTGATCTGGGCCGCAGACGCCGAATGGGAGCCTCAGCAAGGCACAGATGCCCTGCTAGAGGCCGAGGAAATTCCCTTTTATGCCGAGGGTTTACTGCTCGAAGGCTTTCAGATGCACTACCAGATTCTCGCCGATACCGATGCGGCAAAGCTGCCCGCGCATGTCCGGCTGTTCTTCTGGCAAGCCGATCCACCAGCACTGCCAACCCCAGAACCGGGCCTGATCCTGCTCGCAGGTGCCACATGGACCGCCTAAGGCAAATTCTGCACAGCCTTGGCCCCTCGATGCCAGCCCCGACGCCCACCGAGGCATTGCGCGCAAGCTTGGGTGCAGCCCTTGGCCTCGCCCTCACCGCCGTGGTGCTGTGGCTGCTGAATCCCACGACCAGCCTGATGACCCACCCCGCCCTGATCGCCCCGTTCGGCGCATCGGCGTTCCTGATTTTTGCCGTGCCAAACAGCCCGATGGCGCAGCCTTGGGCGGTGGTCCTGGGCAACACCGCCGCCGCCCTCTGCGCCATCCTGATCCTGCACGCCAACCTGCCAATGCTGCCCACCGCAGCCCTTGCGGTGATGCTCGCAATGCTCGCCATGGCCAGCTTGCGCGCCATGCATCCCCCCGCCGGCGCAGTCGCGCTTGCAACCGTGCTTTCTGCCCACCCCGAGGCCCTGCCGGGCCTGCACTATCTGCTGCTTCCCGTCGCCAGCGGCAGCATTGCACTGGTCGGGCTTGGCGTGATTTGGAACCAAGCAACAGGTCGGCGCTACCCATTCCGGCTTAGCCCCACCCCCACCCCGCACGGCACCAAAGACCCCGCCCAAGATCGCCGTTTTATGCCGTCGCACCAAGTGCTTGCCGCCACCCTGACCCGATTGCGTCTTAGCGCCAACCTTGGCGTCGAAGACCTTGCCCGCCTGATCGAAACCGCCGAAACCGAGGCCAATGCCAGCCTTTTTGGCCCGATCACCGCCGCGCAAATGATGTCGCGCGACATCATCAGCGTCAGCCCTGATACCCCCCTGCCAGCGCTTGCCGAAAGCTTCCGCAGCCACCGCTTCAAGACCCTGCCGATCCGCAATCCTGACGGCAGCTTCGGCGGTCTGGTGTCACAATCCGCCCTTGTTGGCCGCGCCGATCCCGGCCTGACCGCAGCCATGCTGGCAGATGCAAACACCGTCACAGCCACCCCGCAAACCCCACTCGCGCAGCTGATTTCATGGCTGGCAGATGGCGGTCAACAAGCCATCCCGGTGCTCGAAGGCACGACGCTTGTCGGCCTGATCACCCGCTCGGACATGATCGCGTTGCTGTCCGGCCACATGCCAACTGACCCTTTCAGGAGCCTGCAATGACCCAAGTCTACGACACCCTTCACGCCGCTTGCGCCGCCCTTGGCACCCGGCTGTTTACCGTGACGGTGCAAGACCTTACGCTTGATGTCGCCCGCCGCGCCTATACCTCGCATCCGGTGGAATATCCTGTCTCCGGCACCAAGCCGCTGACCCGCGATGGCTGGTATGACTTCTGCATCACCGGTCAGCAAACCTTTGTCGCCAACACCACGCCCGAGTTTGCAAAATATTTCTTCGACCACGCGCTGATCAGCTCGCTTGGCCTTGGCTCTTGCATCAACATCCCGCTGGTGGACGGCGGTGCGGTGCTGGGCACTGTCAATCTGCTGGCCGAAGAGCATCACTTTACCCCCGAAAAACTGGCGGCTTATCAAGCGCTTGTCCAACAGAACCACGCAGCCCTCGCCGCAGAAATGGCCAAAGGCTAAGCATTGCCTAGGGGTGGGGCAGCCCCCCACCCGACCGCAAGCCTTATCGTTTGATCAAAAATCTGCGCGTCGTCGCTAATTTTTCATTGCCAAACAACACCACCCCGCTACCGTGATGCCAAGACCGGGAACCCGGCTTTCGCTCAATCACAGGGAGCTTTCGATGACCAAAACCCGTAAAACTGCCGCCGCTGCCGCCGTTTTGGCCAGCCTTGCCACCGCCATCACCCCCGCTTTCGCCCAGATGACCGAAGTGGGCGCGGGGGAAGGCCAGCTGAACATCGTCGCTTGGGCCGGCTATATCGAGCGCGGCGAAACCGACAAAGCCTTCGACTGGGTGACGAAATTTGAAGCCGCCAGCGGCTGCAAAGTTGCTGTCAAAACCGCCAATACCTCGGATGAGATGGTGGCCTTGATGAACGAGGGCGGCTTTGACGTTGTCACCGCTTCGGGCGATGCCTCGCTGCGCCTGATCGCAGGCAAACGGGTGCAGCCGATCAACACCGCGCTGATCCCCAGCTGGTCAAAAATCGACCCGCGTCTGGTGGATGCCAAATGGCATACCGTCGATGGCACCCACTATGGCACCCCCTATCTTTGGGGTCCTAACGTGTTGATGTATAACACCGATGTGTTCAAAGAAGCGCCGAAGTCGTGGAACGTGGTGTTTGAGAAAATGGACCTGCCCGACGGCAAGTCGAACGAAGGCCGCGTGCAGGCTTATGATGGCCCGATCCACATTGCCGATGCCGCGCAATACCTGATGTTCCACAAGCCCGAGCTGAAAATCACCTCGCCCTACGAGTTGAACGAAGAGCAATACAAGGCGGCACTGGACCTGCTGCGCGTCCAACGCACGCTGGTCAGCCGCTACTGGCACGACGCCTTTATCCAGATGGATGATTTCAAGAACGAGGGTGTGGTCGCCTCTGGCTCTTGGCCGTTCCAAGTTGGCCTGTTGCAATCAGAAAAGCTTCCGATTGCCTCGACGATCCCCGAGGAGGGTGCGACGGGCTGGGCCGATACCACCATGCTGGCCACCGATGCGGCAAACCCAAATTGCGCCTATAAGTGGATGGAGCATACGCTAAGCTCTAACCTGCAATCGGATCTGTCGGTCTGGTTTGGCGGCAATCCGGTGGTGCCAGCGGCTTGCACCGACAAATCGGGGATGCAGACGGCTGAAGGCTGCACTGCCAACGGCTTGGACAACTTCGATAAAATCCGGTTCTGGACCACGCCTGTCGCCAATTGTTCGCAAGGCGAAGGCGCTTGCGTGCCCTACTACCGCTGGGTGTCGGATTACATCGGCGTGATCGGCGGCCGGTAAACTTGGCCTGTGACCTTGCCTCAAAGGGTGCGTGACATCACGCACCCTACCCTCTTGCCGCCTTGCCGGATAAAGGCCTATCGTTCATGCCCGCAGCCGTAGAATTTCGCAGCGTTTCCCGCCATTTCGGCCCCAGTTCTGCCCCCGTGAAAGCCGTGGACAGCGTCGATCTGACCATAGCCGAGGGCGCATTTTTTGCCATGCTTGGGCCATCAGGGTCAGGCAAAACCACCTGCTTGCGGCTGATCTCGGGCTTTGAATCCCCCACAGCGGGTGAGATTTGCATCTTTGGCGAAAATGTCTCCAACACCCCGCCGCATCTGCGCAACGTCAACACCGTGTTCCAGGATTACGCCCTGTTCCCGCATATGAACGTGCGCGATAACGTCGCCTATGGCCTGATGGTCAAGGGCATGGCCAAGGCCCAACGCTATGCCAAGGCCGAAGAAATGCTCGCCCTTGTGCATCTTGACGCTTACGGCAGCCGCAAGCCCGGTCAGCTTTCCGGGGGCCAGCGCCAACGCGTCGCCCTCGCCCGCGCATTGGTGAATGAACCCAAAGTTTTGCTGCTGGATGAACCGCTTGGCGCGCTGGATCTGAAGCTTCGCGAAGCCATGCAGGACGAACTGAAATCCCTGCAACAGCGCCTTGGCATCACCTTTGTTTTCGTCACCCATGATCAGCACGAGGCGTTGTCGATGGCCGATAGCCTTGCCGTGTTCAACGATGGCAAGATCGCTCAGATCGGCACCCCAGCGCAAATCTATGCGCAACCGAAAACCCGCTTTGTGGCTGATTTCGTAGGCTCTTCCAACGTGCTGCCACCCGCCCTGACCCAAAACCTCGGCGGCCCGGCCAAATGGTCCAGCTTGCGCCCCGAATCCCTGCACCTTGACCCAAGCGGGCCGCTGCAAGGCACTGTCACCTCTTTGCGCTACCTCGGCTCCGGCCACCGTGTTGCCATCACCACCCAAGGCCAAGACATCGCCGCCATCCTGCCAGCAGGCAGCCCACTGCCCGAACCCGGCGCGCAAATCCAGCTTGGCTTTGCCCCGGCTGCTTTGCACATCATGGATGAAGTGTAATGGCCGCCGGTTTCATTCGTTTTCTAAATATCCCCGCCGGAGGCTCCCGTAGCGGCACCCGAAGCCTCCGGCGGGAGTATTTCAAAAAGAGCAAATCCAAGAGATGCGCGCGATGAGTGCCGTCCTGCCCGCCAAATCGCTGGCCGACCGGCTGACCACCTTGTTCTGGCGCAAGCCCAAGCTTTTGTTGGCGCTGCTGATCACCCCGCCTTTGCTTTGGCTTGGGGTGATCTATCTTGGGTCGCTGGCCGCCCTTCTGCTGCAATCTTTCTATTCGATCGACGAGTTCTCCGGCATGGTGGTGCCCGAGTTCACCCTGAAAACCTATGCAGAACTGCTGCGACCGCAGAACTATGACATCATTCTGCGCACGCTGATCATGTCCGCGACCGTCACCCTAGGCTCGGTGATCCTTGCGTTTCCAATCGCCTATTACGCCGCCCGCTATGCCAAAGGCCGCTGGAAGGCGGTGTTCTATTTGGGCATCATGCTGCCGCTGTGGTCGTCTTACCTTGTCAAAGTCTATGCGTGGAAGTTGATCCTTGCCAAGGAAGGCATCCTGACGTGGGCCGCCACGCAGACCCATACCAATTTCCTACTGGATGCCGCACTTGCGCTGCCGGGTATTGGCGGCAATTCGCTGTCGACCAGCTATATCGGTATGTTTCTGGTGTTCACCTATGTCTGGCTGCCGTTCATGATCCTGCCGATGCAGGCGTCGTTAGAGCGGGTGCCGACCTCGATGCTGGAAGCCTCCCAAGACCTCGGCGCCACCCGCGCGCAAACCTTCCGTACCGTTATCATCCCGCTTGCGCTGCCAGGCATCATCGCCGGGTCGATCTTTACCTTTTCGCTGACGATGGGCGATTACATCATCCCGCAGATCGTCGGAAATTCGGCCAATTTCATCGGCATGGCGGTGTATCAGCTGCAAGGCACTGCTGGGAACACCCCGCTTGCCGCCGCGTTCGCGGTAATCCCCATAGTGATCATGCTGATCTATCTCAGCCTCGCAAAACGCGCCGGAGCTTTCGATGCGCTCTGACCAAGCCCCGCTTTCGCTAAAAATTGCAGCCATCGGTGGCTTGTTGTTTCTGCATTTGCCGATCCTGCTGATTTTCCTCTATGCCTTCACCACCGAAGAGCGCACCTATGCCTTCCCACCCCCCGGCCTGACCCTGCACTGGTTCAGTGTGGCGTGGAACAGGCCCGATATCTGGGAAGCGCTGGCCCTGTCGGTGAAAGTGGCCACAGCGGCCACAGCGCTGGCGATGGTGCTTGGCACGTTGATTTCTGCCGCCATGGCGCAAGCGCGGTTCTTCGGGCGCGAGCAAATAAGCCTGCTGATCATCCTGCCCATCGCCCTGCCCGGCGTGATCACTGGCATGTCCTTGCGCTCGGCGTTCGGCCTGATGGATATTCCATTCTCGACCCTGACCATCATCCTTGGCCATGCCACCTTTTGCATCGTCATTGTCTATAACAACGCCGTCGCCCGCTTTCGCCGCCTGTCCGGTGGCGTGCTAGAAGCCTCTGCAGACCTTGGCGCCAATGCGTTTCAAACCTTCCGCTATATCCTGCTGCCGAACCTTGGCACCGCTTTGCTGGCAGGCGGTATGCTCGCCTTCGCGCTGTCGTTTGACGAGGTGATCGTCACCACCTTCACCGCAGGCCAGCAATCTACCCTGCCGATCTGGATGCTGGAGGAACTGATCCGCCCGCGCCAACGCCCCGTCACCAATGTCGTCGCCATGGTGGTGTTCGCCGCCACTTTCTTCCCGATCTTGCTGGCCTATTACTTGACCCGCAACGGATCAGAGACTGCGGGTTCGGGCAAATAACGCTGCCGCATTTTCGCCGGAAAGATAGAATATAAGGCAGATACGGTCCAACCGACCTCTGCGGTAGGCTCATAGCTCTGATGCGGCACCGCTAAGCGCGCCGCATCAGCGCGCCTTCCACCCAATCAGCAAGCCACTCCGGACTTGATCAGGGGACTCTGGCATCGTTTGGGCTGGGCAGAGGCCCCGGGGCAAGTCCGGGGCGGCTTGGGTTAAAACCCCAACACCATATCGCGATGATCAATGCCAGCATCGTCATAGACCGGGCCTATGGCTTGAAATCCCAGCGCCTTATAGAAGCCAAGCGCATGCACTTGCGCACCAAGTTTCGCCTGTGTCATCCCCGGCATCGCCCGAAACCGCTGAACCGCCGCGCGGATCAAGGCAGCGCCGATCCCCGAGCCTCGCGCACTGGCCAGCACGCAAACCCGGCCGATCTTGCCGGTATTGCCCTGCACCAGCAACCGGGCAGAGCCAACTGGCACGCCATCCAACAAGGCCAACAGATGCAGCGCCACATCGTCAAGGTCGTCAACCTCGTCCGCCTCAGAGACGCCCTGTTCCTCGATGAATACGATGCGACGCAGCTGGCGGCACAAAGCAATGTCGCGCGTCTCGGCAATCTCAAGCGTCATGCGAAATAGTCCCGCAAGATCCGGGTGTAGATCGCCTTCAGCGCATGGATCTGCGCCACTTCGACCCGCTCATCCACTTGGTGCATGGTCTTGCCGACCAGCCCAAATTCGACCACTGGGCAGTGATCCTTGACAAACCGCGCATCCGAGGTGCCGCCACTGGTGGAATATTCCGGTATCCGCCCGGTTTCAGCCTGCACGGCCTTGGCCACCAATGCCGAAAAATCACCCGGAGGCGTCAGAAAGCTTTCGCCCGACACCGTCACACGCATGGAAATCTCTACCCCAGTCGCGGCCTGCACCGCCGTCGCATGATCCTGCAACCAAGCCGTCAGAGACGCACCCGAATGGGCATCGTTAAAGCGGATATTCACGGTCGCAAAGCCCTTTGCAGGGATCACGTTCGTCGCCTTGTTTCCGCAATCAATCGTAGTGATCGCCAAGGTCGAGGCATCAAAATGCGCCGTGCCCTGATCCAAAGGCTCTGCCTCAAGCCGCGCCATCAGGGCGACAAGGGCGCTCATCGGGTTGCGGGCTCGGTGCGGATAGGCGGAATGACCCTGCACGCCCACTGCGGTGAAGTAACACGTCATGCTGCCGCGCCGGCCAATCTTCATCATCTCGCCCATCTCATTCGGGCTGGTGGGTTCGCCCACCAGACAATGCGTCATCCGCTCACCATTGCTGGCCATCCAATCCAACAACGCCACCGTGCCGTCGAGGGCATCGGCCTCTTCATCGCCCGTGATCGCCAAAATCACTGCGCCATCCGGCGGGGTCTGGCGCACGAAATCCACCGCGGCGGCGGCAAAGGCTGCCACGCCCGATTTCATGTCGGTTGCACCGCGGCCATACATAAAGCCATCAACCACAGCAGCGCCAAACGGGTCTTGCGTCCAAGCCGCAAGATCACCCACCGGCACCACATCGGTGTGGCCATTGAAACCGAAAGACTTGTTCGCCCCCGCCACCCCCCAGCGCGCATAGAGGTTGGCAATCCCGCCACGATCGACGCGGGTACAGGTAAAACCCGCCGTTTCCAACACACCGGCCAAAAGCACCAAGGCCCCGCCTTCTTGTGGCGTGACCGAGGCGCAGCGGATCAAATCGGCGGTTAGTTTCTCGGGATCGACCGGCGCATGGGCAAGCATCACTCTGACCTTTATGCTGAAAATCGCAGATTTCGGGATATAGCCTTGGCCAAACCAATGCAACGCCTGCCAAATCTGTGGCGGTTGCGCAACCATCGCAGCTTGGCCACCGCATAACCCGAAAATGCAATGGCAGCGCCCGCGCATCGCCCTTAGGCTTGCCTGCAATACCATGCGAAGGGGCCAACGCGCCCGCAAAACCAGCGCAATGGCAGTCGAGGCAGTGATGAAACCGGGCGTCCCAAGCACCCCGCCAGTGCAGAGCAGCGCCCCGCTTGTCGCGGGCAGATGGCGCGTGACTTGATGCTGCAGCCCCTTGATCAAGGCTGGGTGGCGCTGTCAGATCGCGGCCTGCTGGCATCCGCCGATCCGGCGCAGCTGATCCATCGCGGCCTGTTCGTGATGGAGCTGGCCCTGCCCTTGCAAAGCGTAAACCTGCTGCTTGACCACCAATCCAACCAGCACTGGCCGCGTACGTTTGCAATTTTCCATGACCCCGCAACCGGAATTGTCCTATTGCACCGTCAGGGCAAAGACGTGGTCCGGCATGTGTTGCCCGGCCCGCTGCCGCAAGGGCGCGGCACCGCTCGGTTGTCGTTCCAGTTCGATGCGCCCGCGCGGCACTGGAGCCTCAGCTTTGAGCTGCTTGGCAATGATCCTCCGGTGAAGATCGCCGCCCATGGCAGCAATCCGCTGCCGATGCCGTTGGCCGATCTGCAAGCGCTTTGCACAGCACCGCGCAAGCCCGGCCCGGTGCTGTGGTTCGGCATGACCAAAGGCGCGGCCCCACCCGGCACTGCACCATGGATAGGTCTGCGCACGCCCGTCGAAACCAGCCTTGGCACAGTCATGGCTGGGCATCTGAAACCGGGTGACATCCTGCTGACCGAAGATCGCGGCCCGGTGCCCCTGCTTGCCGCCACGCGGCTTGCCTTGCCAGCCCGCGGCAGCTTTGCCCCCGTGTTGCTGCGCGCGCCGTTCTTTGGGCAAACGCAAGATCAATTGGTTTCGGCCGATCAGTTGCTGGCGATCTCGGGGCACGAGGTTGAATACTTGTTCGGCAGCGATTCCGTGCTGATGCCCGCCGGGGTTTTGGTCGATGGCTGCACGGCCTTGTCGGACCAACGCCGCGCCATCACAGATTCTGTAGCGCTTGATCTGGGTCGACCGGCGCTGATCTTTGCCGATGGCTGCCTGCTGTCCATCGGCCATGATGCCGCAAATGAGATGCCGCTGCGCTGCCTGCAAACCCACGAAGTGCTGACATTGATGACGCTGCTGGGCCGCACACCACGACGCGCCGCGTGACTGCGTGAACTCTGCGCTCGCGGTTGGATCAGACCGCTGCTGCTGAGGCTTTCACCAAGTTCCGCACCAACACCAAAGCGGCTGGCGGCTTGCGACCTTACTGCCGTGAGATACTGCCAGCCGCGGCTATGCTCAGACGTTCTCGGCGCGGGTAAAAGAACAAAAGCAACCCGCGCTCGGACCGCACTTCAACTCTCGCTGCATTTTGCATGGCGGCGCCCCAGATCACATGGCGCTCGCCTTGGTCGATCACTTTGGTGCGCGGCTTGGCGGTCAATGCGCGCACAGCATGTATTAAAATACGATAAGGCATAGCAACCTCCGGTAACTATCTGGAACCACTATCAATCCGAAAACACGGATCGTCAGACTCTGATCTTGCATTAAAGATTAATTTACAATTAGGGCGGCGATGTGGCAACGCCAGCTGATCCCTGCCACAATTATGTTCAGACATTTCCCAAAGATATCGCCCGCCACGCAAGCCGCAGCTGTGTTGCAAGGCTTGCTTTTTTGCAGATCAGTCGAAAAACGGCATCATCTGCGCCACGACGACCGAGTTTTCGGCCAAAGCCCGCGCCATCAGATCGCGTTCTTCCGCCTCAATCTCGTCACCCGCAGCCAAGCGTTCGTCCAAAGTGCCATAGCCTGATACATCCAGCGGGGCGAGATCGGCCTGTTTCAAAATCGCCACGGTTTCACGCACCGCTTCGGCCTCATCCACGCCGCTGGCATAGATCATCAGCGCCGCGCCCGTGGATTTTTCGGGCAAACCGTCCCCCGGTTTGCGCCCCACTTCGACCATCAGCGTGTAGACCTGCTGTTTGCTGCCCTCGGACATATCAATCTCCTTCGCGCGACAAACGCGCTACCTTATTCAGTCGCGCAGCAACTCGTTGATGCTGGTCTTGCTGCGGGTTTTGGCATCGACCTTCTTCACGATCACCGCGCAGTACAGGTTAATCCCGTTCTTCGATGGCATCGACCCTGCCACCACGACCGACCCGGCAGGCACTTCGCCATACATCACAGCCCCGGTTTCACGATCAACAATCTTGGTGGACTGGCCGATGAACACACCCATCCCCAGCACGCTTCCTTCGCGGATGATGCAGCCTTCAACCACTTCGGACCGCGCGCCAATGAAGCAGTTGTCCTCGATGATCGTCGGGCCAGCCTGCATCGGCTCTAGGACGCCACCAATGCCAACGCCGCCAGACAAATGCACGTTCTTGCCGATCTGCGCGCAGGAACCTACCGTCGCCCAACCGTCCACCATCGCGCCCTCATCAACATAAGCGCCAATGTTGACGAAAGACGGCATCAGCACCACGCCCTTGGCGATATAGGCCGAGCGCCGCACAATGCTGCCCGGAACCGCCCGGAACCCCGCCTTGCGCCAGTCAGCCTCGGTCCAGCCCTGAAACTTCGAGGGCACCTTGTCCCACCAGTTCGAGCCGCCATTGCTGCCGGAAATCTCATACATATCGGTCAGGCGGAACGACAACAGCACCGCCTTTTTCGCCCATTGGTTGACATGCCAATCGCCAGTGTCGCGCTTTTCCGCCACCCGCAATGCGCCGCTATCCAGCGCGCTCAGCGTCGCTTCAATCGCATCGCGCGTCTCGCCTTTGGTGCTGGTCGAGATGCTATCCCGCGCCTCCCAGGCAGCTTCAATTGCAGTCTCCAACGCGGCATAGCTCATGGCAATCTCCTCAAAGCTTTGCAGCCCTATACCGATGCAGGCGCTACCATGCAATCGCTGTGGGCGGCATCAGGCCGGCCACAGACGACGCCCCAATATAGCAAACGCCGCCCGCCTCGATCCCGAAGCGGACGGCGTCAAAGGTAGACGCGTCGCGTTACTTCATAGCGCCAATCGACCAGAACAGCGTCTCGCCCGAGCTGTCATCAACGCCGTCATTGTCGGTCACCACAAACCCGGAGCCTGCCGCATCAATCGCAAAGCCTTCGATTTTGTCGACGTTATAGCCGTTCAACACGCCCAGATCGGGCAGAAGATCGCGCACCAGTTCCTTCTTCACCACCGGAAGCGTGCCGCCCAGTTCTGCCGGGGCCAGATCGCCCAGCGCCACGCGGTAGAGCTTCTTGGTCACAGCTTTGTCGGCGATCTGGTTGTCACGCTCGATGATATAGGCCCAATCGCCCTTCACCGTGATTTCCGACAGCCCCATCCAAGCGCCTTCAGCGGGAGCATCCAGCGGGTAATGCACCGCACCCCAGGTTTCGTCCTTGGTGTTATAGGCAAGCAGTTTGACCATGCCTTTCGGATCATCCTTCCACTCGCGCTGCACCGGCATCCACAAGGTATCACCCACAACCGTGATGCCCTCAAAGCCATAGCGAGTCTCATTGGCCAGCAGTGCCTCGGGCAAACCAATCTCTTGATCTATCGCGCCCTCGGCATCGACGTGGTAGATCGCATGTGGCACCAGCTTGTCGCTGCGCCCCTCCGAGGCCAGCCAAAAGCCGCCCTCGCCATCCGCCGCAATGCCTTCCAGATCCAACTTCTGCGCCGCATCGCCGCCGCGCGTCACGACCATGGCAGAGGTGATTTTTGCGGGGGTCTGCGTGGCATCAATGCTGAAAATCGTCGGCGCGGCCGCGTAGACGCTGTCCGACACCGCGTAAAGCTTGCCCGCTTCCTTCGGATCCGCCGCAAGGCCTGAAAGCGCGCCCCAGCCGATCAGCTCTTCACTGCCCGCCGACGTGATCATCGGATAGGCCGCAGGCCCTTCCGCCAGTTGGTAAATCATCACATGCGCAGGGGCCAAACCATCCTCGCGCAGATCAACCTCATTGGCCGAAACCAGCAGATTGCGCTGCGGAATGGCCACCATGCCTTCAGGCGAAACCCCCGACGGCAGCAGTTGCTTCAACACCGGCGCCTTCGGATCGGTCACATCATAAACGCCGATGACCGAACCACGCTCCGAGGCCACAAACGCCATCGGCACCTCGCCAAACGTCGCCACCTCGACCGATTCCAGCTCAACCCCCTTGGTCTTGCTGCGGTGCTCAGGGTAATGCCCGATCTCGGCAATCGCCCGTTCCAATGACGCTCCGCTTTCATACACAACCGAGCCATCGCGGTTGAAAATCGTCCAGCTGCGCGAGCCACCTTTGTAGTCGCCCTCATTCGCCACGGCAAAGTGATCGCCGTCGACCCATTTCACGCCGTCAGGCTCGCGCAAAGCGCCCTCGCGCTTGCCCGTGAAATCCATCTTACCGTCGCGCTTGGTATCAATGCCGTCCAGATCCACCGCCCCGGCGCTGAAATGCCCCGAAACCTTGCCATCCGCACCGATCAGAACAATCTCGTTGTTCTCTTGCATGGTCAGAACGATTTCGCCCGCCGCGTTGATATCCACAAACTCCGGCTCCGGATCGTCGCCATAAAGCTCGGCCAGCCCGGTCATGTCGATCTTCTGCAGGCCCGCGCAATCGACCGCGCCATCCTTGAGCGGCAGCTTCACCACAAAGCCCGCAGGCATCTGCGGCAGATCACCGTCATTCAGATCTTCGTCACGCTCATTTTCAATGGCAATCGCCAAGAAAGAGCCATCCTTCGCCGCCGCCACCGAATCCGGCTGACCGCCCAACTCACATTCCGCCACCACAGCCTTGGTCGCCAGATCAACGCTGACCAGCTTGCCCGAGGTATTCACATAATCCTTCGAGGTGTTCACCGCCGCAAACGCCGTCCCGCCGATGATCTTCGCCGTCGTCGGCTCACCGCCCATCGCGATATTGCCCAACGGCTTTGGTGCGGCAGGGTCGGTGATGTCGATCAAACCGATCACCCCCAGCGGGCTATCGGTGTAAACCAGCGTCATGCCATCTTCCGAGGCCGAGATGATCTCGGCGCTGCTGGCGCGGCTTTGATCCTCACCCGCCGCCATGTTCAAGGGCGTGGCAAAGCTGGCAATGCGGTTGAAGTTCGGCTCTGCCAGTGCAGGCAAAGCGGCGCAAATCGCCAAAGCAGAGGTCAGGCCGGAAATCGGAAAGCGCATGGGTTGGTCCTTGGTCGAAGAAAAATCACGGCCAGCCATGCAGGGGGCGCGTGAAATGCATGCGACAGTGGCGTGACAGTTTTGAAACACTGGCCCCGCGAAACCTTGGCCCCGCAAAGATGGCCGCGCGCGTGAGGTCAACGTGCCGCCCGCAGCGATCGCCGCCAAGTGCCCTACCCGGCGTGCCCTTTCCAAGCCCCTGAAAAGCCGCTACCTCTGACTGAACTCCGGCCCAGTGAAGGCAGCGTATCCGTGAAGAAAACCGACCCTCGCCCGCATCCCTTCCGCGACTCGAAGCAAGATGTCGCTGCCACCAAGCGCATCCCTGACACCCCGCAAACCCGATCCCCCGCCTATAAACTGGCGTTTGCTGATCAAGCGTTCCTGACCCGCGAAGATCTGCGCCCGGTGCGGCTGCAACTGGAACTGCTGAAACCGCAGCTGATCCTTGACGAGATGGGCATCAAATCGACGGTCGTGCTGTTTGGCGGCGCGCGGATTCCTGATCCGGCACACAAGGCTGCCGCGAAAACCCCGATGCTGGCCGAGCTGACCAAATACTACACCGAAGCCCGCACTTTCGCCCGTCTGATCACCGAAAGAAGCCTGCAATCTTACGGCCATGAAAATGTGATCTGCACGGGGGGTGGGCCGGGGGTGATGGAGGCAGGCAACCGCGGCGCCGACGATGCGGGCGGGCAGTCGATCGGGCTGAACATCGTGCTGCCGCACGAGCAGGCTCCGAACCAGTATGTGACGCCGGATCTGTCTTTCAACTTCCATTACTTCGCGATCAGAAAGATGCACTTCCTGATGCGGGCGCGGGCGATTTGCGTGTTTCCGGGCGGGTTTGGCACTTTGGATGAGATGTTTGAAAGCCTGACCCTGATCCAGACCGGCCGGATGAAACCGATCCCGTTTTTGCTGTTTGGGCGGGAGTTTTGGGAGCGGTTGATTGACTGGGATATGCTGGCCGAAGCGGGGGTGATCTCGGCTGCGGATTTGAAGCTGTTTCAGTTTGTCGAGACGGCAGAAGAGGCTGTCGCGGTGATGGATGGGTGGGGGCTGGAATAGGTGTCCACGCGTGGACAAGGGCTGCGCTTTATATTTATCAATGGGTTAGGATAGGGTCATTCATCAAATTTTAACACATTGGTCAGATTCCACGGCCCCTGGTTTTGCGCTGTTTTCGCTTGAACACGCACAACAAAGGGCAGCGCCTGACCGCCGGGTGGGCGAGCCACCGAAGTTCTAGGCACTTTATGCCTCAGCCAATCCCGCAGAAGTTCTAAGCGGGACAGCGCAGAAGCGCCCGCCCGAGGGGGCGGTCAGGCGCTGCCCGGCGGCGCTAAAGCGCCTTGATTCCGGGCGGGAGCTTTGCTTGAGAGGTGGGGGTTCCCCCTCTCAAACCGGAACAAACCCGCCCTTCGCGGGATCAAACTGCTCCAACCCGCCCTCGCCAGTATCTGTCCACAGCCCGTGCAGGGTGAGGCGGTCGCCTTCGACGGCTTCTTTGATGAAGGGGAAGGTCATCAGGTTTTCCAAGCTGACCAGCACCGCCTCGCGCTCCAGCGCGGGCTGTTGCAGTTCGGGCGGCAGGCCGGAAATGCGCTGATAGCCGGGGCGCAGAATGTCCATCCAGCGGCCGACGAAGCTGGTTTTCTCAAGAAGTTCAGGGGCATGGCCAGAGCACATATCCAGACAGCCCTTGACGCCGCCGCAGTTGGAATGGCCCAGCACGACGATATGCGCGACGCCCAGCGACTGCACCGCATATTCGATGGTGGCCGATGTGCCGTGATACTCGCCGTCCGGGTTATGCGGCGGCACGAGACCCGCGATATTGCGGTGGATGAAAAACTCGCCTTCGTCCGCGCCGAAGATCGAGGTGACATGCACGCGGCTGTCGCAGCAGGAAATCACCATGGCGCGGGGGTGTTGGCCATTGGCGGCAAGACGGCGATACCACGCCTTATTGTCGTTGTAGGTGGTGGCTTTCCAGCCGTGAAACCGTTGCACCAGATAGCTTGGCAGCGCGCGAATGTGGCTCATGGTCATCCTCTCGGCTTTGGTCTTGCCGTGTAGTTATGCTGCAATCGCAGAAAATTCGAGAGATTTCTTTGGCGGGCAGCAACGAATTGTTCAGCACAAGGGCGCAAAGTGAGGTCGGGTGTGTCGGAGGGTGTGATGGAAAATGTGGTGGCTTTGCGGCCAAAGGAACGGGTGCGGCAGGATGCCGAGCCGATTGCGACGATTTATCAAAACCTTGGCACCTCGGGGGCAGAGCAGGTGGTGACGCGGGCCTTGGGCGAATTGGCTTTGACGATGGCCGGGCTTGCGGCGCATGTCCGTGCGCATGAAATGGGCGATTTGCTGCGGCAGTTGCGACGGTTGCAGCGCATGGCCGAGAATTTGGGCATGGTATCCTTGGGGCTGGTGGCGGGCGATTTGCGGGTCTGCATGGACCGTTCGGATACCACGGCTTTTGCGGCGGTCTGGGCGCGCCTGCTGCGGATCGCCGAGCGGTCTTTGGCCTCGGACAAGGCGTTGATTGCGCAGATGGATCAGACGCCGTTTTAGGAGGGACGGCTGGCATCTATCGGGGTCTTGCGGCGGCGGATGGAAGCGGTAGGCTCGGGGCAGCTTGCAAAGGATACGCCGATGGTTCCCGTTTTTGCTGAAGATGCCGCCGTTGCGCGCCCCCTGTATGTGGTGGCCGCCGATGCGCTGGATGACTTTCTGGCGGCGCAGCCTGACACGGTGCGGGAGTGGCTGACGGGTTCGGGTTTTGCTGCGGCATTGGGTGATCTGCGGCTGATCCCGGGCGCGGGCGGCGTGGTGGCGGCGGTGGTGGGCTATGGCAATGCGGCTGCGCGGGCGCGCACGCGGTTTGCCTTGGCCAAAGCTGTGGGCCTGCCCGCAGGGGCTTGGCGGTTGGAGGGCGAACTTACCCAAGCCCAGCGAGACGAGATCGCCCTCGGCTGGCTGCTGGCGCAATATCGGTTTGACCGCTATCGCAGGGTGAAGGCGTCTGAGGCGACGCTTGTGCTGCCAGAGGGCTGCGACGGCGCGCGTCTGCTGGCGATGGCGGCGGGGGAATATCTGACCCGTGATCTGATCAACACTCCGGCACAGGATATGGGGCCGGATCAGCTTGAGGCCGCATTTGTGGCGCTGGCCACACGGTTCGGCGCGCGGGCGAAAGTGGTGAAGGGCGATGCGCTGCTAGAGCAGAACTTTCCGATGATCCATGCGGTGGGACGGGCCTCGCCGCGCGAACCGCGGTTGCTGGAATTGCATTGGGGCAATGCGGGGCCAAGCCTGACGCTTGTGGGCAAGGGTGTGTGTTTTGACACTGGCGGCTTGAACATCAAGACCGCTGGCATGCTGTTGATGAAGAAAGATATGGGTGGGGCTGCCACGGTGATGGGGCTGGCGCAGATGATCATGCAGCTGGGATTGCCGATCCGGCTGCGGGTGATTGTCGCTGCGGTTGAGAATGTGATCGCGGGCAATGCATTGAAACCAAAAGATATTCTTACCTCACGCAAGGGCCTGACGGTCGAGATCAACGATACCGACGCCGAAGGCCGTCTGGTGCTGGGCGATGCGCTTGCGTTGGCAACCGAAACGCCCGTCGATGTGCTGATCTCGATGGCGACGCTGACCGGGGCTGCGCGCACGGCGCTTGGGCCGGATCTCGCGCCCTATTACACGGATGATACCGAGATGGCGGCTGCTTTGGAGTCTGGGGCCGCCCAAAGCTTTGACCCGGTCTGGCGGCTGCCGTTCCACACCCCCTATGAGCATATCATCGAACCCGGCATTGCCGATCTGGACAATGCGCCGGGTTGGGGCTTTGCCGGGTCGGTGACGGCGGCGCTGTTCTTGCGGCGCTTTGCGGATCACCCGCGCTATATGCATTTCGACATCTACGGCCACACCCCCGCCGATGCCCCCGCGCGGCCCAAAGGCGGCGTTGGCCAAGGTGCGCGGGCCATTCTTGCGGGGCTGCCCGCCATGCTGGGGCTATAAGATGGATCGCCGCACCACACCCGCCACCCCGCGCGTCGCCCATATCTCGCTGAAAGGCTTGGTCGAGGCCCCCCGCTACACCGAAGGCGAAGCGCGCCGGGTCGCCATGCCTCTGGTCGATTTGCTGCGTGCCCCCGGCGGTGCCCGCGACCGGCAATTGCTGCTGGGCGAAGGCTTTACGGTCATCGACCATCAGGATGGCTATGCCTTTGGCTTTGCGACGAAAGACGGCTATTGCGGCTGGCTGCCCGAAACGGCGATTGGCGAGGGGCCGAAGCCCACGCATTGGATCGCCACCACCGGCACGCATCTTTATCCCGAACCGCGCGTGCAATCGCCCGAGATTGCCGCGCTGAGCATGGGCGCACAGGTGGCGGTGATCACCCAAGGCGCGAAATTCACTGAAACCACCCAAGGCTTTATCCCGACGCCGCATCTGCTGCCGATCGGCCAACACCACAAAGACCCGGTTGCTGTCGCCGAAAGCTTCCTTGGCACCCCATACCTGTGGGGCGGCAATTCCCGCGCCGGGATTGATTGCTCGGGTCTTGCACAAACGGCCTTGCTTGCCTGCGGCATCAAAGCCCCCGGCGATTCTGATTTGCAACAAAGCCTTGGCCATGCGCTTGCCGAAGACGCCGCCTTGCAGCGCGGCGATCTGTTGTTCTGGAAGGGCCATATCGCGCTGGTCGTCGATGCCAACCGCCTGATCCACGCCAACGGCCATACGATGTCGGTCGCATATGAAAACACGGAAAGCTGCATCGCCCGCATCCTTGCAGCAGATCACGCCCCCGTCAGCCACCGGCGCAGGCTTTAGGCTTTCTACCTATGCCACGCCGCCCCGGGGTTGATCTGGAGCCTCTTCGGACACCACGAGGCCCCAGATCAAGTCCGGGGCGGCGGGGCTTGGGCGGCAGTGCAGTTCAGTCCACCGGACGGATCAACTTTTGTTCTAACACCCGCAACACGCTGGCCAGATCATGGCCACGCCGCAGAATGAATCCATCCATCCCGACCACGGCATACATGCCCTGTTTGGCGCGCAGCTTGGGGCGCTTTTCGATGCGATACAAAGGAAATTCGGCGGTGCGGCGGAACACCGAAAACACCGCCACCTCACGCAGGAATGACAGGCCATAATCGCGCCACTCGCCCGCCGCGACCATCTGGCCATACAGCCGCAAAATCGCCCCCAACTCGTGGCGATCAAAAGTGACCTGATCCGGCAGGGGCTCGGGTGGTGGGAAAGGGGTCGGCGTTTGCACCGTCATATGGAAAGTCTACCCAAGGGCTTCCGCAAATCAAGCCCTGCAAAATATGGCGCGCACAACCGAGACGGGAAAATGCCGCTTCCCCGTTGAAATTCGCGCCCCGATTTGGCCACCACAATGCCCACAAATGGCCCCGCCTTCTTCGCATCCCCGCCGCCTTCGATCTTCATAAAGAACGGGCTACAGTGAAACGAAACCGGTGGAGCAGGTCTTTGCCCCCGCCCAGCTTGCTTCACCGGCGCTGTCGCAAGTGAGGCCTCTACCGCAAGGTGGGGGCCTTTTCCATGTTAGGCGTCAGAGTTATGCGTCAGACGAAACCCGAAGCCAGTCGCAATTCTCCGACCGTCAGGCCACGACAGTTGGTTTGCGGCGCGGGCAACCGCTTTTGCGCCATCGGATGCGCGGCATCCAACACCCCCAACTGCGCCAGAATCGCCACCAAAGCCGCTTCCGAGGCGCGGGAATTGCCGTCTTCGATCTTCAGGGCGATGCCGAGCTTCTTCTCGGGGATGATGGCGATAAACACCGCTTCGGCCCCGGTTTTGATCGCAACCCGCCCGCCCATTGCCCGCATCAACTCGGTACAGGCGCGCCCCTCTCCGGCGACCAGCTCCGGGTGCGCGGCCATGGATCGCGTCAGGCGGTGCATCGCGCGATCGCGCACCGAACCGCTCTGATCCGCTGCGGCAAATTTCGCCATACCGCGCGCCAAGCCCGCAACGCTCATCGCGAAATTAGGGGCCGAGCAGCCGTCGATGCCATAGCCTGCGGCGGTCTCATCGGTGACTTCTTCGGTCGCGGCCTTGATCGCCTTTTGCAGCGGGTGATCCAGCTCGACATATTCCGGACCGGCTTTCAGATGCCGCGTGGTGGTCAGAAAGCCCGAATGTTTGCCGGAACAGTTGTTGTGCAGCTGGCAGGGCGCTTCCTGCGCTAAAATCAGCCGATCACGCTCGGTGCGGTCATAGGGTTCGTGCGATCCGCAGCGCAGATCTGCTTCGCCCAGACCCAGATCAGCCAACCAGCGGCTGGCCATGTTGACATGCAGCGCGGCCCCCTGATGGCTGGCGCAGGACAAGGCAATATGCGCATCGCTCAGACCCGCCGCATCAGCCGCGCCGGATTCCAGCAAAGGCAGCGCTTGCAGCATCTTGCAGGATGAGCGCGGAAAGATCACCCGCCCCGGATCGCCCCAGGCCTGCACCACCTCGCCTGCCTGATCACAGACCACCGCATGGCCGCGATGGGTGCTTTCCAGCAGCCCGCCGCGCCAAAATTCGACCATTTCTGCCGCTGCCATATCTTCCCCCCAGCCAAATCTCGTCACATATGCGCGATTTTCTGCCCGTGATGCCCCGGCAGGGCTTTCACGGCACGTCATTTTTCGGTTATGAAGGCATATCGAGTGAAAATGCACCGCGCCACCGAAAAACCGCACCTGAAGCGGCAGTAGGGCGGGCAGAGGCAAAGCGGCTTGGAGGCTGTAGAATATGACAAGCTGGATGACGCGCGCGGCAGGCGTGGCGATGATTTCCATGACAGGGTTTGCGGCACTGGCCACTGGCGCTATGGCGCAGGAATCCAGCAATCGCGTTGCAACCATGACGGATTGGAGCGTTTTTGCCGACAAGAACCCCACCGAATGTTGGGGCGTGTCCAGCCCGAAGGAAACCGTGAACACCAAGGACGGCAAGCCCGTCTCGGTGCGGCGCGGCGATATTTTGCTGTTCGTCACCTTCCGCCCCGGCGCCAAGGGCGAAACCTCGTTCTCGGGCGGCTATCCGTTTGCGCCGGGTTCTACCGTGAAGTTGGACATCGACGGCACCGGTTTTGATCTGTTCGCGGATGGCGAATGGGCATGGCCGGGCACCGCTGAAGATGATGCGACGATTCTGGCGGCGCTGAAGAAAGGCACCACTGCGGTGCTGACGGCGCGTTCTGCCAAGGGCACCCAGACCAAAGACAGCTTCAGCCTGCGCGGATTTACCGCCGCGATGGACGAAGCCGGCAAGCAGTGCCAGTAAGCCATCTGGCGTTTTAACCATCTGATTGTTCAACGAATTTCGCAACCGGGGCATTGGCCTCGGTTGTTTGCATTTGGCGGATTTGTTCGCATTTTTAGCCGTCTGGTTGATTTTGTTCTCTTTATGTTCTATATTCGACTCAGTACGCTAAACTGAGGTGATGCTATGGAAGACACCACATTCGCCATCGCCGCGACGGAACGGCAAATTTCCTACGCCCGCGCACTGGCGCAGCGCAATGGCGTTAACCTGCCGTGGGAGGTGCAACTGGATCGCCGCAGACTCAGCACCTGGATCGACGCGCAGGCCAAGCAGCGGCCACTGGAAACCGATGGGCGGCCTTCGTCGAAACAGGTGGCCTTTGCCGAAAAGATCGCCCGGATCAAACGCCGCGCGGTGCCGGATGAATGTTTTCGGGATCGGCAATTGTTGTCGCGCTGGATCGACAGCAATCGTTAGGGCTAACATCCTGCACTGAATGGGTAGCAGGTCGGAAATGGCCGCAAAACCGTGTCAATCCGCGCATGCTGACTGCGCATTAATGCGGAACATGCAGCCATTGCCCCCGCCTTGCGCGAAAGCTATGCAGCGGGGGCAAATCCGCCAAACTGCGCCAATCCGCGCATCTGCATGGAAGCTAGCCGCATGAACCAGTCGTTGAAGCCCGCCCGTATCGCCTTTGTCAAAGCCCGTTGGCATGCCGAAATCGTCGATCAGGCGCATGAAGGCTTTGTCGCCGAAGCAAAGACCCTGCTGCCCGGCGCTGTGATTGACGCCTATGAGGTGCCCGGCGCGTTTGAAATGCCGCTGGTGGCGAAAAAGCTGGCGCAAAGCGGTCGCTATGATGCCATCGTTGCCGCCGCTTTGGTGGTCGATGGCGGGATTTACCGGCATGATTTCGTCGCCGGTGCGGTGGTGACTGGCCTGATGAATGTCGGCCTTGAAACTGGCGTGCCGTGCTTTTCGGTGTCGCTGACGCCGCATAACTTCCAGCCGGTTGAAAGCCTGATCGCCTATTACACCGCGCATTTCGTCAAAAAGGGCGCTGAGGCCGCGCATGCGGTGCAGCAGATTTTGGCGCTGCAACCGCAATTGGTGGCAAAATAACTTAAGGTTCGGCGCTGAACGGGACGGGACAGCCAGGCAAAGCCTGCATTGCATGGTTTTGTTTTGGCCGCTTATCGCCTATATGGGCATATTCACCGCCCAAGGACTCGTCATGACTGCGCCGATCATCGCCACACCGACCAAGCCAGCCCCGATCACGCAAGACGTGCTGACCATCCCCCGCAAGCTGGCAGAGGGCGGCAAGCCGAATCTCGTTGGCATGACGCGCGAGCAGATGCGCGATGCGTTGATCTCGGCGGGCACCGCCGAGAAAATGGCCAAGATGCGGGTCGGTCAGGTCTGGCAATGGATCTACCATTTCGGCGTGCGCGATTTTGACCGCATGACCAACCTTGCCAAGGACTACCGCGCGCTGCTGGCTGAGAATTTCGTGCTGGAGGTGCCGGAAATCGTCACCAAACAGGTTTCCAGCGATGGCACCCGCAAATATCTGGTGCGCATCGCTGGCGGGCACGAGGTTGAGGTGGTCTATATCCCCGAAACCGACCGTGGCACTTTGTGCATTTCCAGCCAGGTCGGCTGCACGCTGACCTGCAGCTTCTGCCACACCGGCACGCAAAAATTGGTGCGCAACCTGACGGCGGCGGAAATTGTCGGCCAAGTCATGCTGGCGCGCGATGATCTGGGTGAATGGCCGCAACCAGGCGACCGTAATCTGGGCAGCCGTCTGGTCAGCAATATCGTGCTGATGGGCATGGGCGAGCCGCTGTATAATTTTGAAAACGTCCGCGATGGCATGAAGGTCGTGATGGACAACGAAGGCATCGCTTTGGGCCGCCGTCGCATCACGCTTTCGACCAGCGGTGTGGTGCCGGAAATCGCCCGCACCGCGAATGAGATCGGCTGCCTGCTGGCGGTTTCCTTCCACGCCACCACAGACGAGGTGCGCGATGTGCTGGTGCCGATCAACAAGAAATGGAACATCGCGACCCTGCTGGATGCGCTGCGCGACTATCCGAACCTGACCAATTCCGAACGCATCACCTTTGAATATGTCATGCTCGATCATGTGAATGACAGCAAGGAAGACGCCTATAGGCTTGTTGAATTGCTGCGCGGCATCCCGGCCAAGGTCAATCTGATCCCGTTCAACGAATGGCCGGGCGCGCCGTATAAACGCTCATCTGGTAATCGCATCCATGCTTTCGCCGATATCTTGTATAACGCGGGTTTCGCCTCGCCGATCCGCACCCCGCGCGGGGAGGACATTATGGCGGCCTGTGGACAGTTGAAATCTGCAACCGAAAAGCAACGCAAATCGGCTTTGAAGGCTGCCGCGGCAGAATAATCGCCGATTGTGTGCGCACAATGGAACCTGCGACAACTTTACGCTTCCCAGCAAGCCATGCTGGCGTCATAACCATTTACGAAGCAGCAATCATGGTCTGGCATCATCGCCCGACCCAATCAACACAAGGCGCTATTCAGGCGCTGCGGCCCTCCGGTGGCAGACCGGGCGAGCGTAAGGGCGCTTTTGATGACACAGACCGAGACTACCGCGCAGGCAGTTGAGCGTTCCGCAAAAGAATGGGTGCTTGTGCTGGCGAAATACCGCGAGCCTTCTACCTTCCGCTCGGTCTTCGAGCTGATGGCGACCTTGGTGCCGTTTGTGATGTTGTGGGGCTTGGCTTGGGCCTCTCTCAGCGTCAGCTACTGGCTGGCCTTGGCGCTTGCCATGCTAAACGGGGTGTTTCTGGTGCGGATCTTCGTGATCCAGCATGATTGCGGCCATGCGTCTTATTTCAACAATCGCACCGCGCAAGACTGGCTGGGCCGCTGTCTGGGGGTGCTGACGCTGACGCCCTATGATGTGTGGAAACGCACCCATTCGATCCACCACTCGCATCACGGCAACCTTGATCAGCGCGGTATTGGGGATGTGTTGACGCTGACGGTCGAAGAATACCGCGCGCGCAGCCCGATGGGGCGTCTGCTGTATCGGCTGTATCGCAATCCGGTGGTTCTGTTTGTTCTGGGGCCAAGCTATCTGTTCATCCTGCAAAACCGTTTGCCGTTTGGGCTGATGGACAAGGGCTGGAAATACTGGACATCGGCGATGGGCACCAATGCGGTGATTGCGATTGTCTTGGGGCTGATGATCTGGCTCGGTGGTTTCATGCCGGTGCTGCTGATCTATCTGCCAACCTCGGTGATTGCGGCGACGATCGGGGTTTGGCTGTTCTATGTGCAGCATCAGTTTGAAGAAACGCATTGGTCGAAAACCGAAGAATGGCAGCTGCATGAGGCGGCTCTTGAAGGCTCGTCGCATTACGTTTTGCCGCAGCCTTTGCGCTGGTTGACCGCCAATATCGGCATCCATCATGTGCATCATCTGTACAGCCGCATCCCCTTCTATCGCCTGCCCGAAGTGTTAAAGGATAACAACGTGTTGGCAGAAGCGCAGCGCCTGACGATCTGGGAAAGCCTGCAATCTGTGAAGCTGCATCTGTGGGATGAAAAGCTGCAAAAGCTGATGTCGTTCCGCGAGGCGAAGCAACTATATGGGCGGCTATAACATGGGTGAGACGGTGCGACTGACTGCCTCGGATGGCTTTAGCTGTGATGCCTATGTGGCGCGGCCCGCCGGTGCGCCGAAGGGTGGCATCGTGGTGGTGCAAGAGATTTTCGGCGTGAACGCGCATATCCGCAGCGTCGCGGATCGCTATGCGGCGCTTGGGTATCTGGCGATTGCGCCCGCGCTGTTTGACCGGGCCGAGCCCGGGTTTCAATCCGGCTATCAACCCGAAGACATGCCGCGCGCTTATGAGATGATGGGCAAGGTCTCCAGCGGTCCCGCGCTGTTGGACATTGCCGCCGCGATCGGTTTCGCGGCAGAGGCTGGCAAGGTTGGGGTTGTGGGCTATTGCTGGGGTGGCACGTTGGCGTGGTCGGCTGCGGCCAATCTGCCCGGCCTGTCAGCGGCGGTCGGCTATTACGGCGGCGGCGTGCTGGGGTTGACCGATTTGCAACCCGCCTGCCCGGTGATGCTGCATTTCGGTGCGCTCGATGGTCATATTCCGGTCGACAAAGTGCAGGAATTTGCCGCCTCACGGCCCGAAATCCCGGTATTTATCTATGATGGCGCGGATCACGGTTTCAACTGCGATGCCCGCGGGTCTTATAACGCCGCCGCGGCGCAATTGGCCCAAGAGCGCACTTCGGCGCATTTCGCAAAGTATCTTCTGTAGCAAAAGCAACCCAGTGCCGATCAGGCGCTGGGGTTACGGCACCACATAGCCCAACGCCAAAGCGCCACGGTCGAATTCCGCAGCAGTCAGATACCCGTCATCGTCAAAGTCGAACATTTTGGCGATGCCATTGCTGCCCCGGCCATAGCGGCGGTTTTGTGACCGCGCATCCACCGCCGCGCGCAGCTCTTCTGGCGACAACACGTTGTCTTCATTTGCATCCGACGTGAAAACGCATCGGACACCCCCTCTGACGGCATGAATTCCAGCGTGTCTTTCAGCTCTTGCTTGGTGATCTGGCCATCATTGTTCAGATCAGCCCCCAGCATTTGCCCCCAAAGTTGCGCGCGTTGTCTGGCATCTTGCACTTGGTCGAAGGCAACGTAATGAAAGGGTTTATCCAGCACATTCATGCCCATCTCGCCCATGCGACCAAACACCTGTTGGCGCAGGTTTTCCACGCCGCGACCTGGGCGGCTGATTTGCATGACCATCTGCAAAATCTGCCGCGATTCGGCACTTCCGCTCGCCTTGGACATCATCACCTCAAGATCGGCCGAGGGTTTGAAACCGGGGGGCGGATCAATGCCCATCGCCAGCATCTCTACCTCAAACTGCCGGGGTGATTGCGACAGCACCACTTCGGCACTGGCTGGATGACTGGTCAGCAAGGCCAGACTGGCGCAGAAAGCTTTGACGCCGCGCGACATGCGGAAACTCCTGTGAACACACTATCGCCCTGCAGTCGCATCGGATTCTGGCACAACTAAGGCCAGCGCCCTAAGCCCCAAGATCGGCGCGAATATCTTCCAGCCGCCGGATCTGCTGGCCATCCGCATCGAAATTTTCAGGCGCCAGCCAAGCCTGATAAGCGGGCTTCAACACCGCCCAGTCCTTGTCGATCATCGCAAACCAAGCGGTGTCACGATTCAGGCCCTTGGCGATCATGTGCTGGCGAAACACGCCCTCGGCCTGAAACCCGAAGCGTAGCGCGGCTTTCTTCGACGGCAGGTTGTCGTCGTTGCACTTCCATTCAAAACGCCGGTAGCCCAAGCGATCAAAAGCGTAATCTGCGAACAGAAACAATGCCTCGGTTGCCGCGGGTTTGCGCGCGATCAGCGGTCCCCAATAGATGTTGCCGATTTCGACCACACCATTGCCCGCATCAATCCGCATCAGTGTCTGACGACCCGCGACCTTGCCCGTCGCCTTGTCGATGACGGCAAAAAAGATCGGATCTTCGCTGAGCGTCACCCGATCCACCCAAGCCGTCAGAGTGGCGCGATCCTGTGGCGGGGCCTCGAACAGCCATGTGAATTTTGCATCGGCATCAGTGGGGGTCGAGGCATCGAACAGCTGATCCGCATGCGCTGGCACCAGCTTTTCCAGCCGCACATAGCGGCCCTCCAGCGTCACGGCCTCGGGGCGGCGACGCGGTGTCCAGTGCTGCATATCTTCGGCCATTGTCCGCTCCTGCTGTATTTTCCGCTACGCTATCCCGACAGGCCGCGCCTCGAACAGGGCCAGATCGTGCAAACTGACCAGACCAGAGCAGATCACCAGCTTGGCATTGGCCTTTCGCGCGCAACTGCCTAATCTGCGCCGCAAAAGAGGGTGGTGATGAAGACAATCTTTCTGGCGATGGCGCTCAGCTTGGCGGCGAAAGCTGCCGCAGCGCATCCGCATGTCTTTATCGACACCGGGCTTGAGCTGATTTTCGACGATCAACGCCGCGCCACGGGTCTGCGGGTGACGTGGAGCTATGATGATCTGACCTCGCTGCAGATCATCACCGATCAGGGTCTTGATGCGGATTTTGACGGCGTGCTGACGGCAGAGGAAAATGCCCAGCTGAACGGTTTTGATATGCATTGGGATGCGGGCTATCCGGGCGACACCTATGCGTCGATGGGCGGCATGCCATTGCCGCTGTCGGGGCCTGCCGATTGGTCCACCGATTACAAAGACGCCAAAATCACCTCGACCCACTATCGCAGCTTTGCCAGCCCGATTGTCATTTCGGCGCAACCCCTGTTGGTGCAGATCTACGACCAGACCCTTTATGTCGGCTATTACCTCAAGTTGGGCACTGTGCTGACCAATGCCCCCGGCTGCACGGCACGGGTGGTGCTGCCAGACCTTGATGCGGCCCGCGCCAAGCTGGATGCGGCGATCGCGGCGCTGCCTTTGGATGCCGAAAACGCCTATCCTGAACTTGGTGCCGATTTTGCCGAAGCGATGGAGGTCATATGCGCCGCGCCGTCTTAACTCTGGGGGTGATACTTGCCCTGCTGCTCTGCGCGCTTTGGCTGTCGGGCGGTTTTCGGCTGCTGGAACACTGGGTGATCGACGCGCAGCGCGGCGTGCAGAACCAACTGGCCGCCGGGGTGCGGGCGATCAAACAGGGCCAGCCCGGCGCGCTGCTGGGATTGCTGTCGGTGTGCTTCACTTACGGCGTTTTGCATGCGGCTGGGCCGGGGCATGGCAAGGTGCTGATCGGCGGTTATGGCGTGGGCAGACGGGTGCCGCTGGCCGCGCTGGCCAGCATCTCTTTGGCGGCAAGCCTTGCGCAATCGGCGGTCGCTGTGGCCTTGGTGTATGCCGGAGTGGCTTTGCTGGATTGGCGCAGGGATGACGCGCAGGAGGTGGCCCAGCAGGTGATGGCACCGCTTGGCACGCTTGCGATTGCGGCGGTTGGTCTGTGGCTGGCGTCGCGCGGTCTGCGCAGCATCTGGCGGCAATCGCGGCCCGCCCCACATCAAAACGCCGCGCATCAAAACGCCCCGCATCATCACCACGACCATCATCACGATGAAACCTGCGGTTGCGGCCACAGCCACGGCCCCAGTCTGGCCGAGGTTGCAAGTGCTACCACTTGGCGCGACCGCGCCGCTTTGATCGCCGGGGTTGCGATGCGTCCCTGCTCTGGCGCGTTGTTTTTGCTGATTTTGACATGGCAGCTTGGCATTGCCTTGGCGGGCATCGCTGGTGCGTTTGCGATGGGTCTGGGCACTGCACTTGTCACGGTCGGGGTGGCCATCATGGCCGTTTGGGCACGCGAGGGCGCTTTGGCGAACTTGCCGTTTGACCGCGCCGCTTCGGTACTGCCTTGGGTCGAGGTGATTGCGGGCTGCACCATTGCATTGGTGGCGCTGACCCTGCTTGTGCAACCGCTATAGCCTTAGCTGGCGCTGCAGCCTTAACTGCAATGCACCACAGTGCCCCAATTGGCGCACCGCTGCATCAGATCGGCAGGGAAAGGGCGGTCGGTGAAGACGGTGCTGACCTCGCTCAGCGACGCCAGCCGCGCCGGGGCCGCCCGCGCCAGTTTGGAATGGTCGCAGACCAGATAGGTGCTGCGCGCCTGCCGGATGATGGCTTTCGACACCCGAACTTCGGCCAGATCATAGTCCAGCAGATCGCCGTCAGCGTCCAAAGCCGAGGCCCCGATGATGGCATAATCGACCTTGAACTGCTCAAAGAACTGGGTGGTCAGCTCTCCCACCAAGCCGCCATCTGATCGCCGGAAAGCCCCGCCTGCCACCATGATCTCGCAGCTGGGATTGGCGACCAAGATGTTGGCCACGTTCATGTTATTTGTGATCACGGTGATATTGCTGTGATGCAGCAATTCGCGCGCGACAGCTTCGGTGGTGGTGCCAAGATTGATGATGATCGAGCAATTGTCCGGGATCGCCGCCGCACAGGCTTTGGCAATCGCGGCCTTCGCGGCCTCGTGCATGTTGCGGCGTTCTTCATAGCCCAGATTGCTGACGCCAATGCGCGGCACCGCCCCGCCATGCACCCGATCAAGCAGCCCCGAATCGGCCAATTCGGTCAGATCGCGCCGAATGGTCTGCAAGGTCACATCAAAACGCTGCGCCAGATCCTCGACCACCACACGGCCATCGGCACGCGCGATTTCGACAATTTCACTCTGCCGAAAGCTAAGGGCCACGGGGTTTCCTTTCGCGCTTGTGACGCTGGGTCAGCGGCATCTTTCGGGCAAGTGGCGCTGCCAATCAAGGCCGAAAACACGCCGCAGCGCGGTGAAATCTTTCGCTGCAGCGCGGCGCGAATTTGCGCGAATTTCAGAATTTCCGCATGAAATCAACGGCGTTAGCGCCATCAGGACGGCTCAAATGTTCGTTTTATTTCAATTCGCGCAAAAGCGAAAATAATAGTTGACCGCCCTGCGCGATTGCTTCAGCCTAGTTCTCGCTAGGGAGGAGACCTAAGCTTGACCACGCAGCAACGGCCCGAAACGGTCGACCTTTTCATCATCGGTGGCGGCATCAATGGCTGCGGGATCGCACGCGATGCGGTGGGCCGTGGTCTGTCCGTAACGCTGTGCGAACAGGGTGATCTGGCGCAAGCAACCTCTTCCGCCAGCACCAAACTGTTTCATGGCGGGCTGCGGTATCTGGAGTATTTTGAGTTCCGTCTGGTCCGCGAAGCTTTGGCCGAACGCGAAACCCTGCTGGTGGCAATGCCCCATATCTCTTGGCCAATGCGCTTCGTTCTGCCCTATCACCCCGATATGCGGTTTGAAGGCGAAACCCCGACGGGCAAGCTGATGTCGCGCCTGATGCCGTGGATGCGCGGGCGGCGTCCGGCTTGGCTGATCCGGTTGGGCCTGTTCATGTATGACACCCTCGGTGGCCGCAAAATCCTGCCCGCCACCCGCACGCTGGATCTGAAAACCGATCCTGCAGGCGCACCCCTGCAAAAGCGCTTTGCGCATGCCTATGAATATTCCGATTGCTGGATCGAAGACGCCAAACTGGTGTCGCTGAACGCCCGTGACGCCGCTCAACGTGGGGCTTCGATCAACACCCGCACTCGTGTTGTCAGCGCATCCCGCGACGGTGATCTGTGGCACGTCACAACCGAAAACGCGCAGGGCCAAACCATCCACACCGCGCGTGCGCTGGTCAATGCTGGTGGTCCTTGGGTGGAAGAGGTGATCCGCAACGTCGCCCGCATCAACTCGACCGAGGGCGTGCGGCTGGTGCGCGGCAGCCATATCGTCACCCGCAAGCTTTATGACCACGACCGCTGCTATTTCTTCCAAGGCACCGATGGCCGCATCATCTTTGCTATCCCGTATGAGCAGGATTTCACCCTGATCGGCACCACCGACAAAGATCACCAATCCGCCCCCGGCAACGCGCAATGCACCGAGGAAGAACGCGACTACCTGCTGAATTTCGCCAGCCAGTATTTCGCCAAACCCATCACCGTGGATGATGTGGTCTGGAGCTATTCCGGCGTCCGCCCGCTGTATAACGATGGCGCATCATCCGCCACCGCCGCCACCCGCGATTATGTGCTGTCACTGGATCAGAACGGCGCGCCTTTGCTGAACGTGTTCGGCGGCAAGATCACCACCCACCGCCGCTTGGCCGAATCCGCGCTGGCCAAACTCGCGCCATTCTTCGCCCATGCCAAACCCGCTTGGACCGCGCGCGCGCCGCTGCCCGGCGGCGATTTCCCGCATAATGATGTGGCGAAACTGACCACCACCCTTGCTCAGAACTACCCTTTCCTGACCCCATATTGGGCCGCCCGCCTGATCCGCGCCTATGGGGCCGAGGCCGCGACCCTGCTTGGAACGGCCAAAACCGCAGCCGACCTTGGCCAAGACTTCGGCGCCACCCTGACCGAGGCCGAAGTGCGCTGGCTGATCACCCATGAATTCGCCCGTGAAGCCAATGACATCATCTGGCGGCGCACAAAACTCGGCCTGCGACTGAATGATGTGCAAATCGCACAACTTTCAGGCTTTATGTCGGCTATGCTAAACCAAAGGGCGATCAGCCCTGCGGCGGAATGAGGAACAGACATGTCGATTGAACTGCAATCCGTCTCGCGTGTGGTGAAGGGGCAAAGCTATATCCAGCCCACCAGCCTGACGTTGGAAAACGGCACGATGAACGTGCTGCTGGGGCCAACTTTATCGGGCAAGACCAGCCTGATGCGGCTGATGGCGGGGCTTGATCAACCGACCACGGGCAAGATTTTCTGGCAGGGCAAAGATGTCACCGGCATGCGCGTGCAAGACCGCAAGGTGGCGATGGTCTACCAGCAATTCATCAACTATCCCGGCATGAGCGTGTATGACAACATCGCCTCGCCGCTGCGTCTGATCGGCAAATCCACCGCCGAGATTGACCGCGCCGTGCGCGAAGTGGCCGATATGCTGAAACTCACCCCGATGCTGCAACGCAAACCGTTGGAGCTTTCGGGTGGCCAGCAACAGCGCTGCGCCCTTGCCCGCGCTTTGGTGAAAGAAGCCGGTCTTGTGCTGCTGGATGAACCGCTTGCCAACCTCGACTATAAACTGCGCGAGGAGTTGCGCGCCGAGATCCCGCGCATCTTCGAGAAATC
The DNA here is from genome assembly GCF_030161095.1 of Cypionkella aquatica. Lineage (GTDB taxonomy): Bacteria > Pseudomonadota > Alphaproteobacteria > Rhodobacterales > Rhodobacteraceae > Cypionkella > Cypionkella aquatica. The sequence goes on from NZ_BSPP01000004.1 coordinate 206,976, forward strand.
TGGCGCGATTTTCGTCTATGCTACCACCGAACCCGAAGAAGCCTTGCTGCTGGGCGGTAACACCGCAACCCTTTGGCAAGGCCGCGTGACGCAATTTGGCCCGACGCCGCAGGTCTATCGCAACCCGGTCGATGCCACCACGGCGCGCGTGTTCAGCGATCCGCCGATGAACTTCCTGCCCTTCACCAAGCGCGGCGCGGCCCTTAGCCTGAACGCGCCAGCCTTCGCGCATCTTCCCGATGGCAGCTATACCGCAGGCTTCCGCCCGAACCATTTGCAACTGCACAAGCCCAGCGCGGATGCGATTGAGTTGCCCTGCACCACCATCGCGTCTGAGATCACCGGATCGGAAAGCTTCCTGCATCTGCAACACGGGCCAGACCGCTGGGTCGCCTTGGTGCATGGCGTGCAATCCTTGAAATCGGGCGACGCGGTCAGCCTCTGGCTCGACCCCGCCCATATCTATGTCTTTGATGGCGACGGGCGCTTGGCGCAATCCGCCTCTTACGCGGTGGCTGCATAATGGCGCAAATTACCCTCAAAAACCTTGCGCACAGCTACAGCGCTACCCCCACCAGCGATGCTGATTTCGCGCTGAAACAGATGGATCACGTCTGGCAGGATGGTGGCGCTTATGCGCTGCTCGGCTCGTCCGGCTGTGGCAAGACCACGCTTTTGAACATCATCTCGGGCCTGCTGCGCCCCAGCCAAGGCCGCGTGCTGTTTGGCGACCGCGACGTGACCGACGCCGCCACCGCCGAGCGTAACATCGCGCAAGTGTTCCAGTTTCCCGTGGTTTACGACACCATGACCGTGCGCGAAAACCTTGCCTTTCCCCTGCGCAACCGGGGCATGGACCCCGCTTATATCAAGGCCCGCGTCCAAGCCATCGCCCAAACCATCGGGATGGAGGCGACACTGGATCGCAAGGCGCGCGGTCTGACCGCCGATGCCAAGCAAAAGATCAGTCTGGGCCGTGGCATGGTGCGCGAAGACGTCAACGCCATCCTGTTTGACGAACCCCTGACCGTGATCGACCCGCATATGAAGTGGGAACTGCGCACGCAACTGAAACAACTGCACCGCGATTTCGGCCACACGATGATCTATGTGACGCATGACCAGACCGAGGCCCTGACCTTCGCCGACAAAGTTGTGGTGATGTATGATGGGCGCGTCGTGCAAATGGGCACGCCAGAAGAATTGTTCGAGGCCCCCGCGCATACTTTCGTCGGCTATTTCATCGGATCACCCGGCATGAACCTGCTGGATGCCAGCGTTACAGGTAATGTCGCACAAGTGCTGGGGGCTGAGGTGCCCTTGGGTGCCGCCTACGCCCCGATCAAGGGCCGCACGCAAATCGGCATCCGCCCCGAATACTGCGAATTGTCCGCCACCGAAGGCCTGCCGATCACAGTCCGCCGCATCGAGGACGTGGGCCGTCACCGCATCATTCGCGGCGAGGTCGGGGGCCAAGCTTTCAACGTCATCGCGCCTGAAGGCAGCCCGATTGCCGCCGATCAAACCCGCGTCCGCTTCGAGCCAAACCGGATCAACGTCTACGCCGACGACTGGCGCGTGCAAGGGGGGGCCGTCTGATGGACAAGACCCAGAACAACAAGGCGTGGTTCCTGATCCTGCCAGTGCTGATCCTTGTGGCGTTTTCCGCCGTGATCCCGCTGATGACGGTGGTGAACTATTCGGTGAATGACACGTTTGGCTCGAACGATTTCTTCTGGAACGGTCTTGGCTGGTTTGAAGAAATGATCGCCTCGGACCGGATGCACGCAGCTTTGGGGCGGCAGGTGCTGTTCTCGGGCATCATCCTTGCCATCGAGGTGCCTTTGGGGATTTTCGTCGCCCTGAACATGCCGAAAAAAGGCTTCTGGGCCAGCTTCTGCCTTGTGCTGATGGCGCTGCCGCTGCTGATCCCGTTCAACGTGGTGGGCACGATCTGGCAAATCTTCTGCCGCATCGACATCGGCCTGCTTGGCCACAGCCTTGCCGCGCTTGGCATCGACTACAATTATACCAACGACGCTTTGGATGCGTGGATCACCATCATCGTGATGGATGTCTGGCACTGGACCTCGCTGGTCGCATTGCTCTGCTACGCTGGCCTGCAGTCGATCCCGCAAGCCTACTACCAAGCCGCCAAGATCGACCAAGCCAGCCGCTGGAGCGTGTTCCGCTATATCGAGCTGCCGAAAATGTCCGGCGTGCTGCTGATCGCTGTGCTGTTGCGGTTCATGGACAGCTTTATGATCTACACCGAGCCGTTCGTGCTGACCGGCGGCGGCCCCGGCAACTCCACCACCTTCCTGTCGATCGACCTTGTGAAAATGGCCGTCGGCCAGTTCGACCTCGGCCCCGCCGCTGCCTTCTCGATCATGTATTTCCTTGTGATCCTGTTGGTGAGCTGGGTGTTCTACACCGTGATGACAACGCTTGACGCGCAGGAGACGAAATAATGAAAAACCGCGCCTCGCTGATCACCATGACGCTGTATCTCTTGTTCCTGCTGATCCCGATCTATTGGCTGGTCAACATGAGCCTGAAGACCAACACCGAGATCACCTCGACCTTCTCGATCTACCCGCAGACCCTGACCTTCGCCAATTACATCACCATCCTGACCGATCCGTCGTGGTATATGGGGTATGTCAATTCGATGATCTATGTGGTGCTGAACACTGTGATCTCGATCACCGTGGCACTGCCCGCCGCCTATGCCTTCAGCCGCTACAGCTTCATGGGTGACAAACACCTGTTCTTCTGGTTGCTGACCAACCGGATGTCGCCGCCCGCCGTGTTCGCGCTGCCGTTCTTTCAGCTTTATAGCTCTATCGGCCTGTTCGACACCCATATCGCCGTGGCGCTGGCACATTGTTTGTTCAACGTGCCGCTGGCGGTGTGGATCCTCGAAGGCTTCATGCGCGGCGTGCCGAAAGAGATCGACGAAACCGCCTATATCGACGGCTATTCCTTCCCGCGCTTTTTCATCCGCATCTTCATGCCGCTGGTGGCATCGGGCATCGGTGTGGCCGCGTTCTTCTGCTTTATGTTCTCTTGGGTGGAACTGCTTTTGTCCCGCACCCTGACGGCTGTGGATGCCAAATCCATCGCCGCCACCATGACCCGCACCGTGTCTGCATCCGGCATGGATTGGGGCGTGCTTGCTGCCGCAGGGGTGCTGACCATCATCCCCGGAGCCCTCGTGATCTACTTCGTGCGCAACTACATCGCCAAGGGCTTTGCCCTCGGGAGGGTTTGATATGACCGCATCACTCAAGTATCGGATTGATGGCTATGATGGATCAGAACTTTTATTTTCCAAGATGATTCCGTCTGGCCATATCACCGAAGCGCAACTTGAAGCGCTTTTGCAAAGACTAGCCAGTCTGCATCTAAACTACGACGAGATTGTCGAATCGTCACTAAAACTGGGTACTGCGGGTAGGAAATCTCTTCTTGATGTTCAACGCAGTGGCGTTGGTCAAAAATTCACCATGTCCGTTGGTGAGGGGCATCACTTTGTGGCGACCATAGAGGAAAATCACAAATGACCGCCTCACGCTGGAACACCATCTTCGCCGCCACCGCCGCCGTCATGGCAGCCTTCCTTGGCTTCCTGATCTGGGCAACCCCGCGCAATGACGAAGGCTTTCAATGGTTTGACCCGATGATCCCCGGCGGCTGGATGGCATGGACCTTCCCGGTTGCGCTGTTCTTCTACATCATCGCGGCATTGCTGATCACCTTCACATTGCTGGCGATCCGCTATCCCGAAACACCCCGTCGCGGCATCCTCACCATTGAGACGACGCGCGGCGACCGGTTGTTCATCACCCTACTCGGCTCGGCCTTCATCAATCTGGCCTGGCTGTTCTTCTTCGGCGCCCCGCTGACGGTCGCGCTGATCCTCTGCCTCGTCTACGCCTTTGCGGTCTTCCGCTGGGTCTGACGGCAGCCGAACCACCCCGGCGGCCAACCGCCGGGCCATAACGACGCTCAACATTCTGGGAGGAATCGAATGAGACTGCGCACAACATCCACCGCCATGGCGCTTGCGCTGATGGCCTACGGCATGCCGGCGCTTGCCGACATGGAAGCCGGAAAGGCGTTCCTTGATAAGGAAATCGGCGATCTGTCGGTGCTTTCGCGCGCCGATCAGGAAGCCGAACTGCAATGGTTTGAAACCGCTGCCAAGCCCTATGCTGGTATGGAGATCAAGGTTGCCTCGGAAACCCTGACCACCCACGAATACGAATCCAAAGTGCTGGCCCCGGCGTTTGAAGCGCTGACTGGCATCAAAGTCACCCACGACCTGATCGGCGAGGGCGACGTGGTTGAAAAGCTGCAAACCCAAATGCAGTCGGGCGAAAATATCTACGACGCCTATATCAACGACTCGGACCTGATCGGCACCCACTGGCGCTATAAACAAGCCCGCAGCCTGACCGAATTCATGTCCGGCGAAGGCAAAGACGTGACCAACCCCGGTCTCGATCTGGCTGACTTTATCGGCACCAAGTTCACCACCGCGCCGGATGGTCAGCTGTATCAGTTGCCCGACCAGCAGTTCGCCAACCTTTACTGGTTCCGCTACGACTGGTTCAACGATCAGAAAACCAAGGACGATTTCAAAGCCAAATATGGCTATGATCTGGGCGTTCCGATCAACTGGTCGGCCTATGAGGACATCGCCGAATTCTTCACTGGCCGCGACATGACCTATGCGGGCGGGCCGGACAAAGTCTATGGCAACATGGATTACGGCAAGAAAGACCCGTCGCTTGGCTGGCGCTACACCGACGCGTGGATGTCGATGGCCGGGATGGGCGACAAGGGCGAGCCGAACGGTCTGCCGGTTGACGAATGGGGCGTGCGCGTTGACGAAAACTCGCGTCCTGTCGGTTCTTGCGTGGCCCGTGGTGGTGCGACCAACGACGCAGCGGCTGTCTATGCTGTGACCAAAGCGATTGACTGGTTGCAGAAATACTCGCCACCCGAAGCCGCAGGCATGGTGTTTGGCGAAGCTGGCCCGGTTCCGGCGCAAGGCCAGATCGCCCAGCAGATGTTCTGGTACACCGCTTTCACCGCCGATATGGTGAAACCCGGTCTGCCGGTGATGAACGATGACGGCACGCCGAAATGGCGCATGGCCCCCAGCCCGCATGGCGCGTACTGGTCGGAAGGCACCAAGGTTGGCTATCAGGACGTGGGCTCGTGGACGTTGATGAAATCGACGCCGCTGGACCGCGCGCAGGCGGCTTGGCTTTATGCGCAGTTCGTCACCTCGAAAACCGTCGATATGAAAAAGTCGGATGTCGGCCTGACTTTTACCCGTCAATCGACCATCGACAGCCAGCACTTCACCGATCGCGCGCCCAAGTTGGGTGGCCTGATCGAATTCTACCGCTCGCCAGCCCGCGTTGCATGGTCGCCCACCGGCACCAACATCCCGGATTATCCGAAGATGGCGCAGCTGTGGTGGCAGAACATCGGCGACGCCATGTCGGGTGAGAAAACCCCGCAGGAAGCGCTGGATGCTTTGTGCGCCGAGCAGGAAAAAGTGCTGGGACGGCTTGAGAAAGCTGGCGTCCAAGGCGACATCGGCCCGAAGCTGAACGACGAGCAAGACGCGCAAGTCTGGCTGGATGCACCGGGCGCGCCTGTGGCCAAGCTGGAGAATGAGAAGCCGCAGGGTGAGACGATTGCCTATGACGAGCTGATCAAGTCTTGGCAGAAGTAAGCTGGGCAGAAGTGATCTGACTGGCTGACAAAAGGGGGCGGGGTGCAAGCCTCGCCCTTTTGCTATGGTGGGTGGGCAGTGGCCTTCGAACCGAAAGAAAACTCTGCGGCGCAGAGTTTTGGGGTTCGTTGCTCATAAGGCGGAACGCCGTTGAGCGAGGGGTGTTGTCCCGCAAACCGTCGCGCAATAATCTGGCCGCGCCTGACTTGGCTGGCGCGGAAACGCGCCTGCCACGGGCAGGCAGGCGCGGCCAGATTTGTCTGCGGCCAAATCTGGCAAGACAAAACGCCATTTCCCTCCAAACCAAACCTGCTCTACGCTCGCCTGCAATCCAGCCTAAACCTGCTCAGAACTTAGAAAATCCCTAAATCCACCACCCCAACCCGCTGATATACCAAAAAGTCCCGCGTTAGGACCACACCACCCCGGAGGCCACATGACCCACATCCTCGCCATCGACCAAGGCACCACCTCGTCCCGCGCGATTCTGTTTGATGCGGGCCTGAAAGTGATCTCCTCTGCCCAACAGGAATTCCCCCAGCACTACCCCCAGCCCGGCTGGGTTGAACATGACCCGGCAGACCTGTGGTCCACGGTCGCCGCCACGACCCGCGCTGCCATTGAGAAATCCGGCATCCCTGCCCGTGACATCGCCGCCATCGGCATCACCAACCAACGCGAGACCACCCTGCTGTGGGACCGCGCCACCGGCCATCCCCTGCACAACGCCATCGTCTGGCAAGATCGCCGCACCGCTGACACCTGCACCGCCCTGAAAGAGGCAGGGCACGAGCCGATGATCACCGCGAAAACCGGGCTGCTGCTCGACCCCTACTTCTCGGGCACCAAACTGAAATGGCTGCTGGATACCATCCCCAATGCCCGCGCCCGCGCAAGCGCCGGAGAACTCGCGTTTGGGACCGTCGATACCTACCTCATCTGGCAACTGACCGGTGGGCGCACCCATGCCACCGATGCCACCAACGCCGCCCGCACCCTTCTTTACAACATCGCCGAAGGACGCTGGGATGCCGATATCTGCGCCCTGCTGGACATCCCGATGCAATTGCTGCCCGAGGTCCGCGACAGCTCGGCTGATTTCGGCCTGACCCGTGCTGATCTGTTCGGCCACGAAATCCCGATCCTAGGCGTTGCAGGCGATCAACAGGCCGCCACGGTTGGCCAAGCATGCTTTGATCCCGGCATGATGAAATCCACCTATGGCACCGGATGCTTTGCCTTGCTGAACACCGGCGACAAGATGGTGCCGTCGAAGAACCGCTTGCTGACCACCATCGCCTATCAGTTGGACGGCAAGCCGACCTATGCGCTGGAGGGCTCGATCTTTATCGCGGGTGCGGTGGTGCAATGGCTGCGCGACGGTCTTAAGATCATCCGCGACGCCAAGGAAACCCAGCCCCTTGCCGAAGCCGCCGACCCTGCCCAAGACGTGATCCTTGTGCCGGCTTTCACCGGGCTTGGTGCGCCCTATTGGCGGCCTGATTGCCGGGGGGCGATCTATGGGCTGAACCGCAATTCGGGGCCTGCCGAGCTGGCGAAAGCCGCCTTGGAAAGCGTCGGCTATCAGACCCGCGATCTGCTAGAGGCGATGCGCGCCGATTGGGGCGTGGCCGCAGAGGGCGTGTTGCGGGTCGATGGCGGGATGACGGCATCCGACTGGGCCATGCAGTTTTTGTCTGACATTCTGGGCGCCCCGGTGGATCGTCCAGTGATCACCGAAACCACCGCCTTGGGCGCGGCTTATCTGGCCGGGCTGAAGGCCGGGATTTGCCCGAAGCCTGCGGATTTCCAGAAATCATGGGCGCTGCAACATCGCTTTGCGCCGCAGATGGATGCCACCACACGGGATCAGAAATACGCCCGCTGGAGCCGTGCTGTGGCGGCGACAATGGCGGTTTAATCTGTCCCAGCTGGGACAATTTTCTATAGGGTGTGGTTTTGTGAAATCACACCACATCATGTTGTTTTTTACGCATGAAAAAGCCCGGTCGCAAAGCAAAACTGCGACCGGGCCTGAAGGTGTCGTTTAGAGGTTACTTGACCTGCGCCTTGACGGTTTCGACATCGGTGGTCGACATTTCACCCACGGTTGTCACCACGCCGTCAACGATCTGCCACAGCCGGAACGGCCCTGCGATATCGCCGTATTGGTCAAAGTTGACCGGGCCGATGACGCCTTCGTAGCGGATCGCTTTGCCTTCGGCGATCAACTTCAGCGCCTTGGCAAACTCGTCCTTGCCCGCGTGGATCACCTCGCCCGCCGGATCGACGGCTTTGCGCAAAGCCTCGGGCAGTTTGGCGGCGTCGGGGCCGCCTGCGATGGCCACGGCAAGGCCCACCAAAGCGCCCGCGTCATAGCTGCGGTCGGCGGCGGGCGCTGCCGGATCAAGACCCGAAAACGCATTGTAATTGGCGTTGAAATACTCGGTCGAGGCGGTGGGATTGGTGCCCGAAGAGGTGCCAAACGCGTTGCCAAGATACTCTTTGCCGACCGCTGCGATGAAATCTTCGCTGTTCATGCCATCGTTCAGCAGGAATTTCTGCACCCCGCCCTGCGACACCCAAGTGCGTGCGATGGTCGCGCCATCAATCGGATCAGAGATCAGATACAGCGCATCCGGCTCGCCCGCCATCGCGGCGGTGACTTCGGACGCATAGCTGGATTGCTTGGCGTTATAGGGCGTGACGGACACCACGGTGCCGCCCAAAGCGGTGTAGGGGTCGCTGAATTCCTTGACCAGATTGACGCCGAAATCGTTGTTCTGATGAATGATCACGATTTTCTTCATGCCGTTGTCGATGGCGAATTTCGCCGCAGCCACACCTTGCAGTGCATCCGAGGTGATGGTGCGGAAGAACACACCGTTGGTTTTGCCTTCGCGGCCCAGCGCGGTCAGGGTCGGAGAAGAGGATGCGGGCGAGACTTGCAGAACCTTTGCCGGGCCCGTGACCGAGGTGAGGATCGGGATAGACATCGGGCTGATGATGCCGCCGATGATTGCGGGCACTTTGGCGACCTGCACCAGTTGCGTGGCGGCATCAACCGCGACATTGGCTTGGGTCTGGCTGTCGCGGGTATCGGTTTTCAGCATACAGCCCGCAACGCCGCCTGCGTCGTTCAGATCGCGGAACGCCATTTCCACAGATTTAGCACCGGCTTGACCGTAGGCACCTGCCTCGCCGGTCAGTTCAAGCACAAGGCCGATGGTGATGTCGCAGGCTTGGGCGGCGGCGGGCAGCAGCGCCAAGGCTGCGACGGTGGCGAGGAGTGTTTTTTTCATTTTGTGTCTCTCTGTTGCGAAGTTGGGATTGTTACCCTTGTTTTATTTCCGCCGGGCTGGGCCTGCCCGGCGGCTGTTTCGCGCCTTAACTTGCGGCGTTGAGGTTGTATTTGATGATATTGCCGTGGCGACCGTGGCGGTCACGTTCCAGCGTGTAGGTGTCGCCTTCGGGGATCTGGCCTTGGGCTTGCACGGCGGCAATCTCGGCCAGATCTTGCGGCGTCAGCGTCAGTTCTGAAATCGCCACGTTGCGCGCCAAATGGCTGCGGTTGCGCGCGCCAACGATCACGGCGGCGACGGCGGGGCGGTTCAGCATCGCCGCACTGGCGACTGTGGCGATATCTGACCCGTGCCTGTCGGCGATGCGGCGCAGGGTTTGCAGCAGGCTCTGGAACAGATCCCAGCCGCCGAAATCGTCAATGATCAGCTTGTATTTGGTCAGGGAACGGTTTTCCAGCGGGTGCTGCGGCTCTGCTTGCCCCAGCCAAGGATCGCCCAAGAAGCCGCCCGCAACGGTGCCATAACACAGGATCGACATATCGTTTGCGCTGGCGGCTTTCGCCAAAAGCCGTTCGGCGCGCAGATCAATCAGGCTGTATTGCACCTGCATCGACACCAAAGGCACGCCGGAGTTGATGATTTCCAAGCTGGTTGCGGTGTCAAAATTGGTGCCGCCGACATGCGCAACTTTGCCTTCAAGCCGAAGCTCGTTCAGCCAGCCGATCGCGTCAAGATAGCGCGGCACGGTGTAATCCCACCAGTGAAACTGCACCAGATCAAGACGCTCGGTCTGCAGGCGTTTCAGCGAGGTCTCCACGATGCCCCGGATATAGGAGCGATCCACAGTGGCGAGGCGGGACAGGTCGGGCACCAGTTTTGTGTGCACTTTCATACGCGCCAAAGCATCCGCGCCAAAGCGGTTGGCGTATTCTGTGCGGAATTGGCCGATCAGCTCTTCAACGCCGGTATAGATGTCGGCGCAATCAAACGTGGTGATACCGGCCTCGGCAAAGGCGATCATATCCTCGATCTGGGCGGCGGCATCGACGGGGCCGTGGCCGCCTGCCAATTGCCAGCCGCCCCGGATCACGCGGGAAATTTCGTGGCCGGGGCGCAGGGTGATGCGGGAAACGGTCATTCTTCCTCCGATGGCAGGGGCACGGCGGTGGTGTCGGCATGGCTGAAGCTGCGTTTGCCGATGCGGGAGATGCGGAACCGCGAGGGGCAATGCGGATCGGGGCAGGCGATTTCGGCGTCAGAGGTCATCCAATCATGCGGGTGGGTCTGGCGCTGTTTGGCGGGCAGCAGCGGCATGATGGCCGACAGCGAATAGATCGAGAAACTTTGGCCCGGCGGCAGGTGCAACTGTTCGCCGCGCAACTCGAACCAATCGCCGACGGTGCCGCAGTAGATCTTGGCACCCTCGGGGGCTACGATTTCGACCCGCAGATCGTAGAGTTCAAAGCTATCGTCCATCATGGCTCCAATGCGAAAGTGATCTCGCAAGCGCCGCTGCGACGGATGCGGTTGCAGGCGTCGGCGAGGGATGCGCGGTCTTCGGGGCGCACTTGGGCGATAACGGACCCCGCGTGCCAGCCGATCGGGAACAGCATCCGCGCGCCGGGGCCGTAGAACAGGCCGATGTCAAAGATCGGATCGGGATTGCCACCCCAGACCCGTGCCGGGATATAGGCCAGCACAATATCGCCCGGCTGCGGGTTCAGCGTGGCATTTTCGGGTGGCAGGGGTTGGGCGTAGGCGGCCCCTGCCAAATGAGGCGGCGGGATCGGGCAGGAAATCTCGGGGCCAGTCCACATTGCATGCAGGCCGGGGACGTGGCGAGGCGTGGCGAGGTAAGCGCGCAGAAAGGCGATGTTTTCCGGGGCTTTGGCATCCAGAAATTCGGCTTTCACCGAAAGATCGGCGCTGGGGCAGGTGATCAGCAGGCTCATGCGGCTTCCTCTTGTTGCAGTTTGTCGCGCAGATAGGCGAAGGGACGGCTGATGTCGGCGACCAAGGCGGCGCGGGCGGCAGCGCCATCGCCCCGGTGCAGTGCCGACAGAATATCGTTGTGAAACCGCGCGGCATCCTGCGCTCCGGCTTCGGAAAAGGCATAGATCGCGGCGCGGGTCAGCGGGCCGGATTGCAACCACAGGCTTTCGATCATCGGGATCAGAACGGTCGAGCCGCAGGCGCGGTAAATCTCAAAATGGAAAGCGTGGTTTAACGTGACTTCGCGGTCCACCGCCGCGGGATCGCCCCCTTGGCGCATTTCTTCCCATTCGGCCATGATCACCCCAATGGTCGCCAAAAGCTGCGGCGTCATCCGGCTTGCTGCAAGGCTCATCGCCTCACCCTCCAGCAGCACGCGGGTGCGCAGCAGGTCTTCGATGCGTTCAAGCGTGATGGGCGGGACGCGGATGGTGCGGTTTGGCATAGCTTCGAGCGCCTGTTCGGTGATCAGGCGGCCAAGCGCGTCGCGCACCGGCATGGTTGAGGTCGCCAAGGCATCGGCCAACTGGCGGATCGTCAGCACCTGCCCCGGCGCGAACAGCCCGCCGATCAACGCCCGGCGCAGTTCCTGATAGACCCGGTCTTGCACCGTATCGCGGCCAACCGGGGCCAATCCGACAGCTGTTTCCACCCTGATTCCCTCCGGTGACGAATCACTTGCTTTTCAGAATTAGACGCTTCTACTGTGATCAAATCAAGTGTGATCACAGATCAAACATCAGAGGCACCATGGCGGCTGAGACAGTTCTAGAGGCGCAGGGGTTGACCAAACGCTTTGGCGGCGTGGCGGCGGTGAATGGCATGTCGCTGTCGGTCGGCAAGGGCGAGATTCTGGGACTGATCGGGCCGAATGGCGCGGGCAAGACCACGATGTTTGACCTGCTGGCAGGATCGGTTGGCGTAAGCGCAGGCACGATCCGGCTGATGGGCCGCGATATTACCGGAGAGCCTGCGCACAAGCGTCTGGCGGGTGGCATGGCGCGGACGTTTCAAATTCCGCGTCCGTTTCCTGAGCTGACTTTGCTGGAAAACATGCTGATCGCGCGGCAGGCGCAGACGGGTGAGCGGCTTTGGGCGAATTTCACCGCGCCACGCCGGATTGCAGCGGAAGAAGCGGCGGCCAAGGAAAAGGCATTGGGATTGCTGGATCTGGTGGCACTGCGGCGCTTGGCGGATGAGCCTGCGCGGGTGCTGTCGGGCGGGCAACGCAAGCTGTTGGAATTGGCCCGCGTGATGATGGCCGACCCCAAGGTGATCTTGCTGGACGAACCTGCGGCGGGGGTGAACCCGGCTTTGCTAGAGGTGCTGATCGCGCGGATCCAAGAGATCAACGCAAGCGGCGTCACCTTTGTGCTGATCGAGCATAACATCGACATGGTGTCGCGGCTGTGCAGCCGCATCGTCGTGATGGCGCAAGGTGCGCTGCTGTTTCAGGGCCGCCCGGATGAAGTGGCGCGCGAGCCTCGGGTGATTGAAGCATATCTGGGGGGCAGCGGCGCATGAGCATTTTGCAGGTCAGTGCTTTGGTTGCGGGATACGAGCCGGGGCTATCCATCGTCAAAGGCGCGTCAATGCACGCAGCCGAAGCCGAGATTGTGGTTATCCTTGGCCCGAATGGCGCGGGGAAATCCAGCTTTATCAAGGCTATCGCCGGGCTGGTGCCGATTTCAGGCGGTCAGGTTCTGCTGGATGGCCGCGATATCACAATGGTGCCTGCGCATCTGAAAATCCGTCAAGGTCTGGCGTTTGTGCCGCAGACCGAGAACATTTTTCCGCTGATGACCGTCGAAGAAAACCTGCATGTCGCGGGCGGTATTCTGCCACGGCCAGAGGTCGCGCCGCGCATTGCCGAGATGTTTGACACGTTTCCAGACCTTGCCCGCCAGCGCGCTTTGATGGCAGGCAGCTTGTCGGGCGGGCAGCGGCAGATGCTGGCGGTGGCGCGGGCGCTGATCGTGCGGCCCCGGGTGTTGATGCTGGATGAACCCTCGGCGGGCCTGTCGCCAAAACTGGTCGAGCAGGTGTTCGCGCAGCTGTCGGCGATCCGGCAGGCAGGATTGACGATTGTGCTGGTGGAGCAGAACGCGCGGGCCGCGTTGGCCATTGGCGACCGCGCTTATGTGCTGGTCGAGGGCCGCGAGGCGCACGAGGGCCCCGCCAAAACCCTGTGGGACAACCCTTTGATCGCCGAGTTGTATCTCGGTCACCGCAAGGAGGCATCATGAACCTGCAATTTCTGCTGGATGGTCTGATCGCAGGCTCGATGATCGGACTGGGTGCGATTGGGGTGACGCTGACCTACTCGATCCTGCGGTTTTCCAACTTTGCGCATGGCGATTTCATGGCTTGGGGCGCTTATGCGGCGCTGGCCGTGGTGGGGGCGATTGGCGGCAGTCTTCCGATGGCACCCTTGTCGTTCGGCTGGCCGTTGTTGCTGGCGATGGTGGTGGCGATGGGGCTGACGGCACTGCTGGCTTTGACGTTGGACTGGCTGCTGTTCGCAAGGCTGCGGGCGCGCGGGCAGTCGATCATTGTGGTGATGGCGTCGTTTGGCGCGTCGATGGCGCTGCGCAGTCTGCTGGAGTTCATGTTCACCTCGCGCCCCACCTATTTCTCGCGCGCCATTCAGATTGCGCAGCCGGTGGGATTTGGCATCAGGGTGACGGCCGATCAGGTGGCTTTGTTGCTGCTGACTTTGGCGCTGGTGGTGGGGATGCACTTGTTCATGCAGCGCAGTCAGCGCGGGCGCGAGATGCGGGCCTATAGCCAGAACCCGGCGCTGGCGCGGGTGGTGGGGATCGACGTTGACAAGGTGGTGCGCGCGACCTGGATCATCGGGGCGGCCCTTGCCTGTGCTTCGGGCGTAATGGTGGGGGTTTTGGTGCAGATCAGGCCGTTGATGGGGCTGGACCTGCTGCTGCCGATCTTTGCGGCGGCGATTTTGGGTGGCATCGGATCGGTGCCCGGCGCGGTCTTGGGCGGGCTGATCATTGGGCTATCCGAGGCTGCTGCGGTGCAATTCGTCGGTGCAGAATGGCGGGCGGCGGTGGCGTTCGTGATCCTGATGGCGGTGCTGTTGGTGCGCCCGATGGGCCTATTCGGAGTGGCAGAGCGATGATTGATCTTCTGGGGTATGGCGCGTTTTTCACCTCGACTGCGCTGATTTTCGGGCTGATCGCTTTGGGGCTGAACCTGCAATGGGGCCTGACCGGGCTGTTCAACGTCGGCATTGCGGGGTTTGTGGCGATTGGGGCCTATAGCTCGGCCATTCTGACGACGCCGGATGCGGCAGATCGGGTTGGCGGCTTTGGCTGGCCGATTTTGGCGGGCTGGCTGGCAGCGGCCTGCATCACGGCGCTCGCGGCGGCGTTTACGGGTTATGCGACCCTGCGGCTTAAATCGGATTATCTGGCGATCACAACCTTTGGCGTGGCCGTGGTGGTGCAGTTGGTGGCGCTGAATGCGCAGGGGCTGACGGGCGGGCCGTTTGGGGTGGCATTTATTCCTCGGCCTTTTGCGTCTTTGCAGGAACATGCGGTTGCCTTCAACTTCGCCAATCTGGCGGTGATCGCAAGCGTGGTGCTGGCGACCTATCTGGCGCTGGAGCGGTTGTCGCGCAGCCCGTGGGGCCGGGTGTTGCGGGCCTTGCGTGAAGATGAACGCGCCGCCACCGCTTTGGGCAAAAGCGCGCAATCCTATCGGATTCAAGCCTTTGCCGTCGGCGGGGCGGTGATGGGGCTGGCGGGGGCGGTGCAGGCGCATTTCATCGGCTTTATCGCGCCCGACAACTATCTGCCGACGCTGACGTTTCAGGTTTGGGCGATGCTGATGGTCGGCGGGTCGGGGTCGAACCGGGGTGCGATCTTGGGGGCGATTGTGGTCTGGGCGATCTGGGTCGGCTCGGGGTCTTTCACCGCCGCGATTGTGCCAAGCGATCTGCAAGCGCGGGCGGCGTCGCTGCAGATCGTCGCCATCGGGGTGATGCTATGCCTGATTTTGCTGTGGCGTCCGCAAGGGTTTTTCGGCGCGGGGCGCAAGAAGTGAGCGCAGATCCCGCCACGCTTTGGCATGCGACAGCGGCAGCCTTGCAGCCCTTCCCGGCGCTGAAAGGTGCGGTTGAGACAGATCTCTTGGTGATCGGTGGCGGTTTTGCCGGACTGTCGACCGCCTTGCACGCGGCCGAGGCGGGTCAATCCGTGGTGCTGCTGGAAGCCCATCGCATCGCTTGGGGCGCGTCGGGGCGCAATGCGGGCTTTGTGGTGCCTAACTTTGCCAAGGTTGATCCCGATGGCATCCGGGGGATGCTGGGGCCAAGGGCCGAGCCGCTGATCAATATGGCGGCAGGCAGTGGCGATCTTGTGTTCGATCTGATCCGCCGCCATCAGATCACTTGCGATGCGCAGCAATCGGGGTGGTTGCAGCCTTCACATTCCGATGCGGCCTTTGCCAAAGCAAAAGACCGCGTGCGGCAATGGTCGGCTTTGCAGCGCCCGGTGCAGGTTCTGGATGCCGCCGGGATTGCCGCGATGACTGGCGTTGCGCCAGATCGCAGCGGTTGGCGCGGCGGCTGGATCGACCGTTCGGGCGGAGTGATCAACCCTGTGGGTTATGCGCGGGGTCTGGCGCGGGCGGCGACAGCGGCAGGGGCGGTCTTGCACGAGGCGAGCCCGGTCACCGCCTTGCAGCAGGTCGGCGCAGAGTGGTTGGCCAGCACACCGCAGGGCCAGATCAAAGCGCGGCAAGTCGTGCTGGCGACCAACGCTTATGCGGGCGGTTTGTGGCCGGGGCTTGCGCGCAGTTTCTTTCCGCTGCGGGTGTTTCAGGTTGCGACCCAGCCCTTGCCCGACGCCGTGCGCAATCGTTTGCTGCCCGGCAATCAAAGCCTGTCGGACAGCCGCCGCAATCTGTTCACCTTTCGCTTTGATGCCGCAAATCGGTTGATCAGTGGCGGCATGCCGATTGTGCCGTGGGGAGCCGACCGCCGCCTGCCCCGTGCCATTCATCGCCGCTTGGCGCAGATGCTCGATCTGCCAGACTTGCCACCGCTGCAATTTCAATGGTCGGGCATGGCCTCGGTGATGCCGGATTTCCTGCCGCGCGTGGTCAAGCTTGCCCCCGGACTGTTGGCCGGGTTTGCCTGTAACGGGCGCGGCATTGCGCTGTCGACTGCGATGGGGCGCGAACTTGCCGATTGGGCCAGCGGCACCCCAGCGGATGCGCTGGCAATCCCACTGAAGCCTGCCGCGCCGATCCCGGCGCATGCATTGGCGCGGCTTGCCCCCAATGCTTTGTTGCCATTCAGCATCTTGCGCGACCGGATCGAGAATAAACGCTAGAAAAGAAAGCGGTTCCAGCGCTGCCCCCATTGGCAGAACCAAATCAACGCCCGCGCCGCCGCAAAACACGCAAACGCCGCCAAGGGGCCGCAATCCGGGCAAAATTTCTTGTATTTTACAGCAAACTCGGCTTTGCCCCGCTGGTGCGGGCAATGAAATATTGCCACATAGCGCCAGCCAAAGCTTGAAGGACGCCGATCATGACCAGCAGCACCGCCGCACAGGGCCTTTCCGCCAGCACATTGACGCATTTGCAGCGGCTTGAGGCTGAAAGCATCCACATCATGCGCGAAGTGGTGGCCAATGCCGAAAACCCTGTGATGCTGTATTCGGTCGGCAAGGATTCAGCCACCATGCTGCATCTGGCGAAGAAAGCCTTCTACCCCGCGCCGCCGCCGTTCCCGTTGCTGCATGTCGATACAACGTGGAAATTCCGCGAGATGTATAAACTGCGCGAGAAAGCCGCCAAAGACGCCGGGATGGAACTGATCGTGTATCAGAACCCCGAAGCGGTGGAAAAGGGCATCAACCCGTTCGACCATGGCGGTTTGCACACCGATATGTGGAAGACCGAGGGCCTGAAACAGGCGCTGACCAAGTATAATTTCGACGTGGCTTTCGGTGGTGCGCGCCGCGATGAGGAAAAGTCGCGGGCGAAAGAACGGGTATTCTCGTTCCGCTCGGCCAATCATCGTTGGGATCCGAAGAACCAGCGGCCAGAGTTGTGGAAGCTGTATAACACCCGCAAATCCAAATCCGAAAGCATCCGGGCGTTTCCGATCAGCAATTGGACCGAACTGGATATCTGGCAGTATATCCACCTTGAGGGCATCGAGATTGTGCCGCTGTATTTCAGCGAAAAGCGCCCGGTGGTCGAACGGGGTGGCATGCTGATCATGGTGGATGACGACCGCTTCCGCCTGAACCCCGGCGAGGTGCCAGAGATGAAGTCCGTGCGCTTCCGCACCCTTGGGTGCTATCCGTTGACGGGGGCTGTGGAATCCGAGGCGAAAACGCTGCCGGAAGTCATTCAGGAAATGCTGCTGACCACCACTTCAGAACGTCAGGGCCGCGCCATCGACCACGATCAGGCCGCGTCGATGGAGAAGAAAAAGCAAGAGGGGTATTTCTAAATGACCGTTGCCGTAAACACCCCTGTGGACCCCATCTATGTCACCGATCAGTTGATCGCCGACGACATCGACGCCTATCTGGTGAAGCACCAGCACAAGACCATGCTGCGGTTTATCACCTGCGGTTCGGTTGATGACGGGAAATCGACACTGATCGGGCGCTTGCTGTATGACAGCAAGATGATCTTTGAAGATCAGTTGGCCTCGCTGGAGCATGACAGCAAAACCTCGGGCACCCAAGGGCAGGACATTGATTTTGCCCTGCTGGTGGATGGTCTGGCCGCTGAACGCGAGCAAGGCATCACCATCGACGTGGCCTACCGTTTTTTCGCCACCGACAAGCGCAAGTTCATCGTGGCCGACACGCCGGGGCATGAGCAATATACCCGCAACATGGTCACCGGGGCTTCGACCGCTGACCTTGCGGTGATCCTGATTGATGCGCGCCAAGGGGTGCTGACGCAGACACGGCGGCATAGCTATCTGGTGCAGCTTTTGGGCATCAAGAACGTCGTGCTGGCGGTCAACAAGATGGATCTGGTTGACTACAGCCAAGCTCGTTTTGATGAGATCGTCAAGGATTACAGCCACTTCGCCAAGCAGATCGGGATGCAGGCTTTCCTGCCGATCCCGATTTCCGGGCTGAAGGGTGAGAATATGATCACCCGCTCCACCCAGATGCCGTGGTATACTGGCCAGACGCTGATGGAGCATCTGGAAACGGCGCCCGTGAATGATGCCCGCATGCTGGATGTGCCGTTCCGCATGGCGGTGCAATGGGTCAACCGCCCGAACCTCGATTTCCGCGGCTTTGCCGGGCAGATCGGCGCGGGGGTTGTGAAACCCGGCGATGCGATCCGGGTGCTGCCTTCGGGCAAGACCACGACGGTCAAATCCATCGTTACCTATGATGGCGCATTGGATCAGGCGATTGCTGGCCAATCAGTGACGCTGACCTTTGCTGATGAGGTCGATTGCTCGCGGGGCGATGTGATCGTCAAGGCGGATGAGCCCTGCGAGGTCGCCGATCAGTTTGAAGCGACCGTTGTGTGGATGGACGAGCAGCCGATGTTGCCGGGCCGCCCGTATCTGCTCAAGATCGGCACCCAAACTGTGACGGCCACGGTGACAGAGCCGAAGTATGAGGTGAACATCAACACGTTGGAGCATCTGGCGTCGCGCACGCTGGCGCTGAATGCGATCGGCGTCTGCAATCTGTCGATTGACCGCGCGATCCCGTTTGAAGCCTATGCTGTGAACCCCGACTTGGGTGGGTTCATCCTGATCGACCGAATGACCAATGCCACGGTCGCCGCCGGGATGATCCATTTCGCGCTGCGCCGCAGCCAGAATATCCATTGGCAGGCCGTTGATGTCGACCGTGACGCGCATGCGGCGTTGAAAACGCAAAAGCCTGCGGTGGTCTGGTTCACCGGGCTTTCGGGATCGGGCAAATCCACCATTGCCAATCTGGTTGAGAAAAAGCTGCATGCTTTGGGCAAGCACACGTTCCTGCTGGACGGCGATAACGTGCGCCACGGACTGAACCGCGATCTGGGCTTTACGGACGCCGACCGGGTGGAAAACATCCGCCGGGTGGGTGAAGTGGCCAAGCTGATGACCGATGCGGGCCTGATCGTGCTGACGGCGTTCATCTCGCCATTCCGGTCCGAACGCCGCATGGTGCGCGATCTGATGGCGGGCGGCGAGTTCATCGAGGTTTACGTCGATACGCCCTTGGCCGTCGCCGAAAGCCGCGATGTGAAGGGGCTGTATAAGAAGGCGCGCGCGGGTCAGCTGAAGAACTTCACCGGCATCGACAGCCCTTATGAGGCCCCCGAGACGGCTGAGATTGTGGTGAACACCTCGGATCTGTCGGCAGAAGCCTCGGCGGATCGGATTGTCGAAGCGATCCTTGCGCGCTAAGGCGCAGGCTTTGGGATAGGTGAAAGGCCGGGTCAAGCGCCCGGCCTTTTGCTTGCGCCGCTAGACTTTGCGCCCCTAGGCTTTGCGCCGCGCCAGCAGCAGCAGGAAATAGCTGCCACCCAGAATTGCCGCGACTGATCCGGCGGGCAGTTGCGTCGGATACAGCAGGGTGCGGCCCAGCCAATCTGACAGCAGCATCAAAGCCGCCCCGGCCACGGGTGCGACGATCAGTTGATCCTGCATCCGCCGCGCGCCCAGCAGCACCGCCAGATGCGGGCCGACCAACCCCACGAAACTGACCGGCCCCATAAACGCCGTCACCGCCGCCGTCAGACCCGCCGCCAGCACCATCAACCCGCGCCGCGCCGGGGCCAGCGCCAGCCCGCGCCCCATCGCAAGGCCGTCGCCCGCCCCCAGCAGCGTCAGGGGCCGCACGGCCGCTGCCGCCAGCGCCAAGCCCACCGCCAAACAGCCGAGCAGACCCAGAGCGCGGCTTGCGTCGATGCGGTAGGTCGATCCGCTCATCCAGCCAAGGATCGCGAATGTCTCGGACGTGCCGCCTGCCATCGACACCCGCACCACGGCATCCAGACCCGCACCCAGCGCAATGCCGATCAACGCCAGCGCCGCCGGGGCGTGGGAATGTCTGCGCCCGAACCACAACAGCAGCGCCAAAGCCCCCCCACAACCCGCCAAAGCCACCGGCAGGCGGGCGGCGTGAATGGAGCCGCCCGTCAGCAAAGCCACACCCACCAAGGCCGCAACCGCCCCTGCCGACATGCCCAGAATATCTGGGCTGGCCAGAGGGTTGCGGATCAGCCGTTGCAGAATTGTGCCGGCGAGCGCCATGCTCGCCCCCGCACAAGCGCTGGCCAGAACGCGCGGCCAGCGCAGCGACAGCACCAGCGGGTCGTGAAAGCTGATGGCCCAACCGCTTTCGGTAACGCCGATGAACAGCGCCGCAAACACCAGCGCCAAGACACTTACCATCAACACCAGCCCGCGCAGAGGGCCGACCCGCGCCGCACCTGCGGGCAGGGAATGGGTCGCGTGATCCTCGGCCCCCAATTTGCGCTTCAGCAGCCAGATCAGCGCGACCGCCCCGGTCAATGCAGCGGTGGCCCCGGTCGGCACGATATTGGCCACGAATTTCGACAGCAGCAGCGCCAGCACATCCGCACCGATCAGGCAAACCGCCCCCAGCAGCGCCGCGCTGGCAAGCTCTGCCCCCGCCCGCCGGGCGCCCAGAAGCCGCGCCAGATTAGGTGCGACAAGGCCGATAAAGCCGATCATCCCCACCGCCGTCACGGAAACTGCGGCCAGATGCAACGCGGCCAGCGCCGCAGCCGCAGCAACCGGCCACAACACCATGCCACGCCCGCCTGCCGCCTGCGCCCCCAGACGCAGCAGGCTTAGGGGCCGGATCAGCAGCGCCGCAATTACCACGCCGGGCAACAGCCGCGGCAGCAGCCACAGCGCCGGATCCCAACTCGTCTGCGTCAGATCGCCCGCGCCCCACAGGAACAGATGCTCGGTATAGGGGTTCGCCAGCAGCATTGCGGTCGCAGCCAGTGACCCGAACAGCAGGTTCACCGCCATGCCCGCCAAGGGCGCTTGCATCCCGACCAACCCACGCGCGCCAGTGACGCTCAGCACCAGCGCGGCCGCAACGGCAGCGCCACCCAAGGCCAACCACTCCGAGCGCGCCATCTCGGGCGCAAAGATCGCGGCCAGCACCAACGCCAGCCAAGCGCCCGAAGACACCCCCATCGTCATCGGCGAGACCAGCGCATTTTGCGTCAGTTGTTGCAGCAGACTGCCCGCAAGCCCCAAAGCGCCGCCGACCAATGCGGCCATCGCCAAACGCGGCAACGCACCCTGCACAAACAAAGCATCGGCAAATTCGGCAGGCTCTGCCCCAGCGAGCAACTGCGCCATCCGCATCAGCGGCAGATCACTGTCCAGCCGCAGATGCAGCGCCACAAGGGCCAGCGCAAGCAACGCCATTGCTGCGATTAGCGCCGGTTTCATTGCGCAAGCGCTGCGACGGGAATGGTCAAAAGCGCCGCCTCAAAGCCTTGGGCAAGGCGGGTGATCGACAAAGCGCCGCCATAGCTCCAGACCGGGGCGACATCGGCAAGGCGTCCGGCTTTGACAAACGGCAGAAAGGCCCAGATCGGGGTTTGCCGCAGCCCAACGCCGCCCATATCCGGGCCGATCGTCAGCACGATCCCGGTTTTTGCGGCAGCGAGGTCTTGGGCTTTGACCAAGGTAATCCCCCAACGGCTGTTCGGCTGCGGCAACTCATTGCTGAACCCAAGCCGTTTCAGCACATATTCCGGCATCGAATTGCTGCCGTTGACATAGGCCGAGGTCGCGTCGTTCAGCCGGATGCTGGTGACCTTTGGCAGGGCCGCACCAAAGTGTTCAGCCAAGCGCTTGGCGATGGCATCAAGGGTGGCCTCTTGCGCGGCCAGCTTTTGTTCGGCCAAGGCGCGCGTGCCTGTCAGCGTGCCAAGGCTTAAGAATATCTGCTGTGCCGCCGCTGCGTTGTCTTGATTGGCGTCAAACGCCTGAAACACCACCACCGGGGCGATCTGTTCCAGCACCGGCACCAAGGCCGGGTCAATATCGGCGGTGATGATCACATCAGGATGCAGGGCAGCAAGGGCTTCGAGGTTGGGCTCGGCGCGCAGACCCAGATCGACCGCGCCGGGCGGCAGGGGTGGGTTGACCACCCAATCGGCATAAGCGGCGGGTTCGGCGACGCCAGCGGGGGTCAGGCCAAGATCCAGAAGCGCTTCGGTCACCGACCAGTCCAGCGCTGCGATTTTCTGTGGCGGGCTGGCAAAAGTTTGCGGACCGCGCATGTCGGTGATCGTCACCGGATCGGCGAGGGCGGGCGATGCCAGCAGCATCAGGGCGGCGATCAGGGCGCGCATCAGGATTCCTTAACTTACCACAGCCAGCGGCAGATGGCCCTGGGGCCCCGCCACCACTTGCATTGGCACGGCGTAAAGCATCGACAGGATTTCAGCGCGCAGCAAAGCCGCAGGTGGGCCATCAAACGCGATCCGACCTTCGCGCAGCGCCACCACCCGATCGGCAAAGCGGGTGGCAAGGTTGACATCATGCAGCACCACGATCACCCGCCGCCCGGTGTCATCGACCAGCTTGCGCAGCAGGCGCAACACCTCATGCGCGTGGCCGGGATCCAGCGCCGAGGTCGGCTCGTCCAGAAGCAGGATCGGCGCGTCTTGCGCCAGAAGCATGGCGATATAGCCGCGCTGACGCTCTCCGCCCGACATGGTTTCAACCAGCGCTTCGGCGCGGCTTTCGGCTCCGGTCGCCTGCATAGCCGCATTTACCGCCGCGTGGTCTTGCGGCTGCCAGCGACCCAAAGCACCGCGCCACGGATAGCGGCCAAGACGGACAAGTTCGCGCAGGGTCAGGCCGGGCACCGGGGGCAGGCGTTGCGGCAGATAGGCCACGGCCTGTGCCAGCTTGCGCTGCGGGATGGCAGCAAGCGGTTGATCGTTCAGCGTAATCTGCCCTGTCGTCGCGGTGTCGGTGCGGGCAAGCAGGCCCAGCAGCGTTGATTTGCCCGACCCGTTATGGCCAAGGATCACCGTCAGCCCCTCGGCGCCAAGGGTCAGGCTGTCCAACCCCAGCACGCGGCGGGTGCCGTGGTCTTTGGTGATCGTGCTAAGCCTGAACATCGGCGGCGGTCCAATAGGCTGCGATCATGGTTTCAGATTTCGCCCAACCTGTTGCCGGCGTGAATTGGGCGCGCAGGCGTTGACAGAAGGCCCGCTCAGCCGCGATCCACAGCAAGCGGCCCCCGGCAAGTCCTGCGCGGGGCAAGGTTGTGGTGGCAAGGGCCGTGTCGAGCGTGTCGCCCGATGCCCGCGACAGCCAGCGGATTTGCACGCCCGGGGGTGCTGCAATCGCTTGCACGGCGCGGGCATCGGGCAGCAGGATCAGCGCTTGACCGAGTGTGTCGGGTGCCGCGTTTTCCAGTATCCGCGCGATAGCAGGCAGGGCTGTCTCATCGCCCAGCAAGACCAGATGCCGCGCCATCGGCAGATAGCCACCACCCGGCCCGATCAGCCCAACCTCGGCCCCGCGCTTGACCGCAAGCGCCCAAGCACAGGTGCGCCCGTGGCCATGCACGAAAATATCCAGCTCCAGCCAGCCCGCAGCCGGATCAATCGCGCGGATGGTATAAACCGGATCATGCAGCTTGTCGGCCCCGCTGGGCCAAACCGTGCGGCCCGTATCCGACACGCTGGGCCATACCGGGCTGCGCCCCTGCGGCGGCAGCAACAGCCGCAGATGCAGGCCGGACACCGCGAAAGGCGCCAGATGATCGGCGGCGATCCGCAGCCGGATATAGCCCGCGCCGGGCGTTGAGATCGCCACGATCCGCCCCTGCCGAAAATTCGGCGGCGTGGTCAGTTTCGGCAAGGCACGATCCCAGATCAGCCGTGGCGTCAGCGTCGCGTCAAAGCCGTCAACCAACCCCGCCACCGCTTCGCGCAGCACGAACAGATCGCTGGCCGAGATGGCAGTGATTGCGATGGCCAAACCACGCTCGGCCACCTGCAGCGTGATGGACCCGCTGTCAAAGTTGATCCGCAAGCCGCCGCAGGGCAGGCTAGCGGTGTCAAAGGCCGCGTAAAGCTCGGCGACATGGGCGGCGAAAGCACCGGGTGCGTCATGGATGCGCCCGGTCAGGGCAAGATCATCAACACGGATCATGCGGCGTGCAGATCGGCATAGCGACCCCCCCTTTGGCTGAGATCGCCATGCGTTCCAACTTCGACCACCTGCCCCTGATCCATCACCACGATCTTGTCGGCATGGCGGATGGTGCCCAAGCGATGCGCGATGATGAAGGTGGTGCGGCCCGCCGACAAACGATCCAATGCGGCCTGAATTTCGCGCTCGGTCTGGGTATCCAAAGCCGAGGTCGCTTCATCCAAGATCAACAAAGGCGGGTTTTTCAGGAACACGCGCGCAATCGCCACCCGCTGCTTTTGCCCGCCCGACAGCATCACACCGCGCTCGCCCACCACGGTATCAAGCCCCTGCGGCAGGGCGGCAATCGTGGCCTCCAACTGCGCCGAGGCGGCGGCGGCAAGGATTTCAGCATCACTCGCGCCCAAGCGGCCATAGCCGATATTGTCGCGCAAAGTGCCGCTGAACAGGAACACATCCTGGCTGACAATGCCGATCTGCGCGCGCAGGCTGGCCAGGGTCATCGCATCCAATGCGATGCCGTCAATGCTGATCCGCCCCGAGGTCGGCTCGTAAAACCGGGGCAGCAAAGCCAGCAGCGTGGTCTTGCCCGCACCCGAAGCGCCGACAAATGCCACCGTCTGCCCCGGCTGCACCGAGAAACTGACATCGCGCAGCACCGGGCGCGCGGCGTCATAGCCAAAGCTGACATGATCAAATTGCACCGCACCTTGCAGCACCGGGGCCGGAACCGCGCCGGGTTTATCCACCACATCGGGCTTGGTCGCCATCAGATCAAGATAGCGCCGAAAGCCCGCGATGCCTTTGGGATAAGTCTCAATCACCGCCGCGATTTTTTCCAGTGGGCGGAAATACACGCCGACCAGCAGCAGAAAGGCCACGAAACCACCCGCCGAAAGCGAGCCGTTCAGCACAAAGCCCGCGCCTGCGACCATCACCATCACCTGCACCGCGCGCATCCCGACATAATTCAGCGTCGCGGAAATCGACATCACCTTGTAGGCGGCAAGTTTGGTGGTGCGGTAGCTGGCGTTGTCGCGGGCGAACAGGGCGCGCTCGTGATCCTCGTTGCCGAACGCCTGCACCACCCGGATGCCGCCGACGTTCTCTTCGATCCGCACGTTGAAATTGCCGACGCGGTCATAGATCGCTTGCCAGGTCGCGGTCATCTTGCCGCCAAAGTAGATCACCAGCAGCGCTGCCAGCGGCACGATCACCGCCGTGATCCACGCCAATTGCACATGCACCATCATCATCAGCGCAAACGCGCCAACAAAGGTCATCACTGCAACGATCAGATCTTCGGGGCCGTGATGCGCGACCTCGCCGATGTCTTCCAGATCGCGGGTGACACGGGCGACCATGCGGCCCGAGTGCTGGCGATCAAAATAGCCCCAGGACAGCCGCTGCAAATGGTCAAAAGCGCGGCGGCGCATCTCGGTTTCGATATTGATGCCCAGCATATGGCCCCAATAAATCACAATCGCGGTGAGCCCGGCGTTCAGCAGATAAATCCCACACAGCGCAATGGCGCACAGCACGGTCAGCGGCCAATTGCCCTGCGGCAAAAGCCAGTCGATATAGCCGCGCACCGCCAACGGAAAAGCCAACTCCAGCAGGCCCGACAGCACCGCGCAGCCGAAATCCAGCCAGAACAGACCCATCCAAGGGCGATAATACACGGCAAATTGGCGCAGCATGGGGAATCTCGGGTTAGGTCAGATGCGGGCGGGGTCGCAAGGCAACTTGGCTGGCAAAGGGGGCAAGATCAACCCGCCCCCCCGGTTTGGATCAGAACGACTTGCTGATGCTGATGCTGGCGGTGCGGCCTTCACCATAATAACAATAGTTGGTCCCGGCACAGCTGGAGACATAGGTTTTATCGGCGACATTGGTGATCGCCAGATTGGCCGTCCAGTCGTCTTGCATCGCATAGCTGACGCCCAGATCGAACACGGTGCGCGACGGCACCCACGCGGTGTTGGCGTCATCCGCCCAACTGCCGCCAGTGTAGCGCGCCGCGCCCGTCAGGGTCAGTTCTGGCATCGAAGCTGGCGTCCAGCCCAGTTGCAGGGACGCAAATTCCTCTGGCACTTCGCGCGGGGTATTGCCGATCAGCGCCGCGTTCTGATCATCGAGGATGTCGAGGTCCATCTTGGTGTAAGCCGCCGACAGCGTCAGACCTTCCGCGATCTTGCCTTGGGCCTCAAGCTCGAACCCTTTGGATTGAACCTCACCGATTTGCGAGAACACATAGCCATAAGTGTCCGGCGCAATCAGGCCAAACTGCGATTGCGAGACGTTGCGGCGCTTGATGTCAAACGCCGATGCGGTCAGCAGGAAGCTGTCATTGATCGCCCATTTCACGCCCAATTCGGCCTGACGCGCAGTTTCCGGGTAGATGTCATTGCCCGCCGTGCTGGGCTCGATCGTCGGGTTGAACGAGGTCGAGGTGGTGCCGTAAACCGTCACGCCTTGCGCGACTTCCTTGGCCAGACCCAAGCGCCATGTCATCTCGCCGTCATTGCGTTTGCTGCCCGGATTGCCCGCCGCAGGATCGGCGCTGGCCACGGTTTCCACCCAGTCATAGCGCATGTTGGCGGTGCCGACCCAGCCATTGCCCCAACGGATCTGGTCTTGCAGATAGATCCCGGCCTGCCGCTGGGTAATGTCCACATCCTTGTAGGCGGCAGCATCCGGCTGGATAGCGCCATAGATCGGGTCAACCACGGTCAAAGGCGTCGCCGGGTAGGCGCTCTTTTCCAGAATGTCGATGTTGTATTTCTTCAGATCCAGCCCCGCCATTACCTTGTGTTCCAGCCCGCCGGTGTTGAACGTCGTTTCAACCCGGGTATCGCTGACAAGGCTGCGCGTGGTGGTGTCGTGATCGAAAACGCCGCGCACCAAGGTGCCCACTGCATCCGGCGCGCCGAAGGTGCTGTAGCCATAAGCCACGACCGAGCGTTCAGAAATATCGGCCCAAGAATAGCGCGTGGCGTTGGTCAACGTCCAGTTGCCATAATCTTGCGTGAAGCCAAAGCGCACCGAGGCCTGATCGCGGATATAGCTGTCATGGCCCGGCTCGCCCACGTTGAAATCGCGCGGGATACGGCCAAAGGACGCATCCTCGACCGATCCGGTATAGGGCAGCCAAGCGTTGCCGACATGGCTTTCATCGACTTTCAGCAGATCAAGCCCATAGCTGAGCACCGCGCCATCTTGCAGGGTTTGCTCGACCGATCCCGACAGCAGCGCATGCAGACCCGGATCGAAAGCGCCGTGGCCATCGACGCGCTCGATCTTGCCCAACAGGCGGTAGCTGAGCGAATCCGACACTTTGCGGTTCTGATCGACGCTGGCCCAGACCCGGCCATGCTCGTCCAGACCAAAGCTGAGATCGGTGCTATCCTCGCCCGTGGGCGCTTTGGTGACATAGTTAACCAACCCGCCGGGGTTCGAGCCGCCGTAAAGCACCGAGGACGCGCCCTTCAGCACTTCGATCCGCTCGATCAGGAAGGGGTCGATGAAAAAGCTGCCAAAGCCGTAGGCGCTGTTCGACAGACCATCCTGATATGCACCGGATTGCGAGGCGTTAAAGCCGCGAATGAAGATCCAGTTGGTGTCGCTGTCATAGCCATAAGGCTGGCCGGTGACGCCCGCCACATAGGCCAGCGCGCCGTCGAGTTTGGCGACATTGGTGGTCTTTAGCGTCTCGGTTGAGACCACCGAAACCGATTGCGGCACTTCGGTCACCGGCGTTGCGGTTTTGGTGCCGGTCAGGGTGGCGGGGTTGGTGCCCGTGACCGGGCCGGTGGCGCTGCCCGTGCCTGCGCCTGTCACCACAATCGGCTCTAGCTCGGTGGTGGTTTGCGCCATGGCAAGCTGCGGCAATGTGCAGGCGATCAGGGCCGTTTGGCCCAGAAGTGCTGCCAAACAAGTGCGAGAGCGAAGCGAAGTCATCAGCGTATCCTGAATATTGAAGGGTCAGAGCGCGGGGCGCGAATTCCTGACTAAATAAGTAGTCAAAGCCGCGCTGTCTTGCAGCATCCCGCTTTGAATTGCACAAACGCCGCGTGAACTGCCGCTTGGGCGCGCAACATCCGCACTGATGTCAGCCGCCATGACCCCGCCGCCATGCCGCCGGAGTCGTCCCCGTCACGCCGCGAAACGCCCGCGTCATATGGGCTTGATCGGCAAACCCCGTCGCCGCCGCAACCCCCACCAACGTGGCATCATCGCGGCCCAACATCGCCTTGGCCGCCGTGATGCGCAGGTTTTGCTGCCAGCCATGCGGCGTCTCGCCATTGCTTTGCTTGAAGGCCCGCGCGAACCAGCTTTCCGACAAGCCGATCTGTGCCGCAAGCTCGGCAATCGAGACGCGGCGGTGCAGGTTGGCTTGCATAAAGTCGGTCACGCGCCGCATCTGATGCGGTGTCAGGCCACCGCGCAAAGGCTCGGCCAGCGCGATCTGGTCATAGGCCAGCACCCGACCCAAAATCGCCTGCACCAAGCCTTCTCCATACAGATCATGCAGACCATCGCCCTGCAATTCATCGGCCAGCAGATGCGCAATCGCGTCGATCTCGGGCACACCATCCAGCGTCACAGGGCGCGCAAGCGCTGCCGTCGCCGCTGCCATGCCAAACCGCTCGCCCAGCTTTTGCGCAAGCGCCACGCTGTCGAAATGCAGATCAATATGGCGAAACTCTCCGGGCTGAACGATCTGCGACCACAACGGCATGCCCGCCGGAATGTAGGTGATCTGCGCCGCAGGGCGTGCCGCGACATCAACCGGGCTGTCAGCAAGCCGAATCGCCTTGCCGCCATCTTTCAGGAAAATCACGATCCGCGGGTCGGGCGAGACATAGTGCCCAACCCCGCCCAAGCGGCCCTCGGCATGCCAAAGATCAGCGACCACCCCGGCCCAAGCCCGCCAACGCAGATCGCTCAGCGCCCGGATACCATCGGTAAAGGCGGTCATTTTGGGGCGAAAGGTCATGGGTATAGCCACCGAAAAGGCATGAAAAACGTGAAAGGCTGGCCCGATATTGCCCTGCACCCGAAAGAATCGAGGCAGCACTGCGGGCTGGCACAGGCGCATAAATCCGGCAGCCGAAAGCCTTAGTCAATCAGTCAACTAACCCCGTGCGGCATCTGATAAGCATTGTGACAAATAGGCGACTGAAAGCATAAGAAATATTCTTGACTAGAGCAGTCAACAAACTTAACAGCCAAAATAAGCGCGGTTTGCGCCGCGTTTGGGCGGATGCCTGACCAGACCAGCCACGTGTGATGGCCGCCTCAACACTCTGAGACGGCAAAATGAACGGAGCCCTGCATGTCGAAACCGATGCATCCGATCTTGCCCCGTGTGGCAACTGGCTTTGCCGTGGCGCTTGCCTTGTCTTTGCCGCTTGCGGCTTGGGCGCAAGACACAAGCCAGCCGCCCACAGCACAGCCACCTGTCGTGCAATCCGATATGCCGCAAGGCTTGGCTCCTGCGCCCACAACCGACGCCGCCCCCGCTTTGCCGACGTTGGCCGAACCAGCCCCCTCTACAAGTGCCAGCGTGCCAGCTTCTGCCCAGCCAAGTCCTGCGCAACCAAGTGCTGCCCAGCCAAGCGCTGCCACTCCGGCCGCCGCAGCCCCTGCGCATCTGCAAACCGATTACTCGCCCTTGGGCATGTATAACGCGGCACATTGGGTCGTGAAGCTGGTGATGCTGTCGCTGATCTTCGCCTCTTTCGTGACTTGGACGGTGCTGCTGTTCAAAATCATCGAACTGGCCATCGCCCGCGCCCGTGCCCGCCGCTCGGTCAAAACCATCCACACCGCGCAATCGCTGGAAACCGCATCCGAGGCCTTGTCGCACCACAAAGACCCCGCCGCCTTCATGGCCCAAGCCGCCTTGGTGGAATACCGCCGTTCGGATGCCGCGATTGCCGCCGCTGGCCCGGATGGTGTCAAGGAACGCACCCGCTCGGTGCTGGACCGGATCGAGGTGCAGGCGGGCAGCCGTATTCGCAAAGGCACAGGCTTGCTTGCGACGATTGGGGCCACTGCCCCCTTTGTCGGGCTGTTCGGCACCGTCTGGGGCATCATGAATTCCTTCATCGGCATCGCAGAAACCAAGACCACCAACCTTGCCGTCGTCGCCCCCGGCATTGCCGAGGCATTGCTGGCCACCGCCATCGGCCTGATCGCCGCCATTCCTGCCGTGGTGATCTACAACCACTTCAGCCGCGAAATTGCCGCGTATCGTCAAAGCCTTGGCGATGCTGCTGCCGGGGTTGAACGCTTGCTCAGCCGCGATCTGGATTTCCGCCATATCAAGGTCGAGGTCTAAGCCATGGGCATGACCTCACGCGGGACCGGCGACGATCTTGAGGAAAACCACGAAATCAACGTCACCCCGTTTATCGACGTGATGCTGGTGCTGCTGATCATCTTCATGGTGGCCGCACCGTTGTCTACCGTGGATGTGCCGGTTGATCTGCCCGGCTCAAACGCGGCCCCCGCCGATCGCGCGCCAGAGCCGGTCTATATCACAGTGCAGAAAGATCTGACGTTGTCGCTTGCGTCCGAAACCATTGATCGTGCGGCGCTGGGCGCGCGGCTGGATGTGCTGACGAATGGCGACCGCAGCCAACGGATCTATCTGCGCGCCGATGAAACGGTGGCTTATGGCAAGCTGATGGCGGTGATGAACTTGCTGCGCGCCTCGGGGTATCTCAAGGTCGCTTTGGTCGGGATCGAGGGTGCAGCCGTTCAGCCATGACAGCGCATCCCGCCCATTCTGTCGATTGGTTGGCCGCTTATGCGGGCGATCACCGCTTTGGCTATGCGGCCAAATGGGTGGCGGCGGCGGTCAGCGTGGCAGGGGCTGCGGCGGGTGCGGTGGCGCTTGTGCTGTGGCTGGATGCCGCCACGGGCAGCCAGAACGCCGCCGATACCGCAGTGTTGATCGACATGGTGCCGCTGCCCGAAGCGCCCCCCGCGATCGCGACGCTGGAACCCGCCCCGGAAGTGCCCATGGCTGAATTGCCCGATACGCTGGAGCCCGTGGCGCAAGACGAGCCTTTGCCCGATCTTGCCGAACCCGAACTCGCCCCCGATCTGCCCGAGCCGATGCTGGCCCCCGATCCGTTGCTGGCCGATCTGCCCCCCGATGCCGAGGCCCCGCCGGAACCGCCCAAACCCGAGCCTGTTCCAGAAAAGAAGCCCGAAAAGCAGTCAGAGCCGAAGAAGCAGAAGGTCGAAAAGACCAAGCCAAAGGTCACGGCCAAGACCGAACAGCAGCCCGTCACCGAACAGAAAGCCGCCACTGCAGTCTCGAAGGGCACGGTCAAATCCCTGAAAGACCGCTGGGGCGCGCAGATCCGCAAAAAGATCGAACGCCGCAAAAGCTATCCGCGCGCAGCGGCGGGCAATGAAGGCGCGGTTGGGGTGCGGCTGACTGTGTCGCGCGGCGGTGGGCTTGCGGGTGTGTCGGTGGTGCGATCATCTGGCAATGCGGCGCTGGATGCGGCAGCGGTGCAAGCTGTCAACCGGGCGGGCAGCTTTCCGGCCGCACCCGATGCGCTGACCGATGGGCAATATAGCTTTACCCTGACCATCGCCTTCAAGAAGTAGCCGCTTGCGCTTGGCGCGGCGGGACTGCGATTTCAGCTTTGCGCTGACTTTGCGCCGAATTGCCCGATTGCAGAAATTTTCCGACACGCGCGACGGAAAGCTTTCCCACAGACGTATCAAAGCTATCTTCGGCGCAGCAATACGCCTGTTTTGGGCTGCTTGCCTGTCGCCCGGTCTTTGTTTCGCCTATGCTTCCACCCAGAAAAAATCAAAAGCGGATACCCTATGATTTACCCCCCGGCCCCCATGACCTCGCGGTGCATCATTCGCCATTTGGGCAGCTTATCGTTGATTTCACTGATGTTTATGGCAGGCCAAGGTCTGGCGCAAACCCCTCCGGGCGGTAAGCCCGCAGGGCCAGCTGCGGTTGGCACCGTCACCATCGAAACCCAGGATGTGCCCTATATCCGCACCTTGCCGGGACGCGCCGTGGCCTTTGAAACCGGCGAGATCCGGGCGCGGGTCAGCGGGGTGGTCGAAGAAATTCTCTATGCGGCGGGCGACAAGCTGGAACCCGGCGATCCGATGTTCAAGATAGAGGATGACAGCTACACCGCAGCTTTCGCTTCGGCCAAGGCCGCGGTGGCGGGGGCAGAGGTGCAGGTGCAAACCACCCGCGCCACGGTCGATCGTTACAAAACCCTGCAGGGCAATGCGGTCAGCAAGGCCGATCTGCAAAGCGCCGAAGCCGCCGCCGCCTCGGCAGTGGCCAGCCTTGCCGCAGCACAAGCGGCGCTGGATGTGGCGCAACTGGATCTGGACCGCACCACCGTGCGCAGCCCGATTGCCGGCATCGCGGGTATTGCCACAGTCTCGCTGGGGGCATTGGTGACGGCCAATCAGGCCGATGCCTTGGCCACCGTCACACGGCTGGACCCGATCTATATTGATGTCAGCGATTCCAGCGCCGGGATGCTGCGGGTGCGCGCCCAGATCGACGATGGCAGCCTGAAATTGGGCACCAAAGTTGGCGTCGCGCTGGTACTGGAAAACGGCGAGACTTATGACGGCGAAGGCACGGTCGTGGTGCTGGGCAATGTGGTTTCGGCCACCACCGGCACCTTTGATCTGCGGGTGCAATTCGACAATCCCAAACGCCTGATCCTGCCCGGCCAGTTTCTGCGGGTGAAGATGACCTTGGGCAGCACGCGGGCCAAACTGGTGCCGCAACGCGCGACGGGGCGCAACTCGGATGGCACGTTGACGGTGTTTGTTGCCAAGGATGGCGTGGCGAAAAAGGTGGCGCTGACCAGTTCGGGCAGTCAGGACAACGCATGGATCATCACCGCAGGGATCGAGGACGGCGATCTGGTGATCGTTGATGGCCTGACCAACCTGCGCGATGGCGCGGCGGTCAAGCCGGTGCCTGTCACGATAGATGCTGATGGCGTGGTGCATGATGCCGTGGTTGACACCGCCGTCGCGCCGGATGCTACCAAACCCACAACCGGGAATAACTGATCCATGGCGCGTTTTTTCATTCACCGCCCGGTTTTCGCCTGGGTGCTGGCGATTGTTGTCATGCTTGCGGGCGGCTATTCCGTGCTGCAACTGCCCGTTTCGCAATATCCTGACATCGCGCCCACCACGATCCGGGTGTCGGCAAGCTATGCCGGCGCCACCGCCGAGGCCGTGCAAACCTCTGTCACTGAGACCATCGAAGACGGTCTGACCGGGCTGGAAGGGCTGCTTTACACCGTAGGCTCGTCTTCCACCGGACGGGCGACTTTGACGCTGACCTTTGACGACTCGGTCGATCCCGATGACGCGCAAACCAATGTGCAGGCCAAGGTTGATCAGATCACCCGCCGTCTGCCCGATGCGGTGCAGGATTCCGGTGTCAACGTCAGCCGGTCGTCGTCGTCGATCCTGCTGGTGGGCTCGCTCGTGTCAAAAGATGGGCGCTTCAGCACGGTGCAGTTGGGTGACATCATGTCCTCCACCGTCGAAGGCGCGGTGTTGCGCACCGATGGCGTCGGCAGCATCAACTCTTTCGGCTCGGGCTATGCGATGCGGATCTGGCTGGATCCGCTGAAACTGGCCGAGTTCGCAATGACCCCCGCCGATGTGGTGAACGCGGTGCAGGCGCAGAATACCACGGTTTCCATCGGTTCTTTGGGCGCGCAGCCCGTCACCCCCGGCCAGCAATTCACCGCCACCATCACCGCCCAAAGCCAGCTGACCACGGTTGAGCAGTTCGAGCAAATTCGCCTGACCACCACCGCCGCGGGCAATACCGTGCGTTTAGGCGATGTGGCCACGGTGGAAATCGGCAAGGAAACCTACGGCGGCGACTCTCGGTTCAACGGGGCCAATGCCTCGGGCTTTGGGGTCAATCTGGCCAGCGGCGCCAATGCGGTGGATACGGCTGCGGCAGTGCGCGCCACCCTCAGCGGGCTGGAAGCCGCGCTGCCCGAAGGGGTTGAGATCGCCTATGCCTATGACACCTCGCCCTTTGTCGAGCTGTCGATTGAAAAGGTTGAACACACGCTGCTGGAAGCCATCGGCCTGGTGTTCCTTGTGATCTTGGTGTTCCTGCAAAACTGGCGCGCCACGCTGATCCCGATTATCGCGGTGCCTGTGGTGCTGCTGGGCACCTTCGCGGTGCTGGGGGTCTTGGGCTATTCGATCAACACGCTGACGATGTTTGCGATGGTGCTGGCGATCGGGCTTTTGGTCGATGATGCGATCGTGGTGGTGGAGAACGTCGAAAGGGTGATCGCCGAAGATCACCTGCCCCCCGTCGAGGCCACCGAGAAAAGCATGACGCAGATCACCGGGGCATTGATCGGCATTGCGCTGGTGTTGTCGGCGGTGTTCTTGCCGATGGCGTTTTCATCGGGATCAACCGGGGTCATTTACCGACAGTTTTCAGTCACCATCATCTCAGCCATGTTGCTGTCGGCAGCTGTGGCATTGATCCTGACGCCCGCGATGTGCGCGACCATCCTAAAGCCGCACAAACCCCAAAGCTCGGGATGGCTCAGTGCGCCTGCGCGGTGGTTCAACAATGGCTTTGGTGCGGCCACGCGCGGCTATGCCAAAACCCTGGGCGGCATCCTGCGGTTTCCCTTCACCATGCTGGTGGTGCTCGCCATCGTCTGCGGTGGCGTGGCAGCGATCTATACTCAGATCAACTCGTCCTTCTTGCCACAAGAAGATCAGGGCGTGCTGATGACGCGGATTTCCTTGTCGCAAGGCTCTACCACCGCATCGACTTTGGATGTTGTGGCGCAAGTCGAGGCGTATCTGAACACCGAAGAGAAAGCGGCGGTGGAATCCACCTTTGTGGCGATGGGTTTTGGCTTCGCGGGCACCGGGCAAAACCAAGCCATGGTCTTCGTCAAGCTGCGCGAGTTTTCTGAACGCTCCACTGCCGATCTGTCGGCCTCGGCGGTTGCGGCCCGGGCCAATGCCAAGTTCAAAACCCTGCGCGCAGGCACAGTGCAGTTCAACCAGCCACCGGCAATTCAGGGCTTGGGCAACTCGGCTGGTTTTTCGATGTATCTGGTCGATCAGTCGAACGCAGGCAACGACGCCTTGTTTGCTGCCGCCGCCGAGTTGATCAAGCAGGCCGAGGCCGATGGCAGCGTCACCAACCTGCGCAATGGCGCGTCCGAGGATGAAGCGGCGCTGAAGCTGGTGATTGATCAGGAAAAGGCCGCCGCTTTGGGCGTGTCTTTGACCGAAGTGAATGCGATGCTGTCCACGGTTTTCGCCGGGGATGAAGTCAACGATTTCCAGCTTGGCACTTCGCTGCGCCCGGTGATCGTGCAGGGCATCGCAGGATCGCGGATGCAGCCCGAAGACGTGCTGGCTTGGTTCGCGCGCAACAGCAGTGGCGAGATGGTGCCGTTCTCCGCTTTCTCGAAAACCGAATGGGCACCCGTCGCCCCCAGCCTCGCGCGGATCGACGCTTTGCCCGCCGTGCAGATCAGTGGCGCACCGGCGGTTGGCGTGTCCTCTGGCGTGGCGATGGACCGGATGGAGGCTTTGGCCACCGCGATGCCGGGTGGCTATGGCGTGGCTTGGACCGATCTGTCGTATCAAGAACGCCAATCCGGCAACCAAGCGCCCTACCTTTATGCACTGTCGGTGCTGGTGGTGTTCCTGTGCCTTGCGGCCTTGTATGAAAGCTGGGCGATCCCGCTTTCGGTGATGCTGGCGGTTCCGGTCGGCATCTTGGGCGCGCTGGCGGCGGCTTGGTTGTTTGGCCAGTCGAATGATGTGTATTTCAAGGTGGGCTTGCTGACGACCATCGGTCTGGCCGCAAAAAACGCCATCCTGATCATCGAATTCGCCCGCGAGCTGGAAACCCAAGGCCGCACCCCGGTGCAAGCCGCACTTGAGGCTGCAAAGACCCGGCTTCGCCCCATCCTGATGACGTCCCTCGCGTTCATTCTGGGGGTTCTGCCCTTGGCCATCGCCACCGGGGCAGGTGCAGGCGCGCAAAACGCCATCGGTATCGGCGTGCTGGGTGGGATGCTGTCGGCCACCGTGCTGGGTATTTTCATGGTGCCGTCGTTCTATGTCGTGGTGCGCAAGCTGACGATGAAGAAGGTCAAGGCTGTCTGAAAACACCAAGCCGCCCCGGATCATATCCGGGGCGGCTTTGCATGGGTGGTGCGCTTATTTCAGCACCCCATTCGCCTTGGCGGTAAAGGTCGCGATGTAATCCATCAGCCCCGGCGAAAGTGCGTCATAGGGTGGCAGGCCCAGCTCGGACAGACGCGCGCGGATACCGTCCATCTTGGCCGGATCGGTGCCCCCCTCGATCACCGACGATACAAACGCCGCAAAGGTCGGCGCTGCAAAGCCTTCGGTCCCCGAAAGCTCGGTATGGATGAACGACAACCCGGTGAATGGGTGATTGGGGCGCGTCACCGGCCCGTGCATATGCACACCGCAAACCTTGCAAGCATGCCGCTGGATCAGCGCGCCCGCATCGACCACCGCCAACTTATCGCCGTTCTGCATGACCTTCACATTGTCAGAAGTCACAACCGACACCATCGAGAACGCCGCCCCCGCAGGTTTCCAGCATTTGGTGCAGCCACACACATGGTTGTGCAAGCAATCCGAGCCGATCTGCACCACCACCGGATCGGTTTTGCAATGACAGGTCAACGTGCCGCCCGCAAAGCCCGCCTTACCCGGCTTTACCCCACCGTCAACCGACGGATGTATCGAAACAGATGCCATAACAACCTCCCTGAACCGACCCTCCTCCAGGGTCTGACCCAAAGCCTAGACCTGCCCCGAGAGTCGGACAAGCGCCGTAACCGACATCGCGCAGCCAAGCCGCGCCAATGCCCCCACGCGCGAAAATCCTGCTGTTGACCGAAGCGATGGGCGTGATACGCCTGCACCATGCTGCCCTTATTGACCAATGCCGCCGCCCGCCGCCTGTTCCTGCATCGCCATGCTCTGGCCGAGGCCCCGACAGGCGCAGCCCATGGCCAAGCGCTTGCTGATCTGATCCACCGCATCGGCTTTGTGCAGGTCGACAGCATCAACACCGTTGCCCGCGCCCATCACATGATCTTGTTTTCGCGCCGCCAGTCCTACAAGCCCACTGCCCTGAAAGCGCTGCTAGAGACCGACCGCGCCTTGTTTGAGCACTGGACGCATGACGCCTCAATCCTGCCGGTGCATCTGCACGGACACTGGCAGCACCGCTTTGACCGCAGCGCTGAAAAGATGAGCCTGAACCGCAAGCGCTGGTTCCCCGATGGCGACGAATCGCAACTTGAAACCATTCTGCGCCACATCGCGGATCATGGCCCTGCCACCACCTCGGATGTTGGCAAGGACGAGGTGCGCAGCAAGGGCGGCTGGTGGGAATGGCACCCATCAAAGACCGCGCTGGAATGGCTGTGGCGCACCGGGCAACTGGCGATTTCTGGCCGCGACGGCTTTCAGAAGATCTATGATCTGACCGAACGTGTCATCCCCGCCCATCACCGCGCCGCCACTTACGATCTGGCTGCGATGACAGATTGGGCCTGTGGATCCGCGCTCGATAATCTGGGCTTTGCCAATGCGACCGAGTTGCGCGCCTATTGGAACGCCCTCCGTCCCGATGAAGTGAAAACCTGGGTTAAAGCCGCGCTTGCTTCTGGCCAGATCATCGAGATTGAAATTGAGGGCGCGACGGGCAAACGCCAGCGCAGCTTTGCCCGCCCGGATGTGCTGACCGCCGCCGCCCACGCCCCCGAAGCCACCGCCCGCCTGCGCATCCTGTCGCCGTTCGATCCCGCCCTGCGCGACCGTGACCGCGCCGAGTTTCTGTTCGGCTTTTACTACCGCATCGAAGTCTTTGTCCCTGAACCGAAACGCCAGTACGGGTATTATGTTTTCCCGGTGCTGGAAGGCGACCGCCTGATTGGCCGCATCGACTGCAAGGCTTTTCGTGACGATCGCTGCTTGCGCGTCAAAGCGTTCTGGCCCGAAGCGGGCATAAAACTCGGCGCGGGGCGCTTGGCGAAACTGGACGCCGAACTTGCCCGCTATGCCGCCTTTACCGATTGCGACCGCGTGGAATTCAGCGATGGCTGGCAGCGCGACACTTTGCGGCCAGCCAGCTGACCTATCCCGGCATTGCCGCGAATTTCTGCAAGCCAGCGTCCAGATTATCCCAAGCCTGCCCCCGCGCGTGATAGGTGACAAACTGCGGCGCAAAGGCGGCTGGATCATCCAGACTGCCGGGATGAATGGCAATCATCGCAGGCGCTGCGGCAAAGCTGACAAACAGCGGCGTGCCACAATTCGGGCAAAACGCGTGATGCTTCAGATTGCCGCTATCCCCGGCAATGTCCCAGGTTTTCACCACGCCCGTTACCGCAAACCCGGCGCGGTCGGCAAATACCAGATAGCCCGAATGTCCCGTGCCGCTGCGCTGGCGGCAGTGCTGGCATTGGCAAAGCAACTCTGCCACCGTCTCTCCCGGCTTTTCATACCGCACCGCGCCGCAAGCACAGCCGCCCGTATAGTTATGGCCCATGATACCCCCCTATGCTGCCTTGGTTCTGCCAGACAAATCAAAGCCCTGCCCAGTCTCCAGATAGGATTTCAGGCTCGACAACACCAAGGGCCAGCCCTTGCTGACACCGCTCGCCATGCCCGAGCCAAGCTCCAACTCATCATGGCTGACGGTCAGCCGCACCCGGTCGCCATCTTGCGCGATATCAAACGTCACCCGGCTGTAGGCATCCGGGTTTTCCGCCTGCGAGGCCCCCGCCCAAGTGATCACCAGCCGGGTCGGGGCCACCACTTCCACAACCTGCCCCACGATCTCAACCGGGCGCGCATCATTGTCGCGTACATGCTGCCAAGCCGCCCCCGGCACCCAATCCGAGACGTTTTCATGCCCCCAATAGCGCCTTGCAATCTCGGGCTTGGTGATCGCGGCGAACACCTTTTCCGGCGTCGCGGCAATATAGGTCACATAGACAAAACTGGTCTTTTCGGTCGCCATCACGCATCCCCCTCTAAGATTGTTTTCAGATCATGCAGCAGCCCCAGCCGCTGTGTTTCAAACTTGCGCACCCAGCGCGCATAGATGTCATACAGCGGCACCGGATTGATATAATGCAGCTTTTCCCGGCCACGCTTGACGGCTGAAACCAGATTGGCCGCCACCAAAAGATCAAGATGCTGCGTTGCCGATTGCCGCGTCATTGCCAAATTTTCACACAACTGGCCAAGCGTCTGGCCGTTGTTTTCGCACAGAAGATCCAGCAGTTTTCTGCGCGTCGGATCGCCCAGCGCTTTGAAAACCAGATCGTCGTTCATGCTTCATGTCCCTTCACATTGCCATTTATGCAGGTATTTACCTGCATGTCAAGCAAAGTCACAACGGCAGCGAAAAGCTTAACAAGTCGTGAACGACCACCCCCTAAGCCATTGATTTCTTATGGACAGCCCCTGTGTCCACGCGTGGACAAGGCGTTACTGCAGCTGTTTCCCCTCGGGCCAGCGCAGCACATGATCCAATTGCACCGACTTTTTCTCGCCCGCAGCCAGATCAAACGTCCAAGCCAGAATCCCCCGCTGCCCGTCCACATCAACCTCGGATGGGGCCGGATCGGCGGTATAGCTGATCTCCAGATCTTCCTGTTCCGAATAGGGCACCTGATCGAAAAGCCGCACCGGCCAAGCCTCGGCAGTCAGATTTTCCACCTGCAACACCGCCTTTTCCTCAACCTGCGTCGAGCTGCTTAGAATCCCCCGATCCCCCTCGGCCCGCAGCGGCATATCCCGTTTCAGCCGCAGCCCTTCAATCGCGCCGAACGCCAGCTTTGCCTCAGCCCCCGCCGCCACGGTGCTGAACTGGGTCGCACCGACCAGCTCTCCCTCGCGCAGCAGGTAGGCTTGGCCGGGCAGCAAGATCTCACCGCTGTCGTTGACGAATTTCGCCATCACAAACGCGGTGTCATCGCGGCGCGGCACCGCCCAAGCCTCGATCTGCGGCACCAATTTGATCTCATCCAAAGCCAGCCGCAGATTTTCCACCCCAGTCGCCACATCCACCGCAGCCGGGTAATGATAGACCACCACATCGCCCTTTATCATCGGCGCAGCGACGACCTCGGGTTCCATCACGGGTTCCGACATGCCACCAGAATACAGCATCTCTTGCGCATTTTCATCGCCCGCCGCCGCGCGCTTTGCCATCTCAACCGGATCAATCACCCGCTTCAGATCCGGCCAAAGAACGGAAGGTTCAGCCTGCTCGGAAGGCTGTGCGGTGGATAGCGTCAGATCAACCCCGGCCCAATCTTCACCCGAGGTCTGGCTGACCAGCACGCCGCGCACGATGGTCAAGCTGGGATCTTTGCGGGTCAGCATCATGTCATATACTGGCTGCCAGCTGGCTGACTCGACATAATGCTGCACCACCAAATGCACCGGCCCCGCCGCATCAGCAGTGATTGCCACCGACAAGCCAGCATAATCCGCCGCCCGCTGCGACAGCGCATCCTGACCAGCCTGCGCGTCGCCCAACAGCTTTCTCGCATCCTCCAACACCTTCTGCGCGGCGGGAAGTTGCGTCTGCGCGGCCAAAGCTTCTTTGCGCGCCGTCAGCACTTCGACCCCGACCATGCCAGCCAACGCCTTCACGCCCTCGACCGTGACCGCATCGCCTTCGGGTCTTAGCCGGCGCAGAAAATCCACCTGCGCCTCGGCGGCCTCAACGGCGGCATTGATCGCATCGACCCCAGCCTGCGCCGAACGCACGTCGGTCTCGGCAGCCGCAACCGCCGCCTTGGCTGCCAGCATCGCGGGATCTTTCGTCTCATCCCGCGGGGGCAGCCGGTCGGTGCGCAATGAGAAAGCGCCCAAAGTCACGCCCTCGGCCTGCAACCGGATCAGCTCTGCCGGGGTCTGCGCGGGCAGATCTGGGATCAGCACATCATGCGCCCCCACTGCGGCGTCAAAATCGACCACCCGCGTCACTTGCGCGCCGTAAGGATAGACCGTCACCGCCGTGATATGGCTGGCCGCCACGATCTGATCGGCAAAGGCCGGGCCCATCACGGCAGCACTCGATAACAGCGTGGCAAACAGGGTAAAATGACGCATGGAATCCTCCTTGGGTTTACCAGAGTCTACGGCCCCCATACGTCAACAGGCAAGCCCGTTGCCCCCTTGCCCGACCATCCCTGCGCTGCCATGCTGCCGCAAAATCAAAGGGCCAACCATGACCAAAGCCGAGACTCTGACTATCACAGCCATCTTGCCGAAGGTCACTCATGGCCGTGGCAGCTATCTTTGGGATACGACGGGCAAGCAGTATATCGACGGCTCGGGCGGCCCTGCGGTCTATTGCCTTGGCCACGCACACCCCGAGGTGAACGCCGCCATCACCGCCCAGCTTGGCCAGATCGCGCACGGCTACCGCTATAACTTTTCCACCGACGCGCTAGAGGAATTGACCGAGATCATCCGCGCCCATACCGGCGGCAGCTTGCGTGAAATGGTCTATGTAACGGGCGGATCAGAGGCAGTCGAAAGCTGCCTGAAGATCGCCCTGCAATATCAAACCGCCATCGGCCAGAAATCCCGCCGCCGCTTCATCAGCCGCGAGCGGTCATGGCATGGCAACACTTTGGGGGCGCTGGGGGTTTCCGGCTTTGCCGAGCGCACGACAGCCTATGAGGGTGCGTTCATCCCCTCGATCAAACTCTCGCCCGCCAATGCCTATCGCCCTATCGAAGGGGCGACGCCCGAAACCGCAGGCCAGGCCTGCGCGGCAGAGTTAGAGACCGCCATCCTGCACCACGGTGCCGATACCATCGCCGCATTTATTTTTGAACCCGTTGTGGGCGCGGCTGGTGGCTGCGTCCCTGCCCCCGACGGCTATGCCAAGCGCATCCGCGAGATTTGCGACCGTCACGGCGTGTTGATGATCGCGGATGAGGTGATGTGTGGTGCGGGTCGTACCGGGCCGTGGCGCGCGCTGGCCCGCGACGGTGTGGAGCCTGACATCATGTCGGTCGCCAAGGGTCTTGCTGGCGGCTACATGCCCTTGGGTGCCGCGATCTGCACCACCAGAATCTGGGATGCCATCCGTACCAAAGATGGCGCTTTCGGCACTGGCCACACTTTCACCGGCCACACTGCCGCCTGCGCTGCGGGGGTCGCGGTGCAAAACATCATCGCCCGCGAAGGTTTGCTGGCCCGCGTTACCGCCAACGAGTCCCGGCTGAAATCATGGTTGGCAGAGGCTCTCCATGGCGTCGAAGCGGTCGGCGATATTCGCGGGCGCGGCCATTTCATCTGCACAGAACTGGTCGCGGATCGTGACAGCAAGCAGCCCTTTCCCGCCGCACG
Organism: Cypionkella aquatica; assembly: GCF_030161095.1. Lineage (GTDB taxonomy): Bacteria > Pseudomonadota > Alphaproteobacteria > Rhodobacterales > Rhodobacteraceae > Cypionkella > Cypionkella aquatica. The sequence continues at coordinate 249,670 of NZ_BSPP01000004.1, forward strand.
GCAATTGGCGCTGAAAATCCGCGCCGCCGCGATGCAGAATGGCTTGATCTGTTATCCGGTCAGCGGCAATGTCGACGGCACCAACGGCGATATCGTCATTCTGGCACCGCCCTATAATTGCACCGATGCCGAGTTGACCGAAATCACCGACAAAACCGCAGTTTCGATCCGCCAAGTGCTGCAATCTGAAGGTCTGGCATAGTTTTGCCATCACACGCAGGCTTGATGCGGCAAAATAAACGAATCGGCTAGCGTGCCTGCACGCGCAGGGATGCCACTCAGACGTCACCAAAGGGAGAAGCAAAAATGCCCCATATCTTCGCTTACATGCTGTTCGGCCTGCTTGGTCTGGTGTCGATGGCACTTGATCCGGCGATGGCCGCTGGCACAGAAGAGGCCACCGAAGTTGACGCCGATTATACCAAAGCCAAGGCCAAGATTGCTGCCGAAGATTACGCAGGTGCTTTGCCGCTGCTGGATCAATTGACCGCGTCACAACCAGAAAACGCCGATGCGTGGAACTTGCGCGGCTATGCCAACCGCAAGCTGGGCAATATGGATGTGGCAGCGGCATCCTACACCACCGCGCTGACCCTCAACCCCGGCCATCTTGGCGCGCTGGAATATCAGGGCGAGATGTTCGTTGAACTGGGTCAAACCGATGCGGCCAAAGCCAATCTGAAAAAGCTGCAAGATCTGTGTGGCGATTGCGAACAGGCCGAGGATCTGGCCGAAGCCATCGGCGTCAGCGGTTAAAGCGGGGCGGCGCAAAATCCACTGCCGGAAACGGTTTCTTTAGAAACAAGCTTTACGCCTGAACGCACGCCAGAACGGCGCGTGTGAAGGAGAGTTTATGCAGCTTGCGACCTCAGCTCGGCACCAGAATTTGGTGATCGGCCCTACCCCCGAACCACCCAGCATCGGCTATGGTGCCATCGTGCGGATGGCCTATGCCGGTGCCAGTCAATCCGCCTTGACCCGCGCACTGGTGGCCCGCGTGCAAGGCCCTGTCGCCGATCCGGGGGCTTTGCTGGATCTGGCGACGTTGCTGATGCTGCAAGGCGGCGATCTTGCGGTGGAAGGCGCGCAGATGCAGCGCCACGCGATTGCGCTGCAGAAAAGCTATCAGATCACCCATGGCTCCGGTCTTGGGTTGCGGATTCTGGCTTTTGTGACGGCGGGCGACTTCATGGCAAACACGCCACTGGATTTTCTGCTGCACGGATCAGATGCGGTGCTGATCCTGCATTTCGTCGACACGGATACCCAGCTTGCCGACCTGCCAGTGCATGATGTGGCCTTCATGGCTATCGGCGAATCCCCAGAAAACGCCGCGGTTCTGCGCCATTTGCACGCCCAACTGCAGCATTGGCCCACCGCCATCGCCAACCGGGATGCTGCCACCATCGCCAATCTGTCGCGCGACCGCGTGACGCGCACCTTGGCTGATGCGCCCGGCCTTTACACCCCGCCCACTCTGCGGCAATCCCGCTCTGATCTGATCCATCTGCTGATGACAACCCCGATCGCAGCACCGCTGATCCTGCGCCCGGTCGGCACCCATGCCGGGGCTGGCATGGCGCGGATCAACGGTGCTGGCGATCTTGCCGAATGGCTGCGCGCCCATGATGCGCCCGAAGTCTATACAGCGCCATTCATTGATTATCGTGGCAGCAACGGCCTCTATACCAAGCAGCGCATCGTTCTGATCAAGGGGAAACCCTTTGCCGGACATATGGCCAGCTCTGCGCATTGGATGGTGCATTACCTGAACGCAGATATGGCCAATCAGCCCGCCCGTCGCGCAGATGAGGCTGCTTGGATGGCGCAATTCGATCAGGACTTCGCCCAACGCCACGCGCAAGCCTTCACCGCGCTTTACCACCGCATCGGCCTTGATTACTTTGGACTTGATTGTGCCGAACTTCCCGACGGCCGCTTGCTGGTCTTCGAGCTGGACGTGGCGATGATCGTGCATGACATGGATTGCCCGCAGATCTTTCCCTATAAACAGCCCGCCATGCGCAAACTGTTCGCGGGTTTTCTGGCAGCACTGAAAGCCATGGCTAAAAACTCGGCGGACTGATCGCCCACAGCACCACCGCCTCTTCCGGGCCGGGATTGCGATAGCGATGCGGCTCGGACGAGGCATAGCTGCAGGTATCGCCCGCGTTCAGCAGAAAGTGCCGATCACCGATCCAGATTTCCAACTGGCCCTGCAGCACAAAGCCCACCTCATCGCCCTCATGCGTGTAGGATTTCTCGCTTTCCGTCCCGGCGGGCATCCGGCTGTAGATCATCTCAACCTGCAAACTCAGCTTGGGCGTGAGCAATTCATCAACGATACCGCCCGCATAGCGCAGGCTCAGCCGGTTATCGCGCCGGATGACATAGCCACGCTCGGCGTCTGGAACCGGCGATTCGCCTGCGAAAAACCATTGCACCGTGACGCCCAAGCCTTTGGCAATGCTAACCAAAGCCGGGATGGACGGCGAGGCAAGGTTACGCTCCAGCTGGCTGATATATCCAATAGACAACCCCGCCGCCCCGGCCAGATCAGCTAAAGTCAGCCCACGGCGCTTGCGCAAACCGCGCATCCGCTCACCCAAAAAACCTGCGGGATCAGTCACATCATCCATGCCGCAAACATGCCGCAGCTGCACAATAATCGCAAGTTTATTTGCCAATAGTAAAAATATCTTCCATTTTTTTACTGACCTGTTAGCTAAGACGCAGCAACCAACAGGCCCGCCATGACCAGCTTTCCGCATCTGTTCGCACCGATCACCCTGCGCCGTACCCAGATCAGGAACCGCATCCTGTCCACCGGGCACGACACCACCATGCCCACCGATGGCACCGTTAATCCCGCGCTGATCGCGTATCATCAGGCGCGGGCGAAGGGCGGGGTGGGCTTGATCATCACCCAGGTGGCGGGGGTGCATGAAACGGCGCGCTATACGTCGCACCTTTTGATGGCGACCACGGATGCTTGTATCCCCGGTTATACCGAACTGGCAAAAGCGGTTCATGCGGAGGGGGCGGTGATCTTTAGCCAGTTGTTCCATCCGGGGCGCGAAATCATGGAAAGCGCTGATGGCTTGCTGGCTGTCGCCTACGCCCCTTCTGCCGTGCCGAACGAACGCTTTCATGTGATGCCGCGCGTGCTATCCCTTGCGATGATTGAGGAAATCATCGCGGGCTATGCCTCTGCTGCCAAGCGCCTGCACATCGCGGGCTTTGATGGGGTCGAGGTTGTCGCCTCGCATGGCTATCTGCCCGCACAGTTTCTGAATCCCCGGGTCAATCTGCGCAACGATGATTTCGGCGGCTCTGACACCGCGCGCCTGCACTTCCTGACCCGCGTTTTGGCCGCGATCCGGGCGGCAACCGATCAGGATTTCGTCATCGGTCTGCGCATTTCCGCAGGCGAGCGTGACGAAGACGGCTTGACCCAGCCCGAGGCGCTTGCTGCCTGTATCGCCCTCGAATCCAGCCTCGATTTCGTCAATATCACCACGGGCACTTCGGCCAGCATCGGTGGTGCTGTGCATATTGCAGCCCCCATGGCCTTTGCTGCGGGCTATTTCGCCGCAGATGCCGGGGCCTATCGCAAAGCCCTGAAAATTCCGGTGTTTGTCGCGGGCCGGATCAATCAGCCGCAAGAAGCCGAGGCGATTATCGCGGCGGGTCATGCGGATATGTGCGGCATGACGCGGGCGTTGATATGTGACCCCAAGATGCCCGCCAAGGCCGAAGCAGGTGCTGTCGATGACATCCGCGCCTGCATCGCTTGCAATCAGGCTTGTATTGGCCATTTCCATCGCGGCCTGCCGATTTCCTGTATCCAGCATCCGGAATCCGGGCGCGAATTGGCCTTTGGCACGCTGAGCCCCACGGACAGGCGCAAGAAGGTCATGGTGGTGGGCGGCGGTCCGGCGGGGATGAAAGCCGCGATTACGGCCGCCAAGCGCGGCCATGATGTGACGGTGTATGAGGCTGCAAGCCAGCTTGGCGGGCAGGCCTTGCTGGCGCAATTGCTGCCGAAGCGCGCGGAGTTTGGCGGCATTATCACCAATCTTGCGCGTGAAATGGAACGTGCGCAGGTGAAGGTGCGGCGGGGCGTGACGGTGACTGCCGCGCTGGTGCAGGCCGAAGCGCCCGATACCGTGATCATTGCCACCGGGGCGCGGCCGCATGTGCCCGACCTGCCGACCGATGGCCAGATTCAGATCGTGACGGCATGGCAGGTGCTGCGGCGCGAGGTCAAACTGGGCGCGCGGGTTGTGGTTGCGGATTGGCGCTGCGACTGGATCGCGCCGGGGATCGCCGAGATGGCCGCCCGCGATGGCGCGCGTGTCACCTTGGCGGTGAACGGTTTGCACCCCGGCGAAAGCCTGCCGCTGTATGTGCGCGATACGATGGCGGCTGATTTGCACCGCTTGCAGATCGAGGTGCGCCCCTATGCCCGGCTGTTCGGCACCGCCGAGGATACGGTCTATTTGCAGCACACCCCGAGCGGTGAGGCGATGGAGATTTCGGGCGTGGATACTTTGGTGCTCAGCCTTGGGCATGTGCCCGTCGATGGCTTGGCAGCCGAGTTGGGCGCATTGGGAATTGCCTTCACCCAGATTGGCGATTGCCTTGCGCCGCGCACCGCAGAAGAAGCGGTTTATGACGGGCTGAAAGCGGGCGTTGCGGCCTGAGGAAGGCCAGCTACGGATGCGATTTATCACAGAAAAATCTGTCCCAGCGGGGACAGACTTGTGTTTTTATGCCGATTTTTCGGAATTTTACACAAGATGTTGTGTATTTTAGCCAGTTTCGCGCATCGGCGGTTGATCGGGTGGCTTGGTTCACATCTGCCGCATGGTCTGCTCGGCTGTAGGGCGCGCAGCAATCGGGGCATAAAAAAAGCCCCGCCAAATGGCAGGGCTTTTCCAATTTAACGCGGGCCAGATCAGCCCTTTTTCAGGTGACGACTGCCCAGCAGTTCTGCGATCTGCACGGCGTTCAGGGCGGCACCCTTGCGCAGGTTGTCAGACACACACCACAGGTTGATGCCGTTATCAATCGTGCTGTCTTGACGGATGCGGCTGATATAGGTGGCGTAATCGCCCACACATTCGATCGGGGTGATGTAGCCACCGTTTTCGCGCTTGTCGATCACCATGATACCGGGGGATTCGCGCAGAATATCGCGGGCCTCGTGTTCATCAAGGAAGTCTTCAAACTCGATATTGATCGATTCCGAATGGCCGACGAACACCGGCACGCGCACGCAAGTCGCGGTGACTTTGATGTTCTTGTCGAGGATTTTCTTGGTTTCCGCGACCATCTTCCATTCTTCTTTGGTCGAGCCATCATCCAAGAACACGTCGATATGCGGGATCACATTGAAGGCGATCTGCTTGGTGAATTTCGACGGGGCGACTTCCTGACCGGGAACGTAAAGGCCCTTGGTCTGATCCCAAAGCTCGTCAATGCCTTCTTTGCCGGCACCCGACACCGATTGATAGGTGCTGACAACCACACGCTTGATGCGGGCGCGGTCGTGCAAAGGCTTCAGCGCCACAACCATTTGTGCGGTCGAGCAGTTCGGGTTGGCGATGATCATTTTGTTGGTATAGCCCGCAATCGCATCGGCGTTCACCTCCGGCACGATCAGCGGCACGGCGGGGTCGTAGCGGTAGAGCGACGAATTGTCGATCACCACGCAGCCAGCCGCGGCGGCCTTGGGCGCGTAGATTTTGGTGGCATCCGAGCCCACGGCGAACAAAGCGATGTCCCAGCCTGTGAAGTCGAAGGTGTCGAGATCCTTGGTCTTTACGGTCTTGTCGCCAAAGCTGATTTCAGTGCCCAGCGATTTGCGCGAAGCCAGTGCGGCAATCTCGTCAATCGGGAACTCGCGCTCGGCGAGGATGTTCAGCATTTCGCGGCCCACGTTACCCGTGGCACCCGCGACGACGACTTTATAGCCCATCGGGGTCTCCTAGAATTTTGTCTGTGACCATCAAAGACGTGGCCTGTTAGCGCATGGGGCGGCGCGGGGAAAGCGTAAAACGAAGGCGGGTCAGTCGGTGCGGTCTTTTGAGACAAGGTAAACCAGCAGGCCAAGTGTCAGCAGGGCGGCGTAGAAGGCGAACAGCGCAGCATAGGGGGTGCTGGGCGGGGCGCTGTTGATCGCGGTGGCGCTGGGGGTCAGGGCGTGGTGCAAGCGCCCGGTCAGCATCTGCATGATGCCTGCAGCACCGATGCCGAACAGGTTGATCAGGGTGACGCCGCGCCCGACCAGATGCGGCGGCAGGAAGGCGCGGCCATGCGCCATCACCATCGGGAAGGATGCGCCGAAAAAGCCAACGCCTGCGAGCAAAGCGATGGGCAGGGGGCCGGGGGTGGCGGGATGGGTGTAAAGTCCCAGCAGGCAGGCAACCCCCAAGGCGTTGCCGCCAAAGATCAACCATTTGCGGGTGCCCAGCAGGCGATCCAGCGGGCCATAGGCGAAATTGCCCGCAACCATGGCCAGCCCCATGATCAGCGTGACCATGCCAATCCGGGTGGCGTCGGCTTGGAACACATCCGCGAAATAGGGGCCCACCCACAGCCCGCGCAAGCCCGCCGAGGGCGCGTAACAGGCGGCCATCATGATCAGAATTGGCCAAAGTGCTGGCATCCGCAGCAGATCAAAGATCGAGCCTTTGCTGGTGTGCTGGACCCGGGCGGGATCGCGGACCAGCAGCCAAAGCGCGGCGGCGGTGATCAGGGTCAGCCCACACAGGCCCCACATCGCACCGCGCCAGCCAATCGCCTCGACCGCCAGCGACAACGGCAGCGAGGCCGCAAGATTGCCCAGCGAGCCAATACCGATCACCACCCCCGCCAACGTGCCAAACACCGCAGGCGAGAAGGTGCGCGCGAAGATGTAGTATGCGGCCATCAGCACTGGCGCGCAGCCCATGCCGATCAGCACCATCGCCAGATTGATCGCGCCCGGCCCGGTTGCTGTGGCAAAAATCGCAGCGCCAAGGCCGCCTACCGCCAGCAATCCGGCGGAGGTTATGCGGGGACCGATCCGGTCCAGCGCGATACCGACCGGAATTTGCATCAGCGCGAAGGCGAGAAACCACAGCCCCGAGGCCGAGGCGAGGTCTTCGGCTGTTGCGCCAATTTCTGCTTTCAGCACAGGTGACAGGACCGCAAGAAACGCGCGGTAGAATTGGCTGAGCACATAGGCCAGAACAAGGGCCGCGATACCGATGCGCATTGTGGCTCCTATCGGGTCAAGCGGGCTGGGCCAGAAGCGGTTTCTCGCGGATGGGCAGATGCACGATGGCCGAGAACGCGCCCACGCCCACGCCGATCCACCACACGAGGCTGTAATCGCCCGTCATGTCGTAGAACTTGCCGCCGAGCCAGACGCCCAGAAAGCTGCCAAGCTGGTGCGAGAAGAACACCACTCCATACAAAGTGCCCATGTAGCGCAGGCCGTAGATATGGGCGACAAGGCCAGAGGTCAGCGGCACGGTCGCCAGCCACAGGCTGCCCATCACCAGCGAGAAGATCAGCACAGATGCAGGCGTCATCGGCAGCAGGATGAACAAGGCTGAGGCCACGGTGCGGGCGACGTAGATGCCCGACAGCAGGTATTTCTTGGTGTAGCGTTTGCCAAGCCAGCCGGACATGATGCTGCCTGCGATGTTGGCAAGGCCAATCACCGAGATAGCGATTGCGCCCAGGATTGAGGTGGTGGTGATGCCGATATCCGCCAGCAAGCCCGAGGGGTCAATCGCGCCACATTTCTCGGTGATGAAGGCGGGGAAGTGGGCGGTGATGAAGCCAAGCTGATAGCCGCAGGAAAAGAAGCCGACGAAGATCATGGTGAAGGACGGGTCTTTGAAGGCGCGTTTCAGCACTGTGCCCAGCGACTCGTCCAGCTCGGCCTTGGTGGCGACGGTGGGCGAGCGCAGGAAGGGCAGCGCGAACAAAGCGCACAGGATCACCACGGCGAATATGATGAACACCACTTGCCAGTGATAGTAGTTCAGCAGGATTTGTGCGGCGGGGGCGCCAAAGACTTGGCCCGCAGACCCTGCAGCGGTGGCGATCCCCAACGCGAGCGAGCGGTTTTCCGGTTTGGCGGCGCGGCCCACGATGGCAAGGATGACGCCAAAGCCGGTACCTGCGATGCCGAAACCGACCAGAATTTCCAAGAATTGCATCTGGCCGGGGGTCACAGCAAAGCTGGAAAGCACCAGCCCCAACGCATAGAGGATCGCGCCTGCGATGATGGCGCGGCGGTCGCCGAAGCGTTCGGCAATCGCGCCAAAGATCGGCTGACCAACGCCCCAAGCCAGGTTCTGAATGGCAATAGCCATGGAAAACTCGGCCCGTGGCCAGTTGAACTCGGCTGCAATCGGGATCTGGAACACCCCGAAACTGGCGCGGATGGCAAAGCCAAGCATCAGGATCACGCAGCCGGAAATCAGAACGGGGGTGAAAATGCCGGATTTCGGCGGGGTTTGGATCATGGCAAGGCTCCTGCTTGGGCGTCACGGTTAGCCGATGGGCAAGCCGCGTCAACGGAAGAATTGTGCGGACACAAGGGCGGGGCGGATTGTGCAGCGTGTTCAAAGCGGTTTAGGCTTGGGCAACACAGATATTCGGAGGCGGGGTATGGCGGAATGGTGGCGCGGTTCGGTGACCTATCAGGTCTATCCGCGGTCGTTTCAGGATGACAACGGCGACGGGGTTGGCGATCTGAAGGGCATCACGCGGCGGCTGGATCATATCGCGGATCTGGGCTGCGATGCGGTGTGGCTGTCGCCGTTTTTCACCTCGCCCATGTTGGATATGGGCTATGATGTGTCCGATTATACCGACGTTGACCCGGTGTTTGGCACATTGGCCGATTTCGATGCGCTGGTTGCGCGGGCGCATGATCTGGGTCTGAAGGTGATCATTGATCAGGTGCTGAACCATTCATCCGACAAGCACACCTTCTTTGCCGAAAGTCGCAAAAGCCGCGATAACGACAAATCTGATTGGTATATCTGGGTTGATCCCAAGCCCGATGGCACGCCGCCCTGCAACTGGCTGTCGGTGTTCGGTGGCCCGGCATTCACTTGGGATGCGCGGCGCAAGCAGTATTACATGCACAGCTTTCTGTCGCAGCAGCCGGACTTCAACTACCGCAATCCGGCGGTGGTGGATTACATGGAATCTGTGCTGCGGTTCTGGTTGGATCGCGGGGTGGATGGCTTCCGGTTTGATACGGTGAATTATTTCTACAAAGATGCGTTGTTCCGCAATGATGCCGCCGATTTCCGGGTGAAAACCAAGCCCGATGGCAACCCGTATGAGATGCAATATCATTTGTTCTCAAAGGGGCAGCCTGAAAATCTGGGCTGGATGGAGCGTATCCGGCGCGTGATGGATGAATATACCGACCGCGCGACTGTGGGCGAAATGGGCGAGGCGCATCATGCCATTCGGATGATGGGCGAATACACCGCCCCCGGTCGGCTGCATCAATGCTATTCGTTCGAGATGATGGGCTACGATTATTCCGCCGCGTTCTTTCGCGGCAAGATCGAGGAATTCTTCGCCGGCGCGCCGAATGGCTGGCCGATGTGGGCGTTTTCCAACCATGATGTGGTGCGGCAGGCGTCGCGGTGGGCCAAGCATGGGGTGTCGCAAGATGCGTTGGCGCGGCAAGCGGGGGCGCTGTTGCTATCATTCCAAGGCTCTATCTGCTTGTGGCAGGGCGAAGAGCTGGGACAGACCGATACCGTCTTGGGGTTTGAGGAATTGACCGATCCTCAGGGGATCAATTTCTGGCCAGAGCCTGTGGGGCGCGACAACACCCGGACGCCGATGGTGTGGGATGCGTCTGAAAACGCTGGATTTTCGGCGGGCAAGCCGTGGCTTCCAGTGAAAGCGCCGCAATTGGCGCGGAACGTGGCATCTCAGGCAGGGGTCGCGGGGTCGGTGCTGGAGACCTATCGCGCCATGTTGCAGTATCGGCGCGGGTCAGAGGCGTTGACGGCAGGGGCGACGGTGTTCTTCCGTGTGCCCGAGCCGATCTTGGCGTTTACCCGCGGCGATGCGTTGCTGTGCGTGTTCAACCTGTCACCTACCGAGGTTTCTGTGGCGGTTGAAGGGGTTGCGGGGCTGGAAGGGCCGTCTCAGAGTGCGGCTCTGGATGGCGCGCAACTGGTACTGGGGCCGAATGGGTTTGCGTTTTTGCCGGTGGCCGGGCGGGTATCGGTGCGGGCCTGAGGATTTTTCAGCACGGCGCCCCGGACTTGATCCGGGGCCTCTGATCACAGCATGAGGTCCCGGATCAAACCCGGGGCGCCGTGGTTCTTGCTTAGGGTTCGCCCAATATAACCTGATGTTCACGTTGCCCTTTTGCGACCCCTTCGATCACAAAGGTCGCACCGGACAGCGGGGCGATTTGCAGCGCGGCGGCATCAAGGTTCTTGCGCGCAGATGTGACGATCATTGCTGACAGCTGCGGGCCCGCGAAGGCCGGGCAGGTGGTTTGCGGCGCATCGACGGCAACGGCGCGCAGGAAGCGGCCTTGCGGATCATAGGCGGCAACGCGCGACGCACCCCATTGTGCAAGCCACATCACACCATCGGCATCGATCACCGCGCCATCGGGGTAAAGCCCCTCGGCGGTCAGATCCAGAAACACTTCGGGCGTGGCATTGGGCCAGCCTTCGGCATCCAGCGCCACTTTCATCACCTTTTGCGTGACAGTATCGGTGAAATGCGCAAACGCCCCGGCGGGGGGGAAGCAGATCGCGTTCGGGATGGATATGTCGCTGTAAAGCTTGCGCAATTCACCCTTGTAAAAGCGGTAGATTGCGCCTGCGCCGATGGCTTCATCTTTCGCCATCGTGCCGATCCAGAAGCCACCAAGCGGGTCGGCGCGGCCATCGTTGGGGCGGTTCTTTGGCTTGTCTTGTTCCAGCAGGCAAAGCGGTTCGACCTCTTCGGTTTCAAGGTCGAACAGGAAGAGATCGCGCTCTCCGGCGATCAGCAGCACATCGTCACTGACCCAGCCCGCGGCGGAAACGATCTCGGGGAAGCGCCATTCGCGGGGGCCGTCGCGGTCTTGCGACAGCAGTTTCTGGTTGTTGATGTCAAACCAGAACATTTGCTGACGCGCGGGATGCCAGAGCGGGCCTTCGCCCAGATCACACAGGCGGGGATCGAAGATCATGCGCGGGCCTCGTCATAAGCGGTGACAATGGTGCGGGCTTTGGCGGTGACTTCGGCGACCGACAGACCGGGGGTGTAGAGTGCGGTGCCGATGCCAAAACCGTCGGCACCCGCCTTGATCCACTCGCCAAAGTTTGACGCGCCAGCGCCGCCGACCGCATAGACTTGCGTGGCTTTCGGCAGCACGGCGCGGATGGCTTTCAAACCGTCTGGGCCGATCAGATTGGCGGGGAAGATCTTGAGCCCGTCTGCCCCGGCGGCGAGGGCGGCGAAACATTCGGTGGGGGTCATCACGCCGGGCCAGCTGGCCATGCCTGCGGCCTTGGTGGCGCGGATGACCTCCGGGTTACAATTGGGCGAGACGATCAGCTTGCCGCCAGCAGCGGCTACGGCGGCCACATCTGCGGTCGTAAGCACCGTGCCTGCGCCGATTTCTGCCTGCGCGCCAAATGCCTTGGCCATTGCCGCGATCGAGTCGAAGGGTTGTGGCGAGTTCAGCGGCACTTCGATCCGGGTGATGCCTGCGGCGATCAAAGCCTCGGCGACGGTTGTGGCCTCGGCGGGGGTGATGCCGCGCAGAATGGCGATCAAAGGGCGTGTCATGGCATGGCTTTCTGCATAAGGCCGCGCGCTGCGGCAAGGCCTGCAAGGGTGCAGGCGGTGGCGTCCAGAGTTTCCGAGGCGGCACCCTGCGCTTGAAGGGCGTCGGCGTAGCGGGTTGAAAGCGCTGCAGCCCCGATCAGGGCGATGCGCTGACCCAGCCAGTAGGGTTTGGCGGCCGCAAGTTCCAGACCGATCAGCAGGCCCGACAACCGCGCGCGGGCGGCGGCGGGGGACAGTCCATGCAGCAGACCTTCGGCGCGCAGGGTGAACAGCCGGGCCGAGATCTTTTCTGGCCGCGCCATCGCATCCGCCAAGCCTTCGGCAAAGGCCGCATCATCTTCGCCCTCGCCGCCCATGCCATGCCGCAGAACTGAGTGTTGCGACAGCAGGGCGAACATCTCGCCAGTCATGAAGGTTTGAAACGAGACCACCTCGCCCGCCGACACATGCGCCCATTTGGAATGGGTGCCCGGCAGGCAGAACACGCCGTCAAAGTTCGACAGCAGCGCCAGCGCTCCGGCGATCTGCGTTTCCTCACCGCGCATCACATCGGCAGGTTTGGATTGGCTGAGCCCCGGCGCGATCATCATGCGGAGACGCGGATCATCGGTTTGCACCGCCATCAGCGCCCCCGAAGCGACAGGCGCGCAGGGGGTTTGGCGATAGGGTGCCTCGCGCCAGCCTTGCCGCGCACCGACCATGCCGCAGGCGATCACCGGGGTCTGCCCCGCACCCAGCCATGGCGCGATCAGCCGCAACAGGGCCGGTTCAAACTCGGCCTGCGTCAGCTTGCCCATACCGTCGTCAGAGCTGCCCGAGGCCAGCACTCCATCCGGCCCCATCGCCCAAGCACGCAGGTTCGAGGTGCCCCAATCGACCGCAATCCAGTCCGAAATCATCAAATGGTTCCATTATTTGAAACTAAGTCTTGCATAGTGGAAATCATGCACCTTACCATAGGTCCTGTCAATTCCACTGGAGAGCCGATGCGCGACAATCAGCAAGACGGCACTGTGGGCAAGGCGCTGGACGTGCTGGAGATGGTTGCGGCACGGGCGCCGGTGCGGTTCAGCGATCTGATGGCGCAGGGTGGCTATCCCAAGGCGACGCTGTACCGGCTGCTGCAAACGCTGACGCATCAGGGCATGTTGGCCTATGACGAGGCGCGCGGCAGCTATAGTTTGGGGCTGCGGCTGGTGCGGCTGGCGCATGGAGCTTGGTCGCAAAGCGCGCTTGCACCCTTGGCGCGGCAGGTGTTGGACCGATTGGCACAAGCAACCGGCGAAACGGTGCATCTGGCGCAGATGGATCAGGGGCAGGTTCTGTATGTGGACAAGCGCAATGCGACGCGCCCGGTCGAGATGTTCTCGCAAGCGGGCAAGGTGGGGCCAGCCTATTGCACCGGTGTCGGCAAAGCGATGCTGGCGTTCATGAAGGATGCGGCGCTGACAGAGGCGCTGGCGCGACAGTCGTTCCACCGATTTACAGCGCACACGCTGGACGCCTCTGCGCTGCGGGCGGAACTGGAGACGATCCGACAGCGCGGCTATGCCTTTGACCGCGAAGAGCATGAGGCTGGCATCATCTGTGTGGCGGTGCCGATTCTGACGGGGCTGGGCCGGATGATCGGGGCTTTGTCGGTCACATCAAGCACGGCGCGCAGCAGTTTGCCGGGGTTAGAGGCGCAGGTGCCAGCATTGCAACAAGCCGCCAGCGACATTGGGGCCGAAGCCGAAAGCTGGCGGTTTCCCGAAAGCAGCTAGTCTGAAAAATGTGCCTCGCCACGGGCTGCGGCCAAATCAAGCTGGCGCTGGCGCTCGCGGAAGCGGTCGCGGTCGGCGTCGGTATATTCCGCAACACAGTGGTGGCAGCACGCGCCACGTTCATATTCCGGGCGCTGCTTGTCTGCAGCACTGATCGGGCGGCGGCAGGCATGGCAGCTGTCGTAATCACCCGGCACCAAGCCGTGACCAACCGAAACCCGGCCATCAAACACGTAACATTCGCCATTCCAAGCCGAGGCTTCGGCCGGGACTTCCTCGAGATATTTCAGGATGCCACCCTTGAGGTGATAGACCTCATTCACCCCCTGCCCCAGAAGGTAATTCGTTGATTTTTCACACCGAATACCGCCTGTGCAGAACATCGCGATGCGCTTGCCCTGATATGCGTCTTTGTGGGTCTGCCACCATGCAGGGAAATCGCGGAAGGTGCGAATGTCGGGATCAACCGCGCCCTGAAAGCTGCCGATGCCGACCTCGTAATCATTGCGGGTGTCGATCAGCACGACATCAGGATCAGCGATCAGGGCGTTCCAATCCTGCGGTGCGACGTAAGAGCCCACGCGCGCCACCGGGTCGATGTCGGGCTGACCCATCGTGACGATTTCCCGCTTTAGTTTGATCTTCAAGCGGCGAAATGGCATCTTGGCGGCATAGCTTTGCTTATGCTCTAGCCCCGCGCAGCCGGGCAGCGCGCGCAGATGTGCCAGAACGGCGGCGATACTGGCATCAGGGCCTGCAATCGTGCCGTTGATGCCTTCGGCGGCAAGCAACAGCGAGCCTTTCACGCCTTGGCTTTCGCAAAGCTTTACCAGCGGCCCGCGCAGGGCTGCGGGGTCGGGAAAGCGGGTGAAGTGATAAAGCGCGGCTACGGTCAGCATGGCCGCGATTTACGCCTTGCAGCGGCGCAGGGCAAGTTTAGGTTTTGATTGACCGGGCATATGCTGCCGCATAGCCGACGGAAAACCGCACAGGAGACCGCCATGCGCCGCAGCGATGAAGCTTTGATCGTGATCGACATCCAGAATGACTTCTGCCCCGGTGGGGCTTTGGCGGTGACGGACGGCGCGGCGATCATTCCACAGGTCAATGCGTTGATGGATGAGTTCGCTTGCGTGGTGCTGACGCAGGATTGGCACCCGGCCGACCATACGTCGTTCGCCGCAAATCATCCGGGGGCCGAGGCGTTTTCGGTGATAGAAATGCCCTATGGCCCGCAGGTTCTGTGGCCCGTGCATTGCGTGCAAGGGGGCTCGGGGGCGGCGTTTCACAGCGATCTGCGCAGTGATCCGGCGCAGCTGGTGGTGCGCAAAGGCTTTCGCAGCGGCATCGACAGCTATTCGGCGTTTTTCGAGAATGACCACAGCACGCCAACCGGGCTGGAGGGCTATCTTCGGGCACGCGGGATCACTTCAGTGACTTTGGTGGGATTGGCCTTGGATTTTTGCGTGGCCTATTCGGCGATAGATGCGGCGCGGCTGGGCTTTTCGGTGACACTGCTGGCAGGTGCCTGCCGCGCGATTGACCTGAACGGCACGCTTGCCGAGGCCAAGGCGAATTGTCTGGCTGCGGGGGTGAATTGGGTTGCCTGACCGCAGGGATGCCGAAATCTCGGCAGGGATCGTTTTGACGTTGCCTGCGTTCCTGTCGTAGACACTGTCGCAAAGGGAGGGCCACTATGGTTGATATCGCCGCACGCGTCTGGAACCACAAGTGGAAGATCGACCCGATCGTTCGCTCTTTGATCGACACGGATTTTTACAAGCTGCTGATGTGTCAGTCTATTTTCCGTAACAGGCCGGATACGACCGTGACCTTCAGTTTGATCAACCGCTCTCATTCCGTGCGGCTGGCGGATCTGATCGACGAGGGTGAGCTGCGCGAGCAGTTGGATCATGTACGCTCGCTGAGCTTGACGCGGGGCGAAAGCACTTGGCTGCGCGGCAATACGTTTTACGGCAAAAGGCAAATGTTCCGGTCGGACTTCATGGAATGGTTCGAGGGCATGCGGCTGCCCGCCTATCATCTGGAAAAGCGCGATGGTCAGTATGAATTGACCTTTGAGGGCAGCTGGCCCGAGGTGATGCTGTGGGAAATCCCGGCGCTTTCGGTGCTGATGGAGCTGCGCAGCCGTGCGGTGCTGCAAAAACAGGGGCGGTTTGAATTGCAGGTGCTTTATGCCCGCGCGATGACCAAGCTATGGGAAAAGATCGCCCTGTTGCGCGAGATTGACGGCCTGAAGATCGCCGACTTCGGCACAAGGCGCAGACATTCTTTCCTGTGGCAGGATTGGGCGGTGCAAGCCATGCAAGAGGGGCTGGAGGGCAAATTCACCGGCACCTCAAACTGTCTGATCGCGATGCGGCGCGAGATGGAGGCAATCGGCACCAACGCACATGAATTGCCGATGGTTTATGCGGCGCTGGCGAACTCGGATGCCGAACTGGCGCAGGCGCCTTATCAGGTTCTGGCCGATTGGCAGGAGGAACATGACGGCAATCTGCGCGTCATTTTGCCCGACACTTTTGGCACTGCAGGCTTTCTGAAAAATGCGCCGGATTGGCTGGCATCCTGGACAGGGATGCGGATTGACAGCGGTGATCCGGCGACGGCGGCAGAGCTGGCGATCCAATGGTGGAAGGAACGCGGCGAAGACCCAAAGCAAAAGCTGGTGATTTTCTCGGATGGTCTGGACGTCGAAAAGATCGTCGAATTGCACAATCAGTTCCGGGGTCGGGTCAAGGTTTCATTCGGTTGGGGCACTATGCTGACCAATGATTTCAGAGGCTTGGCACCTGATGATGGGCTGGCTCCGTTCAGCGTGGTGTGCAAGGCGATTGCCGCCAATGGCCGCCCCACGGTCAAGCTGTCTGACAATCCAAGCAAGGCGATGGGCCCGGCGGATCAGATCGAGCGCTACAAGCGGGTGTTCGGTGTCGGCGACCAAGTGGCGCAGCCGCTGGTGGTTTAGGCCATCACCCGCACCGCACAACGGACCGCGCGGGCGATGTGGGATGCGTGAACCGGATCATCAGGCGCAAGTCTTGGCGCCGCCCAACCGACCGAAGCGCAGCAGCGCGCAAGTGTGAACAGATCCGCCAAAGCAGCGGTGGCGGGCCGGGTTTGCGCATAGCCTGCCACCAAAGCATCGCGGATTTGGGAGTAATCGGGCTCGTGCAGGTTCTGGCTAAGGGCGGTGCCAAGATCATAGAGCCGAAAGCCAAAGCCGGAATCGTCAAAGTCGATCAGTGACAACGCGCCGTTGTGAACAAGGATATTCTCGCGCAGCACATCGGCATGGATCGGGCCGAAATCGCCGCCCGATTGCTGATGCTCGCGCAGGTTTTGGTGCAAAAACGCCCGCGCGGCATGCAGGATTTCAACCTGCGCGGGGCTGGCCGAGGGATGCTCCCAGAACCGGCCCCAGAACGGGGTCGCGCCCACAAGACCGTCAATATCCCAGCGGGGGCGGGTGAAATCGGGCGGCAAGGTCAGTCGATCCGTCTCGGCATGCACGCGGGCAAGCAAAGCGCCCAAGGCATGGTGCCGCGGCAAGCGGTCTTCGGGCGCGCAGGGCAGCGGTTTTCCGGCCTCGCCAAAGGCTTCACCCTCCATCCACGCGATGATCGAGGCGTTGCGGCCATTGGACAGTTTCACCAGAAACGCGCCGGTGCGGCTGGGCAAAGCGGCGGGCACGGCGACCCCGGCCTTGGCCAAAGCGGCGCACCACCAAAGTTCTGATCTGATCGCAGCATCGTCCTGATAGCCGACACGGTGCAGACGTAGCGCCGCGCGCCCGATGGGCAAAGCCACCTCGAACACCGCGTTTTCGCGGTTGCGCAGAAGGCGCGTTACCTTGCCATTCCAATGGCTTACGGCCTCGGCTGCCAAAGCTTCAATGGTCATTCGTCATCGCCCGGTTTGCCACGCAGGGCCTTTACCTCGCCCCGTTGCACTTTGGCGGCGACACGGCGCAACTGGCTGCCGTAGCTGGGCTTGGTAGCGATGCGGCGTTTCGGGGCAACCAACGCGGCGCGGATCAGATCGGCCAGACGTTCACGCGCGATTTCGCGATTGCGGGCCTGGCTGCGGGTGTCTTCCACTTGCAAGATCAGCGCGCCTTCCAGCGTCCAGCGCCGCCCAGCGAGTTTTTTCAACCGCGCCTTTACCCCCGGTGCCAGATTGGGCGAGCGTTCGGCCTCAAAACGCAATTCAACAGCCGTGGATACTTTGTTGACGTTCTGGCCACCCGGCCCCGAGGCGCGCATGAAGCTTTCGCTCAGCTCCCAATCCGCAATTGAAATGGTGTCGGTGATCCACAACATAAGCGCAAACTAGCGGGGGTTCTGGAAAAGAGAAAGGGCTGCCGGCCTGTATGCGGCAACCCTTTCCGAGATCTAAGGAGATGGGCCAGTTAGGTATCAAAAGCCCAATCTGTGGTCTGTTTCGCTAGAGGGCTGCCCCTAGAAAACACCCCCCATGACTGTCCCGACACCGCTCTCCAATATCACTCTAGACACTGGGTCACCTCCTTTCAAAATGTTGCCGATAAGGAAAGCCTGACACAGATTTTCGGTTTGTCAAAAGGTTTTACGCAGCGCGGCTTGCGTATTTTGCAATGGCCAGGCGGAACGGCATCAGGGCGATTAAATCGACGGCAACTTTTACACAAAAGTCAGCCAAGGCCAGCGATTGCCATAGCGGAACCTCGGGGCCAAAGCCCAAAAGCGGCACCAGACCGGTCGCCCAAGACACATCATTTGCAGGCTCTAACCAGATGAAATCAGCCGAGAAAGCCAGAGTGAAGAAGATCATCGTATCTACCGACGACCCCATCAGCGAGCCTAGGAACGGCGCGCGCCACCACTCGGCCCGGCGGAGTTTGTCAAAGATCGTCACATCCAGCAATTGGCCGATCAGAAACGCCAGACCAGACGCGACCGCCACCCGAAAGGTGACAAGCGGACCAAATTCGCCAATGATCTGCGTGCCAATCGCCGAGCAGACCAGACCAACTGCAAAGCCAGCATAAACCACCCGGCGGGCGGCGCGGGCACCGTGGAAACGGTTGACGAGTTCAGAGACCAGAAAGGCGAAGGGATAGGTGAAGGCGCCCCAGGTCAGCCATTGGCCAATCGGATATTGCACCAGAATATTCGAGGCCACCACGATGATGGCCATGGCGATCACGCCAAGCAGCAGTTTGTTCATGTTTATTCCGTTTTTTACAAGGTCGCGGAGACTTGGTTGGGGGGTAGGTTCGCCCATTGCGGGACGCGGCGGAGTAGCGCGGCCTTGGGGGCGGTGTCAATCGGGCAGTTGATATTCCACAATCTGACTGCGCAGGAAGAATTTGAAATTGTCGTCCGATACCATCGTGGCCGTCAAATGCCCTGCCGCATCGCGCCAGATTGAGACACCTTCGAGGTTGTCATACAATCCAACCGGGGTCTGCAACAAAACCTCGCCCTGATCAAAGCCCTTTGGCCCCAGAGTAAAGCGGCGCAGACGGCTGGAAAATCCGGCAAGGCCGCGAAAATCCCGTTCCAGCAGATAGAATTTGCCATCGGGGCCGAAATCAGCCCCAACCGCAAGGTAGCGGCCCAGCCGTGGGATTTGCAGCTTTTTGTCCCATTTGCCGCCTTTGAAACGGTAAACCGGGAATGGTTTTTGTTCGGCACCAGAACGCTCTGGCAAGGTGTAAAGCGTGCCTGCCGCATCGACGGCAAGCGCCTCTAGCGCCGAGTTTGCTTGCAGCGCCTTGAAACCGGGTGGCGAGGGCAGGTTTTTCGCGGGGCCATCCAGCGTTGCATAATGCAGGACGCGGGCATGGCCCTCGAATGAGACATAGATCGTGCCATCGGGCGCAAGCGCGATACCCTCGCTGTCAGAAAAGCCGGGCTGTAGTGCCGCACCTTCGGCATCTTGCAGGGTTCGCATCGGATTGGTTGCAATCGAGATGATCCGCCCGGCTTCATCGCGGGTGATCTGGGCTGTGGTATAGGCACCCCGATCCGACAACACAGTGATGTCGCGGCCATTCTTGGCGACTTCAATCCCAGAAAACCCGCCAAAGCGCGGGGTGTCCACTTTCCAGGTAAATGCATCAAGAAAGCCCGGCGGCGGGGTTGGGCTGGCGCTGCCTTCAGGGCCTGCGACCAGCACCAAGGCCGCCGTTACGGCGAGGAAAGCACGTCTGCGCATTGGCGGGGCAAATCGGCCATGGTGAATTCACGCGGGCCTTTCTTGTGCGGCACGGGTTTGGTGGGCTTGGTCGGCTTGACCGGTTTGGGGTTGAGATAAGCGTCAGACACCCACCATGCGAGGGTTTCATCGCAGCCATCGCCACCATTGGACAGTTCGGAAACCGTCGGGCTTTGGGTTTCACACAGCCGCGCGCCTTTCGGGCATTTCAGGCGCACATGGAAATGCGTGTCATGGCCCGCAATTGGGCGGATCTTTTGCAGCCATTTCTTGTCGGATCGCTTGGCGGTCTTGCACATCTCGATCTTCACCGCAGCGGCCACAAAAATCCGGTCGATCCGCGGATCAGACGCAGCAGCCTGCAACAGGGCCGCATGGCGCGGTGTCCAATTTGCAGTCACCGAGCGCTGATCGGCCGAACGCACTGGGATCGAGCTGATATTCTCGCGGTCCTTGCGCGACAGGTTCAGGCTTTTGGGCGGCAGCATCCAGATATCGGCATCCAGACCGATCTGATGGCTGGCATGGCCAGAGGTCATTGGCCCGCCGCGCGGTTGGCCCATATCGCCGATGTAAAGCCCGCGCCAGCCGATCTGAGTGGCGGTTTGCGACAGATCTTCCAGATATTGCACCAGCACCGGATGGCCAAAGTTGCGGTGCCGTGACAAGCGCATCGCTTGCCAGGTCGGCCCCGTTTCCGGCAACTCCACCAGACCAGCCGCACAGCCGCGCGCGTAAGACCCGATGGGCATGGGCGCCTGTTGGCTTGGATTATCTGCCGCGCCAAACAGTTTGTTCGCCAGCTTTTCGGCATGGGCAGGCATGGCTGCAAGCAGTGCCATGCACAGGATTAAAGATCGCATCATGCCTGTTCGCCTTTCGGATTGACCCAGATCAGCAGGATAAGCCCGATGATAAACAGCACGACAATCGGAGAAATCCCCAAACGTGCGTTTTGGGTGAGCGCTGTCGCAATCGTGATCAGTGCCGGGGCGATAAAGCTGGTGACCTTGCCCGACAGCGCAAACAGGCCAAAGGCCTCTGTCGCGCGGTCGGGGGTTGTGTGGCGCAGAACCATGGTGCGGCTTGCGGCTTGCAGGGGGCCACCTGCGGCACCGATCAGACCGCCGCAGATGTAGAAGATGATGTCGGGGGTGGTGGAGGCCGGGTCCATCGCTATGCCCCACAGGCTGTCACGCTCCATCCCGACGATGACAAGGCAGACCACGATCAGCACCACGATTGAGCCGACAATCACCGGCTTGGGGCCAAAGCGGCTGTCGAGCTTTCCGCCCAGCCAGCTTGCAATCATCGCGGTGATGCCGCCGAGGATACCGAAGACGCCAATTTTGCCAATGTCCCAGCCCAGCACGTTGGAGGCATAGACACCGCCAAAAGCATAAATCCCGGTCAGCGCATCGCTATAGGCAAGGGTAGAGCCAAGATAGGCGGCAAGGCTGCGGCGGAAGCGCAGGCTTTTCAGCGTTTCCCAAAGGCTGGCGAGTGCCGCGCCGATGTGAAAGGAACCAGCCCCGCCCTTCGGCTCTTTCACCCACAGCGCGAAGGGGATCATGAAGATAAGATACCAAACAGCGCTGAGTGGCCCGACAATGCGGGTTTCCTGACGTGCTTCTGGATCAAGTCCGAATATGGTCGGGTCGATGCCTGCGCGCGTCACCTCGGAATCACCGTTCAACACGAACAGCGACAGCATGATGCCAAGCGCAATCAATCCACCCAGATAGCCAAAGGCAAAGCCGCTGCCCGAGATTTTGCCCATATTCGCGCCGTCGTCCAAGGTCGGCATCAGCGCATTGGTGAAAATCGCGGTGAACTCCATGCCGATCAGACCGATCCCGAACAAGATCGCGGCCCAGCGCAAGGCCCCCAACTCGGCCCCCGGCGCAAGCTGCCATAGGCTGAATGCGCCAAACACATAGAGCACCGAGAAGCCCCAAACCCAGATCAACCGCCGCCCGGTGCCTTGGGCCACCGCACCCAAGATCGGGGCCATGCAAGCGATGATCAGCGAGAATATCGCATACCAAAAGCCCCAATAGGCTTGGGCGGCAGCTTTGGCGGCTTCTTCCTCCATGCCCGTGCCCATGAAATAGCCGCGCGCGACTTCGGCAAAATATGGGCCGAAAATGAAGGTAAGCAACAAGGTGTTGTAGGGTTGGCTGGCCCAATCGTAAAACCACCAGCCCCAGATGCGCTGCCGCTGCGTTGCCATGCCCTGCCCCTCCGTGCACCTTCGTGCGGTTTTTCGCGATCAAGCCTGAAAAAGCGCGTCCGCGCAAGCGCCGTTAGCTGCGTAGCGGAGGCCAAGGCCGCATCGCATCCGCCGCGATCCAAGCCGTGATCCAATCTGGCATCACCGGGCATTGCGCCGGGTGCCCAAGGGCTGCGATCACCTCGGCAGGTTTGACCATGCCGCGTTTGGAAATGAACGCATAGCGCAACAACATATGGCTGGTACATTCATCACCGCGCCAGAAGCTTTGCTCGATATAGCCGAAGCGATCATCCCAACCGACCACCCGGCTGATCTGCGTCACCTTTTGAAACACCGTCAGCCGTTTGCGATAGCGCGTGGTATTGCCCGCGACAGTGATGCCCCAGCCGTTGGCTTTGGCGACCTTTTCAAAGCCCATCCGCACCGACATCGGGATGCGGCCGAGATCAAACAGGGTCAGGGTGCGGCCATTGTTCAACTCGCGCCACGGATCCAGATCCCACGGCCAGATACGATGCGTGCTGATATGCGGATCAAACAGGCCCAAGGGCGGCGCGCTTCGAAAATTCCAAAGCTCTTTCGCCATGCGAATATACGGATACATTGGGCACCTCCGCTGCCTCACCTGCCTTTTGTCGCAGCCTTCGTCAACCAAAACGCTGCGGAAAGCATTGCCCTTTTGGGGGTGTCGCGTTACCTCTGCCACTATCTGTAGTAGGGCCATTGCGTTTGCCCTTGTGGTTGGAGCCGCCGATGACCTCTGTGTTTCAGATTCTGCTGATGATCCTTGATATCGCCAAGTGGATCATCCTGATCCATATCATCATGAGCTGGCTGATCAATTTTCAGGTGCTGAACCTGCGGCAGTCTTTGGTCGCGCAAATCTGGTATGGGCTGATCCGCCTGCTTGATCCGATTTACAGCCGGGTGCGCGCGGTTTTGCCGAACACGCCGGGTCTGGATCTGGCACCGCTGATCGTGCTGCTGGCGATTTATGCGCTGCGGATCGTGGTCTATAACAATATGTACAGCTTTTCCTGATCTGATCGCGTCAGCGCCGATTTGGCGCGAAGAAAGCCCATGCCCGCACCGCAAGACCTTCTACATTCGATCTTCGGCTTCCCCGGCTTTCGCCCGGGGCAGGAAGAGATTGTCGATGCGGTCATGGCGGGGCGTAACACGTTGGCGATCATGCCGACGGGCGGCGGCAAATCCTTGTGTTTTCAACTGCCTGCGCTTTGCCGTGATGGGGTGACGGTGGTGATCTCGCCGCTGATTGCGCTGATGCGGGATCAAGTGCGGGCGTTGCGCGAAGCGGGGGTAGAGGCGGGCGCGCTGACTTCGGGCAACACCGAGGAAGAAACCGAAGATGTCTTTGCCGCGCTGGACGATGGCCGCCTGAAGCTGCTGTATATGGCACCCGAACGGTTGGCATCGGCGGCCACGCTGACACTGTTGCGGCGGATCAACTGCACGCTGATCGCGGTGGATGAGGCGCATTGCGTCAGCCAGTGGGGCCATGATTTCCGCCCGGATTACCTGCGCATTGGCGAATTGCGGCGCGCGCTGAACGTGCCGCTGGCGGCGTTTACTGCCACCGCAGACGAGGAAACCCGCGCCGAAATCATCACGCGGCTGTTCGACGGCAAAGCGCCGGAAAGCTTTCTGCGCGGCTTTGACCGGCCGAATATCCATCTGGCTTTTGCCGTCAAGGACAGCCCGCGTGAGCAGATCTTGCGGTTTGCGGGGGCGCGGCGCGGTCAGTCCGGCATCGTCTATTGTGCGACGCGGGCGAAAACTGAAACCTTGGCGCAGGCATTGAAGGCCGACGCCCACTCTGCCTGCTTTTACCACGGCGGCATGGATGCCGAGGACCGCCGCCGCGTCGAGATCCGCTTTCAGCAGGAAGACGGGCTGATCGTCGTCGCCACGGTGGCCTTTGGCATGGGCATCGACAAGCCCGATATCCGCTGGGTCGCGCATGCCGATCTGCCGAAATCCATCGAGGGCTATTATCAGGAAATCGGTCGCGCTGGCCGCGACAGCGCTCCGGCCGAGACGATGACGCTATATGGCCCCGATGATATTCGCCTGCGCCGCACCCAGATCGACGAAGGTGCTGCGCCTGCGGATCGCAAAGCCGCCGATCATGGCCGCCTGAACGCGCTGCTGGGTCTGGCCGAGGCGATGGCTTGTCGGCGGCAGGTCTTGCTGGGCTATTTTGGTGAAAGCGCCGAACCCTGCGGCAACTGCGATCTGTGCCAGCGCCCGGCGTTGCTGTTCGATGCGACCGATGCTGTGCGCAAGGCGTTGTCCGCGATGCTGCGCACCGGTGAGTGGTTCGGCGCGGGCCATCTGATTGATATTCTGACCGGCAATGCCACACCCAAAGTGCGCGAGAAAGGCCATGACAGCCTGCCGACCTTTGCGGTTGGCCGCGATCTGTCCAAACCGGCTTGGGGTGCGGTGTTCCGGCAAATGATGGGCCGCGATCTGGTTCGGCCTGACCCGGATCGGTTTGGCGCGCTGCGGATGACCGATGCCGCGCGCCCGATCCTGCGCGGCGAAGCCTCTATCACGTTGCGGCGCGATACTGTGGACAAAGCCGTGCCGCGTGTTGCGATCAAAACCCAAGTGTCCGAGGAAAATAGCAGCCTGCTGTCGGCGCTGAAAGCCAAGCGCCGGGCCTTGGCCGAGGCTGCAGGCGTGCCCGCCTATGTGATCTTTGCTGATAAGACCCTGATTGAAATGGCAGAAATCCGCCCGGGCAATCTAGACGCGATGATGGGTATTTCGGGGGTCGGGGCAAAAAAGCTGGAAAGCTATGGCGCTGCGTTTTTGCAGATTATCACCGGTGCCGCTGCCGCTCCGATGCATCCAGCGCGGCGTGCTTTGGCGGGGCGCGATGCGGGGGCGGTCTATGATCGGCTGTGCGAGGTGCAACTGCAACTTGCGCGCGGGCCGGATGGCATCGGCAAGCTGCTGTCCTGCACGCAATCCACCCTGCGACAGATTGCCGAACGCAGGCCCTCGACCCTTGGCGCGCTGGCCGATATTCAGGGCATGGGCGATTTGAAAGCTGACCGCTTTGGCGCGGCCTTTCTTGCGGTTCTGCAAGAGGGCTAGCGCCCATCCCAACCGAACATCGCGAAGGAACGCGCCTTGCTGACTGTCATTTCTCCGGCAAAACGCCTGAACGAAACTGCCCACAGCAGTGATTTTGCGCCAACGGTGCCGGATTTTGCCACAGATGCGCTGCGTCTGGCAAAAGTGGCGCGCGGGCTCAGCGTGCAGGACCTTTCCGCGCTGATGGATATTTCGCCGAGTTTGGCGCAGTTGAACCATGCCCGATTCAAAAGCTTTCGCGCGGATGCGGCGGGGCAGCCTGCTGCCTTTACCTTTGACGGCGATACCTATGCCGGGCTTGAAGCCCGCACGATGGGCCCCGATACGCTGATCTGGGCGCAGGGGCATTTGCGGATTTTGTCCGGGCTTTACGGGCTGTTGCGCCCATTGGATGTGATCCAGCCCTATCGCCTTGAAATGGGCAGCAAGCTTGCCAACCCCAAAGGCGCTGATCTGTATGCCTATTGGGGCAGTAAAATTGCAAAGGCTTTGAACAATTTGGCCAGCGATCAGCAGACGCCGTTTCTGATCAACTGCGCCTCGGCAGAGTATTTCGGGGCTGTGGATCTGCAGGCGCTGAAACTGACGGTGGTGACCCCGGTGTTTCTGGAGGAGCGCGACGGCGCGGCCAAGGTTGTCAGCTTTTGGGCCAAAAAGGCCCGCGGCGCGATGGCGCGGTTTATCAGCCAGCATCACCTGACCAACCCCGCCGATCTGCGCGGCTTTGATCTGGGGGGCTATACGTTCCGTGCCGCGCAATCTGACGCGACACGGCTGTTTTTCGCGCGCCAAGTGGCACAAGCGGCGGCTTAGGCCGCTTGCTCGTCCGCCAGAATGGGGCGGGCAAAGACGGGGCAAAAGCCTGCCAAAGTCTGCGTGATCTCTGCCTTGCGCAGGGGTTTGGTCATGTAGCGGTCAATACCTGCGGCCAAGATGCCTTCTGAATCGCCGTCCAAAGCATGCGCGGTCAGCGCTACGATCGGAACATGGGTTTTGCCAGCTTCAAGCGCGCGAATGGCTTTTGCGGCGTCGCGGCCATCCATTTGGGGCATGGAGATATCCATGAAGATCAGATCGGGCTTGAAGCTTTGGAACAGCGCCACGGCTTCAACGCCATTGTTGGCGAAGACGAGATCAATGTCGATGTGGCGGACCATTTTCTGAAACACCAACTGGTTGGTCCGATTGTCCTCGGCCGCCAGCACACGCATTTGCCGCAGCGCGCCTTCCGGCAAGATTTCCACCGCCAAGGCCGGCTCGACAGCTTGAACAGCCAGCGATTGCAACCGCCGATACAGGTCGGCCCGCAAGATCGGCTTTTGCAGCGTTGCGGCCAGATGCTGCGCCCCCTCGCCTTCGCGCGCATTGGCGACGCTGGACGACAGCAGCAGGATCGGCGTTTCGATGCCCTTGGCGCGAATATGGCTGGCCAAAATCAGGCCATCCATCTCTGGCATTTCATGGTCGGTGATGATCGCATCAAAGCTGCTTTCGCCCAGCGCCAGCAACGCTTCGGCACCCGAGCGGCACAGCCGGACCTCGATGCCACAGGGCACGAGTTGACGTTCCAGAATGGTGCGGTTGATGAATTGATCATCGACCACCAGCACCCGCTTTACATTGATCGGCAAGCGCGGCTGCTCGGCGTCTTCGGCGATTGGCAGCGGGATACGGAAGCCAAAACACGCGCCTTTGCCAAGTTCACTGTCAACCCAGACCTCACCCTCCATCCGTTCGACCAAGCGCTTGGTGATCGCGAGACCCAGACCCGTGCCTTCAAACTTGCGGTTCGACTGGCTTTCAACCTGATTGAACTCGCCAAAGATATGCGCCAGATTTTCGGCAGAGATGCCGATGCCGGTATCCTCGACCGTGACGTGCAGATCCTGACGCCCGTCTTCGCCATCAAGCCCGACGACACGGATCAGCACATGGCCTTTGTCGGTAAACTTGACCGCATTGCCAATCAGGTTGGTCAGAATCTGCCGCAAACGTCCTGGATCACCGATGTAGCGGGTGGGCAGGAACATATCGAAGTCGATCATCAGATCGAGCCCTTTTTCACGGGCGCGCGGTTGCAACAGCATGGTGATTTCGTGGATCGTGCGTTCCATATCAAAGGGTTCTGGATGCAGCGTCAATCGTTCTGCCTCGATCTTAGAGAAGTCGAGAATATCGTTGATGATCACCAAAAGCGCCTCACCCGACGAGCGGATGGTTTCCGCGAACAGCCGCTGTTCTTCGGACAATGCGGTGTCGCAGAGCAACTCTGCCATGCCAACAACCCCGTTCATGGGCGTGCGGATTTCGTGGCTCATGTTGGCGAGGAAGGCCGATTTGGCGCGGCTGGCGGCTTCTGCGGCGACACGCGCGGCTTCTAGCGCGACCTGCTGTTCTTTTAGATGGGTGATATCGACCCGCAACCCGACCCTGCCGCCATCTGGGGTGGCGTGATCTTGCGCTCTGATCCAGCGGCCGTCGGACAGTTGCTGTTCAACCGGCAGGCCGGGATTGCGATGCTGCGCCAAGCGGTCTGCCAGCCATTGGTCTTCCTGACCTATGGCGTCGCGGTGCTGGCCATGGCTGAGACCATAGCGCAGAATGTCTTCAAATTTCGCCCCCGGGATCATGGCGGCGGCAGAGACAGGGTAGATGTCGCGGTAGTTCTGGTTGCAGGTCAAAAGCCGTTCCTCTCTGTCAAACAGCACGAATCCATCGGGAACCGCCTCAATCGCGGCCCAAATTCGCATTTGTTCGGTGATATCCAGCGCAAGGCTGACCATGTCGCCGTCGCGGGCGCGCTGATCGACCAAGCGAATCCAAGTGCCGTTCTTGAATTTTATCGTGATCGGGTCGATCACCTCGGTGTCCCAACGCGCCAGCATATCGGCCACCCAGACATCGGGCGTGCTGCCGCCAAGCTCGATCCTGCCACCCTCGGCCGCGATGCAAAGCAGATCGACATAGGGCAGGCCCGGCACGATTTGCGGGTCTTTGAACGCCGAAAGATAGGCGGAATTCGCGGCAACCAGCTGAAGGCCGGAATCGAACACTGCAAAGCCGTCTTTGATGGTGTTGATGCTGTCCCACAACCGCCGCTCTGCCATCACGGCGACGGTATGGGCGCGGTCAAGGTCTTCGACAAAGCGCGACTGCTGGCCCTTCAACTGCTCGGCCTCGGTCAAGGCGGATTTCACCACCTGACGCTGCTCGACAATCTGATCTGACAACGCGCGGGCATGCAGGCCAAGCTTGGCATTGGCCGCAAACAATTCGCGGCTTTTCTGTTCCAGCAGGCGTTCCGCCGCAAGCCGCGCGCGCCTTTCCTTTGCCAGCCTTTCCGCAAATTCCATAGTTGATCCGATCCGCCACATTCTGCGCGTCAGGGTCTTGCTGCCCCGAGTCTTGAGCAATTTGGCGCAACAAAATGAATCCCTGATTAAGATGACAAGTTTCGTTGCCCAGATCAGATGGCTTGCCGAATCCGCACCACGCGCCCTACAGTCGTGGCACTGATTTCAGGAGGATTTTGCTTATGTCGTTTGGATATGGTCGTTTTGTGCTGAACGCGGTTGCTGGTCTGTTCATGCTGGCGTCGATGCCCGTCATGGCGCAGGATCTGGTGCCCGCCAAGCGATTGGTGCTGAGTGAAAACACCGATATGCCGGGCGGTGACATTGCCTCGATCTTCGACACAACGCTTGAGGCCTGCCAGCGTGCCTGCCTGACAAACAAGCAATGCAAGGCCTTTACCTTCAACACCCGCAACGGCTCGTGCTTTCCGAAATCAGCTGTTGGAGAGGCCGCTTCCTTTGCCGGGGCCTATTCCGGGGTGGTGCTGCAGTCTGAAGCCGGCGCTGAAGACCGTGCCAAGGCCCGCCGTGCAGAGCTGAACTTTGTGCAGGACTGGGAGTTGTCTGGTATCACCAGCCAAGCCGAGCAACTGGCCAACACCCACACCACCAACGGCTATTCCGCCGAAGATCATCTGAGCGCCGCCGCCGATGCAGAGGCAAATGGCGATGCAGCTTTGGCCAGCAATTACGCGGGCGCTGCGGTCAATCTGACCGATTCCGCCGCTGATTGGGCCGAATACGCGCGGCTGTTGCTGGTGGCTGGGCAGAATTCTGCCGACCAACAGCGCACATACCGCGAGCGCGCCTATTACGCCGCGGCCAATGCCTATCTGCGCGCCGACAACAAGGCGCAGCAACATTCGATCCTGCTGACCATGGGCGACGCGCTAGAGCAGATCGACCGGGGCCGCGACAAAGTGCAGGCGTTGCGTCTGGCGCAAGCTTTGCAACCGCGCGATGACACTGGGCTGGCCTTGGATGATGCGATTGGCAAATACGGCTTTCGGATCGTCGATAATGTGGTGCAAACCGACACCGCCCGCCCGCGCATCTGCGTGAATTTCTCGGAAAATCTGGCGAAATCGGGCGTTGACTATGCAAGCTATGTGCAGCTTGCCGATGCGGGTCTGACCGTCACCACGGACGGCTGGCAGCAGCTTTGCGTTGAAGGCGTTACCTTTGGCTCGCGCAATACCATCACCTTCCGCGAGGGTCTGCCCGCCGCCGATGGTCAAACCTTGGCGAAATCCATCGACATCACCGCTTATGTCCGCGACCGCAATCCGGGCGTGCGCTTTGCGGGGCGCGGCTATGTGCTGCCGCGCTCGGGTACAGCATCGATTCCGGTCGAGACTGTGAACACCGAAAAGCTGGCGCTGTCGCTTTACCGCGTGACGGATCGTAACCTTATGCGGTCGTTGCAGAATGGCTATCTGAGCGCGCCGCTGGCGGATTATCAGGAATACGATTTCTCGGATCAGATCGGCTCGGAAATCTGGAAAGGCGAAGGGGCGGTCAAGCAAGAGATCAACGTCGATGTCACCACCCGCCTGCCGCTGGATGAGGCGCTGAAGGGCCAGCCTCCGGGCGTCTATGCGTTGCGGGCCTCGGTGCCGGGCGTTGATCCCTACGTGGTGCCTGCGGGCTGGCAGTGGTTTGTGGTGTCTGATCTGGGCCTGACCACGATGTCGGGCGTGGATGGCTTGCATGTCTTCGTGCGCAGCCTTGGCACGGCGGCCGCAAAGGATGGCGTTTCGGTCGATCTTTTGTCCATCACCAATGAGATTTTGGCCTCGGCCAAGACCGATGCGCAGGGCTACGCCAAATTTGATGCGGGCTTGGCTTTGGGCACCGGTGGGCAAGCGCCCGCAATGATTGTGGTACGTGATGGCGACACCGACCTTGCCTTCCTGTCGCTGACCGACCCCGAATTTGATCTTTCTGATCGCGGTGTGGCGGGGCGTGAAGCGGCCCCTCCGGTTGATGTGTTCCTGACCACTGATCGCGGGGCCTACCGTGCCGGAGAAACCATCTATGCGACCGCCCTTAGTCGCGATGCGGAAACCTCGGCGATTGAAGGTCTGCCGCTGACCGCGATCCTCAAGCGCCCGGATGGGGTGGAATATAGCCGCGCCCAGATGGCGGATGCAGGCGCAGGCGGCCATGTCTTTGCGCTGCCCGTTGGCGGAACTGCGCCGCGTGGGGTCTGGACGCTGGAGGTTTATGCCGATCTTGAAGCGGCGGCTTTGACCTCGCAAACCGTTCTGGTCGAAGACTTTTTGCCAGAACGTATCGACTTTACCTTGGCACTGCCGGATCAACCGATCCGTTTGGGCGATGTGCCGCAGGTGACGGTGGACGCGAAATATCTGTTTGGCGCGCCGGGGGCTGATCTGGCGATTGAGGGCGAGGTTCTGCTGCGCGCCGCCAAAGAGCTGGAGGCTTGGCCGGGTTACGCCTTTGGCCGCTATGACGCGCCGTTTGATGCGCAACTGTCGTCGTTTGGCGACATCCGCACCGATGCTGACGGCAAGGCCGTTGTCGATCTGGCCCTGCCCGACGTCGAGGACCCCGGCCGCCCGCTGGAAATGCGCGCGACGGTGCGCGTGGCCGAAGGCTCGGGTCGCCCGGTAGAGCGTAAGATCAGCAAACTGTTGGCCCCTTCGTCCGATCTTATCGGCATCAAGCCGTTGTTCGCCGACGTGGTGCCAGAAGGCGCAGAGGCTACGTTCAACCTGATTGGCATTGATGCCGCCGCAAAAGCCGCGCCGATGAAAGTCAAATGGACGATCACCCGGATTGAGACGAATTATCAATGGTATCAAAACAGCGGCTCGTGGAATTGGGAACCTGTGACCAGCCGCAGCAAGGTGGCCGAAGGGACGGCAGATCTGGGCGCAGAGCCGACCAAGATCGCAGCCCCGGTGCAATGGGGCGAATATGAGGTGTTGGTAGAGCGCACCGATGGTGCTCCGGCGGCAAGCTCGACCAGCTTTTATGCGGGTTGGTATGCGCCCGCAGATGCCAGTGAATCCCCCGATACGCTGGAATTGTCGCTGGACAAACCCGCCTACAAGCCCGGCGATACCGCGACCTTGCGCATCGTTCCGCGCGCGGCTGGCACGGCTTTGATCACCGTGCTGTCGAACCGTCTGGTGTCGATGCAGGCGGTTGAGGTCAAGGAAGGCGAGAATGTGATCACGCTTCCTGTCACTGATGAATGGGGCGCGGGCGTTTATGTCACCGCTTCGGTGCTGCGTCCGATGGATGTGGCGGCTGGCCGCAATCCGGCCCGGGCTTTGGGCCTGACCCATGCCACCATCGACCCCGGCGCGCGCGCACTGAAGGCGACGGTGGAAACCGCGCCCGAAGCGGCACCGCGTGGGCCGCTGGATGTGGCGGTGAAAGTCGATGGCTTGGCCGCAGGCGATACCGCCTATGTTACCATCGCAGCGGTCGATCAGGGCATCCTGAACCTGACCGGTTTCCAACCACCAAACCCGCAAGATCACTATTTTGGCCAGCGTAAACTGGGGGTTGGCATCCGCGACATCTATGGCCGCCTGATTGACGGGATGAACGGGGCCGAAGGCTCGGTGCGTTCGGGTGGCGATGCGGGCGCACAAGCGCGTCTGCAAGCGCCGCCTCCGACAGAAGAGCTGGTGGCTTATTTCACCGGCCCGGTGCAGGTGGGCGCTGACGGTTATGCGCGCACCTCGTTCACCCTGCCCTCGTTCAATGGCACGGTGAAGGTGATGGCGGTGGCGTGGTCGAAGAAGGGCATCGGCCAAGCCAGCGCAGACGTGCTGGTGCGCGATCCGGTTGTTGTCACGGCATCGCTGCCGCGCTTCCTGCAACCGGGCGACACGTCGCGCCTGCTGCTGGAAATAGTCCACGCCACTGGGCCTTCGGGTCGGATGTCGCTGGATGTGTCGTCGGCGGGTCTGAAACTGGGTGATGTGCCGTCGGGCTTTGATCTGGGTGATAAGGCAAAGGCCACTTTCGCAATTCCAGTCACCGCAGATGCGATTGGCAACCAGACGATTGAGGTCGCCTTGACCACACCGGACGGCAAGGTTCTGAAGAAAACCCTGACTGTTCCGGTGCAGATCAACGACCCTGCCGTGGTGCGGGTCAGCCGTCTTGATCTGAAGAAAGGTCAAGAATTTACCTTTGACGCCAATGCCTTCACTGGTCTTCTGCCGGGGTCCGGCAAGGCCACGATGGCGGTTGGCCCCATCGCCCGCCTGAACGCCCCCGGCGTTTTGGCCGCACTGGACGCCTACCCCTATGGCTGCACCGAACAGATCACCTCGAAAGCCTTGCCGCTGTTGTATTTCGACCAAGTCGCACTGGCGATGGACCTGCCCGGCGCTGACAACATCAAACTGCGGGTGGAGCAAGCCGTCGAAGAAGTGCTGACCAACCAAGCCTCGAATGGCTCTTTCGGTCTCTGGGGGCCGATGGAGAATGGCGGCGATTTCTGGCTGGATGCCTTTGTCACCGACTTCCTCAGCCGTGCCAAAGCGCGCGGTTATGCGGTGCCGGATCAGGCATTCCGCAGTGCTTTGGACAACCTGCGCAATCAGGTGAACTACCAAGCCGATTTCGATGCGGGCGGTGAGGCTTTGGCTTATGCGCTGATGGTTCTGGCGCGTGAAGGGGCCGCAGCAGTCGGCGATCTGCGCTATTATGCGGATGTGAAGGGCGATGCGTTCAGCACACCTGCGGCGATGGCGCAGTTGGGGGCGGCTTTGGCCAGCTACGGCGATCAACCGCGTGCCGATGCGATGTTCCGTCGCGCTGGCGTGGCACTCGAGGCGCTGAAAGGCCCCGAGAAAGAGCAGATCTTCCGCGCCGACTATGGCACCAACTACCGCGATGCGGCGGCGGTTCTGGCTTTGGCGGCGGAATCCGGCTCGAAAGCGGTGGATGTCGAAGCGCTGACTTCGCGCATCGCCACCACCTCGGCGCTGTCCACTCAGGAAGCAACTTGGGCGCTTTTGGCGGCCAATGCGCTGATTGATCGCAAGGGTGCGGATGGTATTTTGATTGATGGCGCACCGGCTTCGGGCCCCTTGGTCAAGGTGCTGGATGCCGCAAACACTGCGCCAGTCACAGTGAAAAACGCCAGCGATAGTGACACGACGCTGACCGTTACCACCTATGGTGTGCCGTCAGAGCCTGAACCGGCAGGCGGCAGCGGCTATGCCATCACGCGCAACTACTACAACATGGACGGCACCGCGACGACGTTGGACAATGTGAAAGTCGGCGCGCGGCTGATCACGGTGCTGGAAGTGACGCCATTTGGTCGTGGCGAAGCCCGTCTGATGGTCAGCGATCCGCTGGCGGCCGGTTTTGAGATCGACAATCCCAACCTGATCTCTTCGGGCGCGGATGCTTTGTCGGAACTGGGATTGGAGACCGAAGTGGCGCATAGCGAGTTCCGGCAGGACCGTTTCCTGACAGCGATTGACCGTTACAACAACGAGACCTTCCGGCTGGCCTATGTTGTCCGGGCAATCTCGCCGGGGGTTTTCCATCAACCTGCGGCCTCGGTCGAAGACATGTATCGCCCCGACCTGACGGGCCGGACCGATACAGGCACCATCACGATTTCTGAGTGATGAAGCCACGCCTACTCTTTGTTCTGGCGGCGGGCCTTTGGCTCGCCGCCTTTTCAAATGACAAGCTGGATCAATGGGTTGATGCGACGATCCTGCCGCCGTTGCAGGTAGAAACCTCGGTCGAGGTGCTGGATCGCAACGGCGCATTGCTGCGTGCTTATACGGTGGCGGATGGCCGCTGGCGGCTGGAGGTGGCGCTGAGCGATGTAGACCCGGACTATATCGCGGCGCTGTTGGCCTATGAAGACAAACGGTTTTTTCAGCATGGCGGCGTTGATCTGCAAGCTTTGGCGCGTGCGGCTTTGCAGGCGGTTTGGAATCGGCATGTGGTTTCGGGCGGTTCGACTCTGACGATGCAGGTGGCGCGGCTGTTGGAAGAAGGCACCACCGGGCAGGTCGACGGCAAGCTGCGGCAGATGCGGGTGGCGATGGCGCTGGAGCGGCGGCTGTCAAAGCAGGAAATTCTCTCGCTTTATCTGCACCTTGCGCCTTTTGGCGGCAATCTGGAGGGCGTCAGGGCCGCGACCTTATCCTATTTCGGCAAAGAGCCTTTGCGGCTCACCTCGGCGGAAGCGGCTTTGTTGGTGGCCATTCCGCAAAGCCCGGAGACGCGCAGGCCGGATCGGTTTGTGGCGCGGGCCACCGACGCCAGAGATAGGGTTTTGGCGCGGGCTTTGCGCGATGGCTTGATTGATGCCGAGCAGATGGCGGCGGCGCGGACCGAGATTGTGCCTGCGGTCAGGCGGGCATTTCCGGCACTGGCACCGCATATGTCTGACCGGATTATTGCAGAAGAACAGGGGCTTAAGCGCCACCAACTGACGCTGGACAAGGGCTTGCAAACCAAGTTGGAGCGGTTGGCTTCAGATGTGGTCGCCAGCCGGGGGGATCGGTTGCAGGTGGCGATTGTGGTGGCGGATCATGGCTCGGGTGAGGTGTTGGCCTCGGTCGGGTCGGCGGCGTTCAAGGCGGATCGCCGCGCGGGTTTTGTCGATATGACGCGGGCGATCAGAAGCCCCGGTTCGACCCTTAAGCCCTTGATATATGGGCTGGCTTTCGATGAAGGTCTGGCACATCCCGAGACTTTGATTGACGATAAACCCACTGATTTCAACGGCTATAAACCGCAAAACTTTGATCGCCAATTTCGGGGAACGATCAGAATCCGAGAGGCCTTGCAAGAGTCTTTGAACATTCCCGTGGTGGCGCTGACCGATGCGTTGGGGGCTGCTAAGCTATTGGCATCACTGGATAAAGCTGGCGTCAAATACGATCTGCCGGGGGGGCAGGCCGGGTTGGCGATTGCTTTGGGCGGGATCGGGGTGAGCCTTGAAGATATGGTGCAGCTTTACGCCGCTATCGCTAGGGGTGGTGTTGCCCTGCCGCTGACCCACCAAATGAAGGGGGATCGCGCTGAAGGGCAACGGGTGTTGTCGGCCTCTGCTGCTTGGCAGGTGGGCGATATTCTGGCGGGGTTAGCGCCGCCGCCCGGAGCGCCGGAAAACCGCTTGGCGTATAAGACTGGCACCAGCTATGGCCACCGCGATGCCTGGGCGATTGGCTTTGACGGACGCCATGTCATCGGTGTCTGGATGGGGCGGCCGGATGGCACGCCGGTGCCGGGGGCATTTGGCGCGGATCTGGCAGCCCCGATTTTGTTTCAGGCCTTTGCGCGACTGAAGCGCAATCTGGATGCGCAGCCAGAGGCTCCGCCTGCTACCTTGTTGGTTTCAAACGCAGAACTGCCACAGCCCCTGCGCAAATTCCGCAACCGAAACGCCGCGTTTCAGCCCGAAAAGGATGCGCCCACAGTGGCTTTTCCCCCCGATGGTGCCGAGGTTGAAATGCTGCCAGAGGGGCTTTTGGTGCGGGTTTCGGGCGG
Organism: Cypionkella aquatica; assembly: GCF_030161095.1. GTDB lineage: Bacteria > Pseudomonadota > Alphaproteobacteria > Rhodobacterales > Rhodobacteraceae > Cypionkella > Cypionkella aquatica. The sequence goes on from NZ_BSPP01000004.1 coordinate 285,717, forward strand.
TAAAGCGCCCTATACTTGGCTGGCGAATGGGGTGCCTGTGGCGATCTCTTTGGCTGGGCGCGAGGTGATGCTGGGCAGTTTGGGACAGGGATTCATCACGCTTTCGGTGATTGACGCCAACGGCAGATCGGCCAGATCCAAGGTCCGGCTGCGCTGAGTGTTAACGAGATATGAAGCGCCCAGAAAACGGCCATATTCCGTATGGAAAGCGGCCATATGTTTTACGCGCGCTCTATCGCCAAGGCGATGCCCTGTCCGCCGCCGATGCACATGGTGATCAGCGCGGTTTTGCCGCCCGTGCGCTCTAGCTCTGCCAGTGCTTTGGCGACCAGAATTGCGCCCGTCGCACCGACGGGATGGCCCAAGGCAATCGCGCCGCCATTCGGGTTGACGCGGGCCGGATCAAGGCCAAGCGCTTGACTGACGGCAAGAGCCTGCGCGGCAAAAGCCTCGTTCGATTCCACCACGTCGAAGCTGTCAGGTTTGACACCAAGCTTGGCACAAAGCGCCTGTACGGCGGGGATCGGGCCAAGACCCATCACCTTTGGGTCCACCCCCGCCACGGCATAGCCCATGATGCGGGCGCGGGCGCGATCCGCGTGACCGCGCGACAGGATCAGCGCCGCCGCGCCGTCGTTGATGCCAGAGGCATTGCCCGCCGTCACCGTGCCGTCTTTCGCAAAGGCCGGGCGCAGGTTGGCCAAAGCCGCCAGCGTCGAGGCTTTCGGATGTTCGTCCTGCGCAAAGATGGTGTGGCCCTTGCGGCCAGAAAGCTCGATCGGCGCGATCTGGTCGATGAAGCGGCCTTCGGCGATGGCGTGGGCGGCGCGGGTTTGCGATTGCAAGGCAAAGGCGTCTTGCGCCTCGCGGGTGATGCCAAACTGGGCCGCGACATTTTCGGCGGTGATGCCCATGTGGCCGGTGCCAAACGGGCAGGTCAAAGCGCCCGTCATCATATCGAGCATTTTGGTGTCACCCATCTTTTGACCAAAGCGGGCAGATTGCACGGCGTAAGGCGCGCGGCTCATACATTCGGCGCCGCCTGCAAGCGCGATTTCGGCATCGCCCAGAGCCAGCATTTGCAGCGCCGACACCACCGCCTGCGCGCCCGAGCCGCACAAACGGTTGACGTTCATCGCGGGCGTGGTTTCCGGCACCCCGGCCTGCATCGCAGCAACGCGGGACAGATACATATCGCGCGGCTCGGTGTTGATGACATGGCCGAAGACGACCGTGCCGACGGCTGCGGCCTCTATCCCGGCGCGGTCAATGGCGGCCTTGGCGACATGCGCGGCCAAGTCGATTGGTGGCATTGCCGAAAGCGATCCGCCAAAGCCGCCGATGGCGGTGCGGGCGGTCGAGAGGATGAAGATATCGGTCATGGCGCGGCTTTCTTCTAAGGCGGGACGGGTGGCACTGGCCCAGCTTTGCCACGATGCAGCGCGCTTGCCATCAGGACGTTGCGTCACGGCGTTGATGGCGCGAAACAGGGTGCGGGCGGGCCGATTGTGCCAACCTGCCAGCGGTGCGCGATTTTCGCAAGCGCGCGCTGTTGACAGTGGCGTTTGGCCGGGGGACACCGGGCGCGTGAAACCGGAGAGTGTTGTGCAAGACCTGATCAGAACCAATGCCGCCCTGCTGTTGATCAGCATTGCCAGCTTTATCCTGATGGGGGCCGCGACGGCGCTGTATGGCCCGGCGCTGCCCGTGTTTTCGCGCGATTATGACATCCAGATCGGCACGGCGGGATTGATGATCTCGGCGCATTGGATCGGCTGTTCGCTGGGGGTGGCGGCGATGTTTTTCGCGGGCCAGCGGGCGACGCCAAGGATGGTGGTGGCGGCGATGACGCTTGGGGCCGGGCTGATGGCCTTGGGCTTGGCTTGGCCGCTGACGCTGCTGGGTGCGGTGATTTTGGGCATGGGCTATGGCTGTGCGACCGTGGTGTTCAACCCGCGCATGCTGCGGGCCTTCGGGGCGCGCGGGCCTGCGATGCTAAGCCTGCTGAACGCCACCTTTGGCATTGGCGCGATTGGCGCGCCGTTGGTGTTTGTGGCCTTGGGCAATGATCCGGTGCTGAGTTTCGGGATTTGTGCGCTGATGGGTGTGGTGATCACCGCCTGCGCCGGGCCTGCGGGGCGCGATGCGACGGTGGTGGCCAATGCGCCAAGCACGCCGTTCAGGTTTAACCTGCCGATCCTGATTTTTGGTGCGGTGGCGATCAGTGTCGAGGCCTGTTTGACCGGGCTGGGGCCAGCGGCTTTGATCAATGCCGGGCTGTCTGAAACGGCGGCGGCGCAGCTGTTATCGGCGTTCTTCCTTGCGTTTCTGGCGGCGCGGATCGGGCTGATGTTCGTCGCAGGGCTGCTCGCGTCGTTCAGTCTGTTCACGCTGTCGTTGATCGGGGCGTTTCTGGCTGCGCTGGTGGCGGCTTTGTGGGCTCCGGGGCCGGGGTTTGTGGCTTTGGGCTTTTGTGCGGGCATGTTCTTTCCGACCGAATATGTCACCGCGACCCGCAAGATGGGGGATAACGTCAAGGTCGCGCCGACGATCATCGGGGCCGGGCTGGTGGGCGGGGTGTTTGCACCGCTGGTCCTGTCGCCGTTCCTGAGCTCGATGGGCGCGCGCGGCTTTTTCTGGGTGGTGGCTGGTGTCACCGGGCTGCTGGCGTTGGCGGCTTTGGCCAATCTGCGGTCGATGAATCGCTAAGGGAGCATGCGATGAAACTGCTGAGATCCTGGGTGGACAGTGCCAATGCTGCAGCGACGGATTTTCCGCTGAACAACCTGCCCTGTGGCGTGTTCAGTATCGGCGATGAGGCTGGCCGCTGCGGGGTGGCAATTGGCGATTTCATCTTGGACATCAGCGCGTTAGAGGCGGAGGGGCTTTTGAAGCTGGCCGATCAGCCGCTGTTCGACGTGCCGTTCTGGAATGAGTTCATGGAGGCCGGGCCAGCGGTTTGGGCCGAGTTTCGCGCTCAGGTCACGGCGATGCTGCGGGAAGGGGCCAGCAAGCGCTGGGTGATCGAGGATCATCTGGTGCCGATTGCGGATGCGGTGCTGCATCTGCCATTTATCGTGGCGGAATATACCGATTTCTACGCGGGGCGGCACCATGCCGAGAATGTCGCCGCTTTGCTGCAAACCGAGATGCCGCCCGCGTGGCCGCATATGCCGCTGGGCTATAACGGGCGGGCGTCTTCGGTGGTGGTGTCGGGCAGCGCGGTGCGCAGGCCTTGGGGGCAGCTGAAGGGCGCGGGGTTCGAGGCGCCGATTTTCGCACCGTCACGGCGGTTTGATTTCGAGCTGGAGCTGGGCGCGATTGTCGGGCAGGCCTCGGCGCATGGTTATCCGGTGACGGTGGCAGAGGCGGATGTGATGATCTTTGGCTATGTTTTGCTGAACGATTGGTCAGCGCGCGATATTCAAGCGTGGGAAAGCCAGCCGTTGGGGCCGTTTCAGGGCAAGGCAACTGCCACCAGCCTGTCGCCGTGGATCGTGATGAAGGCGGCGTTGCAACCGTTCCGTATCGCGACGCAGCCGCGCGCGGTGGCGCTGTTGCCGCATTTGGCAGAGCCGGGGCCGCTGCTTTACACCATCGAGCTTGAGGTTGCTTTGACGCCGCAGAATGGGGTCGAGACAGTGATCAGCCGCACCAATGCAGCCGCGCTTTCCTATGCCGCCGCCCAGCAATTGGCGCATCATACCACCTCGGGCTGCGCGATGAATGTGGGCGATTTGCTGGGGTCGGGGACGATCTCGGGTGCGACCGCAGACAGCTGGGGCAGTCTGTTAGAGCTATCGCACGGCGGCAAAGCGCCGGTGGCGATTGCAGGCGGCGCGCGACGTTTCCTGGAGGATGGCGACACTATCAGCTTGCGCGGTGCGGCGAGCGGCGACGGCTATCGCATCGGCTTTGGCGCGTGTTCGGGCACGGTTGGCGCCGCACTCGCCGACCCCTATGCGCGCGATTAAATCGGCGGCAACAGCGGGATGCGACCGGCTGCGGTGAGTTTGAACACGTCGCGGCCTTCCAGCACCACCCCTGTCAGCGGGCCGCCATAGGCCGCGCTCGAGTCAATATTCACCCGGTTGCCGTAATGCGTCGGGCCATCCAAGGCGGTATGGCCATGCACGATCAGCATGCCATGATCGCTGGTATCGTCCAGCCAGCCTTTGCGGATCCAGACCAGATCATCCTCGGTCTGGCTGCCCATCGGGACACCGGGGCGGATGCCGGCGTGGACATAAATCACCTCGCCGCGCTGGAAATAGCTGGGGCGGGAGTTGAGGAAATCGAGATGCGATTGCGGCACGCCTGCGACCGCCTCGGCATGCACCGGGGCAAGCGGGCGGTCGGCTGCGTTCTTTACGCCGTAGGAAGCGAGGGTCGCGGCCCCGCCGATCTTGGGGTGCAGATAGCCATAATCAGGGCGCAGGCAGGGGTCGTGATAGGCAATGTCGGCGATGTAATTGGTGAACATCCGGTCATGGTTGCCTTTCAGCACCACCCAATCCTGACCCGAGGCGATGCCCGCGCGCAGATATTCCACCACCCCCCGGCAATCGGGACCGCGATCCACCAGATCACCGACATGCACGATCGGGGCGGGGCCATGTTTGGCTTGATCGGCGGCGATCCAGGCGTGGACCTCACGCAAAAGCTCGATATGACCGTGGATATCGCCGATGGCGTAGGTTCTCATGGTGTTCTCTCAATGCGAAGGCCGGGGGGCTTCACGCCCCCCGGACCCCCCGTGGAATATTTCTACCAGTGCGAATTGGCAAGTCAGCTTCAGGCGACCTCGAACTGCAGCGCCTTGACCTGCTGGAACATGCCGGTGGATTCGAGGGTTTCGAGCACCTTCGGGTCAATGGCTTGATCCAGATAGAGAATCGCGATGGCTTGTTTGCCAATGCCTTCGCGGCCAAGCGTAAAGTTGGCGATGTTGACGTTGTTTTTCGACATCGTCATGCCGAGAAGGCCGATGATGCCGGGCACATCTTCGTTGGTGGTATACAGCATATGCGCGCCGATTTCGGCGTCGATATTGATGCCTTTGATCTGAATGAAACGCGGTTTGCCATCGCTGAAGCAGGTGCCTGCGACCGAACGCTCGCGCGATTCTGTCACCATCGTCACTTTGATATAGGCATCAAAGGTGCCGGTCTTGTCTTGGCGGGTGGTCGAGATCTGGATGCCTTTGTCTTTGGCCACGATCGGGGCCGAGACGAGGTTCACATCAGGGTTCTGGGTTTTCAGCACGCCTGCGATGACAGCAGAATTGAGCGCGGCCAAGTTCATGCCAGCGACGGTGCCATCATAGAGAATGTTGATCGCCTTGATCGGCTCTTCGGTCATCTGGCCGATGAAGGCGCCCAGATGGCTGGCGAGTTTGATCCACGGCCCCATCACGGCGGCCTCTTCGGCGGTGACATTGGGCATGTTCAGCGCGTTGGAAACCGCACCCGTCAGCAAGTAATCCGACATTTGTTCTGCCACTTGCAGCGCGACGTTTTCTTGCGCTTCGGTGGTGGCCGCGCCCAGATGTGGGGTGCAGACGACATTCGGCAGGTTGAACAGCGGGGAATCTGTGGCGGGTTCAACCTCGAACACGTCCAGCGCCGCGCCTGCGACATGGCCGGATTTCAGCGCGGCGGCAAGCGCCGCCTCGTCGATCAGACCGCCACGGGCGCAGTTGATGATGCGCACGCCTTTTTTGGTTTTGGCAAGGTTTTCTGCCGACAGGATGTTGCGGGTTTTATCGGTCAGCGGCACATGCAGGGTGATGAAATCGGCGCGGGCGAGCAGTTCTTCCAACTCGACCTTCTGCACGCCAAGGGTTTTCGCGCGTTCGTCCGACAGGAAGGGATCGTAGGCCACGACCTTCATATGCAGGCCCACGGCGCGGTTGCAGACGATGCCGCCGATGTTGCCCGCCCCGATCACGCCGAGGGTTTTGTTGAACAATTCCACGCCCATGAAGCGGGATTTCTCCCATTTGCCGGCTTGGGTCGATGCGTTGGCTTCGGGCAATTGCCGCGCCACGGCGAACATCATTGCGATGGCGTGTTCGGCGGTGGTGATCGAGTTGCCGAACGGCGTGTTCATCACGATCACGCCTTTTTTCGACGCCGCCGGAATGTCGACGTTATCGACGCCGATGCCTGCGCGGCCGATCACTTTCAGCTTGGTGGCGACGCTGAGCAGTTTCTCGGTGGCTTTGGTGGCGGAACGGATGGCAAGGCCATCATATTGGTCGATGATCGCGGCAAGCGCGTCTTTGTCTTTGCCGAGTTTCGGCATGTAATCCACCTCGACCCCACGGTCGCGGAAGATTTGAACAGCAGTTTCAGAGAGTTCGTCGGATACGAGAACGCGGGGGGCCATGGTGGACTCCATATGAAATGAGGGGGTGGGTGGGCCTGATGCCCACCGCGATTTCAAGCTTGAGCAGCGATTTCCGCGTGGAAAGCATGTGCGAGCCACGGCATCAGCGCGGCGACATCCGCGGTTTCCACGGTGGAGCCGCACCAGATCCGCAGGCCAGCAGGGGCATCGCGGTAAGCGCCAATGTCATAGGCCACTTTTGCCTGCTCCAGCCGTTTTGCGACAGCTTTGGCGAAAGCCTCGCCATCCTTGATGCGGGGATCGTTGAATTTCAGGCAGACGCTGGTGGTCGAGGCAATCGCCGGGGTTTCGGCAAGGTTTTGCAGCCACGGGTTTTCCGCGCAGAAATCCCACACCACTTTGGCATTGGCGGTTGCGCGCTTCACAAGCCCGTTCAGACCGCCGACCGATTGCGCCCATTTCAGCGACACGAGGTAATCTTCCACCGCCAGCATCGAGGGGGTGTTGATGGTTTCACCCACAAAGATGCCTTCGGTGATTTTACCTTTTGAGGTCATGCGAAAAATCTTCGGCAGCGGCCATGCGGGGGTGTAGGTTTCCAACCGCTCCACCGCGCGGGGCGACAGGATGATCATGCCATGCGCGCCTTCGCCGCCCAGCACTTTCTGCCAAGAGAAGGTGGTCACATCCAGCTTTGCCCAATCAAGATCCATCGCGAAGGCCGCCGAGGTGGCGTCGCAGATGGTCAGACCCTGACGGTCAGCCGGGATCGCATCGGCATTGGGCAGACGGCAGCCCGAGGTGGTGCCGTTCCACGTGAAAACAACATCAGAATTGAAATCGACGGTGGCGAGGTCAACGATCTGGCCGTAGGGCGCGATTTTAACTTTCGCATCCAGCTTCAACTGCTTGACCACATCGGTCACCCAGCCTTCACCGAAGCTCTCCCACGCCAACATCTCGACCGGGCGGGCGCCCAGCAGCGACCACATCGCCATCTCAACCGCGCCAGTATCCGAGCCTGGGACGATGCCGATGCGGTAGTCAGCGGGGACGTTCAGAATTTCGCGGGTCAGCTCAATCGCCTGTTTCAGCTTGGCCTTGCCAACAGAGGCACGGTGCGAGCGGCCCAAGGGCGCATCGTTAAGCATATCAAGGGAATAGCCGGGGATTTTGGCACAGGGGCCAGAAGAAAAACGCGGGTTAGCCGGGCGCGTTGCCGGGGCGGATAGATCAGCCATAGTATCCTCGCAGATATAAGCCCTTCGTTGGGGAAGGGTGTCCCGCCGCCGTGCATATTGCCCGCGCCGGGGTGGCGCAAGCCGGAAAATCGCGCTATTCCGGCGCATCATCTGCAAAAACCGACACAAATCTCCACTATCGGAAACATCATGTTTGTAGCCACCTTGCTGACCAATCCCGCCCGCCCGGTGCTTGACCGTGTCACCGTTGAATCCTTGCGCAATGCTTGGGGCGGTGGCGATGCGGTTTGGCTTGACCCCGGTGTGGCGGCGGAATTTGGTCTTGAGGCGATGCCCGCGAACCGTTGGGATGTGTGGCAGGGCTTGCAGGGCATGGGGATTGATCTGGTGGTGCAACCTGCCGAGGGGCGGCGCAAAAAGCTGCTGATCGCGGATATGGACAGCACGATGATCGAGCAGGAATGTATCGACGAGTTGGCCGATGAAGCAGGGGTTGGCGCGCATGTGGCAGGCATCACTGCGCGGGCGATGAATGGCGAGTTGGATTTTGAAGCGGCTCTGCGGGAAAGGGTGGGCCTGTTGGCGGGGCTGCCTGCATCGGTGATCGCGCAGGTGATCCGCGACCGGATCACGCTGATGCCGGGGGGGCAAGTGTTGCTGGCGACGATGAAGGCGAACGGAGCCCATGCGGCGCTGGTCTCGGGTGGGTTCACGGCGTTTACTGCGGCAATTGCGGGTGTGCTTGGGTTTGATGAAAATCGGGCGAATACGTTGCTGATCGCCGAGAACAAGCTGACGGGCAAGGTGGCGGAGCCTATCCTTGGCCGTGCTGCGAAGGTTGCGGCGCTGGAAGAGATTTCGGCGCGGCTGGGGATCTCGGTCGCAGAGGCGATGGCAGTGGGCGATGGCGCGAATGATCTGGGGATGTTGGCGCTGGCGGGGGCTGGCGTCGCGTTGCACGCCAAACCGAGCGTTGCGGCGCAGTGCGATTTGCGGGTAAACCACGGCGATCTGACGGCTTTGCTGTATATGCAGGGCTACACGCGTGAGGAATTTGCCCAATGATCATCCGCCCTGCCCTGCCAACGGATGCAGCCGCAATGTCGGATTTGCAGAACCGGATCATCCGCATCGGCGGCACCACGGCGCATGAGGTTGAGCATGATGCGGGTTATGTAGAGGCGCATTATATCACGGGGCCGGGGGTGATTTGTTGCCATCTGGCCGAGGATGACAGCGGGCTGATCGGGTTTCAGTCCTTGGGGCGCAATGCAGCGCTCGCCGATGATTGGGGCGATATTGGCAGCTATGTGAACCCGGATCGGCAGCGGACGGGCGCGGGGGCTGCGCTGTTTGCGGCGACTTTGGCGGTGGCGCGGGCCAAGGGCTTGGTGGCGATCAATGCAACCATTCGCGGCGATAATGTGCCGGGTTTGGGCTATTACAGCCGCCGGGGGTTTGTCGATTACGCCCATGATGCCGCGTATCGGTTGAAAGATGGTCGTGTGGTCGGGCGGGTTTCCAAGCGGTTCGAGGTGAGCGGTGTTTGAGATTGCCAGCCATCTGGTGCTGTTGCTGGTGTTGGCGGCGTTCTTTGCGGGCTTTGTCGATGCGATTGCGGGCGGGGGCGGGCTGATCTCGGTTCCGGCGCTGTTGTTGGCGGGGGCGTCACCGATTGAGGCTTTGGCCACCAACAAACTTCAGGGCAGTTTTGGCGCGGGGACGGCGGCGCTGGCCTATGCGCGGGCGGGGCATGTGCGGCCGCTGGATCAGTTGGGGATGGCTGCGGTGTCGGCGTTGGGCGGCGGGATGGGCGCGCTGGTGGCGCATCTGATGCCTGCCGAGGTGCTGCGGATCATCATGCCGGTTATTCTGGTTGCGGTGGCGCTGTTCTTTGCCCTGAAGCCGGGGCTGACGGATGCGGACAGGGTGGAACGGATCAAGCCTGCAGTGTTCGCCTTTACCGCCGTGCCGATGATTGCGGCCTATGATGGCTTCTTTGGGCCGGGCACGGGCAGCTTCTTTATGCTGGCCTTTGTGATGCTGGCGGGGTTCGGCGTTTTGAAGGCGACGGCCCACACCAAGATGCTGAACTTTGCCTCGAACCTTGGGTCACTTTCGGTGTTTGTCTGGAGCGGGGCAATGTGGTGGGGGGTTGGCCTTGCGATGGCTGTGGGTCAGGTGGCGGGCGCGGCTTTGGGGGCCAAACTTGCGATGCGGATCGGGGCGCGGCTGATCAAACCTTTGCTGGTGGTGACATCGACGGGCATGGCCTTGCGGTTGCTTTGGCAGGCGTTTGGCTGATGGTCCCAACTCGGGACCAAAAAATACTGTTTTATATCAGCATCTTGACTGTGCCGCATTAACGAATTTTTAACGATTGCAGGCTTTTGAAGGATATTGCAAAAGCCAGCGCAACGCGGTTGCAGCTTGGCATTCGCACGATGATCGCCTAAGCCCGTGCAAGACTCACTTGGACCCGGTGCAATCCCGGGTGGCTATTCCAGCCGCCGATCCGCTGGACAACGCATCAATCGCGTAACATCAAAATCATGAGCACTTTACCCCATTATCTGCGCCAATGGCGCGAAAACCCTGTGCGGGAAATACTGGCCGGGGCGGTCGCAACCTTTGCCCTGATCCCCGAAGTGATCGCGTTTTCGGTCACGGCGGGGGTGGACCCGTCGGTGGGGCTGTATTCGTCTTTCGTGATCAGCATTGTGATCGCGCTGTTTGGCGGGCGGCCTGCGATGATCTCGGCGGCGGCAGGGTCGGTGGCGCTGGTGGTGGCACCGTTGGTGCGCGAGCATGGCATTGAGTATTTGTTCGCGGCGGGGTTGCTGGGGGGCGCGTTTCAGGTGCTGTTCGGCTTTGCCCGGCTGTCTTCGCTGATGCGCTATGTGTCGAACTCGGTCCGCACCGGGTTTGTCAACGCGCTGGCGGTGCTGATCTTTGCCGCACAACTGCCGCATATCGTGAACGCCGGGGCTTTGGGCTATGGCGTGATCGCAGCGGGGCTGGCGATCATCTACCTTGCGCCACGGCTGATCACGGCAATTCCGGCACCGCTGATTTGCGTCATCGTGCTGACCGGGCTTTGCGCGGTGTTGGGCATTGATGTGCCACGGATCAGCGATCTGGGCCAATTGCCAGAGGGATTGCCGATCTTTGCGCTGCCGCAGGTGCCGTTTGATCTGGAGTTGCTGAACATCATCTTCCTGCCCGCCTTGGCGATTGCGATGGTGGGGCTGCTGGAATCGCTGATGACGGCGGGGGTGGTCGATGATCAAACCGGCACTCCGTCGAACAAAGACGCCGAGGCGCGCGGGCTGGGGCTGGCAAATATGGCGACCAGTCTGTTTGGCGGCATCGCGGGCTGCGGGATGATCGGGCAGACCGTGTCAAACGTGAAATACGGCGGGCGCGGGCGGCTTTCAACGATGGCGGCGGGGGGGATTTTGCTGATCTTGATGGTGGCGCTGAAGGATGTTGTCGGGCAAGTGCCGGTGGCGGCGCTGGTGGCCATCATGATCATGGTGTCGATTGATACGTTTGATTGGGGATCGCTGCGGCGGTTGCGCGGCACGCCGCTGCTGTCAAATCTGGTGATGCTGGTGACGGTTGCGGTCACGATCATCAGTCACAACCTGTCGCTGGGCGTGCTGGTTGGCGTGCTGATGAGCGGGGTGTTCTTTGCCGCCAAGGTGGCGCGGATGCAGCAGGTGCGGCGCGACGGCGATCTTTATGTGGTCGAAGGTCAGATCTTTTTCGCCTCGGCTGATGCGTTTATCGAGGCGTTTGACCCGATTGACCATGACGGCCCGGTGACGATTGATCTGACGCGGGCGCAGCTGTGGGACATCACGGCTTTGGCGGCGGTGGACAAGGTGCGCGAGCGGTTCGCGCGGCACGGGCTGGCGGTTGAGATCATCGGGCAGAAAACCGGGGCCGATCTGCTGGTGCGCGGGGTCTAAGCTGCCTTGCTTTGCAGCGCAGATGCCCCAACTATAGCAGGAGAGGCCACGCTATGCCTGCCCGCCATGCAAGGACATTGGGATGAAACGCCCCTTCGCTGCGGCCATGCGCCGGGCCAATAGGTTGATGCGGCCCGCCAAGCTGGGCAAGGCTGCCAAATCACTGCAAAAGATGATGACAGGGATGGCGCTTGCACCGCTGGCGGCGCTGGTGCCCAAGGCGAAGGTGGCGCGCAAGGCTAAGGTGGCACGCAAGCCAAAGGTGGGGCAGACCTTGGGCACAGTGTTGCAGCAGTTACGCAAGGTGCAAGGGTTGACGCCGGAAGTGGCGGCGGATGATCCGCCACGCTTGGCTGCGGGCGCGCAATATCTGACGCGGACGCATCGGACAGCGGCGGGGGCGCGCGGTTACAAGCTGTATCTGCCCGCGCATCCGCCCAAGGGGCTGATCGTGATGCTGCATGGCTGCAAGCAGAACCCGGATGATTTCGCGCGGGGCACCGATATGAACCGGCTGGCAGAAAAGCATGATCTGGCGGTTGCCTATCCGGCCCAAACCACGCGGCACAATCCGGCGGCCTGTTGGAACTGGTTCGCCCCCAGCAATCAACGGCGCAGCAGTGGCGAGCCTGCAATTCTGGCCTCATTGACCCGCAAGCTGATGCAGGAATTTGGCCTGAAGCGCGAGGGGGTGTTTGTAGCGGGCCTGTCGGCGGGCGGGGCAATGGCTGCTATTCTGGCGGATGTTTACCCGGATCTGTTTGCGGCGGCGGGGATTCATTCCGGGCTGGCGCGCGGTGCGGCGCATGACGTGTTTTCGGCAATGGCTGCGATGCGCAATGGTGGCGCAGGGGCAGAGACGTTGCCGGATCAGGGCGCTCATCCACCCCGGCGGATCATTTTTCAGGGTGATGCGGACAGCACGGTGCATCCCGCAAACGCCGAAATGCTGCTGACAGCGGCGGTTGGCGCCGGTGCAGAGCCTGTCAAAACTAGCAAACGCAGCGTCAATGGCCGCGCCTATGTCCGTCGCGATTATGGTGGCGCGGGCGATGCAGCGCTGGTGCAGCTGTGGTTGCTGGAAGGCGCCGGGCATGCGTGGTCTGGCGGAAATAAGGCAGGATCTTATGCGGATTCAACCGGGCCGGATGCGTCGGCGCTGATGATGCGGTTCTTTTTGGCGGAAAAGGGTGTTGGGCAAGGCAGCTGATAGTCATTTATCTTGTTGATAAAGCTAGTGATTTTCAAAAGATCGGACGCGTTGCGGTTTTCAGGACGATATTTTTTAATATTTAAGTAATTTTTCTCTTCGCCAGACATTTGACAAAATTGCCTCCTAGCTTGCTCTCATAGATTGTATTGGCTGGCACTTAAGACCAGCGATTCAATCTTAAGGCATCGTTCAAGAGGGATAATCATGAAGCTGTTGGCTGTTGACGACGATCCGGTTTTTCTTGGTGTTCTGGTTCTGATGCTCAACACTCTGGGTCAGGATGAGGTGACTGTTGCGCCGTCGGGGATGAAAGCCCTTGAGATCTTGCACCTGACGCCCGAGCCGTTTGACTGCATCTTGCTGGATATTCAAATGCCGGGGATGACTGGGGTAGAGCTGTGTCAGCGTATTCGCAGCATTTCGGCCTATCGCCGCACGCCCATCGTGATGATCACCGCGATGACGGGAAAGCGGTTTATTGACGATGCTTTCGCCGCAGGGGCGACCGATTATGTCACCAAGCCGCTGGATGCGGTTGATCTGAAAGCCCGTCTGGGCATGGTCACGCGGCTGTTGAACGAACGCCGTATTACCGCAACGCTGGAGCAGAAATTTGACCAGCGCCACGATGCGGTGACAATCGACGTTGATTTCGACTCGCCGTTTCCTGTGCCGGGTTTTGCGCGTGGCATCGACTATCTGGCGCTGGAAAACTATCTGCTGATGCTTGGCAACAAGCGGATGTACAACACAGCGGCACTGGGGATTTCGGTGCAGAACGCGGGCGCGTTTTACAGGAAGGCGTCGGCCTCGGCTTTCGTGAATATGCTGGGCGATGTCGGCTCGGCGATCACCGATGCGACCAAGGCGGATCAGATGATGATTGCCTATGCAGGTGCCGGCAATTTTGTGGCCGTGTTGTCGGGCAATTCTGCAATCGACCGCGAGGATTTGCAGATGGCTTTGCAAGCGGGCATTGAGGATTTCGCTAGCTTTTACGCGGCGGATCGCTTGCCTTTGCCACAGATCAAAGTCGGCAAATTGGTGCGCGCCTCGTTCTTTGGCTTGTTCAATCCGACAAATATTCTGGAAAATGCGGTGGCTTTGGCGCAATCTGATCTGGATGGGAAAGCCAAAGCGTGGTGGAGTGCTGCATGATCAGACAGCCGTTCAACGACATATCGCCCGATGAGGCCGACGCGGATCTAAGTCAGGCACTTGGCCTTGCGCAAGCGATGTTTGTTGAACTGATTGTCGAACGTATCATGGCGTTTGAAGCATACCGCAAGCTTGCCAGCCTAAGCGATCAGCCGCAGCTTGAAATGGCGAAGATCGCCGATATTGCCCATAAAATCTCGGGTGTCGGGGCAACTTTGGGCTTTGGCAAGGCCGGGGCATTGGCGGCGGAACTGGATCGCGCGATCAGCGACAACCCTGCGCGGCTTGCCAACCCCGATTATCTGAAGCAAGTGGTCGACCCGCGGCTTGAAGCGCTGCTGGACGAGTTGGAAAGCCTGTTGGACGCCTAGACCGCGCCACTGATCCTTGGTGGCAGCTCGGGGCCGCAGATCGGGGGCGGCAGATCGGCGCTGGCCAGATCAGCGCCGGTTTCCATGTGGTTCGGGTGCCGAAATCACCAATGCGCCAATCGCCAGCGACAGATCAATCGAGCTGATCGGCTTTGCGATGCAGCTGTCAAATCCCCATGAAATATACTCGGCGACCTGATGCGCCATCACATTCGCGGTCACGGCGATGATCGGAACCGGGCAGCTGCCGGATTTCTCCTCGATCTCGCGGATTTTGCGCAGTGCGGTGGGGCCGTCCATCACTGGCATCGCGATATCCAGCAAAACGGCGTCGAAACCACCAGCCTGCCAAGCCTGCACCGCCTGCGCGCCATCGGTCACTATGGTGACTTTCGCGCCCAGCCGGGTCAGCATCATTTCCAGCACCGCGCAGTTGGTCTGATTGTCGTCCGCGGCCAGCAAGTTCAAACCGGCAAGATCAACCGCCTGCACCGCCGTCGGCTTCGCACGTCTGGCGGCAACCGTGCTGATCGGCAGCGGCAGCGTCACGGTTATCTTGGTGCCCTTGCCGCGTTCAGATTCGACATTGATCGTGCCCGACATCCGCTCGACCAGCGATTGAGTGATTGCCATACCCAGCCCGGTGCCGCCAAACCGCCGCGTCACAGAGCTGTCGGCCTGACTGAATTCATCATGCAGACGCAGCACTTGCTCGGGCGTCATCCCGATGCCGTTGTCGCGCACCTCGATGATAAGCGGCATGTTGGCGCGACCGGCGATCTTGACGCTGACCTCGCCCTTGTCGGTGAATTTGATCGCATTGCTGACCAGATTGTGCAGCACTTGCTGAACACGGTGCGGATCGCCGACCCGCAAAAGTTCGGCACCCGAGCCGATCAGCACCTCGAACGCCAAGCCCTTTTCATTGGCGCGCAGCTCGTATTGATCTTCGATGCGCTTGGCCAGATCCATCGGACTGAACGGCAGCTCTTCAAACTCGATCTTGCCAGCCTCGATCTTGGACATATCCAGAATGTCGTTCAGGATGTTGAGCAAAGCCTCGCCCGAGCGGCGGATGGTGCCGATCATCCGCTTTTGATCGGGATGTTCGAGGGTTGATTCCAGCAGTTCGGCCATGCCCAGCACGCCGTTCAGCGGGGTGCGGATTTCATGGCTCATGTTGGCCAGAAACTTTGATTTGGTGCGGCTGGCGGCTTCGGCATCGGCTTTGGCCATATAGAGTTGTGTGACATCAGAGCCGACACCGCGAAAGCCGGTAAACGTGCCATTCGCATCAAACACGGGAGAGCCGCTCATCCTGCGCCAGCGGATCATGCCATCACCAGATTGCGGCGCGCGATAGACAAAGTCGCGGAACGGTTGGTTGTTGGCCAGCGCATCAAGCACGATGCTCCAGTCGATGCCCGGCAGCATATCGGGATGTGTGGCCAGCCATTCTTCTTGGGTCTTGTTCAACAGACCCTCTTTCGGCACGCCGCCATCATCAAAATAATCGCCATCAAGCACAAAGATAAAGCGGCGGTCGCTGTCCATTTCCCACAGCCAGCCGTCCGAGACCTGCGCAATATCAATCAGGCGCTGCTCGACCTTGGCGCGCTCGGACATCACCCTTTCAAGTTCGGATGTCACCTCTGTCAGGGCGGTTTCGCGGGCGCGCTGTGCGCTGATGTCAAACTGCACGCCGGTGATCAGCTCTGGTGCGCCGTCTGCATCCCAATGCAGGGTTCGGCCCTTGTCCAGCACCCAGATCCAGTGACCGTTTCTATGGCGCAACCGATACTCGGCCTTGTAAAGCGCATGCGGGTCGGTGAGCAAATTGTTGAACAGCGCTTCGGTCTTTTCCAGATCATCCGGGTGGACCTTGTCGCGCCATGTGTTGAAGGTGATCGGGGTCAGATCTTCCAGCCGATAGCCCAGCAGGGCCGCCCAATGTTCATTGACACGGTGATCTTGGGTTTTGACGTTCCATTCCCAAGTGCAAATCTCGGCTCCGGCAATCACGTTGCGCAGCTTTTGCTCGGCCAGAAATTGGCGGGTGATGTCGGTGTGAACCTCCATCAGATTGCCGTTTTCCAGCAGTTTACCGACGACACTCAGCACACGGCCATCCAGCAGCATCCGCTCGAACTGGTGGCCGTCTTTGCGACGGTTGGCCAGCCGGTTGCTGACCCATTCATCGGCGCTGTCTTCGACTTCGACAAGTTGGCCATGTGCGATGGCGTAAAGCAGGATATCGTGAAACGAAGTGCCCGGAACCAGTATCGGGGCGATCAACGGATAGAATTCGCGCATCTTCTGATTGCAATACAGAAAGCAATCTTGCGGATCATAGACGACAACGCCTTGTTGCAGGCCGCTAAGGACTTCTATTTCCACAGAAAATTTTTGCTCGGGGGCATCGGCTTTTTGGCGGCCAGTGGCGTCATGATCTGCGGTATTCACGTGCGGCCTTTTGGTTAACGGTTTCGGCATAGGTCCACACGACGGGCCGCCCCTGTCAAGTCATAGTTGCCTCAGGTTGTATGGTCTTCCGGATGATCGCCAAGAAGTGCGGCAATCGTGGCCAGCAAGTCGCGCTTGCTCAGCGGTTTGGGAAGGGTCACTTCCAGCGCCTGAGAAATCGTCGCAAGATCGTATGGCTGAAAATCCGCGCTGGCGGTGAAGCGGATCGCCGGGGTGGCCGCGTTGAGCGAACGCCCGGCGCGCAGATGACGGATCACGCGATCGCCGGTGATGAAGGGCATGTTCTGGTCAACGATCATCACATCAAAGCGATTGGTCAGCGCCGCTTCCAGTGCGGCGCGGCCATCCGAGGTGATGGTCAGCTCGATATCGGGGCTGGACAGGTAGGCCTGAACGATCGCCTGATTGACCACATCATCTTCGGCCAGCAAAATCTGGATTTTGGTTTCTGCTGGCGCTTCTGTCATTTTGATAAACCCGGTCGCTTGGAACTGTCACTGCCTCTATGGTTTAATCTATCGCATAGCGACAAGATCGCAAGATGGCGAAAAGCTGACGCAAATGCGACCAATTGCAACCCAAGATTGCGCTTCTGCCAGATTTTCGCGTCGACTAAAGGTGAGGCCGCGCCTGACCCTTCCTTGCATCCCAAGGCGCGGCTTTGCCTGCGCGGCGCGGACGGCCAAATGCAAAAGGGCCGCCACTGGGGCGACCCTTTGTTGATCCTGGCGTCCGGGACACCCCGGACTGCGACCATTCAAGCGTTAACGCTGTCTTTCAGCGCCTTGGCAATCGCGAATTTCACCTGCTTGTCAGCCGCTTTGGTGACGGTTTCGCCGGTTGCCGGGTTGCGCACTTGACGCTCTGGGCGCTCGCGGCAGACCATCTTGCCCAGACCGGGCAGCATCACCGAGCCACCAGCGGCCACTTCGCGCGAAACAACTGCAGCGACAGCATCCAGCGCAGCCGAAGCGGTTTTCTTGTCAGCGCCCATCGCATCTGCAATGGCGGCAACAAGCTGCGTCTTGGTCATGGCTTTGATCATCGTTTCGTTCCTCATTCCGGCCCCATTGAACGAGGGGCCCTGTTTTGCCTGCTACGGCGGATGCAGCGGCTTCTCATGGTTTAGCGGCCCAAGGCAAGCCCTTTTTGGCTTAAAATAAGGGTTTTCCTTGGGTCAAAGGAACGCAGTCTCTTCAAAACTGCGCAACTTCCGGCTGTGAATCCGCTCGATCGGCATATCGCGCAGGCGCTCCATCGCGCGGATGCCGATTTGCAGATGGCGGCTGACCTGGGTCTTGTAGAACTCGCTGGCCATGCCGGGCAGCTTTAATTCGCCGTGCAGGGGTTTGTCAGATACACACAGCAGGGTGCCGTAGGGCACACGAAAGCGGAAGCCGTTGGCGGCGATGGTGGCGCTTTCCATATCCAGCGCAATGGCGCGGGATTGCGACAGACGCTGCACCGGGCCAGATTTGTCGCGCAGCTCCCAGTTGCGGTTGTCGATGGTGGCGACGGTGCCAGTGCGCATGATGCGTTTCAGCTCGTAGCCTTCCAGCTGGGTGACTTCGGCGACGGCCTCTTGCAGGGCGATCTGGATTTCAGCCAGCGCCGGGATCGGCACCCAGACCGGCAGATCGTCGTCCAGAACGTGATCTTCGCGCAGGTAAGCGTGGGCGAGGCAGAAATCGCCCAAGGACTGGCTGTTGCGCAGGCCGGCGCAGTGGCCGACCATCAGCCAAGCATGCGGGCGCAGCACGGCGATGTGGTCGGTGGCGGTCTTTGCGTTCGACGGGCCGACGCCGATGTTGACCAAGGTGATGCCGTTGCCGTCGGCGCGTTTAAGGTGATAGGTCGGCATCTGCGGCGTCTTGGTCGAAGGCATGATCACCCCATCCGGCGTGGTGATTTCCTGATTTCCGGTGGCGACAAAGCTGGTGTAGCCCGAGTCTTCATCGGCCAACGTGGTGCGGGCATAGGCCTCAAATTCATCCACATAGAACTGGTAGTTGGTGAACAGCACATGGTTCTGAAAGTGCGTCGCATCTGTAGCCGTGTAATGCGACAGCCGCGCAAGGCTGTAATCCACCCGCTGTGCGGTGAACGGTGCCAAGGGCTGCGAGCCGTCGGCATTGTGGGTGCGGGTGCCGTTGACGATGTCATCATTGGTGGTGGCCAGATCAGGCACATCGAACACGTCGCGCAGACTGAACTCTAGCACACCTTCTTGCGGGACAGACACCATCGGATTGCCTGCCACCGCGAAATGCACAGGAATCGGCGTATCGGAATAGCCGATCTGCACCGATACACTATGGTTCTGCATAAGCAGGCTGATCTGCTGGATCAGGTAGTTGCGGAACAGATCGGGGCGGGTGACAGAGGTGGCATAGGTGCCGGGGCTGGCGACATGGCCAAAGGCAAGGCGGCTGTCGGTCTTGATGTGGCTGCTGACCGTCAGGCGGATTTCGGGGTAGAACGCGCGCAGGCGGGTGGCGGGTTTGGCCCCGGTGACCGCAGCACTGAAATGCTGAGAAAGGAAGGCTGTCGCGTCGAAATAAAGCTTCTCCAGCCGATCCACCGCCGTTGCGGCATCGGTAAAGGACTCGGGCGCGGCGAAATCAGGGGTCTGGATCAAAACGGACTCGTCGTTCATTGCATCATCTTCTTGTTTTTGATCGGGCATCTAAGGCCGAAGCGGCAAGTTTCGCAAGTGAAGTCTTGATGACGTCAGGCTGCGGCCATCTGGGGTCTTGCGAAGCGAGGGGCGCGCAGGAATAAAGGCGGGATGAAAACCTTGCTTTCTCTTGGCCATGGCTATTCCGCCTCGGCACTGGCTGCGCTGCTGATCCCGTTGGGTTGGCGGGTGATCGGCACCACGCGCGAGCCTGACCGGATCGAGGCGTTGCGCCAGCAGGGGGTCGAGCCGTTGCTGTGGCCCTGCGATCTGGGGCCTGCTTTGGCGGATGCGAGCCATATTCTGGCCTCGGCCGCCCCCGATGGCTCGGGCGATCCGTTCCTGCATGCGGCGCGCGATCAGATCATGGCGGCGCGGCCAGAGTGGGTGGGCTATCTTTCGACCACCGCCGTCTATGGCGACCATCAGGGCGGCTGGGTGGATGAGGAAACGCCAGTCAAGCCGCAGTCGGGTCGGGCGGTGGCGCGGGTGCTGGCGGAGCGGCAGTGGCTGGCCACCGGGTTGCCGGTGCAAGTGTTCCGGCTGGCGGGGATTTATGGCCCCGGACGTGGGCCGTTTGAAAAGGTGCGCGATGGCTCGGCGCGGCGGGTGATCAAGGCGAACCAAGTGTTCAGCCGGATTCATGTGGCCGATATTGCGGCCACTCTGCATGGGTCGATCCTGCATCCCGATTCCGGCACGATCTATAATGTCTGCGATGACAACCCGGCCCCGCCCGAGGATGTGCTGTCTTACGCGGCGGCATTGCTTGGCTACCCCGAGCCGCCCACCGTGCTGTTTGAAGAGGCCGACATGTCGCCGATGCAGATCAGTTTCTATTCGGAATCAAAGCGGGTGCGGAATGATCGGATCAAGCGTGATCTGGCGGTGCAGTTGAAATATCCGACCTATCAGGCGGGTTTGCAGGGGCTTTTGGACGAGAGCTTGTAGATCAGGGCCGCTGAAAGAGTGTCCACGCGCGGACAGAATTTTTTCTTTTAACGTTTCAATGGGTTATCGAAATCCATTTACCAATTTTTAACACTTGCGCCGCGGAGGCCACAATGAACTGGCAGGATATGAACTGGCTGAACCCTCCCGCTGCGGTGGCACAGGAGGCGGGTGGCTTGCTTGTCACAACCGGTGAGAATACCGATTTCTGGCATGGCACTTACTATGGCTTTCATCACCACAACGGCCACTTCCTGCATGCGCCGGCACAGGGTGATTTCAGTCTCGAAACGGCGTTTAGAGCCGGTTTTTCAGCGCAATACGATCAAGCCGGGCTGATGATCCGCGCCGATGAGTCGCATTGGGTGAAATGCGGTATCGAATATGTCGGCGGCACCGCATTTCTGGCGGTTGTGGTGACGAATGGCATGTCGGATTGGTCACAACTTCCGATGCCAGACTATGCGGGGCAGTTGCGATTGCGGCTGACGCGGGTGGGCGATGCGGTTTGGGTGCAATATCTGGCAGGGGACGCGTGGCGGATGCTGCGGCTGGCCTATTTCCCCCCTGAGCTGGCGGTAGAGGCCGGGGTGATGTGTTGCTCGCCCTCGCGCGCTGGATTGCAGGTTTTGTTTGAAAATGTGGCTCTAACATCGCCGTTTTCGACGAAAGCCTATTGAATGGCCGAGGTAAAGCCCCCCAGAAAACTGTCGCGTGAGGCGCGGCGGGTGCAGTTGATCGAAGCCACAATCGAGGTGCTGGCGATCAAAGGCTATGCCCGCGTTACAATGAGCGATGTCGCCAATCAGGCCGGGCTGTCGCATGGGCTGGTGAACTTTCATTTCCAGTCGAAAGAGCTGCTGCTGGCCGAAACCCTGACCTATCTCGCCGATGAATATGTGCAGAACTGGCAAGCCGCTCTGGCGGCGGCAGACCCCGATCCAGCGGAGCAGTTGCAAGCGCTGATGCGGGCCGATTTCACCGCTGCACTCTGCACGCCACAACGGTTGGCGGCATGGTGCGCATTCTGGGGCGAAGCGCAAAGCAGACCTCTGTATCAAGAGAAATGCGGCTCTAACAACGCGGAATACGTCACCAAGCTAGAGGTTTTATGCGCGGCCTTGCTGGGGCCAAACGGCAATGCCGAACGTGTTGCGCGGGCGATTAGGGTCACAAGCGAAGGCTTGTGGATGGATCTGGTGACGCAAACCGAGCCCTACAGCGTCGACGAGGCGCTGGCGACCTTGTTGGAAGTGGCGGCGGCGTTCTTCCCACAGGCTTTCACGCGCGGCATCGCGGGCGGCTTCACGGGCGCGTGAGAATTTTTGGCCAAAAGGGGTTGATCGCCGCCAATGCCGCCCTATCTGTGGATTGCGAGACGGGCCCCTCTGACGATACAAATCGTGATGTCGGATCGCATCGAGTGCGCTCGATGTCATGCCCGTTTTCTTGGCTGACCTTTGGCGTGAAAGCAAAACAGAGGACAGTATGGACATTCTAACTTCACTATTTTTGGGCACGCCGCTGTGGATGTGGTTTACCTTTATCGGCATCGTTCTGGTGCTGTTGGCGGCCGATCTGGGGCTGGTCAACAACGGCGATCAAGAGATCGGCGTCAGCAAAAGCCTGCGGCTGTCGGCGGTTTACATCGCGCTTGGCGTGGCGTTTTCGGGCTTTGTCTACTGGCAGATGGGGTCTGAGGCGACGGCGCAGTATCTGACGGCGTTTGTGGTGGAAAAGACGCTGGCGATGGACAACGTGTTTGTCATCGCGCTGATTTTCAGCAGCTTTGCCATCCCGCGGATGTACCAGCACCGGGTGCTGTTCTGGGGTATTCTGGGCGTGATCGTGCTGCGCGGCATCATGATTGGTCTGGGCGCTACGTTGGTGGCTGAATATGCGTGGCTTTTGTACGTCTTTGCCGCCTTCCTGATCTTTACCGGCATAAAGATGCTGTTCACCGATGAAAGCAACCATTCAGTCGATGGCCCGGTGCTGCGGTTTCTGAAGCGTCGCCTGCGGGTGACGGAAGAGCTTGAAGGCAACGCCTTTTTCGTGAAACGCGACGGGTTGCGCTATATCACGCCGTTGTTTCTGGCGCTGGTGTTGATTGAAATTGCGGATCTGGTGTTCGCGGTGGATTCGGTGCCTGCGGTGTTCGCGATCACCACAAACCCGTTCATCGTCTATACATCGAACATCTTCGCTATTCTGGGCCTGCGGGCGCTGTATTTTGCGCTGTCGGCGATCTTGCACCGCTTTGCCTATCTGAAATACGCGCTGTCGCTGTTGTTGGTGTTCATCGGCTCGAAAGTGTTTGTGGCCGACTGGATGGGGCTGGAGAAGTTCCCGCCAAGCTGGTCGCTGGGCGTGACCTTTGCGATCTTGGCCGCTGGCGTGGGGTTCAGCCTGTATAAGACGCGCGGCGCTGCGCAACAGCAGCACTAAGCAATCGCTGGCGCGCCTTCGGGCGCGCTAGCTTGCAAGCGGGATCACATCGACGGCTTGCTCGCTTTTCTGTCCCCCAGAAATCCGCATCGTGCCTTTGATCGGCGAGACATCGCTGTAATCGCGGCCATAGGCGACGACGATGTGATCCTCGCTGGCGAGTTTGTTGTTGGTGGGGTCGAACTCGATCCAGCCTGCATCGGGGCCGCACCACGCCCGCACCCAAGCATGCATCGCATCGGCACCTTCCAGACGGGGTTTTCCGGGCGGCGGCAGGGTGCGCAGAAAGCCGCTGACATAGCCCGCAGGCAGGCCAATGCCGCGCAGGCAGGCGATCATGATATGGCTGAAATCCTGGCAGACCCCTTGGCGCTTGGCGAAAGCCTCGGTCGCGGGGGTATCAACGGTCGTGGCTTTGGCGTCAAAGCGCATGTGGCGGTAGAGCGCAGAGCCTACGGCGACGACGGCTTCGGCCACAGTCATATCGGGGTGCAAAGCACCCAGCGCAAAGGCGGTCATGGTGCGGTCACGCGGCACGCGGGTCGAAGGGGACAGGAAGTGCAGCGGCGAAGCCGGGCCAAGATCACGGCACGCTGCCAGCGCTGCGGGCATCGCGGTCAGCAGGGTGGCATGGGCGGGCATGATGGCGTCAACCAAACGCTCAATCCGGGCTTTCAGGGTGAAGGCCACCGCGTCATGCCCGCCACGATAGCTGAACTCTGTGATGCGGTTGCCAAAGAAATCAACCCGGTCAAGGCGTTCTTCCGGGCGCGGGGTGATGTCGACCAGCCCCGCCATCAGCCGTTGGCCCGGCATTTCCAGCGGCATCACGCAGATCACATGCCGCCCGCCGACGGCTGGATTGGCGTATTGATAGGCGATGCGCAGTTTGATGTCGTAGATCATGGCCCGCCCCTAATGCATGAAAGCGGCGTTCAGCGCCGTGGACAGATCAAAGATTTCGCCACGGGCCTTCAGCAAGGCGGCGGTATCAAGGGTTTCTACCGTATGCAGCTCGATTGAGGTTTGCAGCAGGCGGACTTGCCGTTCAAACGCGGTCATCTGGCCGTGCGGGCCGGTATGCGAAAGCTCGGCCACGCATTTGCCAATCACATCAAGATGAAAGCGGACCGAGCGCGGGTTACATTCATCAAGGCCCAGCAGATCAATCACGCTTTCGCGGCTGGTGAACACGGCGTAGCGCTGGCGGTGAACCATGATGCTGTCGCCGACCTCGATCGCCATATCGAGACCACCGAGCGGCGCATTGGGGCCTGCAACCGAGGCCAGAAGATCGGTCATCATCGCCGCGCGTTCCAAAGACCTGCCGATCGAGAGAAACTGCCAGCCCGCAGCGCGATACATGTTTTCATGCACAAGACCGGAAAAGCCCGCGATCTTGCGCAGCATCACGCTCATCACCTGCGCGGCATCGCCACCGGGTTCGGTGGTCTTGGCGATGCGGGTCATGGATTTCTCGATGTCCTGCAGTGCTGACCAGCCATCGACGCTGAAGCGGTCACGGATTTGCGCCGCACTGTTCACCGCCGAGCTGAGGGTTTGGCGCAGGCCCAGCGGCAACGCCTCGGCGGGATCGACACCATAGGCTTTCAGACGGGCGCGGATGGTGGCCAGCAGCGGGGCATTGGCGGCCTCGTTCACCCGGCTGTTATAGGCGCGGGTCAGGCGCAAAAGGCCCTCGGTGCGTTCGACATATCGGCCCAGCCAGAACAGATTGTCGGCGGCGCGGGACGGCAGCGGCCCCGGTTGCGCGCGGACAAAAGGCGCGGATTGGGGGGTGCGCAAGGTGACGGGTTCAACCGGGGCATCGCTGACCACCCAGACATCGGCAACCGAGCCGCCGTTGCGCATGGAAATCGCGGTGGTGTCGGTGCCCGCGCCAATGCGGGCGAAACCGCCCGGCATCACCTGCCAACCTGCCGGGGTGCGGGCAAGGAACACCCGCAGCGACATCGGGCGCGGCACCAAAGCGCCGTTTTCATAGAAGGGTGTGGTCGACAGCGTCACCAACTCTTTGCCGACCAGACCGTTTGCATTGTCGGTCAGCCAATCATGCAGATCGGCGTCATCCTCGGCGCCGCGCATCTGGCCGCCAACGGCATGGGGGGCGGTGGTTTCAAAGGCGATGCGGGTCGCCATTGCCGGGCCGATCAGCATGCGGTCGGCATGAGCGCGGACATGCGCGAGTTCCGCCTTTTGACCGCACCACCATGTCGCAACATTCGGGATTTGCAGCTTTTGCCCGGTCAACACTTGCGAGATTTTCGGCAGGAAGGCCATCAGCGCCTGGGTTTCCAGCACGCCGACGCCCAAAGCGTTGACCATGGTGACGTTGCCTTGGCGAACCGCTGACATCAGACCGGGGGTGCCAAGGTGGCTGTCGCCGCGCAGTTCCAGCGGATCGGCCCAGATGCCATCCATCCGCCGCCACAACACATCAACCGGGGCGAGGCCCTCAACCGTGCGAACATAGAGATGGCCGTTTTCAACGGTCAGATCCTCGCCTTCCAGCAGCGCCATGCCAAGGTAGCGGGCGATATAGGCTTGTTCATAATAGGTATCGGTCAGCGGGCCGGGGGTAAGGATGCCGACGCGCGAGGTGGGATCGCTGCGCAGCTTCTCCAACGCATCGCGGAAGGATCGGAAAAAGCCCGCAAGGCGGTGGACATTGGTGTTGCGGTAAAGGTCGGGGAAAACCCGGGTGTTGGCGACGCGGTTTTCCAGCGCAAAACCCGCACCAGACGGCGCATCGGTGCGATCTGACAGCACCCACCAGCGACCATCGGGGCCACGGCCAATCTCGAACGCCATGAAATGCAGGAAATGCCCCGAGCGCGGTTTTACCCCCACCATCGGGCGCAGCCATTCGGGGTTTTCGGCGATCAAAGTGGCGGGCAGATGGCCTTCAGCGACCAAGCGGTTGTCGCCGTATAGATCGGCGGCCAGCAACTCCATCAGATCGGCGCGCTGGATCAGGCCCGCTTCGATGCTGCGCCAATCGGCCTCGGGGAGGATGATCGGCACGGCCGAGAACGGCCAGTCGCGGCCCGCACCGGATTTGTCGCCATATTTGCGGAAAAACACCCCGGTATCGGCCAGATGCTGTTCCCCGCGCGCGAAGGCGTCTTTCACCCCGGCGGCGGACAGCCCCGACATATGCGCAAGCAAGCCAGCCCAAACCGGACGCATCGCGCCGGAGGCATCGACCAGTTCATCCGGAACGCCGGGAAGGGGGCGATACCGGGCAAAAAGCTGGGTATCGACCGGCTTTGCTGTGGCCTTGCGTGCCATCAGTGCCTTGGTGCGCGGCGCATATCGAGGGTCATCGGGAACTCGGGGTGCGGGGTTTCTGCTGTCGGCTGGTATTGGCCGCCAGTATGCCCGTGCGGCTCGAACCGGGCAAGCCTGCGCGCCTCGGCCTCGTTGCTGTTGACCGGGAAGGTGTCATAATTGCGCCCGCCGGGATGGGCGACGTGATAGGTGCAGCCACCCAAGGCGCGGCCTGTCCAAGTGTCATAGACATCGAAGGTGAGTGGCGCGTTGACGGGCAGGACCGGGTGCAGCGCCAAGGGCGGTTGCCACGCTTTGAAGCGCACGGCGGCGACGGCGACGCCAGCGCCCACGGTTTGCATCGGCATCTGGCGTTGGTTGCAGGTGACGGTGTAGCGGCCCGGATCGCCGCCCGTCAGCTTGGCTTGCAGGCGTTCCACCGAGCTGTCGGTATAGCGCACGGTGCCGCCGATGGCCCCAGTTTCGCCCAAGACATGCCAAGGCTCCAGCGCTTGGCGGATTTCAAGGGTGACGCCTTCAAACGTCGCCTCGCCGCAGAACGGGAAGCGGAACTCGGCTTGGGCTTTGAACCAGTCAGGGTTGAAATCAAAGCCATGCTGGCGCAGGTCGGCCAGCACATCAAGGAAATCAGCCCAGACGAAATGCGGCAACATAAAGCGGTCGGACAGGTTTGTGCCCCAGCGGGTGAGGTTGCCTTTGATCGGGTTTGCCCACATCCGCGCGATCAGGGCGCGGATCAGCAGTTGCTGGGCAAGCGACATGCGGGGGTTCGGCGGCATCTCGAAACCACGAAACTCGACCAGACCCAAGCGGCCAGTGGGGCCATCGGGGGAGTAGAGCTTGTCGATACAGATTTCGGCGCGGTGGGTGTTGCCGGTGACATCGACCAGCAGGTTGCGCAAAAGCCGGTCGGTCAGCCAGGGCGGCGGGGCTGCCCCCTGCCCCGGCATCGGGATTTGGGCGAGGGCGATTTCAAGCTCATAGAGGCTGTCCATGCGCGCCTCATCAATGCGCGGGGCCTGAGAGGTTGGGCCGATAAACAGGCCAGAGAACATATAGGACAAGGAGGGATGGCGTTGCCAATGCAGGATCAGGCTGGCGAGCAGATCGGGGCGGCGCAGGAATGGGCTGTCGGCGGGGGTGACGCCACCCACCACAACATGATTGCCGCCGCCGGTGCCGGTATGCTTGCCGTCGATCATGAATTTATCGGCCCCAAGCCGGAGTTGGCGGGCCTCTTCGTAGACTGCTTCCGTGGTGGCCACGGTTTCCGCCCAATTGTGCGAGGGGTGGATGTTCACCTCGATCACGCCCGGATCGGGGGCGACCCGGATCACGTTCAGGCGCGGATCATTCGGCGGGCCGTAGCCTTCGATATGCACCGGAAGGCCCAGCTTTTTGGCGGCGGTTTCAGCGGCGGCGACGAGCTCTAGGTAGTCTTCGACCTTTTCCACCGGGGGCATGAACACGCACAGCCGACCGTCGCGGGGTTCCACCGAAATCGCGGTGCGGACAGAACCGGCAAGATCCGAGATGACTTGTTCGCGGCGGTCCTGTGTGGCCTCGGCTGCGGTGAAGCTGGCGACGGGTTGGGCGTGGTCTGGCGGGGTTTTCGGGGCGAAATCGGGCAGAGCGCCGCGATCATCAAAGGGGTCGCCGGGGTTCACATGCGGGTAGTCGGCGGGTTTGACGTAAGGCAGCGAGCCCAAGGGCAAGCGGTAGCCCACGGGGCTGTCGCCCGGCACAAGGAACAGATGGCCGCGCCGCAGCGCCCATTTTTCCGACACCCAGGTTTGCGCGGCGCGGGACTGCCAGCGCTGCACGGGCAACACGAATCCCGAAGGCTCGGTCAGGCCGCGCGAGAATACGCGGGCGATGCGGTTGCGCTCTTCGGGGTCTTTCAGATGCGAGTTTTGCGGGGTGACGTTTTCGGGAAGATTGCCTTCCTTTACGATCCATTCGGCAGGGTCTTCATAGGCGGGCACGACGTTATCGGTGGGCAGGCCCAGCGTTTCGGCGATGGTTTGCAAAAGCTGAGTGGCTTGGGCGGGGGTAGCACCCTCGGCCACTTCAGAGGCGATCAGATCGGGGTTGTTCCAGATCGGCTTGCCATCGCGGCGCCAATACAGACTGAAGGTCCAGCGCGGCAGGCTTTCGCCCGGATACCATTTGCCCTGACCGTAGTGCAGAAAGCCGCCCGGCGCGAAGCGGGCTTGCAAGCGGCGGATCAAGGCATCGGCGAAGATGCGTTTGGTGGGGCCGACGGCGCCCGTATTCCATTCCTCGGCCTCAAAATCGTCGATCGACACGAAAGTGGGCTCACCGCCCATGGTCAGGCGCACATCGCCTGCGGCGAGGGCTTCATCGACCTTATGGCCAAGCGCGTTCAGATCGCCCCATGCCTCATCCGAGAACGGCTTGGTGATACGGGGATGTTCTGCCGTGCGGGTGACGGTCATGTCGAAATCAAAGGCTACCTCGGCATAGCTTGCCATGCCGGAAATCGGGGCTGCGTTGGAATAATGCGGGGTGGCCGACAGCGGGATATGGCTTTCGCCGGTCAGCAGGCCAGAGGTTGGGTCAAGCCCGATCCAGCCCGCGCCGGGCAGGTAAACCTCGCACCACGCATGCAGATCGGTGAAATCTTTGTCGGTGCCTTGCGGGCCATCGACCGCCACCAGATCGGGCTTTAACTGGATCAGATAGCCCGAGACAAAGCGCGCCGCAAAACCAAGGTGCCGCAGCGCGTTGACCAGCAGCCACGAGGTATCGCGGCACGAGCCCAAGGCCAGACCCAAGGTTTCCTCGGGCGTCTGCACGCCGGGCTCCATGCGGATGACATAGCCGATCTCGGCGGCAAGCTGGGCGTTCAGGCGCACGATGAAATCAATGGTGCGCAGTGGGTCGCGCGGCACGCGGTCAAGGAAGCCTTGCAGCAAGGGGCCGGGGGCATCGCATTTGCGGTAGATCACCAGATCGTCAGCGATTTCAGCGGGATATTCAAACGGCCAGGTTTCGGCGCTGGCTTCGACAAAGAAATCAAACGGGTTATAGACGGTCATATCCGCGGTCAGATCGACCTCAATCTTCAGCTCCGTTACCGGATCGGGGAACACATAGCGCGCCAGCCAGTTGCCATAGAGATCCTGCTGATAGTTCACGAAATGGTTCGCCGGCGTCACCTTCAGCGCATGCGACACCACCCGCGTGCGGCTGTGCGGCGCGGGGCGCAGACGGATGATCTGCGGCCCTAACGTCACCGGGCGATCATATTTGTAATGGGTCAGGTGGTGGATGCTGGCGAGGATGGACATGATATTTTCTTTCTGGGCTGTCTGCTTTTTTTCACAGCCAACGGTGATCCTCTAACACTTTGTGCAGCTTTGGGCAGTTTCAGCGCAAGTGATCAAGATTTCCGCGAAAGCCGCCTAAAAAACAAGCACTTCATCAGGCTGCGCGCTGCTGCCGCAGGGTGAGGGCGGAAAGCCGCACCACCTCGGCCACCTGACCCAACTGCTTGGCAAGCGGGCTGGTCTTGCGCCAGACCATACCAACGCTGCGCTGCGGTGTGGGATCGTTAAAGCGCGCGACCGAAACCGAGGCAGAGCGGGTTTCCACCGCCATCGCCATTTCGGGGATCAGCGTGACGCCGATGCCCGCGCTGACCATCTGCACAAGGGTCGACAGCGAACTGCCATCCAAGAGTTCTCGCGGGGCCGCCGCCATGTTGCAAAACGACAGCGCTTGATCGCGGAAACAATGGCCTTCTTCCAGCAACAGCAGGCGCATTTCGCGCAAGCGTTCGCGGCTGGGCACAGGTTTGCCTTCATCTTCGGCGGGGCGGATCAGCACGAAATCTTCGGAAAACAGTGGCACTTCGGTCAAGGATGGCTCGGAAATCGGCAGCGCGACGATGGCAGTGTCCAAGCGGCCCTCTGCCAGTTCGGTCAGCAGTTTGGGCGTCACGGTTTCGCGCAGTTGCAGATCAAGTTCGGCGTTCATCCGCATCAGATTGCCGATGATCGTGGGCAAAAGATAAGGCGCAATGGTGGGAATCACCCCGATCCGCAGGCGGCCCACCAGTTGGTTCTTTGCCGCCCGCGCGATGTCGGCCAATTCATCAGTCTGGCGCAGGATATCGCGGACCCGCAGAGCGAAAGCCTCGCCAAAACTGGTCAGCCGCACCTGCCGGGCGCCACGTTCAAACAGATCGGTGCCAAGGGCGGTTTCCAGCTCTTTTATCTGCATCGACAGGGCGGGCTGAGTGATTGCGCAAGTTTCCGCCGCGCGGCCAAAATGGCCATGCAGGGCCAGGGCCTCAAAATAACGGAACTGTTTCAGGGTCAGATTGATCATCAGATAATCTTATCAGATCAATCAGATTATTCAACTTAAACTAATTCTAAACTGTTGTTACAGTCAGCGCATATTTCAGAAGAATTGCTCGGGCGAGCGGTTTTCAACAGAATCGGAGATAGCGATGGACGGAAACGATAGCGCAGGCGGCGGCAAATGCCCGGTGATGCATGGTGGCGCCAAGCACACCACTCATAAGGCACGCTCGAACCGCGATTGGTGGCCGAACCAGCTTAACCTACGGATTTTGCATCAGAATGCACCCAGCGCCAACCCGATGCCCGGCGGTTTCGACTATGCCGAGGCGTTCAAGGCGCTGGATCTGGCTGCGGTGAAACAGGATCTGGTGGCATTGATGACCGACAGCCAGCCGTGGTGGCCGGCCGATTGGGGCCATTATGGCCCGTTCTTCATCCGCATGGCGTGGCACTCGGCTGGCACCTACCGCACCGGCGATGGCCGTGGTGGTGCGGGGTCTGGCACCCAGCGCTTTGCGCCGCTGAATTCCTGGCCGGATAACGTCAGCCTCGACAAGGCGCGTCGCCTGTTGTGGCCGATCAAGCAGAAATACGGCAACTCGATTTCCTGGGCCGATCTGATCGTGCTGACCGGCAACGTCGCGCTGGAATCGATGGGCTTCAAGACCTTTGGTTTCGGTGGCGGACGGGTGGATGTGTGGGAGCCGCCAGAGGATATTTACTGGGGTTCGGAAGACACTTGGCTGGCGGCATCGAACGATCCGGCCAACAAGAACAGCCGTTATTCGGGCGAGCGCGATCTAGAAAACCCGCTGGCCGCCGTGCAGATGGGCCTGATCTACGTCAACCCGGAAGGCCCGGATGGCGTGGCAGATCCGGTGGCGTCCGGCCGCGATATTCGTGACACCTTTGGCCGTATGGCGATGAATGACGAAGAAACCGTGGCTTTGGTTGCGGGCGGACATACGTTCGGCAAAGCGCATGGCGCGGGTGATCCGGCTTTGGTCGGCGCAGACCCCGAAGGTGCGGCAATGGCGCAGCAGGGTTTGGGCTGGAGCAATGGTTTTGAGTCGGGCGTGGGCATCCACACCACGTCTTCAGGGATTGAGGGCGCTTGGAAGCCCAATCCCACCACTTGGGACAACGGCTATTTCAAAATGCTGTTCAAATATGAGTGGGAGCTGACCAAGAGCCCCGCAGGCGCGCAGATTTTCTTGGCCCGCGATGTTGCCCCCGAGGATATGATCCCCGACGCGCATGATCCGTCGATCACGCATCGCCCGATGATGACGACGGCTGACCTTGCGATGCGGTTTGACCCGATCTACGGGCCGATCTCGCGCCGGTTCCATGATGATCAGGCGGCGTTTGCTGATGCGTTTGCGCGGGCTTGGTTCAAGCTGACCCACCGCGATATGGGGCCGAAGGTGCTGTATCTGGGGTCGGAAGTGCCTGCGGAAGATCTGATCTGGCAAGATCCGGTGCCGGAAGCGACGGGCACGCCGATTGATGCGGGCGATGTGGCGGCGTTGAAGGCGCAGATTTTGGGCTCGGGCCTGAATGTGTCGGAACTGGTTTCGGTGGCTTGGGGTTCCGCCTCGACTTTCCGGGGGTCTGACAAGCGTGGCGGGGCGAATGGCGCGCGTATCCGTCTGGCACCGCAGAAAGACTGGGCGGTGAACCAGCCGGAGCAACTGGCTAAGGTGCTGGCGGTGCTGGAAGGCATCCAGACCAGCTTTAACGCCGCGTCTGGCAAGACCGTGTCGCTGGCTGATCTGATCGTGCTGGGAGGCTCGGCGGCTGTGGAAAACGCGGCGGCGGCGGCGGGGCACCCGGTTTCGGTGCCGTTCGCACCGGGGCGGACCGATGCCAGCCAAGAGCAGACCGATGTGGAAAGCTTTGACGTGCTGGAGCCGGTGACGGATGGCTTCCGCAATTTTGCCAAGGCTCAGTTCTCGGTTTCGGCGGAGGAACTGCTGCTGGATCGCGCACAATTGCTGACCCTGACCGGGCCGGAGATGACGGTTCTGGTGGGCGGCCTGCGGGTTCTGGATGCCAATACCGGGCATTCGCAGGCGGGCGTGTTCACCAAGCGCCCCGGCGTTCTGAGCAACGATTTCTTCGTCAACCTGCTGGATATGGGCACCGTTTGGACGGCGACTTCGCCTGCCGAGACGGCGTTTGAGGGCCGGGATCGCGCGACGGGGGCGTTGAAATGGACTGCGACGCGGAATGATCTGGTGTTCGGATCGAACTCGCAATTGCGGGCCTTGGCCGAGGTTTACGGGCAAAGTGATGGTCAGGCGGCGTTTGTGCGCGACTTTGTGAAGGCTTGGGTCAAGGTGATGAACGCGGATCGGTTTGATCTGGTCTAACGCTGGTTTGAAAATAGAAAAAACGCGCGTGGGTTTCGGCCCGCGCGCGTTTTTATTTTGCCTGTCCACGCGTGGACAGGCCTTCGTTTTACACGATTTCAATGGGTTACACGGGGGTCGTTAACCTTCTGTAAAGGTTTGCCGCACAACGGTATTTCCGTTCCCGCCTGCCCTTGTTGAAATTACATCTTCAAAGCGTCGATGACTTTGCCATCCGGATGGGCCTTGCAGGCATCCGCCGCTGCGGTGGCCATGTCTGCCTCGCTGAGCGCACTGTATTTGGTGTTCATCGCGGCGTCATCTTTCAGCGATTCTTTCATCGCGATGCCAACGGTGGTCATGTTCTGCATGTCCATCAACGCGAAATCGTTGCAGGTGACAGTCGAAGGGTCAACTTTGACCTCGCCTTCACTTTGAGCGAAAGCCGGGGCTGCCAGCAAAGCAAGGGCGGCAAATGCATAAGTCAGTTTCATTGGTCTATCCTCCTCTAGGCCCGCAATCTTGCGGGGGTGCGACTGAAGTAAGGCACGATGATGAAAGCGGAAGTGCGCGCGGCCCGATTGACACCAGACCGATTTTCCTGCGGCGAACTTGCGCCAAAACGCCGGTAACCCTGCGCAGAAACGCGCCCAACTGGCTGCACAGACGCCGCGACAGCCATTTTCTTCTGTTAAGCCTCGCAACGGAAGTGATTTGAGCGCGTTTACATCGCCGTCACTAGAAGATGCTGGCGAAAATCAGATTTTGGCGCGGAACCTAAGCCCGCTTCCCAACCACTGCCACACCCAGAACCTCTAGCACCTTCGCCTCGATCTGCGCCGCGTCCATGCCTGCGCTGCGATACATCGCTTCGGGGCTCGCGTGGTCGATGAAGGTGTCGGGCAGGACCATACTGCGGAATTTCAGGCCGTGGTCGAAGATCGCTTCATCGGCCAGCAGTTGGGCGACGTGAGAGCCGAAGCCGCCGATGGCGCCTTCTTCGATGGTGATCAGGGCCTCGTGGCTGCGGGCAAGGGTCAGGATCAGGTCGCGGTCCAAGGGTTTGGCGAAGCGGGCGTCGGCTATGGTGGGGGTCAGGCCCTTGGCCGTCAGGCTTTCGGCGGCTTTTTGGACTTCGGACAGGCGCGTTCCGAAGGACAAAAGCGCGACACGGCTGCCTTGTTGGATCATCCGACCTTTGCCGATTTCCAAGGGGATGCCGCGGGTGGGCATTTCCACCCCGGTGCCTTCGCCGCGCGGGTAGCGGAAGGCGATGGGGCCGGAATTGTGGGCGGCGGCGGTGGCGACCATGTGGACGAGTTCGGCCTCATCTGCCGCAGCCATCACCACGAAACCGGGCAGGTTGGACAGGAAGGCGACGTCGAAACTGCCCGCATGGGTCGCGCCATCGGCCCCCACCAGCCCCGCGCGGTCGATGGCAAAACGGACGGGCAGGCGTTGGATGGCGACGTCATGCACCACCTGATCGTAGCCGCGTTGCAGGAAGGTGGAATAGATCGTGCAGAACGGTTTCATCCCGCCTGCAGCAAGGCCCGCCGAGAAGGTGACGGCGTGTTGTTCGGCAATGCCCACGTCGAAGGTGCGTTTGGGGAAGCGGGCGGCGAACAGATCCAGCCCAGTGCCGTCGGGCATCGCGGCGGTGATGGCGACGATTTTATCGTCGGTTTCGGCTTCGCGGATCAGGCTTTGCGCGAAAACCTTGGTATAGCTGGGGGCGTTGGAGGCGGCTTTTTGCTGCACGCCAGTCAGCACGTCGAATTTGCCGGTGGCATGGCCTTTGTCACGGGCGGCTTCGGCGGGGGCGTAGCCTTTGCCCTTTTTGGTCAGGACGTGAATCAGCATCGGGCCAGTGGCGCGGGCTTGTGCGGTGCGCAGCACGGGCAGCAGTTGGTCAAGGTCGTGGCCGTCGATGGGGCCAACATAGGAAAAGCCGAGTTCCTCAAAGAGGGTGCCGCCGACGGCCATGCCTTTCAGCATTTCCTTGGCGCGGCGGGCACCTTCCTGAAAGGGTTCCGGCAGCAGGGACACCATGCCTTTGGCGGCGGATTTCAGATCCTGAAACGGCTCGCCTGCATACATGCGGGACAGGTAAGCGGACAAAGCGCCGACCGGGGGAGCGATCGACATTTCATTGTCGTTCAGGATGACGAACAGGCGTTTTTTCAGATGGCCTGCGTTGTTCATCGCCTCAAACGCCATGCCAGCCGACATGCTGCCATCGCCAATGATGGCCACGGCATCGCCGGGATCGCCGCCGAGGTTTGCAGCCATCGCGAAACCGAGGGCGGCGGAGATGGAGGTGGAACTATGGGCCGCGCCAAACGGATCATAAGGGGATTCGCTGCGTTTGGTGAAACCGGACAGGCCGTTTTCGGTGCGCAAAGTGCGGATGCGGTCGCGGCGTCCGGTCAGGATTTTATGCGGATAGCATTGGTGGCCGACATCCCAGATGATCTTGTCGCGTGGGGCATGGAAAGTGGCGTGCAAAGCGACGGTCAGTTCGACCACGCCAAGGCCCGCACCAAGATGGCCGCCTGTGACCGAAACCGCCGAAATGGTTTCAGCGCGGAGTTCATCCGCCAGCTGCTTCAGCTCGCGGTCCGACAGGGCCTTCATATCGGCGGGCAGATGCACGCGGTCCAGCAGCGGAGTTTTGGGGCGGCTTGGGGTGTCGTCTGGCATGGTGTTCAGCTTTCCCGCGCGATGGTGAAACGTGCGCAGTCGATCAGGTTTTGGGCGGCGGGGCCGTAGGGGGCTAGGTGGTCGCAGGCTTCTTCTATCAGGGATTTGGCGCGGGCGCGTGCGGCATCAAGCCCCAGCAAGGAGACGAAGGTGGCCTTGCCTGCGGCCGCATCTTTTTGCAGGCGTTTGCCAGCCTTGGTGGCGTCGCCGGTCACGTCAAGAATGTCGTCGGCAATCTGGAAGGCAAGGCCCAGGGCGGTGGCATAGGCGCGCAGCGGGCGGGGGTTTTGCTCGGCCAAGATGGCGCCGGATTCGGCGGCAAAGCGGATCAGCGCGCCGGTTTTGCCGGCTTGCAATGCGGTGATTTGGTCGAGGGTCAGCGGAGATGCGGCGGATTCAGCGGCTATATCAAGCGCTTGACCCAGAACCATGCCCTCAGCGCCCGAGGCTTTGGCAAGGCCCGCGACCAGCTTGAGGCGGCTTTCAGGCGTGCCGAGGGCGGGATCTGTCAGCAACTCGAACGCGAGGGTTTGCAGGGCATCACCGGCCAGAATCGCGGTGGCTTCATCCCATTTGAGATGCACGGTGGGCTGGCCGCGACGCAGGGCATCGTCGTCCATCGCGGGCAGATCGTCATGGACAAGCGAATAGGCGTGCAGGGCTTCAACAGCGGCGGCGGCAGAGATCGAAGTGGTCGGGGCAACCCCCAGCATCCGCGCTGATTCCAAGACCAGAAAGCCGCGCAGACGCTTGCCGCCCACTGTGGCATAGGCCATCGCATGGCTAACGGGCAGGTCGGGCAGAGCTGCGAAAGCGGCGTTCAGGCGGGTTTGGATCAGGGCTGCATCTGCGGCAAGAAGGGCGGGAAAGCTCACATTCCCTCCGCCAAAGTGGTGCCGGTGGCACGGCCTTCGGCGGCGCGGATCAGTTCGACCTTTTCTTCGGCGGATTTCAATTTGGCGGCACAATGGGCTTTCAACTGGGCACCGCGTTCATAGAGGGCAATGCTTTGCTCTAGCGCCACTTCGCCGCGTTCCAATTGCGTGACCACGGCTTCCAGCGCGGCCATTGCGTCTTCAAAGGACATATCTGCTACGGCTTTGTCGGTCATTTCCCGCGCTCCTGCAAAACACTTACATGCGCGCGAACCGAAGCGGTCAGCGCGGGCAGATCATAACCGCCCTCAAGACAGGATACCACCCGGCCCGCGCAATGGGCATCGGCCAAATCGCAGATGCGCTGGGTGAGCCATGCGAAATCTTCGGCCTGCCATTCCAAGCCTGCGAGCGGGTCGTCTTGGTGGGCATCAAAGCCTGCCGAGATCAGAATGAGATCGGGCTTCCATGCGGCGATGCGGGGGAAGATCAGCGAGTCATAGGCCGCGCGCATCGGGCCGCCACCGCTGGCTTCGGACAGCGGCACGTTCAGGATCTGGCCATGCGCGCCGGTTTCCGATCGGCTGCCCGAGCCGGGATAAAGCGGCATCTGATGGCTGGAACAGAACAAGGCGCGCGGTTCCTGCCAAAGCAGATCTTGCGTGCCATTGCCGTGGTGCACATCGAAATCGACCACGGCGACGCGCGGCAGATTGTGGTGATGCAAGGCGCGCAGCGCTGCGATGGCGACAGTGCCAAACAGGCAAAACCCCATCGCGGTTTCGGATTCTGCGTGGTGGCTGGGGGGTCTGGCGGCGAGGAAGGCATTGCTGGCCTGCCCTGCCACCACCGCATCGACAGCGGCGCAGGCGCCACCCACCGCATGTAAGGCGGCGTCGAGGGAGCCCGGCGAAAGATAGGTGTCGCCATCTATCTGCGCCCAGCCTTCGGCGGGGGAAGCGGCGCGCAGTTTGGCAAGATAGCGGGCGGGATGCGCGCGCAGAATGTCTTCATCGCGGCCACGCGGGGCATCGCGGTGGATCAGATCAAGACCTTTGAGACCGGCCTGCACGGCACCGTAGCGGGCCACTTGTTCGGGGTGGCCGGGTGGCGTGAGGTGATTTTCGGATTTGGGCGAGTGGATTAACAGGGTGGTCATCTGGGGCCTCGGCTGTTGAATTGCCACGATAGATCAGGCGGTACGAAACGAAAATGGCTGGATTTAGCGGCCAGCCGCCGGGGTTTCGCACCCCGGACCCCGTGGGATATTTGCGCCAGTATGAAAGCAAATTTTCGCTAAATTGTTGGGGCTTTGCGGAGGGCTGAGCGGCTTTTATCGGATCGCCGCGCGGGCAGCCGGGGCTTTCGCCGCGGTGTGATGCTGCTGCGGGGGTGTGGGGGGTGACAACCCCCCAGCGGTTTCAGCGGGCTTAGCCGTTTTCCTGTTGTTCCTGACAGGCGATGGTTTCGGTCACGGCGGCATCACTGCCGGATAGGTCGATCGACATCACATCTTCGCCCTGACTTTGCAGGATCATCACATTTTTGGCCGCAAGGTCGGTCAGGAAATCCGGGCCGTCAAAGCTGACCATCACGCCGGGCACTTCGTCCAGATGCACGCCTGTGGCGTTGCCATCGTATTTCTGATCATCCAACATGAAGCTGATGGGATAGTCGGTGCCATCGGCGATCTCGCCCCAAGCGTCGTTGAACGCGGCGACATAGCCATTGCCTGCGGTGCGGTCAAAACCGATGCGGACATGGCTGCCGTCTTCAAAATCTGACGACAGCAGGCAGCCGTTGCCCAAGGTGGTATCGACTTGTACCGCCCAGCCGCCAGCTTCGGAATAAGGCACAAGATCATCGGCGAAAGCTGCACTGGACAGCACAGCAAGGCCGCATGCGGCGGTGTATTTCAGCAGGGTCATTGTCTCTCCCAAGGGTGTTTTGTGGTATTGGCCAAACTGGCAGGTCACTGTTAAAAAATTGCGTCAGTCGGTTTGCAGCATGTAGCCTTCGCCGCGCACGGTTTGCAGATAGCGCGGCGCTTTTGGATCATCCTCGATCTTGCGGCGCAGACGGGTGATTTGCACATCAACGGCGCGTTCTTGGCCTGCGCTATCTTCGCGCGGCATATCGCCCACCAGTTTATCGCGCGACATTGCGGTGCCGGGTTGCGCCGAGAATATCCGCATCAAGGCCGCCTCGGTTGAGGTCAGGCGGATCAGATCCTGGCCGCGCCACAGCTCT
Organism: Cypionkella aquatica; assembly: GCF_030161095.1. GTDB lineage: Bacteria > Pseudomonadota > Alphaproteobacteria > Rhodobacterales > Rhodobacteraceae > Cypionkella > Cypionkella aquatica. The sequence goes on from NZ_BSPP01000004.1 coordinate 324,374, forward strand.
CCGCGATCCATGTCATAGCGCACCGGGCCCATATGCAGCACTTTCGGCGCGGCAGAGGTGGGTTTGGCGGCAGGCACGCGGCGCAGAATGGCATTGATGCGCAGCAGCAGTTCCTTCGGTTCAAACGGTTTGATCAGGTAATCATCCGCGCCTGCCTCAAACCCTTCAATCCGGTTGGCGGTTTCGCCTTTGGCGGTCAGTAATAGGATCGGCACGGTGAGGCTGGCGCGCAGGGCGCGGGTCAAAGAGATGCCGTCTTCGCCGGGCATCATCACATCCAGGACCAGCATGTCAAACTCAAGCCCTGCCAGCAGGCGGCGGGCTTGGGCCGCGTCGCGGGCGGTCGAGACCAGAAAGCCGTTGCGGATCAGGAATTTCTGCAACAGGCCACGGATGCGTTCATCGTCATCGACGACCAGAAGATGCGGGGGAAGGTCGGTCATGTACTGCCCTCTTTCGGGCCTTGATACTGGCGGCGTTGCTCGGCGTCCATCATCGCCTCTAGCACGGTGCGGAAACCTTGCACGGCACTCGGGCCAGCCGCGCGATAGGCGGCGCGCATCCGGGCGCGTTGGGCATCGGACAAAGCGCGTTCAAGGCTGTGGCCTTTGTCGGTGAGGTAAAGGTGACGCTCGCGTTTGTCTTGTTTGCCAACGCGGGCCTCAACCAAGCCGTCGTCGAAAAGCGTGCGCAAGACGCGGTTCAGCGATTGCTTGGTGACGCCCAGAATGGTCAGCAGATTGCCGACGGTGGTGCCGGGAGAGCGGTTGATGAAATGCACAGCGCGGTGATGGGCGCGGCCATAGTCCATGTTTTCAAGGATGCGATCCGGGTCGGCGGTAAAGCCGCGATAGGCGAAGAACATCGCCTCGATGCCCTTGCGCAGGTTTTCATCGGTGAGAAACAGCAGGCTTTCGCCGCCGGTGCTTTGTTCGGCCATAGGGGTCTCCTCGCCGCGCAAGATACGTCAGCCATGTTGACATTCCAAGACATAAGGTTTAGCGATTCGACGATTTCGCGCAATATTATGTCCACAATGGACCTATATGGCGCAACATTCGCAAATATGGAGGCAGCGATGGCAGGTTATGACGATCGGGACGGGTTCATCTGGATGGATGGCAAACTGGTGGAATGGCGCTCGGCCAATGTGCATATCCTGACCCATGCTTTGCATTACGCGTCTTCGGTGTTTGAGGGTGAGCGGTGCTATAATGGCCGCATTTTCAAATCGGTGGAACATTCAGAGCGGCTGCGGAAGTCGGGCGCTTTGTTGGATATGGAGCTGCCGTATTCGGTGGCCGAGATTGAGGCTGCCAAGGCCGCGACCTTGCAGGCGAATGGGCTGACGGATGGCTATGTGCGGGCCTTGGCTTGGCGCGGCGCGGGTGAGGATATGGGGGTTGCGTCGAAGAAAAACCCGATCCGGATGGCGGTGGCGGTGTGGTCCTGGGGCAATTATTATGGCGATGCCAAGACCAAGGGGGCCAAGCTGGACATTGCCAAGTGGAAACGGCCCTCGCCGGAAACCATCCCGCATGAGGCCAAGGCTGCAGGGTTGTATATGATCTGCACGATGTCGAAACATGCCGCCGAGGCCAAGGGGTGTTCGGATGCGATGATGTTCGACTATCGCGGCTATGTGGCCGAGGCGACCGGGGCGAATATCTTCTTTGTAAAGGATGGCGAGGTTCACACGCCGCTGGCCGACGCTTTCCTGAACGGCATCACCCGGCAGACGGTGATCGGGATGCTGCGCGAGAAGGGGGTGACGGTGCATGAGCGGCACATCCTGCCCGCTGAATTGGAGGGCTTCCAGCAGTGCTGGCTGACCGGCACGGCGGCGGAGGTTACGCCGGTGGGGCAGATTGGCGACTATAATTTTGAGGTTGGGGCCTTGGCGCTGGATGTGGCCAGCAGCTATGAAAAGCTGGTGCGGGCCTGAAGGTTTAGAGGTCCGGTTTGGAGAGAAGGAAGAAGGTCCCAACTCGGGACCTTTTTTATGTGTTTGGAGTCAGTGAGTTAGGGGTGTGGATTTAAAGGTTTGTTAAGGATTTGGGCGGTTCATCTGGGCTGAAGCGAGGGTGCGTGAACCCTGCTGGCGCAGGAACCACGCAGTCTACCGCTCAGGGCAAGTCTTGTGCGTTTCGCTGCCCGTGCTAAGCTTTGCCAATGGAAAAATCTTATTCCCATCTCTGGCCGGGCGTGCCTTTGGCGCTTGGTGCGGCGATTTTGTTCGGGGCTGCGGCTCCGGTATCCAATCTGCTCATTGGCGCGGTGGACCCGTGGCTTTTGGCGGGGGTTTTGTATCTGGGTGCAGGCCTCGGGTTGGCTGCGATGACGGCGATGCGGCGGTTGATTGGGTTGCCGAGTGCGGAGGCCAGTTTGCAGCGGGGCGATCTGCCGTGACTCGCCGCCGTGGTGGTGTTTGGTGGCATGTTGGGGCCGTTGTTGCTGATGCTGGGGCTGGCGCGGACTTCGGCGGCTACGGGGGCGTTGCTGCTGAACCTTGAAGGGCTGGCGACGATGGCGATTGCCTGGGCCGTGTTTCGTGAGAATGTCGATCGGCGGTTACTGGTGGGCGCGGCGGCGATCCTGTGTGGTGCGGTGTTGTTGTCTTGGAATGGGCAGGGGTTTCGGCTGGATACGGGCGGGCTGTTAATCGCGGCGGCCTGTCTGTGCTGGGGGATTGATAACAACCTGACGCGCAAGCTGTCGGCGGCGGACCCGGTGCAGATTGCGATGATCAAGGGGCTGGTGGCGGGCAGCGTGAATTTTGCGCTGGCGCTGTGGCTGGGTGCGACACTGCCGGGGGCTGGGATTGTGGCGGCGGGCGCGGTGGTGGGGTTTCTGGGGGTTGGCGTCAGCCTTGTGCTGTTCATGCTGGGGCTGCGGCATCTGGGAACGGCGCGGACGGGGGCCTATTTCTCACTCGCGCCGTTCATCGGGGCGGTGCTGGCGCTGCTGCTGTTTCGGGAAGCGCCGACGCTGGTGCTGCTGGCGGCGGACGGGCTGATGGCGTTGGGGCTGTGGCTGCATCTGTCAGAACGGCATGATCACATGCATGAACACGCGGCGCTGGAGCATGATCATCTGCACAGCCACGACGAACACCATCAGCACAGCCATGACGGCTCATTCACCGAGCCGCATGCGCATTGGCACCGACATGCGCCGATGCGGCACAAACACCCGCATTACCCCGATCTGCACCACCGGCATGGGCATGGCGGTGCTTGAGCCAAAACGCGGGCGGTGCGTGAACGCTGCTTGCCGCAGGAATCACACAGCCTAGCACCGCCGGTCAGGCCTGCTCGCCGCGTTCGATGCGCAGGTAGTGCTGCAGGCGGGTGGTGTCGTCGGCGGTTTGCGGGCGTTGCTGCAGGCTGCGCGGTGCTGCTGAGGAATTGGCGCGCTCGACCCGCAGGAAGTTTTGCAAACGGCCACCCTCGGATGCGGCGCGGTGGTCTGCGAGGTGTTTGGTCATCGAAGCCTCCTGTTATCAAATGCTGCTGCTATCAAGTGCTGAGGGACCAAGGCTAACACAGATTGCCAAGGCGCCAAAGTGGGCTGCGGGTGGCTTCGCGGGGATTGGCCGACGCAGGGCCTTGGGCGTGGCAAAAATCTGCTTTCTGCACAGCAAAGCTATGTTAGCCTTCGCGCAGTTTATGCCTGCATTTTTCGACACCGTGTTTGCTGACCTTTCATTTCCTGACCCTTATATTTCGGAGCTTTCAATGATTACTTTGCGTATTCACAGCCATGATCCCCATGTGATTTTCCTGCAACGCCTGCTGAACAACGCGCTGGTGAATGATCGCACCATTGCGGTTCTGGACGAGGACGGCGCTTTTGGCCGCTTGACCGATACGGCGCTGCGACGCTTCCAAAGCACCTATACCGGGCCGGTCGGTCGGCTGGTCAGCGATGGCGTTGCCGGGCCGCTGACATGGCGGGCGCTGGGGCTGACCACCGAGCTTGTGCATCCGCTGCCCGTGATCGGGCAAAACACCGGCATGACTTGCTGGGTGGTCTCGGGCGGTCTGGCTTCGGGGCGGATGACCAGCGCCATTCCGGGTCAGGCGCAGTTTGATCCAGTGACTCCGGATGGCAATGGTGGCGGGCTGCATCCCGGCATGTCCAATCTGGAGCTTTATGCCCAATCGCTTGGGATGCGACTGGTGCGCCAGCCCCCGACCGAGATTGAGGGGCTGGAGCCATATCTGCGGCGCGGCCCGTTGATCATGTGCGGCAAATGGCTGTCGGGCGGAGCGCATGCGGTGGTGATCAGCGGCTATTACGCGGGGGCGACCGCGTTTGCGCGGATGATCCGGGTGAACAACTCGCTGCCCGTCGGACGTGGCGCGCTGGAGGTGACCGATTACCCGAACATGTGTCTTGGCGGCAATTACATCAACGCCTTCGCACTGATCGTGCGCTAGCTTTGGGCGGTCAGGGCGCTGTGGCATCGCTGCCGGGGCCAAAGCGGCGCGGCAGGGCGGGGGCTTCGGTGGTGGCTTCGGCGGGGGCAGATGTTGCGAACAGATCTTGCGTCTGGGTGGTGAGTTGGCTGGACACCTTGTCCCATGTCAGATCCGACTGCAGGATCAGTGCCGTGGCAAACAGTCCGGGCAGGAGCAGCACCGACAGGTTCAAGAAGATGCCGAACGGCTGTTTGCGGGTTTTGTGGCGCAATCTGTGCTGCGCCACTTTCGCGCCCAGCCAGCCGCCCAAGGTAGCAAGGATCAGCAAGCTGCGCTCGGGGATGCGGGATTGGCAGTGGATCGCGCGGGATTTGTCGATGGCGAAGGCGGTGTAGGCAAGCGCATTGGCCAGCAGAAAATAGCCTGCAAGGCAAAGCGCCAGAAAGCCAGTGGTGCCGGGGGTGATAAGCTCTGTGATCATGCGGGCGGTGTAGGCTGGGATCATGGCGGATGTTTGGCAGGGTTGCGCGTCTGGTTTTACGAGAAACACCAGCGCGTTAGACGGCCGAAAATCCGCCATCGACGAAGAGCTGCGTGCCGGTGACGAATTCGGCATCATCCGAGGCGAGGTATAGGGCGGCGCGGGCGATGTCTTCGGGTTGGCCAAAGCGGCCTTGCGCGGCTTTGATCGTGGATTCTGAGGCATCGACGCCCAAAGCGGTCAGTTCGGCCACCTCGCGCAGACCATGAGGCGTTTCGATGAAACCGGGGCAGACGGCGTTGCAGCGGATGCCTTTGTCGCGGAACTCTACCGCGATGGCGCGGGCGAACATGTGGCAGGCGCCTTTGGTGGCGTCATACAGCACCTCCATCGGCGTCGCGTAGACAGCGGAAATGCTGGAGGTGCAGACGATGCTTCCCTTGCCCTGCGCCAGCATCATCGGAAGGACGGCGCGGGTCATCAGATACATGCTTTTGACGTTCACATCAAACAGCATGTCCCAATCGGATTCTTCGGTTTCAAGGAAGGGTTTGATGACAATGGTGCCGGCGTGGTTGAACAGCACGTTGACCGGGCCGAGTTGGGATTTGACGATTTCGACAGCGGCGTCGACCTGGGATTTCTGCGACACATCAGCGGTGGCGAAACAAGCGCGGTGGCCCTTCATCACCAGATCGAACGCAAGCGCCTGACCAGCATCGACATTGCGGTCAATGATGCCCACCGCAGCACCCTCGGCGGCAAACAGGCGCGCGGCGGCGGCCCCGATACCGGTGGCTCCGCCCGAGATGATAGCCACTTTGCCTTTTAGCCGATCCATGAGAAGCCCCCTGCCCTGTTGGGGTTAGCCTAGCAGGGCAAGGGGCAGGTTCAAGCGGTTAGACGAGGGTGGTCGTCACGTCGACATTGCCTTTGATGGCGTTCGAGTAGGGGCAGATGAAATGGCCGCGATCGACGATTTTCTGCGCGACATCACGGTCAAGGCCGGGGAGCGAGACGGCGAGGGCCACTTGGATGCCGAAGCCACCTTCAGCGCGCGGGCCGATGCCGACGGTCGAGGTGACGGTGGCGTTGTCCGGCACAGTGCCGAGTTTCTCACTGCTGGCAGCAAAGCGCATCGCACCAAGGTAGCAGGCGGCGTAGCCGACAGCGAACAGCTGTTCGGGGTTGTTGCCAGCACCGGTGCCGCCCATTTCTTTCGGCACGGCCAAGGTCACAGCCAAAGCGCCGTCTTTGGTTGCCGAGGTGCCGTCGCGGCCGCCGCCGGTTGCGGTGGCTTCGGTGGAGTAAACTACTTTCGTCGGCATTTTGTATCCTTTGCGATTTAATCGTGTGCGATCTATTTAGCCTGAGTCGGCGCTGGCGTCAACCCTGTTGGCTAAAAGCCTGTGTTAATGCTTCTGTGACGCGCTGGTTCCCGTCGATCTTGTGATTTAATCGCGTGCGATCTATCTTGCACGAAAAGGAGTTTCACGATGGACACGCCAAAGCATCAACCGCCTGCCCTGCCCGCTGCCGAAATGATCTGCTTTTCGCTGTATTCGGCCACCCACGCGATGCAGCACGCCTACAAGCCGCTGTTGGAGGCATTGGGGCTGACCTATCCGCAATATCTGGCGCTGGTGGCTTTGTGGGGCGAGGATGGCCAGACGGTGGGGCAACTCGGCGCGGCATTGCAGTTGGAAAGCAACACGCTGACACCGCTGTTGAAACGGATGGAAGCGCAGGGGCTGGTCGTCCGTGCCCGGGACACCCGCGATGAGCGGCAAGTGCGGGTGACGTTGAGCGCTGCGGGGCGCGAGATGCAGGCGCGGGCGGCGGATATTCCGAGGTGTATTCTGGAGAAGTCGGGGTTGACGCTAGAGGCGCTGCTGGCGCTGCGCGATCAGGTCAACAGCCTGCGCGATCAGTTGCGCGCAGATTAGCGCGGGAGGGGTGCAAGCGGTTGAGCCGCCGCCCGACAAACGGCGGCTCGGGGTATGCAGGGTTATGGGGTTGTAGACGGAGGTGCGGCGGGAGTGGTTTCCGTGCCGGTTTGCGGCGCGATCACGGCGCCTTCGCCCGGGGCAGGTGTCACGGGGGCTGCTGTCACGGGGGCTTGCGTGTCCGGGGTGGTGCCGCTTTGCTGTTCGATCTGGTCTTGCGGCGCGGGCGGATCGGATTGGGCGGATTCTTCAAACAGCCAATACAGGATCACAGCGACACCAAAGATCACGGCCAAAGCCATGCCGATCAGTGGGCCACGGTGGCGGCGCGCTTGTTTGTCGATATTCGTGTTCGGAGCGGACATCGGGTTTCCCTTCTGATGAGCCAATACAGAGGGGTAACGCGGCGGGGGGTGTTTTGTTCCCGCACGCGGGTGTCGGGCCGGGTATGGGGGTTTCCCACCCCCACGCGGGTTTGTGCCAAACCCGCTTCCCCCGTGGGATATTTGAGAACAGATGAAAGCAAATTTTAGTCAAATTGCAGGGTTTTTGCAGGGTCGAACCGGAGTGCGACCCTGCGAAGACGCGAAGTCAGTTGCCCAGAATCGTGGGCAGGCGGAGGCCTTGGTCTTTGGCGTGCTCAACGGCGGTCTCATAGCCTGCGTCGGCGTGACGCCAGACGCCCGAAGCCGGGTCGTTCCAAAGCACACGTTCAAGGCGTTTCGCCGCATCGTCGGTGCCATCGGCGACGATCACCACGCCGGAGTGCTGCGAAAAGCCCATACCGACGCCGCCGCCGTGGTGCAGGGAAACCCATGTCGCCCCGCTGGCGGTGTTGACGAGGGCGTTCAGCAGTGGCCAGTCAGAGACGGCATCGGAGCCGTCCATCATCGACTCGGTTTCGCGGTTGGGTGAGGCGACGGAGCCTGAATCGAGGTGATCGCGGCCGATGACGATGGGGGCTTTGAGTTCACCCGATTTCACCATTTCGTTGAACATCAGGCCCGCGCGGTGGCGGTCGCCAAGGCCGATCCAGCAGATGCGGGCGGGCAGGCCTTGGAAGGCGATGCGCTCGCCTGCCATATCCAGCCAGCGGTGCAAGTGGGTGTTGTCGGGGAACAGTTTCTTCATCGCGGCGTCGGTTTTGCGGATATCCTCGGGGTCACCCGACAAAGCCACCCAGCGGAACGGGCCGATGCCTTTGCAGAACAAGGGGCGGATGTAGGCGGGGACGAAACCGGGGAAGGCGAAGGCGTTCTCGAAGCCTTCTTCCAGCGCGACCTGGCGGATGTTGTTGCCGTAGTCGAGGGTGGGGACGCCTGCATTCCAGAAATCGACCATCGCGGCGACATGGGTGCGCATTGACGCACGGGCGGCTTTTTCGACGGCCTTGGGGTCGGATTCTTGCTTTGCGCGCCATTCTGCGACGTTCCAGCCCTGCGGCAGATAGCCGTGCAGCGGATCGTGGGCCGAGGTTTGGTCGGTGACGATATCGGGGCGGGCGGTGCCAGCCTGCATGCGTTTGACCAGTTCGGGGAAGATGTCGGCGGCGTTGCCGAGGAGGCCCACGGATTTGGCCTCGCCAGCGGCGGTCCATTCAGCGATCATTGCCAAGGCTTCATCCAGCGTATGCGCTTTGGCGTCGACGTAGCGGGTGCGGATGCGGAAGTCGATGCGGGTTTCGTCACACTCCACCGCCAGACAGCAGGCCCCGGCCATCACGGCGGCGAGGGGTTGCGCGCCGCCCATGCCGCCCAGACCGCCGGTGAGAATCCACTTGCCTTTCAGGCTGCCGCCGTAGTGCTGGCGACCGGCTTCGGCGAAGGTTTCATAGGTGCCTTGAACGATGCCTTGGGTGCCGATGTAGATCCACGAACCCGCGGTCATCTGGCCATACATCATCAGGCCCTTTTTATCGAGCGCGTTGAAATGGTCCCATGTGGCCCAATGCGGCACGAGGTTGGAGTTGGCGATCAGCACGCGCGGGGCGTCTTTGTGGGTGCGCACCACGGCGACGGGGCGGCCGGATTGCACCACCAAGGTTTCGTCGTCTTCCAGCGTTCTCAGCGTGGCGACGATGCGGTCGAAATCGCCCCAGGTGCGGGCGGCGCGACCGATGCCGCCATAGACCACCAGCTCATGCGGGTTTTCGGCCACATCGGGATGCAGGTTGTTCATCAGCATCCGCATCGCGGCTTCGGTCTGCCAGCTTTTCGCGGTGATCTCGGTGCCAGTGGCGGGGTAGATGTCGCGCAGGTTGTGGCGGGAGTTGTCGAGCGGTTTGGTCATATCAGCCTCGTATGGGAAGGGGGGGGGTTACAAGGTGGGAAGGGTGAGGGCGGAGGCAGCCGCGAGCGCTCCGCTGGCAATCAGATCGGCGGCAGCGGCAAGGTCGGGGGCCATGTAGCGATCATCGCCCATGGTGGCGACTTGGGTGCGCAGTTGGGCGACGACAGCTTGCAACGGGGTGGAGGTTTGCAGGGGGGAGCGGAAATCGACGCCTTGGGCGGCGCAGATGGCTTCCACGCCGAGAATGACGTTCAGGTTCTGCACCATCTTGCCCAAGCGGACGGCACCGTGCGCGGCCATGCTGACGTGGTCTTCTTGGTTGGCAGAGGTAGGGGTTGAATCGGTCACGCAGGGCATGGCGATGTGTTTGTTCTCGGACATCAGCGCGGCGGTGGTGACTTCGGCGATCATCAGGCCGGAGTTCAGGCCGGGGCGCGGGGTCAGGAAGGGCGGCAGGTTGAACGACAGCACCGGGTCGACCATGAGCGCCACGCGGCGTTGCGCGATTGCGCCGATTTCGGCGAGGGCTAGGGCGATCATATCGGCGGCGAAGCCCACAGGTTCGGCGTGGAAATTTCCGCCCGAGACGATCAGGCCAGCTTCGGTCAGCACGAGGGGGTTGTCGGTGGCGGCGTTGGCCTCGATCTCCAGCGTGGTGGCGGCTTGGCGCAGGACGTCCATCGCGGCCCCGGTCACTTGGGGTTGGCAGCGGATGCAGTAGGGGTCTTGCACGCGGGCGTCGCCCTCGATGTGGCTTTCGCGGATTTCCGAACCAGCGAGCAATGCGCGCATGAAGGCGGCGGCTTCGATCTGGCCCGCGTGACCGCGTAAGGAGTGGATTTCGGGTTGCAAGGGCGCGGTGGAGCCCATGATGGCATCGGTCGATAGGGCCGAGGTCACCAGTGCCGATTGCGCGGCGTTCCAGCCGTCGAACAGGCCCGCCAGCGCGAAGGCGGTGGAGAATTGCGTGCCGTTGATGAAGGCGAGGCCTTCTTTCGGGCCGAGTTGGATGGGCGAGAGGCCAGCGGCGGCGAGGGCTTTGGCCCCCGGCATGATCTGGCCTTGGTATTCGGCTTCGCCTTCACCGATGATCACGGCGGTCATGTGCGACAGGGGGGCGAGGTCCCCGGAGGCACCGACAGAGCCTTGCACCGGGATTTGTGGGGTGACGCCCTTTGCCAGCATTGCCTCAATAAGTTCGACAAATTCCCAGCGGATGCCGGATGCGCCGCGACCGAAGGACAGCAGTTTGAGGACCATCAGCAGGCGGGCGTGGCGGCGGGGGATCGACTCACCCACCCCGCAGCAATGCGACAGGATCAGGTTGCGTTGCAGGGTGGCGGTGTCTGCGGGGGCGATGCGCAGGCTGGCGAGTTTGCCGAAGCCGGTGTTGACGCCGTAAACCGGCGCGTCACCTGCGGCAGCGGCGGCGATGGCTGCGGCGGCGCGTTCGATGCCCGGTTTGGCGGCGCGGTCAAGGGTGACGGGCAGTTCCTCGCGGTAGATGCGGACGAGATCGGCAAGGGTGACTTGGCCGGGTGTAAGGGTCAGTGCGGTCAAAGCGCGCCTCCGATGATGCGTTGATGAAGCGGGTTGAAGCCGATGCGATAGGCCAGTTCGGCGGGGTGTTGGGCGTTCCAGATCGCCAGATCGGCGGCTTGGCCGGGGGCTAGGGTGCCGTGATTGGGCAGATTTAGCGCGCGGGCGGCGTGGGTGGTTGCCCCGGCGAGGGCTTCTGCTGGGGTCATGCGGAACAGGGTGCAGGCCATGTTCATCGCCAAGAGCAGCGACGACATGGGGGAGGAGCCGGGGTTCATATCGGTGGCGACGGCCATCGGGACGTTGTGTTTTCGCAGGAGGGCGATGGGCGGCATTTGGGTTTCGCGCAGGGTGTAGAAGGCACCCGGCAGGATCACGGCAACGGTGCCGGATTGGTCCATCGCCATGACGCCCGCTTCGTCGAGATATTCGAGGTGATCGGCGGAGAGGGCGTTGAAGCGCGCGGCGAGGGCAGCGCCGCCGAGATTTGAGAGTTGTTCGGCGTGGAGTTTTACCGGGATATTCAGTTGGGCCGCGACGGTGAACAGCCGTTCGATTTGGGCGGGCGAGAAGGCAATGCCCTCGCAGAAGCCGTCTACCGCATCGACCAAACCTTCGGCGTGCGCGGCGTGCAGGGTGGGGATGGCGACCTGATCAATATAGGCGTCGGCGCGGTCTTTGTATTCGGGCGGGATGGCGTGGGCGGCGAGGTAGCTTGTTTTCACCGTGATCTGGCGCAGGGTGGCGATTTCACGGGCGGCGCGCAGCATCCGCAATTCGGTTTCGGCATCAAGGCCGTAGCCGGATTTGATCTCGATCACCGCGACACCTTCGGCGATCATCGCATCGACGAACGGCAGGGCTTGGGCCACCAGATCGGCTTGGCTGGCGGTGCGGGTGGCTTTGACGGTGGAAATGATGCCACCGCCTGCACGGGCGACTTCTTCGTAAGACGCCCCTTGCAGGCGCATTTCAAACTCGGTGGCGCGGTTGCCGCCGTGGACTACGTGGGTGTGGCAATCAATCAGTGCCGGGGTGATCAGGCGACCGCCCATGTCTTTTTGCAGCAGGGCGGCGTGTGCGGCGGGGAGGTCGGCGCGGGGGCCGATCCATGCGATTCGGCCCTGATCCAGCACCAAGGCCGCATCGGCAATCAGGCCATAGGGATCAGATTTCCCCACCATTGTCGCGGCTTGCAGGTTGATCAGGGTGAGCGGGGAAGGATGCACCGGATGCCTCATCGAAAGCTATTGCCTGAACGGTGTTTATGCGAGTATGTTTATTATGTCTACACATAAGGAGTCGTCGCCGTGATTTTTGCAAGCCGCGCTTTGCTGCCCGAGGGCTGGGCCGAGAATGTCAGGATCACTGTGGCGGAGGGCCATATCAGCGCCATCACCGTCGGGGCTAAGGCGCAGGCGGGGGATGTGGTGGTGTCGGCGCTGCTGCCGGCGCTGGCGAACCTGCACAGCCATGCGTTTCAGCGGGCGATGGCGGGGATGACGGAGCATCGTATTGCGGGACGCGACAGTTTCTGGACATGGCGCGATCTGATGTATCGGTTTCTGGACCGTTTGACGCCCGAACAGATGCAGGCGATTGCGGCGCTGGTGTTTATGGAGATGCAGGAGGCCGGTTATGCCTCGGTCGGGGAATTCCATTATGTGCATCATCAGCCCGGTGGCGCGGTTTATGGGGATATTGCCGAGTTGTCGGGGCGGATTTTTGCGGCGGCTGATCTGACGGGAATTGGGCTGACGCATTTGCCGGTGCTGTATAGCTATGGTGGGGCTGGGGAGCAGGCGCTGGCCGCGGGGCAGTTGCGGTTCGGCAATGATGTGGATCGGTTCGCGCGGTTGGTTGAGGCGGCGCGGGGGGCGGCTAAGGCTTTGCCTAGCGATACGCGGGTGGGGATCGCGCCACATTCGCTGCGCGCGACGAATCCGAGCGATTTGCTGCGGGCTTTGCCGATTGCGCAGGGTAATCCGGTGCATATTCATGTGGCGGAGCAGCCGAAGGAAGTGGCGGATATCTCGGCTTGGCTGGGGGCGCGTCCGGTCGAGTGGTTGTTGGCGAATACGCCGATTGGGGCGGATTGGTGCGCTATTCATGCGACGCATATGACGGAAGCTGAAACCAGCGGGCTTGCGCGCTCGGGGGCTGTGGCGGGGTTGTGCCCGATCACCGAGGCGAATTTGGGCGATGGGCCGTTTAATGGGCCGGGATGGTTGGCGGCGGGCGGCGCGTTCGGGATTGGGTCGGACAGCAATGTGCGAATTTCGCTGACCGAGGAATTGCGGACTTTGGAGTATAGCCAGCGGCTGCGCGATATTGCCCGCAATGTGATGGTTGTGGGCGAAGGATCTGTTGGCGCTGCGCTTTATCTGGGGGCAGCGAAAGGCGGGGCGCAGGCTTTGGGGCGGAAGTCTGGGGCGATTGCGGTGGGGATGCTGGCGGATTTGACCGCGATTGATCTGTCGCATCCGGCACTGTGCGCGCTGCGGAATGATCAGATTCTGGACGGGTTGGCGTTTGCGGCATCGGATGCGGTGATCACTGACCTTTGGTCGGCAGGGCGGCATCAGGTGCGGGGCGGGCGGCATATCCAGCGCGAGCAGATCATCGCCGGGTGGCGGGTGGCTGTGCAGGGATTGGTGGACGCGCTATAGGGCGCTGAGGGGGGCCAGATGCCAGACACTGTCAGGATTGAGACTGCGAAGGCGGAGACAACGACCTTCCGCGAGGTGATGGCCGAGATCATCCAGCGTATCACCGAAGGCCCTTGGGGGCCGGGTTCCTTGCTGCCCGGAGAGGTGGAACTGGCGGAAGAATTCGGCGTCTCGCGCACCACGATGAACCGGGCTTTGCGCGAAGTGTCAGAGCTTGGGTTTCTGGACCGCAAGCGCAAGGCGGGCACGCGGGTGCGGATGGCGCCGATCCGGCAAGCCCGGTTCGAGATGCCGTTGGTGCGGGCCGAGATTGAGAAAACCGGGGCGGCGTATCGCTATCAACTGGTCAGCCGCGACGTGATTCTGGCCCCCGATTGGCTGCGGGAGCGGATGCGGCTGAAGGCGCGGGCCCGCGTTGTGCATCTGCTGTGCCTGCATTTCGCCGATGGCGTGGCGTTTCAGCTGGAGGATCGCTGGATCAACGCGCAGGCGCTGCCGCTGGCGACAGAGCAGGATTTCTCTGCGGTTGGCCCGAATGAATGGTTGGTCGCCACCGTGCCGTTTTCAGAAGTGGAGATCAGCTTTCTGGCACAGGCGGCGGATGCGCAGATGGTGGCGCATCTGGGCCATGCCCCCGGCGATCCGGTGTTTTGCAGCGAGCGCGCAACGTGGTGGCAGAACGCCGCCGTCACGTTGGTGACGCTGGCGCATCGGCGGGGCTACCGGATGACGACGCGGTATTAACCGCAGCAAAGCGCCCGCAAAGCCCCCGCGCGCGGGGCATCTGAGCCAGGGTTTCAGACGCCTGAATCTGTCCCAGCTGGGACAAAATTCTATATGTTGTGGTTTTGCCAAAACGACATACAAAATCGAGGAAAAGCCGGCCCTTGCGCCAGATCAGGCGTTCAGATCAATCACGCAGCGCCCTTGCACTTGGCCCGCCAAAATCGCCGCACCCAAGCGTGGCAGATCGTCAAGCGTCGCCATCGTGACCATCGATTCAAGCTTGTCCAGTGGCAAATCTGTGGCGATCCGCGCCCAAGCCGCCTGCCGTTTGGCATAGGGCTGCAGCACGGAATCTATGCCCAGCAGGTTGACGCCGCGCAGCAGAAACGGGATCACCGAGGCAGGCAAGGCAGCACCGCCCGCAAGCCCGATCGCCGCAACCGAGCCGCCATATTTCAACTGCCCAAGCACCCGCGCCAGCATTGCACCACCGACGGCGTCAATGCAGCCCGCCCAAGCTTCGGCCTCCAGAGGCCGTTTGACGACCTCGTTGATCTGATCGCGCGGTACGATGTCGCTGGCCCCCAAGGCGCGCAGATAGCTTTCGGTTTCCGGCCGCCCGGTGACGGCTGCGACCTGATAGCCCAGCTGCGCAAGGATGCTGACGGCGACCGAGCCGACGCCCCCCGCAGCCCCCGTCACCAACACGGGCCCCTGCCCCGGTGTCAGGCCATGCGACTCTAGCGCCATCACCGCCAGCATCGCGGTCAGGCCCGCCGTGCCAACCGCCATCGCCATCCGCGTCGTCAAGCCAGCGGGCAGTGGCACCAGCCAATCGGCCTTGACCCGCGCCTTCTGGCCATAGCCGCCCCAATGCGTCTCGCCCACGCGCCAGCCAGTCAGCACCACCTTGTCGCCGGGGCGGTAGCGCGGATCCTGTGACGCCTCGACCACACCGGCAAAATCAATCCCCGGCACATGCGGATAGGCGCGCACCATGCCGCCGCCCGACGTCATGCAAAGCCCGTCCTTGTAGTTGACGGTGGAATATTCGACGGCCACCAAAACCTCGCCGGCGGGCAAATCGGCCAGCTCCAGCGATTTGACGGCGGCATGGGTCGCCCCCGACGCATCCTTTTCAACCACCAAAGCTTTGAACGTCATCTGCGGTCCTTTCAGACAAATCTTGCACGATGCGATACCATCGCGCGGCTGCCGTCAAGCCAGCTTTGGCCCACCAAGCGGCATGGCGGCGGAATGGTTTTCCTGCAGATAGGCCATGAAATTGGCGCTGAATTGCCGGGTATGCGCATGCGCCAAAGCATCGGCACGATCAATGTCGCGGGCATAGATTGCCTCATACATCTGCGCATGTTCATCGGTGAGCAGGATGCCATCCTGACCACGCTCAAGATATTGAAAATGCAGGTGTAACATGCGACGGCCCTGATCCAGCAGGCGGGCATAAAAGCTGGTCAGATAGGGGTTCTTGCCTGCCTCGGCGATGGCCATGTGAAACAGTTTATTGGCCTCGGACATCGCCAGATGCCCGCCCGAGCGCACCGCCGTTTCAAATTGCTTTTGCCGCCGCGCGATGGCTTTCAGATCGGCCTCTGTCCGCAATTGCGCCGCCAACCGGGTGTTCATGCGCTGGGCGATGTCCAAAGCCTCGACGTATTTCGGAAAGCTGGTGACATCAATCGGGGCGACGATGGTAGAGCGGTTTGCAAGCGTCACCACCAGCCCCTCGCCCGCGAGCTTGATCAACGCCTCGCGCACGGGGGACCGCGACATCACAAAGCGCTCGGCCAGCGAGGTTTCATCCAGCAAGGCACCCGGCGCAAGGGTCAGCGCCAGAATCTCGTAGCGGATCGTGTCATAGGCAAATTTCGCGCCCGTGCCTTTGACACGCTTGTTCTCGGGGGCTTCATCCATCGCGGGGCCTTTCTGCGGCTGATCCAGCGATAGCGGCTTGCGGGCTTTCTGTCGACACAGATTATTTTTGATTTGACGTGTCGGCACGGTGTCGTCATGATTTGAACCAATGCGGCCCGCCGTTCTGGCGACGAATCGCGGTGAAGGGATACTCCGATGCTGAAACTGACTGGCGTTCTGCCTGCTTTGGTCACGCCGTTTGATGCGGCTGGCAAAATCGACTTTGTGGCGTTGGAGACGCATCTGACCAACCTGCGCGCGGCGGGGGTCAGCGGCTGGGTGCCGGGGGGATCGTCTGGCGAATACAACCTGATGTCGGATGCCGAGCGGGATGAGGTGCTGGCCTTTGTCAAAGATTTCGCACTGCCGACAGAGACCCTGATCGCGGGCACCAATGCGCCGCACACGGCGGGGGTGATCGCCAATTGCGCGCGCGCCAAGGCGATGGGCTATGACACGGTGCTGCTTGCCACGCCGTTCTATACCAAACCAACGCAGGCTGAATTGATCAAGCATTTCAACGCGGTGCTGGATGCTGTCGATGTGAATATCGTGCTATACTCTTACCCCGACAAAGATGGGGTGGAGTTGGGGTGGGAGGTTCTGGATGCCCTGGCCGATCATCCGCGTGTGATCGGGATCAAGGAAAGCTCTGGCTCTTTGCAGCGCGCGATTGGCATCGCGACGCGCTATCCGGGGCGGATTCAGCTGGTGTCAGGCTCGGATGATATTGCGCTGGATTTCATGTTCTGGGGCGCGGAGTCGTGGATCTGCGGGCCTGCGAATTGCATGGCAAAAGCGGTTTGCGATCTGGATCGCAGCTTCCGTTCGGGCGATCTGGCGAAAGCCAAGGCGCAGATGGCGACGCTTTACACCGCGATGAACATTCTGGAATCGGGCAAGTTCGTGCAAAAGCTGAAATATGGCTGCGAATTGCAGGGCACGCCTGTCGGCGAATGTCGGATGCCTTTGGGGCCGCTGACGCCCACTGAGAAGGCGGAGTTTGCGGCGGCGATGCAGCCGATTCTGAACTGGCAGTAAGCCATGACCACGGTTGTCGTCGGCGCAGGCATCATTGGCACCGCGATTGCGCATGATCTGCAAAAGCGCGGACGGCAGGTGGTGCTGGTGGACCGCGATGCGCCGGGGAAGGGCGCGTCTTATGGCAATATGGCGTCGATTGCGGTGACGGAATTCATGCCCGCCTCGCGCCCGTCGATCTGGCGGCAGATACCGGGATGGATGCTGGACCCGGAAGGGCCGGTGCGGGTGCGACCGGGATATATGCCAAAGCTGGTGCCGTGGTTCTTGCGGTTTATCGCGGCGTCACGGCCCAGCAAGCTGCGCGCGCTGGAGGCGCAGGGGGCGGCTTTGTGCCAGCTGGCCCTGGGCGATACCATGGCCTTGCTGCAAGAGACCGGGTTGCAGGATCAGATCAGCGCGCAGGGCTGTTTGTCACTTTACAGTGACGCCGCCGAGTTCCGCGCTGACCGTGAACATATTGAAATACTTGAGCGTTTCGGCTTTGCGCATGAGGTTTTGGACGGGGCTGCGGCGCGGGCGTTAGAGCCTGCGCTTTCGGACAAGATCGGCATGGCGGTGCGGTTTCCTGACAACCGTTCGCTGAAAGACCCCTTCAAGCTGGTGCTGGCTTTGGCCGAAAAGCTTACCGCTTTGGGCGGGCAGATCGTGCGGGGCGATGTGGTGGGCTTTGGCCGCAGTGACCGCATCACCGGTGTGACGCTGGCCGATGGTCGCAGGCTGGCGGCGGATGAGGTGGTGATCTGCGCGGGCGCGTTCTCGGCCAAGCTGTGCAAGCTGCTGGGCGAGCCTATCCCGCTGGAAACCGAGCGCGGCTATCACACGCAGATCATGGCCCCCGGTATCTCGCTGCAACATTCGATCATCTGGCCCGCGCGGGCGTTCATGGTGACGCCGACGGCGGGCGGGATTCGGGTGGGCGGCACGGTTGAGATGGCGGGGCTGGACGCAGCCCCCGATTACCGCCGCGCCAAGGTGACGGTGAAGCGCGCGCAAACCGCGCTGCCGGGGTTGCGCTGCGCACAGGCCAGCGAATGGATGGGCCACCGCCCTGCCCTGCCCGATACGGTGCCGATCCTGTCAGCCTCGGCCAAGACCAAGGGCGTGTTTTACGCTGTGGGCCACGGCCATCTGGGGCTGACCTATGCTGCGACCACGGCGCGGCTGATCGGCGATCTGATCACCGGGGCCCCGGCCTCGATTGATCTGCACCCCTACCGCGTCAACCGTTTTTAGGAAGGTTCAGCGATGTTCGACAAGGCGTTAGATCTGCTGCTGGTGCATTGCCAAGGTGAGATCGGCAAGCTGATCATCGGCGGCGCACCCGATATTCCGGGCGCGACGATGTTGGATAAGATGAACTATATCAACACGGTCGATGACAGCCTGCGCCGCTTTGTGACGTTCGAGCCGCGCGCGCATGTGGCGATGTCGGTCAATCTTTTGCTGGACTCGACCCGCCCCGATGCGGATGCAGGGTTCATCGTGTTGCAACCGGATCGCGCGCATCCGATGTCTGGCAGCAACTGCATCTGCGTGGTGACGGCCTTGCTGGAAACCGGGCGGGTGGCCATGGTGGAACCTGAAACAGTGGTGCGGCTGGATACTGCTGCGGGGCTGATCGTGGCACGGGCGCAGTGCAAAGATGGCCGCTGTCTGTCGGTCAGTCTGGATAATGTTCCGGCGTTTGTTCTGGCCTTGGATGCAGCGGTGCAGACGCAGGATTTTGGCACGATCCGCGCCGATATTGCCTTTGGCGGGGTGTTTTACGCTTTGGTTGATGTCGATCAGGTCGGATTGACGATCGAGCCCGCCAATGCCCGCGCCTTGGCAGAGGCGGGCATTGCGATCAAAGCCGATCTGAAGGGTCAGGTCGCGGTGAACCATCCCGAAATTCCGGGGCTGGATGAGGTCGCCTATGTGATGTTTCGCGCGCAGGAGGCCGATGGCAGCATCCGCACCTGCACGACGCTAAAGCCGGGGCGGGTTGACCGCTCGCCCTGCGGCACCGGGTCTTCGGCCAATCTGGCGGCGATGTATGCGCGGGGGCAGGTGGCAGTGGGGGATCGTCGCGTGTCACGCTCGATCATTGGCGGGACATTCACGGCGGAAGCGATTGGTGGGGCAGTGGTGGGCAATCTGCCCGCTGTGTTGCCACGCATCACCGGGCAGGCGTGGATCTACGGGCGGGAACAGCTGCGCATCAGCCCGGATGATCCGTTTGCGAGTGGGTTTGCGCTGTCGGATACTTGGGGTCCGCAGGTGGACGCGCTATGACATTGCAGGGTCGGTCGGTTTTGGTGACGGGGGCGACCGGGGCGATTGGGCAGGCGATTTGCCGCGCTTTGACCGCCGAGGGCGCGCAGGTGGTGATCCATTACAGCCGCAATCAGGCAGCGGCAGAGGCTTTGCTGGCCGAGATTGGTGGGGCGGGGTGGTGCGTTGGCGCTGATCTGGCCGTGCCAGACGGGGCTGCTGCGCTGTGGGATCGCGCCGAGGCAATCGCAGGGCAGTTGCATGGTTTGGTGAACAATGCAGGCATAAGGTCCGAGGTGGCGGTGGATGCGCCGTTGGATCAGTGGCAGTCGGTGTGGGCGCGGGAATTTCAGGTGAACTTTCTTGCGGCCGTTGATTTGACTCGGGCGGCGATCCTGCATTTTCGCGGGCGGGGCGGCGGGCGGATTGTGAATATGGCCAGCCGGGCGGGGCAGCGCGGCTATGCGTCCAATGCGATGGCTTATGGCGCGAGCAAGGCGGCGCTGATCAACCTGACGAAATCGGTGGCGCAAAGCCATGGCGCGGAAGGCATCACGGCGGTGGCGATTGCGCCGGGCTGGGTGCGCACCGAGATGGCCGAGGCATTTATCGCCCAGCATGGGGAGGCTGCGGCATTGAGCGGCATCCCGATTGGCGCGATGGCAGAGGCGGCGGAGATTGGCGAGCTGGTGGCCTTTGCGCTGCGGCCCTCGCAGGTGTCGTTGAACGGGGCGGTGTTGGATGTGAACGGCGGCAGCTATCTGCGCTGATTTGGTGATTATGGGGGACGGGATGCGGTTTGACGGCAAAGTGGTGGTGGTGACGGGGGCAGCTGGCGGCATCGGTGGTGCGATTTGTCAGCGGTTTGCGTCTGAAGGCGCGCGCGTGGTGGTGACGGATGTGAACGCCGAGGGGGCCGAGGCAACGGCGGCAGCGATCCGGGATGCGGGCGGTGTCGCGCGCGCCTTTGCCGCCGATATTGGCGCGGCTGCGGGCTGTCGCGCGGTGATTGCCGATGTGATGGCTGCGGAAGGCCGCATTGATGTGTTGTGCAACAATGCAGGCGTCAATCGGCGCGGCAACCTGTTGGCTTTGACTCCGGATGATTGGGATTTATCCTTTGCCATCAACATCGACGCGATGTTCCATCTGTGCCAAGCGGCCTTGCCGCATATGATCGCAGCAGGGGGTGGGGCGATTGTGAACACCGCGTCGCAATGGGGGCTGCACCCTGCGCCGAACCATATTGCCTACAACGTCACCAAGGCGGCGGTGGCGAGTTTCACTCAGAACCTTGCCCGCGATTATGCGGCGCAGAAGGTGCGGGTGAACGCTGTTTGCCCCGGCGAGATCCATACCCCGATGCTGGAGGCTGGGGTGAAACGGTCGGGGCGCACCATTGCTGATCTGGACAAGATGGTGCCTTATGGGCGGATTGGCAGGCCGGATGAAGTCGCGGCTTTGGTGGCGTTTTTAGCCTCGGATGAGGCGGCGTTCATGTGCGGGTCTTTGGTGGAAATCACCGGGGCGCAGGCGGTTTATTAAGGGGATAACATGCGGCTGGGATTTATCGGCACGGGCACGATCACGGCGCATATGGTGCGCGGGCTGAAGGCTTCGGGGCTGGCGGATTGGCCGATTGTGCTGTCACCGCGGGGGGCTGAGGTGGCTGCGGCATTGGCGGAATTGCCGGGGGTGCGCGTGGCTGCCAGCAATCAGGCGGTGGTTGAGGCTTGTGATCTGCTGGTGCTGGCGGTGCGGCCTCAGATCGCCGAGGCGGTGATCAAGCCGCTGAAACTAGCCGCTGATCTGCCGGTGCTTAGTCTGGTTGCAGGGCTGCACAGCGCGACGATTGGCGACTGGCTGGGCCCGCGCCAGATCGCCCGCGCCATCCCGCTGCCGTTTGTCGAGACGCATCAGGGGGTGACACCCGTGTTCCCGCCCGCCCCCGCTGCCATGCAGATTTTCGCGGCTTTGGGCACGGCTTTGCCGGTGGACGATCTGGCCGCCTATGACGCCTATGCGGCGGGCAGCGCGCTGATGGGCAGCTATTTCGGCCTTCTGGAAACCGCCAGCGCCTGGATGCAGGCGCAGGGACTGCCCGAAACCGATGCCAGTGCCTATCTGCGCGGGTTGTTCGGCAGTTTGGGCGATGTTTTGCGCGGCAGTTCGGCGGGATTTGAGACTTTGCGCGAAGATCACTCCACCAAAGGGGGCTTGAATGAGATGATCTTTCACCGCTTCGTACAAGGCGGTGGTGGTGAGGCGATGCAGGCCGCTTTGACCGCCGCCTTTAAGCGGGTGCAGGGCTAGAGCCCAGAACCTTGCATTGAACGGGAATAGCAAACTCTTCGGTGGAGAGTTTGCCCCGGTCACATGGGAACGGTTGGGTGGACCGCTGCAAGCACCAATGTCAGAGGGCAGCGCCCGACCCGGTAGCCGAGAAGCCCCTGCCCGGGGGCGGGTCGGGCGCTGCCCGGCGGCTTTTGGCCTCCGGGGTTGGGCGGAGGTGTTGCGCAGTGACATGTGCAAAGTACATGTCACTGATCAGTGGCCTCAGGCGTAGATATAGCCGCCTGAGACGATGATGTTTTCGCCGGTCATATACGTGTTGCGCGGACCACCTGCCATCAGCACCCATTCGGCCATCTCACGCGGTTCGCCGCCACGTCCCAACGGGCTGGCTTTGGCGAGTTCGCCCAGAAACCCCGACTCGCGGGCCTTTTCGGTGGCCATGCCCGCGGGCGCGACCGAATTGACGAGGATGCCATCACCGGCGACCTCTTGCGCCATGCTTTTGGTCAGGGACACCACCGCCGCCTTGGTCGCAGCGTAATGGGCGTTTTGCGGATGGGCCTTGAACGCATCAACCGAGGTGATGTTGACGATGCGGCCCCGCACCTGACCCAAGGCGGTCTGGCCCTGCATCTGGCGCACGGCGGCGACCATCATATGATAGGTGCCCTTGATGTTGATGGCGTTCGAGGCATCCCAATCGGCATCGGTGATCTCTAGCATCGGTTTGCGCGGATAGATCGCTGCCGAGTTGATCAAGGTATCGATCCGACCCAAGGCAGCTGCGACCTGTGCAAAGGCGGCGTGGGCGGCATCGGCCGTGCGGATGTCGCAGGCGGCAAAGGCATGGGGCAGACCAGCGGCACGGGCGGGTTCCAAGGCGGCCTCGGCAGCGGCCGCGTTCAGGTCGATGATGCCTAGCGCCGATGCGCCTTCGGCCACGGCCATCTCTGCCAGCAAAGCGCCGAGACCCGCGCCGCCGCCGATGATCACTACGGATAAGCCCTTCATTTCAAGCCTCTTTCTTAACGGAGCCAGTGGCGACCCCCTGATGTGTTGGAAGAATATCAAACCGCGCCACATCAACCGATTGCGGCAGCGCCAGCACCGCAAGCAGCATGGCGGCCACGTCAGCGGGCTGCACCGCGGCATTGCCCGCATACATCGCGGCGCGGGCTTCGGCGGGCAGCAGGGCGTTGTAAAGCCCGGTTTCCACCCGGCCCGCGACAATCTCGGTCACGCGGACGCCATGCGGTGCGAGGTCCAGCCGCAGCGCTTGGGCAAAGCCGCCGATCGCCGCTTTGGTGGCAGAATAGACCGCCAGATTGGCAAAGGGAGCATGGCCCGCCGTCGATCCGGTGAAGAAGATATGGCCATGGCCGCGCGCGCGCATACCGGGGGCAAGCGCGTGGGTCAGCGCCAGCACGCTGCGCAGATTGACGGTGATGGCGTGGTCGATATCGGCGAAATCGGCATCGCAAAAGTTGCCCAGCGGCGGCATCACCCCTGCGTTGTTCACCAGAATATCGGGCGCAAGGCCGTCCAAAGCCGCATCCAATCCCGCCACATCGGCCAGATCAACCAAGCGCGCCTGCATGCCCAGCGCCTGCAATTCGGCCAAAGCCTGCGGATTGCGGCCCAGCACCACGACCTGATGCCCGGCATTGTGCAACGCCTGCGCCACACCGCGCCCAATACCGCTGGTCGCCCCTGTCACCACTGCCTGCGCCATGCCATTCCCCTGATCTAAAATGCGGTGCCGTTTGGGCCGAGTAAGTCTGGGTCGTTTAGGTCTGGATCCGCCCATTTTTCCCGCTGCATCCAATCACAGAACGCGGCGATCGGTTTGACCCGGCGATGCGCCTTTGGCAGCACCAGATAAAAGCCGGGTATCTGCGACTCGGGCATCGCTGCCATCACATCCAGCCCGAACGGTGCTACCAGTTTACCCGAGGCCAGATCCTCGCGCGCGTCGATGGTGGACAGCAGGCCGACCCCCAACCCCGCCAAGGTGGCACGCCGCATCGTGGCGGCATCCTGAAACCGAAACGCATCCGGCGCATGCGGACCGCTGACGCCCAGATGCGCCAGAACTGCGCCCCACAGATCGGCCAGAACCGAGTGCAGCAGTGGCAGGGTCAGCAGATCGGCGGGCGTTGTCAGCTGTGCGGCAAGCGCGGGCGTGCAGCAGATCACCTTGATATCGCGCAGCAACAGCACCTGTTCAAACTGCGTCCATGCGCCAAAGCCCCATTGAATCGCCACATCAACGTCGTCGGCGACGAAATCGGGTAGATCGACCATCGTGGTCAGGCGCAGATCGGCCCCCGGCATCACCTCGCGGAAGCGCGACAGGCGGTCGAGCAGAAAGCGGGTGGCGAAATACGGGCTGGCGTTCAGATTGATCCGGTTGCGCTGGCCCAGTTTGGTGACGCGGCGGATGCCTTCGGCAAATTCGTCAAATCCCGCTTGGATGTAATGGGCGAGCAGGATGGCTTGCTCGTTCGGTTCAATCGTGCGGCCTTTGCGGATGAACAGCGCCAGCCCCAGCGTGTCTTCCAGCAGTTTGATTTGCTGACTGACCGCTTGCGGGGTGACGGTAAGTTCGTCCGCAGCGCCCCGAAAGCTGCGGTGCCGCACCACGGTTTGAAACACCCGCAAAGCGTTTAACGGCGGCAGGCGAAGCGGGCGCTCCATCTTGGGTCAGATTACCGCTTTTTCAAGGAAGGGGCGGTTCTCGACAATGCGTTCATAACCGACCTCGGACATATCCAGGGTGCGATAGCCGCCGTAGATGATCAGCTCTGACACCGCACGGCCTGCTGCGGGGCCTTG
Source organism: Cypionkella aquatica (assembly GCF_030161095.1). Lineage (GTDB taxonomy): Bacteria > Pseudomonadota > Alphaproteobacteria > Rhodobacterales > Rhodobacteraceae > Cypionkella > Cypionkella aquatica. The sequence goes on from NZ_BSPP01000004.1 coordinate 348,810, forward strand.
TTGCAGACCGTGGCCGGAAAAGCCGTTGGCAAAGACAAAGTTGCGCACTTGTGGATGGCGACCGACCACCAAGTTATGATCGAGCGTGTTGAAATCATAATGGCCAGCCCATTGGTTCACCACTTTGATCGCCTCAAATCCTGACGAGCGTTCGGCGAGGGCGGGCCAGATGATGTCTTCAAACTCCTCATAGCGGGGTTCAAAATCATCCCAATCGACGGCGGGGTCGGAGGTGGGGACGGCCCCGGTCAGAAAGAAGCGGCCCTCGGGGCGGCAGAATACGCCTGTGGGGTCGATCATCAAGGGCAAGCGGCCTTGGTTGACGGTGGCGCTGCCTTCGGGGGTTTTGGCGCAATCGAACACGAACAGGGTGCGCTTGCGGGGTTCCACCGGGATATCAAGGCCTGCCATGCGGGCGGTCAGCGCCGCACGGGGGCCAGAGGCGTTGACGACCGTGCCCGCTTGGATGACAGCGCCGGATTTCAGCGTGACCGAGGTGACAGCATCGCCGCTGCGGCCAATCGCCACCACTTCATCGCTGATCACATCTGCGCCTTGTGCGCGCGCTTTGTTGCGGAATCCCGCCATGATGCCGGTGTTGTTGAACCACCCCTCGCCCGAGCGACCATAGCTGGCCAGCCGGATGTCTGCGACATTCAGATGCGGGAAGGCACGGGACAACTCGTCCTGATCCCACAGCACGGTATCGGCCCCACATGCTGCCTGCACGTCATGGCTTTCGCGCAGGATCTGTTCCTGTTCGGCGGTGCCCGCCAGATACAGATAGCCGCCCGAGTGGAAATTCAGATCGGGCTTGTCGTCGCCGACCTGCATCAGGTTGCCGAAGTCTTTGATGAACTGATAGCCGAACTGGCTGATCTTGACGTTGATCGCGTTGGAAAACTGCGTGCGGATCGAGGCTGCCGAGAGCGAGGTAGAGGCCTTGGCATAGGTCGGATCACGCTCGACCACCAGAACCGAGCCGGTGAAATCGGGGTTCGCGGTCAGGAAATACGCGACCGCCGATCCGATCACTGCGCCGCCAACAATCACCACATCATACTGCGATTTCATTTCGCTGCCTCCTCATCCGGGTGCCCCAAATCCACAAACCAACCGCCCAAATGCCGCACCGCTGCGGCCTTTGGATCGGGCGTATCGGTGCGCGCCTCAACCCCGGCGCGGAAGGGTTCCGAGTTGTCTTTTGCCTGATAGCCAAGGTGGGCTGCAAGGCGGTTATCAACGGTTTTCACGCTGTTATCGGACATGCCAAAGCTGACCGTAAAGCCCACGCGCGGGGCGGTCAGGGCGGCGGTGACAAGGCGGATGCAATCGTCAAACGACAGGTAAGACCACAGCATGCGGCGGTCTTGTGGTTCTGGGAAAGACGAGAAAATGCGCAGGGCTGCGGTTTCGATACCGAACTTGTCCCAGTAAAGTCGGCCCAGATCTTCGACAAAGCATTTCGACAGGCCATAGAGACCATCGGGGCGGTGCGGCGCGTTGGCGTCGATCTGGGTTTCCAGATCATGATAGCCAATGGCGTGCACAGAACTGGCATAGATCACCCGTTTGACACCATTTTTGCGGGCGCCTTCGTAGATGTGATAGCTGCCCCGGATATTTCCGTTCAGGATCTGATCCCAGCCCCGCTCCATCGCGATGCCGCCAAAATGCACAATCGCATCAACGCCTTTGGTCGCTTGCAGGATCGCGGGTTCGTCAGCCAGATCGCAGAGGATGGCTTCTTCATTGGGTTGCAGATCGCTGATCTCAACCACATCTGACAACCGCAGTTTGCGCGCCAAAGGGGCGAGCCCCCGACGCAATTGCGTGCCCAAGCGGCCTGCGGCCCCGGTGATCAGGATGGTGTCAAAACGCGGCGTCATGCGGCCACCAAGGCGGCGACGGCATTAGAAATGCGGGTGATCGCCTTTGCCAGCACCGCGTCAGAGGTGGCGGTCGAGATGCGGAAGAACGGCGACAACCCGTAAGCCGCACCGGGGACGGCGGCGACGCGGCCTTCGGTCAAAAGATACTGGGTGACGGCGGTATCGTCGGTCAGGATCTCGCCCTTCGGCGTGCGTTTGCGGATCAGCCCTGCGCAGCCGATATAGGCATAAAACGCGCCTTCGGGCGGGGACAGGGTCAGGCCGGGAATATCCGCCAGCCCGGCCACCACCAGATCGCGGCGGCGTTCAAAGGCGGCGCGAAACGCCGGGATGCAGTCTTGCGGCCCGGTCAACGCGGCGAGGGCTGCGGCCTGCATCGGGGCGGCTACAGAGGTCACCGACTGGCTTTGCACGGTGTTCATCGCCTTGATCAGCGGAGCGGGTCCTGCGGCATAGCCGACGCGCCAGCCAGTCATCGCATAGGCTTTGGCGACGCCGTTGACGATCAGCGTGCGGTCTCGCAGATCGGGGCAAGCTTGGGCAAAGCTGACAAACTGCCGCCCGTCGAACAGGATATGTTCATAGATCTCATCGGACAGGATCAGAACGTGCGGGTGCTGCGCCAACACCGCGCCCAATTCCTGCAATTCTGCCTTGGAATACACCGCGCCCGAGGGATTGCCCGGCATGTTCAGAAACAGCCATTTGGTGCGCGGGGTGATCGCGGCTTGCAGCACGGCGGGTGTGAGGCGAAAGCCGGTATCGGCGGGGCAAGCGGGCATCACCGGGATGCCGCCCAGCAGCTTGACCATCTCGGGGTAGGAGACGAAATAGGGGGTCGGCAAGATCGCCTCATCGCCCGCGTTCAGGGTGGCCAGCAGCGCGTTGAAGATGATCTGTTTGGCCCCATTGGCGACGGTGACTTCATCTGCTGTGTAGTCCAAGCCATTCTCATGCTTGAACTTTTCCACCACGGCGGCGCGCAGGGCGGGGGTGCCTGCCGAGGCGGTGTATAGGGTTTCACCTGCGGCTGCGGCTTTGAAGGCGGCTTCGACGATGTGGGCGGGGGTAGGGAAATCGGGCTCACCAAGGCCCAGATCAATCACATCAACGCCCTGCGCGCGCAGCGCTTTCGCGGCCATCGACACCGCCATCGAGGCAGAGGGCTTTACCGCGCCCAGGCGATCTGCAACGTAACTCATGGCTTATTTCCTGTCACATAACCCTTCAGGGCATCCTCTGCCCGCGCCTCCGGCCCGCGCGCGCCCGGATCACCGTAACCGCCGCCGCCGGGGAGATGAAGCACCAACCGACGCCCCGCAGGCACATGCTGCCAGCCTTTCGGCTTGAGCACCGTGCCATCATCCAGCGCCACCCGGCCCGCAGCCCCCTGCCCGCCGCCATCCCGGCCAAGGGCGGGGTGGTTGACCCGATCAAACATCGCCGAGAAATCAAACTCATGCCCCGGCGCGGGTTCGATTTCGATAATCTGACCCAAGCCGCCGCGATACTGGCCGTCGCCACCGGAATCAGGCCGCAGTTCCTTGCGCCAGACCACGATCGGGCCGGTATGCTCGGTCGCCTCGATCGGCATTGTCATCACGCCTGACGGAAAGGCGGTGGCCGACAGCCCGTCCAGACCGGGCCGCGCGCCCATACCGCCCGAGTTGAACATCAGGATTTCTGCCCGCCTGCCGATGGCTCCCGCAACCGGACGCACCGACATATGGATGTTCCACAGGGCCGCAGCCCCCTCGGCCAGCACCTGGCCTGGCAAAGCCTGCGCCAGCGCCCCCAGCACCAGATCGGGCACCAGATGGCCGATGACATGGCGCACCGACACCGGCGCGGGGCGCGGGGCGTTCAGGATATTTTCCGGCGACGAGATGGTGAACAGGCCCAAAGACGCCCAGTTGTTCGGAATATCCGGCGCGACCACGCATTTCAGCGCATAGCAGGCATAAGCTTTGGTGTAGATGATCGGCACGTTGATGCCATAGCGGCTGACCGGAGCGCTGCCCGCGAAATCGACATTGATGCGGTCGCCGGTGATGCTGACCTCGGCCACCAGCTTGACGGTTTCATCATAGCCATCGGTCAGGATCTGGTTGGACCAAGTGCCCTGCGGCAGGCCGCGCAAGCGGTCCAAAGTGGCGGCATGGGTGCGGCTGAAGATGAAGTCGCCCAGATCATCCAGCGACGTCAGCCCGATTTCCTGCATCATCGCAATCAGGCGGCGGTGGCCAACATCATTGCAGGCAGCCAGCGAGTAGAAATCGCCCACCACCTGATTGGGTTCGCGCACATTCGAGCGGATCATCTGCACCAGCGTGGCATTAACCTGCCCGCGCTCGGCGAACTTCATGATCGGAATCTGGATGCCTTCCTCATAGACCGATTTGCCGTCAGCGCCAAAACCGCGCCCGCCCACATCGACCACATGCGCGGTGCAGGCAAAGAAGCCGACCAGATCGTCGCCAAGGAATGACGGCGACACCATGGTGATGTCGTGCAGATGGCCGGTGCCCTTCCACGGGTCATTGGTCACATAGGTATCGCTTGCGTGCATGTTGTCGCGGCCAATCTCTGCGATGAAGTGCAACACCGCCTCGGCCATCGTGTTGACATGCCCCGGCGTGCCCGTGACGGCTTGCGCCAGCATCCGGCCAGCCGGGTCGAACACGCCCGCCGAAAGGTCACCCGCCTCGCGCACCGAGGTTGAAAAGGCGGTGCGCAGCAGGGTCATCGCCTGTTCTTCCACCACCGAAATCAGGCGGTTCCACATCACCTGCATGCGAATATCGCGGGTCTGGTCGGTCATTCTGCGGCCCCCTTACGGATCATCAGCAAGCTGCCATCGGATTGCATCACCACATCGAACGGGGCTGTGACAACGGTGGAGGTTTCACGTTCAACAATCACTGCTGGGCCGCTGACGCGCGCGCCGGGGGTCAGATCGCTGCGGTTGATGATGGCGGTTGCCATAAGCTCACCTCGGGACGGGTCGAACACCGCGCGTGAGAGCTTGTGCGCGGCCCGCGTCCCGCCCGAGATGAGGGCGATTTGGTCGGGTGCGGCGCGCAGATCCTGCGCCTTGACCGACCATGTGACGATTTCAATTTCCAGCCCGTCCAGCCCCTCAATCGCGCGGCCAAAGAAGCGGGCGTAATTCTCGCTGAATTTGCTGCGCAGCATTTCGGCATCGGCGGCGGTATAGGCGCGGTCTGGCAGGGTGACGGGAATCTCCCATCCCTGCCCGACATAGCGCATGAAGGCGGTGATTTCGGATTGGATCGCGGCACGGGTGCCTGCGCGGACAAAGCGTTCTGCGGTGGTCTTCAGGCCAGCCACCAAAGCGTTGACGGTATCGGCATCAAACGAAGTCAGCCGCAGGATATGCGAGGCCAAAGCTTCATAGCCAAACGGCGCTTTCAGAAAACCGATGGCCGAACCTACACCCGCACCAACCGGGATCAGGCAGCGGTCAATGCCCAGCTTTTCGCACAGACGCGCGGCGTGCAGCGGGGCGGCACCGCCAAAGGCGATCATCATGTTATCAGAGATATTCTTGCCATTTTCGACCGCATGAACGCGGGCGGCATTGGCCATATTCTCATCGACCACCTCGCAGATGCCAAAGGCGGCAGCCTCTGCCCCCAGCCCCAGCTTGTCGCCGACATCGCGCAGCACGGCCGCCCGCGCCGCATCGCTAGACAGCCGGATTGCACCGCCTGCGAAATTATCGGCATCCAGCTTGCCCAATACCAGATCGGCGTCAGTGATCGCCGGACGCATCCCGCCGCGCTGATAGCAGGCTGGCCCCGGCTCCGATCCCGCCGATTCTGGCCCGGTCTGAATCCGCCCCATCGCATCGACCCAAGCCAGCGAGCCACCGCCCGCGCCGATCTCAATCATCTCGATCACCGGAATTGAAATCGGCATGCCCGAGCCTTTGGCGAAACGATAGGTCCGCGCCACCTCGAACGTCCGGGCGGTTTTCGGGGCGTAGTCTTCGATCAGGCAAATCTTGGCAGTGGTGCCGCCCATGTCATAGCTGACCACCTTTTGCAGCCCGAACTTCTGCGCCACATCGGCAGCAAAAATCGCCCCGCCCGCAGGCCCGCTTTCGACCAGCCGCACCGGGAATTCCGCCGCCGTCTCAACCGAGATCAGCCCGCCGCCCGAATGGATCATAAACACCGGACAACGCGCGCCCAAAGCCTGCAGCCGCGCCTGCAACCGGGTCAGATAATCGGCCATTTGCGGGCGCACATAGGCATTGGCGCAGACGGTGTTAAACCTCTCAAACTCGCGCATCTGCGGCGAGACTTCCGAGGAAATCGAGATCGGCACCGCCACTTTCGCCGCGATAATCTCACGGGCGCGGTGTTCATGCGCGGGGTTCATATAGGAATGGATGAAGCCAATCGCCACCGCGCCGAAGCCTGCGCTTGCGATCTGGTCGGCCAGTGCGGCAAGCGCCACCTCATCCAGCGGCAAAAGCTCTTGCCCCTGCGCGCCGATCCGGCCTGCCACCGCGAAACGATCTTCGCGTGGAATCAACGGCTTGGGCAGAACCATGTTCAGATCATATTGCGCAAAGCGGTTTTCGGTGCGCATCTCGATCACATCCCGGAAACCTTCGGTGGTCACAAAGGCCGTGCGCGCGCCGCGGCGTTCGATCAGCGCATTGGTCGCCAAAGTGGTGCCGTGAATGACGATATCCAGATCCGCAAGGCTGATGCCCGCCTCGGCCAGCACCACGTCGATGCCGTCCAAAATCGCCTGTTCGGGTGCTGCGTAATTGGTCAGCACCTTGGTCGAGAACAGCTTGCCATGCGCCTCTAGCGCGATGTCGGTGAACGTGCCGCCGATGTCGGCGCCAAGACGGATTGGCGCGCTCATGGGTTGGCCGCCTGAGCCGCCGCGCGCATCTGGCTTAGGGTTTGGCGCGGGGTGATCGCCTCGGGGGAGACGTTCAGATCCAGCACTGCGCCGGTGTCTGACGCCAAGGCGTGGGCGAAGGCGGCTGCGAAATCTTCGGTGCGCTCGACCCGTTCACCGTGGAAACCATAGGCGCGGGCGAGGGCTGCGAAGTCGGGGTTCACCATCGTCGTGCCGGAAACGCGGGCAGGATAGTGGCGTTCCTGATGCGCGCGGATGGTGCCGTAAATGCCGTTGTTGACGATCAGAATGATCGGCTGCGCGCCTGCTTGCGCGGCGGTGGCGAGTTCCTGACAGTTCATCTGGAAATCGCCGTCGCCTGCAAAACACACCACGCGCCGCGCCGGATAGGCGACTTTGGCGGCAATGGCAGCGGGGACGCCGTAGCCCATAGCGCCGGATTGTGGGGCGAGCAGGCGGGCTTCTTTTCCAAATTTGAAAAACTTATTCGGCCAGACGGTGAAGTTTCCCGCGCCATTGGTCAGGATCACATCTTCGGGCAAAATCTCGCGCAGATGCGCGGTGACGGCGACCATATCTACCGGGGAAGGCTGGGCGGGCGCGTTGAAGCTGGCCCCAAATGCTGCGCGTGCGTTGCTGCGCCAATCGGCCCACGCGCCTTGCACCGGGGTCAGGGCGCGGGCAAAGGCATTGGGGCCAGCATGGATGCCCAGAACAGGTTGATAAATCTTGCCAATCTCACGATCAGAGCCATGGACATGGATCAAATGCTGCGCAGCATTTGGCACTGACAAAAGGGTGTAGCCGTCGGTTGTCATCTCGCCAAACCGCACGTTTATAGCGAGGATCACATCGGCGTCGCGGATCAGCGCCTTGGCATGGGGCAGCATGCCGACGCCTGCTTCACCGGTGAAGGCGGGGGAGTGGTTGTCGAATTGGTCCTGAAAGCGGAAGGCGGCCAGCACGGGAATATCCGAGGCTTCGGCGAAATGCTGCAAGGCGGCGCGGCCTGCATCGGTCCAATTCGCCCCACCCATCAGGATTAATGGACGCTGCGCTGATGCCAGTAGGGAAAGGGTTTCGGTGATGGTTTCGGGGGCCGGCGCTGCTTCGGTGATTTTGGCGGGTTTGGTCAGCGGCGGGGTGTCGGTCAGGGTGGTCAGCATATCTTCGGGCAGTGCAATCACCACCGGGCCGGGGCGGCCTGTGGTGGCGGTGACCCAAGCGCGGGCGAGGATTTCGGGGATCCGGTCAACCTGATCAATCTCGACCGCCCATTTCGCCATCGTGCCGAACACCGCGCGGTAGTCGAGTTCCTGAAACGCCTCGCGCCCCTTCATATCGGTGCCAACCTGGCCGACGAACAGGATCATCGGGGACGAATCCTGCATCGCGGTATGCACGCCGATCGAGGCATTGGTCGCCCCCGGTCCGCGTGTGACCATGCAGATCCCGGGCGTTCCAGTCAGCTTGCCGTAGGCCGAGGCCATGAAGGCAGCACCACCCTCATTGCGGCACAGGATGAAATCAAGCTGGCCTTGGGTGTCGTGCAGCGCATCCAGCACCGCCAGATAGCTTTCACCCGGCACGCCAAAGGCTTTGCTGGCCCCAAGCGCCTGCAAAGATTGCACCAAAACCTGCCCGCCGTTGCGCATCCGCATATCCCATCGTAGCCGCATCTGTGTTGCCACATCCTGCGCGGCTTGGGTGCGAAACGAAATGAAGAAGTGTAGCGCGATAGACAAGATTTTCTTGTCTATTGTCGCGATATGCCCGCGCTGCGCCTTGGCGCGTGCGGATCGGGGCAATCACGGTAATCGTTAAGATATCCTTAATGCAGCACAGCTAACTATATGATTTCAAACGGTTCAAAATGGTCCCGAGTTGGGACCGCAGCTGAGCTTAGATCGCGCAGATCTCGGATCGGGTCAGAAAGCGTTGTTCCCGGCCATTGTCCAAGCTGAACATACCGCCCCTTCCCTTGATCGCATCAATGATCAGATCGGTGTGCTTCCAGACCTCATACTGGCTGCCCGAGATATAGAACGGCATGCCGCCAATCTCTCCCAGTTTTACATCGCGATCCCCCAGCAGGAAATCGCCCTGCGGGTAGCACATCGGCGACGACCCATCACAACAGCCGCCCGATTGATGAAACATCACCGGGCCGTGGTCGGCGACAATCTCGGCCAGCAGTTGCAGGGCCGCAGGCGTGGCGGTGACTTTATCGAGAACTTCGGTCATAGCAGCCTCCCGGCAGAATGTGGGCGCGGGATGGTGTCCCGCGCCCGGTTGATCAGAAGAAGCCTAGCTTTTTAGGCGAGTAGCTGACCAACATATTCTTCGTCTGCTGGTAGTGGTCCAGCATCATCTTGTGGTTTTCCCGCCCGATGCCTGACTGTTTATAGCCGCCAAACGCCGCATGCGCCGGATAGGCGTGGTAGCAGTTTGTCCAGACCCGGCCCGCTTGGATGGCACGACCAAAGCGGTAGGATGTGTTGGCCGAGCGGCTCCACACACCCGCGCCCAGACCGTAGAGGGTGTCATTGGCGATGCTGAGGGCTTCGTCATCGTCCTTGAAGGTGGTGACAGAGACCACCGGGCCAAAGATCTCTTCCTGAAACACCCGCATCTTGTTGTTGCCCTTGAACACGGTCGGCTGCATGTAGAAGCCGCCCGCGAGGCCGCCTTCCATCTCGCGCCGCGCGCCGCCTGCCAGAACCTGCGCGCCTTCCTGTTTGCCGATGTCCATGTAGGACAGGATCTTTTCCAACTGTTCCGACGACGCCTGCGCGCCGATCATCGTGGTCGGATCCAGCGGATCGCCCGCGGTGATTGCGGCCACACGCTTCAGGGCTTTTTCCATGAATTGATCGTAGATCGACTCGTGGATCAGGGCGCGGGAGGGGCAGGTGCAGACCTCGCCTTGGTTCAGCGCGAACATCACGAAGCCTTCGATGGCCTTGTCGAAGTAGTCGTCATCCTCGGCGCAGACATCTTTGAAGAAGATGTTCGGGGATTTGCCGCCCAGTTCCAGCGTGACCGGGATCAGGTTCTGGCTGGCGTATTGCATGATCAGGCGGCCAGTTGTCGTCTCACCTGTGAAGGCGATTTTGGCGATGCGGTTGGAAGATGCCAGCGGCTTGCCAGCCTCAAGACCAAAGCCGTTGACGATGTTCAGCACACCGGGGGGCAGCAGGTCGGCGATCAGCTCGGCGAAGATCAGGATAGAGGCCGGGGTTTGCTCGGCGGGTTTCAGCACCACACAGTTGCCTGCAGCCAAGGCGGGGGCGAGTTTCCAGACCGCCATCAGCAGCGGGAAGTTCCACGGGATGATCTGGCCAACGACGCCGAGGGGTTCGTGGAAGTGGTAGGCCACCGTGTCGTGGTCGATTTCCGACAGGCTGCCTTCTTGCGCGCGGATGGCACCGGCGAAATAGCGGAAGTGGTCGATGGCCAAGGGCAGGTCGGCGTGGGTGGTTTCGCGGATCGGTTTGCCGTTATCCCATGTTTCGGCCAAAGCGAGCAGGGGCAGGTTCTGCTCCATCACGTCAGCGATCTTGTTCAGGATCACGGCGCGGGTGGCAACGGATGAATTGCCCCAAGCGGTTTTGGCGGCATGGGCGGCGTCGAGGGCGGCCTCGATATCGGCAGCCTCAGACCGCGCGATTTTGCAGATCACTTCGCCAGTGATCGGCGAGGTGTTGTCAAAGGTTTTGCCCGATTGGGCAGGCACCCATTTGCCGCCGATAAAATTGCCATAGGTCGCCTTGAACGGCGATTTAGAGGTGCGGAAATGCTCCACCATGTTCATGTTAAGTCCTCCCAGACTATGGGCCGCCTCCTCGCGGCACTGGGGACAGGCTGCGCTTTAAGGGGGGCGGTTGTCATCCGGGGGGAGAGGGATCGGCGCGCAGAGTTGTCGCAGGGTTGCGACAGGTCAGCCGAAAACCTGCGGCAACGGGCGGCGAAGGCGGGGTCAGATCAGACGGGGGCCAAGCTTGCGGTGGAAGGTGGCGCGGCTTATGCCCAGATCGCGGGCGGCTGCCGAGACGTTGCCGCCTGCACGCGCAAGGGCGCGCATCAGCACGGCGCGCTCGCCATCCTCTAGCGTTTCATGCTCGAATTGGCCCAGCACGTCGGCGGCGGGGCGAGGTTGGCGGGACAGGTCGCCAGACAGACCCAATTGATGCCGGGCAGCGCGGGTGGCGCCGATCACCAGATCGTCGCTGTCGACCGCAAGCAGCCCGCGATCGCCCGGCACGAGAACCATGCGGGCAGTGGGGAAGGCATCGCGGAAGGCTTGGGCTTCGATCTTTTGCGCGGTTTCGGTCACGGATTGGCTGATCAGCGTCATAAAACCTGCGGTCAGATCATTGCGGGCCGAGGACACATCCAGCACGCCCGCGAGCTTGCCTTGCGGACCGTAGATCGGCGCGCTCATGCAGCTGAGAATGGTGTTGCGGGCGAAGAAATGCTGGTCGCGGTGGATGGTCACGACGCGCTCTTCGACCAGACAAGTGCCGATGCCATTGGTGCCTTGCTGGGCCTCGGACCAATGGGTGCCGGGCCACAGACCCCAATCCGAGAACACAGGATCATCGACAGCAGCACCGCGGCGTTCCAGCGGGATGCCATCGAGATCGGCCAGCAGCACGCAGCAACCGACTGCCCCCACGGCCTGAAACAGCCGATCAAGGTTCGGGGCTGCGGCGCGTAACAAAGGGGCCATGCGGTCGCGGGCAAGGCTGAGTTCCTGCGCGGTCATGCGGTCCGGACGGCTGGGGCGGGTCGGGTCCAGCCCGTGCAGGTGGGCAGAGCGGCTCCACGAGGCGACAACGGGGGAACGCGCGGCCTCGCCACGGGCAAGCGCGGTTTCTATGGTGGTCAGATGGTTTTCGGTGGCGCGCGGCAGCATCGGCGATACTCCGGGTCGGGGGTGAGGTTCAGAGTATGTCGCTTGCCGCGCTTATTTCAAGCCTGCCGAGATTGGATAGGCGTGTTCACACCACAACGGTGTTGGGCCATTTGGGTGGCGGCTTGGCAGGGATCATCGGTTGTCTTGGGGATGATCGGCAGGCGGAAAGGCGCTTTCCGGCCAATACTTCGGCTATAGCCTTGCATATAGACGCAAAAAGCCGCGATCGGTTGTGGTAATCTGTGGCGACATTCCTATTTAGGCAGCACAGGTTAAAGACAGATGGCGAGAAAGCCCCTGCACAGCGGAGACCGATCCTGATGGCCAGCCGTGCCACCCTTGCTGCGACTCGTTTTGGCTATGGCCTGCCGCTGCCCGCCACTGCGCCGGATGGACCAGCCGAGATGCTTGAACGGCTGGGCGGGCCGGATGCGGCAGCGGCGCAGTGGCCGATTGCCGGGCATGCGCCATTTCTGGCGATACTGGCCGAAATGCGTGCCGCGCGCATGGCGGTGAAAGACCGTAAAGACCCTGCATTTGTTGCCGGGCAAGAGGTGCTGAAGCAGCAAGCTTTGCAACTTGCCCAAAATGCCGAAGTGCAGACCATTGTGCGCGCGGCGATCAGCCCTGACAGTCTGCGCGAGCGGCTGGTGGCGTTTTGGGCGGACCATTTCTCGGTGGTGGCGGCGCGCAAGATCGAAGCCATTCTGCCGTTTGCGATGATAGAAGACGCGGTGCGGCCCAATCTGAGCCTGCCTTTCGGCGAGATGCTGGTGGCGGTGTCGCTGCATCCGGCCATGCTGATCTATCTGGATCAATCGAGCTCTATCGGGCCCAAGTCGCGGCTGGGCAGCAAGCAGGGCAAGGGCCTGAACGAAAACCTTGCGCGCGAGGTGATCGAGTTGCACAGCCTTGGCGTTGGTGCGGCCTATAGCCAAGCCGATGTGACAGAGCTTGCGCGGCTGCTGACCGGGGTGACGGTGGGGCCGAAAGGTGAGATGATTTTCGATGACCGCAAGGCCGAGCCGGGTCCGAAAACCGTGCTGGGCAAGACTTATGCGGCGGGTGGGTTGGACGATGTGCGCGCGGCGCTGCGCGATCTGGCGCTGCACGACGGCACGGCGCAGCATCTGGCGCACAAGCTGGTGGTGCATTTTGTCTCGGACACACCCGATGCCGATTTGGTGGCGTCGGTGGCGGCGGCCTATGCGGCATCAGGCGGCGATCTGATGGTGACTTATACAGCGCTGCTGGATCATCCGGCGGCATGGGTTGAAGCGACGGCGAAGGCCCGGCAGCCGTTTGATTTTCTGGTGGCTTCGGTGCGGGCGCTTGGGGTCTCGGATCAGGCTATGCAGGCGCTGCCGTATAAGCAATTTCGCACCTATTTTCTGGCGGCAATGGCGACGCTGGGTCAGCCGTTCAAGCGACCGCTGGGGCCGAATGGCTTTCCTGAAGAGGCCGAGGAATGGATCACGCCGCAGGGTTTGGCGCGACGGATCACTTGGGCAATGCAGGTGCCGCAACGGCTGGTGGACCCGTTGCCTGATCCGGTGGCGATGGCAGAAAGCTGTCTGGCGGATCGGGCCAGCGCAGGTTTGCTGTGGGCGGCGGCGCGGGCGGAAGATCGAACGCAAGGCGTGGGGCTGGTGCTGGCCTCGGCCGAATTTAACCGGAGATAGCGGATGGATCGTCGCGGATTTTTGCGCGGGTTGGGGGTACTGGGATGCTCGGTTGCGGCGCATCCTTTGCTGACCACGGTGACGCTGGCGGGCGCGGATGGCGGGCGGCTGCTGGGCGATCAGCGCTTGGTGGTGCTGATCCTGCGCGGGGCGATGGATGGGCTGGATGTGGTGCAGCCGCAGGGCGATGCTGATTACGCAAGCCTGCGCCCGACGATGTTCAATCCAAGCGCGCATGATCTGGATGGGTTTTTCAAGCTGCATCCGGCGATGGGCGATCTCATGCCGTTGTGGCAAGCCGGAGAATTGGGCTTTGTGCATGCCACCTCGTCGCCCTACCGCGACAAGCGCAGCCATTTTGAGGGTCAGGATATGCTGGAGGCTGGCACCGGAATGGATGTGCCGCTGACGCAGGTGAATGATGGTTGGCTGAACCGCTTGCTGCAAAGCCAAAGCGGGTTGACCTCGGAGACCGCCTATTCCGTGGGCCAAGTGGCCATGCCCCTGCTGGAAGGTGTGGCCGAGGTGCGCAACTGGTCGCCCGAGACAACGCTGCTGCTGTCACCGCAAGCGCGTTTGCTGTTTGAGCGCGTCTATCACGACGACCCGCTGTTTCAGGCGGCAGCGCTAGAGGCGATGGAGTTGGCCGATGCGGGTGACATTGGCATGATGGCGCAGGCCCCGTTGTTGGTGAAGGGCGTCAAGCTGGATGATGTTGAGCAACTGGTGGATTATGCGGCTGGAAAGCTGCGGCAGGATGCCCGGATCGCGGCATTTTCGCTGTCGGGCTGGGACACGCATCGCCAGCAGGCCGATGGCTTGCCGCGATCGCTGACGCGGTTGCAGCATGCGATTTTGCGGCTGAAAACCGGTCTTGGGGCTGATGTCTGGGGCAAGACTGTGGTGCTGGCAATGACCGAATTTGGCCGCACCGCGCGGGAAAACGGCACCGCTGGCACCGACCATGGCACAGGTGGCATGATGGTGATGGCCGGTGGTGCGTTGCGTGGCGGCAAGGTTTACGGCGATTGGCCGGGGCTGTCAGAGGCGGCGCTGTATGATCGCCGCGATCTGATGCCGACCTCGGATGTGCGGGCCTGGGCGGCGCATGCGATGCGCGGCATGTATGGGATTGAGCGCGGCGTTTTGGAGGCATCTGTATTCCCCGGCCTGCGCATGGGCGCAGATCCGGGGATTTTGCTTTAGGCGGTTTGGCATGCAACGCAAGCCGTCGGCTGGGCGCGGGCGATTCTCGCGCGACAATCGGTTCTAGATGCGTGCGAACTCTGCCTAGTCGCGGGTCTGGCTTTTGCGGGCCATGCGACGCTCGTTAAGTTTTTCGGGTGCTGGCTCTGGCACTGGAACTGCGTTGAAGCTGTGTTTCTTGCCGGGCATCTTTTCCTCGATCCCCTGCATCGCAGCCGCTGCGCGCGCAGCAGACAAGGCGCGCCAAGAGACGCCCGCGGGCACAAAGCCATTACGGCTGAGCTGTTTTCCCAAACGGGCAAAGTCGAGCTCGCCATAGGAAAAGTTGTCGGCGTGCTTGCGATCAGAGCGGACCCAGTTGTGGGTGATCGTATCCAGAACCAACGGGCGCTGCCCCGTAAAGCCGCGCAGATGTCGCACGATGCCATCTGGTGCGGGGCCAGAACGACGTTTGATCAAGGCGACGCGCTGTTCAGGTGTGCCAGCCATTGCAAACAGATGCAGCGCAGAGCCATCCAGCCCGACCACCTGCTTTGCGGCTTTGTAGCGGGCGATTTGATCTGTCAGTGAATGATTTTGCGGGTGAAACACTTCGTAACCGTTTTCGGCGAGATAGCGTTCGAGCCGCATTTCACCCAAAATGCCGCCCAGCGACACGTCCAGTTCCGAGCGTGAAATATACAGCCGCTCACCGCCTTCGGGTTGCACTTGGATGGCAAAATTTTTCTGGATATAGGCGCGGAATGGGTCGGTGCCGCCCCCCAAGGGACCGATGCCAAAGCCCTGACCGGGGACTTCAAGATGTTCAAACCGCGTCGGTTTGGTCAGCACTTTGATCGGCAGAGTGATGCCCAGAAGGTCAAAGAACAGGCGCTGAAAGCCCTTAAGCTCGGCCGCCTGATCGGCCCCGGTCATCGGGCCTTCCGGGATAAACACGATGCCATCAAGCTGGCCTTGCACGTGATCCAAGGCCCAAAGCCGCCCGGTGCTTTCGATCAGAAAATGGCCGAAATGATTCAGCAGCTTGCCCCCCCACAGCCAGCGGCCCGGTTGATATTCGGGGGTTTCGGGCATCGGCGGCGGCACCATCATCGCGCGACCACGCCACAGCACACCTTCAGGAACATAGCCGCCATCGGCGTCAAAGATGCCCGAGCTGTGCACCAGATAACCCCGCTGCAGGTGATTCACGACGGCGTTTGGCACCGATTTGATTGCGGTGGACCAGCCGCCTGTCGGATCGGGCGGCAAGGTTGCATCGTTCAGATCAAGCATTGCAGCCATACTCCTTGTCGCAAAAAACGGGGTCGCAAAAAATCGGGTCGCTTGGAACTGCAGTCAATGGCTGGCCTCGCCTGCATGTTCGACGGTGAAGAAGAAATCGGCGGGCAGGTTCGGGTTTAAAGCCACCTCATCCGGGATCACATCGGGGCCAAGCGCAAACACCGCCGAGCCAAACACATGCTGCATGTTGCACAGGCGGCGCATGCGTTCGCTGGTCAGTTCGGCATAAAAGGTTTTATGCGCATCCTGCGTCAGAAGTTCGGCGATTTTCTCGCGGTGTTTGGCCACTGAATATTCCTGCGCCGCACGGATTTCAGGATCGACCAGCAGGCGATCCATCTCAGCCTGAAACAGTGGCAGGCGGGTTTGGATCGAGGTGTCACGATCCTGATTATGGCTCATCCGAAACCAGTAGTTGCGGCCTTGGTCACGATCCACATGGTTGACCCGGCCCCGGTCACGCTTGACCAGAAAGCTTTCGACCGAGCGCACGGCATAGTGGTTCAGCTGCACCCAATCATAGCCATAGGTGGCAAGGGTAGAGCGCCAGCCGTTTCGCAAAACCGATTGCGGCATCGGACGACCTGAACCGTTCAACCAGCGGATTTGGTCCCAATGTTCGGGTTGCAGACCCTTGGGGCGATGCACGCCAAATTTGCGAAAAATGTCATTGTTGCGGAACAGGGTCTTGAAGCCCCAGGCCTGATGCGGCTTGCGGATGATCTCGGGCGCGCAGCGGTCAAACTGCGCAATGATGGGTTTGTCTTCGTAATCGACCACGCCAGAATCGCCGAACAGCCGCCATGTCATGCTGATCATGTTGGCGTCGCCCATCGCGGTATAAAGCGTGCGCAGAGTGCCGTCGCCGAGTTTGATATTGATGAATTCATCGCAATCCATGCAAATCGACCAATCGGCGTTCTGCATGATCGCCTCGCCTTCCGATGCTTGCAGGGCAGAATATTGCGGGTTGGTGACATCGCCCTGCCGCCACGGATTGGCGCGGTGTTCGCAGATGCCCTTGGCTTGCAGCAATTGCAGGAAGGTGTCGGTGCCGTCGGTGCAATCATTCGTATAGACCAGAAAATCGGTCACACCAATGGCGCGGTGATAGGCGATCCACTCCAGCAGGAACGGGCCTTCATTCTTCATCGTGGTGACGATCATCGTGCGCAGGTTTTGCGGCGATTTTGCTGCGACGGCTTTAAGTTCCGTCACCGGCACCCGCACCGGATTGTGCGCGAAGGGGCCGGTGGCGAGGGCAAGCAAAGCCGCATCTTCGATGATCGCGGTTTTTGGCACCAGTTTTGCCGTGGATTCGCCCGGCACCCTGATCGCCATGGCGCGGTAGAACGGGGCTGTGGGCAATCGGTCCATATGGGCGTCGGCAATGCGGATCATCCGCCATGCCCGGTTGAGGCCGGCTTTTTGCGGCGCCACGCCCCAGCGTGTAACGCTGCGGGCGGCGTCGAATTGGCGGCATATATGATCGCCAAAGCTGGCACCCGCATTGCCTTTGACGCGCCACGGATAGGTCAGCATGCCCGCAAGTGCGATCACACCGCCGTCGGTTTCGCGGCACAGATCAAAGGCGTTGGGGCCATCTGGCGCAAGAATATCGCTGGCATCCAGCGCCAACACCGCGCGGGCTTCGGACAAAAACCGCCATTTGGCGAGCTCGTACAGCAAAGGTTCGCCCAACGGTGCGCGCCAGCGGTCGGGGTCTGGTTTGGTCATCCGGGCTTTGCCGGGGGCGGCGGGGGCTTGGTAAAGGTGGTTCTGTGCGACTTCATCCGGTTTGCCCAAGGGCAGCGGGCTGCTCAGGATGACGACGGTAAGATCATGGCCCGCAAGCTTTTGCGCCAGATCATCGGCAAAGGCTTGCGATGGTTCGGGCGCGCGGTTGAGGATCAGCGCGGCTTGTGCTGCGTGGTGGCGGGCGTGATAGATCAGCCCCTCGGCCAGTTGGGCTGCGGTCTCATCAATCCGGCTGGAAAGCAGGGTGTTTTTGCCCGCGAATAACTCGGGTTCTGCCTGCACCGGCGCGGCCTTTAGCACGCCGCCTGCCGCCAAAGCCAAGGGCCCCGGCCCGGTGGTGGTGATCAGCACAGTGCCCGAGATTTCGGCAATGCTTTCAATGACCGCACAGCCCAGACGCGCCTCGGTGGTGAACGCCGCGCGTTGAGTGCCTGCGCCAAAGATGTACCGCAACCGCTCGTCCGCGGTTTGCACACAATCAAGCAAGCGCGGGATGCCGGGCAGGCCGAGCTCTTGCGCGGACAGGCTGCGCTGCAAAATCACTGGCATTGCGCCGCCTTTATGCGCCTTTGCCCGCACGTCGCCGTTCCTTGCGTTCTTCACGATTAGCACGTTTTTCTTGCCGTTCGGCCTTGGTCATTGAGGCTGGGGCGTCTTCGGTGGCGGGCGCACCGCCCAGATGGGCAGCGGTGATCACCGCCATCACCCGCGCGACGCCTGCTTCGGTGACAGAGCGTAGGTTGGGCTCGAAAAACGCGGCCCCGGCTTTGCTGGAGGTGACGATTTCATAGGATGGGAAATAATCAACCTCGGGGAAGTCGGCGTAAAGTTCGCCCGTGCAGGCGCGCAGCACCGATTTGGAATAGGTGGTGGCAGCCAGCACATGCGCATCGGAAGCAGTGGCGGTCAACGGCACCGGGGAAACGGTGAGCAACACCCGCAGGTTGGGGTTCAGGGCCTTTAGCCGGGTCAGGGCGGCGACCAGATCGGCGCGAACTTCGGCCAGACGGAAATTCACAAAGCCGTGGATCTTGTCATCAAACTTGCCCGCGATGGTGCCGGGGGCCGTCGGGTAAACTTGGCCAGAGGGTTTGTGGAACCACGCTTCGGTCAGGCCAAGTGTAAAGATGAACACATCTGCCGCGGTGAACACCGCGCGCACTTTTGCCAGATGCTCGGCGCGGGCGGTGCGCACGTCAGCTTCGGACGCGAAGCCGTTCGGTTCGATATTCGGGCGCAGGGCGTCGTAAAAGCGGCCATCCTTCTGCCAGATCGCATCAAAGGCCGGCGCATCACCCCAAGCTTCGTCCAGCAGCTGGCGCAGCTGACGGGTGGTATAGATATTGCCGTAGCGCGCGGAATACATGCCGTAGCCGTAGGTGGTCAGATCATCTGCGGGGATATGGCTGGGCGCGGGTTCACCGTCTTGCACGTTGAAGCCATTTTTACGCAGGGCGCGGCCAACATGCTGGGCAAAGCACGAACCTGCGGTGACGATTTTATCGTCTTTCGACAGCGCCCATTTGGCGCGGTAGATGTCGGCTGGCGGATAGTCGGTTTCGGCGTAACCCGTGCGCCAATAGGCCCGCGCGCCAAGACCCTGATATGGTGATGTGCGTTCCATCTTAACCCCTTACGATAACTGTGCTTGCAACGACTGGCGCACAAGCGGCCAGATCGTCTGCCCGAAGGCTGCGTTCATATGCGCGGCATCGGTGCCGCCCCCCTCGCCCGAAATCAGCCGCGAGGCGTCTTTGTTATAGGCCGCCGCCGTCATGATACCGTCTTGCACCGTTTCAGGTGGCTGCGGCAGCAATGTGGCATAGGGGGCCAAAGCGGCCGTGACCGTCTGCTGGAAAGCCGCGCCGATTTGGGGCGCGTCGCCTGATGTGATGGCTTTGTCCCAGCCGTAATCGGCGGTGCCTTCCTGACCGTGGCGAATCCACGCTGCCCAATGCGGTTCGGCCATTGCGACAACCGGGCGACCGGTGACGGATTTCAGCATAGCGGCCATATCAACAAGGCGGGTGGAACTGTACCGCTCTGTCAGAAATTCCTCCATGAATTTGGGATGCACGAGGGTTTTTTCAGCATCAGGGGCAAGGCCAACCCAAGCATGGGTTTTGTAGAACCGCAGGATGCGTTTGACGCTGACATTCAGGCCGACAAGAAAAAAACCGTCGTAATCGGCAAGGGTGATTTTATCTTGCCCGCCGGACATGCGCTGAAAATGCTCGGCAATGTCTTTGCGTTTCGGGACGATGCAGCCATCTTCCAGTTTGATATGCCGCATGCCGTCGCTGGGTGCGCCGAAAAAAGTTGGCTTCACTTCCGCCCAAGCTGCGGGATCGGCGGCAAGCAAGGCATCCCAGCCAAGCTTTAGCGCCGCGATATGCGAATTGCCGATGACACAGACCCGCATCAGGAAAACGCCTCTAGCAGTTCATCTTCACACATGACTTTCGCGCCCTTGGCTCTGCCCTCTTTGCCAGCGCCATCCTTGGACTTGCCTTTGGCACGGTCGGCCTTGCGTTGGGCGCGATCACGCTTTTCGCGGGGCGGCGCGTCGATGGGCGCGGGAATACCCATTTCCGCATCCTCCATCACCTGCACCGCTGGGGCTGCTGCGACGGCATCCAGCAGATCACCGCCCGCCATCAAAGTTTGCACGACCGGACCAAGGCGCGCATCGGCATCGGGTTGCGCCATGCGGGCCAAAAGCTGGTCAAGGATGGAGTCATAGATCACGTCCGCAAAGCTGGCTGCACAATGCGCAGCCAAGCCGCGCAGTTGCGCCTGATCCCCGAGCGCCGCCAGACCCTGCACCGGAGAGGCGACGACCAGACGGATCACAAGGCTTGGCGACAGCGCCTTGAGCGCGGCATGAAGCGCTGCGAAATCCAGCGTCATTGTTTCCGCATTGTAAACGACAGGCTCTAACTTGCAGCCGCGTGGCAGCTTGGCCCCAGCGGGCAGCGCAGGATAGGCAGTGCCGTCGGAAGCATCAATAAACCCGGTCGCTGTTCGCAGTGGCAGCACCAGCGTCGTGACCCCCTGCAGCAGCTTTAGCACGCAAGCCAAATGGGCGGCGCGGTAGCTTGCCAGTTCGGCCTTGGAGGCGAAACCATAGGGTTCGATCGCGGGACGAAAGCCGTCGATGAAGCTGCCATCCGCCGCCGTCCAGACCGCGTTCTTGGGCAGGGCGCCCCCCGTCGCGGCCTGCACCAGTTGCAGGATCTGTCGCAAATCTCCCAAGGTGCCGCAGCGGGCTGATGCATAGCCAAACTGAAAGCGGGCCGCCAAAGTTTCGTTGATTTGCTTGGGAGCAGGCTCTACCTCGGCCACCGATATCCCTGCGGCGCGCAGCAAGGCCATCACCGACCAAGTGCCATCGCCGCCCAGAACGCCAATTGCAGGAAGGCCCGCATCTTTGCGGGGCCGACGTGAAGCCGCTTCTGGCTGTCCGTGATCCTCAACCATGCCCGTACCCGTTACTGCTTGTTATTTTTCCTATAGACTACTGGTCCTGCCGCGATTGCGAAAGCGATTTTTGCCAAGTTTGCTTATCTTAGCGCGCCCTGTGACCCAAGCCGCAGCCATGCAACCCTACCGCGCGCCATGGGCAAAACCAGACGCCTTTTGAGGATTTAACCACAGGCGTCTTAGCGCCTGGCTAACAAATTCGGTGGGATTGTCTGGATCAGGCCCAGAGATCACGCCCAAACTCTGTTGCAAAAACGGAAACAGAGTGCGAAAGCTTTAGTGTCCGAAAAATAAGCCAAAAGCCGCGTGACACTGGCCAGAGCAGCCATGATCCTTGTTCCGC
The DNA here is from genome assembly GCF_030161095.1 of Cypionkella aquatica. Taxonomy (GTDB): domain Bacteria; phylum Pseudomonadota; class Alphaproteobacteria; order Rhodobacterales; family Rhodobacteraceae; genus Cypionkella; species Cypionkella aquatica. The sequence continues at coordinate 370,281 of NZ_BSPP01000004.1, forward strand.
TGCCGTTGGCGACAACTATAAGTGACAATAGAGCATGGGTGATGAGACACTTCCGAACCGCGCCGAAGCTGACGGTGTAAAGACCGAAGCGACGCCGTTTCGCCGCAATTTGGGTCAACGCTACACCGAGTTTGTCGATGGTTTGCATCAGGCGATGGCGTTTGACTGGTATCTTGAGATCGGCTGCCGTGCCGGGCGGTCTTTTGCGCCGGTGCTCGGCAAGACCATCGCGGTTGACCCCTATTTCAAGGCAGAGGTCAATATCATTGGCAGCAAGCCCAAGCTGTTGATCTTTCAGCAAACCAGTGATGACTTCTTTGCCGATAACTTTCTTAAAAAGCTGGGTATTCAGCTGTCGTATTCCTTCCTCGACGGCATGCATCTGTTTGAGTATCTGCTGCGCGACTTCATCAATACCGAGGCCAATAGTCACCCCAAAGGCGTGATTGCGATGCATGATTGCCTGCCGTTTGGGCATCGCCAGTTGACCCGCGATCTAGACAATCTGCCGCGTGGGCCGTGGACGGGCGATGTCTGGAAGCTGCTGCCGATCCTGCAACGCTACCGCCCCGATCTGAAACTGACGGTGCTGACCTGCCGCCCGACCGGATTGGTGTTTGTGACCAATCTTGATCCGGCGAATACGGTGCTGCAAGACAACTACGACCAGATTTTGGCCGAATGGCTGAATCAGGATATGCTGGAATACGGCTTGGACAAGTTTTACGCGATTTATGACCCGCTGGACCCGGAAGAATTCGCCGCTGCGGGCTATCCTATTTTCGCGGATGTGCGGTTGGACCCGGACGTGGTGCGCAAACCGACCAAAGTGACCAAGTAACGAGGGCTGAATGATGGTTGACCTCAACGACGCCACCCAAGCACCCAGCCCTGAAGGCGGGTGGTCGGCCAGCATCACCTCGGTGCCGGGGGCGGTGGTTGCGACGACCTTGTCGCAGGAAATGATCCAGCCGATGGGGGTGTTCGACGCCGAGGGCACCTATCTGCATCAAGGCGTGCTGTGGCGCGGGCGGCCGTTGATGACGGCACCGGAGTTGCCCGAAGTGCAAGAAGAGTTGCCGGGGCGCTGGATTTGGGGCGGGGTATTGCTGAACCATTTCGGGCATTTCCTGACCGAAACCACAGGGCGCTTGTGGGCGTTGGATGCGGTGCAGGGTGCTGTGGATGGCGTGGTTTTCGTCTCGAAACGCGACTCGGATGAAAGCAACAGCCCGGTGCTTTTGCAGAAATACCACCAGATGTTTTTTGATATGCTGGGGATGGATCTGCCAATCAAGATCATCACCAAGCCAACCCGGGTTGAGATGTTGGAGGTGCCGGGCCAAGGCTTTGGCATCGGCCCGATGGCCAGCGGCACCGCAGAATTCCGCAGCTTTATGAGCAAGCGGTTTGCCAAGGATGTGGCACCGGTTGGGGGTGAAAGGCTGTATATCTCACGCTCGGAACTGAGCGCCATTCGCGGAGGGATTCTGGAAGAGGTCCGGCTGGAGCGGCTGTTGGCGGCCTCTGGCTACGAGGTGTATCACCCGCAAAAGCACAGCCTGACCGATCAGATTGCGCGCTATAAGGCGGCGCGGCAGATCGTGGCGCTGGATGGCTCGGCGTTGCATTTGCTGGCGATGGCGGGGCCGATTGGCGCGCAGGTGGCGATGATCAAGCGGCGTGACAGCCATGCATCTGACAGCATTATCAATCACTTGGCAGCTTTCTTGCAGCGTGCGCCGGTGGTGGTGGATGTGATCTTGCAGGATTGGATCAGATCAGACCGAAAACGCGCGGATCGTTTTTCGGTGGGCGAGTTGGATTTTGCCAGCCTTGGCGCGAAACTGGTCGAGGCCGGTTTTATCCCCGATGCCGCTGATTGGCAGACCCTGACCGAAGCCGAGGCGATGGCCGCGATCAAGGCGATTGAGGCGCAGCTGAAAAAGGGCAAGCTGACGTTCAGCCCGGTGCCGCGCAAGGGCGGCAAACCGCAGCGCCCGACGGAACCGAAAGCGCCCGCAGCCGCGAAGGCCGAGCCAGAGCGTCGCGCCCGCCGAATGGCGCAACGCGCCGCAGAAGCCAGCGCCGAACCAACTGAGCGGCGTAAACGGCGGATGGAGCAGAACCGCTAACAGCGCGGGCCGTTTTAAGATCGCGCACCGCTACACTTGCGCGTTCGCGGTGTTGTTTTTTTCCGATTTCCGACTGGATTCCCCGACTTGGGACGGGTAGTCTAAGCCCTATCGCTCAGCCAGTTCTCAGCCAGATGCGCCAGTTTTCGGAGACGCAGATGCTGAAGAAACTGCAATGCGCCGCTTGGGCGGCTTTGATTGTCCTGAACGCCGCGCCAAGCTTTGCGCAGCAAGTGACGATCACCACGGCAACAGGCCAAGTGACGCTGCCCGCACACCCAAAGACAATTGCTGTGCTGGATATTGCCGCACTGGATACCTTGACCGCATTGGGGGTGAAGGCGGCAGGCGTGCCGGACAAGCTTTACGTCGATTACCTCAATGCACCTGATGCAACGGTGGTAGGCACCTTGTTCGAGCCGGATTTTGAAGCTCTGGCCAATCTGAACCCGGATCTTATCGTGGCAGGTGGCCGCTCTTCGACACAAGTGGCGGCTTTGACGGAAGTGGCCCCGACCATCGACATGACGATCTGGCAGGATGTGATCGGCGAGGCGCAAGCACGCATTGCGGCTTATGGTGCGCTTTTTGGTAAAGAGGCCGAGGCTGAAACCATGACTGCCGCGCTGAACGACAAGATCGAAGCGGTGCGCACAGCGGCGGGCGGCAAGGGCGCGGCGCTGATCCTGATGGTGAACGGGCCGAAAGTGGCGGCCTATGGCAAAGGGTCTAGATTTGGCTGGTTGCATACGGCGCTGGATATTCCTGAGGCCAAGCCGAACCTAGACCCGCAAATCCATGGCGACGCCGTGTCATTCGAGTTTATCGCCGAAGTGAACCCGGATTGGCTGATCGTGGTGGATCGCTCGGCCGCGATTGGCGAGCCTGCTTCGGCGGCAACGCTGGACAATCCGCTGGTGTTGGCGACCAAGGCGGGGGCATCAGGGCAGATCATCACACTTTCGTCGCCACCGGTTTATGTGGCGGGCGGTGGTTATACCTCATTGATGCGGACGCTGGATGAGCTTCTGGCGGGTTTTGGCGGCTAATCGGTGCGGCTGGTCACATGGTTAAGCCTTGCGCTGATTACATTGGCGGCGCTTAGCCTTTTGGTGGGGGCGGCTGATCTGCGGGCGGCCTTTGCGCAGGATGGTCGTGCTGCATTGATCTTTTGGGGATCGCGGGTGCCGCGCACGCTGGCGGTGATGCTGTCGGGGGCCGCGTTGGCGGTGTCGGGCGTGGTCATGCAGCAGATATTGCGCAACAAGTTTGTCGAGCCGGGGACGGTTGGCACCGGCGAAAGCGCGGCTTTGGGGTTGCTTGCGGTAACAATCTTTGCGCCCGATGCTGCGATCTGGGTGAAAATGCTGGCAGCGAGCGTGGCGGGGCTGGCTGGCACTGCGGTGTTTTTGCGGCTGATCCGGGCGATTCCATCGCGCGATGTGCTGATGGTGCCGCTTGTCGGGTTGATCTGGTCGGGGGTGCTGGGGGCGGTGGTTCTGCACATCGGCTGGCAGACCGATCTGATCCAGCTGGTGACGGTATGGCTGATGACCGGCGAGTTTTCTGGCGTGATCGCCGGGCGGTATGAATTGCTGTGGATCGCCGGGGCAGCGACTGTTTTGGCGCTGCTGGCGGCGGATCGGTTTGCAATTTTGGGGCTGGGGCATGGTTTGGCCACCGGGCTTGGTTTGCGCCCCGCGGTGGTGGTGCGGCTCGGATTGGTCGTCGTGGCCGTGGTGACGGCGATGGTGATGGCGACGGTGGGGATGGTGCCGTTTGTCGGGCTGGTGGTGCCGAATATCGTCAGCCGGATTATGGGGGACAATCTGCGCAAAAGTCTGCTGGTGACGGCTTTGGGCGGTGCATCTTTGCTGCTGATTTGCGACATCATCGGGCGGTTGGTGATCCACCCCTATGAGGTGCCGGTCGGCACTGTGTTGGGGATTATTGGCGCTGTCCTGTTCTTGTGGCTGCTGTGGCGGGCGCCCGCGCTTGGATAGAATCTTGGTCGGGTTGATCGTGGCGGTGCTGACTGCAAGCGCACTGTATCTGTTGCCCGGATTGGGGCCGCGTTGGGAGTATGCCTTGGCGCTGCGCGCCACGCGCTTGGCAGGAATGGTGTTGGTCGGCGCTGCGATCGCGGTGGCGACGGTTTTGTTTCAGACCGTCAGCCGCAACCGTATTCTGACTCCGCAAATCATGGGATTTGACGCGCTGTTTGTGCTGGCACAAACGGCGCTGGTGGCAAGCCTTGGACCAGTTGGGCTGGCGGGTTTGCCGATCGCCGCGAAGTTCGCCGCCGAGGTGGGGCTGCTGATTGGTGCGGCGCTGCTGCTGTTTGGAACTTTGCTGGGGCGCGGGGCGCAGGATGTGCCGCGGATGATCCTGACCGGGGTGATTTTGGGCGTTCTTTTCCGGTCGATTTCGACATTTCTGGCGCGGCTGATGGACCCAAATGCCTTTGCCACGGTGCAATCGCAGGCGATGGCAAGCTTTTCACGCGTCAATGCAAGTCTGTTGCCCTATGCGGCGGGGCTGGCTGGTCTGGCGATTGCATTGGCCTTTGTGCTGGCGCGGCGGTTGGATGTTTTGGCCTTGGGACGGGTGGCTGCGGTGTCATTGGGGCTGCGGCATGATGCGCTCATCGCGGCGGCGCTGGCACTCGTTGCGGTTCTGGTGGCAGTGGCGACGGCCTTGGTCGGACCGATGGCGTTTCTTGGGCTGATTGTGGTGGCGCTGGCGCGTTGGCTGGCAGGGACGGATCGCCACGCGCGGATGCTGGTGGTGGCCGGTTTGATCGGGCCTTTGGTGCTGATCGCGGGGCAAACGGTGTTTGAGCGGGCTTTGGGCCGACAATCCACCCTGCCTGCGGTGGTGGAATTTGTCGGTGGGTTGTTGTTTTTGGGGTTGCTGCTGAAAGGGCGCATCAGATGATCAAGGTGCAGGCGCTGTCACATCGCATTGGCCGGGCCGAGATTTTGGCGGACATTGATCTGGCGCTACCCGAGGGCAAGATTACCGCGTTGATCGGGCCGAATGGCGCGGGGAAATCGACGCTGCTTTCGCTGATTGCGCGGCTGATGCCGGTGCAGGCGGGGCAGATCAGCGTCAAAGGGCTAGATGTGGCGCAAACCCCTACCCGCGATTTGGCGCAGGTGATGGCGGTTCTGCCGCAAAGCCCCAGCGTATCAAGCCGGTTGCGGGTGGCGGAGTTGGTTGGTTTTGGCCGCTGGCCTTACCATCAGGGCCGCCCATCGGCAGAAGATCATGCGCAGGTGGCAAAAGCGTTGGAGGTTTTTGCGCTGACCGCCCTTGGTCCGCGTTTTCTGGATGAGCTGTCGGGCGGGCAACGCCAGCGCGCGCATCTTGCGATGGCTTTCGCGCAAGCCACCGATTGGCTGCTGCTGGATGAGCCCTTGGCGGCGTTGGATATGGCGCATGCGCGTGCGCTGATGCAGCAGCTGTCGGCGTTGCGCAACGGTGGGCGCAGCACGCTGATGGTGCTGCATGACATCAACTTTGCCGCCGCTTGGGCGGATCATATCGTGGCGATGAAGGCCGGGCGGATTGTGGCCGAGGGCCCCCCTGCCGAGGTGCTGACCCCAGCGGTGCTGGAAGCGCTTTACGACACTCCGCTGCGGGTGGAGTGGTTTGAGGGGCGTCCTTTGGTGCTGTATCATCTGTAGCAGGATGGATCAGCACACTCGCATCTGCATGGCAGATGGCGTAGGGTGCAACGGTCGATACTGACCGTTCCGCAGGAGCAAAAGCGTGACCCTTCGGAAACTGCCCGCCGCACAAACCCCTGATACAGCACTGCAAAATACCCAAGCGGCCTTTGGCGACTCTGATCCGACGGTCGGCTACAACCGGGTGTTCTTTGCCTTGGCACGGATCCAGCGCACCTTGATGCCGGGGATCGAAAAGGCGCTGCGCGATATGGGGATTGGCGATCCGCTTTGGTATGAGATCTTGTTGGCGGCGGAAGAGGCAGGCGACAGCGGCGTGCAGATGCTGGCGCTGCAAAAGCGGCTGTTTGTGGCGCAATATGCTTTGTCGCGGCATGTCGCCCGGATCGAGCGTGCCGGGTTTCTGCGCCGTGAAGCCACTGGCGGCGCCGGGCGGGGGCAGATCCTGTATTTGACGCCTTTGGGCAAAGGTATGCACGCGAATATCTGGCAGGTTTATCAGGCCAAGATCCAATCCGCCTTCGCACCGCAGCTTTCCCCGGAAGAGGCTTATGTGTTGCTGGGTATGTTGAACCGTCTGTATCGCTGACGGGAAAACGAGCCGGAGATCCGGCCCGCTGTGATTATGTGCTTGCGCAGATCAGAACTTCATCGTCGCCACGATAGACAGGTTCCGCCCCGGTTCGCGCAGCGGCACCACCGTGCTGTAATCCGCACCATAGGTCGCACGATCTGAGTATTTGGTGTCAAACAGATTGTTGACCTCGCCCCGCAGAATCAGGTTTGGCAGCGACGGCGGGGTGTATTCGGTGAACAAGTTCAGCACCGCATAGCCCGGCAATTTGCGGTCCGAGTCGCTGTTGATCTGGTTATACGCCAAAGCTGCATCGATACTGCCGCCAAAGGTGAAATCGCTGCCCGCCGGGCTGTGCTGGACTTCCAGCGCGAACACGCCGCCCAAAGGTGCGCCGAAATCCAACGCATCATAGCTGGAGGCGGGTGCGCCGTTCACTTTCACCTTGCTGTGGCTATAGCTGGCGCGCAGGAAGCCGTCGTCCCAGCCATATCCAAGGCCAAGATTGAAACCTTGGCTTTCAAAGTCGAAATTGGTGATCGCGGCACCAACGACGCCGCGTGCATCGTCAACTTCGGTGCGGAACAATTCACCGTCCAGTTTCAGATCGCCGATTTCCCAATCAAAGCCCAACGTATAGTTGCGGGATTTCGCGGCCTTGACGGCATCGTAATTCCAACGATCATCAAACACATAGTTGTCTTCAATCGAGATGCCGCCGAACACTGCCGAAACACCGCCGCGCAGGGTCAATGCTTCGGTCACGTGATAGGCCACCGAGGCATTGCCACTGAAACCCGATACGGTCTGTTTGGAATCGTCAACGCCTTTGAATTTTTGTTGATCCCAACGCAGGCCGAACGACAGATCAAGCCGGTCGGTCGGGGCCAAGCGGGCTTGCGCATAGAGCCCCACGTTTTGCGCGCCTTCTCGCAGATCGCTGGCGGGGTCGTGATAGCGACTGCCGCGATCATAATAGTCGACGCCGGCAGTGATGCTGCCTTCGTTGGCAAGGTGAAAGCGGTTTTCCAGTTTGACCGAGCGGGTGTCCGAGGCACCTTCAGACTGGTAAGGATCGGGCACGTTGACCTGCACTTCCGAGAAGCCGATCACCAGTCGCGGATCCCACATGCCGCTGGCTTGGGTGTTTTCGTAAGACAAAGCATAGGTCGAACGCTTGGTGTCATAGCGCCGTGTGGGCGGCACCGGGCGGCCCCCGATGATCTCGCCAATATTGGCGCGATAGGGGCGCAGCGTGTCGTCTTGCATGGTTTGGGCAGAAAGCTCGAATCGGTGGCCGTCTGCGGTTGCGTAAGCCAGCTTGGCAAGGCCGCTTTGCAGATCGGCAGCGGTGCCAGTGACGGTATCACCACCGCCCGCTTTGTAGTCATCGCCCGTGACCGATTTGAGATACAGCAACCACTCAAACCCGCCCTGACGGCCCGCAACGGTTGCAGAGCGGCCAAAGGTATCGCCATTCTCGCCAAACGACAGGCGGGCATTGCCGCCGAAATTGTCGCCCTCGTCCAGAACATCAGCGGCATCGACGGTTTCCATCACCACCGCACCCGCCAAAGCGTTGGGGCCGGCATCCGCCGCAGCGGCACCTGCATCGACGCGGACGAATTTCATCAGGCCGGGATCAAACGCGTTGGCTGAAACGTGGTGAAAAATGCGGTTGTTTTGGGCCACGCCATCAACGGTGACCGCCAAATTCAACATATCGACGCCATGCACGAAGATCTTTTGCGCCACCGGGATCGCTCCGCCGACAGAGACCGAGGCAATCCCCGCAAACAGGTCTTTCAGATCGCCCATCCGGGCCCGATCCAATTCGGCATCGGCGACATATTCGCTGGCTTGGCGATCCGCAGCCTGCCCGTCCGGGTCACGCTCGCGGGCGCGTTCTGGGTTCAGCACGATGGTGCCAAGCAGGATGTCCTCAAGCGGATCGGCCTGCTGGGCTGCGGCGGGCAGCGGTTGCAACAAAAGCACCGCCACTGTCGAAAGCAACACGGAACGGCGGCGAGAATGGGGGGAGGGATGCGTATCAGCCATGACGTACTCCAGATCGGGTTCTTTGGCTGGGGCGGTCCTTGCTGCAAATGCGCCTATCATGACGCCTCTAAACATGCAACTGCATGTTCGCTGGCAAAAAAAGCGGCCGCACTGGGTCTCAATGCGGCCGCCTTCAGATCAAAGCGTCAATCTTCGTCGCTGGCCATTTGCGACAACAACTGGCCTTTGCCGCGCATCCGCATCAGCATCGGCACCACAAGGGCCAAGGTTGCCACCAGCAGGATCACCGCCGAAATCGGGCTGGCCAGCAGGGTTGTCCAATCCCCCTGCGAGATCGCCAGCGCACGGCGTAGATGTTGCTCTGCCATCGGGCCAAGGATCAGGCCCACCACCGCAGGCGCAATTGGATAGCCGTAAAGCCGCATCAGAAAGCCCATCACGCCAAAGATCAGCAGCATCGCGAGTTCGACCGGCGAGGGATTGATGCCAATGGTTCCAAGCGTCGCGAACACCAGAATCCCAGCGTAAAGCCATGGCTTCGGGATCATCAGCAGTTTGACCCACAGCCGGATCATCGGCAGGTTCAAGACCAGCAACATGATATTGGCAACCAGCAAGCTGGCGATCAGACCCCAGACCAATTGCGGCGAGGTGGCAAACAGCAATGGGCCCGGTTGCAGACCGAACTGTTGAAAGCCTGCCAGCAAGATGGCAGCGGTGGCCGAGGTTGGCAATCCAAGCGTCAGCAGCGGCACCAAGGTTCCGGCGGCTGAGGCATTGTTTGCCGCTTCGGGTCCAGCGACGCCTTCGATGGCGCCATGGCCAAATTCCTCGGGGTGCTTGCTGAGCCGTTTTTCGGCGGCATAGGACAAGAAGGTGCCAATCTCGGCCCCACCTGCGGGCATCGCCCCGATTGGAAAGCCAATGACAGTGCCGCGCAGCCACGGCTTCCACGAACGCGCCCAATCCGCGCGCGTCATCCAGACCGAGCCTTTCACCGCCTGAATGGTATCGGCGATGACATTGCCTTGCGAGGCGACGAACAAAGCCTCGCCAATCGCAAACAGGGCAACGGCAAGCGTGGTAATCTCGATCCCGTCGCGCAATTCCGGCACATCAAAGGCAAGTCTGGTCTGACCGGTCAGTTGATCGATGCCGACAAGGCCCAGCGCAAGGCCGACGAACAGTGAGGTAAGTCCCTTCATCGCGCTGTCGCCAAAGGCGGCCGAGACGGTCACAAACGCCAGCATCATCAGCGCGAAATATTCTCGCGGGCCGAAAATCAGCGCCAGTTTCACCACATAGGGCGCAAGGAAAGCCAGCGCGAGCGTCGCAATCAGCCCCGCCACAAACGACCCAATTGCGGCTGTTGCCAGCGCCGGGCCACCGCGGCCTGCACGGGCCATCTTGTTGCCCTCAAGCGCTGTGACGATGGACGCACTTTCGCCGGGTGTGTTCAGCAGAATAGAGGTGGTCGAGCCGCCATACATGCCGCCATAGTAGATGCCCGCAAACATGATCAGCGAACCCGCCGGATCAAGCCCATAAGTCACAGGCAGCAGCAGCGCCACGGTCAGAGCAGGGCCAATGCCCGGCAACACCCCAACGGCTGTGCCAAGCGTCACGCCGATCAGCGCATACATCAGGATCATCGGGCTCATCGCGACGACAAGACCCTGCATCAAAAAATCGAATGTTGTCATCTTAGCCCCCGAACAGCAATTTTTCCAGCACACCCGCAGGCAGTTTCAGCTTGAGCAGCTGATCAAAGATGCCATAGATCAACAGGGCCAATGCGATCCCGATGGGCAGGGTCAGCGCCAGATTGCGCTTGCCAAAGCCTGCCGCAGTGCAGGCGAACAGCAGGCCGGACGCGATGGCAAAGCCCGCATGGCGCAGCAGCAACAGTTGCAACAACAGCCCGGCCATGATCCACAAAACTGGCCCGAACTGCGGCTTCACGTCATCTGCAGCCACGGTTTTGGCGTTGCGGAACGCCGCGAGCACATGGCCCGCTGACAGGATCAGCATGCCAAAGCCGATCACCTTGGGCATGCCGCCCGAGCCTATCCCAGCATATCCGGCCTTGTCCGGGATGCTGAAGCCCTCGCGGATCAAAAGCAGGCCCAGCGCGGCCAGAACCGCGGCGACGATAAGCGCCGCCCCATCAGGGCGACGCTTGGTTGCAGTTGTGTTTTCGGTCATTTCACCAGACCGATTTCTTTCAGGATTGTGGTGGTGGATTCGACGTCCTTGGCCAGCTGCGCGTCAAAGTCGGCACCAGCAAGGTAAGTGTCAGCCCAGCCTTTGGTTTCCAGCATGGACTTCCAGCCTGCCGACTGGACCATCTTGTCGATATCCGCCGAAACCGCTGCCTTCTGTTCAGCCGACAGACCCGGAGCCGCCGCCACCATGCGCCAGTTTTGCACATTCACGTCATAGCCGGATTCGATCAGCGTCGGCGCATCAGTGCCAACCCATTTGTCCGCGGTGGACACGGCAAGGATACGCATGGTGCCAGCCTCGACCTGCGGCAGGAATTCACCCACGCCCGAGATACCAACGGTGACTTGGTTGCCAAGGATTGCCGCCAAAGCTTCACCACCGCCAGAGAAAGCGACGTAGTTGATCTTGGTCGGATCGACGCCCGCTGCCTTGGCCAAAAGGCCAACAGTGATATGGTCAACACCGCCCGCCGAACCGCCAGCCCAAGACACCGACCCTGGGTCGGCCTTCATCATATCAACCAGTTCATTGATGTTCTGGATCGGCGAAGCTGCCGAAACCGCGATGGCCACCGCTTCGCCGGTCAGCCGCGCGATTGGGGTGACATCGGCCAAAGACACCGGCGAGTCGTTGTTCAGGATTGCGCCAACCATCACATAGCCGCCGACGATCAACTGGCTGGGATCACCTGCCGAGGTCGAAGCGAATTGCGCAAGGCCAACCGTGCCGCCAGCGCCGGGGACGTTTTGCACCTGAACGGAAGGCGAGATGCCTTCGGTTTGCAAAACTTCTTGCATCGAACGTGCGGTGCTGTCCCAACCGCCGCCGGGGGCCGCTGGCGCCATGATCATGTAATCGGTCGCCAAGGCTGGGGCTGCGAAGCCTGTCACCAAGGCAGCCGCAAAAGCCGCGCTCAAAAGCGTGTGTTTCATTCTGATTCTCCTCCCAAAGCACGGATTTTCGTGCCGAATTTTTGGGTCGGCACCTCCTCGTGCCATCCCTGATGCGAACTTCATCATATATTCCTGTCAACAAGCTGACAGTATTAATTCAACCCCAGTGCGCCGCGCCACAATCCATAGATCCGCCGTCGTTTTGCCTGATCCAGATAAACCAGAACGCCGGGGCTGACTGCAACCGGGCGCAGTTGATCGCCCAAGGCGGCCTGCATGGCTTGGGCCGAATTTGCACCGGACACCTCAAGGCTGACGGCGGGCAGGCGCAGCTTTTCTGACAGCAGGGTTTGACCCTCGACGCTCATCAAAAACGCCAAAAAAGCGCGGCCCAGATCGGGTGACGCAGCGGCGCGCGGCACCACCGCCACCCGCGACACCACCACGGTGAAGTCGCGCAGCAGCACCAGCCCCAGATCGGGGTGCGCCCGCACCTGATCGGCCGCGTAAGAGCCAAGGATGTTATATCCCAGCATCAGCCGGCCGTCCGCCACACGGTCGATGATATCCTGACTGGTGGGAAAGGTCTGCAAGCCTGCGGCAGCCATCACCCGCAACAAGGCCCAGATATCGGGGAAATGTTCGACATCGCGCGCTAGGAACAGGTAGCCCACCGCCGAGCGTTCAATGTCATAGGTACCGATGATGCCTGCCATATCCGGGGGCGTGCTGCGCAGCCAGTCCATAAGCTCTAGCCGCGATTGTGGTGGGCCGTGGGGAAAGCTGGGCTTATGATAGACCAGAACTCCCGGCTCAAAGGTCAGTGCAAAAGCAGTGTTTTGCCAGTTTGCCCAATCTGGCCAACGGCTGGCTTCGGGCACTTCGACGGGTTGGGCATAGCCGTCATTCGCTAGCTTGATCTGCATATCCATCGCAGAGGAAAACGCAAAGTCGGCGGTGGGCAGGCCTGCATCGGTTTCGGTGATGATACGGGCGGCAATGTCGCCAGCCAGCAGATCGACATAGCGGACAGCGACATTCGCATGATGGCTTTGAAAGGCAGCAATGAGCGGCGCGGCAAGCCGGTTGTCCAAGGTGGAATAGATCAGCAGGGTTTGATCGGCGGGGCCACTGAGCGGTGGATAGATCACTTCCTCCGCCAGCGCGGGGGCCGCCGCCATGGCGCTGAACAGGATCAGGGCAAGGATTTTGCACATCCCGCAAGCTTGCCCGATGCAAGCGCGGTTCACAACTGCGGGCTTTCAGCCTAGCGTGGCCCGGGTGCCAAGCGGAAGCTAAGGGAGGGTTGCGATGCGTTTGCTGGTGGTTGAAGACGATCTGCCCTTGGCCGAAGCGCTGACCACGCTTTTGACTTCGTCCGGCTATGCGGTGGATTGCGTGCATGATGGAGCGTCAGGTGAGGCTTTGGCCGCCGCCGAGCAGTTTGATCTGGTTATCCTTGATCTAAATCTGCCGCAGATGGATGGCATTGCGGTGCTGAACGAGATGCGGGCGCGGGATAATGCGGCGGCGGTGATGATATTGACCGCGCGCGGGGCTGCGGAGGACCGGGTGCGCGGCCTCGATTTCGGCGCCGATGACTACATGACCAAACCGTTCGACGTGCGCGAGTTCGAGGCGCGGGTGCGATCCTTGTTGCGCCGTCAGGCTGGGCTGCGATCTGCCAAGGTCAGCTTGGGTGAGATCACCTTGGATCTGACATCGCGGCAATTTTTTGCCTCAGATCAACCGCTTGATCTGCCGCCCCGCGAACGTGCCTTGTTGGAGCTGCTGTTAACGCGGGCCGGTAAGGTGGTGACGAAAGAGGCAATCGTGCAATCGCTGACTTCGCTAGACGATATGCTGTCTGACAATGCAATCGAGCAATATATCTCGCGCTTGCGGCGCAGAATCGCGCCCTATGGTCTGGGTCTGCGGACGGTGCGCGGTATTGGCTATCTGCTGGAAAAGGCCAGCTAGCGAATGATGCGCTATTCGCTAAAGCCATATTCCTTGCGGCGGCGGCTGTTGCTGTGGTTGTTTCTGGCCACCGCTGCGATTGGCCTGCTGGCGCTGGTGGACACTTGGCGGGAGGCGTTGCGCACCGCACAAAGCGTGTCGGATCGGGTGCTGATCGGATCAGCCCTTGCGATTGCCGAGCGGGTGACGGTGGACCAATCCGGCGTGCTGGAAGTTGATATTCCGTATTCATCGCTCGAAATGCTGACCTCCACCGCGCAGGATAAAGTGTTTTACCGCGTGGATGGTCCGGTGGGGCACTTTCTGACCGGGTATCAGGATTTGGCGGTGAATGGCAGTGCTACGGACACCATTGCCTTTGCCGATGGCCGCCACCAAGCGGTGGATATTCGCAGCGCCACCCTGCGGCGCGAGGTGTCCACCGGCGAACGCTCGATCGCGTTCAGCGTGACGGTGGCGGAATCAACGCTGGCGCGGGCGGCCTTGGCGCGGGCGATTTTGTTACGCTCGGCCGTGCGGCTGGCGGCCTTGATTCTGGGCGTTGCCGGGATCGTCTGGATCGGGGTGACTTTGGCTTTGCGCCCTCTGGACCGATTGGGTGCGATCATTGCCGAACGCTCGCCCAGCGATCTGCGCCCGGTGACGGCAGATACGCCGCAAGAGGTTGAGGCGTTGGTGCGGGCGATCAACAGCTTTATGATCCGACTGGATACCGCACTTGCAGCACTGCGCAACTTTACCGGCAATGCCAGCCACCAATTGCGCACGCCCTTGGCGGTGGTGCGGACGCAGCTTGCGCTAATCGAACGGAGCGCCAGTCCCGATCAAACCACCGAAGCCACCAACAAAGCCAAAACCGCGTTAGAGCGGGCCGAGCGGGTGGTGGCGCAGTTGCTGGTGCTGGCACGCGTCGATGCGGCCAGTGGGGCTGCCGCGTTGCAGCCTATCAACATTGTGGCCATCGCCAAAGAACTGACTGCCGAACTGGTGCCCGAGGCGCTGATGCAACAGATCGACCTTGGCTATGAAGGCGAGGACGAGGCTTTGGTCATGGCAGAGCCGGTGCTGCTGGCTGAATTGCTGAAAAACCTTTTGAACAATGCCATCGCATACGCGGGGCGTGGGGCGGTCGTTACGGTTTGGGTGCGACGCGCAGCGCAAACGGTTGTGCTGGAGGTTGAGGACAACGGCCCAGGCTTGTCGCCTGACCAGATGGAACGGGCGATGCTGCGCAAGCGGGGTGTGCCCATGCGCGCGCAAGCCATGCTGAAAGATCAGGATGCGGGGCATGGTCTTGGTTTGGCGATCACTTCGGAAATCGCCAGCCTTTTCGCAGCGGATGTGCTGTTTGAAAACCGACAAGACGTCAGCGGCTTGCGTGCCAAAGTCAGCTTTCCAGCCATAGGTGCGTAGGCCAGTCTTGGTGCCTAAAATTCTGTGAATAAGATGGGCCGCTCGCGCCGTATTCCCTCTTGTCATCGGCTGGCCCTTGGTAAAATTAACCAATATGAAACCATTTCCCTTCAATCTAGAGTTGCTGACAAAAGCTGTCGGATAAAATAGACCGTCTTCATCCTAAGATTGCAGCGAGGACCAAATGCGATTGTATGCCGCCATGTCTCGGATTTTCCCAGCCAGCTTTCTGGCAAAGGTGTTTCTGGTGACATTTCTCGGAATCCACGTGCCGCTGCTTGCGCTTGGCTTTTGGGCGATCAAGTCAAATGGGGGGCCTTTGGCGCATATTGGGCCATTGTTGGTGGCGTTGGTTGCGACATTGGTGGGCACAGTGCTGACGCTCTGGGCGTTGCATGCCATCCTGCGCCCGGTATTCCTGACCGAAGCCGCTTTGCGCAACTATGAAGCAACCGGGAAAACGATGCCGCTGCCACAGGGCTACGGCGATCAAGTTGGTCGGCTGATGGAGGCTACAAACCGGTTAATCCTGTCAGTGGAATGGCAAATCGACGATTCTCGCCGCAAATCAGAAACCGATTCGCTGACCGGCCTTTTGAACAGGCGCGGGTTTGAGCGTCGTATGCCCAAGCAGCTGCGCGGGGCTTTGTTGATTGGCGATGTAGATGCGTTCAAATCTATCAATGACCGGCATGGCCATGCCGAGGGCGACCGGGTTCTGGCGAAAATTGCGGAATTGTTCAGCAAATCGGTCCGTGCAGGCGATCTGGTGTCGCGGTTTGGTGGCGACGAGTTTCTGATTTATCTGCCAGACGTCGATAGCGCTCAGGCAACCACGACGGCCCAGCGGCTGCGCCAAGCCGTGCAGAACCATATTTGGGGCGACGATCTGGCGGTTTCAGTGACGATTGGCGTGGCGGTTGCCCCGAATGGTGCCGATCTGAACACGTTGTTCAAACAAGCAGATGCGTTGCTGTATGAATCAAAATCGCGCGTTGATCATGCCAGTCATGACGGCGCTGTGAACATGGGTGGTTTACGGCACTAAGCCGCGCGGAGTGGTGTTTGACTAGCCCAGCCCGATGCGCATGTCGCCGCTTATGAGGTTGTCAACGCTAAGCCGCTGTCAAATGAAGCGACCCGATTGCTAGACAGTTCGATCAGGCGTTTTAATATCGCGGCGGGCAGTGATACGTGCAGCGCGCGTGGCCCCGGTATCTTGTTGGTACAAACTTTCGGCTTCCTCGCCCGGGTGAGGCTTGATCAGCGGATGATGTGGGACAGAGACCAGTGCAGCCTCGATCGCTGCCTGATCACCCTGCGCCGCGCGCACGCTAACGGCCACATGTCCGCGTCGCATCGCCTCTGAAAACACCGGGGCATCATCGGCGGCAAGGCCAAGATCGACAAGCGCGCCGACGGCACCGCCCGCGAACGCACCGCCCGCCGCCCCTACGGCGGTTGCCGCAAGCCAACCTGCAGCCACAATCGGGCCAACACCCGGGATTGCAAGCATGCCCAAACCGGCGAGCAGGCCAGCACCGCCACCGATCGCTGCCCCAATCCCAGCGCCAGCTGTCGTGACGGTGGCGTCGGTATCGGCCGCCTCGTTGGTCGCAATCCCCGTCAACGGATCGTAGCTGGTCTGAAGTGTGTGTTGGTGCAGGATCGCTTCATTGCCCAGCAAAGACACCTCTACCCCCGGCAGACCCAATGCGATGACGGCATCCTTCGCGGCCAAGGCACTGTCATAGTCATCGTATACTCTGGTGATGATGATTGGCATGCTTTCCTGCATTTCACGAAACTGTCCAAGCAGTGGCGCGCGATCAGATGGTCAGGTCAGTGGGTCGAAGTGGTAATTGGGTTGGCGATCACATTGCCTTTGTAATCTACGGCAACCGAAACATCGGCAGCCTCGCGCTTGCCAACACCGCGCCAAATACCTTTTTCGTCCAAGATCAGCACCGACACGCTGGTCAAGTTGGACGCCTGCGCGCGGTTCTGCGCCTGCACTTGGGTAAAGCTGTTTGCGCCTTCAAGCGGTGCGTTGATTTCTGGCGTCGTCGAGACGCCAGTTTGCGCAAGGGCACCCGTCGCAAGGGCTGCAGCCAAAATGCCGCCAAACATCGTCAGCTTATGTCCGTACATGGTATTTCTCCTGCGAAGGTATGAACGATGCACCGTATCACCGCGTTGTTTCATTAACGCGGGCGCTGCGATCTTGGTTCCATGCAGCTGCCACTTGTCAAAGTTCATCCTTTATACATAGGCCTTGCAATGCGGAGTAATTTTCATATTAGACTAAATCGGGCGCTTGCCCCGAAAGAGCGGAGCTGACGAGTGACAGATGATTTGGGTTTGCCGAGCCAGAACAGCCTGGAGGTTGATCGCATTCAGCGCATTGACCAGGCTTCGGTTATTCTGGATGCGTGTTGTCGGCTGACAGGTATGGGATTTTGTGCAATTGCGCGGGTGACTGATACAAAGTGGCTGACATGTGCGGCGCTGGATCATGTTCAATTTGGCCTGAAACCCGGCGATGAATTGCCGCTGCACACCACGATCTGCGATGAGATCCGCGAACATCGGCAGGTCGTGGTGATTGATGATGTCTGTCTCGATCCGCATTACCGCGACCATCACACGCCAAAGACCTATGGCTTGGGCAGCTACATCTCAGTGCCGATCATTTTGCAGGATGGCAGCTTTTTCGGCACCCTTTGCGCCATCGACACCCAACCTCACAAAATCAACACTCCCGAGATTATTGGCATCTTTAAGATGTTCGCAGATCTGATCGCGGCACAGTTGAATGCGCAGGATACTGTCGAGAAAACCACCCGCGCCTTGGAGGCAGAACGTGAAAATGCCCGGGTGCGCGAAGAATTTATCGCCGTCGTTGGCCATGATCTGCGCAATCCTGTGACAGCATTGGCTGCTGGTCTGCGGCTGCTAGAGCGCAATGTTTCGCAGCCCGAGCTTGTGACGCGTGAGATGAAGAAGTCGATCTCGCGGATCAATTCGATCATCTCAAACCTGATGGATCTGGCACGCGGCCGCTTGGGGGGTGGCATCCCTGCCAGCAAAGAGCATGCCGTGCCGCTGAATGATATCATCAACGATGTTGTCAATGAAATCAGGGCGTTTTCGGATCAGGAAATCATCGTGAATTCAACGATTGTCGATCCGATTGCTTGTGATGCGCAGCGGATTGCGCAGTTGTTGTCTAATCTGGTGGGCAATGCAGTTGCGCATGGATCGGATGACGCGCCCGTGGTGGTCGCGGCGGATACACGCGACGACATGCTGACAATCACGGTCAGCAACAAAGGTTCCACGATCCCGCCGGAAGTTTTGGAGGGGCTGTTTCAACCCTTCAAACGCGGCGCGACCAGCGGCGGCAATGGTCTGGGCCTTGGGCTTTATATCAGTGCCGAGATCGCGCGCGGCCATGGTGGCGCTTTGATTGCGCGCTCTGATGGCGAGGATATCAGCTTTGCCTTCAGCATGCCGCTGGGCGCATAAGAAAACCCACGCAAGCCACATAGGGCTGCGTGGGTCTGCCATCTTGCGATGGGTGGCTTTGGGTTATGGCAGGGTATAGGCCATGACATAATCGCCGGGCTTGGTGCCGACAGAGCCATGGCCGCCCGCCACAATGACCACATATTGCTTGCCATCGACGGCATAGGTCATCGGCGTTGACTGGCCGCCTGCAGGCAGCCGGGTTTCCCACAATTGCGCGCCAGTTGTCAGATCATAGGCGCGGAAGTAGTCGTCGACCGCCGCCCCCAGAAATGCCAAACCTGATCGGGTTGTCATCGGACCACCAATACCCGGCACGCCAAGTTTGATCTTCAAAGGCAACGGAGTCATATCGCGCACGGTGCCGTTCTTGTGTTTCCACACCACGTTTTCGCCACGCAGGTCGGCACCCGTCACAAAGCCCCACGGCGGAGCGGTGCATGGCACGCCCAGCGCCGAAAGGAATGGCCCCATGATCACCCCATAAGCCGCACCGTCGTTGCGGTTCAAACCTTGCTCGCTGGCCTTTTCCTGACCTTTCGGCGGGATTTCCGATGCCGGCACCAGACGCGAAGTAAACGGCAGATAGGTCGGCATGCCAAACATCACCTGTCGCTCAGGATCGACCGCGACCGAGCCCCAGTTGAACGTGCCAAAGTTGCCCGGATAGACGATGCTGCCGTTCAGGCTTGGCGGTGTGTACTGACCTTCATACTTCAGCGAGCGGAATTTGATCCGGCAGGACAGCTGATCAAACATCGTCAGGCCCCACATATTCGCCTCGTGCAGGGTTTCGGGGCGCAGGGTCAGCTTGGAGATCGGCTGGGTGGGCGAAGTCCAATCTTCTGGGATAGCACCACCGGGGGCGGGAAGTTCCGCCATCGGTGACAAGGGTTCGCCAGTGCGCCGATCCAGCACCCAGATATCGCCTTGCTTGGTGGGGCCGACCAAGGCGGGCACAACTTCGCCGTCGCGCGTCAAGTCGATCAGCACTGGCTGGGCAGGCACGTCCATATCCCACAGGTCGTGATGCACGGTCTGGCGCACCCAGCGCAACTTGCCGGTGGCAATGTCCAAGGCAACGATAGAAGACGAGAATTTCTCAACCTCGGGGCTGCGATCGTAGCCAAGTTGATCGGGGACACGGTTTCCCATCGGCAGATAGACCAACCCCAGCTTTTCGTCGTAGCTGAACACCGACCAACTGTTCGGCGAATTGGTGGTGTAACGTGCGCCAGCAGCCACGTCGATAGGCGTGGTCTGATCAGGATTGCCACTGTCCCAGTTCCACAACAGCTTGCCTGAATCGATGTCAAATGCCCGGATCACGCCTGAGGGCTCGGTGGTAGAAAAGTTGTCATTGACGGCACCGCCAACGATAATCTTGCCTTCTGTGGCAACCGGAGGCGAGGTGGAGTAGTAATATCCAGCCGGATTATACTTCATCCCCTGTTCCAGATGCAGCGTGCCACCGTCGCCGAAGAAACTGCACGGCTTGCCCGTATCGGCATTCAACGCGATCAGACGCGCATCGGCGGTGGGCAGATAGACTCGGCGCGGACATTCTGCCAAGGCTTGGGCATGCAAGGCAACCGCTTCGGGCGTCGCACCGGCAGCCAGAGTGCTTGGGGTTTCCCACCACGTCACGCCTCGACAGGTTTGATGCTGACGATCAGGATTCATGCCGGAATTGGCGTCAAAGCGCCAATTTTCCTGCCCTGTTTTGGCATTGAGCGAGATTGCGATGTTATGCGGCGTGCAGACGTAAAGGCTGTCGCCAATCTTGATCGGGGTGACCTGATAGGTGGTCTCACCAACATCCTCGGGCAGCTTCACATCGCCAGTCTGATATTGCCACGCGGGCACAAGGTCTTTGACATTGGCTGGAGTGATCTGCTGCAGTGGCGACCAGCGTTGGCCAAAGCCCGTACGGCCATATTGATGCCATTCGCTATCGCCCGCCTCGTTGCCGGTATTGACCGCGCTGCGCATTTGGGGGGCGATGTCGCGGGTCAACTGGCCTGTGGTGGCCGATGGATCCTGAAACATCGCATAGCCCGCGACGGCAACTGACGCCGCAACGACGCCACCCAAGGCTGCAGGAAAGCGCGGCGCGGAGGTTGTTGCAACTGCGGAGAATTTAAGATTGCGCCATGCCGCAGGAAGCAAAAGCAACAGGCCCAGCAGCACCGGGATGCCGCCGCGCGGCGCCAACTGCCACCAGTCAAACCCGATCTCCCAAACCGCCCAGATCAGCGTTGCGGCAAGGGTGATGGCATAGACGACCAAGGCCTCGGCCCGCTTGCGCAAAAGCAAGATGCCCGTGGCAAGAAAGCCAAGCCCGGCCACAAGGTAATAGGGGCTGCCGCCAAGCGACAAAAGCCAGCCACCACCCAGCAGAAGGATGGCACCAATCGCTGCAAAGATCACGCCCAGCACGGCGTTATACATGCCTCGCACAATAGTCTCCTGACTTGAATGGACCGTATCGGTGCAAGCGCTAACGCGGGGGCATCGAGAAAGATCCGTCTGATTGATCCTGCAAAAGGAATTGGTTTGCAGGTGCTATGGGTTGGGTAGGAGGGACCGCTTCCACTCATTTTGCCGCCCTGTGGGAAAGCCTGACACACCCAGACTGCGGCCAAAAGTCCAAAATCTATCTGCAGGGATTTGCACGTAGGCCACCATGGGGTCGCCCATTCCTGCAAAAAGGCACAGACATTGAGGCCGCTAGACTGCGAGGTTTTCGGCGTAAAAGCCCAATGTTCTATGGAAATAACGCGCGATGGCGCCGTTGCGCTTAACCGGTCAAACGCATTGAAACATCACCGGGATTTCGCGGGTTTTCTGAAGCGAAGCCAAGCAGATGCACAGCGGGTATGCGCTGACGCGATAGCTGGTGCGGGTGGTTTCGGGCAGGCTTGCGGTTACTGGCCCCAGTCTACTGGCCCCAGTCGGCACCCTGCATCTCTCGCAGACGACTCGCGGTGCGTTCAAATTCAAAGCTGCCAGAGCCTTCGATATACAGCCGTTCGGGTTCGTCTGCAGCGGAGCAGATCAGCTTGGTTTTCGCCTCGTACAAAGCGTCGATCAGGATAACAAAGCGTTTGGCCTCGTTGTAGTTGCTGGCCGAAAGCTGCGGGATGTCTTCCAGAATCAGCACGCGAACGGCGGACGCGATGGCGATGAAATCTGCGGGGCCGAGGGGTTTGGCGCAAAGCTCCCAGAAACTCGCACGCCCGATGCCGTTGGCAAAGCGCGGCAGGATGGTTTCGCGGCCATTGACCGGCAGGCGCAGGGGTTCACCCGCAGCCCCCCCGGTCAGATCGCGCCAGATCGCGTTGATCTGATCTTTGGCGCGGCCTGCGGGGTGAAAATACACCTGCGCACCGGTCAACCGATGTTGGCGGTAATCGTTGGGCGAGGCGATCTCCAGCACCTCGAGCCGTTCGCGCAGCATAGCGATGAAGGGCAGGAACAATGCACGGCTGAGGCCGTCTTTATACAGATCTTCCGGGGGACGGTTCGAGGTGGTGACGATCACCACGCCTGCCGCCAGCAGCTTTTCGAACAGCCTCCCGACGATCATCGCATCGGTGATATCGGTGATCTGCATTTCGTCAAACGCAAGCAGGCGGATGTCACGGGAAATCGCCTCGGCCACTGGCGCGATTGCATCGTCAACACCCTGCTTGCGGGCCTCGTGCATGGCATGATGGATTTCCTGCATGAAGGCGTGGAAATGCACTCTGCGTTTCTGCGAGATGTTCAGATGAGCGAAAAACAAATCCATCAGCATCGACTTGCCGCGCCCGACGCCGCCCCACAGGTAAAGTCCCTTTGGAGGCACCACGGGCTTGGCGAACAGCCCTGCAAACAAGCCAAC
Source organism: Cypionkella aquatica (assembly GCF_030161095.1). Classification (GTDB taxonomy): domain Bacteria; phylum Pseudomonadota; class Alphaproteobacteria; order Rhodobacterales; family Rhodobacteraceae; genus Cypionkella; species Cypionkella aquatica. The sequence continues at coordinate 392,627 of NZ_BSPP01000004.1, forward strand.
TTTGCGGGCGGCATTGGCCTCGAGCCACTGGCGCAGATCTTCCAGCCCCGGCAGCAGCGCCAGTTGCGCAGGATCAGCCCGCAGGCGGCCCGCAGTGACTTCGGCGCTGTAAATCTCGGTCAGGGTCATTCGCATACCATTGTATACCAGCGGCTTTGGGCCGGGGGAAGGCGTGGCGGGTCATTCCTTCAGAGTAAACGTGATCGCGGATATGGCAATCAAAGGCTTGATCCGGCGCGGGGGCTGCTGCAATCTGGGCGCAAGTTTTTCCCTTACGCCGCCGCTGTTTTTTCTAGGTGGCAGATTTAGAAGCGCTATTGTGGGCCAAAAGCCCTTCCGGCTTGATGTTTGATGAATTGAGGTTGGCATGTCTTGGTATAGCAAGGTTGCGTGGAAGGAAGGGCTCTTTTTGCAGCCGCACCACTTGCAGCAAAGTGACCGCTATGTGGAAAAGCTGATCGAAGCGCGGGTGCGGCATGTTTCGCCCTATCCGTGGGGTATCGAGGAAATGCGAGTCAATCGGGATCGCTTGCAGCAGGGGCGCATTGAGTTGGCCAGCGTGGCGGGGATTTTCCCCGATGGCGCGCCGTTTGAAGCGCCGGGGATTTCTCCTTTGCCGAGGGCGATTGAGGTGCCCGCTGGATCGGACGGCATGGGCGTCTGGCTGACGCTGCCCGATCAGGTGATGAACGGGCGCGAAGTGGCGATGGAGACGGATGCAGGCTCTCGCTACGTCCTGGGGGCGGAAACCGTGGCGGATAGCGCGAGCGCGCTGCGGTTGGAGCAGCAGATAGAGGTCGCCAGCCCCCGGCTGGAGTTGGACATTCGAGCAACGGCCAAGCCCGGTTATCAGTGCATCAAGATCGCGCGGATCGTGGAAGTGCGCGACAATGTGGTGATTTTGGATGATGCGTTTCCGCCGCCCTTGCTGACGATTTCGGCGCATGGTGTAGCTTTGGGTTGGCTCGACCGGGTGATTGGTTGGGTAGAGACCAAGCTGGAAAGCCTTGCGCGTTATGCGGCTGACCCTTCGGCGGCGGGCGGGTTGCAGGCCACCGATTACTTCATGTTGCTGTGTTTGAACCGCCAGATCAACGTGCTGCGGCATCTGCGGCAATCGCGCTATGTGCATCCAGAGCGGCTGTATGAGGAGTTGTTGCGGTTCTCGGGCGAGTTGTGGACGTTTGATCAGGATAAGCGGTTAGCACCGCCCTATGACGCCTATGATCACGCCGATCTCAAGGGCTCGGTCGAGCCTGTGGTGCGCGATATTCAGCGGTTGCTGTCGCGTGATGTGGGTCGGGCGACGCGCTTGGATCTGGTGCAGGTGCGGCAGAATTCTTATCTGGCGCAGGTGCCGGACCGCAACCTGTTCCGCGATGCGACGTTTGTTGTCGAGGTGGAATCTTCGCGGGCGTTGACCTTGGTACAGCAGCAGTTTCCGCTGCTGTGCAAAGTGGGCCCGAACACCCGGATGTCAGAGATTGTGAATAACAACCTGCCGGGGATCGAGTTGATCCATATTCCTACGCCGCCACGTCAAATCCGGGCGGTGTCGCGCAATGTCTATTTCATCTTGGAAAAGAATTCGCCGCTGTGGCGCGAGTTTTCGACCGCTCCAGCGATCGGGATGCACTTTGCAGGCGACTGGCCTGATCTGAAGATGGAGTTGTGGGCCATCGTGGAGACCAAGGTATGAGCAGCAAGGATGACGGCAACAAGGATAAGACCGTCATCGGAGGCATGGGGATGCCCGCGCCGCTGCCGGGGGGCGTCAATCCGATGCCGGGGGGGAAACGGCAGACCACCCCGAATGAACACACCGTGATCGGCGGGGCATTGCCCGGGGCGGGCGGGGCGTTTGGGCCGGGGGGATTTGGGCCTGCTGCGGGGAGTTTTCCACCTGCGGCTTCGCCGGGGTTTTCGGGGGAAGCGGATGCTTGGGGCGTGCCCGCGCCTGCGCCTGCTGGTGGGGGTCAGGGTGGGTTTGCGCCGATCCCGCCCGCATCTTCTACTCATCCTGGGGTGAACTCTCCCGGCTTTGGCGGGCAGCCGTTTGGGCAGGCACCTGCACCGCGTCCCGTGGCGGGGGCGTTTGCACAACCGGATCAGTTTTTCCCCGATGCGTCGACCGCACAGCCCACCAACTACGCCAATACCGGGCCTAAGATTGATCTGCGCAAGGCACTGGTTGCCAAGGGTTTGGGCGCTGGCGGGCCGAAAAGCCCGATGCTGGCGGCGGCGGCCAATTTGTTGATCTTGTTCGGGCGGTTGCGGACTCAGATGGTCGAGATGGAGGCGGTTCCGTTGATGGAATACGTCACCCGCGAGATTGAGGGGTTTGAGGAGAACTGCCTGAATGGCGGCGTGGACGCGCATCAGGCGCAGGTGGCGAAGTATCTGCTGTGTGGCACGGCGGATGATATCGTGCAGAATATCCCCGGCACGGATCGGCATTTATGGATTCAATATTCGATGGTGGCGCGGTTTTTCAATCGGCGCACCTCTGGCGTTGGGTTCTTTCAGGAAGTTGAAAAGGCGTTGCAGGCCCCGGCGCAGAACTTCCAGCTTTTGGAACTTGCGATGACCTGCCTGAGCCTTGGGTTTGAGGGGCAGTATCGCAGCGCGCCGAATGGTGCGGTGGAGTTGGCGCGGATCAGGGGTATGATCTATGACAGCCTGCGGCGGGTGCAGAACCGGCCGGATGACGATATCTCGCCGCGCTGGCAACCTGTCATGGTTGGCGGGCGGCGGCGGTTTGGTGGCACGCCGCTGTGGGTGATCGGGTCAATCCTGGGCGTGGTGCTGATGGGGGCATATTTTGGGCTTTCCACCCTGATCGCGCAGGAGGGGTCTGTGGTGTCGCAGAGGTTGCTGTCGCTGACTCCGACCTCGAAGATCAGCCTCGTGCGGGCGGTGGCGTTTACGCCGCTGGAGGTGGTGCCAGTGTCTGAGAGCAGCCAGTTGGACCGCCTGCAAGAGAAGATGAAGGACGATATCGCCAGCGGCTTGGTGGCTGTCGACATCAAGGGCGATTTCATCTTTATCCGCGTCAGCAATGCCGCTTTGTTTGCCAGCGGAAAGGCGGAAACCAAACCGGAATTCAATGACTTGGCCGCGCGGATCACGGCGGCTTTGGATAAGGAACCGGGGCCGGTTTATGTCTGGGGTTATACCGACAACGTGCCGATGTCAGGGCGCGGGCGGTTCAAGAACAACCACGATCTGTCGCAGGCCCGCGCCGAGGCTGTGCAGAAGGTGCTGGCGGTGGGCATGACCGACCCCACCCGCTTTGAAGTAGAGGGCAAGGGTGAGGCCGAGCCGATTGGCGACAACGCCACCGATGACGGGCGCAGTGCCAATCGCCGGGTGGAGATCATGATCAAGCGGGAAGAGACTTTGCAATGAAGTGGCTCAAACTGGCGCTGGTTTTGATCGGGTTTTTGGCATTTTCCGCCGTGGTCTGGTTTGCAGGCCCGCTGATCGGCTTTGGCGAATCCCGCCCCTTTGATCCCGAATGGGTGCGGGCGCTGATCATCGGTTTGTTGGCGCTTGTGCTGCTGGTCTGGGGGCTGGTCGCGTTCTTGCGTCGCCGCAAGGGCAGTGCGGCGCTGGAAAAGGCGATTGTGGTTGACGCGCCTGCGGGCGATGGCCGCGAATTGGCCAGCCGAATGACAGCGGCGCTGAATACGCTGAAGAAATCTGGTAATTCAAAGACTTACCTTTACGACATGCCTTGGTATGTAATCATCGGGCCGCCGGGGTCGGGCAAGACGACGGCGCTGGTGAACAGCGAGATCAAGTTTCCGGTGTCGGGCCAGCAGGGTGGTTTGCAGGGTTTTGGCGGCACGCGCTATTGCGATTGGTGGTTTGCCGAAGACGCGGTGATGATCGACACGGCGGGGCGCTATACCACGCAAGACAGCGACGCGGGCGAGGATAAGGCATCTTGGACCAGCTTCCTGAATTTGTTGAAGAAAAATCGCCCCAAGCAACCGATCAACGGCGTTATTCTGGCGATTTCCGTGGCCGATCTGATGAACGCGGGGCCGGATAAGATCACCGCCCATGCAGAAACCATCCGGGCGCGCTTGGGCGAGATTCACGAGACGCTGAAGGTGGATTTCCCGGTTTATGTGATGTTCACCAAGGCCGATCTGATCGCCGGGTTCCGTGAGTATTTCAGCAGCTTTGCAGCGGGCCGGCGCAAGAAGGTGTGGGGGGCGACTTTCCAGACCGAAAGCCGCAAAGAGCAGACGTTTGATCGGGTTGGAGGCGAATTTGATGCGCTGGTGGCGCGGTTGTCGGATGAGGTGATTGATCGTTTGTCGGAAGAACCTGACGGCGTGAACCGGATTGCGATTTTCGGGCTGCCGGGCCAAATGGCGATGCTGAAAGACGAGGTGGAAAGCTTCCTGCGGCAGGTGTTCGAGCCGACGCGGTATAAGACCAGCGCCATTCTGCGCGGGTTTTATTTCACATCCGGCACGCAGGAAGGCACGCCGATTGATCAGGTGCTGGGCGCGATGAGCCGCAGTTTAGGGGTGCAGGCGCAGCTTTCTGGCAAGGGCAAAAGTTTCTTTCTGCATGATCTGCTGACCAAGGTGATTTTCGGGGAACAGGGCTGGGTTTCCTATGATCGCAACGCGGTGCGGCGGTCTTCCGTCCTGCGCATGGCGGTTACGACGGCAATGCTGTTGGCCTCGGCGGGGATCTTGGCGGCGTGGGGCTATAGTTATCTGAACAACCGGACTCTGGTGGCCTCGGCCCAGGCGGCGATGGCGGATTATGAGCTGGCAGCGACGGAAGATTTGCAGGCGATTGAGGTGAAGGACACCGATTTTCTGCGTGTCAGCAACGAGTTGAAGCTCTTGCGCACGATGCCTTCGGGATTTGAATCGCCGGAAGAGCCAGAGGGCGATTGGACGCGCGGCTTTGGGCTGTCGCAGCAGGGCGCGATCCGGCAGGCGGCGCGGGATGCCTATGCGCAGGGGTTGGAGCGGCTGTTGCGGCCTCGGCTGGTGTTGCGGGTCGAAGGGCAGTTGCAGCAGTTCGTTTTGGCGAATGAACCGATCCCGATTTATGAGACGTTGAAGGTGTATAAGCTGCTGGGTGGGGCCGCGCCTGCCCCGCAGGACGATCTGGTGAAGACGTGGTTCCATGATGATTGGGAGCAGGTGATGTTCCCAGGCATCAACGAAGAACCAGCGCGGGATATGCTGAACAAGCATCTCGCGGCGATGCTGGAACTGGACGATACCACCGCGCCGACGGTGGAATTGAACGCTGATCTGGTGGCGAAGGCCGAGGTGATTTTGGCGCGGATGTCGGTGGCGGATCAGGCCTATTCTTTGATCGTGGCGACCGCTCCGGTGTCGGGGTTGCCGGATTTCAACGTGGTGGAACGCGCGGGGCCGGATGCGCGGCTGGTGTTTGAAACTGTGGATGGCTCTGATCTGGGCAATCTGACGGTGCCCGCGCTTTATACCTATGCTGGCTTCAATGACTTCTTCCTCGATCAATTGGCGGCGGTGGCGCATAAGCTGGAAACTGAACAGTGGGTGATGGGCAAGCAGGCCGAAGCCGCGAAGGTGGATGAGCAGTTGGCGCGGCTGGGGCCGCAACTGCTGGCGCGGTATCGCGAGGATTATCTGGCGGCTTGGGATGCGGTGTTGTCGAATATCAAGCTGGCACCCATGGCGGCGGACAAGCCTGCCTATCTGGCCCTGTCAGCAGCGGCCTCGCCCACCACTTCACCGATTTTGAAGCTGGTGGAGGGAATCTCGGCGGAGACCAAGCTGACGCAGCCGTTGGCACCAGAGGGCGTAGCGGAGCAGGCGTCTGAGGACGCGACGGCGGTGGCGGATGCGATTTCCCAAGCTGGCAGCGACGTGACGCAGATGGTGGCCAGCCGGACCAGCGGGTTGCAGCGGATCGGGCTTGATATCGCGCTGGCGGCGGGGAAATCCCAGAAACGGGCCGGGGCGGCGGCGGGGGCGGCCCCGACCGTGCCGGGGGCGGATATTGAGGCGCAGTTTGCCGAATATCACGCGCTGCTGGAGGGTTCGCCGGGGGCAAGGCCAATTGATGCGCTGCTGAGCTCGCTGGGGTCGATACAACAGGGGTTGGTCATTGCGGCGGGGTTCAATCAGGCGGAAGCCAACGCGCAGATACCGGCGCTGATCGGCCAGTTAAAGACGGCGGCCAGCCGACTGCCGCCCGAGCTATCGCGGATGGTGAATGAGGCGGTGGATAACTTTGAGGGCGATGCTGCCTCGACCGCCGTGGCGCAGATCAACGCGGATTTGACCTCGCAAGTGACAGCGGTGTGCGAGGGGATTGTGGATGGGCGCTATCCGTTCAGCAAAAGCCCGGCGCGGCAGGTGCCACTTTCCGAATTCGCGCAGTTGTTTGCACCCGATGGGGTGTTGGATCGGTTCTTCAACGCCAATCTGGCGATCCACGCCAATATGGGCGCGGGCGATTGGACATGGCGCGAAGATAGCCCGCTGGCGAAGAAGCTATCCTTGCAAAGCCTGCGGCAGTTTCAGAAGGCAGCCGCCATTCGGGATGCGTTCTTTCCGGGGCGATCCCCTACCGTCAAGCTGGACGTGACGGTGAACCAGATCACCGCGCATGACCGCATCAAGCAGTCGATTCTGGTGATTGATGATCAGCCGATCCAGATGCGCAAGGCGGGGAATACTCCGGTGACGGTGACTTGGCCGGGGGGAGCGGGAAATACCTCGGTGCAACTTTTGCCCGAGATGAACAACCGCGAAAGCCAAATCATGTATCAGGGGCCATGGGCGTTTTTGCAGTTCATCCGCGACGGCAACCCGCGCCAGATCGGCGATGTGATGCAGGTGGATTATGTGATCGGCGGGCGCAACATCACGTATGAAATCCGGGTCAATGCGCTGGTCAACCCGTTCAACATGGCGGAATTGCGCGAATTCCGCTGCCCAACAGGTCTGTAAATGCTGGCGCTTTACGGCAAGCATCGCTCAAAAGGCGACTTTCTGGGCGGTGCTTTGCCAGTGCAGGCGGGGCTGGAGGGCTGGCTGGATAGCACTTTAGCCGAAGCGCGGCACGGTCTTGATCAGGACTGGGAAACTGTGTGGGCCAAGGCCCGCCCGCTGCGGTTCTGGATCGGGCCAAGCGTTTTGGGGGAAAGCCTTGCCGGGGTTCTGGCGCCAAGTGCCGATAAGGTCGGACGACGCTATCCGCTGCTGATCGCAGGTTTCGGGCCGGATTGCCCACCTTGCCCGGTGATTGACCCCGCGCAGGACTGGCACGCAGATGTCGAGGCAAAGCTGCTGGACTTGCTGGCGGCAGAGCATGCCGAGTTGGATGGATTCACGCTGCCTTGCCCGGCCGCGATGGAAACTGGCCCCCCCGAGTTCTGGGCCGCACGGCCCGGCGCGGATGTAGTGGGGCTGCTGGAGGATGTGGCGCTGACCGATCATAACCGTGCCAGCCACAATCGGTCTTATTGGTGGATTGCCGGCGATGACTTTGGCCATTCTCAGGTCTGGGCTGGTGAAGGCTTGCCCTCTGGGCATGTTATCGCGTGGTTTTTACGCGGATATGCGGAAAATGCCTAAGGCAGGTTGGGGCTAGGCAGATGCACCGCTTTGCGCCTAAGCTGCACAGATATATTCAGCCCATCGGGCATAGGTTGTTTTAAGTGGGAGGGTCGATGATCGAGGCTCCATTTCAGTTTCAGACCGGGGCCGCGACCGATACGGGCCGCGTGCGCGATCACAATGAAGACAGTTTTTTAACCCTGCCAGAGGCCGGTGTCTGGGTGGTCGCTGACGGCATGGGCGGGCACCACGCCGGTGATTTTGCCAGCAAGACGATTGTGGACAGCGTCGGGTCTTTGGGGCGGCCGGTTTCAGCCCCTGATCTGCAAGCGCGATTTATGGATCGGATCGTGCGGGCGCATCAACTTATTCAGGATCAATCGGCGCTGCTGAACGGCGCGACGGTGGGGGCGACATTGGTGGCGCTTTTGGCGTTTGATCAGCATTTCGCCTGCATATGGTCGGGGGACAGCCGGATTTATCTGCTGCGCGCAGGCCAATACACCCAAGTGACGATGGACCATACCGAGGTGAACGAGTTGTTGCGCACCGGAGCGATCACCGCCGAACAGGCGCTGACATGGCCGCGCCGCAATGTAATCACGCGGGCGATTGGCGTGCATGCCACGCCGCAGACTGATGAACGCTCTGGCGGCCTTGCCGATGGCGACGTGTTTTTGCTGTGCTCGGATGGACTGACCGAGCATATCGAAGATGCCGAGATGGCAGAGGCTTTGACACGATTTGCGCCACAAGCGGCTTGCGATGCGCTGATCGAACTGACCTTGCAGCGCGGCGCGCGCGACAATGTGACGGTCGTGGTGGTCAAGGTCGCAGCGGTCCCACCGGCAACGGGGGCATGGGGATGAGCGACGCATCCGGCACCGGGCCAAATCACGCCACCACGGTCAGCTCTGGCACGCTGATCATGGGCACCTATGAGATCGAGCGGCTGATCAACTCGGGCGGCATGGGCGAAGTTTACCGGGGCCGCAATATCCACAATGACGAACCCGTGGCGATCAAGATCGTGCTGCCGAGTTTGGCGCATGACCCCAAGATTGTGGCGTTGTTTCAGAAGGAAAGCACGACGCTGTCGCGCCTTAGCCACGAAGCCATCGTGCGCTATCATGTGTTCACGGTTGATCCGATGATCGGGCGACCCTGCATGGTGATGGAATTCGTGTCTGGCACAGCGATGTCCGACCGGATCGAACAGGGGCCGATGCCGGTTGGCGATGTGCGGGTGATGCTGCGGCGGGTGGCCTCGGGTCTGGATAAGGCGCATCGCGCAGGCGTGGTGCACCGCGATCTGTCGCCCGACAATGTGATTTTGGAAGAAGGTCAGGTCGAGCACGCCAAGCTGATTGACTTTGGCATCGCCAAAAGCACCGCCCTGGGCGCGGGCACATTGTTGCAGGGCCAGTTCGCGGGCAAGTTCAACTGGGTCTCGCCCGAGCAGTTGGGCGCATTTGGCGGCGCGGTTGATGGGCGGTCGGACATTTACTCGCTGGCTTTGGTGACGGCTGCGGCCAGCAAAGGCGAAGTTTTGCCAATGGGGGCGTCGATTGTCGATGCCGTGGGCAAGCGCGCGGGCGTGCCTGATCTGACAGGCGTCGACACAGAGTTGGTGCCGCTTTTGTCGTGGATGCTGCAGCCCGATCCAGCGGCGCGGCCCGCCAGCATGGGACAGGTGATGGCGGCGGTGGATAATCCGGCGCTGGTGCCGCAGATCGCACCACCCACACCGAAAACCCCCGACCCTAATCGCACGGTGATTGGTGGGGCTCTGCCGATCCCCGAGCCGAAACCGCTTTCCATCCCACCCATTGTTGCGGTGCCCGTTGCGGAGGCATCCGTCGCACCAGTGTCAGATGTGGAAATCTCGGGCGCTCCAGTTTCTGTGGCCCCAATTTCTGTGGTGTCAGCGTCGGTGGTGCCGCCGGCCAAAACTTCGGCTCCGGTTGGGGCGACGGTGATCAGCGCGGCCTCAGCCGAAAGCGAAGATGTCAGTCCGTTTGGTGCGCCGTCTATGGTCGCGCCAAAGGCCGCGTCCATGCCCGAGCCGCTGCCAGTCAAAAACAGCAAAAGCGGCCTGATCGCCGTCGTGGCGCTGCTTGCATTGGGCGGCGGCGCGGCCGGTGCTTATTTCGGCGGAGTATTTGACGGCAATGCGGTACCCGCTGCAGGCGAAACGCAGGCGCAAGCCGACGCGCGGGCCAAAGCAGAACTGCAAGCCGAAGCCGATGCAAAGGCGGCGCAAGATGCCGCAGCAGCCAAGACCGCTGCCGATGCCAAAGCCGCCGAAGACGCTGCGCGTCAAGCAGAAGCGGCAGCGGCAGCGAAGCAAGCCGCGGATGAGGCTGCGGCCAAACAAGCCGCTGATGAGGCGGCTGCAAAGCTGGCAGCGGATCAGGCCGCGGCACAACAAGCTGCAGATCAAAAGGCCGCCGAAGAGGCCGCCATCAAAGAAGCCGCAGACAAAGCCGCGAACGACGCTAAAGCCGCCGCAGATGCGGAAGCCGCCAAGATCGCTGCCGACGCGAAAGCGGCCCAAGATTCCGCGCAGCAAGCGCAGGCAGCGGCGGCAGCCAAGCAAGCCGCGGATGTGGCTGCAGCTAAACAGGCGGCCGACGCCGAAGCCGCCAAATTGGCCGAAGAAGCCGCCGCAAAAAAGGCAGCTGAAGAAGCCGCAGCCAAACAGGCGGCAGCTGCCCAAAGAGCTGCCAAAGAGGCAGCCGCCAAAAAACTTGCTGATGAGGCAGCAGCACAGAAAGCAGAGGCAGCCGCCAAAGCCGATCCTATGGCGACCCAACTGGCTTATCTGGCTGGCATTACGCCCCCGCTTTGCACGCTCGTGACGCTAAAAGATGCCAAGCCATCCGGCTTTGGGCTGGAAGGCTACACAGCAGACTCGCAGGCTTTGGCGGGCTTTGCCCAAGGTTGGAAAGATGCAACCAACACCACGCCAGATCTTGCCACGCATCAGATCAATGCCGCGCAATGCCCACTTCTCGACTTTGCCAACCGCTTTCCTGCACCAGATGCAGACCCTCTGACGGTGGTTATGGCCTCATCCAGCGAGGTGGTGAAAAGCGGCGCCAATGTCAGTGGCAAGGTTGAAGGGCTAGAGGGCCGCGATTTCGCGCTGTTCATCTTTTCAGAAGGTGGCGGGGCGACCAATCTGAAACCTTGGACCACAATCGCCACCGATGGCACTGCCACATTCGAGTTCAAGCTGACGCTGGAAGCCAATGCCCCGCCTGCGCCGCAAATTCTGGTGGCAATGGTAACGGACAAGCCCTTGCCGGCGCTAGATAAGGTGCCCGCTGGCGTGACCGCGCAATCGCTGATGCCGTTTCTGGAAAAACAACTTGAAAAAGCCGGGGTCAAACCGACACTTGGCTTTGCCTATTTCCGGCTGGAAAACTGAGCAGAAGGTAAGGTCGCAGCTTTTCTTGCCAGATTGGCGCGGCTTGATGTAACGTGTGGGTATCCGGGGTTATTTTCCCCAAGCCTGCCCGTTTTACGCCTATTTTTGAAAGCGATACCAGATGCCCACATTTTCCCAAGACAATCGCATCGGTCGGATGTTCACGCCATTGCCGGCGAACGATTTGGTGCTGATCGAATTTTCTGGCAGCGAAGCAGTGAACACGATCAGCCAGTTTCGCGTGAAAGCATTGTCCAGCAAACCCGTTTCCGCGATCGAGCCGCTGCTTGGTGAGGCGATCGCTGTTGAGATCGTCACGCCGTTGGGTGAGGTCCGCGACTTTCACCAGATGGTCGATGCGATCCGCTATCTTGGCCCCGAGGGTAGCGAACATGTCTATGAATTTGAACTGCGGCCATGGTTTTGGCAGCTGTCGCGGCGGATCAATTCACGGATTTTTCACGAGGTGAACGTGATCGACGTGATCCGCAAGATCGTCGACGAATACGGCAATTCCGATGTGGCGGGCTTTATCGACCTGACCGTTGGCAGCTTTCCCGAGCTGGAATATCTGGTGCAATACAACGAATCCGATATGGATTTCCTGTGCCGGATGATGGAGCGGTTTGGCATCAACTATCATTTCAAGATGGAACAGAGCCGCCATTCCTTGGTGCTGACCACAGGCGCAGATGCGTTCAGCGATGCGCCCTCAGTTCCGCGTGCGTTCAGCCCGCTTGGCAGTCGCGGCGATAACACTGACGAGCATTTTGAGGCGTGGTCGCCGCAACGTCAGCTGACCACCGGTGCGGTGCGACTGATGGATTACAACTTCAAGACGGTCAGCGCCAATATGGAAGCCCGGCGCGAGAATCTGCGCGGCTTTGTCGGGGCCAATATGGAAAGTTTCGGCTATCCCGGCGTGTATCTGACGGCGGAAGAGGGCAAGCCCATCGCGCAACGTCAGCTGGATGCCCACCGGATGGGCGATGCCACGGTGCGCGCGCAGGGAAATGCCGCCAGTTTGGGGGCCGGGATGAAGTTTCCGCTGTCAGCCCATTCCGACGCAGGCCAGCTTGATGAATACGCCGTGCTTGCCGCCTATCATTTCGCGTCAAACGGCACGTTCCGCTCGGGCGGGGCCACTGCGGAAAACGCCTATCATGGCTCGTATGTGCTGACCCGCAGCTCAAATCCGATTGCACCGCCGCGCCAAACCCGACTGCCCCGCATCAACGGACCGCAAACGGCGGTGGTGGTGGAAGGTGCCGACGGCGATATTGATGAATTTGGCCGCATCAAGGTCAAGTTTTTCTGGGCTCCCGACGATGTTTCGATGTTCTGCCGGGTGTCACAGATCTGGGCGCAGGATGAATGGGGTTCAATCTTTGTGCCCCATTCTGGCATGGAAGTGATCGTTGAGTTTCTCGACGGCGACCCTGACAAACCTTTGGTGACGGGCTGTGTCTGGAACGAAAAGATGGGCCCCGAGATGCCAAAGAACCGCCTGATCAGCGGCTTCAAGACGGTGCGTAACAACCAGTTTTTCTTTGACGACACAGAGAATGACGAGAAAATCTTCATCCGCGCGCAGAAATTCATGACGCGTGAGGTGATGAAGGATGACAAAACCACCGTGCATGGCAAACAGACGCTGAAAACCGATGGCAGCAAAAGCGAAAGCGTGGGCGGCAGTGTTTCCACCTCGGTTGGCGGCGATGAAAGCCACAAGGTCAGCGGCAATCTGACAATCGAATCCAAGCAGAAGATCGAGATCAAGGTGGGCTCGTCCAGCATCACCATTGACCAGACCTCGATCAAGATCAAAGCCTTGACGGTAGAGGTCGAGGCAACCGCCGAATTGAAAACAAAGGCGGGCGCGATGGCGACGCATGACGGGGGGGCGATGATGGTGATCAAGGGTATTTTGGTGACAATCAACTGATGGGCAACTGATGGGCAGCGCAACCGATACCACTCCGCCCACCTCGATTGCCCCCGCGCCGGGCTTTCGGGTGCAATTGGGGCAGCAACTGTTTGGCACCATGCCGGAAATGGCCGATGATATCGGCGCACGCCCCGGCGAGGGCGAGCATATGTTCGACTTTGGCAGGCGCTTGCGCTTGGGTGACACGCCCGAAGAAGCGATCTCGCTGATGGCTTTCGCGCTGCATCCGAGGCAAGCGATCTGGTGGGGCCATGAATGTCTGAAAGCTGCCCCTGAACTGCTGACCGATCAAGACCGCGAGATGTTGGAACTGTGCGCCACATGGGTGGCGGAACCCTCCGAGGCAAACCGGTATACCGCTCTGGATGCAGGCTTGCATGTGGCGGTGCGGGGGCCGGGCGCATGGCTGGCACTGGCGGTCGGTTGGGCGAGTGGCTCGATGGCCCCGCAGGGGCTGCCGCCTGCATTGGTGCCGATGTTCGCGATTGGGCGGGCGCTGAATGCTGGCGTGCTGACGGCACTGGCACGGGTGCCGCAAGATAAGCGGCGCCGGATGCTGGATCATTACGTGGCCATGGCCGAGGTGCTGGCAAAAACTGCGTAAGCACCCTATTTACAATATGTCGCCTGCACGGGACGTGCGCGCGCGCCCTGCCCCTCGTTTCTGGAATAAACCGGTATGAAGCTTACTCTGCGGATCGAGAATTTAGACAGTCTGCCGGATGGCGGCCCGCTGGAGTTTTCTTCCGTGGCGCGTGGCTTTGAGGTTGGCCGCGATTCCGCGATGGATTGGACGCTGCCCGATACCAACCGCCATATCTCTAGCCGGCATTTTGAGATCAGCTTTCGCGATGGCCAGTTTTGGCTGAACGACATCTCGACCAATGGCACGTTTATTTATGGCGCTTCGATGCGGGTCTCGTCACCGTTTGCGCTGACGCACAATGAACGCTTGCAGGTCGGCCAGTATATTATCCGGGTGCTGGTGGTTGATCCGGCCGCACCCGATGCCGCATTTTCCGCACCTATCGCCGCCGCATCTGATCCGTGGAGTCTTGCGCCATCACCATCGCCGATGCCGCAATTCTCGAACACGCCGCTGCCACCGCCGACACGCCCCTCACAGGCACTGGCCGGGCAATTTGGCGACAGCTTTGTGGAAAACCCCCGACCTTTGGGATTTTCACCAACCACTCCGCCGCTGGATGAGCCAATCGCTGCCCCAGCAAGTCCCTTGCCGCAAGCGATTACCACGCCGCCGCCGGTTTCCGTGCCGACCCCACCACCGCCAGCGGCATCCGAACCCTTTCCGCTAAAGCCTGTGCCAGTACCGCAAGAAGCCCCGGCAGATGCCCTGCCGCTGCTGGACGCGATCTGCAAAGGCGCGGGCTTGCCTGCGGGCAGCCTGTCAAAGGTCGATGTGGCGCAACTGGGCGAAGACATCGGCAAATCAATGCGCATTGCAACCGAGCAGTTGATGGCGCTTCTGGGCGCGCGGGCGGCTGCCAAGCAATTCGTCAAAAGTTCCAGCCGCACCATGATCGGCGGCATCAACAACTCGCCGTTGAAATTCAAGCCGAATGCAACCGAGGCTTTGACCACCATGTTCACCCAGAAAACCGAAAGCTATCTGGGCGCAGTTGCGGCATTTACCCAAGGTTTTGACGATGTAAAGCGCCACCAGACCGCCGTTTACGCCGCGATGCAGCCGGCCCTTGCGCGGTTGTTGGAAGACCTTTCCCCCGAGTCGATCGAAGAACGCTCTACCGGGGGAATCATGTCATCGAAAAAAGCGCGGGCTTGGGAATTGTTTGTGGAACGCTGGGATGCCAAGACGCACCCCTATGAAAACGGTATGTTGGACGTGTTTCTGGCCTATTTCGCAGATGCTTACGACGAAGCGGTGAAGTCCGCCAATGTGAAAAACGGCGGTTGACCATGCCGCGGCGCGGCGCTAGCCTTCACATAAGTTTTGCAAAGGACCGACAATGACTGCTGCATTGATCACCCTTCTATTTGGCGCTGGCTTGGCGGGGCTTGGCCTGATCGCCGCACAGCCGAAACCGCAGCAAGTGCGTGTTGTCGCGAACCGCAAGTAACCACTCCACATGCGGCTGGATGATCTGATCAAGCCGATTTCCCCGGACGCGCCCTGCGGTGAAGATTTGCTGGCGCTGGATGACCCGGATTTTTGCGACTATTACTTCAACGTCGAAGATCGCCTGCCCACCAGTTACTTCAACATGGTGCGCGGCACCTTGTTTGATTCCAAATCCGTCGATCAAAAGGGCGAAACCGCCCAGTTGGATGCGCTGCTCAAACGCAGCCGCGATTTGCGCCTGTTGGGGCTTGAGGCCAAGTTTCAGATTCTCTCAGGGCGGTTCAAGGGTTTTGCGGAAGCGGTGATGGGCTTTGCCGCTTTGCTGGAAAGCTATCCGGGCGACGTGCATCCGATTGATCCGGTGGATCGCCAGAATGCGATTGAAGAGCTGAACTCCCTCGCAACCATAGCGGCCCCGTTGGATTACGCGATTCTGCTGACCGACAAGCGGGTTGGCGACATCATGTATCGCGGTTTTGGCACTGCGACCGGCAAGATACCCGCCCGCGAAGGCGAAGCGCCGGGGGATGCGGCGGCGATCAGTGGTGCACTCAGTTCTTCGGAGAACGCCAAGGCCGTCGATGCGCTTTACGAGCAACTGACAGGCATGCGCAGCGCCATCAGCACCATGACGCAGCTGTGCCGATCCAGCCCACAGCCGTTCTCGCCAAAGCTGGATCGGCTGGATGACAAGCTGGCCGATCTTCTGGCCATGGTGGTGGATGCGCGCGGCGATCTTGGGGGCACGCCAGCCGCCGCAGGGGATGGCATCGAAAGTGATGCTGGGGCGACTGCGGCGGTTTCGGTCGGTGCTGCGACCACAATCACCGTGCAAACTGGCACCGCCGAGGTGCCAAATCACCGCGCGGCCTATCAGCTTTTGCAAGCCGTAGAGCGGTATTTTGCCACCACCGAACCCGCCTCGCTGGCCATGGTTCTGGTGACGCAATCGCGCTTGCTGATCGGGCGGCCCTTGGTCGAAGCGCTGGACGCTTTGCTCGAAAATTCTGCAGGTTACGCCAAGATCAACTTTGGCTCTGACACTGGCTTTGAAATCTCGATGTCACGGATGCGCGATTTGTCGGGGCAGGCGAACATCACCAGCGAAGATTTCTCGACACCGGATGAAAACGACCCCGCCCCGCCCGAGGTGGTCAGCCGCGATCATGCCGGGCAGATCCTGAAGTTGATCGAGGATTTCTTCCGGATGCGCGAACCGGCCAGCCCGATTCCAATCCTACTATTCAAAGCGCGAAATATGCTGTCTAAAGACTTCCACGCCCTTGTGCGCGAGCTGATTCCACCGAACTGATTTGCTGCAGTGATTTTGCTGCGACGACCACCGTTTTAATTGACCAAATGCCCGCGCGGGCGCAAAGTTGAAATTTGTTGACTTGTTGCACTGGTGCGGCTTTCCTCTGCTTATTTAGATCAGGAGAATTGTTATGGCAGCTTCCGATTCAGCCACAGGCTTTATCAAACGCAATCGCCCGCCTCGGGTGCAGATTGCCTACGCAGACCCGATTGAGGCGAACAAACAAGTCGAGCTCCCTTTCGTGATGGGCATCATGTCCGATCTGTCTGGCAATGCGAGCAAAGTTGAAAAGCCCCCCGTTGCTGACCGCGAGTTTACCGCCGTGTCGTCGGATACGCTGGACGATTACATGGAAAGCGTCTCGCCGGGCTTGGCCATCAACGTCGATAACAAGCTGGACCCGGAACAGGGCGGCAAGCTGTCGGTCAATCTGAATTTCAAAAAAATGGCCGATCTTTCCCCCGGCGAAATCGCGCGGCAGGTGCCTGCGCTGAACAGCCTGCTGGAAGCACGTCAGCAATTGGCCAATCTTGCCCGTTATATGAACGGCAAGTCGGGCGCGCAGGATCAGCTAAAGCAGTTGCTGGCTGACCCGGCACTGATGGCCGCATTGGACGAACGTCGCGCTGCCGCCAAGCCAGAAGGCGAAGAATAAACCCGCGCGCCGTTGCAGGCCGCATATTCCGCAAGACATTTTTAGGACATCGACATGGCAACTGAACTGCAACAAGACGGCGGAGCCGGTGGCGCCCTTCACGAGCTGGACGAATTTTCGGCCATCCTGAAGCAAAACTTCAAACCGCGCAGCGATGTCGCCGCGCGTGAAGTGGAAACCGCAGTCAACACTCTGGTCCGCGAAGCACTGGCGGATGGCTCGGTCATCACCGACGACATCCTTGATACCATCGACAAGATGCTGGCCAAGATCGACGAAAAGCTTTCGCAGCAGGTCAATGAGATCATCCACAATCCAGAATATCAAAAACTGGAAAGTGCATGGCGCGGCTTGGCTTACACGGTGAACAACACCGAATCCGATGCCACGCTGAAGCTGCAAGTGATGAACATTGGCAAGGCCGAGCTGGACAAGGAACTGCGCAGCTATCCGGGCGCAAAATGGGATCAAAGCCCATTGTTCAAAAAGATCTACGAGGCTGAATTTGGTCAGCTTGGCGGCCAGCCCTTTGGTGCGCTGGTTGGCGATTATGCCTTTGATCATTCGTCCTCTGATGTGCGTTTGCTGCGCGATCTGGGCAAGATTGCCGCCGCTGCACACGCGCCCTTCATCACCTCGCCCGCGCCAACCCTGATGGGGATGGACAGCTGGAACGAGCTTGGCAATCCGCGCGATCTGTCCACGGTCTTTGATACGCCCGATTATGCGGGCTGGAACTCGCTGCGCGATTCGGAAAACTCGCGCTACATCGCCTTGGCGATGCCGCGGGTGCTGGCGCGCGCGCCTTACGGCCAAAATGGCGAGCCGGTGGAAGAGTTCAACTTTGAAGAAACCACCGACGGTCACGAAGGCAAGCAATATGCCTGGATGAACGCGGCCCATGCGATGGCGGTCAACATCAACCGCGCGCACAAGGAATACGGCTGGACCGTGCAGATCCGTGGCGTCACGTCGGGCGGGGAAATCTCCAGCCTGCCGGTGCATAATTTCGATACCGGCGATGGCTCCACCGATATGAAATGCCCGACCGAATTTGCGATCAGCGACCGCCGCGAGGGCGAGCTTTCCAAATCGGGGATCATGCCCTTGATCCACCGCAAGAACACCGACCGCGCCGCATTCTTGGGCGCGCAATCGCTGTACCGACCGAAGAAATATCAGAACGAAGAGGCCACGGCCTCGGACAATCTGTCTTCGCGCATCCCCTATATCTTCGCGATTTCGCGCTTCAGCCATTATCTGAAGTGCATGGTGCGCGATATGGTCGGTTCAAACCGCGAACAGGCGCAGCTGGAAAAAGAGCTGCAAAACTGGATCAACCAGTATGTTCACGGCAACCCCGCAACCGCTTCGGAACGCGAAAAGGCCTTGATGCCTTTGGCTGCAGCCAAAGTGGAAGTGATCGCGGATGAAGAAAACCCCGGCTACTACGTCGGCAGATTTTTCCTTCGTCCGCACTACCAGCTGGAAGGCATGGATATCGGGATGAGCCTGGTGTCCAAGCTGCCGTCCAGCAAATAAGTCGCGGTCTCGGGCGTAGGTCCGAGGCAGCTAAAGTTCATTCAAAGGAGAGTATGAAATGGCCGGAACAGACATTTTTCTGAAAGTTGGCAGTGGCATCAACGGTGAATCCACCGACGATCAATTCAAAGAGCATTTGAACATCGACAGCTACAGCTGGGGTGTGACGCAACAGGGCACGTTCAGCGCCGGTTCGGGCGCGGGCGCGGGTGCTGGGCGTTCGGTGGTGCAGGACATGCATTTCACCAAGCTGATCTGCAAAGCCTCGCCCGATCTGATGATCGCTTGCGCTACGGGTAAACACATTCCCGACGCGACGCTATTCGTGCGCAAAGCCACCGGCGACAAGGCGATGGTGTATTTCCAGTTCGTCATGAAAGACGTGCTGGTGTCGTCGTATCAGACCGGCTCGGGCGGCGGCCAAGGTGCTTTGATCAACGAGCAGTTCTCGTTCAACTTCCGCGAGCTGACGCTGACCTACTGGCAGCAGACGGCGCAGGGTGGTCAGGGCGCCAAGACCGAGAAGAAATACGATCTCGCCACCAACAAAGGTTCCTGAGTTCAAGGGCCGGGCGCGACCAGTACCCGGCCTTTCCCTTCGATCACCGCTTGACCCACCGCTCCGCAGGCGACCTGATCTTAAGAAAGTCGCCCGATGGCAGAGCGTGACGGCATTTTCCAAGTCTCATTGATGAACGTGTTCCGCCAAGCCTCGCGCGAACGCGACTCTCAGGCGCGCGATGGCATGATGACGGATGCCGATGGACGTGTGCTGTCGGCGCGCAGTATCGAGCGTCGTGAAGGCGCAGGTCAGGCGACGCTGCGGGACCATCTGGCGATTGATCTTGGCAATCTCATGGCGACCGTGCATCTGCAGGCGTCCGTGCCTTTGGACAACCTTGATTATGTAAAGAAATCAATCTTGAATTACGGCATCCCAGATATGTCGCGGCTGACCGTGGACGATCACCGCAACAGCCAAGTCGCGCGCGATCTGCGAGAGGCTTTGCTGGCGCACGAGCCGCGCCTGATCGCGGAATCTTTGGTGGTGAAGATGCGTCGCCCCGAAGCAGACGCCGCCCAGCGCATATCTTTCGATATCACCGCCGAAATGGCCGCCCGCCCAGTGGATGTGCCGCTTGAATTTGTCGCCGAGATTGACACAGGCGCTGGCAAAGTCGCGCTGTCAAACCTTGTGGTGCGTGGATGAACCGGGCGTTTCTTGAGGCGTATAACCGCGAATTGGCGCTGCTGTATGAAGGCGCCAAGGAATTTGCTGAAGATTTCCCCGGCATTGCCGAGCGTTTGGGCGGGCTGACGCAAGACAACCTTGATCCGGCTGTGGCGGGTTTGCTGGAAGGTGCGGCATTCATGGCCGCCCGCGTGCAACTTAAGCTCGACTCAGAGTTTGAGACCTTCACCAGCGAATTGCTGGATCAGTTGCTGCCAAATTTCATGGCCCCGACGCCCTCGGCGATCCTTGCGCAGGCTGATCCGAACTATGCCGAGGACGAGTTGGAGAAAGGCAAGAATTTTGCCCCCGGCAGCTACCTCGATGCGCGCTATGTTGATCGTGACCAACGAATTTCCTGCCGCTTCCGGCTGTCTGCGCCGCTTACCCTGTGGCCGCTGCGGCTGAACACGGCGCGGTTTGTGGCGGGGCCGACCGGGTTTCAGGCCTTGGGGCTGGATGTGGGCGCTGATACGGCGGGCGGGTTGATCCTGTCTTTCCTGCGCCCGGTGTCTGCCGCGCAAAAGGATAAACCCGGCAAGCCTGTCGCTGCCATTCAGGCCGACACGTTGCCCATTTATCTGACCGGTGATCTGGGCGAACAAATCTCGGTCTATGAGCATCTGTTCACCAACACAATCCGCGCCACCATCCGCTATCTCGATGCGCGCGGCGATCCGGTTTTTCTGCGGCTGGAACCCGGCTGGCTGGATCAGATTGGCTTTGACGATGCGGAAGCGATCTTTCCCGAAGATACTCGGGTGTTTCGGGGCTTTACCCTGCTGCGCGAGTTTTTTCTGTTTCCGCAGAAGTTTCTGGGCTTTCGCCTGCAAGGTCTGCGCAAGGTTCTGCCACGCATCCCGGCCGCCAGTTTTGATCTGATGATCGAGATGAACGCCGTGCGCCCGAACCTGCCCGCCCGCATCACAGCCGAGAATTTCCGCCTGTTTGCAGCCCCTGCGATCAACCTGTTCGAGGAAAACTGCGCGCAGGTCAAACTGGACACTTTGCGGCACGAGTACCTTGTCAGCGCGGATTCCAGCCCTGCCTCGCATTACGAAGTGCATCGGATCACCGAGGTGTTCGCCTATTACGCCGGGGTGAAAACCAAGATCCCGGTGCATCCGCTTTATGGCATGCCCGCCGATGTGATGGCCCCGCGAGAGGCGTTGTATTACACTGCCAAGCAGCGCCCGCGGCGGTTGACGGCCAAGGAAAAACGCTTTGGCCAAGTGCAGGGCTATACCGGCACCGAAAGTTTCATCTCGATCTACGAGCCGGGGCATCTGGATAGTGCCGAGCGGGTCAAGCGGTTGCAGATCAAGCTGCTGTGTTCCAACCGCCACCTGCCGCAATATCTGCCGATTGCCCAAGGTGGTGCGGATTTCCGATTGAACGACGACACCGCCGTGCCTTTGCGCTGTGTGGCTGGGCCGACCAATCCGCGCGAATCGATGCTGGAACTGGATCAGTCGGCACCGCATCGCGCCAAGGCTGGCCCGGTGCATTGGCGGCTGATCTCTTTCCTGTCGCTGAATTTTCTTGGCCTTGATAATCGCGGCAGCCGGGATGAGGCGGCGGCGTTGCGTGAATTGCTGATGCTGTTCACCGATGTGTCTTCACAAGTGACCGAGCGGCAGTTGCAGGGCCTGAAATCGGTGACAAGTCGCCCTGTCACCCGCACCATCCAGCGCGCTGGCGGCTATCATGCCGCGCGCGGCACTCAAGTGACTCTGCGGTTTGATGAGCGGGCGTTTGAAGGCTCGGGCGTCTATCTGCTGGGTGCGGTGCTGGATCGGTTTTTCGCCGAATATGCCAGCGTGAACAGCTTTACCCAAGTGGTGCTGACTTCTGATCAACGCGGCGCAATCAAGACATTCCCGCCGCGCACGGGCCAAGGACCGCTGCTATGAGCGCGCGCCGCGATGATCTGAAAGCCGATCCGGCCAGCTTTGGGTTTCTGGCGCTGCTGCGCGAGGTGGAGCGTGGCAAGCCCGCGCAACCGCGTATCGGGCGCAATCAGACCATGGCGCAGGAAGTCGTGCGGCTGGGGCAGGAACCGTTTCAGGCCTTCCCGGATCGCAACGTCAGTCAGGTGACAGAAAACGCCGAGGGCAAGCTGCGGGTGCGCTCGAACTTCCTTGGCTATTTTGGCCCGCAGGGTGCCCTGCCGATGAACACCACGGCAGAAGTGCAGCAGTGGTATATGTTCAAGGATGAGGCGTTTGTGCGCCTTGCCGATCTGTTCACCAACCGCTTTCAACAGTTGTTTTTCCGGGCTTGGTCGGATGCGCGCGGCATCACGCAATATGATCACCCCGGCGATGATCGCTTTCAGGGCTATGTCGGCGCGCCCGTGGGCCTTGCCTCGCCCGCCTTGCAGGGCCGTGGCACGGTGCCGGATATGGCGCGGCTGCCCTTGGTCGGCATCGCGATGGCGCGGGTGAAAAGCCCGGTCCGGCTGCGGCAGATTCTAGAGACCCTGTGCGGCGTGACGGTAGAGATTGAAGAGAATATTCCGGTCTGGCTGGGGTTTGAACCTTCGGATTTGACCCGGCTTGGGGCGGCAAATTCGGGACTTGGGCGCGATTGTCGTTTGGGCAGCCGCGTGCAATCGGTGAATGAGAAAATCCGGGTGGCGGTGAAAACCGAAAGCCTGCCGCAGTATCAAAGTTTTCTGCCGGGTGGGTCCAGCTTTCAACGCCTGACCGAATTGCTGTTCAGTTACTTGGGGCATGAGACAGAGGTGGAAATCGCACCGTCCCTGCCCGCCGATCAGATCAAGGGCGTCGCCTTGGGCAAGGGTGGCGCTTTGGGGTGGACGGGGTGGATCGCGCCACCCGACTCCCCGCCCGGAACCTACCGATCCGACGCCGTTTTCGCCTCGGACCGCCGCACCGCCTGACATTTGAAAACTGATTTGAAGGGAAACACCATGGCCGATATTAGCCTTGAAACCGTCGCCGGAAAGCTGAACCGGGTGGGGTATGATGCGTTTTTGCAATCACTGCGCCACGCCAAGAATGAGGGCAACCGCAACGTGGAACTGTCGCATTGGCTGTTCCACATCGTGCAAAACCCGAAATCGGACATCTCGGCGACGCTGAACCATTTCAAACTGGACCGTGCCAAGCTGGAGAAAGATCTGGCCTTGGTGATCGACAGTTTCCGCAAAAGTGCCACCGAAATGCCGTCAGTTTCCGAGTCGATGACGACGGTGATGGATCACGGCTGGCGCTATGCCACCTTGCTGTTTGGCGAGGCGCAGATCAGGACCGGGCATATTCTGGTTGCGGCGCTGAAGGATAAAGAGGCGCGGGCCAAGCTGGTGCAGATGTCGAAAGTGTTCGGCGACATCAACCCCGATACGCTGGTGAACGAGGCGCGGGGGGCGTGGAAGGACTCTGATGAGGAGGACATGCGCCCGATGGATGGCACCGGGATTGGCCGGGCACAGGCCGGGGCTGCTGCGGCGGGCGGGCAAACCGGCACCACCGCGCTCGACCGTTTCGCGGTGGATATGACGGCGGTGGCGGCATCCGGCAAGATGGACCCGATTGTGGGCCGCGATGAAGAAATCCGGCAGATCATCGACATTCTGCTGCGGCGTCGGCAGAACAACCCGATCCTGACCGGTGAGGCTGGGGTGGGCAAAACCGCCGTTGTGGAAGGTTTCGCGCAGCGGCTGGCTGCGGGCGATGTGCCGCCGAAATTGCAGGGCAACAAGCTTTACATGCTCGATCTGGGGCTGATGCAGGCCGGGGCCAGCATGAAGGGCGAGTTTGAGCAGCGCCTGCGGTCAGTGATTGACGAGGTGCAGGGATCGCCGGTGCCGATCATCCTGTTCATTGACGAGATTCACACATTGATGGGCGCGGGCGGGGCGGCTGGCACTGGCGATGCGGCGAACCTTTTGAAGCCTGCCCTTGCGCGCGGGACTTTGCGCACGGTGGGGGCGACGACATGGATGGAATACGCCAAGTATTTCGAGAAAGACCCGGCGATGACCCGGCGCTTTCAGCCGATCACCATTGACGAACCGTCGACCGACCGCGCCTGCTACATGCTGCGCGGCATCCTCGCGCCGATGGAAAAGCACCACGGGGTGCGGATCTCGGATGAGGCTGTGGTGGCGGCTGTGAACCTATCCGCCCGCTATATCCCGTCACGCCAACTGCCCGACAAGGCGGTTTCGCTGCTGGATACCGCCTGCGCGCGGGTGGCGATCAGCCAATCGACCACGCCTGCCAAGGTGCAGGATTTGCGGGTGAAGATTCAGGCCCTGGCATCTGAAATCGCCGCCAAGGAAGCCCAGCGCGATCTGGGCGAGGTGAACGAGGAACGCATCACCGAAGCGCAGGGCGAACAGGCGGCGGCCGAGGCCGAATTGGCGGTGACCGAGGCTATGTATACCGGCGAGAAGGCCAAGGTTGATGAAATCTTGGCCCTGCGCGCCTCGCTGACCGAAGACGGTGCTGACACGGCCACCCTGCGCGGTGAACTGGCAGGCAAGATGACCGGGCTGGAGGAAACCAAGCCGGACGACCGCATGGTTTACGCCCATGTCGATGCGCAATCGGTGGCCTCTATCATCTCGGATTGGACCGGGATTCCGGCGGGCCGCATGGTGTCGGATGAATTGCAGATGATCCTGACTTTGGGGGATCGGTTGAAAGAGCGCGTGATCGGGCAGGATCACGGGCTGGAGATGATCGCCAAGCGGATTGAAACCTCATCCGCCAAGCTGTCGAATCCGAACAAGCCGATTGGGGTGTTCATGCTCTGCGGGCCTTCCGGTGTGGGGAAAACCGAAACTGCGCTGGCCTTGGCCGAGGCGGTCTATGGCGGTGAGCAGAACATCATCACCATCAACATGAGCGAGTTTCAGGAAGCGCATACCGTCAGCCTGCTGAAAGGCGCGCCCCCCGGCTATGTCGGCTATGGCGAGGGTGGGCGGCTGACCGAAGCGGTGCGGCGTAAACCGCACTCGGTGGTGCTGCTGGATGAGATCGAAAAGGCGCATTCCGATGTGCATGAGTTGTTCTTTCAGGTGTTCGACAAGGGCATCATGGAGGATGGCTCGGGCCGCCCGATCAACTTCAAAAACACGCTGATCCTGTTGACCAGCAATGTCGGCACCGAAGTGATCATGGATATGGCGGAAAAGGGCGAAACCAAGCCCGCGGTCGAGGATCTGACCGAGGCGATGAAGCCTTACCTGACCCGCGTCTTCCCGCCTGCCCTGCTGGGCCGCATCGTGACGATCCCGTATTTCCCGCTGTCTGCCGAAGTGCTGTCGGGCATCGTCAAGCTGAAGCTGAAAGCCATCGTGCGGCGGATGAAGGAAAACCACGGCGCTGTGATGACAGTCTCGCCCGAGGTGATGAGCTATCTGGTCGATCAGTGCAAAGACCCGGATTCGGGTGGCCGCATGGTGGACAACATCATCACCAACACCATTCTGCCCGACCTAAGCCGTGAGGTTCTGTCGCGGATGGTGTCGCAGACGCCGATCAAGACGGTGGAAATCGTGATGAAAGACGGCGCGATCGGCTACGATTTCGGGTGAATCTGGCGCAGCTTGCAGGCATTTTGCGGCGGCTGCTGGATGCCGGACTAAGCGATGAAAACTGTCCCAGCTGGGACAAAATTATATAGGTGGTGGTTTTGGCCACCGCCTATACAGCATCGGGTAAGAGGGATGGTTTTCAAGCCAGCCAACGT
Organism: Cypionkella aquatica; assembly: GCF_030161095.1. Lineage (GTDB taxonomy): Bacteria > Pseudomonadota > Alphaproteobacteria > Rhodobacterales > Rhodobacteraceae > Cypionkella > Cypionkella aquatica. The sequence goes on from NZ_BSPP01000004.1 coordinate 418,165, forward strand.
CAGATCGGCGTGCCCAAAATCCCCGCGATGATCTTCTGATAGGCCAGCACTTCGGGCGGGGTGGCGGCGACGGCGGGAAGGCTGCCGCCACCCTTGCGCCCCATCTTCAACTCGGCCCATTCTTTGACATAGGCGATGGTGCGCCCGGCGAGGAATGGGTTGGCCTTGATCACACCTGCACCCATCACATCACCGACCAGCTGGTCATCCTGCGCTTTCAGCACCATGTTCGCGCCCTCGGCCCCCAGGAAATGGCACAGATACAGCCGCCCCGCCGTGATGTCATGGCCGCGCGCGCGCAGATAGCTTTCGCCTTCACGCGCCAGTGCGGTGACCATTTCGCGGCTGATCGTGGGGTCGTTGCGCAAGGCAAGCAGATCGGCGCGGGTCATGGTCGAGGCCAGGTCGGGGCGATATTGCCCCATCATCCTGATCCATGTGCTTTCAATGAACTGCCCCAGACCCGTGGCACTGGACAACGGATTCTTCGCGCTGGCATTGCCGCCGGATTCAACATGGATGATTTGATCGACCAAGATTTCCACCGCCGAACCGCCGCCTTCGGCTACCACCGCAGCCCCCGCCGCAAGCGGGTCCACTGCTGTGCCGTTCTCATAAAGCTCGAAATGCAGATGTGGGCCGGTGGATTGGCCAGTGGTGCCGATATAGCCGATCAACTGCCCTGCCGTGACCGCAACGCCCGATTTGATGCCATCGGCAAAAGCGGAAAGATGTGCGTAGCGGGTCTCGAGATTGCCGGGATGGGTGATTTTGATCAGGTTGCCATAGCTGCCGCCGTCGCCCGCGACCAAGATCGTGCCGCCAAACGCCGCCACCACCGGCGTGCCAATCGGAGCGGCCCAATCGGTGCCCTTGTGCAGCTTTAGCACCTTCAGAATCGGATGCATCCGGGGGCCAAAGCGCGAGGTCAGCACCCCCTTGGCAGGCGTCACAAAGCCCGCACGCAGCGAAACCCCGCCGCCCGCAGCCCCGCCACCGCCTGATGTGCCGGGGCCGAAACAGGTAAACTCATCTTTGCCGGCGGGCTTGTAGACATGACATTCCAGCACCTTGCCCTCGCCCCTGATCGCGGCATAGAGCACCTGACCGGGGCCAGAACCACCCGTGCCGGGGTCTTTGGAATACAGCAGGGTCATCTTGTCGCCGGGGGCAGCAAAGCTATCCATATCAAAAGCTTGGCTCATCATCACGATGGTTTCAGCCACCACCGCCGATGGCACGCCATTGCGGATTGCGGCGGAATAGAACGCATCCAGCATCCGGTATTTGCGAGACGTATCGACATCTGCTGCCACCTGATCGCCGGCAAAGCTGAACAGATCTTCCTCCACCCACGGGTCCGCCGACCCAACCACCGCGCCCGCATCATTCACCGCGACCGAGCCGAAATAATCGGTCTTGGTGTAAAGTGAGGCCTGCACCGGAACCATCGCCCCGCTGCGATTGGCCGCCCGCATCGCGAGGATTTTCCCCGGCCCTAGGCTGGCAAATTCCGGCACCAGAACCGCCGCACTTTCTGTAAACCGCTTGGCAGCCGCAGCCTCCATCCCGTGTTCCACCATCAATGCGGTGAGATCGGTGGTGTCTTTCAGGCGCAGAAACGTATCCTGATAGGGCGGCTTGCGCTGGCCCTCGGGCAGGATGAAATTGACGCTGGTGGTGTTTTCAATCCGGGTTTTGACATAGGTTTCGGGTGCGCTGCTGCCATCCATATTCTCGCCCCAGCTGGCATCGCCATCCGCCACCACCACGGTTTCGGCGGGCTGCTCGGATGGGGCTTGGGGCTTTGGCAGGGCGGCGGGGGCGCTTCGCTGGGCTTGAAAATAGGCGAAATCCTCGCGGCTTGACGGCAAAGTGGTGATCAGCTTTTCCTCGCCGGTGATCAGATCATCGGACAAAAGCGACAGCTCATCCCCGGCGCGGTCTGCGGGTATGTCGATCGGGCGCAACAGCAGCTTGGTTTTCTGCGCAGCCCCCGCATCAAAGCGCAACACCATCGGATCGCCCGCGAGATCAACAAAGGCCGAGACATAGGCCGAAGGTGCTGCATCATCCGCCACCTCCAGCGGATTATCCGGTGTGCCAACCGTCACCACGCCGCCCAGATACAGCGCAACTGCAACGCCGCAAACCGCCACAATCCCCGCAAGCCACAGCACCACAGGCACCGCCACAGCATTGCGCCGCCGCTGCGTTGCCCTGTCGCGGGCCGCCTTGAAACGGGGGTCGATATCCATGCCAACCTTGCCGGGAACGCGCTGAAATTCTGCCAACAATCCCGCAAGACTAACGCAGCAAGCCTCAACTGGCTAGCGGCTGGTGTTCCCTAAAACTTGCCTGAAAACGTCATCCTTTGTGCGCAGATCTCCGCCGGGTGGGACCGCAGGCGGAGGGGCAGAGCGTCGCTACGGCGTTGCCGCCAAAAACAACGTCCAGCGCTGAGTCTTCAGTGTGTCTACTTCGATGAACCCCGCAGAGATGTCGCCACGCGACCAACATTCCGAAATCCCGCGAATGGAAAACTTGCGCGGTGAGATGCACATTTGCGTGGTGCCATTCAGGATCGGCTGACCGAATACATCCTGCGCATATAGATAGATGTAGCGACTGCTCAGCTCTTCCTTGATCACATTGGCGCATTGGTTGGGGCCGATGGTCCACCAGCCTTCGGTCTGAAACTCGCCCTCGACATCTTGGCCAATGGCGACATTCACCACGTCAAAGCTTTGGTTGCAGACAGCAAATTCCGCCCAAGCCGGAGAGGCAAGGCACAGGCCGAACAGCAAGGGCACAGCGCGGATCATGCGGCAAGCATAGCCGCCTTGCAGCGCACCGCAAAGCAACAAACCGCGCGTTTTGCTGTTGCAGATGCTGCGAACGGGCTGCTTCATCCGCGCGGATGGCTGCGGTGTTGGCGTGGCTGGGGCGGCGGATGCCTCTGGTTTGACAGATGCGGCCGCGTTAGGCTGCCCGCGTCCTTACCGAGTGTGCCATGCCAGCTTTTCTGCCCGAGAGTGCCATTGATCGCCCCAGCCTGATCGTCCATGCGGCGGAAAGCTGGCATGGAGATGTCGCGGCGGGGCGGTTTGATTTCTTTGAAAAACTGGGTGCCAAGGCACAGGCCGAGGCTATGGCGACAGGTCTGGTGCAAGCAGGCAGCGCGGGTTCGGCGCAACTTTTGCGAAACAGAATGCATGTGCATATCATGATCGGGCCGCGCCAGCCGATCCGGCCGGGGGTTTTGCACGCGCATCCGGGCTATCTGCGCGGCTTTTGGTATCTTGATCCCGTCGGCGTCAATATGGCGTCGTCCTTGCTGCGCCGCCCCTTCAAGCCGGATCAGATTGACGCCAAAGCTGCGCGGGCTTTCTTTAATGGTGTGACGGGGTGGAACTTGCGGCGCAACGTGTCGAAGTTTCCGCAGGCAGCGCGCGCCGATATGCCAGCCGCCTTTGCTGTGCTCTACCTGCAGGATATAGAGCATTTCGCCACCCCCGTGCATCACATCGACAGCGCCAAGATGCTGAAACTGACGGCGCGCGAGGCTGATGGCGCGCGGGTCTATGTAAAGCTGCATCCGGCACAGCGCCCGGAAACGGTGGCGATGGTGCAGGCCTTTGCGCGCAAAATGGCCAATTTGGTGATCTCGGCGGCGTCCATTCACGATCTGACGCAAGTGTCGCGCATGGTGGTGACGCAAAACTCTGCAGCGGGGTTTGAAGCCTTGATGCAGAAAAAACCGGTGATCAGTTGCGCGGAAACTGATTACCACCACGCAACGGTGGTCGCAAAACGCCCCGCGCTGCTGGTGCAGGCCTTACACTCTGCCGTGCAGACGCAGGCCGGGTTTGATTATGAAAAATACCTGTTCTGGTTTCTGGCGCAGCAGTTGCTGGAACCCGGCAAGCCAGAGTTTGCTGATCTGGCATGGGCCAGAGTCGCAGCGGCACGGGCTTAGCTGCGGCGTGGGGCGCGTTACAGCGGCAGGCGTTTGAACACGGTTTTCAACATCAGGTAAAAGTCGAACCGCAGATTGCGGCGGCGTTGATACAGCAGATCCAACTTGGCTTTGCGCGGCACACAGGCGCGGGCATAGGTGGCATCGGTTTCGGCGGCGGTCTTGCAGCGCGCAAGCAACAGCTCTTCGTGGCGGTGATAGACGATGGTGGCAAGGCCAGTGATGCCGGGCCGCGATTTCAGCACCTCGCGGTAGATCTCTGGGAAGCGTTCGACATATTCGCGCAACGGCGGGCGTGGGCCGACAAAACTGATGTCGCCTTTCAGAACGTTCCAAAGCTGCGGCAACTCGTCCAGCCGGGTGCGGCGGATAAAGCGCCCCGTCTTGGTGATGCGGTTGGCCTTATCGCCGCCCGAGACACCGGATTCCGCCGCGCGCACCGTCATGCTGCGAAACTTGGCCAGCTTGAAACTTTGGGTCGGCGTCTTCATCCGCTCGGCCCAATAAAGCACCGGGCGGCCATCAAGGATCAGGATGGCCAGCGCAGTCAGCAAGCCCAACGGCAGCAATGGGATCGCCAGCACCAACACCGCCAATACGTCGAGAAAGCGTTTCATCGGGGTCATGTCTGGCCTTTGCATGCGCGCCATTCCGCGACCATCGCAGCGGCGTCGGATTGGCTTTCGGTGAAGGAGTAGTGCCGCGAAAGCCGCGCACAGTCCAACGTGATGCGCTGGTGCGCGGCTGCGGGGGCAGGCTGATAGGACCATGCGGCGCCAGCTGCATCGGCCAGATCGGCCATCGCGACAGGCTGTGGGGCGGCAATGTTCAACACCCCCGGCAGCGCTTGCCCCAGCAGTTTCGCCAGCACATCGGCGAGCGTCACCGCACCGATATAGCTGCGCACCGGGCCGGTGCCATCGGCAAAACAGTCGATGCTGGTGGGCTGGTCCGGCTGCAGATTGGCCAGCAAAGCATCCGCCCCCGCGACATTACCGATGCGCAAGGCTGTGATGCGCAGACGGTCGCGCCACTGATCGGCAATGATCTCTGCCGCCAGCTTGGCACGGCCATAGTCGTTAACTGGCGCACAGCGGGTCGTCTCGTGGCAGGGAAGCCCACCATTCACCCCATAAACCGCCGAAGAAGACGCCAGCAACACTTGCCCAATCCCCGCGTCAACCGCCGCGCGCAAACAAGCCTCGGCCAGCTGCGCGTTCAGGCCCAGATCACCGCGCACCGCCCCCGCCAACACAATCATCGCAGTAAAGCGCCCCGACGGCAGTGGTGCGCCAACCAGCGGATGCCATTCCAGTTGCGGCGCTTTCGCAGCCAAGCCCGCACCGCGATGCTGCAAAACCGGCTGCAACCCCGACCGCATCCAAGCCTGCGCCAGCAGCCGACCGACCCGGCCACTTGCCCCCACCACCAAGGTTTGATTGATCTGATCCGTCATCGCCCCGTTATAGTAGATTTTGCAGCCACAGCCAGAGTTCCAAAATGGCGCGAGGGTGGCACTGCCGGATGCCTCCGGCGGGAGTATTTCAAAAAGAGCAAATCCGAAGACCCGTGTTCGCGATCATCCGCGGTTCGAGAATATCACCGCCGGGGGCATCCGACCTTGGTGGCAATCTCGGTGCCACCAGATAGACACTGGCCTTGCCCAAGCGCATAATCCCGCCATGCCTGCTTTGTGCCGTGACTGTCTGACCGCCTTTGAAACCGGAGCCCGCTGCCCGCGCTGCCGCTCTCCGCGCGTGGTTGTTCATGCCGAGTTGAACCAGTTGAGCATCGCCCATATGGATTGCGATGCGTTTTATGCCTCGGTCGAAAAGCGGGACAACCCCGAACTGCGCGACAAGGCGGTGATTGTGGGGGGTGGCACGCGGGGGGTGGTGTCGACCTGCTGTTATCTGGCGCGCATCCATGGCGTGCGGTCAGCGATGCCGATGTTTCAGGCGCTGAAACTGTGCCCCGAAGCGGTGGTGGTGAAGCCGCGCATGTCGGTTTATGTCGAGGCCTCGCGCGCGATCCGGGCGATGATGGAAGTTCTGACGCCAGCGATTGAACCGCTGAGCCTTGATGAGGCGTTTCTGGATCTGACCGGCACCGAGCGCCTGCATGGCGCGCCTGCGGCTGTGGTTCTGGCGCGGCTGTTGAAACAGATGGAGGATCAGCTTGGGCTGTCAGGCTCGGTCGGGTTGTCGCATAACAAGTTTCTGGCAAAGATCGCGTCAGACCTTGATAAGCCGCGCGGGTTCTCGGTGATTGGCCGCGCCGAGACCGAGTCGTTTCTGCGGCCCAAGCCCGTGCGGATCATCTGGGGGGTTGGCACGGCGGCGCAGGCTTCGCTGGAAAAGGCCGGGATTCGCACGATCAGCGATCTGCTGCGCTGGGATCGCGTTGATTTGACGGCGCGGTTTGGCAGTATGGGGGATCGGCTTTGGCATCTGGCGCGCGGCATCGACATGCGGCGGGTGAACCGCGATGAAAAGCTGAAGTCGATCAGCAAGGAAACCACGTTCTTTGAAGACACTTCGGACGGCGATCTGCTGGACGGGCATCTGTGGCGGCTGGCCGAGCAGGTGGCGGATCGGGCCAAGGCCAAGGCTTTGGCGGGGCGGACGGTGACGCTGAAGCTGAAGCGGTCGGATTTTCAGCTGATCAGCCGGCGGCACAGCCTGTCCGATCCGACCCAACTTGGCGACCGCATCTACCGCGCCGCGCGGGCTTTGTTTGATCAGGTGGGCGACAAGGGGCCGTATCGGTTGATCGGGGTGGGGATCAGCGATCTTGCCCCAGAGGCCGAGGCCGATTTGTCTGCCGACCTGCTGGACCCCAACGCGGGCAAACGCGCGGCGGCCGAGCGGGCCACCGATGCCATCCGCGCCCGGTTTGGGCGTGAGGCGATTATCAAGGGGCGGGCATTGCGCTAGCGGGTGGTCCCAACTCGGGACCTTTTTTATCTGTTTTAGGTCAAGGACTTAGGTTTATGAAGTTAAGACATTTTTAACGAATGGCAGCAGATAGGGGGCGTTGCAGTAACCGCAATACCCTCGCCGCGCCGGATCAAGTCCGGCGCGGCGGCGTGTTGGGGGTTATTCGGCCGCGAGCGGCAGGCTGGCGCGGCCAATGCCTGCGATTTCGGCGATGACCTCGGCCATCAGCGCGCGGAAATCCTCAAAGCCGCCATGTGGGGTGATCGTGGCCTCGTCCATATACAGGCCGCGATCTATTTCCACCTGAATGACATGGCGGCGGGCCGAGGGGCGACCGTAGCTTTGCGCGATGAACGCCCCCGCGAAGGGGGTGTTGCGGGCGACGCGCAGGCCGGTGCGCTGAAAGGCTGCCTCGACGTGATCCATGACATGCCGCCCCGCCGCAGCCCCAAAGCGATCGCCCAATACGACATCGGGTTTTGGCTGGCCCGGACGACCGTGGCCGTCAATCGCCTCGTGCGGCATCGAGTGGCAGTCGATCAGCACCGCCTCGCCAAAGCGCGCATGCGTTTCGTCCAGCAACTGCCGCAGGGCGCGGTGATAGGGGTGCCAGACCTGCGCCACCCGGAACTCGGCCTCGGCAAGCGGCAGTTTCCCGCGATAGATCAACCGCCCGCCCGAGACCACGCGGGGAATCACCCCAAGCCCGGACGAGATGCGTGGATTGTGCGGCACCCGCGAGATGCCTTCGATCACGGCAGGGTCAAATTCATCCGGCGCGCGGTTCAGATCAAGATAGGCGCGCGGCACATCGGTCAGCAAAAGCGGCGCACCATGCAGCGGCGCTGCGCCAAACACCTGATCCACAAAGGCATCTTCTGAAGACCGGATCGCGTGGGCAGACAGCACGGTTTGCGCCAGAAATGCCGCCGAATAGCTGCGCCCGCTGTGTGGCGAGGCGAACACGACTGCCGTATCTTGCCGCACAGGGCGAAGGATTCGATAGATCTGCGACACGCCACACTCCTGTTACTTTGTGATATAACTGCAAAATATCCTTTGCCGATACCCCCCTTTACCCCCTTGAACAGCCCGCCGACTCTGTTTATAGCCCAGCCATCCGACGCGGTTCCGCCCGCGTCCTTTTGTTTGAGCCTTGCGGCTGGGACAGAAAGTCAGGGCGGGAACGTCAGGTTTGTGGGCGGTTAGCTCAGCGGTAGAGCACTACGTTGACATCGTAGTGGCCACTGGTTCGATCCCAGTACCGCCCACCATTCACCGTCTCCGGCAACGGGGGCAACGCTTTTCAACTGGCGCGAAGACGCGCCGCGAACAAGGGAGATGCGATATGAAAGTTGCAAACTCGCTCCGCTCGCTGAAGACGCGTCATCGTGATTGCCAGGTCGTGCGCCGTAAAGGCCGCGTCTATGTGATCAACAAGACGCAAAAGCGCTACAAGGCCCGTCAGGGTTGAACAGTGCCAGCAGCTTAGAATAGGCCGCCGAGAGCAATCTCTGGCGGCTTTTTCAATTCCCAAAGGATCACAGCATGCACCCCAATCCCGCGTTTCGCAGCACGCCGCCCGAGGATAATCTGGCTTTTGCCCGCGCTAAGGGATTTGGGATTCTGTCGGTGAATGGCGTGGATGGCCCGCTGGCCGCGCATGTGCCGTTTCTGCTGTCAGCCGATGCGGGCTTTGCCGAGCTGCATCTGGCGCGCTCTAACCCGGTGGCGCGGGCCTGTCTGGCGGGGCCGATTGCGGCGGTGATCATGATATCCGGGGCCGATGCCTATATCTCGCCCGATTGGTATGGCGTCGACGAACAGGTGCCGACGTGGAATTACATCGCGGTGCATCTGCGTGGAACGCTGTCGGCCCTGCCCGGTGAGTCGCTGCGCGGCCATGTCGATGCGGTGTCCGCCGAGCATGAAAACCGGCTGTTGCCGAAGAAACCGTGGACCTCGGACAAGATGAGCAGTGACGGGATGGCGCGGTTCATGCGGATGATTCTGCCGTTTCGGTTTGATGTGGCTGCGGTCGATGGCACATGGAAGCTGAACCAGAACAAGGCGGCAGAGGTGCGGGCGCGGGCGGCAGATCATCTGGCGCAGCAGGACGACAGCGGTGCGCAGGCGATTGCTGCGCTGATGCGCGCGGCGCTGGCCAGAGATCGGGACTGACGCCAGCCCGCAAAGCCACGCCGCCCCGGACTTGATCCGGGGCCCCGTGGTTCATTGCAACGGCGTCAGCGCGGCAACCGGCACCCAGCCCAGCGCGCGGCCATCTTTGGCAATGCGGGCGAAACCGTCTTGCTCTTCGATCTTGTAGACGCCGGAAAACACGCCCGCCGCGATCACTTGGGTCTGGGTGCCGCCGGGCGCATCCAGCACTGCCGTGCCGCCCGCAACCACATGCGTCAAGGTGGCAGGGAAGCTTTCGGCGCTGGCACCCAGAACGGAAACCTTTGATCCCAAAGCAAAATCTGAACCCTTGATCGACATTTGCGGCACTTGGCGCAGCCCAAAGGCGGCAAAGGAAACCTCGGGGACTTTCAGATCCAGAAAGCTGGCGAGTTCGGTGACTTCGATCGTTGCATTGCCGTTGGTATCGGCCTTGCCCATCGCATCCAGCATCGCCCATGTCATCACGCCGTGGCCCTGATAGCCTTCCAAAGCGGGCGCATCGTCGGTGGAGGCCGACAGGATCGTGCGCCCCATTGCCCGCGTCAGGCGTTCCACCGCCGCCGATTGCGCCATCGCGGCATCGACCGACCGCGTTCCGGTCAGGCTGCCGCTTTCACAGGTGTCATAGATCATCACCGATTTCTTCGCCTTGACCCGTGCTGCCCATTCCTGCCAGCGATCCTGATCAATGCCTTTGGTGCGGATCGGATCATCGCCTTCAAAGCGGAAATCCTGCGGGATGAAGTAATATTTGCCCTCGACCGTCTTGCCGTGCCCCGCGAGGAAAAACAGGAACACATCCTGCGATTTGGCTTGTTTGCCCATATCCGTGAAAGCCGCGTCGAGCTTGGCTTCGGTCACATCGCGGTCCAGCAGGGTCACGACATTTACCGATTTGAACAGGCCCGCGCCGGATTTTTTCATAGCCTCGGCAAAGGCTTGCGCGTCGGCCGCGGCGTATTTCAACTGCAAGCGACCGTCGGCGTAATCGTTCACGCCGACCGCCAAAACATGCAGGACGGGCGGTTCCGAACTGGCCACCCCGTCCCACGTCACGGTCATTTGCCGCGCTGGTGAGGCAAGCAGACCGGCGGCGTTATAGGCCACCACCTCGATGATATTCTCGCCGGGGTCCAGCGCCACGCGGGTCTTGGCGGTGGGCAGGTCTTCGTCCAGTGCCACCGGCGCGCGGGTGGGCTGCACCTCGACCGTCATGCCGTTCAGCCGCCATTCGACGCGACCGATACCGCCGCCTTCGTCCTGCAATTCAATCTCGACCTCAAAGTCAGGCTCCGACGACTTTGCACTTGGCAGTTTGAACCGTGTGATCGGTGCGGGGCCAGAGCCCAAAACGCGGGTCACGTCCAGTTCGGCGGCGGCCTTGGCGACTAGACCATCCGGGTCGCCCGCCAGTTTCGCGGCCACCAGATCGGGGCGATACAAAGCCTGATAGACCTGATCGACCGAGAAGGCCCGCAGACCGTTGGAAACGGACACCAGTTGCGCGCCATTGGGCGAGGCCGCAAAGAAGCCTTCGGGCGTCAGCATCAGCCATTCGCCATCTGGGGTCGCCAGAAACTCGGCCAGAAGTGCCCCGGTTTTCAGATCATAGGCGCGGTGCAGGCCGACCGGATCAAGCACCACCCCAACGCGCCCACCCAGCACAGCCGCCCGTGCGCCTTCAACATTCAAGGCCCGGAACTGCGCGTTCAAATCGTCGGAATAGGGCAGCGAAGGATCGTAATCCATCTCGGCCAGAACGGCGTTGGTTTCATCCTGACCAAGTGGGATTTGCGTCAGGGTTTTCATATCGAAGGCGGCGGCCAAACCTTCTTCAAGGCCGGAATACAGGTAAAACCTGTCGCCGACAGGTTCGATCTGTTCTTCGACACCAAAGCCTGCGTCTGTCATCTGGACCCGCGTTTCCAGCCGACCCTGTGCGAGATCCCAAACCCAGACCCCGCCTGCGCCATCCGTGGTGAAAAAGCGGCTGCCATCCAGCAGTGCTGTGCCGTTTTGCGCAGTGACGAGCGGCGTCGCGAAGGTGGCTTGTTTCACCAGGGTTCCGGCATCGAGGCTGAGAATATCGCTGCCTTGCGAGCCGATCAGCACAAGGCTGCCATCGGGGGCAAAGCTGATCCGGTCCAGCGCAGACATGGCGCGGGGCATGCCTTTGGCCTGCGCCTGCGCCGTATCATCCAGCGTCACCTCGGCCAGCAAGGCGCCATCGGCAAGGTTCAGCACGGCAAGATAGGCAACATAGGGATCAGACTGCGTGCTGGAATAGGCCATTGTTTTGCCATCGGGCGCGATATCCAGCGTCATCACCCGATAAACCGTTGCAGGCAGATCAATGCGGCGGCTGCCAGTTTCGGTAATCACATCCAGCCAATTCTCGGGTTTGTAAAAGCCATCGCTTTGCTGCACCAAGCGGCTGCCCGCCATCACCAACGTGCCATCCGGGCCAAGCGCAATCGTCGTGACGGCCGAGGTCAATGCCAGTGGGTATTCCGGCGGCGGACCTTCGGGAACGCGGGCGATGATCTCGCCAGTCAGGCCGCGACGCACCAGCCCGCCTTGGCTGTTGGCGGCGAAGATTTCTGCCGAATCAGCGCTGAAGCGCAGCTTATGTGCGGGTTCCGCGATCGCGGACAGGGCCGCACCCGTCGCAAGGTTCCAGAGGCGGATCTGCATCCCATCTGTCAGGGCCAGCATTTTGCCATCGGGCGAGATCACCATATCCAGCACCGGGCCTTTGAACGGATGCAGGCGGCGCAGTTCTGCCCCGGTCAGCGCATCCAACAGCGCGATATGGCCCGAGGTATAGCCTGCCATGATCAGATTTGTGCCGGGCAGCAGGGTGGCTTGGGTCAGGTCGGCTTGCTTGACCTTGCGGATCAGCCGATGGCTGCGCATGTCCCACAGGGCCAGTTCGGCGTTGAAGCCATTGGCCAACACGGTCAGCATCACCGTGCCATCCCGCGCAAAGCTGATCGAGTGGAGCGAAACATCATCTTGCGCGACGTAGTAATGCGGGTTGGAGGGCACCAGCTCGAACCCGGTGGGGTGTTGCTGTTGCGCGTCGGTCAGCGCGGCCAGTGGCAAGTCATAACGGGTCAGCGGATCGGTCGCCGTGGGAGCAATCACCCCCCACAGATCCCCTTGCCGCACGGGGACCACACCGCCGTCATGCCGCCAGAAATCGTCAAACTGCGGCTCTGCCACCAGCTTGCCGTCTGGTGTGATAAAGCCACGTTTGTCGCCGATCAGCACGCCCGCCAATCCATCGGCAAAGCCATAGGCACGGTCAAAGGTGGCTGGGATAACCATCTGATTCTGGTGGTTTATATAGCCCCACTTGCCGCCTGCCACCTGCACCGGGGCCAGGCCTTCGGAAAAATCGCCCGCCGCCGTGTAATCGCCGCCAATCTCGACATCGACGCCATAAGGCGTGGCATAGCCCCAGCCCTGCGCCGTCTGCACCGCCGCATAGCCATCATGCACAGCGCGCATCGCCACAAATGCCGCTGTGCTGTCATCGCCAATCACCATTGCGCCATCGGCACAGTTGATTTGCACCCAACCGCCCGGCAGCTTGAGAGCGACCATACCTTCCGACGGCGGCAGCGCGTCTTGCACATCCGGCAGGGTTTGCACGAAAGCCTCGTTGCTGCCGGAATTTGGGCTGCCCGAGTAGCTGACAAACGTGTTGTTCTGGGTGCCAGTGATGCAGCGGTCGTCATTACCCAGTATAGTATCAAACGGCAAAGGGTTGGCCTCGAACGCGCCCTGCGGGTTCAGCGCATACCACAGGCCCTGATATTTGAACGGCGTATAGGCGGCAGGCTTGCCGATGGCGTCATAGTCAAAGCCCGCAACCTCGGCGCCGGTGCCATCCAGCATCCCCCATTTCCCGGCCTTTTGCAGCGGGAACCAGCCTTGCGCGGCATCGCCCACCGCTTGATATTCGGGCTGGGCCGCCCATGTGCCATCAGCCGCCATCAAGCCCCAGACATCGCCTTGCTTTAGCGGCACCACGCCCTGACTTGCCGCTTGGGCGTCTTGAAAGCTGGGCTGCACCACCCACTGAAAGGCATCTTCGGCAGCGGCGGGAGAGGCAAGGAAGGCAGCAAGGATAAGGGCGCGCACGGGTAGCTCCGGGTTCGGGTTGCCAAAGGGTGCGCTGGCTGGGGCGTTTGGGCAACTGACAAGTGTTGTCATGCGGGCAATAGCGCGGCTTAACTGGCCGCAATCACACGAATCACAGCCAAGATCGGATCTGCCATGCGCCTTTACACCTCTCCTGCCACGCCGTTTGGCCGCAAAGTCTTGGCGCTGATCCTTGAGCTTGGGCTAGAGGGCCGGATCGAGATGGTGAATGTGATGGGCACGCCTTTGGCCCCCGGATCGCTGCCCGTCGATCAAAACCCGCTGGGCAAGATCCCCGCGCTGCAAACTGACGCTGGCGCGATCTATGACAGCCGGGTGATTTGCCGCTATCTCAACGACTTCGCCGGGGGGGCGATGTATCCGACAGGGCCCGCAATCTGGGCCTGCCTGACCCGCGAAGCCACCGTGGACGGTATTCTGGAGGCCGCACTGGCAATGGTTTACGAGGTGCGGCTGCGCCCGGCGGACAAGCAATTCCCCGATTGGATCGAGGCGCAATGGGCCAAAGCCGCCCGCGCGCTGGATCTGATCGAGGCCGAATGGCAGCCACATTTGCACGGCCCGTTGGAAATGCCGCAGATCGGGCTGGCTTGCGCGCTGGAATACCTCGACTTCCGGCTGGGGGTGCGGAATTGGCGTGAGGGGCGGCCGATGCTGGCAGCTTGGCTTGCCGAATTTGCCAAACGTCCGGCACTTTTGGCGACGCAACCGGTCGCGGTCTGAGTCTCTAAATCCGACAAAAACACTTTATTTGCAGCAAATCCGGGCGAATCGGCGGTCCATGGGAAAGTTTTGCGTCGCTTCAAGGTCGCAGAGAGCGAAAAGCTGATTTCCGCCGCCCCTGCGCGGCTTTGTCCGCTGGACGCCCGCGCTTTCTGTGGCTAAACCCGGCCTTGTAAGGCACCGGGAAACCGGGGCCTCGGCTATATATAGGTCGCACGCCATGCGACCTTTGAAGGGAGAAGTTCTCGTGTCCCACGCAGACGATCACGCAGGCACCCGCAGGGATTTCCTGTATTATGCAACCGCCGGGGCGGGCGTTGTTGCAACTGGCGCAGCGGTTTGGCCGCTGGTGAACCAGATGAACCCCTCGGCAGATACCCGCGCCTTGGCCTCGATCATGGTCGATGTTTCGGGCGTTGAGGCTGGCACCCAGATCACGGTGAAATGGCGCGGCAAGCCGGTGTTCATCCGCCGCCGCACACCCGATGACATTGAAAAAGGTCGCGCTGTCGCACTCAGCGATCTGGTCGATACCAATGCCGAGAACGCCAACCTCGATTCGGCCGCCACGGCAGAAGACAAGAACCGCACCTTGGATGAAGCAGGCGAGTGGCTGGTGATGATGGGCGTTTGCACCCATCTTGGTTGCGTGCCCTTGGGCGATGCCGGCGATTTTGACGGCTGGTTCTGCCCGTGCCACGGCTCGCATTACGACATGGCTGGACGTATCCGCAAAGGCCCAGCGCCGCGCAATTTGCCAGTTCCGGTGGCGAAGTTCGAAAACGAAACCACGATCAAGCTCGGATAAGGACAGAAAACATGGCCGGAATTCCGCACGACCACTACGAACCCAAGCCTGGTATTCAGACCTGGCTGCACAAACGTCTGCCGATCGTTGCGATTGCTTATGACACGCTGATGATCCCGACGCCGAAAAACCTGAACTGGATGTGGATCTGGGGCATTGTCCTTGCGTTCTGTCTGGGGCTGCAAATCATCACCGGCATCGTGCTGGCGATGCATTACACACCGCATGTCGATTTCGCTTTCGCGTCGGTCGAGCATATCATGCGCGACGTGAACGGCGGCTATATGCTGCGCTATATCCACGCCAACGGCGCGTCGCTGTTCTTCTTTGCCGTCTATCTGCACATCTTCCGCGGCCTTTACTACGGTTCCTACAAAGCCCCGCGCGAAGTGACATGGATCATCGGCATGTTGATCTATCTGGCGATGATGGCGACCGGCTTTATGGGCTACGTTCTGCCTTGGGGTCAGATGTCGTTCTGGGGTGCCACGGTGATCACCGGTCTGTTCGGCGCCATTCCCGGCGTTGGCCCGACCATTCAGGAATGGCTGTTGGGCGGCCCTGCCGTCGACAACGCCACGCTGAACCGCTTCTTCAGCTTGCACTACCTGCTGCCCTTCGTGATCGCGGCACTGGTTGCCCTGCACATCTGGGCGTTCCACAACACCGGCAACAACAACCCGACGGGTGTTGAAGTCCGCCGCACCTCGAAGGAAGAGGCCGCGAAAGACACCGTGCCGTTCTGGCCCTACTTTGTGATCAAAGACCTGTTCGCTTTGGCTGTGGTTCTGGCGATCTTCTTTGCCGTGGTCAGCTTTATGCCGAACTTCCTTGGCCACCCTGACAACTACATCGAGGCGAACCCGCTTTCGACACCTGCGCATATCGTGCCGGAATGGTACTTCCTGCCGTTCTACGCGATTCTGCGCGCCTTCACCGCCGATGTTTTCGTGGTGCAGGTGACCGAGTTCTTGTCCTTCGGCATCATCGACGCCAAATTCTTCGGCGTGCTGGCGATGTTCGGCGCGATTGCCGTGATGGCATTGGTGCCGTGGCTGGACACGTCCTCGGTGCGGTCGGGCAAGTATCGCCCGAAATTCAAGGGCTGGTTCTGGCTGCTGGTGATCGACTTCGTGATCCTGATGTGGGTGGGCGCGATGCCGACCGAAGGCATCTATCCTTGGATCTCGCTGATCGCGTCGTTCTACTGGTTCGGCTATTTCCTGATCATCCTGCCGCTGCTGGGTGTGCTTGAAAAACCGCTGCCGCAACCCGCCACGATCGAAGAAGACTTCAAGTCGCACTACGCCGAACCGGCTGAGTGAGAGAAAGGAACTGACTGAGATGTTTCGCAAAATCGCAATCAGCGCTGTCTCTGCACTGAGCCTGATGACAGGTGTGGCCTTCGCTGCCGAAGGTGGCGGCCATATCGAAGACGTGCCGTTCAGCTTTGAAGGCCCGTTCGGCACCTATGACGCGCATCAGCTTCAACGCGGGCTTCAGGTTTACACCGAGGTTTGCGCTGCCTGCCACGGCCTGAAATTCGTGCCGATCCGCGCCTTGTCAGACGAAGACGGGGTGCAGCTTCCGGCAGATCAGGTCCGGGCGTATGCCAAGGGCTTTACCGTGACCGACAAGGACACCGGTGAAGACCGCGACGGCCTGCCGACCGACCACTTCCCTGCCAACAACGACGCAGGTGCCCCGGATCTTTCGCTGATGGCGAAGGCGCGGGCAGGCTTCCACGGCCCCTATGGTCTGGGTTTCAACCAGCTGACCAAAGGCATGGGCGGCCCGGAATATATCGTGTCGATCCTGCACGGCTACACCGGTGAAGAAAAAGAGGAAGCCGGTTCGACTTTCTACGCGAACCACACCTTCCCCGGCGGCTGGATCAAAATGCCACCGCCCTTGGCCGATGGTCAGGTGGAATATGCCGACGGTGCGCCGAATGATATCAAGCACATGGCTGAAGACGTGTCGGCTTTCCTGATGTGGGCCGCAGAGCCCAAGCTGAACGCCCGCAAGGATGTCGGCTTCAAGGCGGTGCTTTTCCTGATCGTGCTGTCGTCGCTGTTGTATCTGACCAACAAGCGGCTGTGGTCGGGCATCAAAGGCAAGAAAGCGCACTAAGCTTTCATGCAGTGCGTTCGGAAAACCCCGCCTTGGTGCGGGGTTTTTCATTTTCTAGCCAAGGTAGTCGCGCAAAGCCTGCGGCGGATTGGCGAACAAATCCACGGTAGGCACCGGCGGATGTGCCACGCCATCCGCCACCAGCAGCGTCTTATCGGCAAAGCGCTTGGCGTCACTGGGGTCATGCGTCACCATCAGCACCGCCGCACCCGTCGCCTGCGCGACCTCATCGACCAGATCCAGCATCTCGGCCTTCAGGGCGGGGCCAAGGGCGGCGAAAGGCTCATCCAGCAACAGCAATGGCCGCGCCCGCAGCAATGCCCGCGCCAGTGCCGCCCTGCCCTGCTGTCCGCCCGACAGTTGACCCGGCTTGCGCCCGCCCATGCCCGCCAAGCCAACCTGCGCCAGCGTCGCGTCGATCTGCGCGGCCTGATCCGGGGTGAGCCTGAGAGTCGGCGACAGGCCAAGCCCCAGATTTTGCGCCAAGCTTAGATGCGGGAACAGGTTCTGATCCTGAAACAGAATGGTCAAAGGCCGATCCCCCGGCGCAACCCCGGCAAGGTCTGCCCCGTGCCACAGAATTCGCCCCTGCGCAGGCGGCAAAAACCCGGCCAACGCCATCAGCAGCGTAGACTTTCCGGCACCAGATGGCCCGATCAAGGCCACCTTCTCGCCCGCAGCCACTGACCAATCGGCAGTCAGCAGGAAATCGTCCTGGCTGAGAACCAGCCTCTCAAGCGTCAGCATAATAGCTTCCCAATCGGTCAAAGGCCCAGAACAGCGCAAAGCTGACCGCCACCAGAATCAACGACGCCGCCGCTGCCTGTTGCAGCCGATACGCTCCGATCAGATGCTGCACGAACAGCGGCAACGTGGCCCCGCCGTCGCCCGCAAACAGCGCGATCACCCCCAGATCACCCATCGACAGCGCCGCTGCCAGCCCGGCCCCATAGCCCAAAGGCCGCGCCAATCGCGGCAAAGTGACAAAGCGCAGCCGCGTGCGGCGTGGCAAGCCCAGCGAGGCCGTCAGGCGGCCATAATCGGCCCGCAATTGGCGTGCCTCGGGCAAAAGCAGGCGGAACAGATAGGGCAAGGTCAGCGTCGCATTGACCAGAACCGTGATCGGCAGCGCCACGCTTTCCGGCGCAATCCATGGCCGCACCAGCAGAAACAACCCGGTGCCCAACACCAACGCACTGGCGGCCAGCGGCAGCATTGCCGCCAGCTCGATGGCCTTGCCTTTGTTACGTGCCGCCCCTGTCGCCATGATCAGCGCCGCTGCACTCGCCAGCAGCGCCGACACCACCGCCACCACAACCGAGCGCAGAACCGCAGGCCAGACCCCATTCGGCAGCGCTGCAAGCCCCGGAACGCCCTTGATCACCACCGCCAGCAGCGGCCCGAACAAGAACAGCGCAGCCGCAGCGATCGCCACCACATCACAAAGCCTGCGCCATGATTTCGGCGCAGGGCTATCCATACTGCGCCCCAACCCCGCGCCAAATCCCTGCGGCAAGGTTAGCTTTGCCGCCAGCAAAGTGATCACCGCACAGAGGCTGAATTGAACGGCAGCCAACAAAGCCGCGCGGCCCAGATCAAATTCAAACCGCAAGGATTGATAGATCGCAAGCTCCAGCGTGCTGGCCTTTGGACCGCCGCCCAGCATCAGGGCGATGGCAAAACTCGCCAGACAAATCAACAGGATCACCGCAAAGATACCCGGCAGTTGTGCGCGCAACATCGGGGCTTCCAGATGGCGGAACTGGGTCGAGGGCGGCAGCCCCAGCGATTGCGCCAGCCGAAACCGCTCGGACGGAATCGCCTGCCAGCCGTGCAGCAGCATCCGCGTCGCCAGCGGCAGGTTGAAGAACACATTGGCCAACACAACGCCATGCAGACCAAAGATCGACACTTCGGGCAGGCCCAACCAGCCAAGCCCCACGTTGATTGGCCCGCCGCGGCCAAAGACCGTCAGCAGCCCCATCACCGCCACCACCACCGGCAGCACGAAAGGTGCGGCCAACAGGCGGATCAACAGCCCGCGCAACGGGAAGCGCCGCCGGAACAAAGCGCGCGCGACAGGGATCGCCAGCAGGCTAGAAACGGCCGCCGACAGGCCAGCTTGCAGCAGCGTAAAGCGCAGTGCCTGCCAATCTGCCGGTGCCAAAGCAAAGCCATCCGCCCATGCGGCAACCATTGCCGCGCTGCCCAAGATCAGCGCGGCAATGACAATGCTCAGCCCTTGGGCTGGGCTTATTTTGAAAGCGCTGCTTGCCATTCCGCAATCGCAGGGGCACGGGCGGCTTCGGCATCGGCGGCCGTCATCAGCAGCGATTTAGCGGGCTGAACCAGTGTTTCAAAGCCCTTCGGAAGCCCTTCCGCCGGGGTTTTCGCGGGATACATCCAGTTCGTGGTGATCAGCACGCTTTGCGCCGCATCCGAGGTCAGGTAGGCCAGAAACTGATCCGCCAGCGCCGGCTGTTGCGACGAGGCCAGCTTGCCCGCCACTTCGACCTGCATGTAATGCCCCTCGGTAAAAGCCGCCGCCGCCTTGGTGTCATCCTGCTCTGCGATCAGATGATAGGCGGGCGAGGTGGTGTAGGACAGCACCATATCGGCCTGCCCTTCGGTGAACATGCCGTAAGCTTCCGACCAGCCGGGGGTGACGGTGATGATGTTATCGGCCAGATCCGCCCAGATCTGCGGGGCCTTGTCGCCGTAAGCGTCCTTCACCCACAACACCAACCCCAGACCGGGGGTGGATGAGCGTGGGTCTTCGATCACCACTTTCAGATCAGACGCAGCCAGCTCTGCAAAGCTGGTCGGCGCCACGGCCACCTTGGTTTTGTCATAAACAAAGGCGAAATAGCCCCAGTCGAACGGGATGAAATTGGCATCGCTGAACGGCACCGGCAGGCTGTTCGGCTGGGCCGCAACGGGGGCAAACAACCCGGTCGCACTGGCATCTGCGGTCAGGTTGGTATCCAACCCCACCACGACATCCGCCTTGCTGTCCTTGCCCTCCAGCTTGACCCGCGCCAACAGCGCCGCGCCATCGCCTGCCGAGATGAATTTCACATCGCAGCCGCAGCTGGCCTCAAACCCCTTTTCAATCGCAGGGCCGGGGCCCCATTCCGAGGTAAAGCTGTCATAGGTCAACACGGTCAGCGTGGGGGTTTCGGCTGCGGCTTGGCTCGCAATACATGCAAGGCCCGCAGCGAGGAGTTTGGTATTCATGTCTTTCTCCAAGTTGCGACGGAATTGGTCGGCAATGGAGAACCCATGCACCTTCCCTCCGCCGGTATGATCCGGTTCAGGTTCGACGGGTTCGCTTTCGCATCTCAGCCTTTGGGCATTTCAGAGAAACGCCGGGGGCTCCCCGAGGTAGGGCAAAGCATAGGCAAAGCTGGATCAGGCGCAAGGGGGCAGATTTGCGGCCCTGAAAACTCGGGGGCTGCGAGCCTGTGTCAACTGCTTTAAGGGTTTATCGGGGGCATGGCTTGGCTTATTGGGGTGACAAAGAGGAGCCCGCCCATGAGCCTGAACACCTTCGGTCATCTGTTTCGCGTCACCACCTGGGGCGAAAGTCACGGGCCTGCGATTGGTTGCACAGTGGACGGGTGTCCTCCGGGGATCAAGCTGAGTGAGGCGGATTTGCAGCCTTGGCTGGATCGGCGCAAGCCGGGGACGTCGAAGTTCACCACCCAGCGGAAAGAGGCGGATGAGGTTCGGATTCTGTCGGGGGTGTTTGAGGGTGTCACCACGGGGACGCCTATTCAGTTGATGATTGAGAATACGGACCAGCGGTCGAAAGATTACAGCAACATCGCGCAGGCGTTTCGGCCGGGGCATGCGGATATTACGTATCATCAGAAGTATGGGGTGCGGGATTATCGCGGGGGGGGGCGGTCTTCGGCGCGGGAGACGGCGTCTCGGGTCGCGGCGGGGGGGGTGGCGCGGGCTGTGTTGGCCTCGCTGGCTCCGGGATTGGTGATCCGCGGGTATATGGTGCAGATGGGCGTCGTGGCGATTGATCGCGGGCGGTTTGATGCGGCGGTGATTGAGGACAATCCGTTCTGGTGCCCGGACGCGGGGATGGTGGAGCCTTGGGCTGACTATCTGGACGGACTGCGGTTGGCCCACAATTCGGTGGGGGCGGTGATTGAGGTCACGGCCTCGGGCGTGCCTGCGGGGTTGGGGGCGCCATTGTATGGGAAGTTGGATTCGGATCTGGCCAGCGCGATGATGTCGATCAATGCGGTGAAGGGGGTCGAGATTGGGGACGGGTTCGCGGCGGCTGGGTTGACCGGGGTTGAGAACGCGGATGAGATCAGGATGGGGGCTGCAGGGCCGGAGTTTCTGTCGAACCATGCGGGGGGGATATTGGGCGGGATTTCTTCCGGGCAGCCGGTGGTGGTGCGGTTCGCGGTGAAGCCGACCTCGTCGATTTTGACGCCCCGGGCGACGATTGATGGCACGGGGGCGGAGATTGATCTGGTCACCAAGGGACGGCACGACCCCTGCGTGGGGATCCGGGCGGTTCCGGTGGGGGAGGCGATGATGGCCTGCGTTCTGGCCGACCATTTGTTGCTGGACCGGGGCCAGACTGGCGGGGTTCGGGGGCGGATCGGGTAGGGTCCCAACTCGGGACCTTTTTTTGTTGTGGGATATCAGGGGGTTGGGGTGGTGGATTTAAGGATTTGTTAAGGTTTGGCCAAGCGCGGTCTATACGCCTAGCGGCGATCATTGCAACCTGACTGTATTCATGTCAGGAAATGCACTACAAGGTAACCATAGACTAGAAATATAAGTTAAAGCCTCATAAATGTATTCAATAAAGAATAATCAGATTGACCAGTTTCCTGACTGCACTGATTTTGATAACATAGTGCTCAATGTGATGCGTAACGCAAATTTCGTTCGCTCCCGCGCAGCCAGTCACTTCATTCACTTACCCATATTGAATAATCATTCGGATCATTTTTCCCTAGATGGATCTGCTCGAGTATCTGTTTCCTTTTTTGGAGATAGTGCACCAGCCTATTTTAAAAGGTCGAGACGCGTTACGATATTCAGAAATCTTGTGCATCTCCGGGGAAGCCGATATACTATATCATCCAATCCGACCTTTGAGTTGCGTCAGAAGTTTGATACATTTAAAGTAGATTTTCTTGAAGGAGTTGAGTCGCTCGGAAATAACATGCCATTACTCTTTCAAATTGGCATTGCAGATTATATTAAGAACTCGGCAGTTACAATATTGAATGGGCTGATTTACCGAGAAAAGATTGGTGGTTATCACTTCGATAATCCATCCTATCAATCCTTACGTCGAGATATGCAAAAACTCGCGCAAAACTGTGTTGATTTATTCTATGGAATTTTATTTGGCAGAGGAACCTTCGCCTCGCTTAGCTATGCTTCTATCATTGCATCAAAACTTATTCTCGATAAAGTCATCGCACACTTGATTACAGAGTATGAAGGTCGCAGTTTATCTTCAAGGCATATAACACGGCCAGAGTCTGCACATCCAATAGTGATGTGCGCTGCAGCTTTTAGATACTGTGCAAGTCAAAGAATTCAACCGGAAATCATAATTGGACTTCCCTCTGGATCAACTGAGTTAGCAATGGCTTATCAGTCAATTCAAAAAATGCTTCTGATGCGCCCATCAAAAGTCTTATTATTTCCTGTATCCATACATTCCATTAAAAGAGATTTTGATGGCGCATCCACCGATCCGGCAAACCTTACTCGCTTCGCCATGAAGCTACGAAAAGAAGTAAGAGGAAAAAGGGTTGTTGTCGTTGACGACAATACTTCAACAGGATCAACTATCTCTATGGTTGCGAGCGCAATTCGCAGTGCATTGCCACGGCAAATAGATATTGCAATTGCAGAAGCTGATATTGTGCGAAGTCAAATCAGAATAGATGCCCTGGAGAAATGCGCCATTGCAACGCGATCTGCATACACTCACTCTGTGGGCGTTCTACCCGTCTCAAGAGTTATAGAGCCTAAATTCGATTTGAAGGAAATACTAGAGCGCAAGAAGATGATCTCATGTGTAAGAGCTAGATACTCTAGTTCGGGCCACACACTTGTTGATAAAACGATGGGTCGCATATACGAAGACGCTATTAGATTTCCAACAGAAATTGCTATAAAAGATTTGCAGACATATCAACTGAAGATCTCATTCAGGGGCACATCGCTCTCAAATTTTTATGAAATTCCAACCGTTCGAAGCCGCAGCCTATATGCGTCTGTTGAGCACGCGTATCAAGCGGCAAAATTCCCTCCAAATGCGTTAGAGCGAGTTGGCGATAAAGAGATCCACAGGATAAATTCAAGGCTTGCCTCACGAGGTGTCACTGTAACAAAAGAATCTTTACCAAGCCTTTTCGAGGGGCCGGAACTAACTGCAGGCGCATCAAAGATAGCTGCAAATGAATTGCGTATCATGGGCTATGTTCGTGATGACTGGGATTATGTTAAACTTAGAATTATGACTGAACTTCTAATTCAGAAGTTTTCCAACGATTCAGCTTACAGATTGCTGCAGGAGACAGCGCCGAAATATCTGGTCGAAGGAAACGATTGGGGCGACACATATTGGGGGTTCACTGATGGTCGCGGTCGAAATTTTTTGGGCAGACTTATCATGCAAATTCGTGCAAACTCGATAGAAACCTTGAAGGAGGAAGCGGATCGTCTTGAGCCGGAAAGGCCTTCAAACTGAAGGTTTTTCTTAAAGACATTTACTCCATTCCTCTACCTCGGCTGAAACAGCCGCTCGATCTCGTCCATCACGTCGTCCATCAGGCCGTTGCGTTTCGCCTCTGGGCCGGTGAATTTCAGCGACCAGCCGCCCGCGCAGCGTTCTCGCCTTATCGTCAGCCCCTGTTTCAACGTCAGCAGCCGACGCGGGCGGCCGGGTTTGGTGGGGGTGGGGTCGGACTCGGGGTCCAGGGCTTCGGTCAGGGTGGGGGTGAGGGCGGCCCATTGGCTGGGCAGGCTGGCTTTGCGGTTCTCCTTTAGAATCTGGCGGATCACCGGGGTGAGGTTTGCGCGCAGGCAGGCGGCGAGGCGCTCTATCTGGTTTTGCGACAGCAGTTCGGGGGTGGCGATGCAGTCTTCAAACTCTTCGGCGACAAGGGCGAGGGTGCGCAGGCGGGTGCGTTTCTGTTTGGTGGCGGTGGGGTGCAGGGCGAGGATGGCGGCGTCGATGGTGGGGAACAGGTCTTGCTCGACGGCGCGGGCGAGGGTGAGGCCGCGCTCCCACGGGGTGAGGTTTTCGCGGATTTCGTTTTCGGCGATCATCTGCGCCATGGCGTCGGGGATCGAGGCGGGGGTGCGGATGAAGGCGGCGATGGTGGTGTGTGTGGCGGGGTTGCGGGTGTGCAGCAGGCGGGTGGCGGTGAGGCGGCGCAGGCCCGAGATCAGGCCGTAGCGGTGGGTCTCGGTCGGTTGGGAGAGCGCCCAGACCTCGATCGGTTGGCGCAATCCGTCGCGGTGGATGGAGGCGGCGAGGTCTTCGAGCGCCTCGGTGTCGAGATGGGCGCGGTCGCGCAGCAGCGCTTCGTCGAGGATTTCGGCGGTGGGAATGTGGGTGATTTCGGTGTGCATGGCGGCCTCCTGTTTGGGGCAGGGTGCCGTGGGGTGGTTAAGCTTGGGTGAGTTGGGCGCGCGCCGGGGGGGGTGCCGCGGCGCGCGAAAGGGTCAGATCAGGCGGGTGAGGCGGAGGGCGTCGTAGATCGCGGCGTGGATGTTGCGGGCCTCGACCGCGTCACCGATGCGGAACAGCTGAAAGCCAGCCGGGCCGCCGCCATAGGTTTGTGGTTGGCCCGCGATCAGGGCGTCGTAATCGACAGCACCAAGGTTGACCGAGCGCGGCTTGAGATCGAAGTAGATGTCCGCAAGCGGCTGGGTGCCGTGGTTGACGACGATCTGATCGTAGTGGCCGGTTTTGCCCAAGGCCATGTAATCGGAATCGACGGTGGTTTTGATCTGGTTGCCGTCCTTTTCAACTCCGGTCAGGCGATAGGTGACGGTGAAGGTCACGTCCTTGTCCTGCAAAGCGCGCATGTAGGGGACAAGGTTCATCGCCATCACTTCGGGGGCGAAGGTGCGGTCGGGGGTCATGATCTCAACCTTGGCACCGGCCTCGGCGAGGGTTTGGGCGGCCTGCAGGGCGGTGTGGTCGCCGGCATCGTCATAGAGCAGCACGTTGGCGCCGGGTTTGACATCGCCTGACAGGATGTCCCAGGCGGAGACGGTCAGATCGTTGCCAAAGCTGAGGATGTCTTTCTCGGGCATGCCGCCTGTGGCGATGATCACGACATCAGGGTTCTCGGCCAGGATTTCGTCGGCTTCGGCCCAGGTGTTGAAGCGGAATTCCACGCCGAGGGCTGCGCATTGGGCCATGCGCCAGTCGATGATGCCGATCAATTCGGCGCGGCGTTTGGTTTGCGCGGTCAGGCGGATTTGGCCACCCGCTTCGGCGGCAACCTCGAACACGGTGACTTTGTGGCCACGTTCGGCGGCGACGCGGGCGGCCTCTAGCCCGGCGGGGCCTGCGCCGACGACAACGACCTGCCGTTTGGTCGTGGCGAGGGCGATGGCGTGCGGTTGGGTTTCTTCGCGGCCGGTGGAGGGGTTATGGATGCACAAAGCCATGCCACCTTGGTAAATGCGGTCAAGGCAATAGGTGGCGCCGACGCAGGGGCGGATGTCATCCTCGCGCCCCTCGACGATCTTTTGCACGATATGCGGATCGGCCATATGGGCGCGGGTCATGCCGACCATATCCAACTGCCCCGAGGCAATCGCATGGCGGGCGGTGGCAACATCGGGGATGCGGGCGGCGTGGAAGGTGGGCAGGCCGACTTCGGCCCGGATACGGCCTGCGAAATCGAGATGAGGGGCGGATTTCATGCCGTGAATTGGGATCACATCGGTCATCGCGGGGTCAGTGTGAATACGGCCCTTGATGATGTTCAGGAAATCGACCAGCCCCGAGTCGCGGAACATTTTACCGATTTCGACGCCTTCATCGGCGGAGATGCCGCCCTGCTCTACTTCATCCGCCGTGTAACGCACGCCCAGCAGGAAGTTTTCCCCCACACGTTTGCGGCAGGCCGCCAGCACATCCATCGCAAAACGGGCGCGATTTTCCAAAGACCCACCATAGGGAGCAGCAAGGCTGTTGGTGAAGGGCGACATGAACTGGTCCATCAAATGGCCGTAGCACTCGAATTCCACGCCATCCAAGCCCGCTTCTTTCATCCGCTCTGCCGCGTCGGCATAGTCGGTGATGATGCGCTCGATGTCCCAATCTTCGATCACCTTCGGGAAGGCGCGGTGGCTGGGTTCGCGCGACTTGCTGGCGCTGACGACGGGCAGCCAATCGCCTTTGTCCCAGCGGGTGCGACGGCCAAGGTGGGTCAGCTGGATCATCACGGCGGCCCCAGCCTCGTGGCAATCATCGGTCAGCTGCTTCATCCACTTCACCACCTCGTCCTTATAGGCGAGGATGTTGTTGAACACCGGCGGGCTGTCTTTCGACACGGCAGCCGAGCCTGCGGTCATCGTCAATGCCACCCCAGCCTTGGCGCGTTCAAGATGGTACAGCCGGTAGCGATCCTTCGGCATGCCGTCTTCTGGATAGGCAGGCTCGTGACTGGTGGTCATGATGCGGTTGCGCAGCGTCAGGTGTTTGAGTTGATAGGGCTGCAACAGCGGATCAGTGGACATTGTGGCCTCGCGGTGAATGTGGCTGGGGTTTTCAGCAGGAAAACAGGAATCGACATATGTGTCAAGTTTTCTGTGCAGAGGTTGAAATGCACCCCGATGGGCCTTAGTCTGCGGCGATGGATACAACACAAACACCCGAACGTGGTTGGCGCGGCACGCCCGAAGTCTGGCTTGACGCAGCCTATGCCCTGTTGGTGGAAGGCGGCGTAGAGGCGGTCAAGGTGATGCCGCTGGCCGCAAAGCTTGGTCTGTCGCGCACCAGTTTTTACTGGCATTTCGCAGATCGAGAGGCGCTTTTGGCGGGACTGATCGCGCGTTGGCAAAGCCAGAACACCGCCAATCTGATCGCCCGCACCCAAGCCCCGGCAGCGACGATTGCCGAGGCGATGCTGAATGTGAACGATTGCTGGATCACCCCTGCGTTGTTTGACAGCCGGATGGAGTTTGCCATCCGCACTTGGGCCCTGACCGACAGCGCTTTGGCCGAGGTGCTGAAGGCGGCGGATCTGGCGCGGGTTCAGGCTCTGACAGCCATGTTCGAGACGTTTTTGTATCCGGCGCTAGAGGCTCGGGTGCGGGCGCAGACGGTGTATTTGACGCAGGTGGGCTATATCTCGATGCGCACCGAGGAATCCTTGCAGTTTCGCCTGCACTCGATCCCGGACTATGTGCTGATCTTTACCGGCCATGCCCCGACGCCCGCCGAATTGGCCGCATTTCGGGCGCGGCATCAGGATCTATAGGTTCTGCTCTAGCCGCAATTCGGCAATGAAATCATAGATATCCGAGCGGTAAAGCCCACGGGTGAATTCGACCGGGCGGCCCGTTGGCAGAAAGCCGGTTCGGTCAATGCGCAGAACGGCGGTATTTTCTGGCAGATCAAGCAGGCGGGATTCGCTGGCGGGCAAATTGATCGCAGTGATGCGCTGCACGGCGCGGGACGGCGCGGTGCCATTGGCGCGCAACACATCGTAAAGCGAGGTGCCGACAACGCCGGGATCGGGCAGGATATCTTGCGGCAGCGACGACCATTCCACCGCCATCGCAATGCCATCTGCCATCCGCAAGCGTTCAATCCGCGCGACGCGATCGGCGGCAGAAAGGCCAAGGGCGATCTGCTCGTCCGGGCTGGGGTGAAAGATGCCGCGATTGATGATGGTGCTGGTCGGAGTTTTCCCGCGCTGAAGCATATATTCGGTAAAAGACAACAGCTTGGACAGGTAATGCTCCATCTTGGCGCGGGGGATGCGCACGAAAGTCCCCGCCCCCCGGCGCTGTTCCAACACGCCATCCTCGACCAGTTGCGCGATGGCTTTGCGCACGGTCACGCGCGACACTTCGGCAATTTCGGCCAGTTCACGCTCGGGCGGCAATTGGGTTTCCGGGCTTAGCGTACCCGAGGCGATGCTGGCCGACAGGTGGCGATAAAGCTGTTCATAGCGCGGGCCGCGGGCGGGGCGCAGCCAACTGGCGGGTTTGAACAAAGTGATCTGGTCATCAGGTTCCATCAGATGCGCACGGCTGCGGCCAAGGCGGTGGCGGCGTTCAACAACAGGGGAATGTCGCCGCCGACGCCCAGAAAGGTCACGCCCATGTCGCGGTAATGTTTGGCGCGTGCGAGATCAAAGGTCAGGATACCCGCGGCTTTGCCGCTGGCGATGATCTGGCGCATGGCTTCCTCAATCGCCGCCTGCACCTCGGGCGCTTCGGTATTGCCCGGAAAGCCCATATCGGCGGCAAGATCGGAGGGACCGATGAAGATACATTCGATATCAGGCAGAGTCAGAATTGCGGGCAGCGCTGCCAATCCGGCGCGGCTTTCGATTTGCAGGATCAGGCAGGTTTCGGCGTTGGCACTGGTCAAATAGTCACTAACACGGCCAAAATCGGCAGCCCGCGCCACCGAAGCACCCAGACCCCGCACGCCTTGAGGCGGGTATTTCATCGCCTTTGCCATCGCGGCAGCATGATCGGCGCTTTCGATCATCGGCACCATCACGGTCTGGATGCCAAGGTCGAGCACCTGTTTGATGCGATGCGTCTCGCCCACCGGAATCCGCACCACGGTGTTGGTGCGCTGACCGATGGTTTGCGCCTGCGCCAGCATGGTCGGGATCGAATTGGGGCCGTGTTCGCCATCAATCAGCAGCCAGTCAAAGCCACAGCCCGACAGCAATTCGGCGGAATAGGGGCTGGCGAGATTCACCCAGATGCCAAATTGCGGGATCTTGGCGGCAAGAGCGGCTTTCAGATGGTTTTTCGGCGCGGGCATGCGGGCTTTCCTGCAAAAGTGATTGGCCCTTGCATAGCATGGATGCTGCGGCGGGATAGCAAGATTTGGCCGGATTGGCGCGTGGCAGAAAGCCGCCGAGCCCGGGCGTCGGGGCTGGTTTGGCATCTGAGCGACCCCATCTAAAGCGTTGAAACAGTGGCGATCCGCCCGCGATGCTTTGTAACAACAGGAGAGTTTGATGCTCAATTTCCGCGATATGACCCGTCACAAGGGCAATAAGTTCCTGAAATCGCCGTTGTTGCGCGGCCTTGCGGTGACTTTGGCCGGGGTGACAGCGACAGCCGGGGCGGCTGTGGCACAGCAGCCGGTTGAGACGCGCGCGCCGAATGGTGTCGGGCAAACGCCGCAGCGGGCGGATCAGACCCGCGCGCCGCAGCCTGACACTTTGACAACGGTGGACACGCAAGTGATCGCCGCCGATCTGCCGCCGCTTTGGGCGATGGAGTTTTTGCCGGATGGCCGGATGCTGACGACGGTGAAGGCCGGGGCGCTGCGGATTGTGGCAGCGGATGGCAGCTTGGGGCCAGAGATCACTGGCCTGCCAGAGGTTGATGGGCGTGGTCAGGGTGGGTTGCTTGATGTGGCTCTGTCACCGCAGTTCGAGACAGATGGTCAGGTGTTTTTCTCTTATGCAGAGCCGCGTGACGATGGCAATGGCACGGCTGTGGCCTCGGGAAAGCTGGTGCTGGATGAGGCAGGCGGCGGGCGGTTGGAAGATGTCCGCGTGATCTTCCGCCAAACGCCCAGCCATTCTGGCAATGCGCATTTCGGATCGCGCCTGGTGTTCGGCGCGCAGGGTGAGTTGTTTGTGACGGTGGGTGAGAGGTCTGACGCCGCGACCCGCCAGCAGGCACAAGACCCCGCCAGTGGTTTTGGCAAGGTTTTCCGCATTGATGCCAGCGGGGCTGCGCTGGGTGACAATCCATTTGTGGCTCTGGACGGCGCTTTGCCTCAGGTCTGGAGCCTTGGGCATCGCAATATGCAGGCGGCGGCATTGGATGACAAAGGGCGGCTTTGGACAGTGGAACACGGCCCGCGTGGAGGTGACGAGTTGAACCGCCCCGAGGCTGGGCTGAACTATGGCTGGCCGGAAGTGACCTATGGCATCGACTATAGTGGGGCGAATATCGGCGATGGCATCACCGCCACCGCCGCGACCGAACAACCGGTGTATTATTGGGATCCGGTGATCGCGCCTTCGGGGATGACATTCTATCAGGGAGATGAATTCCCCGAATGGAACGGCGCGTTTCTGGTCGGTGGGCTGGTCAGCCAAGGCGTTGTGGTGCTGCATATGAAGGATGATCGCGTGGCTTATGAGCAGCAGATCAGTCTGGGCGAGCGGGTGCGGGATGTGAAACTTGGCCAGGATGGCGCGGTTTATGTGGTGACGGATGGCCGCTCGGGCGCGTCGCAGATTTTGCGGCTGACCAAGGCCTAACCTCCGACAGTGCTGTAAAAACAGGCAATTGCTTTGCCGCGATGGATTGACCTTTGCGGCGAAGCAATAAACTCTTGTTGATCGAAACGGTTGGAAAACCGAACGCCTTTGGGCGGCTTTTTGGATTTGTAAGGGTTAAGCGCATGTCATTTTTTACCGCTCATCGGGTTACTGCCATTGCGGTGTTTGTCGCAGCTGCCGCTTGGGTGGCGACGGGCGAGTTTTCGGCGGTGGGCAGCCAAGAGCTGAAAGCGGAGGAAGCTGGCACTACGGTTGATCCGGCGGTCGATCCGGTAGTTGATCCTGCGGCCGTGGCTGCACCTGTGCAGCGCACGGTGGCGGCGGTGGCCCCTGTGTTCACTGATTACGCACGCGAAATTCGGATTTCGGGCGTGACAGAGGCTGACAAACAGGCGGTTCTGGCCGCCCGCTCGGCAGGGATCGTGCATGAATTGGGCGTCAGCAAAGGCGGTGAGATTGCTGCCGATGCTTTGGTCATGAAGCTGGAAGGCGCCGAGGTTTTGGCAGGGGTTGATACCGCGCAGGCCGCTTTGGCGCAGGCAACCGAAGAGCTGCGGGTGGGGCAGGCGCTGTATGACAAGGGCAGCATGGCAGAGCTGGAGTTGATCTCGCGCAAGGCGGCCAAGGCTGCGGCAGAGGCGGGGTTGTCGCAGGCGCGCGCGGCAGAAGATCGGCTGCTGTTGAAGGCCCCCTTTGCGGGGTCGGTTGATATGGTCGATGTCGAATTAGGCGAATGGGTGCAGGCGGGGGCGGCGATTGCCACCATTCTGGCGCTTGACCCGATTGTGGTGAAAGCCGAGGTCAGCGAGCGTGATGTGGCGTTTGTAACGGTCGGCTCGAAGGCCAAAGTGCGGCTGGTGGACGGGGTTGAGATGGAGGGCGTGGTGCGGCATGTGATGCGGCAAGCGTCAACCAAGACCCGGACCTTTGGCGTCGAAGTGGCATTGCCGAACGCCGATCATGCGATTCCGGCGGGGATGACCGCCGAGGTGCGGTTGTATACGGCGGCGGTGCCTGCGGTGGTGGTGCCACGCTCGATCATCACCATCAACGAGGATGGCGTGATCGGCTTGCGGGTGGTGGGGGCGGATAACAAGGCAGTCTTTGCGCCAGTGACGGTGATTGATGATGGCGCGGCTGGCATGGTTGTGACGGGGGTGCCGCGCGATAAAAAGGTGATCGTCGCGGGGCAGGATCTTGTCTCTGATGGCGATTTAGTGACTGTTTCAGAGCTGACGCCCGCGCAAGCCGAGGCGATGCAATGAAACTGGTAGAACTTGCAATTCGCAACGCGCGACTGACGCTTTCGGTGCTGGTCTTCCTGATCTTGTCGGGGGGGCTGGCCTATTACTCGATCCCGAAAGAGGCCGAGCCGGATGTGCAGATTCCGATCATTTATGTGGCCATGACCCTTGATGGTATTTCGCCCGAGGATTCCGAGCGGTTGTTGCTGCGACCGATGGAAACTGCGCTGAAGTCTATCCAAGGCATCAAGAAAATGACCGCGACCGCCTATCAGGGCGGCGGCAACGTGCTGTTGGAATTTCAGGCAGGGGCCAATCTGGCCAAGGCGAAATCGGATGTGAAGGATGCCGTTGACGATGCCCGCCCCGATCTGCCTGCCGAGGTCGATGAACCCACGGTGAACGAGGTCAACCTGTCGGAATTCCCGGTGCTGGTGGTGACTTTGTCGGGCGACGTGCCAGAGCGCACCTTGAACGCCACGGTGCGGGCGTTGCGTGACCGGATCGAGGATATTCCGGGCGTGCTGGATGCCGCCTTGCAGGGCGTGCGCGATGATGTGGTCGAGATCGTGATTGATCCGGCCAAGCTGTCATCCTACGGCTTGCGCCCCGATACGATGATCGCGGGATTCAACGCCAACAACCGGCTGATCGCGGCGGGCTCTTTAGAGGGGGTTGAGGGCCGCTATGCGATCAAGGTGCCGTCGCTGATAGAAACGGTGCAGGATCTGGCCGGGCTGCCGGTGGTGGCCGAGGGCAATGCGATTGTGCGGGTGAGTGACTTGGCCGAAATCCGGCCTGCGCTGAAAGATCCAACCTCGATCACCCGGCTGGATGGTAAATCGGCGGTGGCAATTGAGGTCTCGAAGCGGATCGGATCGAACCTGATTGAGACGGTTGATCGGGTGAAGGCGGTCACCGAAGAGGTGCAAAAGCAGATGCCGCCGGGGGTGGTGGTGTCGTTTTCGCAGGATAAATCGACCACCATTCGGCAAATGCTGAGCGATCTGCAGAATTCGGTGCTGACGGCGGTGGTGCTGGTGTTCATCGTGATCTTGTATGCGTTGTCGGTGCGGTCTTCGATCCTGATTGGCTTGGCCATTCCGTCGTCGTTCCTGATGGGGATTCTGGGGCTGCAACTGGCGGGGTTGACGGTGAACCTTGTGGTTTTGTTCAGCCTTATTCTGGCGGTGGGGATGCTGGTGGATGATGCCATCATCGTGGTGGAATATGCCGAACGCCGCATGAATGAGGGGATGGAGCGGCGCACGGCCTTTGCCGAGGCCAGTCATAAAATGGCGGGGCCGGTGATTGCCTCGACCCTGACGCGGATTGCGGCGTTCTCGCCCCTGCTGTTCTGGCCGGGGGTGGTGGGCGAGTTCATGAAATACATGCCGATCACGCTGATTGCGACACTGTCGGCGTCTATGCTGTATGCGCTGATCTTCGTGCCGACTTTGGGCGCGATCATCGCCAAACCGTTTGCCGAGCCGCCGCGCCATAAGGATGGGGCGTATATGTGGGTGGTCGGCAAGGCGATCCGGCATCCTTTTATCGTGCTGTTTCTGGCCGTGGGAACCTTGGTTGCGGTGCCTGTGACCTATGGCAAATACGGCAATGGCGTCGAGTTTTTCCCGAATGTCGAACCGGATTACGGCCTGCTTTACGTCAAGGCGCGCGGCAATCTGTCGGTGGATGAGATGGACGCTTTGACCCGTCAGGCCGAGGCGCGGATTTTGGGCTGGCCGGGATTAAAGACGGTTTACACCCGCGTCGGTGCGCCCGGTCGCAATGGCGGCGAAGCTCCGCCCGATACGATTGGGGTGATACAGTATGAATTCGTCGATTGGCGCGAGAGAAAGCCCGCCAATGACATCCTCGCCGATCTGCGGGTGGCGATGCAGGGGATTCCCGGGGTTGATATTGAGGTATCGGTGCCTGCGGCGGGGCCTCCGACCGGTAAGGCTATTCAGATTGAATTGCAGGCGGATGATCCGGCGGGGTTGAACGATGCCGCCAGAGCGATTGCGGCCAAGCTGAAGACGATACCGAATGTGATCGACGTGGCGAATGGCTTGCCTCTGCCGGGGGTGGATTGGGAGTTGCAGGTCGATCGGGGCGAGGCCGCGCGCTATGGTGCGTCGCCTGCTGCGGTGGGGGCGGTTGTGCAGATGGTGACATCGGGGCTGAAGCTGTCAGAGTTTCGGCCTGCGGGGTCGGATGATCCGGTGGATATCGTGCTGCGGCTGCCTACCGAACAGCGGACGATCTCGGCTTTGGATCAGTTGCGGATTGAGACGCCCGATGGGCCGGTGCCGATTTCCAACTTTGTGACGCGGAGTGCTGCGCCGACCACGGGCACGCTGACACGTTTGGGCGGTGCGCGCACCATCACCGTGCAGGCCGGGATTGCGGCGGCGGAAGGCGTGCAACCTGATTTGGTGCGGCAACAGGTGCAAGCACTGGTCGAGAAAGCCTTTGCCGAGGATGGCTATGCCAAAGCCGGGATGCGCTGGAACATGGCGGGTGAGGATCAAGAGCAGGCCGAGGCTGGGGCGTTTCTGGGCAAAGCCTTTGGCGCGGCGATCTTCCTGATTTTCGTGGTGCTGCTGGCGCAGTTCAACAAGTTCATTTCGGTGGGCTTGGTGCTGTCGGCGGTGATCATGTCAACGATTGGCGTGTTTCTTGGCTTGATGATCATGGGCCAGCCGTTTGGCGTGGTGATGACCGGGATCGGGGTGATTGCTTTGGCGGGCGTGGTGGTGAACAACAATATCGTGCTGATCGCCACCTATGACCAGCTGCGCGACGAGGGTATGGACAAGATCGAGGCGGTGTTAGAGACCTGCCGCGAACGCGCGCGCCCTGTGGTGCTGACGGCGCTGACGGCGATTTTCGGGGTGATGCCGATTGCCTTCGGGCTGAACCTAGAACTGCTCAGCCACGAGACGACAATTGGCGCGCCGTCGACCCAATGGTGGATCTCGCTGTCGTCGGCCATCGTTTACGGGCTGGCCTTTGCGACGATCTTGACGCTGATCGTGACGCCGTCGCTGTTGATGCTGGTCAGCCGCTCGAACAGGTCGTTGCGCGAAGGGCGGCGCTGGTTCTGGAAGAAGCGGTTTTCCTGATCAAACCGCCTGCAACGCTATGGCGATGCCTTGGCCGACGCCGATGCACATGGTGGCCAAGGCGCGCTGACCGGGTTGCAGCTGCAGCGCTGCCGTCCCGGTGATCCGCGCGCCGGTCATGCCAAGCGGATGGCCCAGCGCGATTGCGCCGCCATTGGGATTCACGCGGGGGTCGTCGTCAGCGATGCCCAAAGCGCGCAGGGTAGCGAGACCTTGCGACGCGAAAGCCTCGTTCAGCTCGATCACGTCGAAATCGGCTTGGGAAAGGCCAAGCCGGGCCATCAGTTTCTGGCTGGCGGG
Source organism: Cypionkella aquatica (assembly GCF_030161095.1). GTDB lineage: Bacteria > Pseudomonadota > Alphaproteobacteria > Rhodobacterales > Rhodobacteraceae > Cypionkella > Cypionkella aquatica. The sequence goes on from NZ_BSPP01000004.1 coordinate 453,290, forward strand.
GATCGGCCCCAGACCCATGACGCGGGGGGCGACGCCTGCGGTGGCCCCACCAAGGATGCGGGCGATTGGGGTCAGGCCGTGTTTGCGCACGGCGGCGGCCGAGGCGATGATCAGTGCGGTGGCGCCATCATTGACGCCGCTGGCGTTGCCTGCGGTGACTGTGCCGCCCTTGCGGAACGGGGTGCCGAGTTTGGCGAGGGCTTCCAGCGTGGTCGCGCGCGGGTGTTCATCTTGGCTGATCAGGATGGGATCGCCCTTACGTTGCGGGATGCTGACCGGGGTAATCTCGCGCGCAAGCCGCCCGTTGGCTTGGGCAGCGCTGGCCTTGGCCTGACTGCGCAAAGCAAAGGCGTCTTGATCAGCGCGGGTGACGGCGCAATCTTCGGCGACGTTCTCGGCGGTTTCGGGCATCGAATCGGTGCCGTATTGCTGCTGCATCAGCGGATTGATGAAACGCCAGCCGATGGTGGTGTCGTGGATTTCGGCGGCGCGGGAGAACGCGGTTTCGGCCTTGGGCATCACAAACGGCGCGCGAGACATCGACTCGACTCCGCCTGCGATGATCAGATCAGCTTCGCCGGCAATGATCTGGCGACCGGCGAGCAGCACCGCATCCATGCCAGAGCCACAGAGGCGGTTGATGGTGGTGCCGCTGACTTCAACAGGCAGACCCGCCAGCAAAGCCGCCATGCGGGCGACGTTGCGGTTATCCTCGCCTGCCTGATTGGCGCAGCCCATCACCACATCATCGACCGCCGCCCAATCGACGCCCGGATTGCGGGCGATCAGTGCGCGCAGCGGCAGTGCGGCAAGATCATCGGTGCGGATACTGGACAGGCTGCCCCCAAAGCGACCGATCGGGGTGCGGATGTAATCGCAGATGAAGGCATCAAGCATGGTGAGCTCCGGCATTGGGAATTGCTTTAAGTATAAAATAACTGCTTCAATTGTCGAGGCCGCGCGGCGATGTATTTGCGCCGTCATGGGCGGCAGCGATGGGGCAAAAGCTGTGCGGTGTGGCGCTTGCGCGGTGAAGGGGGTTTCGATAGCCTTGCCCTGTAGGCCAGTGTTGATCCTTAGCCGTGTTAATGCCCAAACCGCCCCATCTTTCCCAAGCTTTTTTCAGGAGCTTTCGATGCCAAGCCCAGATTACGCACGGCCCTGCTTGCGGTTTATGCTGGCGCTGCTTGCCCTGATGGCTGCGATGCCGATGGCGGCGCAAGAGGCAAGTTTTGCGCCGGGCTGGCAGGTCGAGGCGCAAACCTCGCAGTTGCGGTTTCAATCGGTGAAAAACGTCACCAAGGTTGAATCCAGCACCTTTGCCGCCTTTTCGGGTGAGGTCACGGCGGATGGTGCGGTGACGCTGCATGTGTTTCTAGACTCGGTCGATACCAAGATTGATCTGCGCAATGTGCGGATGCGATTTTTGCTGTTTGAAACCTTTCGCTTCCCCGAGGCGGTGATCACCGCCAAGATCAACCCAGCCGATCTGGCTGATCTGGCCAGCGTGCGGCGCAAGACCCTGCATTTGCCGTTCACGCTGGATCTGCATGGGGTGCAAAAGCAGCTTGAAACCGACGTTGCGGTGACTTTGCTGCAAGATGATACGGTGGTGGTGTCGTCCACGGTGCCGCTGGTGATCGCGACCGATGATTTTGGCTTGGCTGACGGCGTGCAAAAGCTGCAAGAGGCGGCGAATGTGGTGATCATCCCGTCAGGCACCGTCAGCTTTGATCTGACGCTAAAGCGCAATGGTGGTGCGACTGCCCCCGCCCCGCAACCGGCCCCTGCCCCTGCAGAAGCAACTGCAGAACCCGCAGCGCCCGAAATGGCAGAGGCTTTGCCCGAGGCTCCGGTATCCCCCGCCGCAGATGTGGCACTAGAGCCGACCGGCGACCTTGATCTTGCCGCCTGCACCGGACGGTTTGAGATCTTGTCGCGCAGCGGCAATATCAACTTTCATTCTGGCTCGGCCCGGTTGCAGGCCGACAGTGCGGCGCTGCTGGATAGCGTTGCCGCAATCATCGCGCGCTGCCCCGGATTGAAGATTGACGTGTCAGGCCATACGGATGCCGATGGTTCGCCCGCCGCCAATCAGTATTTGTCGCAGCAACGCGCGAAAGCCGTGGTGCGCTATCTGGTGAAAAAGGGCCTTGCTGCCGAGCGTTTCACCGCCACGGGCTATGGCGAAGACAAGCCGCTGTTCGACAATGACACGCCCGAGCATAAATCGCGCAACCGCCGGATCGAATTCGCCTTGGTGCAGCCGTAACATGCAGCAGGGCTTGAGGAGATATGTGTTGGGGGCAGTGCTGGCTGTGCTGGCGCTGCCATTGCAGGCGCAAACCGATGATGCCGCATGGCAAGCGGCGCTGATCAGCCAAGACATCGGCCAGCTGCAAGGCTTTGTCAAAGATCACCCGCAAAGCCCGCATATGGCCGAGGCCGAAGCGTTGTTGGCCAAGGCCCTGACCACCGCGCGCGGTATGGGGTTGATGCCGGTGCAGGCGGTTGAAGGCTATGTTGCGCAGAAAGAGCTGATCGCGGCGACGCAGGGCGCGAAGACCGCGGCGGCGTATCAGGCCTATCTGACCGCCTATCCGCAGGGGCTGTTTGTCGGCCTTGCGCAGACTGAATTGGCGCTGTTGGCACTTGCCCCGGCGGAAGTCGCGCCCCCAAACCCAGCGGCTGATCTGATGGGCCTGACCTTTACCACCCCGTTTCCGGTCGGTGAGCATGTGAAAGGCCGCTCGATTGCCGAGCTGATCGCCAGCGCCACCCCACAATTCAGCCCGATTGAGGGCTTGCCGGATGCCGCGTGGCGCGACAAGACCTGCGCGAATTGTCATGCCTGGAATGAGGCCAGCCTGTGCGATCAGGCGCAAACCTATACCAAACCGAACGCGGCAGAGGCGCTGGCCAAACCGCATCCGCTGGGCGAAACCTTTAAGCTAGGCTTGCAGCAATGGGCTTTGGGCGGGTGTAAATAGCGCATGACACAGGTTCCCACCGATTCCGACCAGCCGCCCATCCCTCCGCGTGATCGCGCCACCACGGTGTCGGGTGGCACCCAGATCATCGGCACTTATCAGATCGACAGCCTGATCAGCGCGGGCGGCATGGGCGAGGTGTATCGCGGCCACAACATCCACAACGGCGAGCCAGTGGCGATCAAGATTGTGCTGCCAAGTTTGGCGCATGACCCAAAGATCGTGGCGTTGTTCCAAAAGGAAAGCACCACCCTGTCACGGCTTAGCCACGACGCCATCGTGCGCTATCACGTCTTTACCAATGATCCGGGGATTGGGCGGCCCTGTCTGGTGATGGAATTCGTGTCTGGCACGCCGATGTCAGACCGCATCGAGGCCGGGTCAATGCCGGTGGATCAGGTGCGGGTGATGCTGCGGCGTGTGGCCTCGGGTCTAGAGAAAGCCCATCGCGCAGGTGTCGTGCACCGCGATATGTCGCCCGATAATATCATTCTTGAGGAAGGCCAGGTCGAGCATGCCAAACTGATCGACTTTGGTATCGCGAAATCCTCGGCCATCGGCGCGGGAACGCTGTTGCAAGGGCAGTTCGCCGGCAAGTTCAACTGGGTCTCGCCCGAGCAGTTGGGCGCGTTTGGCGGCGAGGTTGACGGACGCTCTGACATCTATTCGCTGGCTTTGGTGGCGGCTGCGGCCAGCAAAGGCGCTGTGTTGCCGATGGGGCTTTCGATTGTGGATGCGGTTGGCAAACGTGCAGCCGTGCCGGACCTTGCGGGCGTTGATGCTGGCTTGGTGCCGTTGCTGCGCTGGATGCTGTCACCGGATCCGACCAATCGGCCCGAGACGATGGGTCAGGTGATCGCAGCGCTGGACAACCCTGCGCTGGTGCCTGCCGCCAATGCAAACCTGACCGTGATCAGCGGCGCACTGCCATCTGCGGCGACGGGCGGGGTTGAAAGCCACGCCAGCCCGTTCGGTGTCGCCGCGCCCGCTTCTGTCGCCCCGCCTGTCTCTGTTGCAGCACCGGTTGCGCGAAAATCATTCATTCTGCCATTGGCGGTGGCGGTTGTGCTGGCAGGTGGTGGCGTGGCCTATTTCTCGGGCGCATTCGCCCCTGCCCCGACTCCGGTTCAGGTTCAGACGGCAGAGGTGCCTGCCGCGCCAAAGCCCTTGCCAAAGCCAGAACTGGAACCAAAAGCCGTTGCTGTGCCCGAACCGGTGGCATCCCCGCCGCCCGCTTTGGCAGTGGCTGCACTCAGCGAGGATCTGGCCAAGCGGCAAGACTGTGGGCCACTGACGCTGCGTAACCCACCGGCTGCAGGCTATGGCGAAACCGATGCGGTTGAGATCGCGGGCTTTGTCGAATCGGCGCAGGCAGAGGCTGATCTGAAAACCAGCCTTGCGCCCTTGATTGGCGAACGCAGGCTCAACTTGCAGGTAGAACACCGCAACGCGGCGATCTGCCAAGTGCTGAACGGCTTTCCGATGCTGGCCTCGACTGGGGTTGCGATCGCGCTGGGCTACGGCGACCGCGCCGATGCGAACCCTGACGGGCGATATATCGTCGGCGAAAACCCGGTGATTGATCTGACCATCCCGCCGGGGCCGGGGTATCTTTCGGTTGCCGTGGTTGATGGCTCGGGGCAGGTACTGCATCTGTTGCAGGGCCAGCAGGGCGGACAGGGTCAACAGCGGGTGGCCTTTGCCGCTGCCGAAGCTGGGGCAGAGCATCCGGCCTTGGTGGTCAATCCGGCGGGGCTTGGGATTGCGATGATCCTGATACTGCGCACCGAGGCTTCTGTCACGCCAGCACCACAGATTGAACCGGTTGCAGATTTCGTCAAACGCTTGCAGCAGGCCAAGCCCAACGCGATGGATCAGCGGATTTTGACTTTGGTGGCAAACTAGCGACGGGCTCGGCGGGCGCTGGCCCTGCGGCATCAGGCCGAACCTAAAGTTTTCCAAATTCTCACTGCGCCTGCCCGGCTGAGTTTACCTATTTTTAACCTTCAGTGCAGAATATCTCCGCTATGGGATATGTTCTGAAACCTCGCACCGGTAATGCACACCCGCCGCCGCGGCAGCGCCGCCTGTCGCGCGGGGCGACCAGATCCGCGCCGCACTGGGCTAGTTGGGATGCCTTGGCTGTGTCGCAAAGCGGGATGCGTCTTCGATGCCGCGATATGCGGTCTGATCCGAACAACGCATGGTTATAGAATCAAACGCGCGGCTCGCGTAAGGGTTGTTTTCCTTCAATATCAAATATCTAGACTTCTCGCGCTGCGCCTGAACCCAACGCGTCGGGGCCCGTGAAGTTTTTGTCAAAAAGATCCCGAATCTTGGATTTTGACACAATCTTGCCTGATTGCAGGGCGGGCGCAGCTGATCTTCGCCTCATGCTCGCCATGAAATCCGGACAAATACCTCCCTATCGAGCGGCAGATCAAAACGACCCCATCTGGCGCAAAACCAACATGACACCAGAACCGCCAGGCCCTGCCAGGCCGACTTAGATAGGATCGACCAAAATGAAACTGAAGCCCTGCTTTGCCCTGATCGCGCTTGCTGCCAGCGCGCCCGCGACGCTGTTTGCTGCTGAGATTGCCAACACCAACCTTTCGGTCACCGCCACTGTGCTGGACAGCTGCATCGTCGCAGCGCCCACTGGTCTGGTGTTTGCCACGGTGAACACTGGTGCGGCTACCAACCAAACCGTTCAAGGCCTGATCTCGGTGATTTGCACCTCGGCGAAATCGGCTGTGACCGTCAATCTGGAAGGCGGCGACAATTCGGCTGCTGGCAAGCGCTACATGAAAAACACCGCGAATGATTTGCTGCCCTATGTGATCACCTCGGATGCGGGCCACACCACGCCAGTGGCGATTGATGGTGCGTTGTACTCTGGTGCGCTGAACGCCGTGGCCCCGAACCTGTTCCCCGTCTACGGCCAAGTGCCTGCAGGTAGCTATGCAGCGGGCGTCTACACCGACACCGTGCGGGTGACGCTGAACTACTGATCACCTGCAAAAGCGCCAACAAGAGCGCTTCAACATCAATCCAAAAACCAGAGGTCTAGAATGTCGAGCATTTACACCCTTCGCACCATGGTCGCAGCACTGATATTGGCGCTGCCGACCGCATCATTGGCCGATAGTCTGGCGGTATCACCGACCCGGCTTTCGGTTGCGGCCCCGTCGCAAGCCACGTCCATGACCATCAAGGCCGAAGGCAAGGGCCAGGCAGTGGTGCAGATCCGCGTTATGGCGTGGAAAAAGGGCAGCGATCCGAACGATCTGAAAGCCACCAAAATGGTGCAGGTCAGCCCGCCCGCTGCCAAACTGGGCAATCGTCAGGAATTGACGCTGCGCATCGTCAGGACGTCAAAAAAGGCCGTGAAGGGTTCGGAATGTTACCGGGTGCTGATCGACCGTCTGCCCGCGAAAAGCAAAGACCCTCAGGCCGTGAAACTGCAGATCCGCCAGTCGGTTCCGCTGTGTTTTGAATCTTAAAAAGCCCCAGCGACACGCGCTTTCGAGCGGGTGACGCGACAGGGCTTGGCCGCAAATGCCAGCCCTGCTTGTGCGATATGAGGTTTGCGATGCGCGGAATGGCTTCGGTTTTCATGGCGACAGCGCTTTGCGCGGCAGCACCGCTGTCTGCGCAGGCGCAAGATACATCTGACGCGGGATTAAGCGTTTCGGCGGATCTGTCAGAGACAGACTCTGCCCGCGTGCCGCTGTATCTGGAAGTGACATTGAACGGCAAGCCCACCAATCTGGTGGCAGAATTCGCGCTGGATCCCGGCAATGGCCGGATGTTCTCGCCGAAATCCGAGCTGGAACAAATCGGCCTGCGCGGCAAAAATCTGTCGGCAGGCATGGTGGATTTGCGCAGCATCACCGGCTTGCGCTTTACCTATGACGAGGCCGGGCAGAAGATTGATTTGCAAGTGCCGATTGCTGCGATGCGGACAGAAGTTGTGTCGGCAATGCCCGAGGCCGAACAGCTGGCGCCCGAGCGCAGCTATGGCGCCGTGCTGAACTACAGCGTTGATGCGGGCCTGCAAAAGCAGCCGCTTGCGTCGGATATTGTCACCACGGCGGCAAGTTTCGACGGCTGGATTTTCGCGCCCTTTGGCGTGCTGCGGTCTTCCGGTGTGGTGCGTGATCTGGTCGATGATGCCGAAGGCCGCACGGGTCTGCGGCTGGAGACGACTTATCAGCTCTCCAGCCCGAAACGGCGTTTGACGCTGGCGGTTGGCGATGTGCAAAGCTCTGCGCTGGCGTGGTCGCGCTCGATCCGCATGGGGGGCGTGCAGCTGCGCCGGGATTTCGGCTTGCGCAGCGATCTTATCACGCAACAGTTGCTGTCGTTCAATGGGGCCGCCGCGGTGCCTTCCAGCGTCGACGTGTTCATCGACAACAACCGCGCCTATAGCACGGGCCGTGATGCCGGACCGTTCCGGCTGGAAGACCTTCCGGTGCGGGCTGGTGCGGGTGAAGCGCTGATCGTGGTGACAGATGCCAACGGGCGGCGCACCACCAAAGCGGTGTCGTTTTATGTCTCGCGCAAGCTGCTGAAAAAAGGCCTGCTTGATTTCTCGATCGAGGCTGGCGACGCCCGCGAAGGCTATGGGCTGGAAAGCAATGATTATGGCTCTGACGGTTTCATCTCGGGCAGTTTGCGCTTTGGTCTGACCGAGCGCGTCACGCTTGAGGCTCAGGTGCAGTCGAAATCTGACCTGCGGATGGCGGGCCTTGGCCTGACCACGGTGCCGTTTGATCTGGCCGAGTTAAGCCTTGCGGCTGGGGCCAGCGACTACGCAGGCACGACTGCCAGTTTTGCATATGGGGCGGTGCAGACCCAGATCGGCCCGGTTGAGGTCAGCGGCTCGGTGCGTTGGGCGCAGAAAGGTTTTGCCGATCTGGCCTATGTGACCGGGGTGGATTACCTTGGTCAGGCCGAAATTGAAGACAGCGCCTCGCTGTTGGAAGTGCCGACGCTGCAAACCGCGCTGAGCCTGTCGGTGCCAGTCGGCGGCGGGGGCAGTTTTGGCGTGGGCTATGTCAGCTCTACCCGCAGCAGTTCGCGCGATGAATTGGTAACCGCATCTTATGGCCGCGATCTTGGGCTGTGGAACGGCTCGCTTTCGGTCTACGGCTCGCATGATATGCAAAACGGCGACACCCGCGCGGCGGTGGGGCTGTCTGTGCCTTTGGGCAAGCGCAAATCGCTGCGCGCCACCAATTCGGTTGACCCTGAAGGCAATGTGTTGGGCGGCATCTATGTGGCGCGGACGATTTCGGATCAGCAGGGCGATTATGGCTATGCGGCCGAGGTACAGCGCGACAGTGCGGGTGAAATCCGGTTCAGCGGACGCGGCGATTATCTGGGCCGCTACGGTCAGGTCGGGCTAGAGCTGCGGACGGGTGACGGCTCCACCGGTCTGCGCGGCCAATTGGATGGTGCGGTGGCGATGGCGGGCGGTGCAGTGGCGTTTGGCAGTCGGGTCAACGACAGCTTTGCCATTGTTGACGTGGGGGCCGCCGGGGTTCCGGTTTCGGTGCACAATCGCCCCGTGGCGCTGACCGGGCGCAATGGCAAAGCGCTGGTGACAGGGATGCAATCGAACCACCGCAACCGGGTTTCGGTTGATCTGGATGATCTGCCTGCCGATCTGGCGCTGGACGCCTCGGGCATGGATGTCGTGCCGGGCATCGGCTCGGGTGTGCGGGTGAAGTTCCACGGCGACAGTGACAACAGCGCCGTCGTGGTGCTGTTGGATGGCCGCGGCAATCCGATTGAAGCCGGGTCAGTGGCAACGCTAAAGCGCGGCGGCGAAGAGTTTTTCGTCGGCTTTGGCGGCGAGACTTTGGTGCAGGGTCTGAAGGGCAAAAACCGGCTAACCGTGCAGCTTGAAACCGGCAGCTGCACCGCAAACTTCGGCTTCACGCCGCGATCCGGGGCGCTGCAAACCATTGACGCGGTGCGCTGCCAATGATCCGGATAGTCTTTCATCTGCTGTTGGCGGTGTTGCTGCAAACGGGTCTGGCGGCGGCGCAGGATTGCATGGCGCAGACCACCGATTTCGATTTCGGGGCGGTCAGTTTGCGCGCGGGCGCGGTCAACCAGACTGCCGGCAACGTGAAGATAACCTGCCGTGGCGGTATCATCTCGGCTGTGGCGCGTCCGGTTGGTGTTTGCCTGACCTTTGGCGGTGGCAATGCCAGCGATGGCGGCACCCCGCCACGGCGCTATATGGTTGGCCCAAGCGGCGCTTTGCTGGAGTATCAGCTGCGGCAGACCAGTGGCGGCGCGCCGCTGTCACAGATGTTTGTCGAGGTGTTGATGCTGCTGGGCAATGGCAGTGCCACTGTGCCGATCTACGCCGACATCATCGCGCAATCGGTGCAAATGCCAACCGGAAGTTACAGCGCAACCTATTCTGGCAGTGGCGCGTCTGGCGTGCGCATGCGAACCGGCGTGTTGACCTGCAACATCCTTGCCCAAGATCAGGCTGCGGACGGCTTTCAAGTGCGCGCGCAAGCGGCGTCAAGTTGCGATGTCTCGACCACCGCGCTCGATTTCGGCAACATCCCGGCGCAATTGAACGGCCCGGTGGATAAGACCGCCAGCATCGAGGTGCGCTGCACCGACGGCACGCCTTACCGGGTCTCGCTGGGTCTGGGGCAAGGCCCGGGGGTCAACAATCCAGCCGCACGCAAGATGCGCAACCTGCTCAGCACGCTGACTTATGGGCTCTATCAGGACGCCGCGCGCACGCAGCCTTGGGGGGATCAGCTGGGCAGTAATGTCAGCGGATTGGGCGCGGGGGCGGCGCAGATCTACACCGTCTATGGCCGGATTTTCGGCAATCAGACGCCGAATATCGGGATCTATACCGACAATATCGTGGTGACGATTGCCTATTGACCGCGCAGCCGCGCCACGGCCCAAGCCGCCGCTTCGGCCACCACCGGATCGGCGTCACCCTGCAACGCCGCGGCAGGCCCGGCAAGTTCTGGCAATGCCGAATTGCCGATCGCATAAAGCACGTTGCGCACAAAGCGGTCGCGGCCAATCCGCTTGATCGGGCTTCCCGCAAACCGCAACCGGAACGCCGCGTCGTCAAGCTGGACCAGATCGGCCAACTCTGGCGCGCCAACCTTCGGCTGATAGCCAATATCGCGGCTGGCTTGGGCAAACTTGTTCCACGGGCAGGCCGCCAGACAATCATCGCAGCCATAGATGCGGTTGCCCATCAAGGCGCGCAGATCGAGGTCAACCGGGCCCTTGTGCTCGATGGTCAGATAAGAAATGCAGCGGCGCGCGTCCAACCGATAGGGCGCAGGAAACGCCTTGGTCGGGCAAGCATCTAGACAAGCGGTGCAGCTGCCGCAATGGCTGACCTCCGGCGCGTCTTTGGGCAGATCGGCGGTGGTGAAAATCGCGCCCAGAAAAAACCAATTGCCCAGATCGCGTGCCAAAAGATTGGTGTGCTTGCCCTGCCACCCCAGCCCCGCCGCCTCGGCCAAGGGCTTTTCCATCACCGGGGCAGTATCGACAAACACCTTGATCTCGGCTTGCGCGGCAGTCGCAAACCACCCGCCCAACCGCTTTAACCGCCGCTTGACCAGATCGTGATAATCGCGGCCCTGCGCATAAACTGACACCGCTGCGCGGTCGGGTTGGCTAATCACCGCCATCGGATCAGCCTCGGGCGTGTAGACCTCTGCCAGCATGATCACCGAGCGCGCCTCGGGCCAAAGCGCTGCCGCATTGCCACGCCAATGCTCACGCTCGACCATCCAAGCCATTTGGCCGTGATGATCAGCCGCCAGAAACGCACGCAAGCGCCCTGCGGTTTCCGGCACGGCATCGGGGGCACAGATGCCCAGCTTGGAAAACCCCTCCTCCGTCGCCCGCAGGATCAGAGAGTCCTTGAGAGATTGCATGGTCATCCTCTCTGCTCAAATATCCTGGGGGTCCGGGGGCTAGCCCCCGGCGGCGTCAGCTAGAAATCCAGATCGGCGTAATGCGCGGGCGGCGGAAAGCCCGGCACCTGATCGGCCAGCAAAGTGCGGAAAGATGGCCGCGATTTGATCTTGGCATACCAGTCTTTCACCGTCGCATTGCGGTTCCAGTCCACATCCGAGATGTAGTCAAGGCACGAGATATGCGCCGCCGCCGTCACATCCGCCAAGGTCATCACATCACCCGCCAGCCAGCGGCGTTGATCCAGCAGCCACCCCAGATAGTCGAGGTGATACTTGATCCGCCCTGCCCCGGATTTCACCGCTTTTGAATCCGGGTAGCCATGCGCCATGATCTTCTTGTTCACCCGCTCGTACAGCAGCTTTGAGGTGACTTCGGCGTGGAACTTGTCATCAAACCACGCACACAGGCGGCGAACTTCAAAGCGCATATCGATGTCGCGCGGCATCAGGCTTGGGTTGGGATAAGCCTCTTCCAGATATTCGCAGATCGCTTGGCTCTCGGACAACACCTTGTTTTCGATGCGCAGCACCGGAACTTTGCCCGCCGGATTGCGGCGCAGGAAATCGGGCGAGGGTTCCCAATAGCGTTCCTCGATCAGCTCAACCTCCAGCCGCTTTTCGGCCAAAGTCAGACGCACCTTGCGGCAGAACGGCGAGAGCGGGAAGTGATACAGGCGGATCATGCGGGGATCGGTCTTTTTATGCAGGGTTTGGTCTTCAATGCCGCGACGGGGCGCGAAATTCAACTACATTCCCAAGAAGAATTGCGCTCAATCCGTGCTCTGGAAGCAATCCGCGCGGCCATCCGCCTGTATGGTCTCGGCGCCCGACATGATTGCGCCGGTGCGTTTGCGCACGAAATTGCTGGGCTTTGAGGCGGAGCGGCCCTTTGGATCGGGCAGAACTGCGGCAAGGCGGGCGGCTTGCAGCGCGGAAAGGTCCCGCGCATCGACCCCGAAATAATGTTGGGCGGCGGCTTGCACCCCGAACACGCCTTCATCAAATTCGGCGACGTTGAGATAAACTTCAAGCACACGCTGCTTGGACCAGACCAGCTCGACCAACGGTGTCAGGCCGGCTTCGATGGCTTTGCGCAGCCAGCTGCGACCTTGCCAGAGGAAGACGTTCTTAGCGACCTGCTGTGTCAGGGTCGAGGCCCCGCGATTGCCGCCCTGTTCGGCGGCGGCGCGGATGGCGGCCATATCGAAACCCCAGTGCAGGCAGAAATTGGCGTCCTCGGCGGCGACGACGGATCGGCCCATCACGGGGGCGATTTCATCCCAATCCACCCAATCCTTGCTGATGCCGCCCAAGCGCCAGCTTTCGGACAGCTGATACAGGTTGATCGGCGGCGGCAGGAAAGAGAACAGCAGGATAAGCACGCCGTAGAACGCCGCGATGCCCGCAAGCCCGCGTAAAAACCAGCGTTTGATCCGCGCTCCCTTGGTTTCGGGGGCGGTCGGCTCGGGCGCGGGTTCGGCCTTTTTGCGGGATTTCTTCGGGGTATCGACCATGTGTCAGCTTAGGCCCGAAGCTTGCGGTTTGGTCAAGGGTTTGGCGGCGTTTTAGGGCATGTCCACGCGTGGACAGAAGGGCCGTTTACAGGATTTCAAGGGTTTAGCAGGGGGTCGTTCATCTTTCGTTAAGGTTTGCCCACAGCCGTCTTACCAGATGGCAAATTTTGCCAAACCTTGCCAAAGCGGCTATGCTGGCGGGTACGAGCACGATGAACATCTCTTTGCCCGATGACATGAAAGCCTTTGTGGATGAGCAAGTCCGCAGCCAAGGCTTTGCCACAACCAGCGAATACATGCGCGCGCTGATCCGCGAGCGCAAAGACGCGATCGAGCGGCTGCGGGCCTTGGTGATTGAGGGTATGGAATCGGGTGATCCGCAGCCTGCGGATGGCGCCTATTTTGATGCCTTGCGGGCGCGTGTCGGAGCAGCAGCGGCTAAGAAGTGACGCCAACGCGGCTTAAACAGGCCGCCCGTGATGACATTAACCAGATCATCGACTTTTACCTAAGCAATGTCGGCGACGAAGTTGCGTTGCGCTTTATCGAGGCTTGGCAACAGTCTCTGACGCCGCTGGCACGGCATCCCGGCGTTGGTTCTTTACGGTTTGAAGAGCAGCTCCGCATTCCTGGGCATCGGGTCTGGGCGATGCACGGCTTTCCGCATTTGGTGCTGTATCCGGTTGATGCAGAGGGTCCAGAAGTGCAACGCGTCTTACGCTCTGCGCGCGATCTGCCGTTTGCTTTGCAGGATTCCGTCTGATCCCGACAGAAAATGTCGCAGCTGTTGCTGCGCTTGCGGTGCTGCGCGATAGGCTTCGCGCACACCAAACCGGAGCATCCCATGCCATTACGCCGCACGCCGTTTTATGCCCTCGCCTCGGCCTATGGCGCGCAGATGGGGCCGGTGGGGGGCGGTTTTGTCAACGCGCATCATTACGGCGATGTGCGCGCCGAGCATCTGAACACCCGCGCGAATGTGGGCGTGCAAGATCTGTCCACCATGGGCAAGATCGACGTGAAGGGGCCAGAGGCCGAAGCTTTGGTGAACTATCTGATCGTCAATGATGCGGCGGCGATGCGGGTGGGGGCCGCGCGCTATGCCTCGGTTTGCGCGCCCGATGGCGGCATTATGGATGATCTGACGGTGTTCCGACTGGGCGATGAGCATTTTCTGATCGTCTCGGGTTCGCGTAATCGCTTGAAAATCCGCGACTGGGCGATGGCGCATGCGCAGGGGCGCAGGGCCTATGTGACCGATATCACCGCAGCGGTGGCGTTTCCAACCGTGCAGGGGCCACGGGCGCGTGACTTGCTGGCGGGGCTGATCCCGGATGCGGATTTGGTCGCCCTGAAGCGGTGGAGCTTTACTTGGGGCCATTTTGGCGAGACGAAAGTGATGATCTCGCGCACCGGCGTCACCGGCGAATTGGGCTTTGAGTTGTTCGTGCCTGCGGATGAAGCGGCCACGGTTTGGAATGGATTGTTGGCGGTGGGCGGAGCATTTGGCCTGCGGCCTTACGGTGTGCAGGCGATGTTCACCTTGGGGCTGGAAAAGCTGTATCCGGCACATGGCATCGACATGGATGAAAGCAACACGCCGTTCCATGTTGGCACCGACGCCTTCGTGAAATTCGACAAGGGCGACTTCATCGGGCGCGAAGCTTTGCTGCGTATTCGTGACGCCGGAGTGGCGACGGCATGGGTGGGCCTGCGGCTGGACGGCGACGTTCCGGCGGCAGAGGGGGCTGCGGTGATCGCCGATGGCCGCCGCGTTGGGCATGTGACCTATAGCGATCATGGCTATTCGGTGGGGGCGGTTCTGGCTTCGGCCCATATCGACAAGGCCTATGCGATTGAAGGGGTTGCGCTTCAGGTCGCGGGGGTGAACGCTGTCGTCTCGCGGCAGGCGTTTGTTGATCCGCAGGGCGCGCGGCTGCGGGCTTGACCCAGCGTCACCGCGAAAGTTGCTTCGCTGCAGGGAACGAAATCGGATGTGCGGGGTTGTAGTGGCATAGGGCTTGGAAATCTGAGCCCAGCTGACACATTGGAGAACATCATGATTCGCACTACGATCGCAAGCTTCCTGCTGGCCACTGCCGTGGCGTTCCCGTCCTTTGCGCAAGACATGAAACCGATCCGCGAAGTCGAGGTCACTGTTGATACCGCCGGTATCACCAACCCGCAAGCTGCGGCCTATTGGGGCACGCTGCAAGACGATCTGAAGGCTTCGATCCTGACCAAAGTGGCACCTTCCGACGATGAAGCTGCCTATGTGATCAAGATCCGCATCGACGATCTGTCGCTGTCGAATGGCTTTCAGGAAAAGCTGGGTCTGGGTGACACCACCATCACTGGCAACGTGCTGGTGCAGGACGACAAGAACCACGTCGGCGATGACGCCTATGACCTGACCGTGGATGTCGAGGCTGCAAAGCCGCTGCTGCCAGCTGGCTATGACTTTACCGCCGCTGATGCTGACACCAAGGTTTACTACTCGGCCATGGTCAATGCCTTCGCCGATGGCGTTGTGAAGCGTCTGAAGTAAGCTTTGCTTGATGCGGAAAAGGCCCCCTTTCGGGGGCCTTTTTTGTTTATTCCGCCGGGACTTTCTGCACTTCGTCTGACAGCGGATGCGACAGATGGGGCAGCATTTCCTTCGGGCAGATTTGCAGGAAGTTAGACCGCTCGGTCACCCAATCGGACAGGATGCGCGCGGCGATGCGCGACCCGGTTTCCGCGACATGGCGTTGCAGAAGGCCGCGCAGTTGCAGCTCCCAATGCGGATGGGCGACGGCGCAGGTCAGCACGGTTTCGTCGTTGACGAAATCTTCCGCGATGGCTTGCGGGTCGTAGACATAGGCCATCCCCCCCGTCATGCCTGCGCCAAAGTTGGCCCCGATGCGGCCCAAGATCACCGCGACACCGCCGGTCATGTATTCGCAACCGTTGGAACCGCAGCCTTCGACCACCACATGCGCACCCGAGTTGCGCACCGCAAAACGCTCCCCCGCGCGCCCCGAGGCAAACAGATAGCCCGCGGTCGCGCCGTAAAGCACGGTGTTGCCGATGATGGTGTTATCCTCGGGCTTCAGCGGCGACGACATTTGCGGGCGCACGACGATTGTGCCACCGGACAGGCCCTTGCCGACATAGTCGTTGGCATCGCCTTGAACTTCCAGTTTCAGGCCGTTCACCGCGAAGGCACCAAGAGACTGGCCGCAAGAGCCGTGCAGTTTCACCGTCAGATGATCGGGTTGCAGGGTGTTGCGCATGCCGAATTTCTTGACGATATGGCTGCTGGCCCGCGTACCGATGGTGCGCAGGGTGTTGCGGACGGCGTAAGACAGCTGCATCTTCTCGCCGTCTTCAAAGAACCGCGCGCCGTCTTTGACGATTTCAGCGTCCAGCGTATCGGGGACGTGGTTGCGGGGTTTCGAGCGGTCATAGGTGATCTTCTGCGCGCCATCGACGGTGATCAACAGCGGGTTGAGGTCGAGATCGTCAAGGTGGGCAGAGCCACGGCTGACCTGTGACAGAAGGTCAGCGCGCCCGATGATTTCATCCATGCTGCGCGCGCCGATTTGGGCGAGGATTTCGCGGACTTCCTGCGCGTAGAAGGTGATCAGGTTGACGACCTTATCCGCCGTGCCGGTGAATTTGGCACGTAGGGCGGTGTCTTGGGTGCAGACGCCGACCGGGCAGGTGTTGCTTTGGCACTGCCGCACCATGATGCAGCCCATCGCGATCAGGGCGGCGGTGCCGATGCCGTATTCCTCGGCCCCGAGCATTGCGGCCATCACCACATCGCGGCCTGTGCGCAACCCGCCATCGGTGCGCAAAGTCACCCGTTCGCGCAGGTTGTTCATCGACAGCACCTGATGCGCTTCGGTCAGGCCCATTTCCCACGGCAGGCCGGCGTATTTGATCGACGTACCCGGAGAGGCCCCGGTGCCGCCGTTGTGGCCCGAGATCAGGATGATATCGGCTTTCGCCTTGGCCACACCTGCGGCGATGGTGCCGACTCCGCTGGCCGAGACCAGTTTCACCGTGACTTTGGCGCGCGGGTTGATCTGTTTCAGATCGTAGATCAGCTGCGCGAGGTCTTCGATGGAATAGATGTCGTGGTGCGGCGGCGGGCTGATCAGCGTCACGCCTTTGGTGGAATGGCGCAGGCGCGCGATCAGCTCGGTCACTTTCATGCCAGGCAACTGGCCACCTTCGCCGGGTTTGGCACCTTGGGCGACTTTAATCTCAAGCTCTTCACAGGCGTTCAGATATTCGGCGGTGACGCCAAAGCGCCCAGAAGCCACCTGTTTGATCTTGGCCGACGGGTTGTCGCCGTTCGGTTCGGGCAGGAAGTGGGCAGGATCTTCACCGCCTTCGCCGC
Source organism: Cypionkella aquatica (assembly GCF_030161095.1). Classification (GTDB taxonomy): domain Bacteria; phylum Pseudomonadota; class Alphaproteobacteria; order Rhodobacterales; family Rhodobacteraceae; genus Cypionkella; species Cypionkella aquatica. Next base: position 470,178 of record NZ_BSPP01000004.1, read on the forward strand.
TGTCGGATTTCGCGCCGATGCGGTTCATCGCGACGTTGAGGGTCTTGTGCGCCTCTGGCCCCAAGGCCCCCAGCGACATGCCCGGCGTCACAAAGCGCTTGCGGATCGAGGTGATGGATTCGACTTCCTCAATCGGCACCGGCTTGCCCAAAGATTTGATGTCGAGCAGATCGCGGATATGGATCGGCGGGTTCGAGCGCATCGCGGCGGAGTATTGCTTCCACAGATCAAACGAGGCGCGGTCGCAGGCAGCTTGCAGCATGTGCATGGTCTGCGCTTCCCAAGCGTGCTTTTCGCCCGAGCGCCGCGCTTTGTAGAAGCCACCGATGGGCAGAACATCCGCGCCACCCAGCCAGCCTTTGGTGTGCACTTCTTCGGCCTTGATCTGGATACCGTTCAAACCGATGCCAGAAATCCGCGACTGCATGCCGGGGAAATACTCGGCCACCATGGCGCGGGACAGACCCACGGCTTCAAAGTTCAGACCGCCCCGATAGGACGAGATCACCGAAATGCCCATTTTGGACATGATTTTCAGGAGGCCCGCGTCAACGGCATTGCCATAACGGCGCATCGCATCGACCAAGCTGCCCTCGATCAGACCGCGGCGGATGCGGTCTGCGATGGAATCCTGTGCCAGATAGGCGTTGACCGTGGTGGCCCCCGAGCCGATCAGGACGGCGAAATAATGGGGGTCGATACATTCCGCGCTACGGACGTTCACCGAACAGAAGGTGCGCAGGCCCTTGCGGGTCAGCCACGAGTGCACAGCCGAGGTCGCAAGGATCATCGGCATCGCCACCTTTTCGGGCGACTGATGCTGATCTGTCATCACCAACTGGCCCGCACCCGAGCGCACGGCGTCTTCGGCCTCGGCGCGGATACGCTCCAGCCCTTGGCGCAGGGCGTCGGGACCACCATTCACCGGGAAAGTGCAGTCGATGAAGGCGACCTGATCGCCGAAGCGTTTCACCAGCACGTCAAATTCGGCATTGGCAAGGAACGGGCTTTCCAGCACCAGAATTTCCGACTGCGCGTTGGTTTCATCCAGCACGTTGCGCAGGTTGCCGAAACGGGTTTTCAGGGACATCACCCGGCCTTCGCGGAGTGAGTCAATCGGCGGATTGGTCACCTGCGAAAAGTTCTGTCGGAAGAAATGCGACAGCGGACGGTAAACCGACGACAGCACGGCGGCAGGGGTATCATCGCCCATCGAGGCGATCATTTCCTTGCCGTCTTCGGCCATCGGGGCCAGGACTTGTTCCAGTTCTTCGACGGTGAAACCCGCCGCGATCTGACGCTTGCGCAGCTCGGCACCTTCAAACATCGCCACTTCCGGCACGTCACGCAAAAGGGTGTTCAGATCGACAATCTTCTGCACCCAGTCGCCATAAGGCTGGCTGGACGCCAGTTTATCTTTCAGCGCGACGTCGTGGTAAAGCTTGCCCTCGGCCATATCGACGGCAATCATTTGCCCCGGCCCAAGTGCGCCCTTTTCGCGGATGGTGGCTTCATCGACCGGAACCATGCCAGCCTCGGACCCCGCGATCAGCAGGCCATCGCCGGTGACAACATAGCGCATCGGGCGCAACCCGTTGCGGTCAAGCCCGCCGCAGACCCAGCGACCATCGGTCATAGCCAAGGCAGCGGGGCCATCCCAAGGTTCAATCACCGAGTTGCAATAGGCATACATATCGGCCCAAGCGGGCTTCATATCGGTGGTGGCTTTCGACCATGCTTCGGGGACGAGCATGGTTTTCGCCAAGGGCGCGTTGCGGCCCGAACGCACGAGGGCTTCAAACACCGCATCCAGCGCGCCAGAGTCAGAGGTGCCAGCCGGGATGATCGGCTTGATGTCTTCGGCGGCATCGCCAAAATTGTTGGACGCCATGCGAATTTCATGGCTTTTCATCCAGTTGACGTTGCCTTTCAGCGTGTTGATCTCACCATTGTGGGCCAACATGCGGAACGGTTGCGCCAGCCACCACTGCGGGAAAGTGTTGGTGGAATAGCGCTGGTGGTAGATCGCGAAGGCGGACTCGAACCGGTCATCCATCAGATCGGGGTAGAATACCGCGACCTGTTCGGCCAACATCATGCCTTTGTAGATGATGCTGCGGCACGACAGGCTACACAGATACATGCCTTGGATTTGGCTGGCCAAGGCGGCTTTTTCGATGCGGCGGCGGATGATATACAGCTCGCGCTCGAACTGTTCTTCGTCGATGGCTTTGTCGTTGCGGATCAGGATCTGTTCAATCTCTGGCCGGGTGGCGTTGGCTTTGTCGCCCAAGACAGAGGTATCGACGGGGACATGCCGCCAGCCATAGATATAATGGCCCATGCGCAGAACTTCGGCCTCGACAATCGTGCGGCAGCGTTCTTGTGCGCCGAAATCGGTGCGCGGCAAAAAGACCTGTCCGACGGCGATCAGCTTGTGCGTGTCCGGCTCATGCCCGGTGCGGCGGACCTGATCGTAAAAGAATTTGACCGGGATCTGCACATGGATGCCAGCCCCGTCACCGGTTTTGCCATCGGCGTCGACAGCCCCACGGTGCCAGATCGCCTTCAGCGCGTTGATGCCGTTTTCCACGACCTTGCGGCTGGGCTTGCCGGACACCGCCACCACCAGACCCACGCCGCAAGACGAATGTTCATCTTCGGATTTATACAGGCTGTTCGCGTCCATAAAGGCGCGTTTGGCTTCTTCGGCGCGCACCCAGTCTTCGTTATAGATCGTCATGGCTTACTCCTTGGGGCTGGCGGCGTAGAGGGCTTCAATCTCGGCCCCGGTCAGTTTTTCGGTGTCACCCGCAAAGGCCCAGGCGTCGGGTTTGCGGTCATAATAGATTTCCTGCGTCAGCTTCAGGCCGGTCAGATCATCCAGCAGGCCGGCGTTCAGAAAATAGTCAGCCTGATCGCCCGGTTCAGTGAAGCGATACCAAAGCGAAGTGCCACAGCGGCTACAAAAACTGCGCGCGGCCCAATCCGAGGATTGGTATGTTGTCACCGCTTCGGCACCCTGCATCGTCAGGCCATCCGGTGGCACCATCACGGTCATGGTGCAGACGCCGGTTTGACGGCGGCAGTTTTCGCAGTGGCAGGCGTGCACGTCTGAGTTCAGGCTGGTGATCTGCAAGCGCACCGCACCGCACAGGCATTGCCCGGTCTGTTCAGCGGCCATCGGATGCCCTCCATAGCCGCTCCAACGGGGTGGCTTCGGACATCACGGCGTCACATTCAAAGATCGGTTGCGTGGCGGCGAAGCCTTTTTCGCCGGGCAGATAGAATTGCACCGGGCTGCCTTCCAGCGGCAGCCATTGCGTGCCATCCCACCATTCGGATTGGCCGGAAAAGAAATTCCGATACTCGGCGCTGATGTATTCATGGCCGCGCGCCTTGCGCAGTTCGTTGCCAGCATCATCGGTTTCAACATAGTCGAATTCGGTGCGTTGCAGGGTCACGCCGTCAATGGTGACGGACTCGCCGGTCAGCTTGTCGAAGCCTTTGACATTGGTATGCTCGCCGTTGTCCTTGGTCAGGCCAAACTCGAAATCATCCCGCCCCGTAGAGAGCAGGCTAGAAAAATTCGCCGGGTCCGCCGGGTTCGGATCAAGGGTTTGCTTGACCGTGGGATTCAGATCATAGCTTTCGATCCACTGGGTTTCGCGGTCGATCTTGGAAAGGTAGAACATACCTTCCTGATCGAAATCCGCGCGCCATTTGTCGCCAGGATTGTCTTTCTCGCAGGTGTAGTAATTCGCCACATAGCAGCCGCGCGATTGCACGGTAAGGGTGGCAGTGCAGCCCTCGGGCGGGGTGAAGCTGCCCGCGAGGGCGGGAGAGCCCACGATGGACGAGGCCAGAACAAGCAGTGGAACAACAATGCGCAGTTTCATCTCGTCACCCTATGAATGGTCATCAAAGCTGACCCATACGAAAGCCGCAATCTTTGCAGCGGGGAAATAATCTGGCCTCTATATGGCCCAAACCCATATGTTTTCTGGGTCCGTAAGATTTCGTTAAGATCTTGGGCTATTCTGCCGCAACGCTGGCCGGTTGCGCCAGATAGCCAAGGATAGACTCGGCTGCTTCACGCCCATCGCGGATCGCCCAGACCACCAAAGACGCGCCGCGCACGATGTCGCCTGCGGCGTAGACGCCCGGCAAGTTGGTGGCGTGGCTGCGGAAATCGGCCTTGATCGTGCCCCAACGGGTGACGGCCAGATCGGGCACGCCCCAAAGGGTTTGGATCGCTTCAGGCTCAAAGCCCAGCGCCTGCACGACCAGATCGGCGGGTTCGACATAGTCGGCACCTTCGATCAGCTCCGGCACTTGGCGGCCCGACACATCAGGCGCACCCAGACGCATCTTTTGTACCATCACACCGTCAACCGCCGTGCCGCCGCTAAAGCCTTTCGGGGCAGAGAGCCAGACGAATTCGACGCCCTCTTCCTCGGCGTTTTGGGTTTCGCGCTGGCTGCCCGGCATGTTGGCTTTGTCACGGCGATACAAGCACTTAACGCTGGTAGCACCCTGACGGATGGCGGTGCGGACGCAATCCATCGCGGTATCGCCGCCACCGATGACGACGACGCGCTTGCCATCGGCATTGAGTTCGCCACTGTCAAACTCCGGCACGTCGTCGCCAAAGCTCTTGCGGTTGGACGCGGTAAGGTAATCGAGCGCGCGCACCACACCTTTTGCCCCAACGCCGGGGGCTTCGATGTCGCGGGCCTTGTAGACCCCGGTGGCGATCAGCACGGCATCGTGCTGGCCACGGATGGCGTCGAACGACATATCCTCGCCGACACGGCAATTCAGAACGAAGGTGACGCCTGCGATTTCAAGCTGCTCGATCCGCTGCATGACGACGGGCTTTTCCAGTTTGAAACCGGGGATGCCATAGGTCAGCAAGCCGCCTGCGCGGTCGTAGCGGTCGTAGACGGTCACTTGCACGCCCGCGCGGCGCAGCACGTCGGCGGCGGCAAGGCCACCGGGGCCCGCGCCGATGATGCCGACGGATTCGGGGCGCTGGGTGCGGGCGGTGATCGGTTTGACCCAACCCATTTCCCATGCCTTGTCGGTCAGGTATTTCTCGACCGAGCCGATGGTGACGGTGCCGTGGCCGGATTGCTCGATGACGCAATTGCCTTCGCAGAGGCGGTCTTGCGGGCAAATGCGGCCACAGATTTCCGGGAAGGTGTTGGTGGCTTGGGACAGCTCGTAGGCTTCTTCCAAGCGGCCCTCGGCGGTGAGGCGCAGCCAGTCGGGGATGTTGTTGTGCAAGGGGCAATGCGACTGGCAATAAGGCACGCCACATTGGCTGCAGCGGCTGGCCTGCTCGGCTGCTTTTTCGACAGCGAACTGGCGGTAAATCTCATCGAAATCTTGCGCACGCAGATTGGCATCACGCTTGGGGGGCGTCTCTTTGGTCAAGGTGACGAATTTCAGCATTTTCTGCCCGGCCATGATCTGCCCCTTAGGTGGAATTTCACTGTCGCGCGTTGATACTTTGGAACAGGATTAAATAAAAGTCAGCATGATTGACCTATCTTTCGATTTATCAATGCTTAGGTCAACAATTCTGACTGTTTACCGCCATATTAGGTCAGCACACAATACCTATATGCCTAAAACCCTGCCCAAAGCGCGATCAAAGCCAGCGAACCGACGATGATTCGCCACCAGCCAAACGGCGCATACCCGTTGCGCGAAACGAAATTCAGCAGGCTGCGCACCACGATCACCGCAGAAATAAACGCGACGATGAAGCCAACCGAAATATCAGACCACGCCGAAAAATCGAGGTCGTGGCGGGATTTGTAGATGTCGTAGGCGACGGCCCCGGCCATTGTGGGCAGCGAAAGGAAGAACGAAAACTCGGCCGCGGCGCGTTTGGATACACCCAGCATCAGCGCGCCGACGATGGTAGAGCCCGATCGTGACACACCGGGGATCATCGCAAGGCATTGGATAAAGCCGATGGCCAAGGCTTTGCGAAACGGGATGCTGTCGGCGTCGTCGATGGTGGCGGGCGGCGCGATGCGTTCGACACACAGCAAGATGATGCCGCCAAGGATCAACATGACGGCGATCAGCATGGGGGATTCAAATAGCACGGTTTTGATGAAATCATGCGCAATCACGCCAATCACCACGGCAGGCAGGAAGGCCAGCAGCACCGACACAATAAAGCGCATCGCGGCGGGGTCGCGGTGGGCGGTGCCGAATACGGTGACGAGTTTGCCGAAATAAGCGGTCAGAATGGCAAGGACTGCACCAAGCTGGATCACGACCTCGAAGGTTTTTCCGGCAGACTCAAAGCCAAGGAAATGCCCTGCCAGCAGCAGATGGCCTGTGGAGGATACCGGGATAAACTCGGTTAACCCCTCAAGCAGACCAAGCAGGGCGGCGGTCAGGGTATGATCCAAGATTTAAGCTTTCTTGAGGTTCTTCGCCGATTCCTTGATGGCGGCATATTGGCCCGAGGGGCGGTAGCGCCAAAGATACTCGGGGATAACCGACGCATAATCGGTGGCCGCAATGCCAAGATCCGCCAAGGTTTTCGCGCCGGGCTTCACAATGCTGTCGCTGCGCAAGGATGCCAGTTGATCACGGGTCAAGATAGAGTTGTGGAAAATGCCGCCAGTGCAGAACGAGGCGAAATCCAGCAGGTTGGCCAGCACATTGCCCGCAACGAACGGCAGGTTGATCACCAGACGGCGGCGGCGGATCACGCCCAGCATCTTGCCGATGGAGGCGCGCAGGGTTTCAACCTCGGGGCCACCCAGTTCATAGGTGCCCGTCGCCTGCCCCATGATGCCCTTGACGACGGCTTGCGCCACATCATCAACATAGACTGGCTGAAATTTGGCATTTCCGCCGATAAGCGGCAGGATTGGCCCCATGCCGGACATCGCGGCGAAGCGGTTGAAAAAGCCGTCTTCGTTGCCGAAAATCACCGAGGGCCGCAGGATCATCGCCGTGGGAAATGCGGTCAGCACGGCGGCTTCGCCTTCGGCTTTGGATTGAGCATACAGGCTGGCCCCCTTGGCATCGGCGCTGATCGACGAGATATGCACCATCGCGGCCACACCCTGCGCGGCAGCCAAACGCGCAATGCGGCCCGCGCCATCAAGATGCACAGCGCTGAAGTTGTTTTTGCCGCCGCGATCAAATGTGCCGACGCAGTTCACGACCGCATCCGCGCCCGCCATCGCGGCCAGAACGGAAGCATCATCGCGGATATTGCAGAACACAGGCTCCACCTGACCGGGGGTGCCGTAGGGGCGCACAAACAAGGCCTCATTCGGGCGACGGCAGGCGACGCGGACGCGCCAACCCTCTTTTGCCATCCGGCGCGCGATGTAGCGGCCGACAAAGCCTGAGCCACCGTAGATCGTGACAAGTTTGCTCATGCTGAACCCCTTTGGCTGCTTTATGCGCTAGCGCCTGAATAATCTGCCCCGGCCACAGCGGCAAGTCTATTCACCGTGACGAATTTTCGAGAATTTCTGTGCGCGGGCCGTTGACTCGCCCCGAAGGCTTGGCTACATCGCCCCCACGACACCTGCCCTGGTGGCGGAATTGGTAGACGCGCTGGTTTCAGGTACCAGTGTTGCAAGACGTGGAGGTTCGAGTCCTCTCCTGGGCACCAAAGTCGCTTGAAAAGCCGTGCATCCTTAATGGGATGCGCGGCTTTTTTCTTTGTGCCTCAGACTGGATACCCCGCGGTGTGCGATGGGTGCGACGCATCTTGCGGCCTGAAGCCTTTGCGCCGCAGATCAGGCTGATTGGTCGCAGGCTCGCGCCGCTGAGGCCGCCCTGCAATCTTGCCAACGCTGGTTGAGTTTGCATGGCTTTGCGCCTATCACCGTGCCATTCAAAGCATTGCAAAGGCATCATCCGTGGCCATCCATCTTTACCAGAACGACCTGCCCGCCGGGCTGAAACTTGGCTCGGTTGTGGCCATTGACACCGAGACGATGGGGCTGAACCCGATGCGAGACCGGTTGTGTCTGGTCCAGTTGTCGTCAGGTGACGGCAATGCGCATCTGGTGCAGATCGCCAAGGGTCAGAAATCGGCTCCGAACCTTGAAGCCTTGTTGACCGATCCGAATGTGATCAAGCTGTTCCACTTTGGTCGCTTTGACATTGCCGCGATGAAGCAGGCCTTTGGTGTCACCACGGCGCCAGTCTGGTGCACCAAGATCGCGGCCAAGTTGATCCGCACCTTTACTGACCGTCACGGGCTGAAATATCTGCTGAACGAATTGGTCGGGGTGGATGTCTCGAAGCAGCAGCAGACCTCGGATTGGGGCTCTGCCACACTGTCGGATGCCCAGAAGGATTATGCGGCGTCTGATGTTTTGTATCTGCACAAGCTGATGAAAGCGCTGGAGGCGATTTTGGTGCGCGAGGACCGGCTTGATCTGGCCAAGCGCTGCTTTGATTTCCTGCCCACCCGTGCCGAGTTGGATCTTTTGGGATGGGACGAGCCGAATGACCTTTTCCACCATTGAACGCGGGGCGGAAGATCTGGGCACCAATGCTCTGCTGACCGCCGGGCAAAGGGTGATCCGGCGCGAAGCCGAGGCTTTGGTGATCCTTGCCGATCATCTGGGGCCAAGTTTTGCGCAAGCCGCAGGCATGATCATGGCGGCAACCGGTCGGGTGATTGTATCGGGCATGGGCAAATCTGGCCATGTGGCCCGCAAGATCGCGGCGACTTTGGCCAGCACGGGCACGCCTGCGCATTTCGTGCATCCGGGCGAGGCCAGCCACGGCGATCTTGGCATGTTGACCAAGGGCGACGTGGCTTTGGTGCTGTCAAACTCGGGGGAGACGGTGGAGCTGGCCGATATCATCGCCCACACCCGCCGCTTTGGTATTCCGCTGATCGCGGTGGCGGCCAAGGCGGACAGCACTTTGGCGCGGCAATCTGACGTGACCCTCCTGTTGCCCAATGCACCCGAGGCTTGTGAGACGGGCATCGTGCCGACCACCTCGACCACGATGATGCTGGCTTTGGGCGATGCGCTGGCTGTGGCACTGATGGAGCATCGCGCGTTTACGCCCGAGCATTTCCGGCTGTTCCATCCCGGCGGCAAACTGGGCGCGAAGCTGCTGAAGGTGCGCGATCTGATGCACACCGACTTGCCGCTGATCGACGCTGCCTCCCCGATGACCGAGGCTTTGCTGATGATCAGCCAGAAAGGTTTTGGCGTGGTGGGCGTGACCGAAGGCGGCGCGCTTGCGGGCATCATCACCGACGGCGATTTGCGCCGCCATATGGATGGCTTGCTGAGCCTGACGGCAGGTGCCGTGATGACCCGCGGCCCGCGCACCGTCGCCCCTGATGCTTTGGCCGAAGCGGCGGTGAATGTGATGAACGAGCGCAAGATCACCTGCTTGTTCGCGGTGGACCCTGCCCTGCCCGGTCAGGCCCTTGGTATTGTGCATATCCACGACTGCCTGCGGGCGGGGGTGGTCTGATGAACATTCCACGCAGCGACAAGTGGCATTCGCGGCTGGTTTCGGTGCTGAAAGTGCTGCTGCCACTGATTGCTTTGGTGTTGCTGTCGACGCTGTTCTTGTTCTCGCGCAAGATCAACCCGGAGGATGCGATCCCTTACGCGTCGGTGGATGTTGAAGACCGCCTGAGTGATCCAAAGATGACGGATGCTGGCTTTGCGGGCGTCACCTCGGACGGGGCCTCGCTGAGCATTGCAGCGGCGCAGGCGAAACCCACGGCAGAGGGTGGCGCGCTAAAGACGGTGCAGGGCCTGCTGCAAACCCCAGATGGCACCAAAACCGAGCTTTCGTCGGCGGCGGTCAGCCTGAACACCGCACAAAAGCTGATCGAGCTGACAGATGGGGCTGAATTGCGTGCGGCGAATGGCTATGTGGTGCAGGCGCAGGGGTTTGACGTCTCGACCGTAGATACCCGTGTCGAAAGCCGTGGCGGCATCACCGCAACCGGCCCCGGCGGCAATCTGACCGCGGATCATATGGTGCTTTCGCAGCAAGCTGAGGCGGGGCCGTATCTTCTGGTTTTCAACGGCAAGGTGCGGCTGCTATACCAGCCAAACAGATAACAGGATTTTTCAATGTTGATCCGCCATTTCGCCTATTCCGCTGCGCTGGTCCTTGGCCTTGCACAGATTGCTTTGGCTGAGGGGGCTGCGGTGTCCTTTGGCGGATTGAAGGGCGACACCACGGCGCAGGTGGAAATGAACGCCGACACGCTGACCGTCAGTCAAGCCGATGGAACGGCGGTGTTTTCTGGCAATGTCGTGGTCAGTCAGGGCGCGATGAAGCTGTCAGCGAACGAGGTGCGGGTGGCATATGGTGCCGATAAAACCAGCATCGAGACGCTGTATGCCACGGGCAAAGTGCTGCTCGTCAATGCCACGGATGCCGCGCAAGCGGATAATGCGGTCTATACCATTGCCAGCGGCGAAGTGGTGATGACGGGCAATGTGCTGCTCACCCAAGGCCAGGCGGCTATGTCTGCGGGCAAATTGGTGATTGACCTGAAAACCGGCCTTGGCCGCATGGAAGGCCGGGTGAAAACCACCTTCGTGCCGGGGAAGAAGTAATGCCAGATCAGACGTCGCCGCAACTGGCCGCCGCCGAGGGCGCTACCGGTCTGTCGATCCAGCATATTCGCAAAAGTTACAAACGCCGCCCGGTGATCCGCGATGTATCGTTGCAGCTGAACCGGGGTGAGGTCGTCGCCCTGCTAGGGCCGAATGGCTGCGGCAAGACCACCACATTCTACACGATCGCCGGGTTGGTGACGCCGGAAAGCGGTCAGGTGATGATCGACGGTCGCGATGTGACCAGCCTGCCGATGTATCGCCGCGCGCAGCTGGGCATTGGCTATCTGCCGCAGGAAGTCTCGATCTTTCGCGGGCTGTCGGTGGAAGACAATATCTTGGCCGTGCTGGAAATCCGCGAAGCCGATCGCCACAAGCGGCGCGAGCGTCTGGAAGAATTGCTGTCAGAGTTTTCCATCACCCATCTGCGCCGCGCGCCTGCGCTGGCCCTGTCCGGTGGTGAACGCCGCCGAGTCGAAATCGCCCGCTGTCTGGCCGCCGATCCAAAATATCTGCTGCTGGACGAACCCTTCGCCGGGGTCGATCCGATCGCGGTGGGCGAAATCCGCCACCTTGTGCATGATCTGAAATCGCGCGGCATTGGCGTTTTGATCACCGACCATAACGTGCGCGAAACCCTAGAAATTGTGGATCGCGCTTATATTCTTCACGATGGTGTGGTGCTGAAAACCGGCACCACCGAGGAAATCGTCCAAGACGAAATGGTGCGCCGGGTTTATCTGGGCGAGAATTTCCGCATCATCTAGCGCAAGTTTAACAATGGCGTGACAGCGCTGTTGACAAGAGCCCCCACGCATCCCCAAATGATAAGGATGCGAGACCATTTCGCCTTGCCCAACCAGACCGAAGCGGCCCTGACAGGGCACCGTGACTGGTGGCGATGGGTGTCGTTAACCTTCTGGAAATCAAAGAAAGTCAATCCTTCCGTGTCCTGCGGAAGCCAGTGACCTACGCGCAAAAATGGAGGCATCATGCGTTACCAGATCAGCGGAAAACAAATCGACATCGGCGAAGCCCTGCAAACCCATGTGAAGGCCGAATTGGGTGAAGTTGTCGAGAAATATGCGCAACGCCCGACCGAGGCCGTGATCGTTTTTTCCAAATCCGCGCATGAGTATGTCTGCGAATCTGTGATCCATCTGTCGACCGGGCTGAACGCTCAGGCCAAGGGCCATGCCACCGAGATTTATGCTGCCTTTGAATCCTGCCGCGAGAAAATGGACAAGCAGCTGCGCCGTTACAAGCGGCGAATTCGCAACCACCATCACGCGCGTCCGGCACCTGTTGAATTCGGCGAAGGCTCGTCCTATATCCTCGCTCCAACCGAAGAGCCGGAAGACGACGACAACGCAGTTGCACAACCGATCATCATTGCCGAGATGGAAGCAAAGATTCCGTCGATCACCGTAGGTGAGGCCGTGATGCAGTTGGAACTGACCAGTCAGAAGTTTCTGGTGTTTCGCAATGAAGGACATGCAGGCGTAAACGTCGTATACCGTCGTGATGACGGGAATATCGGCTGGATCGACCCGCGCAACACCAAGTAACCAAGCCCTTTAGGGCGCGGAAGGACGAGACGCCGGATGGACCTTTCTAAACTGCTGATACCGGGGGCTGTCCGGGTTCTTGGCCAACTCACCAGCAAAAAGCGCCTCTTCCAGGAATTGGGAGAGGTGACGTTTCAGGCTTATGGCCTGTCCTCGGCGATTGTCGTGGATGGTTTGCAGGAACGCGAAAGCCTTGGGCCAACGGGTGTGGGCAATGGCATCGCCTTGCCGCATGCTCGGCTTGAGGAAATCGACAAGATTTTCGGGGTTTTTATCCGGCTTGAAAAGTCACTCGACTACGAAAGCGTGGATCGCCAACCCGTTGACCTGGTGTTCGGGCTGTTTGCCCCGAAGGATTCCGGCGTGGAGCATCTGAAAGCGCTGGCGCAGGTGTCACGCACCATGCGCGATCCGGGCATCTGCGCCAAGCTGCGCGCCAATTCGGACCCGGCCAAGCTATACGCGATCCTGACGGAATCCCGCACGCCGCAGGTTGCGGCCTAGGGCTGCCAGTCACCAAAGCCAAAGGCTTCGTAATCGCGCCAATAGGCTTCGCGGGCGGCGGATTCTATATCCGGGCCGTAAAGCTGTGTCAGCGGATAGGGGTGCTTGTCGGCCACGGTGGGCAAAGCATGCGCCTCGATCCCAAGATCGGCGCAGAGATAGGCCAGCCCTTGGGCCAATTTATCCTCGCGCAGCAGCAGATCCGGGCTTTGCAGCTGCGCGAAGCCTTGAATCGTGGCGCCTTGCGACGCGATCTGAGCGACCACCCGCAGCTCTGTCCGGCCAGCCAGAACGTGCTTGATCAATTCAAGGAACACCAGAAAGCCTGCGCGAAACTCTTCAAATGTTTCAAAGGGCTTGCCCTTGGGCGGCAGCTGAAATTTATGCACCCGCTTCAGATAGGGGCGCAGTTCGGGCATCCATTCCTTGGCGGTGTAATCACACCACGCCGTATAAGCCCGCGCCAGTGGGTGCCGCAGCACGCTAAAGCTGCGCTGGCCGGGATGTGCGGCTTTCCATTTGCGCAAAGACTGCCGATCAAAGCTGGGCGACAGCGGGCCATAGCTTTGCAGCCACTTTTTCAACTGCGCCTCTGGCCCGGATTTGATCGGCATGAACAACAGGTCAGCCCCGTCCGACACCGCATATTGCGGCACGGCGGCCAGACGACGCGGCTCAAAGTTCGGCACATGGCTTTGATTGAACCAATCCACTGTTGCAAGGCCCTGCTGCATTTCCAGCGGGTTCGAGACCTTGGCCGAAATCGCTTCGGGGTTTTGCTTTTTGAAGCGGAAATCCAGCGACTCAAGCCGCGCGGGCGTCCCAAGATAGGCGGCTAGGCCGTTCAGCACATCCAGATCGCGAATGTCTTCATAATCAATGTAATAAGCGGTCTGTCCGGTGATTTGCAGCGCATGCACCAGCTTGCGTTGAAACTGTGCAAGCTGATCAATCCTGGCGTTGAATTCTTCGATCTCGAACCGCGGGCGGACGGTTTTCAGATGTTTGGTATTGGCCAGCCACCACTGATCGCTTTCCATCGCAATTTTCCAGCTGATAAAGCTTTCCAACTGATTGCGGGTCAGGATGATCTTGGCGCAGGCGCGATCCGCCATCACCAGATCAAACACCCGTGGGTCGTGATCCGAGAAATAGCGAAACCCCGCCATGCCCTTGGTCTGCGCCCGCATCGCGCGCAAAAAGCCGGCAGGGTCGGCATCGCGCCCGGCCATGTCGATGCCGAACATCTCTTGCTTGCCTTCGCCACCGATCAGATACGGGTTGAAGGATTCGCCATGGCAGGTGATGCCCGCAAGCGTGTTCAGATTGGCCTCAAGAAAGTTTGAGCCTGTGCGCATTTCCGCAAAGATCACGAACGAGGTGAAGGACGGCTTGGGGTCGGACAAATTACTTCACCAAATAGGGGCGGCCACGCCGCGAGGTCGAAGGGCGCGGATCGTCGCCAGCGGGAAAATCCCCCATCAGCACGGGCTGCATGCCCTGATTGCGCAGGTTTTGCAGAAACTGGCCAAAGCCAGTCAGATCGGCGAGACGCGGTGCTTCGCTTAGGCGGCGCATGGCGCGTGGGCTGATTTCATCGACGATGGTTTGCAGGGGTTCCATCGGGTTTTCGACAAATTCCGCCAGTGACCACGTCCGAACGCGGGCTTTCACCCAAGGCTTGCGCAATTCGGACAGAAACTCGGCTTCGATCTTTTGCAGACGAGCGGCCTCTTTGCGAATCTCGCCGAAATTGCGGTTGGAATGAAACAGCGGGATCGCCCAAGCCCCTGAAATCACGGAAATCTGCGCGTTGGGATCGCCTGCGATAAACTGCGCCAAAGCTTGGCTGTCTTCTGGTCCAAACTGAAAACATTGACGCTCGCCCCGGGTGTTCCAGATCAGATTTGTCAGAAACGAGGTGGGGTTATAGTCGCGGATCGCAGCGGAATCGCAGACAGCGCCATTGTAGATCTTTTCGCCACCGGCAAATTCAACCTTGGCTTCGGCGAAGATATGGCCATGCACGCGGGTGCCGGTGGCCTTGCCAAGCCAGATCTCAAAATTCTCAAACAGGTCAACAAAGCCTTCAAACACCGAATAGGGTGCTGCGGTGCGGCCATTTTCCCAATTTTCATTCGGATGGCGCGATTGCATGTAAAGCCCGGGGCGGCCCTTGGTGCGACGTTCAACCGCTTTGGCGAAAAGGCGGTCGATTTTGCCGGGGTTCGGCTCAGCCGCGGGCTGCGAGCCGGTGTCATCGGACAGGAATGTCTTGTAAAGCCGCCCCGCATGCGGCCAGATCTTGCGTGCAACAAAGCAATCCGACCGCCGCAGCAGTTGCAGATGATCGTCGTAAAAAATGTGCGGTTTGCCCTGAAAATCGAACTTTGACAGAGTGAGCGAGCGGCTTTCGACATTGGCTGAAACCTGCCGCACCAAGGTCTGAAAATAGCTTTCGTCCGGAATCCAGACGCGGCGGAAATAGCGGTCAATCTCGGCGCGATCGGGGTTTTCCAAGATGGCTGACAGGGTTTGCCGGGTCAGGCACCACCATTGGCTGCCCAGATGCGGCACGATACCCGCGGGGATGCGACGGCGAAAGCCAAGCCTGCGTTGCAGACGGACATAGCCATCAAACAAGCGGCGCTGTTTACGCCAACTGAAGGGAAAACGCAGAGTAAAGCGTTCAACATCAAGACCGCCGATGGTCCAACCAACATCCTCTGTCGTGACAGATTCGATGAAATCGGTACGCGGACGCTCAGTCA
The DNA here is from genome assembly GCF_030161095.1 of Cypionkella aquatica. GTDB lineage: Bacteria > Pseudomonadota > Alphaproteobacteria > Rhodobacterales > Rhodobacteraceae > Cypionkella > Cypionkella aquatica. Next base: position 485,625 of record NZ_BSPP01000004.1, read on the forward strand.
GATAGGCGATCATTTCTTCGACCGGGCGCAGCGGCAGGCATGACCCCGAAGCCAGATAGACGTGCCGCACCTGTGCAAAGTCGCGCAGCATGATCGTGCTGGCTTCCTGCGTTGCGGCGACGATGCCCCAAGTGCCCCATTCACAGGCATGACGGCCCGAAAACCTGATATTGGGCAGATCGGATAGCGCTTTGACCAAGCCGTCATAGGCGCGGCGTTTTACCCGGCGATCAACATGGATCACCACCGGACAATCGCGCACCGCCCAATGCCGCGCAACCTGTGCTGCGCGATCAAACGCGGTGTGGCACAGCATGACGACGCCGACGCTCATGCCCAATTGCCTTTCGACATCAGGCCGAGAATCTCAAGCTGGCGCCAGTTGATGTATTTCTCGCTCCATTTGCACCACAGGTCGGGCTGGGTGCTGATCCCGGCCCGGTAGGCACGATATTCGTGACTGTTGGCGTAATGCTGACGACGTTCCATCTCTTCCTCGGCCTTATGGGCAAAGGTATCGAGAAACTTGGCATGAAGAAGGCAACCAGATGCCTTTTCGCCACCCCATTCGTCATAAACCTGATTAAGCCCGCGTGGCAGCAGCATGTGGGTGGATGAGACATAGGCATAGTCGCGATCCCATTTCACCAAGGGGATCTTGTTCAGCGCGGGTGCGCGTTCGGGCAGATCTTGAAAGAACATCCGCAGCCGGGGGCCGCCTTGAATCCACAGATTGCCGAATTTTTTGTTGCGGTGGATGATGTAATTGCCGCTATCAAAATAGGGTGCGACTTCGAACGGGTCTTGGCCTTCGGCATAGGGGGCGGCATCGAACGGGCCTTTCGGATACATGTCGAGCAGCATCGCCGAGAATGATTTGATCGACGAAGCATCCAGCCAGTCGGTCAGCGCGCGCAGGGGCCGGGTATCGCAGAACGGATAGACGAAGAATTCGTCAGGATCGACGATCAGCGCCCAATGGCCGTGGGCATATTTGTTTTGCAGATAGTTCAGCCAATCCACCCCAAAGCGCGCGCGTTTGTAGCTGTGCTTTGTGGTCCAAAGTGAGACATCGGGCTGCGCTTGCAGATATTCGCGGCTGCCGTCGTCGCTGTCATTGTCCACGATAATGAAATGATTGACGCCCTGATTTCGGTAGTAGCGCAGGAAATACGGCAGCCTGATCCGTTCATTGCGCAGGGTCGAGAACAACAGGATATGATCGGGGGCAATCTGGTTGGTACGATCGACAACAGCCCGCAGTTCCCGCCGCTTGCGAAAAGCGCGGATACGCCAGCGTTTGCGCGCCAACCGCAGCATGTATCTTGAAAATACGCTCAACCCTCGACTTTCACTGACCCGCCATATGCTTTGAGCGGGGTATCACATCTGGCTTAACACAAGCTTGAAATGTTCCGCCCAGCTTGGTGGCTGCTGCACCTTTCTGTTTGTCACCTCGGCCTTGGTCAGCCGGGCGATTGTTTCCATCCAAGAATAACTGTCCGTGACGTCAAGGTAAACTGCGAACTCCCCCAGAAGCTCTTGAAATACCGCCAGATCCGAGCAGATCACCGGGGTTCCCAAGGCGGCAGCCTCGACAGCGGGGATACCAAAGCCTTCGGCATAGCTTGGAAAGAGCAAAGCTTGTGCGCCCTGCAACAGGAAGGCGACCTCGCCATCCGGCAAACCCGCGCGGTGCTGGATGGGGGAATCAGGCGGCAAGGCATCAAGGCGGGCGAACACTTCGACGTTCGACCAACCACGCCCGCCGATGATCAAAAGGCCCGGAGGATTGGGCATCTGCGCCCACAGGTCCAAGAGCAGCGCGTGATTCTTGCGCGGCTCGATGGTGCCAAGTGTCACGAAATACGGCTTGGCTGGGCGGCTTGTGGCGATGGGCTGGGCAACCGGCACGCCAAGATTGGCAGTGAGACCCGCAGGCACCCGGCCCAGATTGGCAAGTTGCGCCTCGGTCTGGGTGCGGGCGGATCGGGTGGTGTGGATTACCAAATCGGCATGGTTGGCAACAGCTTGCATCTTGCGGCGGAACGGCTCGACCGTATCGGGGCGGGCAAATTCGGGGTGATCCAGCGGGATGGTGTCATGCACCAGAACCGCGATTCTCAGGCCAGCAGCGCGGATCTGGGATAGACTGCGGCTGTCTAGATTGGCGTGGCCGGTGCTAAAATAGCTTGTGCCTTGCGGCAGATGACGCCTCAGCATCCGTGTCAGCCCGCGCTTGCTGCACCGTGCGATGGCGAGCCTGCGCAACGCGGCCTCGGCCCGGCCCCGCGCCGGATCACGCCGCCACGCAAGGCGGCCAATCAAATCGTTTTGGCCAATATCAAGGCTGCCCGCATGCAGCGAGGCCATTGCTGCGCGATCCAAAAGCAAAAAGCCCAGCGCTGTTCGCGCAAGGCCCATGCAAAGCGTATCCATTTGCAAAAATTGCCCAAGATAGGCGTATTCGACCCGGTCCACCCCGGTCATCGGCCCCTTGCCCAACCGCGACATCAGTCGCGTCAGGTCAAGCAGCCGTGCCGGAGCCACCGTTTACTGCGCCGCTTTTTGCAGCGCGATCATGTCGTTCAGGTAAGCGCCAAATTCTTCGCGCAGATCGGGGCGCGCAAGACCAAACGCCACGGTCGCCTGCAAGAAGCCCGCCTTCGAGCCGCAATCATACCGCTGACCGCGGAAGCGATAGCCGTAGACATTGCCTGCTTTGGTTTCTTCAGCAATCGCGTCGGTCAGCTGAATCTCACCGCCCGCACCCTGCTTCATTTTGTTCAGGTTGTTGAGAACCTTAGGCGTCAGGATATAACGCCCGATCACCGCAAGATTCGACGGCGCATCTTCTGCCTTTGGCTTTTCGACCATGCCTTTGGCTTTGACGATCGCGCCCATATCCTCGGCAATGTCCAGCACGCCATAGGACGACGCCTTGGCAGGCGGCACTTCCATCGCGGCAACCATATTGCCGCCGGTTTGCTCGTAAGCTTCCATCATCTGCTGCAGGCAGGGCTTTTCTGCCGCGATCACGTCATCGGGCAACAGCACGGCAAAAGGTTCATCCCCGATCAGACGGCGGGCGCACCACACAGCATGGCCCAAGCCCATCGGGCGGGTCTGGCGCAAATAAGCAATCGCGCCGGAATCCATGTTGGTTTCCTTCAAAATCTCAAGCAGGTCATCCTTGCCTGATTTACGCAGTGCGCTTTCCAATTCGGGGGAATGATCAAAGTAATCCTCAAGCGCCGATTTACCGCGCGAGGTCACGAAAATGAATTCCTTGATGCCAGCCGCGCGGGCTTCGTCAATCGCGTATTGGATCAAGGGCCGGTCCACCAGCGTCATGATCTCTTTCGGGATGGATTTGGTCGCGGGAAGAAATCGTGTGCCCATACCGGCAACCGGGAACACTGCTTTGGTGACTTTCTTAATCTTCATTTGCCCATTCTTTCGCGCTGCTCAAGCAGTCAATTGACGCCAGTTTAACGCACAACGCTTAACAGAACAATCTATCTACTTGTGCGTATATGCATTTGCATGACTCTGATAACACGCATTGGCCGCGCCGGTTCCGGGGAAAGTTTCAGATATTGTAGCGCGGCGGCAGGTTGGATCATTCCACTCGGCGATAGCGCGCAAGGCGGGCGGTCTCTGCGGCGACACGTTTGCGGAAAGTCCACCAGCGGAACCGGGGGCCGCTGCGGGTTGATTGTCCAAAAATGCCCCCGGTTTGCAGCCAATAGCCTTCGGACTGAAAGCTGAGTTTGTGCGGGCGGGCAGTGGGCGACAGCAGTAAGACCGTCGTGATGGCGGCCGTGTTTGCGCAGGCTTCGGCGACAAGGCGGCGCTTTTGCCAAAACCGTCCAGCGATGACTTTGCCACCGCGCGGGCCGGCTGCCAGCCGTTGCAGCGGCGTTGCGGTCGCCTGCAGAGGCAGCAGGCTGGACATAGGGCGGGCAAGACCGTCTGCCCAGCCCTGCGCAAGACTGGCAAGCAGCGCCAATTCGGCCTGCAAGTCGATGCGTCCATCGCGGCGGTGGTCGGCGATGCGGGCGGATTCGCGCAAGGACATGGCTTTGAGTGCTGAGGCAAAGTCTGCATCTGGGGCATGGCGACGCAGAAACATGGCGGTGCTGGCAGCGATGTCATAGAGGCTGAGTGGCACACGGTTGGCACTGCGGCGCGTGCTGGCAAGATAGCCGTGATGCACTTGCGCATTGGGGATAACTGCGGTCAATGCTGCCATCCGAAGGTTAACGTCTGCCTCGTCAAGATAGAACCGGTATGCCGGATCAAAGCCGCCCAGCGCCAACAAAGCATCACGGCGAAACGCGCAGTTGGTGCCTTGAGTTTTGACGGCGCGCTGCCCAGTGCCCTGATGAAGCGTGGGTTCAGTGATGTCTAGTGCGTGATCTTGGCCAAACCGATCAACCTCGCAGGCCTTCCATTGATAAGAAATGCCGTTGCGGCCCCGGATAAACCCGGTGCTTGCCGTCACGCGAGGATTCACAAAAGGCGCGGTCAATCGGGTCAGCCAAGTCGGTTCTGCCACCGCATCATCGTCGATGAACGCCACCACGGGTGCTGCCGCGACGCCCAGCCCGGCATTTCGCGCGGCGCTGATATTGGCCTCGTCAAAGCTGATGCATTTCAGCGGCAGCGGCATCGCCCGCACTTGGCGAATGGCGTCAGGATCTGCCACGATGATCAGTTCAAAATCCGGGTGATCCTGCTGGGTCAGAGCCACAATGCAGCGGATCAAAGCCGCCGCACGGTGACGGCTGACGACGATCACACTGGCGGTTTGTGGCGTCATCCGATCTGTGCCAATGCAGCCTCTATCATCCGAACATCAGAGGGGTTGTTCAACTCCCAGAATTGTCGACCTTTTGCTTGAACCTCGACGCAAAGCACCTGTTTGCCGTTTTCAAGGAAGCGCAACTGCTCCAACCCCTCAAGCGCTTCAAGCGGGCCGACGGGCCAAGTCGGATAGGCCGAAAGCGCTGCGGGGCGATAGGCATAGACGCCGACATGATGGAACACGGGGGTGGGCTCTGCATCGCCGTAGCTGCGCGAGGTAAAGGGGATCACCTCTTTTGAGAAATACAGCCCCCGCATTCCCGCGCCAAAAACCGCCGTGGTGCCGCCAACCCGCCCCGCCCGACGATCCGCCAGAAATCCATTCAAAGCCCGGCCATCGCAGCGCAGAACCGGGGTGGCAATGTCTGCATCAGGGACTGCGCGCAGGCCTGCGATCAGGTCTTCGACAAACCACGCGGGCGTCAGCGGCGCGTCGCCCTGCAGGTTCACAACCATATCAAAATCGGGCAGCGAAGCCGCGACTTCGGCGCAACGTTCGGTGCCATTCTGCGCCGCACTCGATGTCATCACCACCTCGGCACCAAACGCCAAAGCATGGTCACGGATGCGGTCATCGTCGGTCGCAACAACGACGCGGGCGACACCGCGCACCGCCATTGCAGCCTCCCAGCTGCGGCGGATCAGAGTCTTGTCGCCATCCGGGCCTTTGAGCGAAACCAAAGGCTTGCCCGGATAGCGCGTGCTGGCATAACGGGCGGGGATGGCGAGAAGCACGCTCATTTTTGCAACACCACACCGGGGGCGTAGGCGATGAAGAACGGGTTGCCCCAGCCCTGTTTGCCGTAAGCCAGCGGAGTGTGATCGTCAAAGCGCACCACATGACCGCCCGCACCGCGCAGCACAGCATCGCCAGCCGCAGTGTCCCATTCCATCGTGCGGCCGAGGCGAGGGTAAAGATCGGCCTCTCCGGTCGCCACAAGGCAGAATTTCAGGCTGGAGCCTGCCGATTTCATATCCTTGCAGGCGTATTTGGCGATGTATTCATCCGTCGCCGCATCGCGATGCGATTTTGAGGCCACCACCATCAGCGCCGCGTTGTCAGGTTTCGACACCGCAAGCTTGCTGACCGGCCCGGCGGTTTCCTTGGCGAAATCCCCCGTTTCTTCGACCGTCGTGCCATCAGCCAACGTATAGAACAGCCGCCCCTGCGCGGGCGCATAGACCACACCGCGCAACGGCACGCCGTTTTCGACATAAGCGATGTTCACGGTGAAATCGCCGCGCCGCTGCACGAATTCCTTGGTGCCATCCAGTGGATCCACGATCAGAAAGGTCGAGGCCGAAAGCGCGTGGCTGTCTGCCTGTTCTTCAGTGATCAGCACCACATCCGGGAACGCGGCGCGCAGGCCAGCCGAGATGATCGCATCGGCAGCCTCATCGGCCTCTGTCACCGGGCTGGCATCCGACTTAGACTTCACCGCGAAATCCGGGCCATTATAGACCAGCATGATGCGGTCGCCTGCCTCAAGTGCGAGACGGCGGATGACGGGGATCAGGTGGTCAAAGTTCATACGCTCTCCTGCAACACGACATCGTTTTGCCCTGTTGTTGATTATTACATGCAACGCCTTTATCATCGCTTGGAAAGGGAACAGCAAGATTTCCTGCGCTATAAAGGGCCCGGCCCGCTGATGAGGTTTCAGTAGATGTTTCGCACGCAAGTCAAACGAACCCATGTGACCAGTGCCTTTGGTATGCTGGAGCTGATTTTTCACGGCGCGGTTCGTCATGTGCGCAAGCAGCATGGCAATGCCGTGATCGGCCTGCTGATGAGCATTGTTCAATCTGTGCTGATGGTGGCGATCATGGTGTTCATGTTCGACCTTTTGGGCATGCGTGGCGCGGCGTTGCGCGGCGATTTCGTGCTTTATATCATGTCAGGCGTCTTCAACTTTGCCACCCATGCCAAGACCCTAAGTGCGGTGTCAAAATCTGATGGCCCAACCTCGGCGATGATGAAACATTCACCGATGAACACAATTGTGTCGATCTCATCGGCGGCTTTGGGGACGCTGTATCTGCAAACCCTGTCGGCTGGCGTGATTTTGTTCGTCTATCATGCGCTTTGGGTGCCGATCACGATTTATCAGCCGGTGCCGGTGATCGGAATTTACATGCTGTCCTGGGCGTCGGGGATCGGCGTCGGGATGATCTTCAAGGCCGCAACGCCTTGGCAGCCCGAGTTTTTCAGCATCGCCACCTCAATCTATGCCCGCGCCAATATGATCTTTTCGGGCAAGATGTTTCTGGCCAACACCATGCCTTCCAGCCGCCTGCATTATTACACATGGAACCCGCTGTTTCATTCTATCGACCAGACGCGCGGCTATATGTTTCAGAACTATCACCCGCATAACAGCTCGATTGAATATACAATCTGGGTGACATTCGCGCTGATCGTGATTGGCCTGATGGGTGAGAATTACACCCGAAAACACGCCTCGGCCAGCTGGAGCGCCGGTCGATGAAGGCGCTTTTGCTGTGCGCTTGGCTGCTGTGGCCAACAGTGGCTGCGGCGCAGGTTTTGCCCGCCCTGTATGATGTCGCGGGCGTGGCTGGCGATGATGTGCTGAACATCCGCGCAAATGCCGATGCTAGCAGTCCCGTTTTGGCAAGCCTGCCCGCCGATGCAACATCGGTTGAGGTTGTCGCCCTGAGCCCAGATGGCAAATGGGCGCAGCTGAATGCCGGAGAAAGCTCTGGCTGGGCGGCGCTGCGCTTTTTACAGCGCCAAGATCGCCCGGATTGGTTCACGCTGGAATACAGCCTGCAATGTTCTGGCACCGAACCTTTTTGGACCTTGTTCATCGAACCGCAAACCAAATCCGCCCATATCAACACCCCGGACGAAGAAGGCCCCGAGTTGGATATTGCGGCGCAATGGCCCGGCAACCCATCAAACCAAACCGCCGCCGTGCAATACAGCAGCGAAGATGCCGGCGGCATTGCTGTGCTGCGCGGACAAGCCTGTTCCGATGGCATGTCAGACCAAAACTTTGGCATTGCGCTGGATCTGTTCAAAGCGGCAAGCGCCAATCAGCCCGCGCAAACCTTGCATGGTTGCTGCAATCTAGCGCCCTAAGTGCCCTGAATCCGCCGTTAAATCCGAACCCGGCAATTTTTCCGATCATTCATTGGGTTTTCTGCCTCACGCAGCGCTTGCAGGGTCAAATCAGCCTGCCTATATACGCCCAGAAGCCGGGAACGGGCAGCAGCCCTTCCGGGTCTCATGGGATCGGGACGGAACGCCGCGACTTGGGTTCCGTGCCACAACATCGCCGAAGGAAAGGGACCTACCTCATGGCCAAAGTCATTGGGATTGACCTCGGGACGACCAACTCTTGCGTTGCCATCATGGACGGCTCGCAGCCCCGGATCATCGAAAACGCTGAAGGCGCGCGCACCACGCCGTCTATCGTCGCTTATACCGAGACCGAGCGTCTGGTTGGCCAAGCTGCCAAGCGGCAGGCTGTCACCAACGCCAGCAACACAATCTTCGCCGTCAAGCGTTTGATCGGCCGCCGTCATGACGATCCGGTGATCGTCAAAGACCAAAAGAACATGCCTTACAAGATCACCAACGGTGGCAATGGTGATGCTTGGGTTGAAGTGCGCGGTGAGAAATATTCTCCGGCGCAGGTTTCGGCTGTCATCCTGCAAAAGATGAAAGAAACCGCTGAAAGCTACTTGGGTGAAACCGTCACTCAGGCCGTGATCACCGTGCCCGCCTATTTCAACGACGCTCAGCGCCAAGCCACCAAAGACGCCGGCAAAATTGCTGGGCTTGAAGTGCTGCGCATCATCAACGAGCCGACCGCAGCCGCTTTGGCCTACGGTCTGGACAAAAAAGAAGCCCGCACCATCGCCGTGTATGACCTTGGCGGCGGCACGTTCGACATCACCATTCTGGAAATCGACGACGGTTTGTTCGAGGTGAAATCCACCAACGGCGACACCTTCCTTGGTGGTGAAGACTTCGACATGCGCATCGTCAATTACTTGGCGGACGAGTTCAAGAAAGAGCATGGCGTTGATCTGTCCTTGGACAAGATGGCACTGCAGCGTTTGAAAGAAGCGGCTGAAAAAGCCAAGATCGAGCTTTCGTCCAGCCAGCAGACTGAAATCAACCAGCCGTTCATCTCGATGGACAAGAACACCGGCCAGCCGCTGCACTTGGTGGTCAAGCTGACCCGCGCCAAGCTGGAAAGCTTGGTCGATGATCTGGTGAAAAAGTCGATGAAGCCCTGCGCTGCTGCGTTGAAAGACGCTGGCATCTCGATCGGAGACATTGACGAAGTGGTTCTGGTCGGCGGTATGACCCGCATGCCGCGCGTTCTGGAAGAAGTCACCAAATTCTTCGGCAAAGAGCCCCACAAGGGTGTGAACCCGGATGAAGTTGTGGCCGCTGGTGCTGCGATCCAAGCTGGCGTGCTGCAAGGCGACGTCAAAGACGTGGTTCTGCTCGACGTGACTCCGTTGTCGCTCGGGATTGAAACTTTGGGTGGCGTGTTCACCCGCCTGATCGACCGCAACACCACGATCCCGACGAAGAAGAGCCAAGTGTTCTCGACTGCCGAAGACAACCAGAACGCTGTGACCATCCGCGTGTTCCAAGGCGAACGCGAAATGGCTGCCGACAACAAGATGCTGGGTCAGTTCAACCTTGAATCGATCCCGCCAGCTCCGCGTGGTCTGCCGCAGATCGAAGTCACCTTTGACATCGACGCCAACGGCATCGTCTCGGTGAAAGCCAAAGACAAAGGCACCAACAAAGAGCAAGCGATCACCATTCAAGCCTCGGGCGGTCTGTCCGACGAGGATATCGAGAAAATGGTCCGCGACGCCGAAGCCAATGCCGAGGCTGACAAAGAGCGTAAAGAGCAAGTTGAGGCGAAGAATCAGGCCGAAAGCCTGCTACATTCGACCAAACGCTCGCTGGCAGAGCACTCTGACAAGGTTGATCCTTCGACAGTTGAAGTGATCGAACTGGCCATGTCGGCGCTGGAAGATGCCTTGGCGTCTGAAAATGCTGGCAAGATCAAAGGCGGCATCCAAAACCTGACAGAAGCGGCGATGAAGCTGGGCGAGGCGATCTATAAAGCCTCGGCAGATCAGGCCGAAGGCAAGGATGAGGATGATCAGCGCGGCGTGGATGAAGACATCATTGACGCAGACTTCGAGGATCTCGGGAACAACAAGCGGAAGTAAGCCGCCAGGAACGAAAACAGGGCGGCCCAGCTAAGGGCCGCCCTGCCGCGTTCCCGTGAAGGGGTTTTGCAATGGCAAAGCGCGATTATTACGACATCTTGGGTGCCTCAAAAGGCGCTTCCGCCGAAGATTTGAAGAAGGCCTACCGGGTGAAAGCCAAAGAGCTTCACCCCGACCGCAATTCCGACAATCCCAACGCCGAAGCCCAGTTCAAAGAGTTGAACGAAGCCTATGAGGTGATGAAGGACGCTGACAAGAAGGCGGCTTACGATCGCTATGGCCACGCGGCCTTTGAAGGCGGTATGGGCGGCGGCGGGCAGCGTGGCGGCTATGCGGGCGGCAATGGCGATTTCGCTTCAGCCTTCTCGGACGTTTTTGAAGATCTGTTTGGCAATTTTGCCGGGGGCCGAGGTGGCGGCGGGCGTAGCCGTGCGCAACGCGGGTCTGACCTGCGCTACAATCTGCGCGTCAGCATGGAAGAAGCCTTTTCGGGCGTTCAGAAAACCATCAACGTGCCCACCTCTGTCACCTGTGACATTTGCCACGGCACCGGGGCCGAAGGCGGCGCAGAACCTGTGACTTGCCCGACCTGTTCGGGCATGGGCAAAGTCCGCGCGCAGCAAGGCTTCTTTACGGTCGAACGGACCTGCCCAACCTGTAACGGCGCAGGGCAAATGGTGAAAAACCCCTGCAAAGCCTGCGCAGGCCATGGTCGAGTCGAAAAAGACCGTTCGCTGTCAGTCAACATCCCGGCGGGCGTTGAAACCGGCACCCGTATCCGTTTGGCGGGCGAAGGCGAAGCTGGCATGCGCGGCGGGCCATCCGGTGATCTTTACATCTTTATTGAGATGAAAGAGCACGCGATCTTCCAGCGTGACAGCGTGCATCTGTTCTGCCGCGTGCCGATCACGCTGGCCACCGCGGCCTTGGGGGGTGAGATCGAAGTGCCCACCATTGACGGCGGCAAAAGCCGGGTGAAAGTGCCTGCGGGCGCGCAAACCGGCAAGCAGATGCGTTTGCGGTCCAAGGGGATGCCAGCTTTGCGCGGCGGTGGCTCCGGCGATATGGTGATCGAACTGGCGGTGGAAACGCCTGTCAATCTGACCGCGCGTCAGAAAGAAATCCTGCGAGAATTTGACACTTTGGCGACCGACAATAACCCGGAAGGGTCGTCGTTCTTCTCGAAGGTCAAAGGCTTTTGGGATGGAATGAAAAGCTGAATAAAGGCGGGCAGCAATGCCCGCCTATTTCTTTACATCAACGGGGCTAGACGTGCCGCGCGCCGTGATGCCAGACTGCGCCAAGCTGGCCGCTTGCATCCAGATGCACCAGATTAGCCAGCCGCCCTGCCCCCAGATGCCCATGCTGCGCCGATGCACCAATCACCTGTGCGGGGATCGACGTCGCCATCGCCAAAGCCCGCGCGGGCGCAATACCGACGGTTTCGACCATCACCTGAACCGCCTGCGCAAGGCTTAGATCAGCTCCGGCCAAAGTGCCATCCTGCAACGTCAAACGCCCGCCATGCCGCCGCACCAGCCGACCATTCAGCGTGATCTCTTGCAGATCAGACCCGGCAAAGGCCATGCAATCCGAGACCAGAAACAACCCCGAAGCCTTGGCCGCCAGTGCGATTTGCAGCACCGCCGGGCTGACATGGATACCGTCTGCGATCAGGCCCGCCGCGTGGTTTTGCGACAAGACAGCGCCAACCAGACCGGGCTCGCGGTTGCCGATCTGGCTCATCGCGTTGAACAGATGCGTGGCGCAATGCGCGCCTGCGTCCATTGCGCCACGGGCGACGGTATAGCTGCAATCGCTGTGGCCCAAGCTGACCACGACCCCTGCCGCCGTCAAAGCAGCAATCTGTGCCGGGCTGGCATTTTCGGGCGCAAGCGTCAGCATCAGCGCGGGCAAAGCGGCGGCGGCAGCACACAGTTGCGCCACATCCTGCGCCGTCATTGGTCGGATCAAAGCCGGATCATGCGCGCCGTGGCGACGCGGATCCAGATGCGGGCCTTCTAGATGCAGGCCCAGAAAACCGGGGGTTTTCGCGCGGGTGGCGGCAATCCCGGCGGCGATGACTTGTGCCGTCGCCGCTGGCGTGTCGGTGATCAGCGTCGGCAGGATCCCCGCGCAACCCAGCGAGATATGCGCGGCACAGATGCGCTGCAGCGCTGCCAGATCGGTGCTGCCATCCACCATCAGCCCACCGCCGCCATTGACCTGCAAATCCAGAAAAGCCGGGGCAAGCGTCCCGCCAGACAGTGTCACGCGGTCGCCGATCAGATCGGGGCTGTCGGGCTGCACAGCGACGATTTCGCCCGCCTCTATCACCACAACATGGCCGCTCAGCAGGTTCTCCCCATCGAAAACCTGCGCACCTGAAAGCACTTGCCGGGGAAGCATCGCCGCGCTCATACGGTTTCCGTGACTTTGCGCAGATGTGGCGGTGTGTCTGGGTCAAAGCCACGACGGCGGGCCAAAGCCTCGATAAAGCCATAAAAGCCGACGATCAGCGTGAGCGGCGCGACCAAGGGATGCAGGCCCGCGACCGAAGGCAGGGTGGTCGCGCCCGGCACCGCTGCGCCGGTTAAGAACACCTCGGCACCTTGACTGGCCAGCCGCTCGGTGGTGGCGATCAATTGCGACAGGGCGGCATCTTCGACGCCCAGTGCGAACACTGGGAAATGCGCCTGCACGATGGCTGATGGGCCATGCAACACCTCTGCTGCCGAATAGGATTCAGCATGCAGACCGCAGGTTTCCTTGAACTTCAGCGCGGCTTCATTGGCGATAGCAAAGGCCGGGCCACGCCCCAGCACATACAGCGATTGCGCGCGCGACAGCCGATCCGCCAGTGGCGACCAATCCAGCGACAAGGCTTGGGCGAACGAATCGGGCAGATCGGTCACAGCCGCGCGTAAGGCGTTGTCCTGCCGCCATTCGGCCAACAACGAAAGCCCCGCCACGGCCGAGCTGACAAAAGTTTTCGTAGCGGCCACACTTTGCTCGACCCCGGCTTGCAACGGCAGGCAATGGTCGGAATTGGCGGCCATGGGCGAGTCGGCAAAATTGGTAATCGCCACCGTCATGGCGCCAGAAGCTCCGGCAGAGCGCATCATCTCGACAATATCCGGGCTGCGGCCCGATTGCGAAATACCCAGACAGGCGGCGCCATTCAGCCGCAGTTTCGCACCATAGATTGAGGCAATAGATGGCCCGACCGAGGCGACCGGCACCCCCGCCGCAAGCTCGATGCAATACTTCAGATAAGTCGCGGCATGGTCAGACGACCCCCGCGCCACCGTCACGATCAGGCCGGGATCGCGGGCGCGCAACGCCGCCGCTGCGGCCTGCACTGCAGGGCCAGATTGCGCCAGAAACCGCGCTGCGGCCTGCGGGATTTCGGCCACCTCTTGCGCCATAAAGCTGTCGGTCACGCTATATTCCTTTCGCCATCGGGTGCGAGTTTCAGTTCAACGGCAAAATCATAGGCATCGCTACGGTAAATCGAGCGGGTAAACTCGACCACACGCCCCGACGCCAGATATGAAATCCGCTCTATTTTCAGACAGGCTGCGCCTTGATTGACGCCCAGCAATTCGGCATCGCGCTGGCCAAGATTGGCCGCCGAAATCCGCTGCACCGCGCGCACCGGGCGCAAGCCGCGCTGATCCAGCACCGCATAAAGCGAAGTGCTGACAGACTCTGGGTCGGGCAGCAGAGCCCTGGACAAAGCCGCTCGTTCGATCGCCAGCGGCTGGCCATCGGTGCAGCGCACCCGTTCTAACCGGGCGACGCGGTCATCGGTGCCAAGCCCCAGCGCCATCATTTCCTCGGGGGCGGGCAAGAATAAGGCGCGGCACAGCCAGATTGATTGTGCCTGTCTGCCGCGCCGCGCCATATCATCGGTGAAAGAGGTCAGCTGCGACAGCGCTTGTTCCAGCCGCACGACTGGCTGCGCTACAAAAGTGCCAGAACCGCGCCGCTGCACCAGCGCGCCCGAGGCCACCAGTGACTGAATAGCCTTGCGCACCGTTACCCGTGACAGCCCGGTCAGCAGCGCCAGATCGCGTTCTGCAGGCAGACTGTCACCGGGGCAAAGCTTGCCGCTGGTGATCGCGTCATCAATGCGGCGGTGCAGTTGCAGATACAATGGGCCGATGCCGGATTTGGTGAAATCATCTTGGATGAACAGCTGGTTCATGGCTCGACCCCGATCTGGCATGCCAGCCAAAGTGCGCCATCGACGCCGCTGCCCAAGGCCGGGGCGATCTGCCAGCGGTCAGCAAAATGCGGCGCAATCTGCGTGCCGATACCGCCCAGAAACACCACCGGAACCGCCGGGTTCGGCTGCAAAAGGGCGATATACTGGGCGATGTCAGCCTCGGCCTGTGCCATCAGTGCCCCGGCGGCAGGATCATCCGAGCCCACAACACGGCGAGCGAAATTTGCGAAATCGACGGCACGCGCGCTGAAGCCAAAGCTGATGATGCCGTCATCGCCGCCAAGTTCGGCCCGCACCGATTTCAGCAGCGGTGTGATCTCGGCCAGCCCATCACCCGCACGCAGGCAGGCCGACAGCAATGCCCGCCCTAACCACGCGCCGCTGCCTTCGTCGCCCAAAACCCAGCCGCGCCCGCCGATGCGATGTGCAACGCCGCCCAACTGCCGCACGAACACCGAACCCGTGCCAACAGCGGCGACAATGCCATCACCATCACGCAAAGCGCCTTTCAGCGCGATAAACGCATCGGTTTCGACCCGCAGTGCTGTGAACGGCAGGCCCGCGCGCAACCGCGCCACGCTGGGCGTAAAATTGGCTCCAGCCAACCCCATCACCACCCGCAACCGCGGCAATTCGGCGGCGGCCGACGCACCGACAACCTGCTTCATCGCATCCGTTGCGACCGCCAAAAGATTGCGTATAGCTGCATCGGGGTCCGAGGCGATGTTGGCCGGACCAGCTTCGGCACGGGCAATAATCCGGCCATCGCCGCCCGCAACAGCCGCGCGGCATCCCGTTCCGCCCCCGTCAATTCCCAGAAACAGCTGCATCATGATTCCTCTTACCCATAAGATACCAAAATAATACCAAATAGAAAGTGGTATCTGAGCTTGCCATATAATTTGGCGATTTCCCGATGAAAATGCAGATAACTGCGGTTGATGCAGATGATCCTTTACAATTGGTATTATTTTGGCATTATTTCTGAAAAGAGGGAATCAGATGGCAGATCGCAAGACCGAGACGTTACACCCAAGTTCAGCCGGGCTGCATCTTGCCCCGGCGGCAGAGGTGTTGTCTCGGCTGCTGGATGCGCAATTGGCCGCGATTGCCACCATCCGCCCGATCCTGCCCGCCCTGATGACTGCTGCCGACGCGGCGGCGACGGCGCTGCAATCGGGTGGCAAGATGGGCTATGCCGGGGCCGGTTCTTCGGGGCTGATGGCGCTGGCGGATTGTCTGGAATTGTGGGGCACTTTTGGCATTGCAACAGATCGCACGCCGATGTTGTTTGCCGGCGGCAGTGCCGCACTGATCAAACTGACTGGCGCGGTTGAGGATGATCCGGCGCTGGCCGTCGCTGATCTGGCCGCGGCACAGATTGGCGCGGGGGATGTGGTGATCTGTGTCTCGGCCTCGGGGACCACGCCTTATACGATGGCGGTGGCGCAGGGGGCGAAAGCCAAAGGTGCGCAAGTGATCGGCTTGGCCAATGCGGCAGGGTCTGCGCTGTTGGATCTGGCCGATTTCCCGGTGCTGCTGGACACTGGCCCCGAACTTGTTGCCGGATCAACCCGGATGGCGGCAGCCTCGGCGCAAAAGATTGCGATGAATATGCTGTCGGTGCTGGTCGGAATTCGGCTTGGCCATGTGCATGATGGGTATATGGTCAATCTGGTGGCTGACAATGCCAAGCTGGTGGGCCGTGCGGTGGGCATCGTCGCGGCTGTGTCGGGGCAGGATGGCCAAACGGCTACGGCGGCACTGCACGCAGCCAGTGGCGCGGTGAAGCCGGCCATATTGATCGCTTTGGGGGCCAGCCATGCCGAAGCGCAGACGAGGTTACAGGCCAGCGGCGGGCATTTGTCCGCAGCCTTGGCGGATGGAGTGGCAAGATAACGACACCGGGCGCAGTGCCCGACAACAGGGAGACAAAAATGACGGCCAATAAAAAAACCACTGGCACGACCAAGACTAGCATGACGAACACCGGAAAAACGCTGCGGATCGCTTTTCTGACCAGCACGATGCTGGCAGGCATGGCGCATGCTGAAGATGTGACGCTGAATATCGAATCCTGGCGCAATGACGATTTGACGATCTGGCAAGAACAGCTGATCCCAGCGTTTGAGGCAGGCCATCCCGGCATCAAGATCAACTTCGCGCCCTCTGCCCCAGCAGAATACAACGCGGTGCTGAACTCGAAACTCGATGCAGGCTCTGCCGGTGATCTGATCACCTGCCGCCCGTTCGATGCCTCGCTTGATCTTTATAACAAGGGACAGATCACCGATCTGACCTCGCTTGCAGCGATGGCTAATTTCTCGTCGGTGGCAAAATCGGCATGGCAGACCGACGACGGTGCTGCGACCTTCTGCATGCCGATGGCCTCGGTGATCCACGGCTTTATCTACAACAAGGATGCATTTGACGCGCTTGGCATCGCGGTGCCGACGACTGAGGATGAATTCTTTGCGGCCCTCGACAAGATCAAGGCCGATGGCACCTATATCCCGATGGCGATGGGCACCAATGATCAATGGGAAGCCGCGACGATGGGCTATCAGAACATTGGCCCGAACTATTGGAAGGGTGAAGAAGGCCGCCTTGCTCTGATCAAAGGCGAGCAAAAACTGACCGACCCGGATTGGGTGACCCCATATGCGACGTTGGCGCGCTGGAAGGATTATCTGGGCGACGGTTTTGAAGCGCAAACCTATCCTGACAGCCAGAACCTGTTCACCTTGGGTCGCGCTGCCATCTATCCGGCAGGGTCGTGGGAGATCGCAGGCTTCAACGCGCAGGCGGGCTTCAAGATGGGCGCATTCGCGCCGCCAGTCGTGAAGGCGGGGGATGAGTGCTATATCTCGGATCACACCGATATCGGCATGGGCATCAACGCGAAATCCGCGCATCCTGAAGAAGCCAAAGCGTTTCTAGAATGGGTCGGCTCGCCCGAGTTTGCGACGCTTTATGCCAACGCTTTGCCCGGGTTCTTCTCGTTGAACTCGACCCCGGTTGCGATGAAGGACCCGCTGGCGCAGGAGTTTGTCAGCTGGCGCGATAAGTGCAAATCGACGATCCGCTCGACCTATCAGATCTTGTCGCGCGGCACGCCGAACCTTGAGAATGAGACCTGGAACGCCTCGGCTGCGGCGATCAAAGGCACTGAGACGCCAGAAGCCATTGGCGCACGTTTGGAAGCAGGGCTTGCGTCCTGGTATAAACCCACCAAGTGATCACGTCTGGGCGGCCCCGATCTGGGGCCGCCTTTCGTCCGCTTGTCCCCCCTAGATTTCTCGGAGGTTCGCATGGCTGCCAAGTCATTCCGTTGGCATATCCCGGTGTTTCTGGCGCCTGCGGTGCTGGTTTATACTGCGATCATGATCATCCCGTTGTTCGGCACGCTGAACTTGTCGCTATATAATCTGGATGGGCAGAACCGGATTTTTGTCGGGCTTGCGAATTTTAAAACCCTGTTTGGTGATCCGCGTTGGTCGGCGTCGTTCTGGAACGCGCTTGGCAACAATGCGTGGTTTTTCATTGTGCATATGCTGGTGCAAAACCCGATCGGGGTTCTGCTGGCCGCGATCTTGTCCAGCCCGCGGCTGCGCATGGCCGCATTCTACCGCACGGCAATTTTCGTGCCAGCCATCCTTAGCTTTGTGATCGTGGGCTTCGTGTGGAAGCTGATCCTGTCGCCGATCTGGGGGATTGCGCCGGGGATGTTGGATTGGGTCGGGTTAAAATCCTTGTATTTGCCGTGGCTCGGCAAGGAAGCCTACGCGCTGACCACGCTGGCGCTGGTGTCGGTCTGGCAATTTGTCGGAATTCCGATGATGCTGATTTACGCAGCCCTGCTGAACATCCCGCAAGAGGTGCTTGAGGCCGCCGAGATGGACGGCATTACCGGATCAAGCCAGTTCTGGAAGATCAAACTGCCGCTGATCCTGCCCTCTATCGGAATTATCTCGATCCTGACATTCGTGGGTAATTTCAATGCGTTCGACCTGATCTATGTATCCCAAGGCGCGCTGGCCGGGCCGGATTTCGCCACCGATATTCTGGGCACTTTCCTGTACCGCACCTTCTTTGGCTTTCAGTTGCAACTGGGCGATCCGCATATGGGGGCAACGATTGCGACGGCGATGTTTGGCATCATTCTGATCGGCGTCTGCATTTATCTGTTTGCCATCCAGACGCGGCTGCGCCGCTATCAGTTTTAAGGGGCAGATATGGCCACCCGCATCCCGCTTTCGCGCAGCATAGCCGCCCATACGGTACTGATCGCCTATACGCTGATCTCGCTGTTTCCGGTGTTTGTCATCGTGATCAACAGCTTCAAGTCGCGCAAAGCGATCTTTGCCGCCCCATTGGAGCCGCCAACACCCACGACGTTTGATCTGGTCGGCTACGCCACCGTGCTGAAACAGGGTGATTTCTTTCAATACTTCATGAACTCGATGATCGTCACATGCTCTAGCCTGTTTTTCGTGCTGTTGTTCGGCGCGATGGCGGCGTTTGCACTGTCGGAATACCGCTTCAAGGCCAACACGCTGACCGGACTTTATCTGGCCTTGGGCATCATGATTCCCATCCGGCTTGGCACGGTTGCGATCTTGCAACTGATGGTGGCGGGCGGTCTGGTCAACACCCGCACGGCATTGGTGCTGGTCTATACTGCGCAGGGCTTGCCCTTAGCGGTGTTCATCCTGTCAGAGTTCATGAAGCAAGTTTCAGATGATCTTAAAAACGCAGGCCGCATCGACGGGCTGTCGGAGTACCGCATCTTTTTCACACTGGTGCTGCCCTTGATCCGGCCTGCGATGGCGACGGTGGCGGTATTCTCGCTTATCCCGATCTGGAATGACCTGTGGTTCCCGCTGATCCTTGCCCCGGCGGAAGAGGTGAAAACCATCACCCTTGGCTCTCAAATCTTCATTGGGCAATTCGTCACCAATTGGAATGCTGTGCTGGCGGCACTGAGCCTCGCCATCATTCCGGTGCTGGTGCTTTACCTTATTTTCTCACGGCAACTGATCCGTGGCATCACTGCAGGAGCCGTCAAATGATCAAAGTTCTTGTCGCAGGTCTTGGCAATATGGGGCTTAGCCATGCTTTGGCCTATCACAACAATCCGGCGTTTCAGATCGTGGGTCTGGTCAATAGATCCACCCCGAAACTGCCCGCCGACCTGCAATCCTATCCGGTAAGCGCCGATTATGCCGAGGCTTTGGCCCGTCTGAAGCCGAATCTGGTCTGCGTCGCCACCTATTCTGACAGCCACGCAGATTACGCCTGCACCGCGATGGATGCGGGGGCGGATGTCTTTGTCGAAAAGCCGCTTGCCACCACGGTTGCCGATGCGCGGCGGGTGCAGGCCAAGGCGCTGGAAACTGGGCGCAAAGTGGTGGTCGGCTACATTCTGCGCCATCATCCCAGCTGGATCCGCCTGATCGAGGAAGCCCGCGCTTTGGGCGGCCCCTATGTGTTCCGGCTGAACCTAAACCAACAATCCTCGGGGCCAACCTGGGATGTGCATAAGGCACTGATGCAGACCACGCCGCCGATCGTCGATTGCGGCGTGCATTATGTTGACGTGATGTGCCAGATCACCGATGCAAAGCCGGTCGAAGTGCGCGGCATGGGTCTGCGGCTGTCCAATGAAATCGCCGCTGATATGTATAACTACGGCCATTTTCAGGTGATCTTTGCCGATGGCAGCCTCGGCTGGTACGAGGCAGGCTGGGGCCCGATGATGTCGGACACTGCGTTTTTCGTCAAAGATGTGGTCAGCCCGAATGGCGCAGTGTCGATCCGCATGCCGGACTCGGCGCGCTCGGATGATATCGACACCCACACCAAAACCTCGCTGTTGCGGGTGCATAAAGTGGCCTCGGGCGATACCGATATTTCGATGGCGGATGAACCCGGCCATCAACAGCTGTGCGACCGCGAGCAAGCCTATGTTGCCCGCGCCATCACCGAAAACCTTGATCTGACCCGACATATGCAAGACGCGGTTCAATCGCTGGCCATCTGCCTTGCGGCGGATGAAAGCGTGCGGTCCGGCCAGCCTGTGAAACTTTAGGAGCCTGCGATGGGTGCGCTGACATTAAGCAATGTAACGAAATCCTTCGGCACCACCGATGTGATCAAAGGCGTCGATCTGCAGGTCGAAGATGGCGAGTTCTGCGTGTTTGTCGGTCCATCAGGCTGCGGCAAATCCACCTTGTTGCGAATGATTGCCGGGCTGGAAGATTGCACAGGCGGCGAAATCGCCATTGACGGCAAACGGGTGAACGAAGTCGCCCCCGCCAAGCGCGAACTGGCAATGGTGTTCCAATCCTACGCGCTTTATCCGCATCTGACCGTGCGCGACAATATGGGGCTGGCCCTGAAACAGGCGGGTGTGTCCAAGCCCGACATCACCAAAGCCACGGATCGCGCCGCAGATATGCTGTCGCTTGGGCCGCTGCTGGATCGTCGCCCGGCAGAGCTGTCTGGCGGGCAGCGCCAGCGCGTCGCCATCGGTCGCGCCATCGTGCGCACGCCAAAACTGTTCCTGTTCGACGAGCCTTTGTCCAACCTTGACGCCGCCTTGCGAGTCGCCACGCGCATTGAGATCGCGCGCTTGCACCGCGACCTTGCCGCCACGATGATCTATGTGACCCATGATCAGATCGAGGCGATGACCCTTGCCGACCGGATCGTGGTTCTGCGCGCAGGCCGGGTGGAACAGGTCGGCGCCCCGATGGAGCTGTATAATGATCCGGCGAATACCTTTGTTGCGGGCTTTATCGGCTCGCCGCAGATGAACTTCCTGAAGGCGGGGGCCTTGGGGATGCGGTCTGACACAATGGGCGTGCGGCCTGAACATCTGGCCTTGTCCCGCGAGGCGGGGCAGATGCCCGGCACAGTGTCGCATGTCGAAAAGCTGGGTGGTGAGACTTTGGTTTACGTCAATGCCGAAGCGCAGGGCCTGCTGACCGTGCGGCTGTTTGGCGAACATAATTTCAATGTCGGTGAAGCCGTCCACATCACCCCAGACGCCAGCCGCGCCTTCCATTTCGACGCAAACGGGCAGCGGCTGCGCTAGATATATGCGCCGCCACCGTCTGGCGGCGCTACCACTGCAACACGCGCCGCCCGACAATTGCGCCGACCACGGTGACGATCAGTATGGCAACGCCATACCACGTCACGAAAAACAGCGGGTTGTCGCGGGTGCAAAACAGCGAATAGCCCGCGGTGACGCCGCTGGCGGCAGTCAGCCCTACCAAAGCCCCCGACAGCTGCGGCGCGGTGCTGGCCCCTTGCCGCGCCAGCATCAACAACCCCACCAACGGCACAATCGACAGCATCAGGATCGAGCCGAGACACTCCGTTAACGAAAACGTCCCAACCTCGGCAAAGCGGGCCTGCGGCGCGCGCGAAATGAACGCGCCCGCCCACAGCAGCAGTGCCACCGCCACCGGGGCCGCATAGCCATAGCCCGCACGGCCAATCCGCGCCTCGGGCCGGATCAGCCGCAACAACAGCACCAGCGAAAGCCCGCAGATGCCCAGCGGCAGCAGGGTTTTCAGTATAACCACCGGGTTCGACCAAGCCGACATCAAGCCGCGCCGCATGCCGAACTCAGCCAGAAAAAGCGCAACCGGCACCAGCATTGCCAGGGTCGCAATCGCCGCCAACCGTCTTTGCCGCAGCGGCGCACGCACCGGGCTGCCCGAAAGCTGGATGATCAGATCGTCGGTCTTGCTCATGGTTCGCCCCTGCGGCCCAACTGGGCCATCCGTTTCATCGACCGGTGCAACATCACCCGCAGATTTCCGGGGCTGATCTGCAACCGCGCACTGACATCGGCCTGCGCCTCGTCCCGAAGCACCAACGCGCGCACCACCTCGGCCGAGCGAGGGTCAAGCTGCCCCAACAGGTGATCCACCTCGGCCCGGTCATCACGCGCCGCCAGAGGATCGGCGGCCTGCTCGGCGGCCAACACATCAGCATAATCCTCGATCGGCAGATGCACCGCCACACCACGCTTGCGGTAAGCGTCGATGATTTTATAGCGGGTGATCGCATACAACCAAGGTCGCACCGGCTGGCCCGGATCCCAAGTCTGGCGTTTGCGGTGAATGGCAAGCAGAACGTCCTGCACAATATCCTCGTGTTGGTCAGGGGCAAGGCTGCGGCTGCGCGCGCGCACAATGCCCCGGATTATAGGGGTAACCGCCCGCAAAAACTGGGCGTAGGCTTGCCTGTCATCGACATTCGCCGCCAACAACAGCGTGGCCAAAGCATCTTCGGTCACATGCACGTCCTTTGTCCCTTCGCGGCTTTGGGGTGGATTGTTACAAGCGATAGGCGATTTTTGGCAATGACGCCATCGCTGCACATTTTCGCGATCCCCGATTTTGTGACGCTTGCCCGTATGTCGCCCCACAATTTTCTGAACACCAAAGCGTGAGCCGCGTAACACACGGCCGCCCCCCTGCGAATGGACACACCAAGAAGCCAACCAGCAAGGACACCGCCCATGCAACTCTCACGCCGCTCTGTTCTGACCAGCCTTATCCTTGGGGCCGCCGCTGTGCCGTTCGGCCTGCCAGCCCACGCAAAAACCGGCTTTGCCGTCACGCATACAGATGCGGAATGGCGCGCCCTGCTGACCCCGGCGCAATACCAAGTGCTGCGGCAAGAAGGCACCGAGCGTGCCTTCAGCAGCCCATTGTTGAAGGAACACCGCAAGGGCACCTTCGCCTGCGCTGGCTGCGCCTTGCCGCTTTATGACTCAGCGACCAAATATGACAGCGGCACCGGCTGGCCCAGCTTCTGGCAGCCTCTGAAAAACGCAGTTGGCACCAAGACGGACGCCACGCTGTCCGACACCCGCACCGAGGTGCATTGCAGCCGCTGCGGTGGCCATCTTGGCCATGTTTTCAACGATGGGCCCCAGCCAACCGGCCTGCGCTACTGCATGGACGGCGTCGCCATGACATTTCATCCAGCCTGATCTTGCGGGCCCTCCAAGCACTTCACCCCAATAAGGACAGCAACATGTTACTGCTTTTGCTTAGCTTTCTCGGTGGCATGTTGACCATCGCAAGCCCCTGCATCCTGCCGGTTCTGCCCTTTGTCTTTGCCAAAGCCGGGCAAAGCTTTGCGAAAAGCACGCTGCCAATGCTGCTTGGCATGGCGATCAGCTTTGCCGCCATCGCCTCGCTTGCCGCCGTCAGTGGCGATTGGGCGGTCAAGACCAACCAGTATGGCCGGGCCGCCGCCTTGGTGGCGATGGCGGCATTTGGCGCGGCATTGCTGTTTCCGGCCCTGTCGCAGCGGTTGTCGCGCCCGGTCGTCGCGCTGGGGGCAAAGCTGACAGCAAGCGCCAACAGCAGCACGCAAAAAGGCGGCTCGGTGGTTGCGGGGTCGCTGGTGCTGGGGGTAGCGACGGGCCTGCTTTGGGCGCCTTGCGCTGGTCCGATGCTTGGCCTGATTTTGACCGGAGCCGCCTTGAATGGCGCAAACCTTGCCACCAGCCTGCTGCTGTTAAGCTATGCTTTGGGCGCTGCCACCTCACTTGCCCTGGCTTTGCTGGTGGGCGGGCGGGTACTGCGCGCGATGAAACAATCGCTTGGCACGGCGGAGTGGTTGCGCCGCGGGCTGGGGGCCGCCGTCATTCTGGCGGTCGCAGCCATCGGCCTTGGTGTCGATACCCGCTTTCTGGCGCGGGCATCATTTGCCAGCACAGCCGGCCTAGAGCAAAGCCTGCTGGATCGCGTGATCAATCCTGCCGCGTTGACCGCTGAACCGATGTCGGCACCTGCCACGGATAGCCCATTACTGCAAAACGCGCCAAAGCTTCAAAACATCAACCTGACCCTGCCGGTAGAGCCGACAAAGCCCAATCTGAAAGGTGCCGTGCAGTGGCTGAACTCTGATCCGCTGACAATGGCCCAGCTGAAAGGCAAGGTGGTGCTGGTCGATTTCTGGACCTTTGGCTGCATCAATTGCCTGAACGCTTTGCCGCATGTCAAAGAATGGGCCGCGAAATATGCCGATCAGGGGCTGGTTGTCATCGGCGTCCACTCCCCCGAATTCGCCTACGAGAAAGACCCCGAAAACGTCCAGAAAGCCATAGTCGATCTTGGCATCAACTTTCCCGTGGCACTGGACAACAACTTTACCATTTGGCGTCAGTTCAACAACCGCTACTGGCCCGCGCTGTATTTCATTGATGCCGAGGGCCAGGTGCGCTTCCACCACTTTGGCGAAGGCGCTTATGACAAGTCCGAACAAGTGATCCAGCACCTGCTTGCCGAACGTGATGCGGCCGCGCCGTAACGCCAAAGCCTGATCCACGGCCCGCTGATTTGATCTGACCCATCCCGCGCTACCTGTAATTCATACCCATCCACGTTTCCTGAAAGGCAACGCCATGCAACAGACCTTCACTTCGCCGGAACCCACAGCGCCCCGCCGCAGATTGACCACAGCACTGGCCCTGATCGCCTTGCTTGGGGGTGGCGCGATACTGCTGCCCACCACCGCCAGCTTTGCGGGTGAGGGCGTCCTGATCCCCGCCCCGGCGCTGGATCAACCCGCCAGCACTGGCACCCAGACCGCAATCTTTGCGGGTGGCTGCTTTTGGGGCGTGCAAGGCGTGTTCCAGCATGTCGATGGTGTGATCAGCGCCACCTCGGGCTATACGGGCGGCGCAGATGGAAGCCCCAATTATGAAAGTGTCAGCGCAGGCAGCACTGGCCATGCCGAGGCGGTGAAAATCGTCTATGACCCGTCGAAAGTCAGCTACGGCGATCTGCTGCACATCTTCTTTTCGGTCGTCGCCGATCCGACCACGCTGAACTATCAGGGGCCCGATCACGGCACGCAATACCGCACCGCGATTTTCCCAACCAATGCGGCGCAAGCCAAAATCACCAAAGCTTATATCGCCCAGCTGAACGCAGCCAAAGTGTTCCCCGCCGCTATCGTCACCACGATTGAACCGCAGGCGAAATTCTTCGTCGCCGAAGACTACCATCAGGATTTTCTGACCCAGAACCCGACCTATCCCTATATCGTCATCAATGATCTGCCAAAGGTCGCAGACCTGAAGGTGATGTTCCCGGATGATTACCGCAAAAAGCCCGTGCTGGTGATGAACTAGCGCCCAGCGCCCGCAACGCCTGAACCACGGTGCCGCCCTCCCTCTGGCGCCGTGGTGCAGACAAATCCCGAAATTCAGCGCAGATGGCCGGTATCCCGATGGAAATGCACCAGATCAAATACTTTCTGGCCGTGACGCGGACGCTGAATTTCACCCGCGCCGCAGATCAATGTAATGTCACCCAGCCTTCGCTGACCCGCGCTATTCAAAAGCTTGAGGATGAATTTGGCGGCTTTCTGTTCAACCGGGAACGCGCGCTGACGCATCTGACCGAACTGGGCCGCATGGTGCTGCCGCACCTTGAACAAACCTACGAAGCCGCAGAGGCCGCGACCTCGCTCGCCAGCAGCATCGGTCGGGCCGAGGTGACGCCCTTGGTGATCGGCGTGGCCGACGGTCTGCACCTGCCGATGTTGGACGAGATTCTGGCCGCGTTGTCGCACAGCCTGCCAGCGTTGACACTGGATCTGCGCAACGGCAGTGCTGCGCACCTGCTCGATCTCGCGTTGAAAGGCAACACAGATCTGCTGATCACCGCCTTGCCCGATCAACCGCATGATCGGCTGGAAACTTGGCCGCTGTTCACCCAGCCCTACGGCGTCGCGATCCGCGCCGATCACAGGCATGCGCGCGCTCCCGCCATTTCCATCGCGGAACTGGCAGCCGAGCCTTGGATCGACAGCGAAGATGCAGGCACCGCACTTTTGCGCAATGCCGCCGCCAGCCTTGGCTTGGCACCACTGTTTCGCCACCGCGCCGCCTGCCGCAATCAGATCCTGCGACTGGTGGCTTTGGGTCTGGGCCATGCGATCGTGCCTTTGGGCACCACCGCCCCTGGCATCAAAACCCTTGCGATCAAAGACCATCCCCTGCACCAAAATGTGGTGATGGCTGCAGTGTCAGGCAGGCGTCGAGGCCGTGCCGCTGATGCCTTTCTGCGCGCCGCCCGCGCATGCAACTGGCAATCGGATCAGCCATGCCCTGAAACCACGCAGTCTGAAACCGCGCTGCCCGATCAGCTGCGCCTTGTCAGGCCGTACAGCGCGCTTAGCACTGCCGCAGGTGCTGCGCGCTGACGAAAATCCGGCTCGACAAAGGCGAAATGCACCTGTCTGGCTCCGTCAAGCACAAAGGTCGCAGGTGTCGGCAACAGACCAGTCGCGCATCCATACGCCTGTGCCAAATCAAACCCATCGCGGCGATATTGCTGCAACACCGACAGCCCCACCGGAAATGCCAAACCATAGCGAAGTGCCACGCCCAGATCGGGGTCGCACAGCACAGTCACCCCCTGCCCCGCAATCTGCGCCAATCCAGCCAATCGCCCGCCAGTCTCGGGCGTGACAATGATCAGTCGCCCGCCTGCCGCAATCAGCGCATCGCGGTTTTCTGACCACGCCCGCACCTCCTCTGCGCAAAACGGGCACCAACTGCCGCGGTTGAAGCTCAGCACCGCTGGCCCCTCGGCCAACAGATCAGTCAGACGCTGCAACCGCCCCTTTGGATCGGGCAGCGCAAAATCAGCGGCAACATCGCCCAGCGCAGGCGCACCCGCCATCGCATCCGACGCCCGCAACCGCTCGATCAGTGCCTCATAGCCAGCGGCATCCGTGCCCAAACTTGCCCCCGGTTGATCCCGACAAGCCGCCAGCCGCACGATATGATCCGCAGAATTTTCCATCCCGCGATCATTCCGCAAATCCGCCGTCCGCGAAAGACCGCAATCCGCATGTGTTTCATGCACGCAAAGCATGGCCCGTGCCAATTCATAGCCAGCAGGCATCGAAAACATAGGCAGGTGGCATTTTATATCCAGACGAACATCGGTCACCTTTAACGTAATCGGTCCACAACAGGATCGGTGCACCACTCCGGGCCTGCTGCCAATACCGGCGCTGCCCGCCCCAAATTGGAGATTTCTGATGAACCGTTTTCTGATCGCCCTCGCCCTGTCCACCACCATCACCGCCCCAGCTTTTGCTGAAACGATGGCCAAAGACATCGCCTGCAGCGCTTTCTCCGCGATGGATTCCAACGGCATGATGATGGCGATGGACGAAGCCAAAATGGCCGGCGACGCCATGGCAGGGGATGCGATGGCAGGCGATGCAATGGCTTCCGGTGACGCGATGGCCTCAGGCGATGCGATGGCGGGCGACGCTATGGCGATGTCGCCCGAAGATAAAATGGCCGCCTTGGTCAAAACCTGCAAAGAGCATCCCGACATGATGGTATCCGAAGCGATGCACCCCAAAATGTGATCTACTGCGGGCACCGAAACCCTTCGGTGCCCGCCCCGCCCCTTTAACCAAGCAGGACCATCAGATGCACAGCCCCGAACCGATGGCGATACAAGCCCCCAAAGGCGGCGATCTGGTGGATCGGCACCGTTTGTCGACGCGGCTTTGGCATTGGACAAATGTCATCACCATCGTGATCATGCTGATGAGCGGGTTGATGATCTTCAACGCCCATCCCCGGCTGTATTGGGGCAAATATGGGGCCAACCCGGATTACGCTTGGCTGCAAATCGGCGCGACCCAAGGCGAAACAGGCTTTCTGCGCGTAGGTTCCGTGACGGTGGATACCACTGGCGTTCTGGGTCGTTGGACCGAAAGCAGCGGCCAGGTACGCAACCGCGCCTTTCCATCTTGGGCAACCCTGCCCGGCAGCTATAACCTTGCGCTGGCGCGGCGCTGGCACCTGACCTTTGCTTGGGTGTTCGCACTTGGCATCACCGCCTATCTGATCCGCAGCCTGATCAACCGTCATTTGCAACGCGACCTGTTGCCAACCGCCGAACAGGCCCGCCCCGCCCATATCTGGGCCGACATCAAACACCACGCCAAGCTGCAATTCCCAAAGGGTGAGGCCGCGCGTCATTACAACATCCTACAGAAATTCGCGTATCTCTCAGTGCTTCTGGTGCTGATCCCCGGCATTATCCTGACCGGCTTCACCATGTCGCCCAGCCTGAACGCCACTTTCCCTTGGCTGCTTGATGTGTTCGGTGGCCGCCAATCCGCCCGCTCGCTGCATTTCATCTTCATGCTGGGCATCGTGGCCTTTGTTATCGTGCATCTGCTGATGGTTGTGCTGGCCGGACCGATCAATGAGATCCGCTCGATGATCACCGGGCGCTACCGTCTGCCCAAGGAGGATAAATGATGGCCCCGCTGCTGACCCGCCGTTCCATACTGACCGGGCTTGGTTTCTCCACCATCATCGGCACCACTGGCGGCCTTGTGCTAAGCCCGAGCTTCCGCGATCTGGTGCTGGCATCGGGCGAGAAGCTCGCCTACCAAACCCACCGCCTGATCGGCCGCAACGCTCTTGCGCCCGAGTTTACCGAGGCCGATCTGTCGCCCGATTTTCGCACCAATGGCAACACCATGCCCGCCTCGGCAGAGTATCAGCGCCACATGGAAACCAGCTTTGCCAACTGGCGCTTGCAGGTCGATGGGCTGGTTGCAGCACCGCAGGCCTTCTCGCTTGCAGCGTTGAAAGCCATGCCCGCCCGCGCCCAGATCACCCGCCACGATTGCGTCGAAGGCTGGAGCGCGATTGGCAAATGGACAGGTGTTCCGCTTGCAGCCCTGCTGACGCAAGTCAAGCTGCTGCCCACGGCACGCTATCTGGTGCTCCATTGCGCCGATGATTTCAGCGGCAATGCGTATTACGAAAGCATTGATCTGGTGGACGCTTTCCACCCGCAGACCATGCTGGCCCATACGATGAATGATCAACCACTGTCGGTCGGCCACGGCGCGCCTTTGCGCCTGCGGGTGGAACGGCAGCTGGGCTACAAACAGGCTAAATACATTATGCGGATCGAAGCCACCGCCACCCTTGCCAATATCGGCCTTGGTAAAGGTGGCTATTGGGAAGATCAGATCGGCTATGATTGGTATGCTGGCATCTGACGCCCGCCACCAACCGCCCGTCTAGCGGCCCACGCAGAGAAGATGTGCGGGGAAACCCGATTGCAGCCCGGCACGCTTTACGCGCAGGGTGGCACTTGCTGCATCCTAAAGGCAAGGGGCCCGCCATGATCACAATTCATCAAAAAGCCATCCGTGGTCACACCCGCTCTGGTTGGCTTGACAGCTTTCACACCTTTTCCTTCGGCAGCTTCAACGACCCCAACCGCATGGGCTTTGGCAATCTGCGGGTGCTGAACGACGATAGCGTGATCCCCGGCGCAGGTTTTGCACCGCATCGCCATCAGGATATGGATATTCTGACCTATGTGCTGAAAGGCCAGCTGCGCCATGAGGATGATCAGGGCAATATCTCGCTGATCGCCGCCAGACAGGCGCAGCTGATGTCAGCCGGGCGCGGCGTGACACATTCCGAATTCAACGCATCAGAGCAGGAAACCGCGCATTTTGTGCAGATCTGGCTGCTGCCCGACACCCCCGGTGGCGAGCCAAGCTATGCACAAGTTTCGGTGCCAGAACAGGGAGATATCCTGCTTGCCGGTCCCGCAACCTCGGGCGCCCTGCTGCACCTGCGCTCATCGACCACGCTGCGGCTGGTGCATGCGTCCGAGCATGACCAGACCGCGCTGAACACCCCCGGCAGCCACCGCTTCGTGCATCTGCTTGACGGCATGGCCTTTGCCGAAACCGAGCGCCTTAGCGCAGGCGACGGGCTGGAAATTCCAGCCGATGAAGGCACGGTGCTGGATTGGGCCAGCGACGGCGCGGCACTGGTGTTTACCATGCCCTCGCTTTTGCCCTATCCCCCAAGCACCCCCTAGCACCGTCAAATGCCCGCCATTGCCTCCAGCTTTTTCGACCGCCCGGCCGCAGAAGTGGCCCCTGAACTGCTGGGCTATCAACTGGCCTTGGGCAGCACCGCAGGCTGCATCGTTGAAACCGAGGCCTACGCGCCCGATGATGCAGCCTCGCACAGCTTTTCCGGGCCAACGCGACGCAATCGCGCGATGTTTGGCCCGCCCGGTCATGCCTATGTCTACCGATCCTATGGGCTGCATTGGTGCGTCAATGTGGTCTGCGCGCCGGGCCACGCAGTGCTGATCCGCGCCCTGCAACCGCTGACCGGGCTAGAAATCATGCGGCAACGGCGCGGCACCACGCTGGATCGCGCGCTCTGCTCTGGCCCCGGCAAGCTGACGCAAGCCTTGGCGATCACCGACCAGCACGACGGTCAGCGTTTTGTTGAAAGGGCGGGCTTTGCAGACGGCGCGGACTTTGACGACCTGCGCCTGATCGCCCCCATCTTGCCCACAACCAACCTCCAGCAAGGCCGTCGCATCGGCATCAGCCGCGCCATCGATCTGCCTTGGCGGTGGGGCATCGCGGGCAGCCCGTGGCTGAGCAAGAAATTCTAAGCGAAATCACCGACGGAGTTGAATATCCTGCTTCAAGATCACCATTGTCGTGGTTTCCACCACCGACGGAATAGACTGCAGCACATCGCGGATAAAGGTACCAAGCGCATCAATATCGCGCACCCAGATCCGCAGCATGTAATCAATATTCCCCGTTACCAGCAGACATTCGGTGATCTCAGGCCGCTTGGCGACCGCCGAAAGAAATTGCTCTGTGCCCTCGGTGCCATGCCGCGCCAGCCGCACCGACACCAGCACGCTGACATTCAGCCCCAGTGCCACCGGATCAATCTGCGCCGCATAACCGCTGATGATCCCGGCATCCTCCAGCCGCTTCACCCGCCGCCCGCACGGCGTTGGCGACAGACCGACCTGATCGGCCAAATCCAGCATCGAAATCCGCCCATCGCGCCGCAGCACGTCCAGAATGCGATGGTCAATGGAATCAAGCATCAGCATAGCGAAAATCCCTACGGTTTTGCCAAACCTTAGAGAATACCTCCACAAAGCAAAGCGCAATCGACCGCCTTTGCAGCCTTATCGCGCAAACTCGCCGCTACCATAGCGCGATAACGGAGAACCCAACATGCCCGCCTATTTCATTTGCACCATGACCGTCCACGATCCCGAAACCTACCGCAAATACACCGCCCTTACCCCCGCCACTCTGGCGCGCTACGGCGGAAAATTCCTCACCCGTGGCGATCCGGTCGAAACCGTCGAAGGCAGCCCGGAATTTACCGAGCGCATGGTAATCCTTGAATTTGCCGACAAGACCACAGCGCTGGCTTGGTACAATGACGCCGATTACCAAAGCGCGTCCGCTTTCCGCCGCCTCGCTTCCAAGGGGCGGATGTGCCTGCAAGCGGGCGATGGCAACACCGTCAATCCCGACCCAAAGGTGTAGCATGGATCTGCAACTGAGCGGCAAAACGGCGGTGGTGTTCGGCGGCTCGCGCGGGTTAGGCCGCGCCATCGCAGCCGAGCTTGTGCAAGAGGGCGTCAAGGTGGTGATCATCGCCCGCGATGCCGACCGCGTGCAGCGCACCGCGACCGAGATCGGCTGCCTTGGCCTGCCCGGTGATCTGTCAGCCCCCGGCGCGGGCACTGCCCTGATGCACCAAGCCGCAGGCCTTCTGGGCCGCATGCCCGATATCCTTGTCACCAACACCGGCGGCCCACCCACCGGCAGCTTTGCCGCGACCAATGCCACAGCTTGGCAAACCGGCTTTCAGGGCCTGTGGCTCAGCGCCGTAGATGCCATTCAAGCCGCCCTTCCCGCGATGCAAGCCAATCGCTGGGGCCGCATACTTGCCGTGACCTCGGTGGCCGCAAAAGAACCGCAGCCGGGGCTGGTGATCTCGAACGCCCTGCGCGCCGGGCTTTTGGGCATGGTTAACACCCTGTCGCGTGAAGTTGCCGCCGATGGCATCACAGTCAACGCCTTGCTGCCCGGCTATACCAACACCGACCGCATGGCCGAACTCGGCGTTGATAACGCATCGATGGGGCCGAAAATCCCTGCTGGTCGCTTGGGAGAGCCTGCCGAATTTGCCGCCCTCGCCGCCTTTCTGGCCTCGGGCCGCGCGTCCTATATCACCGGCCAAGCCATCGCGGTGGATGGCGGCTTCCTGCACTCGATCTGAAAGAGCGTCATGCCGCGCCCCGCCTTTGCCAACTGGCTGTCTGACACCAATGACGTGACGCAGATTTTCCTCGCAGCGGGGCAAATCCCCGGCCTGATCAACATGGCGGGCGGCTTGCCCGACCCTTCCACCTGGCCCATCGCCGATCTGTCTGCATTGGCCGCAAACGCCATCAGCAACCACCCCAAAGACGCCCTTGCCTATGCCCCGATCGAGGGCCTGCCCAGCTTGCGTGACACCATCGCCGCTCGGTTTTCCGCCCCCGGCCTGCACCTGCACCGCGACAACGTGATGATCACCTCGGGCGGCATGCAGGCACTGGATCTGCTGGGCAAAGTGCTGCTGGATGATGGCAGCCTGATTGCCGCCCAATCCCCGGCCTATTTGGGGGCACTGGATGCATGGCGCCCGCGCCGCCCGATCTACCGCCCGATGCACCTGCATGCCAATGATTTCGACCCTGAAGCCGCGTTTCAAGGCGCTCAATTCGCTTATACCGTGCCGAATTTCTCGAACCCCACCGGGCGGCTGGTGGGCTTGGATCAACGCCAAGCCCTGCTGTCTGCCGCGCAGACCACCGGCACTTGGCTGATCGAGGATGACCCATACGGCACGCTTTACTACGACAGCGCCCCCTTGCCCCGGATGCTGTCTCTCTCCGCCAGCAATAGCCCCCATGAGGACACCCCCTATGACGGACCGGTGATTTACCTCGGCACCTTGTCTAAGGAACTTGCCCCCGGCCTGCGCGTGGGTTGGGTGATCGCAGCGCCGCAGATGATCCGCGCGCTTGTCACCGCCAAGCAAGGCTCGGATATGTCGACCTCGGGTCTGTCGCAGCGCATCACCCAAGATGCCTTTGCCGCTGGTCTGACCGACCGCATCCTGCCCGAGATTCTGGCGCTCTATCGGGCCCGCCGCGACGCGCTTTGTGCCGCAATGACCACCCATCTCGCCGACTTGTTCACATGGGAAATTCCCGCAGGCGGCATGTTCGTCTGGGCCACCGCGCGCGATCCTGCCCTGAACACCGACGCCCTGCTGCCCGAGGCATTGGCGCAGGGCGTCTGCATCACGCCGTCCAGCGTATTCGACCCGCATGGCCTGAACCGCCGCGCGATCCGCATCAACTTTACCCTGAACGACCCCGAAAAGCTGACCGAAGGCGTGCGCCGCTTGGCCCGCGCTGCCAAATCCTGCCTTATCAAAGCCGCCTGAAACCAAAAGAAACTCTGTCCAGAAAGGGAATATAATGCGCCTAAAAACCCTCTTCGCCGCATCCGCTTTCAGCGCCACCTGCTTGGCCGGCATGGCCCAAGCCGAAGATCCCGGCCTGTGGAAAGTCTATAATGACACCTTCAAATCCGCCAAATACGTCGATCTGACCCATACGATCACCCCTGATATCCCGGTCTGGGCAGGCTTTGGCGGCCCCACTTTTGCCCCCGCCACCGCTGGCGTCGCGATGGAAGGTTATGTCGCTAAAGACGAAGCTTTCACCTTTGAAAAACATGGGTTTGAGGCCACGAACTACATCCTGCGTACCGATCAGCTTGGCACTCAGCTTGACCCCCCTGCGCATTGGGCCCCCGAATATCCCGCCATCGACGAATTGCCCGCCACCTACACCCTGCGCCCCTTGGTCGTGATCAATATTGAACCGCAGGTCGCCAAAGACTTTGGCTATGCGCTGCAAGTGGCCGACATTGAAGCGTTTGAAAAAGAATATGGGACTATCCCCGAAGGTTCTGTCGTCATGGTGCGATCAGGCTGGTCAAAGGCCTGGCCCGACAAGGAATTCGCCGCCCGCACACCCTTCCCCGGTGTTGGCCTTGACGCACTGAAATTCCTCCACGAACAGCGCAAAATCCTGTTCCACGGCCACGAGCCCTTGGACACCGACGCCACGCCCACGCTGGAAGGCGAATATTGGTTGATGCACAACGGCTATGCGCAGGCCGAGGGCGTCACCAATCTGGATCAGGTGCCTCCGGTTGGCGCGCTGATTGCGATCGGCTATCCGAAATTCGGTGGCGGTCTGGGCGGCTATGCCCGCTACATCGCGATCTGCCCGCCGGATTGGCAATATGGCATCTCGGTCGGGCAAGTGGCCGAGGCACCGTTGCCGAAATCCGACAAACCACTGAAATTCGACGCCGCCCGCGGTATGCGCCTGCGCGAATAAATGCACTTGGGTCAGCCGTCCCCGGCGGCTGACCGCCACTCCTGCGACAAAACCGCCGATCACGCCACTGCCATCACCGTGACGGGAACCATGCATCGCTAGCCCCGTTAGCTTCTGCAAGGGCGTAATGCCTTTGCAGAACTTGGTTAAAATAGGTGCTGACATGGCAAGACGCATATTGATTGTTGAAGACGAGATCATCGTTGCGATGGATCTTGAAGCAACACTCGGCGACTTCGGATTTGAAACGGTTGGCATCGCTGCCGACAAATCCACCGCGCTACGGCTTGGCGCCACCAACACCGATGTTGCCTTGGTCGATGTCAACCTGCGCGACGGCCCGACTGGCCCCGAAGTAGGCGAGCGTCTGGCCCGCGATTTCGGTGTAACTGTCGTGTTCCTGACCGCCAATCCGCGCATGCTGGGCAATGGCGTGCCGGGGGCTTTTGGGGTGCTTCCGAAACCCTATGATCCGCACATGATCAAGCAGACGCTGGAGTATCTGTTGGCTCTGGATCACGACGATGCCCGCGGCGCAATCCCCCCGGCCGCGCTGACTGTGTTCAACCCGCTACAAGCGCGACTATAGCCTGAAGCCCACCATCCCACACAACAAAACGCGCCCGATCACCGGGCGCGTTTTGTCATTATGTGGCTCTAAACAGCCAATAGGCTCGGTTTTAATCTCACCGCACCACTTCTGTCCGCGTCAGACTGCTCAGCGGGCAGGTCACCACCACCACAAGGCCCGAGGCATCCCAGCGCCGCTCTATCGTGCCATTCAGATGCGATTGCGCGCTGGCCAGCACCAGCTTGGTTCCAAACCCCGTCACATCAGGCGCGCCCATCAACAGAGGCCCGCCCCGCTCGGTCCAAGTCAGCTGGCACGTCTGCGCGTCACAAACCACATCAATGTGCACCTCGCCAGTATTGCTGGAAAGCGCGCCATACTTTTTGGCGTTGGTCGCCAATTCATGCAAAATCAATGCCATAGGCGTCGCTGCCCCATCATCAACCGCAGGATCCTCACCCGAGATTGTGATGCGGCCATCATCCATCGCCAGATAGGGCCGCAGGATCTCCCGCGCCAGACTGTGCAAAGTCACCCCCCGGCCATGCGGCCGCGATTGATCGCTATGCGGTCGCGCCAAATCATGCGCCCGCCCCAATGCCGCAATCCGAGCCTGCAATTCTTGCGCAAACTTGGCCGATTCCGGCGCACGACGGCCCGACAGACCAATCAGGCTTTGGATGATTGCGAAGATATTTTTGATCCGATGGCTCAACTCTTGGCTCAGCAGCTCGACATAGGCCGCAGCCTTTTTCGTTTCGTTGATATCTGTGCATGTGCCGAACCAACGCAAGATCTGCCCGGCCTCGTCGCGCACCGGCAAAGCCCGCCCCAGCACCCAGTGATACTCGCCCGAGTGGTGGCGCAACCGGTATTCGATTTCATAGGGTGTGCCGCTGGTCACCGCCTGTTGCCAGACCTGCAAAGCCCGCGGCTGATCGTCGGGGTGAAACACCGCATGCCAAGCCGCACCATCGGTGCTGCCCAGCGGAACCCCGGTAAAGTCGTACCAGCGCTTGCTGTAGTAATCCGGCGCGCCGTCAGGCCGCGCCGACCACACCATTTGCGGCATCGCATCGGCAATCGCAGCAAAGCTGGGTTGCGCCCGCCGATCCGGCGCAATCGCGCTGTGACCAACATCGATCAGAACCCCGGCCAAACCACCTTCCAGCCCGCGCATCAAAAACTGTCGCGATTGGCCATTGCCCAAGCTCAAAGTCAGCTTTGCCTCAAACGCCGCGACCCCGCGCAGCTTTTCGGCCAGCCCAGCGCGGCCACTGTCGCCCACACGCTGCAAAACTGTATCCAGCGATCTGGGCGTGTCAGTGCCTATCCCCAACAACTGCCAAAACCGGTCAGTTGAAAGAAAGACATTCTCGGTTGACCTGATTTCAAACGGATAGACCCCGGCCTGCGCAAGCAGCAAGCTTTCCAGCAAGGGCAGACCGTCGTGGCGTGATGAAGTCATCTGTTGGCCTCGAAATCAATGAATCACCCGATACAACCGTCTTGCACCGCCTGCGGTTCCAGCTGGTCGCCTGTTTTGCGGTCGACGTTGCGTCAAATCCCACGCCTGAACACCGGTTTGGGCGGCTTCTAAGCCAAAGCCACGCGCTGCCAAAGCCCGTCCACCCCCTGAAAGGCCACGCGGGCCTGCGGGGCGAAAACCGTGCGGGCCTCATCTATGACCCAAGGCGTCACCGCGATCTGACCCACGCTTGCATCAATCACTGCAAAGCCATGATTTTTCTCGCCTATTCGACTGCAAAGCGCTGTTCCCGTCTGAATATGCAGCACAGGCCGCACACTGGTGGCGTCGATGCCCAGACCAACCGTCCAATGGTGCAAATGCCCCGAGAGGATCACATTCAACCCAGCAGCTGCCAGCTTTTCGGTGGCGATCTGTGCGCCTGCGGTCTCGCCACGCTCAAATCCCGGCGGTTCCGCAAAGGGATGATGCGCAACAAGGATATTTAGCCCCCCATCCGGCCCAGCCCGCACCGCCTGACACACGCGCTCAATCTCTTCTTTGCGCGCAACACCGCCGCGCCATTGCTGCGGATCGGCGGTATTAACCCCGAACAACCGCACCGCGCCCAGTGCCACCTGTGGCGTCAAATCCCGCCCTACCGCTCGGCGATAGCGCCCAAACGGTGACAAAAACCGTGCAAATGGATTGAACAGCGGCATGTCATGGTTGCCCGGAATGATCATCAGCGGCAGCCCCAAACCATTTAGAAACTGCATCGCCGCGCGAAACTGCCCAGCCCGCGCCCGATGGGTCAGATCGCCCGACACCACCACCAGATCGGGCTGATTGGCCAAAATCGCCGCGCGCAAAGGCTCCACCAATTCGACCCTATGCAGGCCAAAATGCAGATCCGTCAGATGTAACAGCCGTGTCATGCAGCCGTTGCCCCAGCAACTGGGACAACAGTATTTTCAGACACGGCGGCAGGCACGATCACCGTCAACGCCGCCCGCTGCACCCGCAGTCGGAATGGCCCGGTGGCCCGCTCTTTCTCACCATCAAACGCCAACAGGCGACGCGGCTGCCGGGTCTCGATCAGAATTTCATCCGCGATCAACAGTTCAAAATCCTGACCGCGCGCCACTTTGCCAAAGGCCAGCCGAAATGCCGCCGCAATCAGTGGCCGTGGCCGATGCCCCTTGGCCAGAAACAACGCCATTTGCCCGGACCGCACCGCTTCGGCGCCCTCAAGCCCCAGACTTTCCAGCTGATAAGCGCTGCGTGCCGCAAAGGCCAAAGGCGTGCGATATTGCCCGGTCTTGCCATCCAGCGTCAACTTCAACTGCATCGGTGCGCGCATATCCCACAACGTCAGAAGCACCGACCAATAGGCCGCAATGCGGCTGCGGCCCCAGCGCTGATACACAGCTTCGCGCCGCTCAAGAATTTCAGGATAGACCCCGAAACTGGCATTGTTCAGAAAGGTCCGGCCATTCACATCGCCAACATCAATCCGCCGCAACTGGCCCGAGATCAGCGTCGCCAAAGCAGCGTCGAGCGTTTCGCCCACGCCCAACTCGCGCGCAAAATAATTGAAAGTGCCGCCCGGCAAAACCGCCATGATCACATCGCTGCCAACCAGCGCGCCTGCCACCGCCGATTGCGTGCCGTCGCCGCCCAAGGCCAGCACCACATCGGCACCCTCACGCGCCGCACGCTTGGCCGCCTGCGCAATCTCGCTGCCGTTCTGCACCCGATAGCTGACAAACTCGCGCACATGTGGCGAAAGCGCGGCGCGGATTTTATCCTCATTGGCATGCGCATCTTTCTTGCCAGCAGCGCCGTTCAGCACCAAAGCCAGCTTGCGCGTCGATAGATTAAGGTCACCCAAAGCTTCGGCCATAGCATTTCCTGTCATGAAGCGCTTTAGGTGGCGCTTTTGCCGCCCAAGACAATGGCAGCGCTGCACCTTGGCTGCATTTTTCTGGCAATGCGCCCCGGTCTCCCGTCATCAGTGCTGCATATACGCCAAACATCGCGCGGCCTGACTTGGCCGAAAATCCCCGAGGGCGTGGCCAAATCGTTAAGAATCCCTTAAAGCGGCACCATCAACCCATTGATCCAAAACAATAAAAAAAGGTCCCGAGTTGGGACCTTCTGCTTCAAGCACGCTTTGCCCAAAGAATTTGAAATCAGAACTGGTGCCGCTGAAGAGACTCGAACTCCCGACCCCATCATTACGAATGACGTGCTCTACCAGCTGAGCTACAGCGGCACTTTCTGGTGGCCCCTCCTAGGACGCGCCCCAGATGAAGTCAACCCCCGCCAAACCGCTCACTGGCCGCTGCGGGCGACAGCTGCAAGGTCGATGATTTCCGGCTCTGCGGCCACCTCTGGCTCGGGTTCTACAGCAGCAACCGGGGCCGACACCAACAGCGGCAACAGCTCGGCCCGCGTCACACTTGGCCCGGTGCCCTCAACTGGCTCGCGCCAGCTTAGCGTGTCAAAGCCGCCGCAATTCTCGCAGATCGGCTGCCACAGGCTGTGGATCGCCTGACATCTATCGCAGCACCACTGAGGCCCGCGCGGCGCAGTCAGCGCTTTGGAAAGCCAGCCGCGCACGACCGCATCATCGCTGCCCTCGCCGCGCTCGATCGCGGCCATGATCGCCAGCGCGCGCTGCGTCGGATGCCGGGTGATCAGATCCCCCAATGCGCGGCGGGCGTCCGGATACTCCTCGGCTGCGATGTTCAATTCGGCCAGCAGCAGCCGGGTTTCGTCGCTGTCCGGCTGCGAGGCCGTCAGCAACTTGAAGCGTTTCAGGCGCTGGTGCGGCACCTCATCTGGTTCGATCTCGGCAAAGGCTGCCGCGATTTCGGGATGCGGAACCACTTCCCACGCCTTCTTGAGCACGCGGGTTGCGGATTTCTTGTCACCAGCCTCGATCAACGCCCGTCCTGCCATCACAGCCGCCGGGATCAGGTCGGGCGATTTGCGGTTGGCCTCGATCGCGGCCTCACGCGCCTCAACTGTCGCGGTTTCATCCATCACTCCGCGCGCCTCCTGCAGGGCCAGCACAGCATCGCGGCGGCGATAGACATCTTTCGGCAAGGCCCCGGCTTTGAGCTTGGCCCCCAAAGTCACCCGCGCGCCTTTCCAATCGGCACTTTCGGATTGCAGCTTCAGCAGAATATCCTGAGTTTCCGCATGTTTCGGTTTCAATGCAAAAGCCTTTTCGGCCAAAGCCAGCGCGGTTTCGGTATCCCCCTCGGCAAGCTTTTGCTTCATCAGCCCCCTGATCCCGACAAAACGCGAAGAATCGCTGGCCAGCAGTGTCTTGTAGGCCTCGGTCGCGCGTTTGGTGTCGCCGGCCGCTTCTGCGGCTTGGGCGACCAGCAGGGTGGTCAGCTCTGGCCGCTCTAGATACTTCGCCGCCCGCTGCGCTCGCATCAAAGCCAAGCGTCCCTCGCCCGACGCCAACGCCATCAGCCCATCATTCAGCGCCTGATAGCCTTTGCGCTCGCGGTTGCGGTCGAAATAGCGCGAGATTGCAGTTTCATCCCCGTTCAGAAAGCGCAGGGTGGCAACGATGAAACCAACCAGCTTCATCAGCGTCCAAAGCGCTACCACCATCAGCAGCAGCAGGATAGCGGTTTGCAACGGGCCAAGCGTAAACTCCCATCCGCCCATCGAAACCCGCACGCCTTCCTCGCTGTGCAGCAGCATGTCCGCACCATATGTCAGGCCCGCAATCGCGGTGATGAACAGCAGGACCTTGAGCAAAGACCAGATCATCGCGCGCTCCTATTGCATCGCTGCGGCAAGGCCCGCAACTGCCGCCACCGCCGCCTGCCGCTTTTGCGCCATGGCCTGCCACTCTGCCAGTGCTGTCTGCGCCTCGGGGGGCAGAGCGGCAATTTCGGTCAGCGCAGCCGCAATGTCTCCGGCGGCAAGCGCGGCTTCGGCCCGCGACAACACCGCATCAGGATCGCTGCCTTCGCGCGGGGTCAGCGATCTTGCCCCGGTCTGCGTGCGCAGGAAATTTGCGGCGCGATCCGACCAGCTTTCGCCCATGTTCGCCCGCAATGCGGCCTCTAACGCCGCGCGCGCGGCGGCGGGGAACGCATCTTGCAGCGCCGCCACGGTCGGCACCCCAGTTTCGGCGTTTTCTGTCAGCACAGCGGGCACCTCGCCCAAGGCTGGCAGAGCCGAGCCATAGGCAGAACCGCTGTCCAAGGCTGCCTGCACCCGACCCAAAGCTGCATGCGCCTCGGCGGCTTTGGCTGTTGCTTCGGCATCAGCCTTGATCTGTGCTGCGGTGTCTTCGGCCTGTTTCAGAACCGCATCTGCGGCGGCTTTTTGCGCAGCCAAGGCGGCGGCAGAGGGCGCGCTGCCGCTGGCTGGCATTGCCTCTATCGCAGCCAGCCGCTGATCAAGCGCGCTGATCTGTTGTTGCAGCGGCGCAAGATCGGATGCGGGTGCTGCTTCGAGCGCGGCGATGCGCGAGTCTAACCCTGCATCCGGGCCGTCGGTTGGTTTGGCGGCAAGCGCTGCAAGCTGCGCCTTAAGGCTTTCGGTCTCGGCCTGCTGCGCGGTCAGCGCGGTCTGCAGGGCGGAGGTATCCTGCAATGGCCAACCGCCGGGCACATATTGCGCTGCGCCAAAGCCAGCCGCAGCCGCGATCACCCCGCCCAAAATCGGGCCAAACCAGCCAGCCTTTCGCGGGGTGGATTGCGAGGGTGCCTCTTGCGGTGCATCTGCAAGCGACGACGCATGGGTTACACCGGGTTGCGCCGCGATCACCGGGGCTGCTTCAAGCTCGGGTTGGTCTGTGTCTGCCATTGCCGTCCTCGCTGTCAGTCTTGGGGCCGCACCGCATTGGCCGCCATTCCTATGAAGTTAGGCCGAGGCTTGCCATGGTTCAAGAAGTCATCCTGCCCGAAGCAGAGCGTCAATCGCCGCACGCATCGCGGCGCTATCCGGCCGCAGGGCAATTTCAGTGCGAACGGTTGGAAAATCAAAGCCATCTGCCACCGCAGCACTCAGCGCTGCCAGCCAAATTGGTGCGACTGCCGCTATGCGCCGCAGCTCTGCCGCCAGTATCCGGGCTGAGCGTGGCGAAAACACTGGCAGGATCACCGGGGCCGCGCCCTGCAATATCGTGATGGCTTCATCGTTCAGCTGCAAAGCGATCTGACGATAGATTACCAAGGAAACCGTAGGGATTCCCGCCAAGACCAGCCTGTTTTGCAGATCGCCCGCGCTGTCTTGACCGCGCAGCAGCAACACCTGCCCCGCAGGTTGCGCGCGCAGGATATGCGCCAGAAGATCATCCGCATCCCCGGCAGCCGAGCTGGCCTCGAACCCCAGTTTCTGTGCGGCATCGGCTGTCCGATTGCCGACGCAAAACGCGCGCTTTGGCAGGGGGGCGCCAGTGGCGGAAATCCGCCCGGCGGCCTCTGCTCCGGTTTCAGAGGTCAGCACGATGGCGCTGAAATCTTCGCGCGGCAGGTGTGGCGTCGAAAACTCTGGCCGCATCAACGGCGAAATCACCGCACCGCCGATCTGTGCTGCAAACCGCTGGCTTTGCTGCGCGGGTCGGGTCAACAGGATGGTGGGGTGGGATTGTCTGGCCATGCCCTTGGTGTTACCTGCGATAGGGCAAGCAATCAACGGCGGACCATGAGCGGCAGTCTTACCTTTCTGGGCATCGAATCCAGCTGCGACGACACTGCCGCCGCTGTGATCCGGCATGTGCCGGGGCAAGTGCCGCAGATATTAGCCTCGGTGGTTGAGGGTCAGACGGCTTTGCATGCGGCGTTCGGTGGCGTGGTGCCCGAGATCGCCGCGCGCGCCCATGCAGAGCGGCTGGATCATTGCGTCGAACAGGCGTTGGTGGAAAGCGGTGTCGGGCTGGCTGATCTGGATGGCATCGCGGTGACATCGGGGCCGGGGCTGATTGGTGGCGTGTTGTCAGGGGTGATGCTGGCCAAGGGCCTGGCGCTGGCGACCGGGCTGCCGATTGTCGGGGTGAACCACCTTGCGGGCCATGCCTTGACGCCGCGATTGACCGATCAGTTGGCGTTTCCCTATCTGATGCTGCTGGTGTCGGGCGGGCATTGCCAATTTCTGATCGTGCATGGGCCCGCGCAGTTTCAACGGCTTGGTGGCACGATCGACGATGCCCCGGGGGAGGCGTTTGACAAGACCGCCAAGCTGCTGGGTCTGCCGCAACCCGGTGGACCAGCGGTGCAGGCCGAGGCAGCTTTGGGGGATGCCAAGCGCTTTGCCTTTCCGCGGCCCCTGCTGGATCGGCCCGGCTGCGATATGTCATTCTCGGGCCTGAAAACCGCTTTGCTGCGTGCCCGCGATGCCCTGATCGCGGAAAAGGGCGGGTTGACGGTGCAGGATCGCCGCGACCTCTGCGCCTGCTTTCAACTGGCGGTGGCCGAGGTACTGGCCGAGAAAACCCGCCGCGCTTTGGCGGTTTATGCGGATCTGTCGCCGAGCGAACCTGCGCTGGCGGTGGCGGGCGGCGTTGCGGCGAATACCGCCATCCGGGACAGGCTGGAGCAGCTTTGCGCGCTATCTGACACGCGGTTTCTGGCCCCGCCTTTGCGGCTGTGTACAGATAACGCCGCGATGATCGCTTGGGCCGGGATCGAGCGCTATCTGGCGGGCGGCTTCGATGACACGGATCTGGTTGCCCGGCCGCGCTGGCCACTGGACCCCACGGCAGCACCGCTGATCGGTTCCGGGAAAAAGGGGGCCAAGGCGTGATTGACGTTGTGACGCCAGCATCACGGTCTAAGGCGCGGAAACCGCCAAGGCTGTTGCCTACTTCCCTGAAGCCTTACAGATTGACACGCCAGCCACCGGCACGATTTCCGCCCTGCTGTGCCACCCCTTGAAACAGGAGTAACCCATGCGCGTTGCGCTTATCTGCAAAGACAAACCCGGCCATCTGCAAACCCGGCTGGACAACCGCTCGGCGCATCTGGCGCATATCGAGACTTCCGGCGTGGTGGAAATGGCTGGGCCTTTCCTAAGCGATGGCGCGATGACCGGCAGCCTTGTGGTGCTGAATGTTGACACGTTGGAACAGGCGCAGGCTTGGGCGGCGGCGGATCCCTATGCGCTGGCCGGTTTGTTTGAAAGTGTTATGATCAGCGAGTGGAAAAAGGTCATCGGCTGATGGGCTATTGGCTGTTCAAATCTGAACCCGACACCTGGGGCTGGCACAATCAGGTGGCGCGCGGGGATGTGGGTGAGGAATGGCATGGCGTGCGCAATTATCAGGCGCGCAACAACATGCGGGCGATGAAGATTGGCGATCGCGGGTTCTTCTATCACTCCAACATCGGCAAAGAGATTGTCGGGATCGTTGAAGTTTGTCGAGAATCGCAACCTGACAGCACCACCGATGACCCGCGTTGGGATTGTGTCTGCCTGCGGGCGGTGCAACCTTTGTTACGGCCCGTAACGCTGGAGACTTGCAAGGTGCAGCCGGGGTTGGAGAAGATGGTGTTGATCAACAACTCCCGCTTGTCGGTTCAGCCGGTTTCGGCTGACGAATGGGACATCATCTGTGATCTGGGCGGTTTGGGCTGATTGGAAAAGGGGGGCCCAATACCCCTAAAGGACCCCCCATCCACCCCACGTGCTCCCTCAGCACCACACGTGTTCTGTAAAAGGTCCCGGGCTACTGCCCTATGTCTTTATAGTTACGCAAAGGCGCCGAGTCGCGCAAACCGCAAGTGCTTGGGAATTGTTTCAAATCTGACGGGTCAGTGCTTTACGTCTGGCAAGAAGAATGCGGCAAGGCCCAGCAACGGCAGATACGCACAGATCTTGTAGACCGCGACGATGCCCCAGGCATCTGCCAGCACGCCAAGCCCCGCAGCGCCGATTGCGGCAATGCC
Source organism: Cypionkella aquatica (assembly GCF_030161095.1). GTDB lineage: Bacteria > Pseudomonadota > Alphaproteobacteria > Rhodobacterales > Rhodobacteraceae > Cypionkella > Cypionkella aquatica. The sequence goes on from NZ_BSPP01000004.1 coordinate 530,275, forward strand.
GAAGGCCAGACCAAACAGCAGGCCCGCCACCATCCCGGTGCTTTGCGGCATCAAATCCTGCGCATAGACCACCATCGCCGGAAAGGCCGAAGCCAGCATCAGCCCCGCCAAAGCGGCAACCAGAACGGTTGGCACCAAGGGCAGCCATGGCATCGCCAAGGTCAGCGGCAGGATGCCAAGAATCGACCACAGGATCACCTTGCGCCGCCCGATCCGATCGCCAATCGGGCCGCCGATGATGGTGCCCGCCGCAACGGCAGCCAGAAAGATAAACAGGCAGACCTGCGATTGCCCGACGCTTAGGCCAAAACGCTCGATCAGGTAGAAGGTGTAGTAGTTCGACAATGACACCGAATAGAGGAATTTCGAGGTCATCAGCACAATCAGAATGAACATGCCCAGCCGCACCGTGGCTTTGGGCACTGCCACCGCAGAACGCGCCCGACTGCGCCGTGCAATTGCGCGGCCAGCGCCAACGGCCGTATACCACCGGCCGACCAGATACAGCAGCACCATGCCCAGCATGGCGACGCCCGCGAACCATTCGATGGAAACCTGCCCGCGCTGCATCACCACAAAAGCCGCAGCCAATGGCCCCATCGCCGAGCCCGCATTACCCCCGACCTGAAACAAAGATTGCGCAAACCCGGGACGCATCCCGGCAGCAAGCCGTGCAATCCGCGATGCTTCGGGGTGGAAAATGGATGAGCCCAGACCGATCATCGCGACCGATGCCAACACCGCCTCGAAGCTTTGCGCATGGGCCAGCAGCACCAACCCGATCCCGGTGGAGGCCATGCCCGCCGCCAAAGCATAGGGCAGGGGGCGTTTGTCAGTATAAAGCCCGATCAGCGGTTGCAGGATCGACGCGGTGCCCTGAAACACCAAGGTGATCAAGCCGATCTGGGCGAAGGACAGCGCGAGGTTATCTTTCAGCAGCGGATAGGCTGCCGGGATCAGCGACTGCATCAGATCATTCAGCAGGTGCCCCAAGGCGACGGCAAGAATGATCGGCACGACGGTTGCATCGGCGGGTTGCGACGGATGAGCTTCGGCAGACATGACAAACCTTTCGCAGAAAGCCCCGCACCATCGCGCGGCTTTCTGGAAATGGCAATGTCTGGGGCGGAGCTTATCGCGGCCCGACGATCACTTCGTGGGGTGGATTATTTCGCGTAAACGGCTTCTTTGCCGAAATGCTTTGCCAGCATGTAATAGATCACGGCGCGATACTTGTTGCGCTCTCCGCGGCCATAGGTGTCGATCACGGCGTTGATCGCCTCCATCAAGGCGGGGCTGTCGGCGAGACCCAGCTTTTTGATCAGGAAGTTGTTCTTGACGGTTTCCAGTTCGGAGGTGTCAGAGCCTGCGACGGTCTCGCTGTCTGCGCTGTAAATCGCCGGGCCGCAACCAATGGTCACTTTGGTCAGCAAATCCATATCCGGGTTGATCTTGCACTTGGTTTTGAGATCTTCGGCATATTTGGCGATCAGATCGTCACGCTTGCTCATTAGAGTATTCCCTCGGTTGTCGGATCAATTAAAATTTCCCCGCTGAACGCGGTGTGGCGGAACATTAGGCGATGGGGGAAAACGCTCAAAGGGAAATATCGCCTCGGGTTCCCCCCTGCGCGGAAGCCCTCTGACCCAGATTTGCGACGCAAAAGGCCCGAGGTTTCCCCCGGGCCAATGGCGATTGCGGTTGTTTGGCTTTGCATAAACAGCCGACTTTGGGTCGGACTTTTTGTCCCAGCTGGGACAAATGTATGCATTTTGCGATTTCTGAAAACTTAGCCACTAAATGTGGATAAGTCGTCGAAATCAGTAGCGGTAATGTTCAGCTTTGAACGGGCCTTCGACTTTGACGCCGATGTAGTCGGCTTGGTCTTTGCGCAGTTCGGTCAGCTTGACGCCGATTTTCTTCAGATGCAGGCGGGCGACTTTCTCATCCAGCTCTTTCGGCAGGATGTAGACGCCGGGGGCATAGTTTTCGCCCTTGGTCCACAACTCAATCTGCGCCAAAACCTGGTTGGTGAAGGAAGCCGACATCACGAAAGACGGGTGGCCGGTGGCGTTGCCAAGGTTCAGCAAGCGGCCTTCCGACAGAAGGATGATGCGATTGCCCGAGGGCATCTCGATCATATCCACCTGTTCCTTGATGTTGGTCCATTTGTGGTTTTTCAGCGCGGCGACCTGAATTTCGTTGTCGAAATGGCCGATGTTGCCGACGATCGCCATATCCTTCATCTCGCGCAGATGCTCGATGCGAATGACATCACGGTTGCCGGTGGTGGTGATGAAGATGTCGGCGTTGGCGACTTCGTCTTCCAGCAGGGTGACTTCATAGCCATCCATCGCGGCTTGCAGGGCGCAGATCGGATCAACTTCGGTGACTTTCACGCGGGCACCAGCGCCACGCAAGGACGCGGCCGAGCCTTTGCCGACATCGCCATAGCCGCAAACCACAGCGACTTTGCCCGCCATCATGGTGTCGGTGGCGCGGCGGATGCCGTCGACCAGCGATTCCTTGCAGCCGTATTTGTTGTCGAACTTCGACTTGGTGACGCTGTCATTGACGTTGATCGCGGGGAAGGGCAGTTGGCCGTTCTTGTGCAGATCATAGAGGCGGTGGACGCCCGTGGTGGTTTCTTCGGACACGCCCTTGATCGCCGCTTTGGTCTTGGTGAAGAAACCGGGAGTTTCCTTCATCCGCTTGGCGATCTGCAGCTTGATGACTTCTTCTTCCTCGGATTGCGGAACCGGGATGATGTCTTCGCCAGCCTCGGCACGGGCACCGAGAAGGACGTAAAGCGTGGCGTCGCCGCCATCGTCGAGGATCATGTTCGCGCCTTCGGGGAACATGAAGGAACGGTCAAGGTAATCCCAATGCTCGGTCAGGGTCTGGCCCTTGATGGCGAAAACCGGGATGCCAGCCTCGGCAATCGCTGCCGCTGCATGATCTTGGGTCGAGAAGATGTTGCACGACGCCCAGCGCACATCAGCGCCCAAAGCGGTCAGCGTTTCGATCAGGGCAGCGGTTTGGATGGTCATGTGCAAGCTGCCGACAATCCGCGCGCCTTTCAGCGGCTTGGTGGTGCCGAATTCCTCGCGGCAGGCCATCAGGCCCGGCATTTCGGTTTCGGCAATCACCAACTCTTTGCGGCCATACGCAGCCAGCGCAATATCCTTAACGATGTAATCCTTCGCCATCTGGCGCACTCCTTGATCCTATGGTTGCGGGGCAGATAGCATTTACTGGGCCTCTCGACAACCAAGCGCGAGACTGGCAGGAAAAACCGGCAAGGAGGCCGCATGAAACAACCGCGCGCGTGGCAACGGATGCTTTCGGGGCGCAGGCTTGACCTGCTGGACCCGACGCCGATGGATATTGAGATCGAAGATATCGCACATGGGCTGGCGTTTGTGGCGCGCTGGAACGGGCAGACGCGCGGGGATTTCGCCTATTCGGTGGCGGAACATTCGCTGCTGGTTGAGGAAATTTACGCGCGGCAGAATGTGGCCAATCCGCGCTGGCAGTTGGCGGCTTTGCTGCATGATGCGCCGGAATATGTGATTGGCGATATGATCAGCCCGGTGAAATCTGCGGTGGGGCCGAGTTATACGGAATTGGATGTAAGGCTGACGGCAGCGGTGCATCTGCGCTTTGGGCTGCCTGCGGTTCTGCCTGTGGTGGTGAAAAAGGCGATCAAGGCGGCGGATAAAATCTCGGCCTGGTTAGAGGCGGTGCAGATCGCGGGGTTTTCGGAACCCGAGGCGGACAAGCTGTTCGGTCGGCCTGATACGGCTTTGTTGCGTGGGCTGGAGATTAAATTAAGACCGCCCGCACAGGTGCGGGCGGATTATGTCGCGCGGCATTTGGAATTGCTGGCGGCGCTCAAGATCTAAAGCCGTTCGCTGGTTTGCTTGGTCCAACGGGTTTCCGTCGGGCGGGTCGGAAAGCGGTCGCGCGGGGTCGGGGTTGGGCTGGCGCGCAGCGCGATCAGCAGGGCATCTGCGAGAATGTTTAACATGACTTGCTCCTATTTGCTTGTCGTCATAGGGTTTTTATAGCGCATTTCGGCCCTGCTTCCGAGTCAGCGAAAATTTCAAACTGTTAGGCTGCCTATCATGTCGGTCGATTGGAGAAACCTGCCCTCGCTGACCGCCTTGCGGGCGTTTGAGGCTGCGGCACGGCTGCAAAGCTTTTCGCGTGCGGCGCGCGATCTGAATGTGACCCATGCCGCCGTTGCCCAACAGGTGCGCAGTCTGGAAGCCGATCTGGGGCGTGAATTGCTGTATCGGCAGGGGCGGGGGCTGGCCCTGACACCCGAAGGCGCAAAGCTGGCGCAGGCGCTGACCGATGGCTTTCATAGCATCGAGGTGGCGGTGAATGATCTGCGCGGCGCTGATCCGAACGCCCCATTGCGGGTGACGCTGACCCCGGCTTTCGCGGCGCAATGGCTGATCCCGCGGCTGGGGGCGTTCTGGAAGGCGCATCCCGAGGTTGGCCTGTCCTTGCACCCCGAACATCGCGTGATGGATTTGCGCCGTGACGGCATTGATCTGGCGATCCGGTTTGGCGATGGCAAATGGCCGGGGGTCGAGGCCGAATTTCTGACCTCGGCACATTATATTATTGTGGCGGCTCCGTCGCTATTGCAGGGGCGCTTGAGGCTGACGACGGCGGAAATGTCAGCAATGCCTTGGGTGATAGAGCCCGATTGGCCAGAGGCTTTGGTGTGGCTGCGCAGTTTCGGGCTGCAACCAGATGCGATGAACATCACCTATATTCCGACAGAAGAGCTGGCGCTTTCGGCGGCGCGGCAAGGCTACGGTCTGCACGTCGAAGCTGCCGCGCTGATGGAAAAAGATCTTGCAAACGGCGATCTGATCGCAGTGGGCGAGATTAAGGACGAAACCTTGGCCTATTATCTGGTCACAAAACCGGGGCCAAAGCGGGCAGAGTTGAAAACATTCATGAAATGGCTAAAGGCCGCCATCTAAGGCGGCCCTCAAGGTTCAGATTGCCATATCATCCGGCTGCTTGCCTGCGGCCAAAGCCGCTGCAAACCAGCGCGGTTTGCGGCCACGGCCCGACCAAGTGTCAGACGAATCCGCCGGATTTGCATATTTAGCCACAGCCGGAGCGCGTTTGCGTGCGACAGTCACACCGGTCAGTTCAGCCAGAGAGAAACCTTTGGCGCGCGCAAATTCTTCAATCTCTGCAAGGGCTTCTTTCTTTTTGCGATCCTCAAAAGAGCTAATGGCTTTTGCCACTTGCGATTGCAGATCTTTCAACTCTTTAAGCGACAACCCGTTGATATCAATGGTCACGAAAGCATCCTTTCAGGATTTGGATGCAGCCTTTTAGGCCGAAAGGATTTTAACATCAAGCACGGGCTTATTTTGGGCTGCGCTTGGCGAGAATACGCTGCAAAGTCCGCCGATGCATCGAAAGCCTGCGCGCGGTTTCCGAAACATTGCGGTCGCACATCTCGTAAACCCGTTGAATATGTTCCCACCGCACCCGGTCGGCGGACATGGGATTTTCAGGCGGTTCTGGCATCGCCGCACCTTTGGCGAGCAAAGCCTGCGTCACATCATTGGCATCAGCGGGTTTGGACAGATAATCCGTCGCACCGATTTTAACTGCGGCCACCGCGGTTGCAATCGCACCATAGCCGGTCAGCACGACGATGCGGCTATCTGGGCGACGCTCGCGCAGAACCTCGACCACATCAAGGCCATTGCCGTCTTCAAGCCGCAGATCAATCACCGCATAAGCCGGCGGGCGGGCCAGCACAATCGCCCGACCTGCGGCAACGCTGCCTGCGGTTTCGGGGATAAAACCGCGTTTCTCCATCGCTTTCGCCAGACGCTTTACAAAAACCTCGTCATCATCGACCAAAAGCAAGCTGCGATCCGCCCCGAGTTCTGCGTTAAGATCATCTGTCATGAAATCCCCCGTTCCCTGAAAATCAACCTAGGTCGCAAGCTGCCTTGCGTCAAACAGCGCCTAGCTGTTGTCAATAAAACAGGCAGTGCGATCGGCCATTTGGGCGGCAGTATCATCCCGGTTGAAGAAATCGGCAAAGCCTAGGCCGGGCAGCATCAGATAGGTGAAGGTCGAATGATCCATCAAGTAATACTGATCGCCAGTTTCTTGTTTCTTGTAAAAGGTTTTATAGGCGCGCGATGCCGCCTGAATCTTTTCGGGCGTTCCCGTCAGGCCAACCATATCGGGGTGCAGGTTCTGGGTGAAATCCTTGAGCACTTCGGGGGTGTCGCGCTCGGGGTCGATGGTGATGAAAACCGGGGTCACATCCATACCTTTGGCTTTCAAAAGGTCCACGGCTTCGGCATTGCGCGCACCATCCAACGGGCAGACATCCGGGCAAAAGCTGTAACCGAAGTAGACCAGCGACGGCTTAGCCAGCACTTGTTTATCGGTGACAGTCTGACCTGCCTCATTGACCAAAGTGAACGGCCCGCCAATATCGCCCGCGCCCCCCGCGAGCGCCGAACCGCGGCATTGCGCGAACGGATCGGCGGCGCGCTGTTGCCACGCCACAAAAGCCGTGCCACCCAAAAGCCCTGCAATCGCAACAACGGCCAAGCCTGCATAGATTTTCAACATGGTGCCCCCAATTCATTGCGCATTGATCCGCGCCGTCTGGCCCCTTATCAATCGCAAAGCCGTCCTGAACGCCAGCCCTTGCCAAGGCCAAACCATGTCAAACCAGCGTGACATAACCGCCCAATCTGCCAGTTTCAGGCCCGAGCGCGCTGATTGGCTGCGGTTGCGCACCCTTATCTTTCAGCGCTGGATGGCAAGCTTTGGTCAGCTGGCGGCGCTGATGTTCGCGACGCGGTATTATGGCATGCAGCTGCCGCTGGGTCTGTGCTTTCTGGCCGTTGGGCTGGCGGTGATCGCCAATTTGCTGTCGATTTTCCTGTTTCCGCAGAACAAGCGGCTGACGGAAACCGAAGCGATGATGACCTTGCTGTTCGATCTGGCGCAGCTGTGTTTTCTGTTGTTTCTGACGGGTGGGTTGACCAATCCGTTCGCGCTGTTGGTGCTTGCGCCCGTGACGGTATCGGCCAGCGCCTTGACCTTGCGCAGCACCTTGATCATCGGCGCAGCGGCGGCGGTTTTCGTGACGCTGATTGGGCTGTTCAATGTGCCATTGTTGCTGGAAAATGGCATCGCCTTTCACACGCCGGGGCTGTTTACCTTTGGATTTTGGCTGTCCTTGCTGATCGGGATTGCATTTCTGGGGCTATATTCCCGCCGCGTTGCCACTGAGATGCGCACGATGTCAGATGCGTTGTTTGCCACTCAGATGGCGCTGGCGCGGGAGCAAAAGCTGACCGATCTGGGCGGCGTGGTGGCCGCCGCGGCACATGAGCTAGGCACGCCGCTTGCCACCATCAAACTGGTCAGCACCGAGATGATGGACGAGCTTTCAGATCACCCCGATCTGGCCGAAGATGCCCGGCTGATCCGTGAACAGGCGGATCGGTGCCGCGATATTTTGCGCTCGATGGGCAAGGCGGGCAAAGATGATCTGCTGTTGCGGCAAGCGCCTTTGGCGACGGTGCTGCAAGAGGCTGCTGAACCGCATACCGGGCGCGGCATCGAGGTGATTTTCACCATGGCGGGGCAGGGTCGCGAGCCGCAGGTGCAGCGGCGCCCCGAATTGATCCACGGATTGCGCAATCTGGTGCAAAACGCGGTGGATTTTGCGCAAAGCAAGGTCTGGGTTGATGCGCAATACACGCCGGACCGAATCCTGCTGCGGATCATTGATGATGGCGCGGGCTTTCCGACGCAAGTTTTGGGGCGGATCGGAGACCCATTCGTGCGCTCGCGCCGTGACGAGCAGGATTTGACGCGCAGGCCCGGCTACGAGGGCATGGGATTGGGGCTGTTCATCGCCAAAACTCTGCTTGAGCGAACCGGTGCGGAATTATCCTTTGCCAATGCCGCCGATCCTTTTTTAACCGCCGAAGAGCGTCCGGCGCGATCTGGCGCGATTGTCGAAGTGACCTGGCCTGCCGCAGCTATCCTGGCAGAGGCCGGGGCTTTGGGTGAAAATCAGCCAATTGCCGAATAGTATAATAAAAGCGATCTGCTTTGCCGGGTCTTTAACGCATCGTTAACGATCTATTCCCTAGGTTGATTGGGCGTATGGGAATCGCCCATTCAGACGGGGCTGTGCAATGATTTTACCGCTTGTTCTTGCAATAGTTGCAGCCGCGCTTTCTGCTGCCGCAGTTGGTATTCTGACGCTTTGGTTGTATCCCGGTCGTGAATTGGCGCCTGCGGCCAGCGTCTTTGCGGATACAAACCGCGAAACTGCGTTCTTGTTTGACGGTGAGGTGTTGGTTGACAGCACCGCCACAGCGCGCGCGCTTTTGGCCGCCAGCCCCTTGAAAGGTGCGGCTTGGGGCAGCTTGATGGGATTTCTGAGCGGCCGTTTTGACAATCTTGAAGCGCAGTTGCAGCGCGTTATCGCTGATGGCACCATCGAGATACCGTCTATTGGAAAATCTAAACCTCTGATATTAAAGGCAGAGCATGAGGGCGGGTTGACGCGCCTTACGCTAAAGGATGCCAGCAACGACACTGCGACATCAGGTGGCAGTTTGCTCGCGCAGCGCGCTATGCTGGATGAGCTGGCGCTGCTGCGCGACACCGTTGCGACCGCGCCGATGCTGCTGTGGCGTGAAAATGCGGCGGGCGAGGTGGTTTGGGCGAATGGCCCCTATATGGTGCAAGCCTTCGCCATCATGGATGAGAGCAAAGAGCTGAGCTGGCCACTGCCACGCCTGTTTAACCGGACTGCCGCGAAATCGGGCAAGGATCAACGCCAAAGCCTGACGCCACCGGGCAAGGCGCGGCTGTGGTTTGATGTGTCCAGCTGCCCCGAGCAGGACGGCGATTTGATGTTCGCGATTCCGGCGGATGTGGCTGTGAAGGCCGAAAACGCATTGCGGGACTTTATGCAGACGCTGACAAAGACGTTTGCGCAACTGCCGATCGGGCTGGCAATCTTTGACAACCAGCGCAAATTGCAACTTTTCAACCCGGCTCTGATGGATCTGACGCAGCTACAGGCAGACTTTCTGTCATTGCGACCGTCGCTTTCCGCCGTGCTGGATGCCATGCGTGATCACAAGATGCTGCCCGAGCCGAAGGATTATCACGACTGGCGCAGACAGATTGTCGAGATCGAGAAAGGCGCTGCCGCCGGGCTTTATGAAGAAACATGGAGCCTGCCAGATGGCCAGACCTACCGGGTCACCGGGCGGCCGCATCCGAACGGGGCTTTGGCGCTGCTGGTCGAGGATATTTCCGGCGAAATGCTCCGCACCCGCCGCTATCGCGCAGATCTGGAGCTTGGCCAATCGGTGATTGATCATATGGAGGAGGCGATTGCAGTGTTTTCGCAATCGGGTCAGCTGGTGATGTCAAATAATGGCTATGTCGGGCTATGGGGGGATGATCCGGCTGGGGATCTGGGCGAGCCAACTGTGAAAACACTGTCAGCGCACTGGCGGACGCAATCCGCCCCAAATTCGCTTTGGGCAGAGGTTGAAGACTATGTCGCCACCGTCGGGGATCGCGAAAGCTGGCGTGGTGAGGCCCGATTGTTGGACGGAAGGCTTATCAGTTGTCGGTTTTCGCCCTTGGCGGCGGGATCGACACTGGCGCTGTTTCGCCTGATGCCACCCGCTGAAGCAGGCCAGGCCAGACTTGCAGAAGGTGCCGGATTGCGGCGGGCCTGAACTTCGCGGCTTGCGGCGGTGACGTGCGCGGCGATAGACTTGGCCTATGGAAACGTCCGATCTTGCCACTGTCTATCTGGCCTCAGAAGAGGATACCGCCGATCTTGGTCGCTGGCTGGCGCTTAGGCTGCGCGCCGGTGATTGTTTGCTTTTGCAGGGGCCAATTGGGGCCGGGAAAAGCCATCTGGCGCGGACATTTATTCAGGCACGCTTGGGGCGGATGGAAGATGTGCCTTCGCCGACCTTTACGCTGGTTCAAACCTATCAAGCAGATGTCGAGATTTGGCACGCCGATCTGTATCGGCTCTCGCATCCGGACGAGGTGGCCGAATTGGGGCTGCATGACGCGTTTTCGCAAGCGATTTGCCTGATCGAATGGTCTGAAAGGCTGGGCGACCTTGCACCGCGCGATGCATTGCGGTTGCAGATTTTACCGCAGGGCGACGGCCGCACGGTCAGTCTGACCTCCCCACGACACCCTGACTTGGTCGGTGAATTTGCCGCGCGATGGGCAAAATGAGTGATAGGCGGGCCCAGTCGCAGATTTTCCTTGTTAAAGCGGGCTGGGGTGATGCTGCGCGTGAGTTTTTGGCCGGTGATGCATCAGAACGCAGTTATGATCGCTTGCGCCAAGGCAATGAATCTGCGGTCTTGATGGATGCGCCGCCCGGGGGCAGTGATGATCCTGCGACGTTTCTGGCAATTGCAGCGCATCTTCGGTCGCTTGGCCTGTCGGCTCCGCGCTGCTATGCGCAGGATCTTGTGCACGGGTTCCTGCTGCTGGAAGATCTTGGCGACGCAGTCTATGCGCGCAAGATCGAAGCTTATCCAAGCCTTGAAATCAGTCTCTATACGGCCGCAACAGGCGTATTAGCTGCGATCCAAAGCCAGCCTCCCGCAGCTAACCTGCCTGATCTGACCGCCGCCGAATGGGCCGGTGCGGCTGGGTTTGCGCTGGATTGGTATCGCTTTTCCATCACCGGCGATCGTATTGATTCCGCTGACTTCTGCACCACCCTGACAGATGCCCTGACGCGATATGCCGACGGCCCTCGGGTTATGATTCTGCGTGACTATCACGCCGAGAATCTGCTGTGGTTGCCAGATCGCCAAGGTCTTGCCAGCGTTGGTCTGCTGGATTTCCAACTCGCGCAACTTGGCCAGCCCGGCTATGATCTGGTGTCACTTTTACAGGACGCCCGCCGAAATGTTTCACGTGAAACAGAGGCGCTGATGATCCAGACTTTCTGCGAGCAGGCTGGCACGACGGAGGCCAACTTCCGCCCTGCATATGCCGCCTTGGGTGCCCAGCGCGCGCTGCGGATTCTTGGTATTTTTGCCAAGCTGTGCCTGCAAGGTGGCAAGCCAAACTACATTCCGCTGATCCCACGGGTCTGGCAGCATCTGCAGCACAATTTTGCCATACCAGAACTTGAACCACTGGCTAAAATCTGCGGCCAGCTTTTGCCCGCACCAACCCCCGAAGCCCTTGCCCGAATAGGTTCCCAATGCGGCCACTTCCGCTGATGCTTTTTGCTGCGGGCTTTGGCACCCGAATGGGCGCATTGACTGCGCATTGCCCAAAACCCCTGATCAAAGTGGCCGGCAAACCGCTGATCGACCATGCTTTGGCCATTGCAGATCAGGCCGAAGTAACGAAAATCGTGGTCAACCTTCATTACCTTGGCGATCAGATCGCCGCCCATCTTGGGCACCGCGACGTTACATTCTCGTGGGAATCCGAAATCCTTGAAACGGGCGGCGGCCTGAAAGCAGCGCTGCCGCATCTTGGCAACGGCCCGGTCATGACCCTGAACACCGATGCCGTTTGGAGTGGCCAAAACCCGTTGACCCAACTGCTAACCGCCTGGGACCCGGAAAAAATGGACGCTCTGCTGCTGTTGCTGCCGACAGACAAAGCCCTTGGCCACAGCGGCAAGGGCGATTTTCTGCTTGACGATCAATCCCGCATCACGCGCGCGCATGGCACCAATGCGCCTATATACCTCGGCGCGCAAATTCTGAAAACACGGGGACTCGCAGCGATACCAGAGACCGTTTTTAGCCTGAACAGGCTTTGGGATCTCGCCATCGCCGACGGTCGCGCCTATGGTTTGATCCATCAGGGCGGCTGGTGCGACGTCGGGAGTCCTGCTGGCATCGCATTGGCCGAAACTCTCTATGTTTAACCCCAACCAATCCCGTATATTTGCTCTGCCTCCGGGCACAGATTTCCCCGCCGAACTGGTCAGCGGCCTTATCGCGCGTATGGCCGCACAACCACCGCAAGCTATGGCTGGCGTGACGGTTTACCTGAACACCGCACGCATGCGCCGCCGCGTCATTCAACTGTTTGCTGCCCAAGGCGCGCGCTTTCTGCCGCGCCTGCTGTTGGTCACCGATCTTGCGACCGACCCGCGTCTTGCCCTGCCCGCACTGGTTCCGCCACTGCGTCGGCGGCTTCAGATGGCAGAACTTATCGCCAAGCTGCTTGACGCGCAGCCTGATCTGGCTCCCCGCGCAGCCCTTTATGACCTCTCTGACAGCCTCGCCACCTTGCTGGACGAGATGCAGGGCGAGGGCGTCTCAGCCGAGGCCATCTCGGCGCTGGATGTGTCAAATCACTCCAAACATTGGGAAAGAACGCAAACCTTTCTGCGGATCGTCACCCCGCTGTTCGCCGACGCCAGCGATGCTGAATCCCGCCAACGCCTCGCGGTGCAACAGCTGGCCCAGCGCTGGCACTCCCAGCCGCCCACAGGGCCGGTGTTGATCGCGGGCTCAACGGGTTCCCGCGGCACCACTGCCCTGTTCATGCAGGCGGTAGCGCAGTTGCCACAGGGCGCAATCGTGCTGCCGGGCTATGATTTTGAGACGCCGCCAGCCGTTTGGCAGGCGATGGATGACGCGCTGACGGCCGAAGATCACCCGCAGTATCGCTTCCGCCATTTGATGGATCTGCTGGGTATCGCGCCCGATGCCATTCAACCGTGGCGCACCACTGCGCCCCCAGACAAAAGACGCAACCTGCTGATTTCACTGTCGCTTCGTCCGGCCCCTGTCACTGATCAATGGCTGGTCGAAGGACCAAACCTGCCCGACCTGTGCAGCGCCACCCAAGACCTCAGCCTGATAGAGGCCGCCTCGCCGCGTGCGGAGGCGCTCGCAATCGCGCTTATCCTGCGTGACGCCGCCGCCTCTGGCACCACCGCCGCCCTGATCACGCCCGACCGTAACCTCAGCCGCCAAGTCACCGCAGCGCTTGATCGCTGGGCGATATTACCTGACGATTCCGCAGGCCGCCCCCTCGCCATGTCCGCCCCCGGTCGCTTTCTGCGCCATACATCTGCACTTTTGGGCCAACGCCTGACAGCGGACAGCCTATTAACCGTGCTAAAACATCCGCTTACGGCCTCTGGTGCCATGCGCAGCGCTCATACAAGGCTTACGCGAGATCTCGAGCTGAAGCTCCGCAAATCCGGCCCCGCATTTCCAACTGATGCTGACCTGCTGGAGTGGGCAGCCGCCCGAAAAGACGATGCCCTGCCTTGGGCGCGATTCATCGCCGATACTCTGCAAGGTCTCGACGAAATCCCGCGCCGCCCGCTCGCCGATCACGTCGCCCAGCACCGCACCCTGTCGGAATCCTTGGCGCGCGGCTTGGATCCGATCGGCAGCGGCGAACTCTGGGTCAAAGCCGCTGGGATCGAGGCGCTTGCCCTGATGGAAACCCTCGCCACCGAGGCCCCGTATGGTGGCACTTTCTCCGCCGCCGAATACTGCGATCTTTTTGAGGCTTTGGTGAACAAAGGCGAAGTGCGCGAACCCGTTCAGGCGCATCCCAACATTATGATCTGGGGCACGCTAGAGGCCCGCGTTCAAGGTGCCGATTTGGTAATTCTGGGGGGTTTGAACGACGGCATCTGGCCAAAACTGCCCGAGCCTGACCCTTGGCTCAACCGTTCGATGCGCAAGAAAGCGGCTCTGTTATTGCCCGAACGTCAGATTGGTCTGTCAGCCCACGATTATCAACAAGCCATCGCCGCCCCTCGCGTGATCCTGTCGCGCGCCGTCCGCAATGCCGAGGCTGAAACCGTCCCCAGCCGCTGGCTGAACCGGTTGATGAACCTGATGGACGGGCTGCCGCAGAAAAATGGCGGTGTCGCCTTGGCCGAGATGCGCGCCCGTGGGGCCAAATGGCTGGCGCTTGCCCGCGCCGTTGAGCAACCGACGGCGGCGCAAAAGGTGGATCCGCGCCTGCGCCCCGCCAAACGCCCCGCCCCGCAGCCGCCCGTCAGCGCGCGTCCGCCAAAATTGTCACTCACCAATATTGAACGGCTGATCCGCGACCCATACGCCATCTACGCGCGCTATATCTTGCGGCTGAATCCACTTGATCCACTTCATCAATCCCCTGACGCCCGCGATCGCGGCATCATTGTACATGATGTGCTAGAGCGCTTTGTGAAAACGCGCCCCTTAAACGAAACCCGCGCTGCAGCCCGCGCCCGCTTGCTCGGCCTCGCCCGCATCGTTCTGGCCGAAGAATCGCCCTTCCCCGCTGCCCGCGCGCTTTGGCTTGCCAAACTTGATCGCGCCGCCGACCATTTCCTCACACAAGACAGCAAACACGGCGGCACCTCGCTCGCACTGGAAACCAAAGGCGCGCTAAAACTCGAAAATCTTGCGTTCACTCTGTTCGGCACGCCGGACCGCATTGACAGGCTGCCCGACGGCACCCTGCATCTGATTGATTACAAGACCGGATCGGCCCCCAAAGCCCCCCAGCAAAAGCAATATGCCAAGCAACTGCTTCTTGCTGCCGTCATGGCCAACCGTGGCGGTTTTGCCGATCTGGGCCCCTCTGATGTCGCGAAGATCAGCTATATCGGCCTCGGCGCCAGCGAAGACGTGGTGGAAACCGAAATCACCGACGCCATCCTGACCGAACATTGGGAGAAACTGCTGAACCTGATCGCCCGCTACCTGCGCCGCAACACCGGCTACACCGCCCGCCGCGCTTTGTTTGAAACCCGCTATCCCGGCGATTACGACCACCTGTCGCGCTTTGGCGAATGGGAAATGTCTGACCGCGCGGTGCCCGAGCACGTTGGGCCAGATGCGGCAGGCCCCGAACCGGTCGGAGACGCCGAATGACCCGCAACGACGCCTCTGAACGCCAAATCCAAGCCTCCAACCCCGCAGACACCGTCTGGCTGTCGGCCAACGCCGGCTCTGGCAAGACCCGCGTGTTGACCGACCGCGTCGCCCGCCTGCTGCTGCGCGGTGTTGAACCGCAGCACATTCTCTGCCTGACCTACACCAAAGCCGCCGCAACCGAGATGCAAAACCGCCTGTTCCGTCGCTTGGGCGAATGGGCAATGAAGCCCGACGCAGATCTGCACCGCGCTTTGGCCGATCTGGGCGACGAGACCCGCCATGCCGCTGGCGCGCTGGCAAAAGCCCGCCAGTTGTTCGCCCGCGCCATTGAAACGCCCGGCGGCTTGCGCATCCAGACCATCCACAGCTTTTGCGCCACCCTGCTGCGCCGCTTCCCTCTCGAAGCCGGAGTGTCCCCGCAGTTTACCGAACTTGACGACCGCGCCGCCCGGCTTTTGCGCGAGAATATCATCGAAGAAATGGCCGAATTCCGCGCGCCCGAAGTGATGGCCGAAGTGGCCCGCGCCTACACCGGCGAGGATTTCACCGCGCTTATGGAGCAGGTTTCGGCCAAACGCGCAGGCTTCAGCAAGCTGCTGACCGGGGCGCAAACCCGCGCCCTTTTCAACGTGCCCAGTACCGAAACCAGCGAAACTTTGCTGGCCGATGTGCTGTTGGGCTACGAATCCGACCTGATCGCCAACATTCTGCCCGCTCTGCAAAACGGCGGCGCCAACGACAATAAGACCGCAGCGAAACTGTCCGCCCTTGATCTCGGCAATCCCAATCTCGCCACTCTGTCCGCGCTGGAAGACACCCTGCTGTTCGGTGACAAAACCAAAACCCCTTATGGCGCCAAGATCGGCACCCTGCCCACAAAGCCGACGCAAAAGCTGATCGGCAACCACTTGCCCCAGCTTGACGCTCTGATGCTGCGGGTCGAAGCCGCCCGGCCGCGCCGGATCGCCCTGCAAGCCGCTCAGAAAACCGCCATCCTGCACCGCTTCGCCGCCAGCTTCCTGCCGCTCTACGAGGCCGCGAAAGCCGCGCGCGGCTTTTTGGATTTTGACGATCTGATCACCCGCGCCAAGGGGCTGCTGACCGATCCTTCGGTTGCCGCATGGGTGCTGTTCCGGCTTGATGGCGGCATCGACCACATTCTGGTCGACGAGGCACAGGACACCAGCCCCGACCAATGGCGCGTGATTGAGCTGCTGGCCGCAGAGTTTACCGCAGGCCAAGGCACCCGCGACGAAACCCGGACTCTCTTCGTGGTCGGCGATAAAAAGCAGTCAATCTATTCGTTCCAAGGCGCTGATGTCGCGGCTTTCGATGAAAAACAGGCAGAGTTTCAGGCCAAATTCCGTGCCGCGCAAAAGAATTTCGTCCGGCTTGATCTGGAATACTCCTTCCGTTCCTCTACCGCTGTTCTGCGGGTGGTGGATGAAACATTTGCCGACCGCTTTCCGAAAGCCATGGGCGACAGCGTCCATCACCTTGCCTTCAAATCAGATCTGGCGGGGCGGGTGGATCTGTGGCCACTGCTGGAAAAATCCGAAGACCCGAAAGATGAAAACTGGGAAGACCCGGTTGATCTGATATCAGAAACCCACCACTCAGCCCGGCTGGCCGAGAAAATCGCCCAGCATATCAAAGGTTTGATTGACGCGGGCACGCAAATTCCGACCGATGCCGGCCCCCGGCCCTTGCATGCGGGCGATGTGCTGATCTTGGTGCAGCGCCGCTCGGCCTTGTTTTCCGAAATCATTCGCGCCTGCAAAAAGGCCGATCTACCGATCGCGGGCGCAGATCGCTTAAAGCTTGGCGCGGAGTTGGCGGTCAAAGACCTTGCTGCATTGCTGTCCTTCCTTGCCACTCAGGATGACGATTTGTCGTTGGCCGCCCTGTTGCGCTCGCCGCTGTGTGGATGGACCGAGGCCGAGCTCTATGCCCTGGCACACCCCCGCAAGGGCTATTTGTGGGAGGCTTTGCGCGACAGCATCAGCCATCCCGAAACCCTTGAAATGCTGCACGATCTGCGCGATCAGGCCGACTTTCTGCGCCCCTATGATTTGATTGAACGCGCGCTGACCCGTCACGACGGTCGCCGCCGCCTGCTGACCCGGCTTGGTCCCGAGGCTGAAGACGGCATTGACGAATTCCTGTCGCAAGCCTTGGCGTTCGAGCGCACCGAAATTCCCAGCCTGACCGGCTTTCTCATCTGGCTCGAAACCGATGAAATTGAAGTCAAACGCCAGATGGACAGCGAAGGCCACCGCATCCGCGTGATGACAGTCCACGGCGCGAAGGGGCTAGAAGCGCCGCTGGTGATCCTGCCAGACACCTGCGACCGTAGCCCGCAAGACCGCGATGAGATTTACACGCTGGAGAACGGCCTGCCAGTGTGGAAAACGCCCAGCAATGAAAGCCCATCGCCCATCGCCACCGCTCGGACTTTGCGCAAAGATAAAGCCGAGGAAGAAAGCCTCCGCCTGCTTTACGTCGCCCTCACCCGTGCCCGCACTTGGTTGATCGTCTGCGGCGCGGGTGAAGCAAAGAAAGAAACCGCGTGGTATCGCTTGGTGCAGCAAGGCATCATGGCAGCGGGAACCGAGGCTATCGCTGATGGCGCGCTGCGCCACAGCTTCGGCATTTGGCCTGATCCTACGCCAAAACAGGCTCTAACATCGCCAGAACTGCCGTTTTTGCCGCTGTGGGCAACACAAGCCGCTGCAAGCCCCGAGCGCCCTGCGCAACCGCTTTCGCCTTCTGATCTTGGCGGCGCAAAACTGCTGCCGGGGGAAACCGATGGCTCCGGCGAGGACGCCGCCAAAGCACGCGGCACTGCCCTGCATCTGCTGCTGGAACATTTGCCCCACACACCCTTGGCCGATTGGCCCAGCCTTTCCGCCAGCCTAATCCCTGATCTAACCCTGCGCGCAACCCTTCTGGCCGAAGCCGAGGCCGTCCTGACAGCCCTGCCCCATATCTTCGCCCCCGAAGCCCTGTCAGAGGTCGCCTTCACCGCCAGCCTGAACGGCCACCCCATGCTGGGCACCATCGACCGCCTGCTGATCCACCCCGATCACATCCTTGCCGTCGATTTCAAATCCAACCACCGCACGCCTGCAATGCCCGAGCAAACCCCCGAAGGCATCCTGCGCCAGATGGCCGCCTATGCCGAGGCCTTGGCGCAAATCTACCCCAACCACCGCATCGACACCGCGATCCTGTGGACCCGCACCGCCACCCTGATGCCACTGCCCCCCGATATTGTGAGGGCAGCTATGCAGCGCGCCACTATCCCTTGACGCGCAGCCCCGCCGTCCCTAGGTTCAATGCCTGACATTTCCCCTCCAGGAGTTCCCATCATGGGTGCCAATACCGTCGCTGTAACCGACGCCACGTTCGACGCCGAAGTCCGCAAATCCGACATTCCGGTTGTGGTGGACTTTTGGGCTGAATGGTGCGGCCCCTGCCGTCAAATCGGCCCAGCTTTGGAAGAGCTGGCCGCCGAATATGCCGGCAAGGTCAAAATCGTGAAGATCAATGTCGACGAGAACCCCGACAGCCCTGCCGCCCTTGGCGTGCGCGGCATCCCGTCGCTGTTCTTGTTCAAAGGCGGCGAAGTCGTCTCGAACAAGGTGGGTGCTGCCCCCAAAGCAGCGCTTGCCAATTGGATCGCCACCGCGATCTGAAAGCTGGAAATTCCGATCAAAGGCTCCCTTCGGGGGGCCTTTTTTCATAGTGGCCAGCCATGTGCCCGCAGCCTTTCCGCAAGCCGCAACGCCACGTCATCCCCAACCGCGCACAAAGCCTGTTTCTTGAAAAACCAGAACAAATAGTCAGCGAAGGGCTGCGGCTGCGCCACCGCCTCTAATGCCGCCGCCACGCCCAAGCGGCCTACCGATGCCGCAATATGGTGAAAATCTATCCGGCCAAACAGCACCGCAGGCTTGTTCGCAAAGAATCCGGTCAACGCCAGAGACGAGTTTTCGGTGACCACATAATCGCAGCCCGCCAGCCAAGGCAGCGAGCCTTCCGCCAATTCAAACCGTGCGATTCCGTGCAGCGCCTGCAACTCTGACGCCGTATAAACCTCCTGCGGATGCAGCGTCGCCACGATCCGCCGCACAGGGTCCGCCGCCAGCGTCGCCTTGATCATATCGATCGGCGAGGCCGCTTGGAAATGCCGCCGCTGCAGCAATTTGCCCTGAAGCGGCATGAAAATGTAGCCGTTATTGGCGATACCCAGCCCGCGAAACAGGCGTTCGCGCCAATAGCGTTGAAACCATGCAGCGCCCGGTTTGCCCGGAAAGGTCAACCCCGCGACATCCCAATCCCAGCGATCATTCGTCGCCTCGATCCGATAATATTTATCCAGATAACAGCGTCTTAAGCTGAAGCAAAACGGCCCCTCGACAGCGCGGTTATAGACCAGATGAAAGCCGTCGCCCGCGATGCCGTCGTTCTGGCCAAGGTAGCGCACCTTCCAGCCCGCCGCCTGAACCACCGCAACGATTGCGCCGAAAATCCCAGTCCCAGCCTCGGCCCGGCTGCGCTTGTCGTCATCAAGATAAAAGGTCAGCTTCTGCGTCATGCCGTCAAATTAGGCCGTTTCCGCCAGCACCGCCAGCCTGCCGCTTGCACCCGCAGCCCCGGCCTTCCATATAAAGCCCAAGCAGATGGAGTTGAGAATGGCCGAAGACAAATTCCCCGGTTGGCATGGCACCACCATTCTGGCCGTCCGGCGCGGCGGCGAGGTTGTGGTGGCGGGTGATGGTCAGGTTTCGCTGGGCAATACCGTGATCAAAGGCTCTGCCCGCAAGGTGCGGCGCTTGTCACCCGGCGGCCATGATGTGGTCGCAGGCTTTGCCGGATCGACTGCCGACGCCTTTACCCTGTTGGAACGGCTGGAGAAAAAGCTTGAATCCGCACCCGGACAGTTAGCGCGCGCCTGTGTTGATCTGGCGAAAGATTGGCGGATGGACAAATATCTGCGCAATCTGGAAGCCATGCTGATCGTCACCGATGGCCGTGATTTGTATGTGATCACAGGGGCGGGCGATGTGCTGGAGCCCGAACATGACGTGGCTGCGATCGGTTCAGGCGGCAATTTTGCTCTGGCTGCCGCGCGTGGTCTGATGACCACCGACTTGCCCGCCGAGGATGTCGCCCGCCGCGCCATGGCGATTGCCGCCGAAATTTGCGTGTTCACCAATGGCAACCTCACCGTGGAACGGATTTCCAAATGACCAACCTGACCCCGCGCGAGATCGTCTCGGAACTTGATCGCCACATCATCGGCCAGCGCGACGCCAAGCGCGCCGTGGCTGTGGCTTTGCGCAACCGGTGGCGCTGCCGCAATTTGCCGGATGATATCCGCGATGAGGTCTATCCGAAGAATATCCTGATGATCGGGCCAACCGGAGTGGGGAAAACCGAGATCGCGCGGCGCTTGGCGCGGCTGGCGAAAGCGCCGTTCCTGAAGGTTGAAGCCACCAAGTTTACCGAGGTCGGCTATGTTGGCCGCGATGTCGAAAGCATCATCCGCGATCTGGTCGATGCCGCGATGATTGACACCCGCGCGCGGATGCGCGAGGACGTGGCGGCCAAGGCCAAACAGGCGGCTGAGGAACGGGTGATTGAGGCGCTAGCCGGTAAAGACGCGCGCGAGCAAACGCGTGAGATGTTTCGCGGCAAGCTGCGGCGGGGTGAGCTGGATCAGACGGTGATCGAGTTAGAGATCGCCGACGCGGCACCGGCGCTTCCGATGATGGGCGGGCAAGGCATGGAAATGCAGATGCAGGGCTTGCAGGATCTGTTCAAATCTTTCGGTGGACGGACCAGCCGCAAGAAGGTCACTGTGGCCGACAGTTATGATCTGCTGATCGGGCAAGAAGCCGACAAGTTGCTGGATGATGAGACGGTGAAGGCGCAGGCTTTGGTCGCCGTGCAAGAGAATGGCATCGTTTTCCTTGATGAGATCGACAAGATCTGCGCGCGGGCGGATGCGCGGGGGGCGGATGTTTCGCGGGAAGGGGTGCAGCGGGATTTGCTGCCGCTGATTGAAGGCACGACGGTTTCGACCAAGTATGGCCCGGTGAAAACCGATCATATCCTGTTCATCGCCTCGGGCGCGTTTCATGTCGCCAAGCCTTCGGATTTGTTACCGGAACTCCAGGGGCGCTTGCCGATCCGGGTGGAGCTGGCACCGCTGACCGAGGGTGATTTTGTCCGCATCCTGACCGAGACTGACAACGCGCTGACCCGGCAATATGCGGCGCTGATGGGCACCGAGGATGTGGCGGTTTCGTTCACCCCGGACGGGATCGCGGCGCTGGCGCGGATTGCGGCAGAGGTGAATAAGTCGATCGAGAACATCGGGGCGCGGCGACTTTACACGGTGATGGAGCGGGTTTTTGAAGAGCTGTCTTTCACCGCGCCGGACCGTTCGGGTGAGGAAGTTGTGGTTGATGCTGGGTTTGTTGAGAAGAATTTGGGGGCTTTGGCGCGCTCGGCTGATATTTCTCGTTACGTTCTGTAACATTCGGTTTGGGGGGGTGTCCACGCGTGGACAAGGCTGCCGCTTATGTGATTTCAAAGGGTTAAGGGGGTATCCTTAACCCTTTGTTCATAGTTGACCGCGTTTCTTGAGCGAAACTCAAACACTAACAAATCCTGACCCATACTGCCTAAGCCATTGAAAAACAAAGATACTGCTTTTGCACCACGCGCGAGCAGCCGATCTGACGCTTACTGCCCGGAAGCAAGGCTTGACCCGCCGCTGGAAACCCCAGATTTTGACCGAAAAAAGGCACGCGATGAACCGATACCTGCTGACCCTGACCTTGTTGCTGGCCTGCTCTCCACGCGGCCATGTCACGCTTGATCCGCAGGCGGCCTCGGTGGGGCGGGTTGAAAAGATCTTTATCGGCACCACCCGCAAACAAGAGCAGGACGGATCGTTCGGAACCTATCGTTCAGAACAAATCAAATTCGCGCGCTATGACGTGTCGGTGCCACCAGATCGCAAACTGGGCGAGATCAACTGGCCACCCCGCCACGGCAAGGCCAACCCGGCGAAGCATTTCCTGACCACGGATGAGATTGTCTATTCAGGCGACGTGCCGTTTCGCAAAGACCTGAAGGCGCAGCTGGCGGCAAACGGCGGCGAAGCGGTGATTTTTGTGCATGGCTATAACAACAACTTCTCGGAAGGTGTCTATCGGGTGGCGCAGTTCGCGCATGATCTGAAGTTGCCGGGGGCGGTGGTGCATTATGCTTGGCCATCCGCTGCAGAGCCGTTGGGCTATGCCTATGACCGCGATTCAGCGATGTTTGCGCGGGATGGGCTGGAAAGCCTGATGCACGAGGTGGCGGCGGCTGGGGCGAAGCGGATCTTGATCGTGGCCCATTCGATGGGCGCGGGTCTGACGATGGAGGCGATGCGGCAGACAGCGATCCGGGGCGATAAAAAGACGCTGGGGCTGATTGGTGGGGTGATCTTTATCTCGCCGGATATTGATGTCGATGTGTTCAAAAGAAGCGCACATTCGATGGGGGCGTTGCCGCAGCCGTTCGTGATTTTTGGCTCGGGCCGCGATAGATATTTGCGGCTGTCGGCGCTGTTGACCGGGCAGGATGAGCGATTGGGCTCGCTGAGCGATGTGTCACGGGTGGCGGATCTGAAGGTGACGTTCATGGACATTTCGGCGTTCTCGAAGGGGGCCGGGCATTTCGTGGTTGGCGATTCGGCGGCTTTGATTGCGATTTTGGACCGGTTGGGCGACGTCTCGAATGCGTTTGAGGCGGATCGGAAGGCGCGGGTCGGGCTGTTGCCGGGGGTGGTTTTGTCGGTGCAAAACGCGACGCAGATCGTGCTGCGTCCCGTCGCGACGGTGGCTTCGGATTTGTCGCGGTAAGGCCACGAATACCCACGAATACCACGGCGCCCCGGACTTGATCCGGGGCCTCTGGCTTTGGCTGACAGCATGAGGCCCCGGATCAAGTCCGGGGCGGCTTGGTGGTGGAGTTAACGGCGGCGCAGGTAGATGTAATAGGCGCCTGAGCCGCCGTGTTTTAGGTGGGCTTCCGAGATTTGCAGCACCGCAGCGCCAAGTGGCGGCAACCGCAGCCATTGTGGAACCTGATGGCGCAAAGCCCCCATGCGGGTGGGGATCGGGCCTATGTCATGGCCGCGCTTGCCTTTGCCGGTGATCACCAGAACCAACCTCATTCCGGCGGATTGCGCGTTGAGGATAAAGCGGATCAGTTCGGGATGGGCCTCTGACAGGGTCAGGCCGTGCAGGTCAATCCGGGCTTCGGGTGAAAGTTTGCCACGGGTCATTTTACCGTGAGTTTTGGCATCCATCTGCAAGGGCGCGGCGGCGAGGGATTCCGCGAGGCTGGGCAGGATGTCGTGGCCGGGCTTGGTGCGGGACTTTTCGCCCAAGCGGAACAGCGGCAGGCGTGGGCTGGAGGGCGCTGCGGTTTGGGTCGGCGCGATCTGGGCGGGCATCGGGTCGGCTGGTTTCAGGAAAACGTGGCTGACCTTGTGCATCGGCTTGGCAGTGCGGGCAACAGCTTGCCAGATTTCGTGTTCTTCGGGATGGAGGGTGCGACGCCGGGCCATAGTTTAGCCTTCCGGCAGCATGGCATAAGCGCGGTCGATCGGCAGCAGCAGGATCATCCGGCCCGAGTCCTTGATCGTGCCAGCGGCATCGCCAGCCGCATCCCCGGTGCCAAAGAAGATGTCAGCACGCTGCGGACCTTTGATGGCGCCGCCGGTGTCTTGTGCCACCATCAGGCTGCGGATCGGGTTGTCACCGGATTTTTCGATCCAGACCGGGACGCCGAGCGGGGTGAAGGCGGGGTCTATGGCAACAGAGCGCAGGGTGGTGATGCTGCGGCCCATGGCGCCTATCGGGCCTTTATCGGCGGGCAGGTCAGAGATTTTGCGGAAGAAGATGTAGGACGGGTTGACCGAAAGAAGCGCGTTTCCGGCGCTGGGATTAGAGCGGACGTATTGTTTGATGTCTTGCGCCGAAACCTGATCCGGCGTGCGCATGCCGCGGGCGATCATTTCTTTGCCAACCGAGCGGTAGGCGTGACCATTACGCCCAGCGTAGCCGACGCGAATGACATGGCCGTTGGTCATCTTGATCCGGCCAGAGCCTTGAATTTGCAGGAAGAACACTTCGACGGGATCTTCAAGCCATGCGATTTCCAAGCCGCGGCCCCGCAAGGCACCAGCCTCGATGGTGGCGCGGTCGTGAAAGACCTGCCCATCGCGGAGTTCGGGCGGGCGGGCATAGATCGGATAGGCGAAGCGGGGCGTGCGGGTGTAGGAGCCGTTCAGCTCGGGTTCAAAATAGCCGGTGAACAGCGCGGGTTGAGTGCCGATCTGGACGGGCTTGAACAGAAGCTCGAAGAAGGCTTTGGCCGAAGCATCGGAGGTGTTGGCGTCGGCGGCAAGTCGGCAGATCGGCTGCCAATCGGGCGTGTCGAGTTTATCGCAGGTTTCCAGAAAGCTGGTGAGGGCGGCGCGGTGATTGTCATTAGCCCAGCCATCCAGCGCTTCAAAATCCAGCATCTGCGCCGGGGCGGGCGTGGCTGTCATCTGAAGCGCCAAAAGGCAGGCAAGGACGGGGCGCAGCACGCTTTAGTCACTGGTGCCGACGAGTTGCCAGTTGGGATCCTGCACACCCATGCGGCGGGCGAAAGTCCAGGAATCGCGCTGGCGTTTGACCTCGGTTGCCGAGCCTTCGATGATCTCTCCGGCTTTGTTGCGGATCAGCGAGGTCAGCTCTCCGGTATAGCGCAGGGTGATTTCGGCGGTCCGGGTGGTGGGGTCGTATTCGGCATCCGACAGGGTCATTTCGCGCAGGCCAAGGAAGTTGGCTTCGACCGTCTGGCCGTCTTTTTCGCGGGCATTGATGGCTTGGGTGAAAGAGGCCTCGACCTCATCTGCGAGAAAGGCGCGGACCGGGTCAATGTCACCGCGTTCAAACGCCATCAGGATCATCTCATAAGCGCCGCGCGCGCCGTGCAGGAATTCGCCGACGGAAAAACCGGGCTCGGCCTGTTTCATCGCGGCGAGTGCTGCGGCGGTGGGGCTGCCAGCAGCGGCGTGGTCGGTGATGTCAAGATCGGTGCCATCGGGGGCGGGGGGCGGCACGAGTTTGGGTTGCGGGCGGGCGGTGTCGGGCTGGATCGCAGGCTTTTCAAAGCCTTCGCGGCTGCCAAGCACATTGCGCAGTTTCAGGATCAGGAACACGGCGATTCCGGCCAGAACGAGCAGTTGGATCAGGGAGGAATTCATCAGTCGCCTCAAATCGGGCCCGGGGGGTTGGTGATCCGGGCGTTGGCACCTTATGTAGGGGCTGGGGGCGGCCAAGTCTATGGTTTGGGCGCGCGAATGCACGGAGGGTGCTTGAGATGTGGGTTTTTGCGCTGATTTTGGCGTGGCCAATGCTGGAAATCGGGCTGTTTGTGGTCGTGGGCGGCTGGATTGGGCTGTGGGCGACGCTGGCTTGGGTGATCTTGAGTGCTGTTTTGGGGATCGGGTTGATCCGCTGGCAGGGCATGGGGGCGTTGCGGGAAGTGCGCGGCGGCGGTGGGCTGGCGGCTTTGCAGCCGATGGCCCATTCTGGGCTGATCATGCTAAGCGGGATGTTGCTGATCTTGCCCGGGTTTTTCACTGATTTTCTGGGGCTGGTGTTGCTGATCCCCCCTGTGCGGATGCTGTTGATTGCGGCGCTGGCTTCGCGGATGCAGGTACATGGCTTTGCGCGGCGGCGGGGGCCGACGGGCGGCGGTGAGGCGGATTGGGTGGATGCGGAATACGAGGAAGTGGTGCCAGAGCGCGACAAGATTGGTGGCGTGAC
Organism: Cypionkella aquatica; assembly: GCF_030161095.1. Classification (GTDB taxonomy): domain Bacteria; phylum Pseudomonadota; class Alphaproteobacteria; order Rhodobacterales; family Rhodobacteraceae; genus Cypionkella; species Cypionkella aquatica. The sequence goes on from NZ_BSPP01000004.1 coordinate 556,115, forward strand.
GCGGCCTTCAAAGTGGCGTGAGGATTGAGGCCGCGCGCATGACCTGCTAGGGGTAGCCCAGATTTTTCAGGGAGTGGGGCTTATGGCCGAGGAAAATGGCGGCGCGCCGCAGATCAAGATGTCGGTTCTGGCGCAGTTTGTGCGGGACATGTCGTTTGAAAACATGGTTGCGCAAAAGGGGCTGACGGCTTCGGACGTGCAGCCCGACATTCAGGTGCAGGTCAGTCTTGATGCGCGCAAGCGCGCGCAGGACTTTCAGTTTGATATCGTGACGAAGTTCAAGGTGACCTCGAAAAACAAGGTGAACGGCGAGATGCTGTTCCTGCTGGAGGTCGATTACGGCGGAATTTTCCATGTTGAGGGTGTGCCGGAAGAGCAGCTGCATCCGTTCCTGATGATCGAATGTCCGCGACTGCTGTTCCCGTTCGTGCGGCGGATTATCTCGGACGTGACACGCGACGGCGGCTTCCCACCGTTGAACATTGATACGGTGGATTTCCTGGCTTTGTATCGGCAAGAGATTGCTCGGCGGGCACAGGCTGCGCCAGCTGTCGCAAACTGATTTCTTACGATTTTTGGAAAGGGCCGACCTTGCGGGGTCGGCCTTTTGCATTTCAGACTTGGTAGTAGTCGCGATACCAAGCGACGAAGGCGGTCATGCCATCGCGGACATTGGTTTGGGGTTGGTAGTTTGTAAGTGATTTCAACAGGTTGGCATCTGCCCATGTGGCCACCACATCGCCGGTTTGCATCGGCATGTAGTTGCGGATGGCTTTGAGACCGGTGGCATCCTCGATCGCTTCGATGAAATCCAGCAGTTTGACTTTATCGGAATTGCCGATGTTGACGACTCGGTAGGGGGCTGCGGGGGACAGGCTGTCGCCCGGCGCAATGTCTGCAGGCGAAGCGGGGCGTTGTGGAATGGCGTCGATCAACAGGCGGATGCCGCGCACGAGGTCTTCAACATAGGTGAAGTCGCGCCACATATCGCCGTTGTTGTAAATGTCGATCGGGGTGCCTTCGAGGATGCCTTTGGTGAATTTATAGGGCGCCATGTCGGGGCGGCCCCATGGGCCGTAGACGGTGAAAAAGCGGAACATGGTGACGGGCAAGCCGTAGATATGGGCGTAGGAATGGGCCATCGCCTCATTCGCTTTTTTGGTGGCGGCGTAGAAGGTCAGCTGGGTTTCGGTTTTATGAGTTTCCAGAAACGGCATTTCGGTATTGGCGCCGTAGACCGAAGAGGTGGAGGCCATCAGCAGGTGTTCGACGTTCAGTTCGCGGGCGAGATCAAGCACATTGAAGCCGCCGACAAGGTTAGAGTCGAGGTAGGCGCGTGGGTTTTCAAGCGAATAGCGCACGCCGGCCTGGCCCGCGAGATGGATGATCACCTGAGGATTGGCGGCGCGCATGGTGGCTTCGAGCAGCGCTTGGTCTTCGAGCATGCCTTCGGTCATGCTGAAGTTCGGGTTCTGCAGCAGCATCGACAGGCGACGCTGCTTGAGGGTCACGTCGTAGTAATCGGTCATGCCATCGTAGCCCGCAACACGAAAGCCTTCCGCGAGCAAGAGTTTGCAGAGATGGTAGCCGATGAAGCCAGCGGCTCCGGTGACAAAGATGGTTTTCATGGAAGCCTTTGGGTTTGGGCGGTGTTAGAGACGTTTTTTCCAGATTGCGGCATCACCCATTTTCGCCAGAAAGGCGGTGTGGGCGGCGGATTCGGCCTCGGTCAGGCGCGTTGGCAGGGGGGTTGGACGGGGGCGGGGACGCCAATCGGAGGGCGTTTGAACTTGCGCCGCAGCCGGGGTCTGGGTGGCAGGATTGAGCCCGAAATCCGGTTGCCGTCCGCCAACAAGTTCGAGATAGACCTCGGCCAGAATTTCGGAATCGAGCAGAGCGCCGTGCTTTTCGCGGGCAGAGTTGTCAACGCCAAAGCGACGGCAAAGCGCGTCAAGGGTGGCCGGGGAGCCGGGAAATTTGCGGCGGGCCATCGTGAGCGTGTCGGTGGCGCGGGACATCGGCAGGGTTGGGCGGTTGACCGCCGTAAGCTCGGCGTTGAGAAACTTCATATCGAAGCTGGCGTTGTGGATGATCAGCTGTGCGTCACCGATGAAATCGAGAAAATCTTGCGCGATGGCTTTGAAGACCGGCTTGTCGCGCAGAAAATCGTCGCCGAGGCCGTGGACCGCGAAGGCCTCTTTCGGCATCAGGCGTTCGGGATTGATGTATTGGTGGTAGGTGTTGCCGGTGGGCAGGTGGTTGAACAGCTCTACCGCGCCGATTTCGACGATCCTATCGCCTTCTGAGGGTTCAAAGCCTGTGGTTTCGGTGTCGAGGACGATCTCACGCATGGCGGGCTCGGATATGGGCAATCAGGACTTTGACATAGGCTTGGGTGGCGGAAAGGTCCAGTGTTTCAACGATATGGGTGGCGAGGGCGCGCTTTTCGGCATCGGGCATTTGGCGGGCAAGCATGGTTTGGAAATGCTGCTCTGTCATGCCGGGGCGTTGCAGGACGCGGGTGCGTTGCAGATCGGCGGGCGCGGTGACGAGGAGGGTCGCGTGAAATTCGTGTTGACTGGACTTTTCAAACAGCAGCGGAATATCGAGGATTGCGATATCGGCTGTGGTTTGGGCGATAAACTTTGCGCGGTCGGCCGCGACCAAGGGGTGCACGATGGCTTCAAGTTTTGTCAGCATGTTAGGATCCGCCGCAATCGCGACCTTCAATGTTTCACGTGAAACATTCCCATTTGTCGTGGCTGCGGGGCAAAGCGCGCTGATCTGGGCAACGGCTGCGCCACCCGGTTGATAAAGGCGGTGGACGGCGCTATCGGCATCCCACACCGGCAGGCCCGCGTCTGTGAACATCGCTGCCGTGGTGGATTTCCCCATGCCAATCGAGCCGGTGAGTCCGAGGCGGAATGTCATGCCGAAAGAACAGATTGGCGGGTGGCATCGTCAACCTCTGGTCGCTGGCCAAACCAGCGTTCAAAGCCCGGAGCGGCCTGATGCAGCAACATCCCCAAGCCATCGACAATCGTGCAGCCTTTCGACTGTGCTTCAAGAAGGAATTGTGTTTTCAAGGGGTTATAGACGAGGTCAGTGACAAGCGCATTTCTGTCAAGACCATCAAGCGGCACGCGGAAATCAGATTTTCCGGACATACCAAGTGAGGTGGTGTTGATAACGGTCGTCGCACCTTCCAACATATTAGGGGCCTGGATCCAATCGTAAACGCTGAGTTTGGCGCCCAAATCCGCCCGCAGCGCCTGCGCCCGAGGCTGGGTGCGGTTTGCAATACGGATTTCGGGCACGCCAACTTCGATCAGCGCGGCGACAACCGCCCGCGCCGCACCGCCAGCACCAAAAATCGCAGCAGGGCCTGCGGTTGGATCCCAATGCGGGGCATTCTGGCGCAGATTGGCGATGAAGCCCGCGCCATCAGTGTTGTCGGCATGAATCCGACCATCTTTGCGGAAAATCAACGTATTTGCCGCGCCAATCAACGCAGCGCGATCCGTCACCACATCGGCAATTTGCAAGACGGCCTCTTTGTGCGGGATCGTCACATTTACCCCGACAAAGCCAAGTTTCGGCAGCAACTCAAGCACTTGCCGCAAGTCTTGCGGGGCCACATCCATGGGTATGTAATGGCCTTGGATACCATAGCGCTTTAACCAGAAACCATGCAGGGCGGGCGACCTGCTGTGCGCGATCGGATGGCCAATGACACCAGCAAGCGGGATGCGGGGGAGGTCGGTCATGTTGTGATGTAGCCTCTGGTTCCGAGATAGTCGATCAAGGGAAGAAGTGGCAGGCCCAGAATGGTGAAATAGTCGCCAGTGATAGCTGAGATCAGTTGGATGCCTTCCTCTTCTAACTTATAACCGCCGACAGAATGACGCAGACTGTGCCAGTTTCTTGCAATATAGGCTTTCAGATAGGAGTCCGACAGACTGCGCATCGTCAAGCTGGCTTCAGAAATATGGCGCCAGACCGGCTTTGCGTCGTCGTAAAGCACCAAAGCTGAAATCAACTGATGGCTTTGGCCGCGAAACTGGGTCAGTTGTTCAAAGGCAATCTCTGGCGTCTCGGGCTTGCCAAAGATGTGGCCCTGAAACGCCAGCACCTGATCGCAGCCCAGCACCAAATCGTGAGGGTTCTTTTCGGCCAGCTTACGCGCCTTCATCTCTGCCAACGCATCAGCAATATCGCGCGGTTTGGCCTGATCGGCCTGCAGCGACTGACGGATGCTGTCCTCATCAATCCGGGCCGGTTGTGCCGAAACCTCTAGCCCCGCATTGCGCAAAAGCTGCAAGCGGATGGTTGAAGCAGAAGCAAGAAGCAGCGGGCGTGTCATGGGCAGCCTTGTGGATAAGCTGTGTTTGTTCCGGAATACGGATATGGGCATAAGTCCGTTTCAGCGCCGAAAAGGTGCCATGGAGCCGCTTTTGTCAAGCATTGAGGCAAGGACCAGCGGATTTGCCCACAGTGGGATAGTGAAAATCTGCGCATGTGAGCAGGTAAGATCTTCACAGGCTGTGGATGGATTTTGGGCAGTCAAAAATTCTGTAACATCTTGTTAGGATGAATATATTTAGAAAATCTGCAAGCGTATGGCCAAGTTGCAAACAGCCAACATCCTAGGGATAAGTTGCGGGAAAACGTCAGCTATTCTGTTATCCACGGCCCCTACAACATCATCTTTCTTTCTAGAATCTATTCTTTAAGAAGAAGAAAAGAAATGAGGGATACTGTGGGCGATTTTCTAGCGAGCTATTATCTTTGGATCAAAGCGTTGCATGTCATTGCAGTGATCGCTTGGATGGCCGGGCTGTTCTATCTGCCCAGGCTGTTTGTCTATCACGTTGAGCAGGTAGAACGCGGCTCTGAGACTGACGCGATGTTTCAAACCATGGAGCGGCGTTTGCTGAAGGCAATCATCAACCCAGCCGGTGTGACGACTTGGGTGTTTGGTTTGGGGCTGGTGTTTACGCCGGGCATCGTGGACTGGACGGCACTTTGGCCTTGGACCAAGGCTGGCTCTGTGATTGCCATGACAGTGTTTCACCATTGGCTGGCACTGCGGCGGAAGGATTTTCTCGCGGGGAGCAACAGGATCACCGGGCGGCAGTATCGGATGATGAATGAGGTTCCGACCTTGTTGATGATGATCATCGTGATCTCGGTGATCGTGAAGTTCTGAACGCCTTGACTCGCAAAACCTTGACTCGCATCGCTGCTGGTCTTAGGTGGGCTTTAGCGCGGCCATTCGGCCTTCCCGCTTTCCATTGACATTGCTGCTGCTGGCCCAAACCTTGGGCTGCGCGCCTGAGGTAAATTCCCGATGACTGTTGAGCATTTGAATCTTGCTGATCTGAAAGCCAAGACCCCGGCCGAGTTGCTGGCGATGGCAGAAGAATGGGAGATTGAGAACGCGCCGAGCATGCGCAAGGGCGAGATGATGTTCTCGATCCTGAAAGAGCATGCCGAGGAAGGTTGGGAAATCGGCGGCGATGGCGTGTTGGAAGTTTTGCAGGATGGTTTCGGCTTTTTGCGCTCTCCTTCTGCGAATTATCTGCCGGGCCCGGATGATATCTATGTCTCCCCCGATATCTTGCGGCAGTTCAGCTTGCGCACCGGTGACACGATTGAAGGGGTTATTCAGGCCCCGCGTGAGAATGAAAAATATTTCTGCATGACCAAGGTGACGCGGATCAACTTTGATGATCCGGAGAAGGCCCGCCACAAGGTGCATTTCGATAACCTGACGCCGCTTTATCCTGACGAACGCCTGAAGATGGAAGTGGAAGATCCGACCATCAAGGACCGCTCGGCGCGGATTATTGATCTGGTTTGCCCGATCGGCAAGGGTCAGCGGGCTTTGATCGTGGCACCGCCGCGCACGGGTAAGACTGTCTTGTTGCAGAACATTGCCAATTCTATCGCTGTGAACCACCCCGAATGTTACTTGATCGTGTTGCTGATCGACGAGCGGCCCGAGGAAGTCACGGACATGCAGCGTTCTGTGAAGGGGGAGGTTGTGTCCTCGACCTTCGATGAGCCAGCAACGCGGCATGTCGCAGTCGCCGAGATGGTGATTGAAAAGGCCAAGCGACTGGTTGAGCATAAGCGCGATGTTGTGATCTTGCTGGACAGCATCACCCGTCTGGGGCGGGCTTTCAACACTGTGGTGCCGTCTTCGGGTAAGGTGCTGACCGGCGGTGTGGATGCCAATGCATTGCAGCGTCCAAAGCGGTTCTTTGGTGCAGCGCGGAACATTGAAGAAGGCGGGTCTTTGACCATTATCGCAACCGCGCTGATTGATACCGGCAGCCGGATGGACGAAGTGATCTTTGAAGAGTTCAAAGGTACGGGTAACAGCGAGATCGTGTTGGACCGTAAGGTTGCCGACAAGCGCGTGTTCCCGGCGATTGATATTCTGAAATCGGGTACTCGGAAGGAAGATCTGCTGGTTGAGAAAACTGATTTGCAGAAAACCTATGTGCTGCGCCGGATTCTGAACCCGATGGGCACCACGGATGCGATTGAGTTCCTGATCTCGAAGCTGAAGCAGACCAAGAGCAATGGTGAATTCTTCGAGTCGATGAACGCCTAAGGCTCGTTTTTAATCAAAGGCTTGGCTATGGACACGATTTTTGCACTCGCCTCGGCGCGGGGTAAGGCGGGTGTTGCTGTTGTCCGGCTTTCGGGACCTATGGCGCATGCGGCGGTGGAGCAGTTGTGTGTTTTACCGCCCGTGCGGCAGGCGGCGTTGCGGCGACTGGTGTGGCAGGGTGCTGTGCTGGATGAGGCGCTCGTTTTGCTGTTCGCGCATGGGGCCAGCTTTACCGGCGAGATCAGTGCTGAATTGCATTTGCATGGCAGCACGGCAGTCGTTGCGCGAATTTTGCAAGTTTTGGCGGCTATGGATGGGTTGCGGCTGGCTGAGGCCGGAGAGTTTACCCGTCGTGCATTGGAAAATGGGCGGCTGGACTTGGCGCAAGTTGAGGGGCTTGCGGATCTGATTGATGCGGAGACTGAGGCGCAACGCAAGCAGGCGATGCGGGTGTTGTCGGGCGATCTGGGGCGGCGGGTAGAGGCTTGGCGGCTTGATCTCGTCCGCGCGGCGGCGTTGATCGAGGCCACAATTGATTTTGCCGATGAAGAGGTGCCCGTTGATGTGACGCCCGAGGTTCGGCTGTTGCTGGATGGCTTGCTGCGGCAGTTAAAGGCAGAATTGGCTGGTGCGGGCGCTGCAGAGCGGATTCGTGATGGCTTTGAGGTGGCGATTGTGGGTGCCCCAAACGCCGGAAAATCTACGCTTTTGAATGTTTTGGCGGGCAGGGAGGCTGCGATCACTTCGGAGATTGCAGGGACGACACGGGATGTGATCGAGGTTCGCATGGATATCGCCGGGCTGTCTGTCACTCTGCTGGATACGGCGGGCTTACGCCAGTCGGATGATGTGGTGGAGCGGATCGGCGTCGATCGGGCGTTGGCGCGGGCGCGGCTGGCAGACCTGCGGATTTTTCTGCGTGCAGAGCCGGAAGAAATTTTGATGTTGGTGCCCGAAGCGGATGATTTGGTTCTTTTGGGTAAAGCTGATAAAAGGACTGACGCCGCTGGCCTTGGTCAAATGGTTTCGGGTAAGACCGGGGCTGGGGTAGATGCGCTGATTGCCGCGATAGCAGCAAGGTTGGAGGGCCGCGCAGCCTCTGCGGGCTTGCTGATACGTGAGCGTCAGCGTATCGCGATGGAGCGTGCAGTGGCCGGTTTGGAATCGGCCGTTGGGCGTTTGGCCCGTGCTGTTGCGATGCCAGAACTGGTGGCAGCAGATTTGCGCGGATCTATGCGGGCATTGGAAGCTATGGTGGGAAGAATCGATGTTGAAAATCTTCTTGATGAGATCTTCGCAAGTTTCTGCATCGGCAAGTGAGGTTGTTTCACGTGAAACATTTTGATGTAATTGTCGTTGGTGGTGGTCATGCGGGTGCGGAGGCAGCGGCTGCTTCGGCACGCATGGGTGCCAATACTGTTTTGATCTCTTTGCGGCGTGATGGCATTGGGGTGATGTCGTGCAATCCGGCTATTGGTGGCCTGGGTAAGGGCCATCTGGTGCGCGAGATTGACGCGATGGATGGCATTATGGGCTTGGCGGCGGATCGGGCGGCGATTCAGTACCGGTTGCTTAATCGCCGTAAGGGTCCGGCTGTGCAGGGTCCGCGGGCGCAGGCCGACCGCAAGCTGTACCGCGCGGCAATTATGGATTTGTTGCAAGCGCAGCAAAACCTGACCATCATGGAAGCGGAAGTCATTGCTATAAAAGAAGAAAACGGCATTGCCACAGGCGTTACCTTGGCTGATTCCACCGAACTGCACGCCTCGGCGGTGGTTCTGACGATGGGCACCTTTCTAAACGGCATCATGCATATTGGCAATCAACGCAGCCCAGGGGGGCGCGTCGGTGATCGACCATCGGTTAAGCTTGCAGAACAACTTGCGGGTTTGGGGCTGGCGCGGGGAAGGTTGAAGACCGGAACGCCACCACGTTTGGACGGGAATACGATCAATTGGGACCTGCTGGAGACGCAGCCCGGTGATGAAGAGCCGGTTGTTTTTTCCTTTCTGAATAAAGTGCCACAAGTGCGGCAAATTTCCTGTGGAATCACGCATACCAATGAGCGGACTCACGCCATTGTGCGAGACAATTTGAGCTTATCTGCGATGTATGGCGGCCACATTGAAGGCATCGGCCCGCGCTACTGCCCGTCGATTGAGGACAAGATCGTTCGGTTTGCTGACAAAACTTCGCATCAGATTTTCCTGGAGCCTGAAGGCTTGGAAGATAGCACCGTGTATCCGAATGGCATTTCGACGTCTTTGCCTTATGACGTGCAGGAAGCATATGTGCGATCCATCGCCGGCCTAGAGAATGTAAATATAACTCAGCCTGGCTATGCGATCGAATATGACTATTTTGACCCGCGTGAGCTGGATTTGTCTTTGCAGTTAAAGGCGTTACCGGGGGTGTTTCTGGCTGGGCAGATAAATGGCACAACTGGCTATGAAGAGGCAGCGGCACAGGGTTTGCTTGCTGGCTTGAATGCGGCGGCGCTTTCCAAGGGTCGCGACTCGGTCAAGTTCAGTCGGTCTGACAGCTATATTGGCGTGATGGTTGATGATCTTACCTCGCGTGGGGTGACGGAGCCCTATCGCATGTTTACCTCGCGTGCCGAGTATCGCCTTACATTGCGGGCCGATAATGCTGACCAGCGTTTAACGCCGTTCGGCATTGAATTGGGCTGTGTGGGGACAGGGCGTGCTGATGCCTTTGTTGCCAAGCAGCAAGGCTTGACTGCAGCGGCGGTGCAGCTACAGCAGAGAACTTTTTCGCCTACAGAGCTGAGCAAGTTTGGGTTTGAGCTGAGCCAAGATGGCGCAAAGCGCACGGCATTGGCGCTGATGGCGTTTCCCGATGTGACGATTGAGAAAATCATCGAACTGGTGCCTGAATTTGATGCTTTTGAACGCGATATACAGCAGCAGACAGCAACTGATGCACTGTATTCGCAGTACGCTGCGCGGCAAAAGCATGAAATTGCTGCGTTGAAGCGCGAGGAAGCAGCGGAAATTCCAAGCGAATTCATCTTCGCTGGTTTGCCGGGCCTTTCGACAGAGTTAGGCCTTAAGCTTGCGCGGATTCGACCGACAAACCTCGCACAAGCAGCGCGCATTGAAGGCATGACGCCAGCAGCACTGACTCTTATCCTTGCGCATATCCGTAAGGCGCGGCGCGAGGCAACGGCATAATGTGGCGCGAGAAAGCGGAAGTTCCGTCATGGCTGAGTGTTTCACGTGAAACATTGGAAAAACTTTTCAGCTATGGCGACTTGGTTGAGAAGTGGAATCCTGCAGTTAATCTAATTTCGAAGAGCGGTGTTCCAGATCTATGGAGCCGCCATATTCTGGATTCAGCCCAGATCATGCTTCAAGCGCCCGACGCCGCCACGACTTGGTGTGACCTTGGCAGTGGCGGTGGATTTCCGGGTATTGTCTTGGCAATCCTTGCAAACGAGTTGCAGCCAAAATTGTCGATGACGATGGTGGAATCAGACCGCCGGAAGTCAGTGTTTCTGTCAGAGGCGCTGCGCCATCTTGGCATTACTGCAATTATAAAAACGGAGCGTATTGAAGCACTTATGCCGCAGAACGCCGATGTCCTAACCGCACGAGCCTTGGCACCACTGCCGCAACTATGCAGCTACGCGCACAGACACCTTAGCCCGACCGGCGTCGCCCTGTTTCCAAAAGGCGCGGCAACCGCGCAAGAGATCACTGCTGCGCGCGCAGATTGGCAGTTTGACAGCAGTGAGATGCAAAGCCTGACCGAACATAATGCACGAATTGTCGCCATTCGGAATCTCCGCCATGCATGATATGATGGGCACCGGCGGGCCGCACATTCTTGCCATTGCGAACCAGAAAGGGGGCGTCGGCAAAACCACGACGGCGATCAACCTTGCAGCTGCCTTGGTCGAACTTGGTGCGCGCGTTTTGCTGGTTGATCTGGACCCGCAGGGAAATGCCTCGACCGGATTGGGGTTTTCCCCGACAGATCGCAAGAAAACCACCTACGATCTGCTTCTGGACGAAGTGCCGCTGGTAGAAGCTGCCGTCACAACCGAATTTTCCGGTTTGTTTCTGTGCCCATCAAGCGCAGATCTGTCATCTGCCGATATCCAGCTTGTTTCTAACGAAAAGCGCAGCTTCCTGCTGCATGATGCACTGAGAGAACCCCGTGTTGAAACTTTAGACTTAGATTTTATTCTGATTGACTGCCCGCCTTCTCTCAGCTTGCTGACGGTCAATGCAATGGTTGCCAGCCACGCCGTGCTCGTTCCGCTGCAAGCAGAGTTTTTTGCATTGGAGGGGCTGTCGCAACTGATGCTGACAATCCGTGAGGTGCGCCGCGGCGCGAACCCGGGCCTGCGGATCGAGGGCGTCGTTTTGACTATGGTGGATGGGCGAAATCGGCTGTCGCAACAAGTTGAACATGATGCACGTTCGACCTTGGGGGATCTGGTGTTCAAAACGATGATCCCCCGCAATGTACGGCTCAGCGAGGCACCGTCATACGCTCAACCGGTGCTAAGTTACGATAGCGCGTCCAAAGGTTCCGAGGCATATCGGGCTTTGGCCATAGAAGTTCTGCTGCGCCATCCCCTTCGCAGCAGATTCAGTGAGGAGACGGTTTGATGGAAAAGAAATTTGATCGACGCGGCCTTGGGCGTGGCCTTTCTGCGCTTATGGCGGATGTTAACATCGATTCCGTCTCGGCTGCGCCAGAGCTTCGGGCATCTGAGTTACTGCTTCCAGTGGAAAAGATCGTACCCAACCCGGATCAACCAAGGCGTGATTTTGAGCCGCAGGCGTTGAACGATTTGGCGGCATCGCTGCGGCAAAAGGGTGTTATTCAGCCCTTGATCGTGCGGAAAAAGCCCGGTCAGGATCTCTATGAAATTGTGGCGGGTGAACGCCGTTGGCGTGCGGCGCAGATCGCGCAACTCCATGAATTGCCTGTGATTATTCGAGAGTTTACCGACTCAGAGGTTCTCGAAATCGCAATCATTGAAAACATTCAGCGCGCAGAGCTTAACGCGATTGAAGAGGCCTTGGCCTATCGCCAATTGATGGACCGTTTCGGGCACACTCAAGAAAAGATTGCCGAAGCGCTGTCTCGTAGTCGCAGCCACATCGCCAACCTTTTGCGGCTGCTTGCTCTGCCTGGCGACGTTCAGCAAATGGTGCAATCCGGGACCCTATCTGCAGGGCATGCCCGCGCCCTGATTACCACTGGAAACGCGACAGAATTGGCGCTTAAGGTGATCGGCCGTGGATTATCGGTGCGCGAGACCGAAGATCTTGTGCGAAAGTCTGCCGTTGATCCGGCGAAGCGTCGCGCACTGGCCCGACGGGGTGAAAAAGACGCCGACACCCGCGCCCTTGAAGCCGATCTTGCTGCAAATTTGCATATGGGCGTACAGATTGATCACGTCCAAGGTGGGGAGGGTGGCAAGGTGACCATCAGCTATCGCACTCTTGAACAACTCGATCTGCTGTGTCGCGTTCTCTCAACGATTCCCCGCGATGCCGAATTTTAGCTTTTGCTGAGCTAGGTTGTAGCCAATTCGCGCAGCACTGCGTTCAGAACCATTCGGCCGTTCAAGGTTGTCTGTAAACGGCCGTTTTTGGCGGTTAACATGCCAATATCGGTTAAGTTTTGGAGCTTAGCGGGTGAGAGCGCCGCCCCAGCAATGTCCTGATAGCGCGCTAAATCCAGTCCTTCGCCCAAGCGCAAAGACATCAGCAAATACTCCAGCCGATGGTCATCTGAAGTCAGCAGGCTGCGGGGCAACTCAGGTGTCTTACCGGATTCAACGAGGCCCAGCCAAAGGGCAGGAGATTTAGGTGCTTCGGTTGCCCATCTTTCACCGGCCAAAGTCATGCGACCGTGCGCGCCGGGACCGATGCCCAAGTAATCACCCCCACGCCAATAAATCAGATTGTGCCTTGATTCACAGCCGGGTCTTGCATGATTTGACACCTCATAGGCAGGCAGTCCGGCCTTCTCGCAAAGCTCTTGCGTCGTCTCAAACATCTCGGCTGACAGGTCTTCGCTTGGCAAACCTTTCAGGCCACCCTTGGCGAACCGATCGCCAAATGCGGTGCCATCTTCAATTGTCAGCTGATAGAGAGATAGGTGATCAATCGCCAATTCCAGCGCGCGGCCAAGCTCTTCCCGCCATGCTTGCAGTGTCTGATCTTGTCGCGCATATATCAGATCAAAACTGACGCGGTCAAAGCAAGACCGTGCAATTTCAAAGGCTTGTCTGGCCTCGATGGCGCTATGCTTGCGGCCAAGCTTGCGCAAATCCTCGTCGTTCATTGCTTGCATGCCCATTGAAACCCGCGTCACGCCAGCTTGTTGAAACCCGCGAAACCTTCCTGCCTCGACCGAACCCGGGTTGGCTTCTAAGGTGATTTCGGGGTCATTTGACATTGGCCAAGTGGCTCGGATGCGCTCAATGATGGCAGCAACCAGATCGGGTGACATCAGCGATGGGGTGCCGCCGCCGAAGAATACTGAATTCAGGATGCGCCCTTGCGTTTCACGCCCCAGTCTGTCGATCTCAGACAAATAAGCGCGCTGCCATTGCTTTTGGTCTATGTGCTTTTCGACATGGCTGTTGAAGTCACAATAGGGGCATTTAGACTCGCAATATGGCCAATGTAGATACAGGCCGAAGCCGCCATGTTGCCAATCTTCCATCATTAGCCTTTAAATGCAGTGACTTCGATTTCGACCTTCATCTCGGGTCTGATCAGGCCCGCGATCACCATCGTCGCTGCGGGTCTGATCTTGCCCAACGCGTCACCCAACACGGGCACCAGCGCCTCGACCAAATCCGACTGTGTCACTGTGTACTGCACGCGGACGATGTCGGCCATTTCAAACCCTGCTTCGACCAGAACTGCTTCTATTGTGGCGAAGCAGTTTCGCCCCTGATCGGCGATGTCATCCGGCATTTTCATCGTAGCATAGTCATATCCTGTGACGCCTGACACAAAACACCATCCACCTTTCACGATGGCGCGGCTATAGCCCATTGTCTTTTCGAACGGCGATCCGGTGGATATTTGTTTCACGTGAAACATCCTTCTACAAGCTTGCGAAATGCATCGGCGCGGTGACTGATCTGGTTCTTTTGCCAGCGATCCATTTCGCCAAAGGTCAAGTCGCTGCCCGAGGGCTGGAATATCGGATCATAGCCATGCCCCTGATCGCCGCGCATGGGCCAGACGATCTGCCCCGCCATAACACCTTCAAACACCTCATCATGACCATCCGGCCAAGCCAACACCAAAGTGCAGCGAAACTGCGCCAACCGTGGTTCGGTCGCCGCAATCGCCTCAAGTCGATCCCAAGTTTGGGTCATTGCCATGACAAAATCACGCCCGGTGGGTGTTTCTGCCCAATCCGCTGTATAGACCCCCGGTGCGCCATCCAATGCATCAATGGTGATGCCAGAATCATCGGAAAGCGCTGGCAAGCCAGTGGCTTGCGCCGCCGCATGTGCTTTGATTCGGGCATTGCCAACAAAGCTGTCCTCGGTTTCCGCTGGTTCCGGCAGGTTCAGTTCACCCGCCGAAACCACAGAAATTCCAAATCCCTCCAGCAGCTTGGCAATCTCCTCCAGCTTCCCGCGATTGTGCGTCGCAACCAACAGCCGGTCACTTGAGAATTTCCGCATCACGCGATCCCCAAAGCGGCCTTCTGCGCGGCAACCAGACCAGCGACGCCCGCCTCGGCCAAATCCAGCAATTCGCCCATCTCGGCACGCGAGAATGTCGCGCCTTCTGCAGACATCTGCACCTCAATCAGCCGCCCGCGTCCTGTAAGAATGAAATTGCCATCCGTCCCTGCAGCAGAATCCTCGGGATAATCCAGATCGAGCACTGGCTGCCCCGCATAAATACCACAAGACACCGCAGCCACATGGTCGATCATCGGGTCGCTGACAATCACGCCTGATTTCAGCAGCTTGTTCATCGCCAACCGCAAAGCCACCCAGCCACCGGTAATGGATGCGCACCGGGTACCGCCGTCGGCTTGAATCACATCGCAATCAATCACGATCTGCCGCTCACCCAAAGCCGAGCGATCAACCCCGGCCCGCAACGCGCGACCGATAAGCCGTTGAATCTCTTGCGTGCGACCGGATTGCTTGCCCGCCGCAGCCTCCCGACGTACCCGCGAATTGGTCGCGCGTGGCAACATGCCATATTCTGCCGTCACCCAACCCAACCCGGTGTTTTTCAAAAACGGCGGCGCTTTGTCTTCAATGGTGGCCGAGCACAAAACATGCGTCTCGCCCATCTTGATCAGGCACGAGCCTTCCGCATGTTTCATCACACCGATTTCCATAGAAACCGGGCGCATTTCGTTCAATTTCCGACCAGAGGGGCGCATCACATCATCCTTTTTCGCTTTATCCCAAATAGTCCTGCGCCCCGTCCTGATGCAACCCTCATTGACGTTCACAGCCCAGCCTCCTTAATGAGGAACAGCAATTGGGATTTCCGAATGAGCAATGGTGCCAAAATCCTGTCCGAGATGAACGACCGCTCGCGCGAAGTGTTTCGCCGAGTCGTCGAAGGCTACCTTGCCTCGGGTGATCCGGTCGGCTCGCGCACCCTGACCCGCAGCATGTCCGAACGCCTGTCAGCGGCCACGATACGCAATGTGATGCAGGATCTCGAACTTTTGGGTCTGCTCGACAGTCCGCATATCTCGGCGGGGCGGATACCAACTCAACAGGGTCTGCGCATGTTCGTCGATGGCCTGCTCGAAGTCGGCACCGTCGCCGCCGAAGACCGCCAGTTGATCGACACTGCCTCAGCCAGCAACGAATCAGACATCACCAGTCTGCTTGACCATATCGGCGGCACCCTTTCTGGCATCACCCGCGGTGCGACGGTGGTTCTGGCCCCCAAGGCCGAGGCGCCGATCCGCCATATCGAATTTGTGAGCCTTGCTGCCGATCGGGCATTGGTGGTGCTGGTCTTTGCCAACGGCCATGTCGAAAATCGCGTTTTCACCCCGCCGCCTGGTCAAACTCCATCTTCCATGCGCGAGGCTGCAAACTTCCTCAACGCGCTGGCCGAGGGTAAAACCCTGTCCGAACTGCGTCGCAGCATCAGCCAGGATATTGCCAATCGTCGTCAGGAAATCGATTCCCTCGCCCGCGCTCTGGTAGAAAGCGGCATTGCGCTGTGGGATGGCACGGACGAGCATGCCGAGCGTCTTATTGTGCGTGGTCGCTCTAATCTGATCGAGAATTCGGCCGAAGCCCAAGATATCGACCGTATCCGCATCCTGTTCGATGACCTTGAACGCAAGCGTGATATCGCCGATTTTCTCGAATTGGCAGAAACCGGCGAGGGCGTGCGCATTTTTATCGGCTCCGAGAACAAACTCTTTTCACTTTCGGGTTCCTCTCTGGTGGTCTCTCCCTATATGAACGCTGATCGAAAGATCATTGGCGCGGTGGGCGTGATCGGACCGACCCGGCTGAACTATGGCCGGATTGTCCCGATCGTCGATTATACCGCGCAATTGGTCGGCAGGCTTTTGTCGGAACGCAGTTCAGGCTAAGGCGTGCCAAAGCGGAATAGAATGTAAGGATAGACGATGGCGCAGGACAATACCGCCCCAGAGAAGGACGAGATGGAAGGCCTCGACGATTTCGTTGCGGCTGAACAGCTTGATGCGCTGCGCGCCGAGCGTGACGACATGCGTGACCGCTTCATGCGCGCCTTGGCTGATGCCGAAAACGCCCGCAAACGCGGAGAGCGTGACCGCCGCGAGGCCGAGCAATTCGGCGGCTCCAAACTCGCGCGCGACATGCTGCCGGTTTACGATAACCTGAAGCGTGCGCTTGATGCAGCCAACGAAGAGACCCGCGCGCAAGCTGGGGCCTTGATCGAAGGGCTGGAACTGACCCTGCGCGAGCTGACCAATGTGTTGAAGAAGCACGGCGTTGCCGAGATCAATCCCGAGATCGGCGAAGTGTTTGATCCGCAGCAACATCAGGCGATGTTCGAGGCGCCGCTGCCGGGTACCAAGGCTGGCCAGATCATTCAGGTTCTGGGCGTCGGCTTTATGCTGCACGACCGCCTGTTGCGCCCGGCGCAGGTTGGCGTGTCGTCAAACACCCAAGGCTGATCGCTTTGCTGGCCCCGGAGGGTTTCACACCCTCCGGACCACCCGTGGAGTATTTCCAAAAGAGCAATTAAATTTTAGTCAAGTTTTCAGCATTTCCTTCAGCTGATAGACCAAGCGCAGCGCCTCCATCGGCGTCAAGTCATCCGGCAGCACCTCTTTCAGCGCTGTTTCTACCTTAGAATCTTTGGCGACCGGCTTCGGTGCTGGCGCGGGCATTGCCCGGAACAGCGGCAGATCGTCGATCAGCGCCTTTTGCCGCGACCCTCCCTCACGCTCGCCTGATTCCAGGGCTTCCAGCACGACCTTAGCGCGTTCGATCACCGTTGCGGGCAGACCGGCCAACCGCGCCACCTGCACGCCATAGGATCGGTCAGCCGCACCTTTCTTCACCTCATGCAGGAAAATCACCTCGCCGTCCCACTCCTTGACGGTCACAGTTGCGTTCTCTACCCCAGCAAGTTTGCCGGAAAGCGCTGTCATTTCATGGTAATGCGTGGCGAAGAGGGCGCGACAGCGGTTGGTTTCGTGCAGATGCTCCATCGTGGCCCAGGCAATTGAAAGCCCGTCATAGGTCGCGGTGCCGCGGCCAATCTCATCCAGAATGACCAGCGCGCGATCATCGGCTTGGTTCAGGATCGCAGCGGTTTCAACCATTTCCACCATGAAAGTCGATCTGCCGCGCGCAAGGTCATCCGAAGCCCCGACCCGGCTGAACAACTGGCTGACAAGGCCGATATGGGCAGAGGTCGCGGGCACAAAGCTGCCTGCCTGCGCCAGAAGGGCGATCAGCGCGTTCTGCCGCAAGAAAGTGGATTTACCCGCCATATTTGGGCCGGTCAGCAGCCAGATCGCGGGGATTTTTGCTTCGGTCAGGGCGCAATCGTTGGCGACAAAGGCAGCTCCGCCCTGTCTGCGCAACGCGCGCTCGACCACCGGATGGCGTCCTGCGGTGATCACAAAGGCGTGGCTGTCGTCAACGCGCGGCTCCGCCCAGTTCTCAGCCGCCGCCAGATCGGCAAATGCACCGTTCAGATCGATCTCTGCCAATCCGCGTGCGCAGGCGCCGATTGGACCGGATTGATCCAAAATTGCGGCTCTAAGCGCCTCATAGTGCCGCTTTTCGATCTCAAGCGCATGATTGGCCGCGTTCAGAATCTTGGTTTCAATCTCGTTCAGCGGCAGGGTGGTAAAGCGCACCTGATTGGCAGTGGTTTGGCGGTGGATGAAGGTTTCCGACAGCGGTGCTGCGAACATCTTCTCGGCGTGCAATGCGGTGGTTTCAATGAAATAGCCCAGCACGTTGTTGTGCTTGATCTTCAGACTTTGGACACCCGACAGCGCGATGTATTCGGCCTGCATCTGCGCGATGACGCTTCTGCCTTCGTCGCGCAGACGGCGGGTTTCGTCCAGATCGGCGTCAAAGCCCGTGGCGATATAGCCGCCATCGCGGGCCAGCAGCGGCGGTTCGGCGACCAAAGCCTGATCCAGCAGCTCGATCAGCGTGGCATGGCCGACCAAGGCCTTGGCGGCATCGTGCAACAAGGGCGGCACGTCGATCAGTCGGGTGGCGATATTTTCGGCTTGCGTCAAACCGGTGCGGATGGCGGCAAGGTCGCGCGGGCCGCCACGCTCCAGTGCCAGCCGCGACAGGGCGCGATCAATGTCGGGCACGCGGCGCAGATCCGTGCGCAAATCTTCGCGCAAACGGCTCTGTTCCAGCAGAAAACGCACAGATTCCAACCGTTGATGGATCACAGCCAGATCGCGGGCTGGGCTGGATATGCGGCGTTCCAGCAGGCGCGCGCCCGCAGCGGTGGCGGTGCGATCCACGGCGGCCAGCAAAGACCCTTCGCGACCACCAGAAAGCGCCTGACTGATTTCAAGGTTGCGCCGGGTAGAGGCGTCAATCTGCATCGCTCCGCTGGCACTTTCGCGCAATGGCGGGCGCAACAGCGGCAGTTTCCCGCGTTGGGTCAGATCAAGGTAATCGACCAAAGCGCCCATCGCCGAAATCTCAGAGCGCCCAAAGCTGCCAAAAGCCTCTAATGAGCCGACGCCCCACAGCTTGCACAACCGCTGTTCGGCATTTGTTGAATCGAAACTGCCCCGTGATAGTGCACTAAGCGCCGCACCGGATTCAGTCACTATACCGCCCAAATCATGATCTCGGTGCTCTGCCACCAAGACTTCGCGCGGCGCTAGACGAGCCAGTTCTGGCGCAAGACGCACCTCCGGGCAGGGCATCACCCGCAACTCTCCGGTTGAGATATCCACCCAAGCCAGTGCGGACTCTTCGCGCACCTCGGCAAAGGCCGCGAGGTAGTTGTGCCGACGGGCTTCCAGCAGCGAATCCTCGGTGAGCGTGCCGGGGGTGACCAGCCGCACCACGTCGCGCTTGACCACCGATTTGCTGCCACGCTTTTTCGCCTCGGCCGGGTCTTCCATTTGCTCGGCGATTGCGACGCGAAAGCCCTTGCGGATCAGCGTCAAAAGATAGCCCTCGGCGGCGTGATAGGGCACACCGCACAGGGCAATTGGCTTGCCATTGTGAAAGCCGCGCTGGGTCAGGGTGATGTCCAAAGCTTCGGCGGCTGCAACGGCATCCTCGAAAAACATCTCGTAGAAATCGCCCAAGCGATAGAACAGCAAGGCGCTGGGGTTCTGGGCCTTGATCTCTAGATATTGCGCCATCATCGGCGTTACGGTTTCATCGCTCACAACATCTATCCCCTTGATCGCCGCTTACCCTACAAAACCGCGACTGCGGCGGCAACACGGCGTTGCAGTTCGGGGATGGCTTGGGGATGCGCCAGATACACTTCCACTGGCATCATTTGCCAATACTGGCCCTCATCACCAAAACGAATCGCAGCGATTTCAGCCGGAGTGATATGGCCCGCGAAAAACACTGCAACCTGTGCGGGGTCAATCATGCTGGGCCAAACTTCGCGCAGGATCAAACGCGCAGGCGGCAACCGCAGCCCAAATTCCTCATACAGCTCACGCAACAAACATTCCTCGGGCGTCTCGCCGGCCTCGCGGCCGCCGCCCGGTAGATCCCAAGTCGCGGGCCAAGGCAGTCCGGGCTTGTCGTCGCGCAGATAGGTCAGCAAAGCGTCACGGCACAGCAGCGCCGCCTTGCATCCCCTAAAATCCATCAGCGCAGATCAGTTGTCATTGATGTCTTTGTCCCACAGCTTGACCTGTCCGCTTTGCACCCCAACCGTGGCGCGCAGCGCGATCCACGCGGCCAGCGACAGCAAAGCAAAGATCAGCAAGGTCAGCGGCAAACTCACCGACAGACCGATGCCCAACAGCACCCCGGTCAGCACCGCGCCTGCAGCAAAGCCAAGAAAGATGAAGCCGGGCAGCAGCACTTCGGCCACGCCCAAGGCAAAGCCGCCAGCGATCCAAACCCACCAGATCGTCCACATTTATCCGCGCCCTTTCAACATCTTGAACGCATCGCCAAACGCATCCAAAGCCTGCGCCGGCACAATGATCATTTGCTTGCCCGAGCCTTGGCCAACTGCCGTCAAAGCCTCGACCTGTTTCAGCGCCACCTGATATTGCGCGGCCTCGATACCGTTTTCCTTGATCGCTTCGGCGATGGTGCTGGTTGCGTAAGCCTCGGCATCGGCCAGCACGCGGCGCGCTTTGGATTCCTGCTCGGCTGCGTAAAGCTCTGCATCGGCGTTCAGTTCGACCGCGCGCTTTTTGCCCTCGGCCTCGGTCACTTGCGCGCGCCGCGCCCGCTCGGCGTTCAGCTGCTGCATCATCGCGTGGCGGGTGGCTTCGTCCAGCGACACGTCGAGGATTTCGGCGCGAGTCACCTCAATCCCCCAATCTTCGACCATGGCGCGGACATGCTCGCGGATATTCGCGGTCAGTTCGTTGCGGTTGGATTGCACCTGATCAAGCTCCATCTTGCCGATTTCCGAACGCACGATCCCGGCGACGGTTGTGGCAATCGCGCTGTCGACATCCTTAATGCGGTAGACGGTCTTTTCGGGCGAAATCACCCGGTAGAACACGCTTGTTTCCACCTTGACCAGCACGTTGTCGGTGGTGATCGCGTCCTGATGCGCGGTGGGCAGTTGGCGTTCCAGAATGGACACCTTGTGCGCAACCCGGTCCAGAAACGGAACCGTAAAGTTGATGCCCGGCCCAAGCACCGAGCGCAGGCGGCCTAGACGTTCCACCACATATTTTTCGCTTTGGGGCACGATGCGGATGGCCTTGAACAAAGCGACGATGATGAAAAGCGCGATTGCGGCAAACACCGCGCCGCTGCCGAGAAATTGCTCAAAATCCATGAAAATCTCCTGTTTCAAATCAAATAGGCAGAGGGTGCCCTGCCACAAGGTGCCTTGGAATCGAAGTTTGCGCAACGGGTGGCTGTTTTTGGTGGTGGTGACGGTATGCGGCGGGATACCTTTCGGTTTGACCTTTCCCCCTGTTATCGCTCACATTGCGGCCAGCCAAAGCGCCATCGCTTGAACCGCGTCAGAGGACACATCATGACCCAATCGCAAATCGGCCTGATCGGCCTTGGAACAATGGGCGCAATGCTGGCGCTGAACATCGCAGAAAAGGGCTTTCCGATTGCGGTGTGGAACCGCACCGCATCGGTGACGCATGGCTTCAAGGCCGAGGCGGGTGTGCTGGCCGAAAAGATCACCCCATGTGAGACTTTGGCCGATCTGGTCGCGGCGATTGCCAAACCGCGCGCCATCATCCTGATGGTGCCTGCGGGCGATCCGGTGGATGAGATGATCGCCGATCTGACCCCGCTGTTGGACGCGGATGATCTGATCATCGACGCAGGCAACGCCTTGTTCCACGACACCGATCGCCGCGCGGCTGCGGCTGCGATCAAAGGCCCGCATTTCCTTGGCATTGGCGTGTCGGGTGGGGCCGAGGGCGCGCGGCATGGTCCGGCAATCATGGGGGGCGGTCTGCGTAGCGACTGGGACCGGGTTGCTCCGATCCTGAACGCGATTGCGGCGAAGTATAAGGGCGAGCCTTGCGCCGATTACATGGGGCCAGCCGGGGCAGGGCATTTCGTCAAAGCCGTGCACAACGGCATTGAATACGCCGATATGCAGATGATCGCCGAGGTTTACGGCGTGATGCGTGACGGCTTGGGCATGGAGGCGCAAGCGATTGCAGAGACGTTCAAGGCGTGGAACACGGGGCCGCTGCAATCCTATCTGATTGAGATTTCAGGCGAAGTTGCCGCGGCTACCGATACCCATTCGGGCAAACCGATGCTGGATATGATTTTGGACCGCGCGGGCCAAAAAGGCACTGGCCGCTGGACGGTGATCGAAGCGCAGCAACTGGCCGCCACCATCCCCGCGATTGAGGCGGCGGTTATGGCGCGCAATCTGTCGTCGCGGCTTGAGGAACGTCTGGCGGGTGAGGCGGTCTTTGGGGCCGCCCCGCAAAAGACTGCAAACGTGACCTTGGCGCAGCTGGAACAAGCGATGATCGCGGGCAAGATCCTGTGCTATGCGCAGGGCTTCGCGCTGATCTCGGCGGCGTCGAAAGCTTTTGATTGGCCGATGCCTTTGCCCGAAATCGCGCGGGTCTGGCGCGAGGGCTGCATCATCCGCTCGTCGATGCTGAACGATATGGCGACGGCTTTGACTGAAGATGCAGAGCGCAACCTGATGCTGGCGCCGTTCTTTGCTGACCATCTGAAAGCCACGCATGGCGCGTTGCGTCAGGTGATTGCGGCGGGTGCGCTCAGCGGGTTGCCGGTTCCGGCGCTGGCCTCGGGCCTTGCATGGTTTGATATGATGCGCACCGGGCGTTCGACCGCGAACATGATCCAAGCCCAACGCGATTTCTTCGGCGCGCATGGGTTTGAGCGGGTGGATGGCATCGCCGACAAACACGGGCCTTGGGCCGGCCATGGGCTTTAAGGCTCAGCCCCGAAAGCGTTCCATATAGAGCGCAAACCCCGCCGCATCGTGGCGGGTGATTGCGACGGCGTGTTCCGGGCTGATGGCTTGAAACGCCACAGCATCGCGTGGGCGGCATTGCACAAAGCTATTCAGATCGCAGGCCAATACGGTGGCAATCTTCGGATAACCGCCAGTGGTCTGGTGATCTGACAGCAGCACCGTCGCCACCCCATCGCCCGAGACCTGGACCGCGCCGCGCAAAATCGGCTCGGACGGGATCGACAGCGCATTTTCTGGCGCGATGGCAGGGCCGCGCAGGCGCAGACCCATGCGATCAAAGGCATCGGTGGTCTCAAACCGCGCCGAGGTGAATGTAGCCAGCGTGTCCGCCGCGAAAAACCGATCCTGTGGCCCAAGCGTGCAGCGCAACAGATGCCGGGGGCGTGCCCAGATCGGGCAGGGAATCGGGCCGTGCAGATCGGCGCGGGTTTGCGCATCGGCGATGGTCAGGACTTGCCCGGTTGCCAGTTTCCCGCCGCCAAAGCCAGAGAGGCCATGCGTGGCATGACTGCCAAGCCACTCATTTGCTTGTAGATTTCCCATGAACGCAAGGTAGCACCACGACCCCCACGGACCGGGGCGGATGTTCAACACATCTCCGGCCGTCAGGGTCAGAACCTGCCACGCCCCCAACTTTCCGGCCTTGGTTTCCGCGATAAAACCGCCGCCAACAAAGGCGACTGTGACAGCCCCACTTTCACACTGCAGGGTCAGACCGCCCAAGGAAACCTCTATACCGGGCTGCCCGGCTGCGTTGCCAAGGGCGGCATGTGCCACCGCAAAACTGCGGCGATCCATCGGGCCCGAGGCGGGGACGCCATAGCGCATCAGGCCGGGGCGGCCTTGGTCCTGAATACTGACATGCGGGCCTGCAAAGCTGACGCGAAAGCTGGCTTCGGTCATTTTGCGGCCTCGTATTCCGCGCGGGCAATGCGGCGAAACCGCACTTTGTCGCCGACATCAAACAGGAAGGGGCGGGCGGTATCGCCTGTCAGGATGCGGGTGGGCGATCTGCCGATGATCCACCAGCCTGTTGGCATTGTCAGCGTGGTGACAAGGCATTGCGCGCCCGCAATAATCACCGACCCTGCTGCTACACCCCCCACCGGGCTTGGCTTGCGGTCCAGCCGTATCACCTCTGGCACGCCGCCGAGATAGGCGTAGCCGGGGGCGAATCCATACAAAAACACCGCGTAATCGCCCGCCAGATGCGCGTTGATCACCGCATCGGGCGTAAGACCGCAGGCTTGGGCGACGGCGGGCAGATCGGGCGACAGATCGGCGTCGTAGCAGACCTGAACCTCGCGCTGGGCTGGTTGCGCGCGCGGGGCGGTTTCAGCGGTCAGCAGATGGCGCAGATGGGCGGTGACGCTGGGGTGATCGGTCAGCAACGGGTCAAACACGACCAGCAAATTGATGAAAGCAGGCACTGATTCGACGAAGCCCGCGCAGGGGGTATCCGTCAGCGCCTGATCAAGCTGCAGCACCGCATTGTGGGCGCCGGGGTCCAGCGTTGTGCCAAATTCGACCAGCACCGCACGCTCGGCGCAGGGGCGAAAGAGTGGCGCTTGTGGTGTGGGCTGCATGGTTTAGGGCAAAAAAGGCGCGATAGTGACGCCCGCAGCGGTCAGTTGCGCGCGGATATGGCGGGCCATCGCAACCGCGCCGGGGCTGTCGCCATGCACGCAGATCGACTGCGCCGCAAGTGGGATCGGATCACCGCCGACCACAGGCATCAGACCGCTTTCAAGAAAGCTCAACAGGCGTGCAGCGGCGGCTTCGGGATCGTGGATCATCGCTCCCGGCTGGCTGCGCGGCACAAGACGGCCATTCGGCAGATAGCCACGGTCGGCGAAAATCTCGGAGTAAACCGCGATCGCATGGGCGCGGGCGGCATGCTCCAACGCGGTTCCCGAAATGGCAAGGATTGCCAGATCAGCTGAGATCGCCTTGACCGCCAAGGCAATCGCATCCGCAACGGCGCGATCATCAGCGGCCAGATTGGCCAAAGCGCCATGCGGTTTGACATAGGCGACGCGGGTTCCGGCCAGAGCCGCCACGCCCTGCAGGCTGCCGATCTGCGCCGCTACCATGCGACCGACCTCTGCCGGGGCCAT
This sequence comes from Cypionkella aquatica, assembly GCF_030161095.1. GTDB lineage: Bacteria > Pseudomonadota > Alphaproteobacteria > Rhodobacterales > Rhodobacteraceae > Cypionkella > Cypionkella aquatica. The sequence goes on from NZ_BSPP01000004.1 coordinate 580,996, forward strand.
GGGGATCACCCGTCGGCCAAAGCCCAAAGGGTCGCTATAGCCAGGATGCGCGCCGACGGTTACGCCATTCTGCGCGGCAAGTCGAAGCGTGTGGAACATCGTTTCGGGGTCGCTGGCATGGCCGCCACAAGCGATATTGGCGCTGCTGACCAGCCCCAGCATGGCCGCATCGTCACCCATCGCCCACGGGCCATAGCCCTCGCCAAGATCAGAGTTCAGGTCGATGTGCATCGTGTGACTTTCCGGCTTTTGCAATGGCAGCATAGCCGCGAAAAACCCATAGGTCCAAGGGATCAGAACGCGATGCTATAGCGCATTTTCGCGCGCCCCTGATCCAAGGCCAGCAATGCCTCCGAAGCATCCTGCAGGCGGATCACTTCAACCGGGCTTTCCAGCGGGCTTTCCTGATGCAGGTGCATCAGTTCCGCCATCTGCGCCCGCGTGCCGACGCTGGTGCCGGTCAGGGTAATCCCGGTCCATGTGAGCCATTCGTGACTAAGCGGCACCGGTTCGGCAACCATCGCCGCTGCGATGATCCGCCCCAAGGGTCGTGTCGCCGCCTGCATCGCGGGCCAAGTGCGGGTGGTGGGGGCGAAATTGATCGTGGCATGCGCACGCAAAACCTGCGGCCAAGTGTCGGGCAGGGTGGCAGTGGCAAGTTCGGTGGCACTGGCCCCCAAGCGCCGCGCCAGTTCCAATTTGGCGGGGTCGTTGTCAACCGCGACAACACGCGCGCCCCGCCGTGCCGCCAGTTGCACCGCGAACAGGCCCAGACCACCACAGCCAAAAATCGCGCAAGTTTCACCATGCACCAGCTTTGCCCGCTCAATCGCACCATAAGCCGTCAGCCCCGCACACATCAGCGGCGCCAGTGCAGCGCCATCTCCTGCAGGCACTTTCACAGCGAACGCCGCCTTGGCCACCACATATTCGGCAAACGTTCCCGGCACGTTGAACCCATGCGCGCGCTGGGCCGCGCAAAAGCTTTCCTCGCCCGCCAAGCACAGATCGCAGGTGCCACAGGTGTCATGCAGCCAAGCCGCCCCGGCGCGCTGGCCAATCACCCAGCCTTCGACGCCCGCGCCAATCGCGGCAACTTCGCCGACACCCTCATGCCCCAGAATGAACGGATCGGGTGCGACCGAAGCCTGCGTCTCGCCCTTCCAGATATGCACATCGGAATGGCACACCCCGCTCGCCTCCAGCCGGATCAGGATTTCCCCCGCTCCCGGCGCCGGTACCGGCAGATCGACCAACCGCAAGGGTTGGCCAAAGCCATTCATCACTGCCGCGCGCATCAAGGCCATGTTACAGACCCAGTGCGGCCTTCACCGCAGGCAGGCCGGGCTGGCCGTCAAAGGTGGTGACATCCTTCAGCCACGCCTCCAGCATGTCGGGGTGCTTGGCCATCATCGCAGTGCCGGCGGCTGGAAACTCCATCCCCTCGCCCATGATCATCTGCATCCCGGCGTTTTCATAGTCGATGTTAAACGCCAGCTGGCTGAAGAATTTGCCGACATTCGGGCAGGTCTTGGCATAATCGCGCCGTGCAATCGTATAGACCGAAGCGCCGCCAAAGTTCGGTCCAAACTCTGCATCGCCATCGGCCAGATAGCCAATCTGCTGCACCACATTCATCGGATGCGGCTGCCAGCCCAGGAAAACCACCCATTCCTTTGCTGAAACCGCGCGCTCAACCTGCGCCAGCATCCCAGCCTCCGAGCTTTCAACAATGGTCCAGTCGCCCAAACCATGTGCATTGGCCGCGACCATATCCAGCAGCGGCTGGTTCGACCCCGGCTCGATCGCGTAAATCTTCTTGCCGAACTGGTCGCCATGCGCCGCCAGATCGTCGAAACTTTTGATCCCGGCATCCGCCACATATTTCGGCACGGCAAGGGTATATTTCGCGCCTTCAAGGTTCATCCCCAAACGCTCTACAATGCCATCGTCGAAGAATTTCGCGTATTGCACGTCCTGAAAGGGCCGCCAGTTGCCCTGAAACACGTCGATATCGCCGCGCTCCATCGACACGAAGGTGACATCAAGGCTGAGTAAGGTTTGCGTGGCGTCATAGCCCAAGGCATCCAGAATCACCTCGGCCGTGGCATTGGTCAGGCCGATATCGGTCCAGCCCAAATCCGAGATCCGCACCGCCTTACAGGCCTCTGGTTCAGCCGCTTGCGCCGCCCCCACAGCCATCGCCGTCATCAACACTCCTGCCAGAACCTTGCGCATGGGTTTCCCTCCGTTTGCTGGCCCAAGCCTGCGCAGGCAAAATTTATACGTCAATATAAATTATTGTATGTGCGTTCAGTTTTTTGATCTGCTATGAAAAACCATGACCAAAATCGCTTTTCGCACCCGTATCGAAGACCTGCGCCGCCGCGAATTGATCGAGGCTGCGCATCGCGTGTTCATGCAGCACGGGCTTGGCGGCATGACCACCAAGCGGATTTGCGAAGAGGCGGGCATGTCGGCGGGCATCCTGTCTTACTACTTCAAAGGCAAGGAAGATGTGCTGTTCGCCATGGTCCGCCTGAACAACCGCGTGTTGATGGAGGCTGTGGCGACTGGCCTTGCGCAGGCCACAACCCGCTGGGGCAGGCTAGAGGCGATCATCGCCGGAAACTTCCCCGAAGGCCTGTTCGAGCCCAATATCGCCAACGCTTGGCTGTCGGTCTGCGCGGCATCCTCCACCAATATCCGCTATGTGCGGTTGCAGCGGATTTTCTACGCACGGCTGCAATCCAACCTTGCCTCGGTGTTCCGCGACGTGCTGGCTGACGCACGCTTCAAGCAGATCGCCTTGGCGCTTGGCACGATGATCGACGGGTTATGGCTGCGCCGCGCCACTGGCGAAGCGTTGATCAGCACCGATTGCACCGCCCTTGTGCTAAGCGTCGCGGTGGCCCTTCTGACCGAAGCGGAACAGGCGCAGTTGCAGGCAGCGTGATCTCTCGGCGGAAAGGCCCGCCATCGGTTTGCCCTTTGCCGCAAATCCTTTAAGCTTGTGCAAAGCAGTTTGGTGGAGGGTTTCATGCAGGTCACACGGCGCAATTTCTCATTGGGTTTTGCGGCACTTGGGCTGTCAGCCTGTGTCGGCGGCGGCAGCATGCGCAGCCCCTCGGCTCCAGCCGCGATGCCAATGGTGCCCGATGCGGGGTTTGACACCTGGGTGCAGGCGTTCCGGCCCCGCGCCGCGGCCAAAGGCATCTCGGACAGCACCTTCAGCACTGCGTTCCGCGCTTCTGGCTTTATCCCCGGCGTGATCGAGAAAGACCGCAACCAGACCGAATTCACCCGCACCACCGAAGACTACCTTGCCATTGCCGCCAGTGACGAGCGCCTCAGCATGGGCCGGCAAGTGCTGGCACAGCAGATGGGCACCCTGCGCGCGGTCGAGGCCCGCTATGGCGTCGAGCCGCATGTCGTCGCCGCCTTCTGGGGGCTGGAAAGCTTTTTCGGCACAAGGCGCGGCGATGTTCCGGTGATCTCGGCTTTGGCGACCCTTGCCTATGAGGGCCGTCGCGCCGCGTTCTTTGAACAGCAGTTGGTGGCCGCGCTGAAAATCCTGCAAAACGGCGATACCACGGTGCAGAACATGACTGGCAGCTGGGCGGGTGCGATGGGCCACACCCAGTTCATCCCGACCAGCTACCAAGCCTTCGCGGTCGATTTCAACGGCGATGGCCGCCGCGATATCTGGAGCGATGATCCAACCGATGCGCTCGCCTCGACCGCCGCGTATCTGTCGAAAAACGGCTGGACCCATGGTCAGCCTTGGGGACAAGAGGTGACGTTGCCCAGCGGCTTTGACACCGGCCTTGCCGGGCGCGGCAAAGGGCGGTCGGATTGGGCCTCTTTGGGCGTGCGGGCGGTGAATGGCAGCTTGGGCGGGCATGGCGCGGCATCCTTGCTGCTGCCGGGGGGGCCGCGCGGCCCAGCGTTCTTGCTCTATCAAAACTTCAACGTGATCCTGCGCTATAACAATGCCGAGAATTACGCTTTGGGCGTCGGCTATCTGTCCGATCGCCTGAATGGCGCAGGCCCGCTGCGCGCGGCCTTCGGCCCGGATGCGCAGGGCATGACCTTGGCAGATCGGCAAAGCCTGCAACGCAAGCTAACCGCAGCGGGGTTTGACACCCAAGGCTCGGATGGCGTCGTGGGCGCGAAAACCATCGCCGCGATCAGCGATTTCCAACGCGCGCGCGGCTTGCCGGTGACCGGGCAGCCCAGCATGGATTTGTTGCGGATGCTGTAACACCGCGCGGCGCGTTAAGGCAGCCTATTCCCGTAAAAAGTATGGCCGCTTTCCATACGCAATATGGCCCTTTTCCATATAGGCTTTTTCGCAGGATTTCAGTGCATTAATCCCTGATTCGCTGGGGTTTTGCCGAACATCCGCAAGCCGCACCCAAAAATCGCGTTAACTATTCCTTCACCACTGTCATGGCAGCCTGCCGGGCATGAGCAAACCCCGCGCCTTTCACGAAGCCACCTTGCCGCTGTTCGCAGCCGAGGATGAGGCTGTCGGCAGCGCTCTGCCCGGCAGATTGCCGTCCTATATCGCCGATCACCGAAAACGCCTGCGCACCCGGTTCATGGAAGGCGGTGCGACCGCGATGCCGGATTATGAACTGCTCGAACTGCTGCTGTTCCGCGCCATTCCCCGGCAAGATGTGAAGCCGCTTGCCCGCGAACTGCTTGATACCTTTGGTGATTTCAACCGCGTGGTCACAGCGGTGCCTGCGCGGCTGATGATGGTCAAAGGCGTCGGCGAAGCCGTGGTGCAAGAGTTGAAGATCGTTGAAGCCGCCGCCCAGCGGATGATGCGCGCCCGCGTGATGAACCGCCCGCTGCTGTCCAGTTGGGATGCGCTGCTGGATTATTGCCATACCGCAATGGCCCACCGCGAGACCGAGCAATTCCGCATCCTGTTCCTGGATCGTAAAAACGTGCTGATCGCTGATGAAGAACAGGCCAAGGGCACGGTGGATCACGTTCCGGTCTACCCGCGTGAAGTGGTGAAACGCGGCTTGGAACTTAATGCTTCCGCGTTGATTTTAGTGCATAATCACCCCTCCGGCGACCCCACCCCATCGCAAGCCGACATCACCATGACCCTGCAAGTGCAAGAGGCCGCGCAGGTTTTGGGCATCACCCTGCACGATCATCTGATCATCGGCAAAAGCCGCGAGCTTAGTTTTCGTTCGGCGGGGTATCTGTAGGTTTGAACGAAGGCTTCAACCACACCTCAACCCGGCGGTTAAGCCTGCGCCCCGCAGCCGTTTCATCGCAAGCCATCGGCAAAGCCTCACCAAATGCTTCGACTTGTGGCAGCGCCGCGTCTGACACGCCGTCTTGTTTTAGCGCGTCTTGAATACCCTGCGCGCGATCTTGCGACAGATCGAGATTGGTGGCGGCAGCGCCCGATCCATCCGAAAAACCAGCCAAAATCAACCGCTTGTTGCGAAAAACACCGGCTTCAATCAACCGCGCAAGGTCTGCCAGATTGTCTTGGCTGGCGGCATCCAGCGCGGATGTGCCATCCTGAAACCGGAAGGTCAGCGACAGCCGATCCGCGCCATCCATCAGATCAACCAGCCGCTTCAGATCGGCCAAAGTCGTCTCTTCACCTGCACCCTGAATGGCATTGATGAGCCGCAACCCGTCCGCCGTCATCGGCTGACTTTCCGGGCTGCGGTCGATATAGCCGCCCTGCGCCACCGCCGCCTGCGCCACCGGAAGCGCCAGAAAATCCAGAAACTCGCGCGCCATAAGGGGCAGGCGGCGCCGTGGCGTCAGCAAAAACACCGGCAGCGTCAGCGGATAGTCTCCGGCCTTGACAGCCAAGCCACTGGGCAACAACGGAAAACCACAACTGTCTGACAGCGGCAAAGGCTTCGCATCACCAACCGAAGCCCGGCCCGTCAAGGCAATCGCCCAAGGGTCTTTCGCGACCGCAGCCGCCAGATCATGCAAGGTGTCATGGGTGATCGTCGCCACCGGATCGCGTCCCAGTCGCGCCGAAAGCGCCTTTTGCAGGTCACTGTCAGGCGCCAAACCGTGCAAAATCATGGGCATATCCGGCCCGCCCACCTCGGCCCAGTTCTTCACCTCGCCAGCCAGAACGCGGGCCAGATCAATGGTGGAAATCCCCGGCAATGGATTATCGCCCGCGACAACCGGCACCAAAGCATCCAGCGCCACCGCCTTTGACCCCAGATCAGGTTCGGTCGCCGAGGCCACCATCAACTCGGCCCGCCCTGCCTTCAACTCGGCGCGGGCCTGGTCGGGGGGCAGCGGGCGAAAGGAGATCTCGGCCAGAACCTTGTTGGTCGCAGGATCGGTCAGCACGGCCACCGCAGCGGGTGTGACCGGCGCAGTATAGATCAAACCGCGCGATTTTGCGAAGGCGGCGATCAGCGGCGGCAGCAAAGCGGCCCCAGCATCAGCCTCACCCACCAGCCGGATCACGGCTTTCGGGGCGGTCAGATCGGGGCAGGCGGGGCCATCACAGATCACGCCCGATGCATCAATCGTCAGCGGGCCATAGCTGCTTTCAATGCGGAAAAACTCGCCATCATAGCCTTGCAACGTGCCCGCAATCGCCAGCGCCCCATCGCGCGAGGTCAGCGTGACGTCCTGCGCGGCTGCCGCAAAAGGCAGAAGCGCGGCGATGATCGCCGCGCGCCAGTAACCCATCATAAAACGTCCGCCCGATCCTTAGTTCGCAGCGATAGTCATATCCGGGACAAGATTTTTCAACACCAGATAATCGCCCACCGCATCACATTCCGGCATCGCCAGCGACATATCGGTGATCTTGACCGCGCCATTGGCGGTTTGCAGCGTCTGGCCCAGCAGTTCGCGGCCACAGGTCGCGTCGGTCACTGCGGCTTCGATGACGATCTCGGCGTTGGCCTTGCTGTCCTTCGGATAGGTGTAAACCTGCGCGAGCATTGGCAGATCGGTTGATACCTCGCCCAGAACGGTCAGAAAACCACCCTTCGCAGGCACACCAGCCGCCGGTTGGTGCGGTGTTGCAGCCGAGACATCCCCCGCGCCGCCGAAATCCGAGGCATCCTCGAAGCCATGCAGTTGGAAAGCGTCATCTTGCTGCCATTGCACCGCAAAGCGCCGCAGGCTGGCCAGTTCGGGCACGGCAACACTGGCCTGAACCGAGGTGTTGTCTTTGAACATCACTTCGACCGAGGCGTCTTGCTCTAGCGCAGGCAGATCGGTGAACAAAGCGCCGGTCAGGGTGGTTTTGGCGCTGATTGTCAGACCCGCGTGTTTCAGCACAACCCGCTCATTCGCGTGGCAGGGCGATATCAGAGTGACTGCGATCAGGGCGTTTTCGCTGTTGGCAAGCTCTAGCGTCACTGGGCAGGCATCGGCTTTGGCTACCTCAATCGGGGCGGGCTTTGCCTCTGGCGCTGGTGCGGCCTTTGCCACCGGGGCGGGAAGTTCTGCGGCCTTTGGCGTTGCGGGTTTCGCCAGCATCGCTTCGGGCTTAGCCGTCACATCGGTGGCGGCGACACGCTCCAGCTTTGTGGGCTTTTGCGACAGTTGGCCTTCTGCCACGCGGGGGGCGGGCTTTTTGTCCGACATGCCCTGCACCAGTTGCCCGGCCCCAAGGGCAATCGCGATCACCGCGCCGCCACGGATCAATCTGCGCTTCATATCAACTGCCATCGGTTCCTCCTGCGAAATCCGTTTGGCGAGTTCTGGCCCTCAAACGCGGCGGCGATGCGGCGTAATCAAGGAATGTTTCCGAAATCGGGGGCAATAAATGGGCAAGGGCAGCCGAAGCTGCCCTTTGTAAACGATCAGACGGATCGGATTAGACCAGCTTGCCGTGGCAGGCTTTGAACCGCTGACCCGAACCGCAGGGGCAGGGGTCGTTGCGGCCCGGATCGCCCCAAGTGGTGGGATCGGTTTCAACAAAGCCAGCCAAAGCCGCCATAACGGTCGCGGGTGCGGCGTCGGGCGCGGCGGGTGCTGCCTCACTGTCGGCGGCCTGCGCCTGCTGCTGCTGGGCGATAAACTGTTGCATCATCGCGTCTTGCTCGGCTTGGCTGATCGGGCGGATCTGGGCCAGCTTTTGCGTCACATCTTGGCGCAAAGAGTTCAGCATCGATTCAAACAGCGTAAAGCTTTCGGTCTTATACTCGTTCAGCGGATCACGCTGCGCATAGCCCCGGAAGCCCACGACCGAGCGCAGATGTTCCAACCGCAGCAAGTGATCGCGCCATTTCGCATCAATGCTTTGCAGCAAAAGCTGCTTTTCAATGTTGCGCATGGTGTCCGGCCCGAAAGCTTCCAGCTTTTCACCCATCATGGCGTCGCTGGCGGCAACGATGCGATCGCGGATGGTTTCCTGATCGGTGCCTTCTTCGGCGGCCCAAGCGGCGACAGGCAGATCGAGGCCCATTTTCTCGCCCAGACCTGCGTGCAAGCCTTCAACATCCCAACGGTCAGCGTAGGTTTTCGGAGGCATGTAGTGATCGACCAGATCTTCGGCAACTTGATGGCGCATATCCATCACGATTTCACCCAGATCTTCAGCCTGCATCACTTCCATGCGCTGCCCAAAGATCGCCTTGCGCTGGTCATTCATCACATCGTCGAACTTCAACAGCTGCTTGCGGATGTCAAAGTTGCGGCCTTCGACCTTGGCCTGTGCACGCTCAAGCGATTTGTTGACCCAAGGGTGAATGATCGCTTCGCCTTCTTTCATGCCGAGCTTTGACAGCACGGCATCCAGACGCTCTGACCCGAAAATCCGCATCAGATCGTCTTCAAGGCTCAGGAAGAACGACGACCGCCCCGGATCACCCTGACGGCCCGAGCGCCCGCGCAGCTGGTTATCAATGCGGCGAGATTCGTGACGTTCGGTGGCCAGAACGAACAAACCACCAGCCTTCTTGACCGCTTCTTCTTCGTCTGCATGCTCACCTTCGACGCGCGCGCGGACCTCATCGGGATGCAGATGCGGGTCGGCGGTGATCGCCTCCATCACCTTGAATTCGACGTTGCCGCCCAGTTTGATATCGGTGCCACGGCCCGCCATGTTGGTCGCAATCGTCACCGCGTTCAGTTTGCCTGCGTCTGCAACGATCTGCGCTTCCTGCTCATGCTGACGCGCGTTCAGCACGTTATGCGGGATGCCCGCGGCCTTGAGCATTTCCGAAAGCGCCTCGGATTTATCAATCGAGGTGGTGCCAACCAGAATCGGCTGCCCCGTCGCATGGGCTTCCTTGATGGTCTTGACCACACCTTCAAACTTTTCGCGCGCGGTGCGGTACACCGCATCATGGTCGTCTTTACGCTGCACGGTGCGGTTGGTCGGCACTTCGACCACGCCCAGCTTGTAAATCTCCATGAACTCGTCAGCCTCGGTTGAGGCGGTGCCGGTCATCCCCGAGAGTTTGTCATAAAGCCGGAAGTAATTCTGGAAAGTCACGCTCGCCAAAGTCACGTTCTCTGGCTGGATCGCCACGCCTTCCTTGGCTTCAATCGCCTGATGCAAGCCATCCGACAAGCGGCGGCCCTTCATCATCCGGCCAGTGAATTCGTCAATCAGCATCACTTCGCCATCTCGAACGATATATTGCTGATCGCGGGTGAACAGCTTGTGCGCCCGCAAAGCCTGCGTGACGTGATGCACGATGGTGGTGCTTTCAGGCTCATACAGGCTTTGACCTTCGGGCAGGATACCAGCCTCGTGCAAAGCATTTTCGATGAACTCGTTGCCGTCTTCCGAATAGGTGACGTTGCGGGTTTTCTCATCCAGCTTGTAGTGGGTGTCGTTCAACAGCGGGATCAGCGCATCGACCTGCTGATAGAGCTCGCTGCGATCCTGGCTTGGGCCAGAGATGATCAAGGGCGTGCGGGCCTCGTCGACAAGGATCGAATCCACCTCATCCACAATCGCGAAATTATGGCCGCGCTGCGCCATTTCTTCGAGCGAGGCTTTCATATTGTCGCGCAGATAGTCAAAGCCCAACTCGTTGTTGGTCGCGTAGGTGATATCGGCGCGATACGCCTCGCGCTTTTCGCCTTCGCCCTGATACGGATAGACGACGCCAGTGGTCAGACCCAAAGCGCCATAAACCTTGCTCATCCATTCGGCATCGCGCTTGGCAAGGTAGTCGTTCACCGTCACCACATGCACGCCTTTGCCCGAAAGCGCGTTCAGATACGCCGGGAACGTCGCCACCAGCGTCTTGCCTTCGCCCGTGCGCATTTCGGCGATATTGCCTTGATGCAGGAAAATCCCGCCCATCAGCTGCACATCGAACGCCCGCAGACCCAAGGCGCGCTTGCCAGCCTCGCGGCAATTCGCAAAGGCCTCGGGCAGCAGCGCGTCAAGGCTTTCGCCGTCCGCAATCCGCTTCTGGAAATCGGCGGTTTTCGCCCTGATCCCCTCATCGCTCAGCGCCGCAAACTCCGGCTCTAGCGCGTTGATCTTCGCCACCAAAGGACGCACCGACTTGACCATGCGGTCATTCGGCGTTCCAAACATCTTCCGCGCAAGCGTTCCAAGACCCAGCATGTTTTCTCCGCCCGGCCGTATCGATCACCGGTATTGACAATATCGTGTGAGGCTCTGACTTGCCCGCCTCAGAAGCCTTCCGTAGAAGGGCGTCAAGACTGGGCAATCCCGCGTCACACGCGACCCGTGCGATGTAAGGGTATGGCCCGGTATAGTCAACGTCGCGCAGGGTTGCGGACTGATCAGGAGAGTGTGAGATGGCAAAAGCGATGCGGTTTATGGCAGGGATGGCGCTTTCTTTCGCCCTTGCAGCCCCGGCTCTGGCTCAGGATCCCACCGCTGACACGGTGATCGCCACGGTGAATGGCACCAATATCACGCTGGGCAACATGATCGTCGCCCGCGAAAGCCTGCCCGAGCAATATAAATCCCTGCCGCCGGACGTGCTGTTCAAGGGTATTCTGGATCAGTTGGTGCAACAGACGGTGCTGGAGCAATCCGTCGCCGATAAATTGACCAAGAAAGACACGCTGCAGCTGGAAAATGACCGTCGCAGCTATCTGTCCAACACTGCCCTAAAGCCGGTTGTAACGGCGGCTGTCAGCGACGAGGCCTTGCAAAAAGCCTATGATGAGAAATTCAAGGACTCCAAGCCCGGCACCGAATACCACGCGGCGCATATCCTTGTGGATACCGAGGAAAAGGCGAATGAGCTGAAGGCCGAACTCGCCAAGGGCGCAGTTTTCGCCGATCTGGCCAAGGCCAATTCCACCGATACCGGGTCTGGTGCGCAGGGCGGTGATCTGGGCTGGTTCGGTCTGGGTGCCATGGTCAAACCGTTTGAAGATGCGGTCGTGGCTTCGAAAGTGGGCGAAGTTTCCGGCCCTATCAAATCCGATTTCGGCTGGCACCTGATCCTTGTCAGCGAAACCCGGGTCGCCGCCAAGCCGACTTTGGATGAGTTGCGCGACGAGTTGGCGCAGGGCATCGAGCAGAAGGTGGTGGAAGAGCATATTAAAGCGCTGACCGAAGCCGCCAAGATCGAAAAACCCGGTGAGGGCATTGATCCGAAATTCCTCGGCGATGCCGCGCTGCTTGATAAATAATAGTTACGCAAGCGCGCTAAAACGCTAAACATCGGCGCGCAACCCATTGCGGTTTGCGCGCCGAATGGCATGAAAACGATATTGAATCGGGGGTCGCGATGGCGAAGAAAGAGTTGAAGGCCAAGGTCAAGGCGCTGAAAGCCAAGCTGAAAGCCGTGGCCACTGCTGTCGAAGCCCCATTGGTCGAGGCTGCGGCCGAAATTGTCGCCAAGGTGAAAAAGGCCAAGCCGATCTCGCCGCTCGCTCCCGCCAGCTTTCCAGCGCTGCCTCTGATCGCAGGCGTCGAGTTTGCCGCCGTAGAGGCCGGCATCAAATACCAGAATCGCAAGGATGTGATGCTGGTGCGCCTTGCCCCAGGCACGGCGATGGCGGGCGTGTTCACACGGTCGACCACCCGCTCGGCATGCGTGCGCGATTGTCAGGCGAAACTGGCGCTGAAGGCCCCGGCTGATCTGGGCGCTGCGATCATCGTGAACTCTGGCAATTCCAATGCCTTTACGGGAAAAGTTGGCGATGAAGCCGTCAGCGCGGTCACCAATGGCGTCGCCGAAGCCCTCGGCATCCCCGCTACCCGAGTGTTCTCATCCTCTACGGGCGTCATTGGCGAGCCTCTGCCCTATGCCAAAATCACCAACAAAACCGCCGAACTGGTGGCAGAATTGCGCGAAGATGCCATCGAGATGGCCGCCCATGCGATGATGACCACCGACACTTTCCCGAAAGGCGCTGCGGCGACGGTCGAAGTTGACGGCGGCACTGTGCAAATCGCCGGCATCGCCAAAGGCTCGGGCATGATCGCCCCGGATATGGCAACGATGCTGGTTTATATCTTCACCGATGCCAAAATTAGCCCGCTGAACCTGCAAAAACTGCTGTCGCGCAACACCGACAGCACGTTCAACGCGATCACCGTCGATAGCGACACTTCGACCTCTGACACCCTGCTGCTTGCCGCCACCGGTAAATCTGTGGCACCAGAGTTGAAAGGTGCCAGCCTGAAAGCCTTTGAGACCGCGCTGCGCGGCGTGATGATGGACCTAGCGCATCAGGTGATCCGTGACGGCGAGGGTGCCACGAAATTTGTTGAAGTCCGCATTTCCGGTGCCGCCTCGCAGAGCGATGCGCACAAACTTGCCATGGCCATCGCCAATTCGCCTTTGGTGAAAACCGCCATCGCGGGGCAAGATCCGAACTGGGGCCGCATCGTCGCGGCGATCGGTAAGGCCGGGGCCGAAGCTGACCGTGATAAGCTCAGCATCAAATTTGGCGATATCCTCGTCGCTGAAAACGGCTGGCGCAACCCTGTCTACCGCGAAGAAGACGGTGCCGCCTACATGCTGCAATCCGATCTGGTGATCGCTGTCGATATGGGGCTTGGCAAATTCAAACGCTCGGTCTGGACCTGCGATTTGACCAACCGCTATATCGAAATCAACGCCGACTACCGCTCTTGATTTCATCTGTTCCTAAATACCCCACGGGGGTCCGGGGGTGTGAAACCCCCGGCGCTCGGCAAGGCAAAGCACCCGCATGAAAACCCTCCTCGTCTCTGCCGTCGCCCTGATCGACCCCGAAGGCCGCGTCCTGTTGGCTCAACGCCCCGAAGGCAAGTCTTTGGCGGGGCTGTGGGAATTTCCCGGCGGCAAGGTAGAGCCCGGCGAAACTCCGGAACGCGCCCTGATCCGCGAGTTGAAGGAAGAGCTTGGCATCGACACTTGGCAAAGCTGCCTCGCGCCACTCACCTTCGCGAGCCACACTTACGATGACTTCCACCTGCTGATGCCGCTGTTCGCCTGTCGGCGCTGGGACGGGATTCCCGTGCCGCAAGAAGGCCAGAAGCTTGCCTGGGTCCGCCCGCAAAATCTGCGTGATTACCCGATGCCCGCCGCTGATCTTCCGTTGATCCCTATCCTTCGCGACTGGCTTTAAAAGTGGCCTGATAATTTCGCACAAATTCGTCAGTGTTGATGAAATTGTAGTAGGAATTTTAACGAATCGCCCCTAACCTCAAGGTTGAACAGGCTAATTGGGGGATTGGCACATGCTGCGGACTATTTCTGTTGGAAGCTGCGTTTCTATTCAAGGCTTGCTGGTTGGCCAGATGGCCGATGGCAAGATCATGGTCAAAGTTGATGAAAAGACCTTTGTGGGTTATCCAGTGATCCGCGCCAAAGCATCCTGAGCCTATCAAAAGCGCAATAAAAAAGGCCGGGTTTCCCCGGCCGTTTTTATGTGTAGCATGCCCCCGTTGCCGAGGGCCAAAGCTTAGGCCAGCGTCCGCTGAATTTCTTCGCGCTCAAAGATTTCAATGACATCGCCTGCACGAATGTCGTCATAGCGTTCAAACGCCATACCACATTCCTGACCGGAGGTGACTTCCTTGACCTCGTCCTTGTAGCGTTTCAGCGTTTTCAGCGTGCCTTCATGGATCACCACGTTGTCGCGCAGCAGACGCACCCCAGCCGAGCGGCGCGCAACGCCTTCGGTGACGATACAGCCCGCAACCTGACCAATACCGGTGACTTTGAACACCTCTTTGATCGTCGCATAGCCGATGAAGGTTTCGCGAATCTCGGCCTTGAGCAAGCCCGAAGCCGCTGCCTTGATGTCATCCACCAGATCATAAATGATCGAGTAATAGCGGATTTCCACGCCCTTCTGATGCGCCGAGTTCCGCGCCGAGGCATTTGCTCGGACGTTGAAGCCGATGATCGGGCACTTGCTGGCTTCCGCCAACATCACGTCTGTATCGGTGATAGCGCCCACGCCATAAGACAGCACGCGGACACGGACTTCTTCGTTGCCAACCTTTTCAAGCGCTTGCACGATGGCTTCGGCAGAGCCCTGCACGTCAGCCTTCACCAGCACCGGCAGTTCAGCCACCGACTGATCCGCCTTGGCCTTCGCCATCAGCTGTTCCAGCGTGGTCGCAGCACCAGCCGCCGCACGTTTGTCCTTAATGACATTCTCGCGGTAGGTCGCAATCTCACGCGCCTGCGCTTCGGTTTCCACCACGTTCAGTGTGTCACCTGCGGAAGGCGTGCCGGACAGGCCCAGCACTTCGACCGGAACCGAAGGCCCAGCTTCGTCAATCCGCTCGCCCTTGTCGTTGATCAGTGCCCGCACCTTGCCCCACTGCTCGCCGACGACAAAGATGTCGCCTTTGCGCAGGGTGCCGTTCTGCACCAGAACCGTGGCGATAGGACCGCGGCCAACGTCCAGCTTAGCCTCAATCACGGCACCCGCAGCAGCCCGGTTCGGGTTGGCGCGCAGTTCCAGAATCTCAGCCTGCAAAGCGATGGCTTCCAGCAGTTCTTCGATGCCTTGGCCGGTTTTGGCCGAAACTTCCACGTCCTGCACGTCGCCTGACATCTCCTCCACCACGATTTCGTGCTGCAACAGATCGGTGCGGACCTTGGTCGGGTCAGCGCCGTACTTGTCCACTTTGTTGATCGCCACGATCATCGGCACTTTCGCCGCTTTCGCATGGGCAATCGCTTCAATCGTTTGCGGCATCACGGCGTCATCAGCCGCCACAACCAGCACCACAATATCCGTCACTTGGGCCCCGCGCGAGCGCATCGAGGTAAAGGCGGCGTGGCCGGGAGTGTCGAGGAAGGTCAGAACCTGACCCTTTTCGGTTCTCACCTGATAGGCGCCGATATGCTGGGTGATCCCGCCAGCTTCGCCCGAAACCACATTCGCCTTGCGGATCGCATCCAGAAGCGAGGTTTTGCCGTGGTCAACGTGACCCATAATGGTGACAATTGGCGGCCGGGTGATGCGATTTTCGTCGGCATCCGCCACGACTTCAATCGCTTGTTCCACGTCAGCATCCGACACGCGCACGGCTTTGTGGCCGAACTCTTCGATCACCAATTCAGCGGTGTCGGCGTCGATGGCTTGGTTCATCGTCACCATCATGCCCATTTTCATCAGGCTTTTGACAACATCTGCGGCACGTTCGGTCATCCGGTTGGCAAGTTCGGAAACCGTGATGGTTTCCGGCAACTGCACGTCGCGGAACTGTTTTTCGGGCTTGCCGATTCCCAATGCCTTGGCACGGGCTTTTTCCTGCTTGCGCTTCATCGCGGCCATCGAGCGGGTGCGACCACCTTCGCCAGCCAGCGCATCATTCAGCGTCAGCTTGCCAGTGCGGCGACCGTCATCGGTTTTGGCTTTGGCGTTACGTTCGCGTTCTTCGCGGTCACGATCCACTTTGCGCACGGCCAAGGCGGGCTTGGCCCCCATCGGCGCGCGGGCAGCAGTTTCCGCAGCTGTCGGTGCCGCAGCGGGTGCATTGCGATCAGCCCGCTCGCCGCGTGCTGCCGGAGCCGCCGCTTCAGCGGGCTTTTCGGCCACGGGCTGCCGGCGCGAGGTGCCCAGCACATCAGCCTTGCGGGCAGCCGCCTTGGCCACAGCCTCAGCCGCAGCTTCGGCGCGCAGGCGCTCTTCTTCATCCGCCTTGGCCTTGGCCGCCGCGATACGCTCGCGTTCTTCGCGTTCCTTGGTTTCGGCTTCTTCGCGCTTGCGGGCGCGCTCTTCATCGCGCGCCTTGTCTTCTTCGGCACGGCGCGCCGCGTCTTCAGCCTCGCGCGCTTTGGCTACGCGCAGGGCCGCCAGACGGCGTTCCATTTCGGCATCGGAAATGCCAGCGGGGCGCTTGGACGGATCGCCCAGATGCGCCGCCGACCCCGAAGCAGCCGCAGCGCCGGGCGTGCCCGGTTTGGCCGCTGCCACTGGCACGACCACGCGCTTGCGCTTCGTTTCGACCACAACGCTTTTCGTGCGGCCATGGGAGAAGCTTTGCTTCACCTGACCGGAACGAGGTGCGCCACCCAGGCCGAGGGGCTTTTTGCCGTCTGTATCGCTCATGCGTCCTACATATCCTTCAAGGCGATCTCGTCGCCATCCTGCTGAGTGGTTTGCCCACGCAAACCCGCCAGCCTTGCCGCTTCCTCTACAACACGCGTCGTGAGTCCACCAGCGCCAAGCGCGGCGTGTATCGCACGTTCGCGCCCGAAAGCCAAACCCAATTCCTCCGCCGACAAAAAGCCGATATACGACCCCTCGCCATCCGGCGCGCGCAGTTTCGTCTTGCCGCGTTCAGACCCGTCGGCGGCTTGCAAAAGCACCCGCACCTTGTCCTTTTGCAGCCATTCCTTGACCTTCTCATAGCCCATCACGGCCCCGCTGGCCTTGCGCGCCAAACTGATCAGATCAACCACCCGCCGCAACAGCAGCGCTTCCACCAAATCGGCCAGATCATCCGGCACTTTCACCGGTTGACGTGCGGCGCGCGAAAACAGCCCCTTCTTGGCTGCCTTCTCAATCGCCGCCCGATCCGCCGAGACATAAAAGCCCCGACCCGGCAACCGCGCCAGAATATCCGGCACGATCAGATCTTCTGGGCCCAGACAAAAGCGGATCAAACCCGCTTTCGGCTGAACTTCCCCGGTCGCAATGCACTTGCGTTCCGGGTCGTCTTGCAGATTTTCCCGGCCACCGCGCGTCACGGTATTCCCCCGAGGCCTAAATCAGGCCTCGGCCTCCTCGTCTTGATCAACCGCTTCCGCAACCGCGAATTCGGTCGGATCGACCCAGCCCAGCATCACGCGGGCGGTCATCACCAAAGTCTGCGCCTCTTCCAGAGAAACGTCAAACTTCTCAAGCACGCCTTCATCTTTCTTGCGCTGACCGTTTTCTGTGGTCCAGCCGCCAGCCAATTCCCAATCGGCGCAGGTTGCGAAATCTTCCAGCGTCTTGATGCCGTCTTTCGCCAGCGCTTCCAGCATTTGGGGGGTAAGCCCCTCAAATTCAACCAGAGAATCCTCGACGCCCAAAGCGCGGGCCGCTTCCATCGCCTTGGTGTTGGCCGCTTCAAGATATTCACGCGCACGGGTCTGCAATTCGCCTGCGGTGCCTTCGTCGAAGCCGTCGATCGACAACAATTCGTCGGTTTCGACATAAGCGACTTCTTCAAGGTTCGAGAAGCCTTCAGAAACCAGCAGCTGCGCCATCATCTCGTCGATATCAAGGCTTTCCATGAACAGCTTGGTGCGTTCAGCGAATTCAGCCTGACGGCGTGCGGATTCGTCGGATTCCGTCACGATATCAATGTCCAAGCCGGTCAACTGGCTGGCCAGACGCACGTTCTGACCGCGACGGCCAATAGCCAGCGACAGCTGCTCATCTGGTACGACGACTTCGATTTTGCCGGCGTCATCGTCGATCACAACTTTCGACACTTCTGCCGGTTGCAATGCGTTCACCAGGAAGGTCGCCTGATCGGCATTCCATGGGATGATGTCGATTTTCTCGCCCTGCAATTCGTTCACAACGGCCTGAACCCGGCTGCCGCGCATACCGACGCAAGCGCCAACCGGATCAATCGAGTTGTCATAAGAGATCACCGCAATCTTCGCGCGCGAACCCGGATCACGGGCAACAGCCTTGATCTCGATGATGCCGTCGTAAATCTCGGGCACTTCCATCTTGAACAGTTCCGCCATGAACTGCGGGTCGGTGCGCGACAGGAAAACCTGCGGGCCGCGAGCCTCACGGCGCACGTCTTTGATATAGCAACGAATCCGGTCGTTCGGGCGATAAGATTCGCGGCCGATTTTCTCATTGCGGCGCAAGATAGCCTCGCCCCGGCCAATATCGACGATGATATTGCCATATTCTTCGCGCTTGACCTGACCGTTGATGATCGTGCCTTTACGATCCTTGAATTCTTCAAACTGACGGTCACGCTCGGCTTCGCGGACCTTTTGCAAAATCACCTGCTTGGCCGATTGCGCGGCGATGCGGCCAAGATCAACTGGAGGCACTTCATCGACGATCTCATCGCCCACAACCGGGTCTTTCAGGTGCGATTTCGCCTGTTTGACGGTCAGCTGGGCATGATGATTCTCAACGGCATCATCTTCCACCACGGTGCGGATGCGCGCAAAAGTGGCGCGGCCGGTTTTGCGGTCGATATTCACCCGAATATCCATATCGGCGCCATAGCGCGACTTGGCGGCCCGGGCGAGGCTGTCTTCCATCGCCTGGATCACCAGCTCGGCGTCGATCATCTTTTCGCGCGCCACCGCTTCGGCGGTCTGCAAAAGCTCAAGCTGGTTGGCAGAGGTAATCGCCATCGGAGTTCTCCCGCTTAGTGTTTGGTGGGTTCTGGAGCGTCTTCTTCGTCGCCCTCAGATGTTTCAATTTCGTCAAAGGCTGATTCGTCGATCACACCGCTGGCCTTTTTCTGCCGCAACATTTCGGTGATCAGCTCGTCTGTCAGGATCAGCTTGGCATCGGCCAGCCATTCAAATTGCAGACCGATGGTCACAACGCCCGAAGGTTCTTCAATCTCGATCAGCACTTCCTCGCCCTCAACTCCAGCCAAAGTGCCCTTGAAGCGGCGGCGGCCGTCGATCAATTCGGTGGTTTCGACGCGCGTTTCCCAGCCCTTCCACATCTCAAAATCCTTGAGACGGGTCAGGGGGCGGTCGATTCCGGGAGACGATACTTCGAGCACGAAGTTTTCTTCGATCGGGTCTTCCACATCCAAAACGGCGGACACAGCGGTTGAAATCTCACCACAATCATCGACCTCAATCCCGCCTTCAGGACGGTCGGCCATGATCTGCAGGGTGCGGGTCGCCCCACCCATAAGACGAATCCGCACAAGTTCAAAGCCAAGGCCCTCGATGACCGGAGTCACGATATCGGCCAGACGGCGATCCATAGCGGTTTTGGCAATCAAATCAGACATGATGTTCCAAAAACAAAAAACGGGCCGACAGGCCCGTATGTGAGGTTCGGTAGCTTCAGGTTTGGACCCTGAAACAGCTGTTGAGGGGGATATAGGCCGATCCCCCGGCCTTTGCAAGCTGCATCTAGCTGGCGTTGCGTTGCACCTGTGCGCGCAAAGCATCCATCGCGGCCACCAAAGCCTCGGATATGCCCGGTTCGGACAAGGCGTGGCCTGCCATAGGCACGATTTTCAACCGTGCTTTGTCCCAGCCATCCGCCAGTTTGCTGGCCGAGATCGGTGGGCAGATCATATCCAGACGGCCCTGCACGATATCGGCGCTGATATGGGCGATTCTGCTGCGATTTTGCAGGATCCAGCCATCGTTTTCCAGAAAGGCGGCATTGACGAAATAGTGGTTCTCAAGCCTTGCGAAGGCGCGGGCATACTCTGCCGGACCTTCACCGCCGAGGAAGCCTTCGGATGCGACCGAAGCCAGTGCGTTTTCCCAGCCCGCCCAAATTCGCGCGGCCTGGGTTTCTGCCGCCAGATCGCCGCCAAACAGACGGCGGTGATAGGCGGCGATCAGATCGTTTCGCTCGGCATCGGGGATAAGGCCCACAAAGCGCGCCCAAAGATCGGGGTAAAACGCCCCCGCGCCACCCCCGTAGAACCAAGCCAGCTCGGCTTGGGTGGCAAGAAACACGCCGCGCAACACCAAATGACGCACCCGATCTGGATGCGAAATCGCGTAGATCAGCGCCAAAGTTGCGCCCCAGCTGCCACCAAACAGGATGAATTGCGTGATGTTCAGCGTGGTGCGGATCACCTCGATATCGCTGATTAAATGCCAGGTGGTGTTAAGATCGACTGAAGCATGCGGACGTGAGCGCCCGCAGCCGCGCTGATCAAACAGCACCACCCGATAGACGCTTGGATCAAAATAGCGCCGCATCGCCGGGCTGCAGCCACCGCCCGGCCCGCCATGCAGCACCAGAACCGGGATGCCATCAGGGTTGCCACATTGCTCGACATAGATCCGGTGGCCGTCGCCCATATCCAACACCCGCTGGTCGAACGGCTCGACCGGCGGGTAAAGATAGTCATGTGCGCGCTTTTGCCCTGATCTGTGGTCCATAATCGTCCTATATAGTCCGTCTAGATTGCGCCGACACCTTCCGGCGCGCAAGGAGTTCCGATGACCCAGACCAACACGATTGATCCCGCCGAAGTTGCCAAATTTGAGGCGATGGCGGCAGAATGGTGGGATACCGAGGGGAAGTTCAAGCCGCTGCATTTGATGAACCCGTGTCGGCTGGATTACATCACGCGCCAGATTGCCGCAGAATTTCACCGCGACCTGACCCAGCCGCTGCCGTTCAAGGGCTTGAGACTGTTGGATATTGGGTGTGGTGGCGGGCTGCTGTCTGAACCGATGGCGCGGCTTGGGGCGGATGTGGTGGGCGCGGATGCGGCGGCGCGCAACATTCCGGTGGCGCAGTTGCATGCGGTGCAATCTGGGTTGGAGATTGATTATCGCAATGTCGCCGCAGAAGATCTCGCCGCCGCGGGTGAGCAGTTTGATGTGGTTTTGAACATGGAAGTGGTCGAGCATGTGGCCGATCCACAGGGCTATCTGACCGCCTGCCAGCAATTGCTGAAACCGGGGGGATTGATGATCTGCTCGACCCTGAACCGCAATGTGAAAAGCTTTGGTATGGCGATCATCGGTGCGGAATGGGTGATGCGCTGGCTGCCAAAGGGCACGCATGATTGGACGAAATTTATCACCCCGGAAGAATTGTATGATCTGATACGAAAGGCTGGGCTTGATCCGGTGGACCGCAAGGGGATGGTTTTCAACCCGTTCAGCTGGAAATGGGCGATTTCGGCGCGGGATTTGTCGGTGAACTACGTCACCGCCAGCGTGAAGCGCTAAGGGTCTGAGATCGCGTTGTTAATTGGGCTGATTACCGAAAGGTTAATCACCCAGAAAGCGGCCATATTTGATACAGCAAGCGGCCTTATGGCCGCCCCGGCTTTGCGATCAGCCGGGGCGTTAACTATACTGCGCGAATCAGCCTATTCAGCCGAGGATTTGGCCCAGAGGTTGATCGCCTTTTCTTCGGAAATCGCATCAATCGCGGCCAACTCGGCGGCGGTGAAATCAAGGTTCTTGATCGCACCCACGCAGTCGATGATCTGCGACGGTTTTGATGCCCCGATCAGTGCCGAAGTGATACCGCCCTCGCGCAGCACCCATGCAATCGACATTTGCGCCAGCGTCTGACCACGGGCGGCGGCGATGTCGTTCAGCTTTTTCACCGATTCGATGGCCATTTCGACCACCGACGGATCCAGCGATTTATCCTGCGCAGCGCGGCTGCCCGCCGGGATGCCGTTCAGATATTTGTTGGTCAGCAGACCCTGCGCCAGCGGCACAAAAGCAATCGAGCCGATGCCAAGATCCTTCAGCGCGGTTTTCAGCCCATCGGTTTCGACCCAACGGTTGAGGATATTATAGCTGGGCTGATGGATCAGGCAGGGGGTGCCGAGTTCCTTCAAGATCGCATGTGCCTCGCGGGTGCGCTGCGTGCCATAGCTGGAAATCCCGACATAAAGCGCGCGGCCTGATCGCACGATATGATCCAGAGCCATCATGGTTTCTTCCAGCGGCGTCTCGGGGTCAAAACGGTGCGAATAGAAGATATCGACGTAATCCAGACCCATCCGCTTCAACGACTGGTCACAGGACGCGATGACATATTTGCGCGATCCCCACTCGCCATAAGGGCCGCCCCACATATCGTAGCCGGCCTTCGACGAGATGATCAGCTCGTCCCGGTAGGGTCTGAAATCGGTCTTCAGAATCTCGCCAAAGGCGGTCTCCGCCGAACCGGGGGGCGGGCCGTAGTTGTTGGCCAGATCAAAATGCGTGATGCCCAGATCAAAAGCGGTCTGACACATCGCGCGTTTGGTGGCATGCGGGGTGTCGTCACCAAAGTTGTGCCACAGGCCAAAGGAAATCGCGGGCAGTTTCAGGCCCGAGTTGCCACAGCGGCGGTAGGGCATCAGATCGTAGCGGTTTTCGGCGGCGGTATACATGGCGAACCCCTCGTTTGGTTTGCGCTAACAGATCCGTGCAATCGGCGCTTGCGTCAAGCGGGCTTTCGGGATGGGGCGCGGAATACTGCCACGCGAAAAATGTGATGGGGGGCAGCGTTGCCCTTTGGTGTTGATCACGGCATAGTGTGGATAAGTTTAGTTGGGGTCCCCATGTATAGTGTTCAGATCAAGAAAACGTCGCGTGTTGTCGCGGGGGCATTGGTGCTGAGTCTTATGGCGGGCTCGGGCGGGCAAGCGCTTGATCGGGTTGAATTTAGCGTGCCGGGTGCGCCGAAAGCGCTGGAAAAAGAGCTTCGGGCGGCGTCGATTCTGGTCGCGGGCGAGGGCTCTAAGGACAAGCAGGCGCAGGATCTGTTTACCGATGCGCGGGCAGAATACGCCAGCCTGCTGAACGCGCTTTATGCGCGCGGCTATTATTCGGCGGTGATCCACGTCTATGTTGATGGGGTCGAGGCCGCGAATATCGCACCATTGGACGCGCCCACGACGATTGGCGCCATCAAAGTTGTGGTCGAGCCGGGGCCAGAATTCAAATTCAGTCAGGCGCGGGTGGCGCCTTTGGCCAAGCGCACCGAAATGCCTGAAGGGTTCGCGGTGGGTAAGACCGCCGAAAGCGGTGTGATCCTAGAGGCGGTGACAGCCGGGGTGAATGGTTGGCGCGATCGCAGCTATGCCAAGGCCAAGGTCGCCAGCCAGAAGCTGACCGCTGACCACGGCAACAACACTTTGGCGGCAGATGTGCAGTTGAACCCCGGCCCGGCGCTGCGGTTTGGCAAGCTGACGGTCAAGGGCGCCGAGCGGATGCGGCTGCGCCGGATCGAGGCGATTGCCGGGTTGAAAGAGGGTCGCGCCTATTCTCCGGCCGAGTTGGACCGCGTGGCCTCGCGGTTGCGGCGCACGGGCGTGTTCAAATCGGTGACGCTGACCGAAGACGATTTCATCACCTCGCCGGATTTTTTGGGCATCACCGCGACTTTGGTCGAGGAAAAGAAGCGCCGCTATACGTTTGGCGCGGAACTGAGCAGCAATGACGGCGCGACAGTCACCGGCGAATGGCTGCATCGCAACCTGTTTGGCGGCGGTGAGCGGCTGAAGGTAAGCGGCGCTGTCACCAACATCGGTGCGGCGGAAAGCGGGGCGGATGTGGTGCTTGGCGTGTCGTTAGAGCGTCCGGCGACGTTCTCGCCGGATACCACGGCGGGGGTTGGGCTGACCTATGGCCGCATGAACGAGGCCGATTATAGCGCCGATCTGTTCGGGGCCAGCTTTACTCTGTCACAGGTGGTGTCAGAGCAGCTTTCGGCCAAGGCGGGGCTTTCCTATGATTATGCGCGGATTGACGATCCGCGCGGGCAATCGACCTATCGCGCGGTGTCGTTGCCGTTAAGCGTGATCTTGGATCGCCGCGACAGCAAGACCGATGCGACTCGGAATTTCTATCTTGCGGGCGAGGTGAAGCCTTTCCTTGGCTTTGGCATCACCGACAGCGGTGTGCGGGCGACGGTGGATTTGCGCGGCTACAAAGGGCTGGGAGCCACCAACCGGCTGGTGTTGGCGGCGCGGTTTCAGGCGGGGGCTGTGTTCGGCTCCAGCCTGTTGGGAACGCCGCGCGATTATCTGTTCTATTCCGGCGGCGGTGGCACGGTGCGCGGTCAGCCCTATCAATCCTTGGGTGTGAATGTGCTGCGCAGCGGTCTGGGCGATGCGTTCAAAACCGGCGGCAAGACCTTTATCGGCGGCTCGTTCGAGGCGCGCGGCAAGGTGACGGAATCGATTGGCGTGGTGGGTTTTGTCGATGTGGGTCGCATCGACGCCGATGAGTTCTTTAGTGATTTGGGCGATTGGCACGCAGGCGCTGGGATTGGCGTGCGCTATGCCACCCCCGTCGGGCCGATCCGGCTGGATGTGGCGGGGCCAGTTGGCGGCGACACCGGCGACGGTGTGCAAGTTTACGTTGGTTTGGGGCAGTCATTCTGATGCGGAAATATCTTCTGGCCACATGCCTTGCCGTGATGCCCCTGACGGGCCATGCGCAAACGGATGACCGCGATTATCTGACGGCGTTCCTTGAGGACAGTCTGTCAGGCGCTGGGCGCAAAGTGGTGGTGACGGGCTTTGCAGGCGCGTTGTCGTCGCAGGCCAGTCTGACTGAGCTGACCATCGCGGACGATAGCGGCATCTGGCTGACGCTGCGCGATGTCACTTTGGACTGGAGCCGATCCTCACTGCTGTCTGGCGCGGTGGTGGTGAACGAGTTGACCGCAGGCGAGATTATCCTGGACCGCCTGCCCGTGGGTGAGGCTGCGACCCCATCGCCCGAGGCCAGCAGCTTTGCGCTGCCAGAGCTGCCGGTTTCGGTGGAAATCGGAGAGATTGCCGCCAAGCGGATCGTGCTGGGGCCAAGCGTTCTGGGCACCGGGCTTGAGGCGTCATTGCAAGCTTCGCTGTCATTGTCGGGGGGTGAGGGCAAGGGCAGCATTGATCTGGTGCGCACCGACAGCGGGCCTGCAGGCAAGGTGGTGTTGACGGCGTCTTATGCCAATGCGACGCAGCAGTTGTCGATTGATCTGGCGGCGGAAGAGGCGGCGGGCGGGATCGCCTCGGTCAAGCTGGGTCTGCCGGGCGCGCCTTCGGTGGCGCTGACGGTCAAGGGTGCGGGGCCGGTTTCGGATTTTGCGGCGGATGTGGCGCTGACCACCGATGGCGTGGATCGGTTGGCGGGCAAGATCGCGCTGAAGGGCCAAGACGACGGTGCGACGGCCTTTTCGACCGATCTTGCGGGGGATCTGGCACCGCTGTTCCTGCCATCTTATGCCGAGTTCTTTGGTAATTCGGTGAGCCTTGTCACCGCTGGCAAACGCTGGCCGGATGGTCGGTTGGCGTTGGACAATCTTGCGGTGACGGCGAAAGCCTTGGCGCTGCAAGGCTCGCTTTCGCTGGCATCGGATGGGTTGCCGCAGAAGTTCAATCTGACGGGCAAGATCGCGGCACCTGATGGCAGCCCTGTGCTGTTGCCGTTGACCACCGATCTGCCGATCAAGGTCAACTCTGCCGATATTGCGCTGGGCTATGACGCCACCCAAGGCGAAGGATGGAGCGCGAATATCGCGGTTTTGGGCTTTGATCGGGCCGATTTCCGCGCCAGCGGCGTGTCGCTTTCCGGCTCGGGGCGGATTGGACGGCTGGGGGGGGTGCGGCAGGTGGGTGCCACATTCCGCTATACTGCCGAGGGGTTGGACCCGACAGATCAGGCAGTGGCGCGGGCTTTGGGTTCGGTGATCTGGGGCGACGGTTCGGCCTATTGGCGCGAGGGCGAGGGCAGCGTGACTCTGCAACGGCTGTCGCTGATGGGCGAGGATTACGCGGCTTTGGTCAGCGGCAAGATCGAAAGCCTGAACGATGCATTTGCGTTAAGCGGCAAGGCCAGCGCCAAGATGGAAGATCTGTCGCGATTGTCGGGCCTTGCGGGACGGCCTTTGGCGGGTGCGGCTGAGGTTTCCGTCAGCGGCAATGGCAGCCCGATCACTGGCGCCTTTGATCTGACTGCCAGCGCCAGCGGCACCGATATGAAAGCAGGCATCACCGAGGTTGATAACCTGTTGCGCGGGCAGTCAAATGTCACAGCCTCGGTCGTGCGGGATACCAGCGGGACGCTGCTGCGCGATTTGACCGTGAAGGCGACCTCGCTAGAGGTGAAAGCCAAGGGCACTCTGGCGACGGCCGGCAGCGACATCACCGCCAATCTGCTGTTCCGCGATCTGAGCAGTTTGGGCGCACAATATCGCGGCGCGCTGGGCGGCGAGGCGCGCCTGACCGGCACGCTAGAGGCTGGCAAGGCGACTTTTGCCGCCAATGGTCGCGGCTTGGCGATTGGCAATCCGCAGGCGGACAAGTTGCTTGCGGGCAATTCGGTTGTCTCGCTGGCGGTGTCGATGAAAGACGGCGTGGTGCAGATTGACAAGGCCAGCCTGAGCAATCCTCAGATGGAGGCTGATGCCTCGGGCAGTGTGGCGGGCGATCGGCAAACCATTGATCTTACGGCAAGGTTGAAAAATCTGGCGCTGATCGTGCCGGAATTTCCCGGCGCGCTGACGGTTTCTGGCACGGCGGTGCAAGATGCGTCGGGCGTGGTGCTGGATCTGGCGGGCAAGGGGCCGGGGCAGATTGATGCCACTGTGAAGGGCAAGTTGAACCCCAGCTTTGGCTCGGGTGATCTGGCAATCAAGGGCACGGCGCAAGCGGCTTTGGCCAATGCGTTCATTCAACCAAGGGCGATTTCGGGGCAGGTGGGTTTTGATCTGCGGCTGAACGGGCCGCTGGGGCTTGCCGCGCTGTCTGGTCCGGTGACGTTGACGGGCGGTCGGTTGGCCGATCCGGCTTTGGCCTTTGCGTTGCAGGATATTGCCGCGCGGGTGAATTTGGCGCAGGGGCGGGCGGTGGTAGATGTCAGCACCAATGTGTCATCCGGGGGCAGTGTGGTGGTGACGGGCAGCGCCGGGCTTAGCGGCAATTACGACGGCAATCTGGCGATTGACCTGCGGCAGGTGACTTTGCGCGACCCGGATTTGTTTGAAACCACGCTGAACGGCAATCTGACGATGCAGGGTCCGCTGATGGGTGGCGCGCGGATTGCCGGGCGCATCGGTTTGTCGGATACCGAATTGCGCGTGCCTTCGACCGGGTTTGGCGGCGCGGGCGGTTTGCCGGGGTTGGAGCATAAGCGCGAGCCACGTCCGGTGCGCGCCACCCGTGCGCGGGCGGGGCTGATTGATAATGGCAAGACTGCGGGCGCGGGCAGCAGCGGGACGGGCTATGGTTTGGATATCACGGTTTCCGCCCCCAGCCTGTTTATCCGGGGCCGGGGTCTGGATGTGGAAATGGGCGGCGAGTTGCGTCTGTTGGGCAGCACCAACGCGGTGGTGCCGTCCGGCTCGTTCGATTTGATCCGGGGGCGGTTGGAGCTGTTGGGCAAGCGGCTTGATCTGACGGAAGCCACGCTGCAGATGCAGGGTGATCTTGTGCCGTATATCCGCGTCGTCGCCACCACCGCCGAAAACGACGGCATCACCAGTGGTGTGACGATTGATGGCCCGGCAACCGACCCGGTGGTGACGTTCTTCTCGACCCCGGAACTGCCGCAAGAGGAAGTGTTGGCGCAGCTGCTGTTCGGACAGGATTTGCAGAATCTGTCAGCGCTGCAAGCGCTGCAATTGGCCAATGCGGTCGCAACTTTGGCGGGGCGCGCCGGGGAGGGCATCGTCTCGAAGCTGCGGCAGGGCTTTGGGCTGGACAATCTTGATCTGAAAACCGATGCATCGGGGGGCACTTCGGTCACGGCGGGTAAGTATCTGACCAAGAATATCTATTCCGAAGTCACTGTCGATCAGGATGGCCAGTCAGAGATCAACCTGAACCTTGATATCAGCAAATCGGTGACGCTGCGGGCGAATTCAGGCAGCGATGGCAACACCGGGCTGGGGATCGTGCTGGAAAAAGACTACTGAAGCGCGCGGCGGTTGCGGTTGCGTTCTGCATCCACCGCCGCGCCCAGAAGCACGGCATAGGCGCTGACGTATAGCCACATCATCAGCACAACCACCGCCCCGATCGAGCCGTAAACCCGGTTATATGACGCGAAATTCGCCAGATACAGGGTGAAGCCACGGGTGGCCAGAACCCACAGGATCACCGCAACCAGCAGCCCCCAAGACAGCAGCGGCGGGCGGGTGCCAGTGTAATTCGGCCCCAGACGATAGGCCATACCCACGGCCAGAACGGCAGCAACAACCCCCAGCAGCAGGTTTGAATCGGCGAGTATCTGGCTGGGGATCGCACTGGGCAGATAGGCCACCACCACCGGCAAAACCACTGCCATCACCAAAGCCGCCAGCACCAGCCCGACGAGCACAAAGGTCAGCACAATCGCGCGCAACTGGTGCCAATGTCCCGAGCGGTTGGGCAGATGGTGGATCGCATTCAAGCCCCGGATCAGCGCAGCCACTCCGGCGCGGGCAGACCACAGGGCCAGCGCGGTGGACAGCAGGGTTGCAAGCCCAAGATTGCCGCTGGGCACCGCCAACAAAGCCTCAACCTGGCCAAAGATCAGCGAATAGGCGTCATGCGGCAGGAAGCCGCGCAGCAGTTCGATTTCCTCGCGGATCACCGAAGGGTTTGAAATGAAACCCCAAATTGCAATAATCGCGGCGGCGGCGGGGAAGATCGCAAGAAAGGCATAAAAGGCCACACCTGCGGCGATCAGGTCAAGCTCGGCTTGTTCGGTGCGGCGGTAATAGCGCAGAATGGCGGCGTTGATGTTGGGGGGCAGCAGACGTATGCGCATCAGTCTTCGCCTTCCAAACGGACGCGCAATTCGCGCAAAACCGGCAGCACAGCGCGGACCTTCTCGGCCCCAAGAGCGCTGACCACTTCGGCAATCATCGGCGAAACCGAGGCCACAGCAGCATCGCGGGCTGATCTGCCAGACGGGCTGATGGCGACGAATTTCTGCCGCGCATCGTCCCAATCGGGGCGGATGTGGATATGGCCCGCCCATTCCAGCTTGGCCAAAGTGTTGGTCATCGCACCGCGGGTGACGTGAAATGCGCGTGCCAACTGCGCCGGGGTGCGTTCGTCGTTCAGGCGGGCAAGGTGGTTCAGCACCGAAAAATGCGACAGCTCCATCCCCTTTGGCAGCGCCTTGGATATACGGTTGCGCGCCAACTGGTCGGCCATGAACAGCTCGCCAAACAGCGCAACGGCGATCTCTTCGGTGCGGGTGTCGGTCATCGGCAGAGCTTTGTCATGGGCCGCTGAACGTGCGGTCGTGGGTGAGCGAGGGCACGCGGGCGCGGGCTCTGCCAACCTCATCTAGGTCAAGATCAACCAAAGTCACGCCGGGCGCAGTGCCCGCATCGGCCAGCACGTCGCCCCAAGGCGAGATCGCCACTGAATGGCCATAGGTGTTGCGGCCTTTGCCGTGGGTTTCGGGATGAAAGCCGGTTTGCGCCGGGGCGAGGATGAAGCAGCCGTTCTCTATCGCGCGGGCGCGCAGCAGGCTGTGCCAATGCGCTTCACCGGTGATGTGATTGAAGGCGGCGGGCACAGTGATGATCTGCGCTCCTGCCTGCGCCAGACGGCGATACAGATGCGGAAAGCGCACGTCATAGCACACCGTCATGCCGATTTTGGCAAAGGGTGTCTCGGCCAGCACTGCCTTGGTGCCGGGGCGATAGCCTGCTGATTCGCGGTACACCTCGGTCTCGGATACGTTGACATCAAACATGTGGATTTTGTCGTAGCGCGCAGCGATTTCACCTGTGGGCGCGATCAGGAACGACCGATTGGCAAAGCGGCCATCTTCATCATGGGTCAGCACGCCCAAAGACCCGATCAACAGCCATATCCCCGCCTGTGCGGCCTGTTCGCGCAACGCGGCTAGGGTTGTATCCTGGTCTTCGTGCTGCATGACGCTGCGCTGATGCGTCCGGCTGGAGGACAGCAGGTTGCTACACTCTGGCGTCAGCACAAAGCCAGCACCAGCTGCCACAGCTTCGGCGATCCGTGCCTGCGTAACGCCCAGATTGGCGGCGGGATCGTCGCCAACCGTCAGCTGCACCAGCCCCGCGCGCATCAGGCGAGCATCGGATCAAGTTTGCCCGCATGATCCAGCGCATGCAGATCATCGCAACCGCCGACATGAGTGCCACCAATGAAAATCTGCGGCACAGAGCGACGGCCCGCGCGTTCGGTCATCGCCTGACGCAGGGCCGGATCAGCGCCAACGTCAATTTCGGTGTAGGCAACGCCCTTTTTCTTCAGCAGGCCCTTGGCGGCGATGCAATAGGGGCAGGTCTGGGTGGTATAAATCTCAACATTTTTCATCGGCGTATCCTTACAGTCAGGGGTGACTATAAGGATTTAGGCATCCTTCGCAACGCGGGCTAGGGCCAGAACAGAAATCCATGTTGCACCGCCTGCAATGCAGGCCTCTGCCGCCGCCGCAAATGTCGCGCCAGAGGTCATCACATCATCCACCAGCAGGACATGACGCCCCTCGGCCCGGTTGGCGCGGCGGGGATGCAGCACCAACGCATCTTGCATATTGGCAAAACGGCCATCGCGGCTGCGGCCTTCCTGGCTGTGTGTGTTGCGGTGCCTGACCAGTAGATCGGGGCAGTGTTCCAGCTCTGCCCGTTTGGCGAGTGCAGATGACAGCAGCGCTGCCTGATTGTAGCGCCGCTTGATCAGCCGCATCCAATGCAGCGGGATGGGGACGACCAGCATCCCCGGTTTCAGGATCGGCGCGGCGACCCGGTGCAGCCAGTTCGAAGCCGGGCGGGCCAGATCGAGCCTGTCACCATGCTTCAGCGCCAGCACCATCCGTCGCCCGTTGTCTTTATACAGCAGTGCCGCGCGACCCTGCGACCATGGCCGCGCGGTGGTCAGGCAATCGTCGCAATGCTCTGGCTGGCCAAGATCTTCGCCCGGCAGCAACACGCCACATTTGTCGCAAACCAGCCCTACGATAAACGGCGTTTCGCGCCAGCACGGGCCGCATAAGCCGAAATCCGTTGTCACCTGTGCATCGCAGGTCAGGCATTGCGGCGGATAGATCAGATGCAGTGCGGCTTGTAATCCCATGCCTTGCCCCTATGTTCGCGCCCCATGACGCCAGTTTTGACCGACCGCACCGCCCTTGGCCTGCACCGTGCCCGCGCAACCGCCTTTTTCCTGCAAGAGGAGGCCGTCGCAGAGGCACAGGATCGGCTGAGTGAGGTTAACAGATCGTTTACAAACCCGGTGGTGGTGACGGCTTTTCCAGATTTATGGCGCGATTTTTCGACAATCGCCGATGATGATCGGCTTGATCTGGCGGTCGAGTCGCATGATCTGGTGATCAACGCGCTTACCCTGCATTGGGCGAATGATCCGGTTGGGCAATTGGTGCAATGCCGCCGCGCGCTGGTGCCGGATGGGCTGTTCTTTGGCCTGATGTTCGGCGGTCAGACCCTGCACGAATTGCGCGCAAGCCTTGGGCAGGCAGAGGCCGAGGTGATGGGGGGGCTGTCGCCGCGGGTGTTGCCGATGGGCGAAATCAGGGATCTGGGTGGGCTGTTGCAGCGTGCCGGGTTTGCTTTGCCGGTGGCAGACAGCTTTACCAAAACCGTGATGTACCGCGATGCGTTTCACCTGATGGCCGATCTGCGCGCCATGGGTGAAGGCAATGCGCTGGCCGCGCGGCTAAAACATCCGACCCGGCGCGCGGTTTTGGCGCGTGCGGCGCAGATTTATGCGCAAACCTATGGCACGCCCAACGGACTTGTTCCGGCGACGTTTGAGATCATTTGCCTGACCGGCTGGGCTCCGCATGAAGGCCAGCAAAAGCCGCTGCGAGCAGGCTCTGCCACGGCGCGGCTGGAAGATGCGCTAAAGGCCGCAGTCAAGGACGGTTGACGCCGCGCGGAACCACGTTATCTCGGGGGCAGCTTCAGGAGCCACCATGACCGATATTGCCGCAGGAACCGACCGCCTCAGCCATGCCCCCGCCGATCACCCCGTGGTCAAGCGTCCGAAGATTGGCATTTTGCTGGCCAATCTTGGCACCCCGGATGGTTATGATTACTGGTCGATCCGGCGCTATCTGTCCGAGTTTCTGTCGGATAAGCGGGTGGTCGATCTGTCAGATTGGCTGTGGCAGCCGATTTTGCAACTGGCGATCCTGAGCCGTCGGCCATTTACCTCTGGCGCGAATTACAAACTGATCTGGAATCACGAAATCAACGAAAGCCCGCTGCTGACGATCACCAAAGCGCAGACGGCGGCGATTGCTCAGGCGGTTGCGGCCCGCTATGGCGACGGCGTGATGGTGGATTTCGCGATGCGTTACGGCAACCCTTCAACCGCGAGCAAGGTCAAGGCCATGGTCGCAGCAGGCTGTGAGAAGATCTTGTTTTTGCCGCTGTATCCGCAATATGCGGGTGCCACCACCGCAAGCGCCAATGATGCGTTCTTTGCGGCTTTGCAGCGTGAAAAGCGCCAGCCCGCGGCTCGCACCGCTGCCGCTTATTTTGACCATCCTGCCTACATAGATGCTCTCGCCCAATCGGTAGAGCGCGCCTATGCCGCGCTTGATCACAAGCCCGACGTGCTGGTGACAAGCTATCACGGCATGCCAAAACGCTATCTGATGGAGGGCGACCCCTACCATTGCCAATGCCACAAAACCACGCGGCTGCTGCGCGAGCGGCTGGGCTGGGACAAATCTGCGATCGAGATCACGTTTCAAT
The DNA here is from genome assembly GCF_030161095.1 of Cypionkella aquatica. Lineage (GTDB taxonomy): Bacteria > Pseudomonadota > Alphaproteobacteria > Rhodobacterales > Rhodobacteraceae > Cypionkella > Cypionkella aquatica. The sequence continues at coordinate 613,762 of NZ_BSPP01000004.1, forward strand.
CAGTGTTTGGCCGCGAAGAATGGCTGAAGCCGTACACGGTTCAGCATGTTGCTGAACTGGCCAAGCAGGGCAAAAAGCGTATCGCAGTGATGGCCCCCGCGTTTTCGGCCGATTGCATCGAAACGCTGGAAGAAATCAACGGCGAAATCCGCGAGTCTTTTGAACACGCGGGCGGCGAGGTGTTTACCTATATCCCGTGTCTTAACGACGAATCAGCACATATAAATGCGTTGATGCAGGTGATCGAAGAAAACCTTGGCGGGTGGATTTAGGGTCAGCCCTGCCATGTCCGGCAGGGCTGCACAGTTGGCTTAACCGCCAACGATAACTTCGCCACCGCCGCCGCCACCACCACCACTGCTGGATGCAACCGCTGCAACAACCAGCAGCAACAGCAACAGCGGGATAACCACGCCGCCCGACGAGGACGTGGTTTGCGCAGCAACGACTTCTGGTTCCATCACCGGCTCCACCACACCGCCCGCGAAGGCAGAAGTTGTGGCCAGCGAGATCGCGGTGATCAGGGCAATTTTCTTCATTTTCAACTCCGATTGAGTGTCATACTTTTCTAACGCACTGAAAAAACGGTTTAATTCAAGACATGCTTTAAAGGCCATAACCCCAAAATGCCTTGAATTGCCCGATATGAGACCCTTTGACCTACTGCAAAGTAGGGAGGGGCGTCGATCCACCACCGCCACCGCCACCGCTGCTGGATGCAACTGCTGCCACAACCAGCAACAACAGCAACAACGGGATAACCACACCGCCCGACGAAGACGCGGTTTGCGCGGCGACGACTTCCGGTTCCATCACAGGCTCGACGACCCCACCTGCGAAGGCAGATGTTGTGGCCAGCGAAAGGGCAGTAGCAAGAGCAATCTTATTCATGACAGTCTCCAATAAATTCCATTCCGCGCGGATTTGCGCGACCAGTAATCGCCTGAAGTCACTCGCGATGAGATCACGCCGGAAGGGATGGCATGATCCCGGCACCCTTGCTGAAAATTCCAGCACGTCAGAGTGCCCGCAGAATGAATTTACGCGTTAGTGCGCAGAGGCTAGCGGCGAAAGTCCGCTCAATCAATCATTTCTTGGTGAGCACATAATTTAAGCAAAAGCCGTTGAAACACTGCTACGCCGAAAATCAGAGTTTTCAGTTCAATCTGAACTTGCGGAGGTTTCCATGAAGCGCGCATGCAAAGCGTCGCTGTGAGGCCATAAAACGGTGTCGTAAAATAGAAAAAGACGGCAGATTGCTCTGCCGTCTTTCCCAATTCGATCCAAGGATTAGTTGGACGAAACTGCAGCAGCCACAACCAAGAGCAGCAGCAGCGGGATCAGAACGCCGCCCGAGGACGAGGTGGTCGCAGCTGCGACAACTTCTGGTTCCATTACGGGTTCAGCAACGCCGCCAGCGAAAGCGGTGGTAGCAGCAACCGACAAAGCGGCAGCGAGAGCGATTTTTTTCATGTCTATCTCCAGTTTTCTGCATGCCGCCAAATTCGCAGAGGCGACGGCACGCACCCAAGAATATTCCTCGTGCTTGCTCTGTAACCCGCCAATGGCCGAAATTGCAACGATCCGTCCAAGGCCAAAGTTAAAGCGTGTGGCCATGTCGTCAATTTGGCAACACCTTGGAGAGATTTGCCGAGAATCACGGCTTTGGCGAAAAAAACTTTGAATTCAGTCACAACGAAAACTGCCAGCAGGGCCGAAAGACCCACGCTGGCAGCAATTAAATGCGGGTGTTGCGTTAGAGCAACAGCACCTGTGTGCCAACTTTGGCCAGCGAGAACAGCTCTAGAATGTGCTCGTTATACAGCCCGACGCAGCCGCTGGACGACCGACGGCCGATCTTGCGGGTGTCATGTGTGCCGTGGATGCGATAGGCGGGCCAGCCAAGATACAAAGCCCGCACGCCAAGCGGGTTGTCGGGCGAGCCGCCTGGAATCACCTTCGGCCAGTCAGGATGCGCGGCCAGCATGGATTGAGTCGGGATCCAGCGCGGATTCTCAACCTTTTGAATAACATCGGTGCGGCCACGGCGGGTCAACTCGTCGTTCAGGGGCACCGAAGTCGGGTAAAGTTTGTAGACGCTTTGATCTTCCGACCAGTAATGCAGCGCACGCGAGTTCAGATCGGCAAGAATCACCCCGTTCTTGGTGTTGTCGAAATGATCGCGCCAGTCCAGCATGCGGAAGGCCGAGATATTGTTGCGGATCGGGCCAGCCAAAGGCGCGTCTGCCTCGGTATCGGCAAGCTGTTGAGCGGCTGCGGGCAGCGCGGCGGCCGACATCGCGGCGGCAGCAGTGCCCAGAAACAGGCGGCGGTTCAGCGAATTGCGGGGGTCGGCGGCCATCGGCTCTGCTCCATTATTGAGACTGCTCTTTTGCGGCTATTACCGCTTTGTTGACACAGTCGCAAATCAAAGGCGCGTTAATAGGCGATCTCGTGCCACGTTTGTCACAAATTCGCAGCGATGGATTTGAAACCTTGCGCGGACTTCGTTAAGCACAAGCAAACAAGGGCCAGAGCAGCCCATAACAGGTGAAATTGAGATGAACAGACGGACAGCCCTTGTCGCAGGCAGTGCAACTTTGTTGGTCGCGTCTTGCGGCATGGGCTCGGCGCCTCCGGTAGATGCCAGCGGCACAGCGGCCCCCCGAGTTTATCGCATCAACAAGGCAGAGGCAGACAAAATCCCGTTCCGTCTGCTTGATTCGGTCAATGCTTTGCGCTCGGCAAAAGGCGTGCAGCCGCTGGCGTTCAACGCGGCCCTCAATGCAGCCGCGCTGACCCATTCACGCGATATGGCGGTGCAGAATCGGCCCTGGCACTTCGGCTCTGACGGCTCGTCGCCACTGCTGCGGGTGCAGCGGGTTGGCTACACCGGGCAGTTTGTCGGTGAGACGATTTCGGAAACCTATCAGACCGAGCTGGAAACCCTGTCGGCATGGATGGCCGAAGCCGATACCCGCGATGTCATCCTGACCCCCGCCGCGCGTGAGATTGGCTTTGCCTGGTTCCAAGAGCAGTCGGGCAAGATCTGGTGGACGCTGGTTCTGGGCGGCTGAGCGGGTCGCAACCTGTCAGATACAAAAAAGGGGCCAGCGCGGCCCCTTTTTCTATGGCTTATCCGAGGTCTGAACCGCTTACGGCAGAATCTGAATCGGCGTGCCGGGTTTGACCATCGCGTATATCCGCTCAACTTCTTCATCGGTCACGGCAATGCAGCCTGCGGTCCAATCCGGGCTGGAAACCGCACGGGGCTTGCCGTTCTTCTTACGCGGTGGGCCGCCGTGGATCATGATATCGCCACCCGGCGGCTTGCCCAAAACGTCAGCATGTGCGCGGTCGGCTTCATTCGGATAGCTGATGCCCAATGACAGATGATAGCGCGAATTCGGGTTGCGGTGGCTGATGAAATAGATCCCCTCGGGCGTCTTGAGATCGCCCTCGAATTCCTTGTGACCGACCGGATTGCCGCCCAGACCAATATCGTATTCCTTGATCACCTTGCTGTTGTGCAGCAGATACATCTTGCGATTGGCCTTCTGCACCTGAATCGAGGTGATTTCTGGCCCGTTATAGGTCTTGAATTTTGACGAACAGGCGGTCAGCGCCAGCCCAGCCAAAACCACCAGAAGAATCCGTAGAACCCGCATCTTTTGCCCGCTCGTTATTATATTTTTCAAAGCGCATAGCGAAAAAACCGCAGGTTGCCTAGTCTGCGTGATGGCACAACCGATCACGCTTTTTTCAACGCAAGATCGCGTGGGGCTTAGGGGCGGCTGAATCTTGCGACAAGTTCGACATGCGAAGACCAGCGGAACTGATCAACAACCTGCACCCAATCCAAGCGATAACCGCCTGCAATCAACACCTTGGCATCACGCGCAAAGCTGATCGGATTGCAGGAGACCGACGCGATCACCGGCACTTTGCTGCGAGCCAGCACGGCCATCTGTGCTTCAGCCCCAGCGCGGGGCGGGTCGATCACCACAGCCTCGACGCCCTTGAATTCATCATCTTCCAGTGGCCGTCGGAACAGATCGCGGGTTTCCACCGTAACGCGCTTTAGCCCTTCGGTGTTATGCGCGGATTTCTCCAGCGCGGCCATCATTCTGGGCTCGCCCTCCACCGCATGCACCTCGGCCCGCTCGGCCAAAGGCAAAGCAAAGGTGCCAACGCCCGCGAACAGATCAACGATCTTTTTCGCAGGCCCAATCGCGAAAGCGACCGAGCGCAGCAGCGCAGATTCGCCCTCAACCGTGGCCTGCAAGAAAGCGCCGGGGGGTGGCGACACCAACGCGCGGCCAAACCGCTGCATTGGAGCTGTGCGCAGTGCCACGGTATCGCCGTTCCACGTCAGGCGGGCAAAGCCATAGGTTTCGGTGACGCGCGCCAGTTCCAGCTGCAACTGCCCGTCCAATTCCTTGCCACCCGTCACCATCACATCCGCCCCCGAAAGCGAACGCGTGACGGTCAGCGAAACCTCTGCCGTGCGAGAGCCGCCCAGTTTGACCAAAGCTTGCAGACCCGGCAGTGCCGCCATCAGATCGGGGTGCAAAAGCTGGCAATTCGGCACTTCGACCAGTGTATCCGAGCCGCGCGCATGAAATCCCATCAGCGCCCCGGTCTTGGTGCGCCGCGCTGCAATTGTCGCGCGACGCCGCGATTTAGGGGGCGAGGTGATGATGGGCCGAAACTCGGCCTCCAACCCCTGCCCCGCCAAAGCACCCTTCACAATCCCAAGCTTCCAATCGGCCACGAAAGCATCCGAGGCGTGCTGCATCATGCAGCCACCGCAGGTTTTGGCATGGCTGCACGGCGGCTTCACGCGATTGACCGAAGGCGTCACGATCCGCGCCTGTGTCAGGGTATCGCCCTGAAGTTCACCCTCAACTTCCTCGCCCGGCAGCATCCCCGGCACAAAGATTGTGCCGGAAGGCCCTTGGGCTACGCCGTCGCCCAGATGGCCCAGCCGTTCGATGGTGACTTTCACTCTGCCGCTTCCTTTTCGTCGGTGCCGATGAAGCCGCCGGATTGGCGATTCCAATAGCGCGCGTATAGCCCGGCCTGTGCCAGCAATTCCGCATGGCTGCCCTGTTCCACAACGCGGCCCGCGTCAAGCACCACAATGCGGTCCATCTCGGCAATCGTCGAAAGGCGGTGCGCAATCGCCAGCACAGTTTTGCCGCGCATCACCGAGGTCAGCGCATCCTGAATGCTGGCCTCGACTTCTGAATCCAAGGCGCTGGTCGCCTCATCCAACACCAGAATCGGCGCGTCTTTCAGAAAGGCGCGGGCCAAAGCGATGCGTTGCCGCTGCCCGCCCGACAGTTTAACCCCACGCTCACCCAGATAGGCATCATAGCCCTTGCGGCCCGCAAAATCGCGCAGGTTCAGGATGAACTCATGCGCCTCGGCCTGCTTGGCGGCTGCGATCATCATATCTTCGGTCGCAGCCGGGTTGCCATACATGATGTTCTCCCGGGCCGTGCGATTGAACATCGCGGTCTCCTGCGTGACCATGCCGATCTGCCGCCGCAAGCTTTCCTGCGTCACAGTCCGCACATCGATGCCATCAATCAGAATCCGGCCCTTTTCGGCGTCATAGAGCCGCAAAAGCAGCGCCACCAGCGTCGATTTCCCGGCGCCCGAGGCTCCGACAATGCCGATCTTTTCACCCGCTTTAATCGACAGGTTCAAATCATCGACGCCGCCGCGCCCATCCTCAGTCTTGCGGCCATAGGCAAAGGTCACATGCTCCATCTGCACTTCGCCCCTCACGCGCGGCATCTCTTTCGCCCCTGTCGCATCCTGCAGCGTGTAAGGTGGCGTCAGGGTTTTCACGCCATCCTCAACCTCGCCCAGATTGCCGAAAATCGACATCAGGCTGAACGAAACCCAGCCGGTCATCTGCGCCAGACGAAACGCAATCGCCCCAGCCGCCGCAATATCTCCCGAGGTCGCCCCACCTTGCGACCACAGCCACACCGTCGCCCCCACCAGCAAAACCGGCAGCACGCCCGCCAAAGCCATCAGGCTTAGGCGGAACCAGCTGGAAATAATGCCATATTCAATCGCCTTGTCCCGAAAGCCGTTCATCGCCTCTAAGGCCACGCCATCCTCGTGCCGCGCATGGGCGAACAGCTTGACGGTTTTCATATTGGTCACGGTATCGACGATCTGCCCCGTCACCATCGCCCGCGCCGCAGCCCGCGCGCCCGAAGCGCCACGTACCTTTTTCAGAAACCCGCGGATAAACAGGATGTAGGCCGCGATCCAACCCACCAGCAGCAGCGAAATCCAGCCGTTGATCGTGCTGAGCAGCGCAACCGACCCGATTACCGAAGCCAGCGAGAATGCCATCGTCTCGATACTGCCCGAAACCACATCCGTCGCAGCCCGGGCGACCTGCATCTGCTTTTGTGCAATGCGGCCAGCGAAGTCATTGTCGAAAAACGTCACGGCTTGGCCCAATGTCCAGCGATGCATCCGTGACAGGATTAGCGGAAACAGGTTGGGTTCGACCACAATCGCGGCGGCATGCGTGGTCAGCCCAAAGATCAGCGGGCGGGCGATCAGGTAAAGCCCGACAAAGCTGATGAACAGCCACAGATGGTCACTAAACACTGTCGACGGATTGGCGGTATTGGCGGCGTCAATCACATCGCCCAAAATCGTCGCCGAAATCGCTTCCATCGAGCCGGAACAGGCCGACCAAAACGTCGCCCACAAAATCCCGGGCCAAGCGCCCTGCACCGCCCAGAGAAAGAATTTCCAGGTGGTCGTGGGCGGGTTGGTCGATGCGGGGCGGAACGGCTTGATTGTGGGGAAAAATCTCATGCATCCGTCTCCAGCCCGATGAACCCGCCGGATTGACGTGCCCAGAACCGAGCATAAAGCCCGTTCGCCCGTAAAAGTTCCGCATGCGAGCCGGATTCGGCGATCATGCCATCCTCCAGCACCACGATCCGATCCATCGCGGCGATCGTCGAAAGCCGGTGCGCAATCGCGATCACGGTTTTGCCCTGCATCACACCGAAAAGCGCATCCTGAATCGCGGCCTCGGCCTCGGAATCCAAGGCAGAAGTCGCTTCATCCAAAATCAAGATCGGCGCATCTTTCAAGATCACCCGCGCCAAAGCCACGCGTTGCCGCTGCCCGCCCGACAGTTTCACGCCCCGCTCGCCGACATGGGCATCATAACCGATCCGACCCTCGGGGTCTTGTAATGTCAGAATAAACTCATGCGCATCAGCTTGCCGCGCCGCGTCGATCATCTGTGCTTCGGACGCATCTGGCCGCCCATACAGAATATTTTCGCGCACCGAGCGGTGCAGCAAGCTGCTGTCCTGACTGACCATGCCAATCTGTCGCCGCACCGAATCCTGCGTGACGCGCGCGATGTCCTGACCATCAATCAAGATGCGCCCGGCCTCGGTATCGTAAAACCGCAGCATCAGCTTGACCAAGGTGGACTTCCCCGCGCCTGAGCGTCCGACAACCCCGATCTTTTCCCCGGGTGCCACATCCAGCGAAATCGCCTGCAACCCACCCGAGCCACGCCCGTAATGATGCGAAACCCCCTCGATCTGCACATGGCCGCGCTGGAAATCCAGATCGCGCGCGCCCGGTTGATCCACCAGCGCAATCGGTTGAGTGATGGTCTGCATGCCTTCCTGCACCGTGCCAAGGTTCTGCACCAGATTGGTCGTCGCCCACATGATCCAATACGTCATGTTGTTCAGCCGCAGCACCAAAGTCACAGCTGCCGCCACAGTGCCAACGCTGGCAAGTCCCTGATACCAAAGCCACATCGCCCAAGCTGTCACCGCCACGATCAACAAGCCGTTCAGGGCTGTCAGGATAATATCCATCTTGGTGACAACGCGCATTTCGGTGAAAAACGTCTGCCGTGCCCGCTCAATCGCCTGTTTGCTATAGGCTTCTTCCAGATCATGATGCGCGAACAGCTTCACTGAATGGATATTGGCATAAGCATCCACCACCCGCCCGGTGACAGCCGAGCGCGCGTCCGAACTCGCCGTCGCCGCAGGCCCCGCGCGCCCGATCGTCCACCGCATCAGCGCAACGTAACCCGCGAACCACAGCACCAGCGGCAGCAACAACCGCACATCCGCCCCCGCGAGCATGATCGCAGCCCCCACAAGCGTGGTCGAGGCAAATGCCACCGCGTCAAAGGTCTGAAACACCGCCTCGCCCGCAGCCGGGGGAGCCTGCATGATCCGGTTGGCAATCCGTCCGGCGAAATCAGATTCGAACCAGCCCACGGGTTGCCGCAACACATGCCGATGTGCCCGCCAGCGCATCATCGTGCCGAAGTTCGGCAGAATCGTGTTGTGCAACAATGCCACCCCAGTGCCGCCAATCAGGGGCCGCAAAATCAGAACTGCAAGCGCAACAAGGATAATTTCGGTGCCATGGGTGGCCCAGATTTGCGCTGGTTCGCCATGCGCTAGCACATCCACCAACCGCCCGACATACCAGATCAACCCAACATCAAATGCTGAATTCGCGGTGGCCACGATGGCCGTGACCGCAAAAACCCCCTTAAACGGGCGAATATAGTCGCGCAAAAACGGCCACAGTTTGCGCGGCGGCGTGTCGGTTTGGGCGTAGGGTGCATAGGGGTCAACAAGACCCTCAAAAAACTTGAACATGATGATCTCGCGCGTTGCCCTTGGCATCTAGCGCCAAAGGGGGGCGAAGGGAACCTTACGCCAGCAGGTCAGATTTGCTCAGAACAAGGTCAGAGGCAAGCCAACGCGCCTGAATTTCGCGCAGTTTTTTGCCCAAGGAAGGCCCTTGCAGCGTCGGCATCAGATCGGCGGCGGTCACCGGTAACGTGCTGGCCGCGCCGCGCGCGATGTCTGCCAGCCAGTTGGCTGGCGGCATGGTTTCAAACAAAGCCGCACGGCACAGAATGACATCGCGGGCCGCATCCTCGCCCAGTTTCCAACCCAAAGCGGCGGGCGTCAGGGCAGAGCCGATTTCGTCTCTAACAGCCGTATTAGAGTCTGATTCAGCCCGCGACAGTCGCAAATCACTGCCCGGATCAAGCCCGCCCAGAACTGCCAAACGGCGTTGCCAGCGTGGCGGCAGATCGGTTTCGAAATGCACCAAAATCGCCAAGGCTTTCGCATCAGCACCCGGCAAAATTCGCGCCAAAACCCCCGCCTGCGCCATTGCCGCAATAGCAGGAGCGGGGTCGCGGGCAGCAAGCAGCTTGCGCATCTCGGCACCGATCCGTTCTCGTGCCAGCCCAGCGATGCCTTCGAGATTTTCTGCACAAGCGGCTAATCCTTCGGGATCAATGCCGTTCTCAGGGTCGCCATAGACCGCGTAAAACCGGAAAAAACGCAGGATTCGCAAGTAATCTTCGCGAATCCGCGCCTGCGCATCACCGACAAACCGCACCCGCCGCGCAATCAGATCGGGCAGACCGCCCAATGGGTCCAGCACCTCGCCATCCGCCCGCGCATAAAGCGCGTTCATGGTGAAATCGCGCCGGGCGGCATCCTCGGCAATATTGGTCGAGAAAGCCACAATCGCCCGCCGTCCGTCAGTTTCGACGTCACGGCGAAATGTGGTGATCTCATGCGCCACACCACCCGCGATCACCGTGACCGTGCCATGCTCGATGCCTGTCGGAACAGCCCGGAACCCAGCCTTATCAGCTATGTTAGTGACTGTTTCAGGCAAAGCATCGGTTGCCAGATCAATGTCTGATACCGCGACATTCAGCAGGGCGTTGCGCACACAGCCGCCTACAAACAGGGATTGATAACCGGCCGCTGTCAGGGCCGCGCAAAGGGCTTGTGTGCCGGGGTAATTGATCCAATCGCCGGTGATCTTCATGCTGCCATCTCGGCGAGATTGCGTAAAATACGCGCGGTCGCGCCCCAGATGTAGTGCGGTCCGTAAGGCACCGCGAAATAGCGGCGCGGTTGGCCTTTCCAGACCCGACCTTCGATGACGAACTTGGTTTCATCCAGCACATGCGCCAGCGGCACGGTGAAAACCTCGCTGACTTCGCCCGCCTCAGGCACAGGAGTGAAATCGGCTCTAACAAGGCCCAAAATCGGGGTGATCATGTAATTGGTCACGGTTTCATGGCTCGGCAGTCTGCCCAACACTTCGACCTGATCGCGGGGCAGGCCGATTTCTTCCCAGGCTTCGCGCAGGGCCGCCGCCTCTGGGCCCTTGTCATCTGCGTCGACCTTGCCGCCCGGAAAAGCGATCTGGCCGGGATGATGTTTCAGATGCGAGGCACGTTTGGTCAGGATCAGCCGCGCGCCATCGACGCGCAACCAAACCGCCACCAAAACCGCTGCCGGGCGCAAAATACGTGCGTCCGGCAGCAGGATTGGGTTCAGATCAAAATCCGACGATTCGCCCGCAGGACGGGCGAGCGCGTCTTTCAGGCGGGAAATCTCATCCCGCATCACCCGGCGCTTTCGTAGCTTCAAAGCCGAGTGTCGCCGGATCAAACTCGTAATGTTTGCCGCAGAACTGGCAATCGGCGGTCACCACACCTTTGTCGGTAGTCATGTGCTTGATATCTTTGGCAGAATAAATCGACATTGCCTGCACGACCTTTTCTGGCCCGCAAGAACAGCCGAAGTGCACCACCTGCGCATCATAGACGCGGGGATCCTCTTCGTGGAACAGCCGCACCAAAAGGTCGGTTGGGGCCACGGTTGGCCCGATCAACTCAATTTCCTCAACCGTGTCCAGCAAAGCATTGGCGCGGGTCCAGTTTTCAGCCTCTGCCCCGCCCAGAATATCGGCATGGCTCAGCAACCCACCCTCACCCGAACCCGCCTCGGCAGCAACGGCACCGCCTACGGGCGGCATATGTTGCAGCATCACGCCGCCCGCACGCCAGCGTGCGGCCTCGCCCGGGACCTGATTCTTGCCAAAAGTCAGTGCGAATCGGGTCGGGATTTGTTCGGATTGTGCGAAATAGGTCTGGGCGCAATCGGACAAAGACTTGCCTGCAATCGGGGTAAAGCCTTGATAGGGTTGCATATCCTGGCCCTGATCAATCATCACTGCGAAATACCCCTCACCAATCTGGCTGAAGGGTTCGGCATCCAGATCAAGCCGATCTGCGTCATAGCTGGCATAGGCGCGGATGCGGGCAGGCTCGCCTTCTTCGGTTGGGCCATAATAATCGGTGGCGATCAGCCGCGCCGGGCCTTTGCCTCTGATCTGCAAGGACAATTTCCAGCGCAGTTTCACCGATTGGCCGATCAGCGCCGTCAATACCGCGGCTTCGGCCACCAAAGCCTCGATCACCGGCGGGTAGGCGTGCTGTTTCAGCACATTATCAAGCGCACCATCCAGCCGCGCCACCCGGCCACGGATGTCGGAACGGTCAAGTTGAAAGGGCAGGACGGTATCGTCCCAAGCGATTTGCATAGGGGAGGTCATGGGGTTTCCTAAACGTGCCAGTCTTGGCATACCGCGCCTATATAAGCAGAGCAACCGCGCACCCAAGGGGTAAGCATGATCAAACGCTATGGAAATAGTCCCGAGCCAGGCCGCCGCTATACCCGCCGTCCCGGAGTTTATGCGGTTTTGTGGGATCGGGGTGCGATTCTGACCACCTTTCAGGCCGAGCCCACGCCGGAATATCAACTGCCCGGCGGCGGTATTGATAAGGGCGAACATCCGATTGCCGCCCTGCACCGCGAGGTGATGGAAGAGACCGGCTATCACATCGCAGGCATCCGCCGCCTTGGCGCGTTTCGGCGGTTCACCTTCCTGCCGGAATATGACCTGTGGGCCGAAAAGCTTTGCACCGTCTATCTGGCGCGTCCCGGTCTGCGGATTGGGCCGCCGACGGAAGCAGGGCATCGCGCGGTCTGGATGCAGCCCGAGGCGGGCTTGCGTCTGCTGGGCAATCCGGGTGATCGGGCGATGCTGGCGTTGGCTTTGCGTCAGCTGGAATCCGGGTCCGGCCCCAGATAATCGAAGATCAGGCCGGAAACATCGTCTGGAAACACACCGCCGCCTGCGAATGTGTTCAGATCCCATAGCAGCGCTTCCAGCAGGTCTTGGCTGTGCAACATGCTGTTATGCTGCAACATTTTGATCAACCCATCACTGCCCAATTCTTCGCCTGCAGGGTTCGGACATTCGGTCACGCCGTCTGACACCAGAAACAAACGATCCCCCGGCTGCAACTCAAAGCTGGTTTGCGGATATTCTGCACCCTCAATCAAGCCGATCGGCAAACCGCCATCACCCAGCTTTTCAATCCGGCCATCGGCGCGCAGCAGCAGCGGATGCGGATGACCCGCCTGGACCAAACTCGCCCGTCCAGTGGCAAGATTGATCTCGGCATAGCCCAGTGTGAAATACTGATCGACCTGCAATTCTTCCAGCATCATCCGGTTCAACCGCGCCGCCACAATCGCGGGCGGCCAGGCATCGCGCCCGCCATCCGCCGCGATTCGCAGCGCGATATTCTGATCGGGCGAGGCCCCAGACAACAGCCCCGCCAGCCGTGCTGTCATCATAGCCGATGCCACGCCATGCCCCGAGACATCGACCGAATAGACCACGATTCGCGCAGCATCGACGACAAAGCTGCCGACCAGATCGCCGCCGACATGGCCCGAGGGCCGCAGCATCAGCGCCGCGCGCCCCGCACCAAAATCGCGCAAACGGTCGCGCACCAGCGTCTGTTGCAGCTTGCGGGCCTCGATCAGATCGCGGTCAAGCGAATCATACAGCTTTTGCAGCTCCGCCAAAGTGCTGCCGATCAGCCTGTTGTTTTCAACCAGCTCGTCCTGCATGCCCAAAATCCGCTCTCCGGCGCGCAGACGGGCGCGCAGCTCATCAGCGCTGACGGGTTTGGTCAGAAAATCATCGGCGCCATTTTCCAGCCCATCTGCGATTTCGGTCTTTTCGGATTTAGAGGTCAGCAGGATGAAATAGCCGTAGCCTTCGCGCGGAAGTGCGCGGAAAGCTTTGCAAAAATCCAAACCATTCATGCCGGGCATCATCCAGTCCGACAGCACAATGTGGAAATCCTGCGTCATGCACAAAGCCAAAGCCTCATCCCCAGAGGCGGCTTCGGTCACATCATAGCCCCAACGGGTCAGCTGCATTTGCAGGATTTTGCGCTGCGCCTTGCTATCATCCACCACCAAAACCGGGCGCGCCTCAAAGGCGCTGGGCCTTCGGACGATGCCGGATAGTGGAAGGAAGCTTGATGTCACGGTGGCACGCCTCTTGGTTTGTTCCCCCTGTCTGCGCCCAACCTCTTAACGGCAGGTGAAACTTAAAACTGTGCCTATTCGGGTGGTTAGCGGTTACGTATTGTTAAGCAGGTTGCGGCATCCTTGCGATATGGGGTAGAAGGGCAGGTGTATTTTGATCGCATGGGACAGGGTGAATGACCTTCGGTCAGAGATCGGCAATGACGACTTCGCCGAAGTGGTAGCGATGTTTCTGGAAGAGGCGGATGAAGTGATCGGCCGCATCGCCAAGACGAGAGAGGCCAAAGCACTGGAAGCGGATTTGCATTTTCTGAAGGGTGCGGCGCTGAACCTTGGCTTCGCGCAGCTTGCAAACCTGTGTCAGGACGGCGAGCGGCGCGCGGCCTCTGGCGACACCAAGATTGATCTGGCGCAGGTCGCCAGCAGCTATCAGGCCTCGAAACGGGCGCTTAGGGCAGGGCAGAAGGCCAGCGCTGCCTAAGCCTGCTTAGATCAGGAACTCGGCCAGAATCTCATCATTGGTGATATCGCGGTAGGTGAAGGCCGCAGCATCCAGCTGATCAAACAACGCTTTGAAATTCTCAGCGGCTTTCGTCTCGATGCCGATCAAAACAGACCCGAAATTGCGCGCCGATTTCTTCAGATATTCAAAGCGCGCGATATCGTCATCCGGGCCAAGCATGCCCAGAAATTCTTTCAACGCCCCCGGTCGCTGTGGCATCCGCAGGATGAAATACTTCTTCACGCCAGAATAGCGTTGCGCGCGTTCTTTCACTTCGGGCAGCCGCTCAAAATCGAAATTGCCGCCAGAGGTGACGCAGACCACGGTTTTTCCAGCGACTTCCCCAGCCAAATCCTGCAACACATCGACCGAAAGCGCCCCAGCCGGCTCCAGCACGATGCCTTCGACGTTCAACATTTCCAGCATTGTCACACAAATACGGTCCTCTGGGGCCAACAGAACCTCGGCGGGTTTGACCCACGCCAGTGCCGCAAACGTCTTGTCGCCCAGACGTGCCACCGCCGCACCATCGACAAAACTATTGATCGTGCGCAATTTTACAGGTTCTGCCGCAGCCAAAGCCGCCGTCAGACTTGCGCCGCCAACAGGCTCGACAAAGCGATACTCTGTCTGCGGCGCTTCAATCCGCAAAAACCGCGTCACGCCTGAGGCCAGACCACCGCCGCCAACTGGCAGCACCACCAGATCGGGGGCGCGGCCCAACTGCTCCAGCATCTCTACCGCGACCGAGGCCTGGCCCTCGATCACATCCTCATCATCGAATGGCGACAGGAAATGCGCGCCCTGCTCGGCGCAATAGGTCTGGCTTGCCGCCAAAGTCTGATCGAAATAATCGCCGGTCAGCACGATTTTCACCGCGTCGCCGCCAAAGGCCCGCGTCTTGTCGATTTTTTGCTGCGGCGTGGTGACGGGCATGAAGATCGTGCCTTTCACTCCGAAATGCTTGCAGGCAAAGGCGACGCCCTGCGCATGGTTGCCCGCACTCGCGCAGACAAACGCCGTCTGCCCCGGATTATTGGCGCGCACTTTGCGCATCGCGGTGAATGCGCCGCGCAGTTTATAGCTGCGCACTGGCGACAAATCTTCGCGCTTCAGCCAAATCTCGGCTCCGTAGCGCCGCGACAGATAGTCGTTGCGCTGCAACGGCGTGCGCGGGAACAATTCGCGCAAAGCACGGGTCGATTGGCGGGCGGCATCAGGAAAATCACTCATATCCCCGATTACGCCCGCCAAAGGTTCAAAAGCAAGTCAGACAAGCGGGCGTCTTTCGATGTAATGGCCATAAAGCGTCGTCAAAATCGACAGGCCCACCATCATCACCGGCCAACCCGCGATCACCTGCCACAAAGTTGCCATCACGCCATAGCCGCCGAACACGAAAAAGCTGATCAGATTTACCACCACCAGCGCCAGCGTCATGATCACCGCCAATTGCACCAAAGACCGCCAGTCGCCCTCGGTCGCGCGCCACCCCGCCAGCAGATCGGGCTTCTGATCCAATGCGGTGCCCGGCAGTGCTGCCGCCAGCCGCAGCCCCAGAAAAACCATCGGCACCTGCACCATCCCCGCCATCAGCACGATGCCAACAAACACCCCGCCTGCCATCACCAAACGGCCAAACAGCAGGCCGACGATCATGCCAAGAATTGCGCCCAGCACCATCAGGACCAGCCCGATCAGCAGAGATTTGATAAAATACTGCCCCATCCGCTCACCCATGAACGGCGGCACAAAGCCTGCGGGCACCTCGCCCAGCAGCACATAGCGATGCCAAGCGACCGCAATCCAGATCCCGGTGATCAAAGAGATCACCAGCACCAGCACCGCGCCCAGCCCCAAGCCGCCGCTCATCCCGCCCACGCCCACCGACGACAGCGCATAGCCCAGCGCGCCCGTCACCACGACCTGCACCAGATAAAGCACCCCCGAAACCTTCAGCGCAGGGCCAAGGTTATCCATCACCTGCCGCAGCGAATGTGAGAAAATCTGCACGCCCTTCATTCTCGTCTCCATATCCTAAAAAACAATCGCGCCATGTTGGACCGCAGCCGCCCCCTGTCAACCGCCCCGCTTGCCCTTGACCGCATTTCCCTTTAATCGCGGGCGAAACCCGCATCGGAGTTGCCCCATGACCGCCAAGCTTGCCCCCAAGAAAGTCGTCCTCGCCTATTCCGGCGGTCTTGATACCTCGATCATCCTGAAATGGCTGCAAACCGAATATGGCTGCGAGGTGGTGACCTTCACCGCCGATCTGGGGCAGGGCGAAGAACTGGCCCCGGCCAAGCAAAAAGCCTTGCTGATGGGGATCAAAGAAGAAAACATCCATATCGTCGATGTGCGCGAAGAATTTGTGCGCGACTTCGTGTTCCCGATGTTCCGCGCCAATGCTTTGTATGAGGGGTTGTATCTGCTGGGCACCTCGATCGCCCGCCCGCTGATCAGCCAGCATCTGGTGCGCATCGCGCAGGAAACCGGCGCTGATGCGGTGGCGCATGGTGCGACGGGCAAGGGCAACGACCAAGTGCGGTTTGAACTTTCCGCTGCGGCCCTTGATCCGGCCATCAAAGTCATCGCGCCGTGGCGTCTGTGGGATCTGACCAGCCGCACCAAGCTGTTGGAATTCGCCGAAGCCAACCAAATCCCGATTGCCAAAGACAAACGCGGCGAAGCGCCGTTCTCGGTCGATGCCAACCTGCTGCACACTTCGTCGGAAGGCAAAGTGCTGGAGAATCCGGCCGAAGAAGCCCCCGAATTCGTCTATCAGCGCATCACCCCGGTCGAAAAGGCCCCGGATACCCCAGAGTATGTCGAAATCGGCTTTGAGCGTGGCGATGCCGTCTCGATCAACGGCGAGGCGCTTTCTCCTGCCACCATCCTTGCACGTCTGAACGATCTTGGCGGCAAACATGGCGTGGGCCTGCTCGATTTCGTCGAAAACCGCTTCGTTGGCATGAAATCGCGCGGCCTCTATGAAACCCCCGGCGGCACCATCCTGCTGGAAGCGCATCGTGGCATCGAGCAGATCACCATCGACGCTGGTGCGGGCCACCTGAAAGACAGCATCATGCCTCGCTATGCCGAGCTGATCTATAACGGCTTCTGGTTCTCGCCCGAGCGTGAAGCGCTTCAGGCTTTGATCGACAAGACCCAAGAATATGTGACTGGCACCGTCCGGGTGAAACTCTATAAAGGCTCCGCCCGCACCGTGGCGCGCTGGTCCGACTACAGCCTGTATTCTGAAAAGCATGTGACATTTGAAGAAGATGCCGGCGCTTACGACCAAAAAGACGCCGAGGGCTTCATCCGCCTCAACGCCCTGCGTCTGCGCCTGATCGCCGCCCGCAACGCCCGGGTTGCCGACAAAGGCTAAAAGTTTACGCAGTTTGCAAGGCCGCACCCGCAAAGGTGCGGCCTTTTGCATGGTGTGACGCCACGGCGCGGTTGTGCTGCCCCGCCATCCGGCTACCTTGTCTTGAGGCATCAGGAGAGCACCCTTGGCACTGCAAGACATCGCGGCGCGTCTGCGCAAAGAGTTGGAAACCAAGACCTTCTCGGGCAGTCTCAAGTTTGATTGCGGCGCGTCTGGCCTGATCGTCTTGGCCGACGGCACCGCCACGACCGAAGATCGTGACGCCGATTGCACCCTGCGCCTGACCGAGGATAACCTGAGCAATCTTTTGAAAGGCAAGCTGAACCCAATGACCGCTCTGGTCACCGGAAAGATCAAGCTGTCCGGCAACCCTGCGGTGGCAATGGGGCTGGCAAAACTGCTGGGTTAAGCGCAACGCCCCCTGACTTTTCAAAACAGCGCGCTATCTCCGCGCCATGACAGACAAACCCCGCCTGATCTTGGTCTTGGGTGACCAGTTGACCGACACGCTTGCAGGCCTGCGCGCTGCTGATCCCGCCCGCGATATCATCGTGATGGCCGAGGTGATGGCCGAATCCACCGCCGTTCCGCACCACCCGCAAAAAATAGCGCTGGTGCTGACCGCGATGCGCAAATTCGCGCGGCATCTGTCGCAACATGGCTACACCGTCGCCTATTCCCGGCTGGGCGATCCCGAAACCGGGCCATCGCTGCCCGCTGAAATCCTGCGCCGCGCGGCAGATTATGGCTCTGATCGGCTGTTTGTCACGACTCCGGGCGATTGGCGCCTTTTGCAAGCACTGGAGGCCATCCCGCTCAATGTGAGCATGCTGCCCGACGACCGCTTCCTGTGCCCGCCCGAAGCGTTCACCGCTTGGGTTGCCGAGCGGAAACAGTTGCGCATGGAATGGTTTTACCGCGACATGCGCCGACGCACGGGCCTATTGATGGAAGGCGATCAGCCCATCGGCGGCCAGTGGAATTTTGACCCCGAAAACCGCAAAGCCGCCAAACCAGACTTGCTGCGGCCAAAACCGCTGCGCTTTGCCCCCGATGCCGAAACAGAGGCCGTTCTAGGCCTTGTAGAGACGCATTTTTCAAAACATTTTGGCAAACTTCGCCCCTTCCACTGGCCCACGGACCGCGATCAGGCTTTGCAAGCATTGGATCATTTCATCACTCATAGCCTGCCCCGCTTTGGCGATGAACAAGACGCGATGCTGACCGATGATCCCTTCCTCAGCCATTCGCTGCTGTCGCCCTGTATCAACCTTGGCCTTCTTTCGCCGCTTGAGGTTTGCAAGCGGGCCGAGGCTGAATATCACGCAGGCCGCGCGCCGCTGAACGCGGTTGAAGGATTCATCCGGCAGATCATCGGTTGGCGCGAATATGTGCGGGGCATCTGGGCGCTGAATGGCCCGGATTATCCGACTTGGAACGCACTTGACCACACAGCGGCGTTGCCCGCCGTCTATTGGGGCGGCAAAACCAAAATGGCCTGCGTGAAGGCCGCCGTCGCGCAGACCCGTGATCTGGCCTATGCCCACCATATTCAGCGCCTGATGATCACCGGGAATTTCGCGCTTTTGGCCGGAATAGACCCTGCTTTTGTCCACGAATGGTATCTCGCGGTCTATATCGACGCATTTGAGTGGGTAGAGGCTCCGAACACGTTGGGGATGAGTCAATTTAGCTGCGGCGGCCAGCTGGGCTCAAAACCCTATGTCTCCTCCGGGGCCTATATTGACCGGATGTCCGACTATTGCGGTAACTGCGTCTATAAGGTGAAAGACCGCACGGGCCCCGATGCTTGCCCGTTCAACCTGCTGTATTGGCAGTTTCTGGATCGGCACCGCGACCGCTTTGCGAAAAACCCGCGCATGGCGCAGATGTATCGCACCTGGGATAAAATGGCCGAAAGCCACCGCGACACCGTTCTGCGTGAGGCGGATCAGCTGCTGTCAGCCCTGCACAGCGGCGCGCCGATCTAAAGTTTGAACGCTGCCAACCGCTCGTAATACGGCAAAGCCTGCAGCGCCAACTCGGCGTAGACCCCGCCCAGTTTTGGCAGCGGACCCTCCACCCCATCGAACCCCGTGCTGCGATGCACCGCCGCATACCAATGCGGAGCCCAGACTCCATCGGCCTCATTTCCACCTGCAGGCCAATGTAGCATCTTGCGGGTAAACGGCACCTCAATAGCCGCGCAGAGCTTGCGCAACATCTCCTCGGGTGCGGCGCGAATGTCATCGCTGTCGATCACCACCGGTGGTTTGCCAGACCAGCCCGCCACCTCGTCAAACAGCTGTGATTGCTGCACAAATCCCACATCGTCCAGCGTGGTGCCTTCGCGTTTCTTCGCATAGCTGGCGATCACCCGCGCCGGATGCCGGATCAGGAACACATTGGTGCAAGACCGCATCCAGCGCCGATCAAAGCCCTCGATCATGTGCAGGGTCATGTGCTTTTGGTAAAACACCGCATTGCCCCCCGGCACCGGGCCCTTGCAGATTGATGCCACCACATCCGGGTCAGGCTCGTGCGCGGCGATGATCTCGTCGCGCATCGGATGATCCATCCCGGTGTACTCCAGATAGGCCGAATAAAACGGCTCATCCCACACGGTGCAATCACCCCGCGCCGCAAAGCTATACATCATGGCGGTGGACAAATTGCGCGGCCCTGACCACATCGCAATGCGCTTGGCAGTCGCACTCATGCCCCCACCAGCGTCTTATACAACCCCCTGATGCGTTCGGTCATCGGCCCCAATTGCCCGGTGCCAATCACCCGCCCGTCCAATGTCCCCACCGGAGTCTGCGCCCCAAACGTCCCCGTCAGAAAGGCTTCATCCGCTGAATACGTCTCTACAAGGCTAAAATTGCGTTCAAACACCGGAATGTCATTGGCGCGGCACAGATCAATCACCTTCTGCCGGGTGATCCCGTTCATGCAATAATCCCCGGTCGAGGTCCAAACTGCCCCCTTCCGCACGATGAAGAAATTGCACGCATTTGTGGTGTTCACAAAGCCATGCACATCCAACATCAACGCCTCATCCGCGCCAGCCTTCTCGGCAGCAATGCAGGCCAGAATACAGTTCAACTTGGAATGGCTGTTCAGCTTCGGGTCCTGCGTCATCGGCAAGCCACGCATATGCGGCACCGTCGCCAGCCGGATCGGTCTCGGTAGCTTCTGCCGCGAATGTTCCATGATGATCACCATCGTCGGCCCACGTTGGCTCAGCTTTGGATGCTGAAACGGCCGCGTCTTCACCCCCCGCGTCACCATCAGCCGTGCATGCGCATCCGTCACCATGCCATTGGCCTTTTGTGTCTCTAACACGGCCGAAATCACCTGTTCCTGGGTCAACCCAATAGCCAGATCAATCGCTTTGGCTGCCTCGAACAACCGTGCGATATGCTCGTCCAGAAAGGTCCAGCGGCCATTATACAGCCGGATCCCCTCCCAAACGCCATCGCCCAACATGAAGCCTGAATCGTAAACCGAGACCATGGCTTGTGCTTTCGGCACAACCTTCCCGTTCACATAAATCAGAATATCTTCATTGCGCGCATCTTCTTCGGCCTGATGCGTCGATACGTTGTCGGTCATGGCAAGTCTCCTGTTTGATGCCACGCTATTGCGCGCGGCAGCAAAGGCCAAGACCCGAAAACCCGCTAAAAATTATCTAAAATTTGCTTTCATCTGTTCATAAATATCCCACGGGGTGCAGGGGTGTGAAACCCCTGCTTATGCCACCAGCACCGCAGCAGAAATAGTCTCTAACACGGCCTAATTCAGCGATTGGGCAGCGATGCCTGCGGGGATCGCATCTCTGCCACAAGCGCACGCGCCGCAGCCAAAGGGTCGGCCGCTTGCCACACCGGACGCCCAACGACGATATGATCCACGCCATCGGCAATCGCCTGCGCTGGCGTCGCCACCCGCTTTTGATCGCCCAATTCGGCACCGGCAGGCCGCACTCCCGGCGTCACGATCAGCTTGCCCACCGCCTGCGGCAAGGCCCGGATCAACGCGGCCTCTTGCGGTGACGCGATCACCCCATCCGCCCCCGCTTCCAGCGCCCGCGCCGCGCGTTCAATCGTGATCTCTCGGATATCCCCCGGCTTGATCAGGTTCGCATCCAGATCGGCCCGATCCAGCGAAGTCAGCACCGTCACCGCCAAAATCTTCAGCCCGGTCCCGGCCCGTCCCTCCGCTGCCGCCCGCACCACCTGCGGATCGCCATGCACGGTCAGAAAATCCAGATCATATTGGGCAATCCCGCGCACCGCCGCCTCGACCGTGGCACCAATGTCGAACAGCTTCATGTCCAGAAAAATCCGCTTGCCCTGTTCCTGCTTCAGCTCATTGGCCAAAGCAAAACCGCCGCCCGTCAGCATCCCCAGCCCGATTTTGTAGAACGAGACCGCATCGCCCAGCCGCGCCGCCAAATCGAGCCCTTGCACAATATTTGGCACATCGAGTGCTACAATTAAACGATCGTCAGACAAACGGGCATCCGGCATTGCGATCTCCTTCGATTTCGGGCGTCATGCGGTCAACAGATCGGCCTGTCAAGGAGCCTCGCCATTGATCCTCGCGTTCGACATCGGCGGCAGCCGCATAAAAGCCGCCCGCAGCCACAACGGTCAGCTGACGCCCTTGGGCGAAACCGCGACGCCTGCCGATGATTTTGCCGCCTTCGCCGCGGCACTCGCCGGCTTTCACAGCACCGAAACCGCTGTGGCCATTTCAATCACCGGCGTGGTCGATCCCACCAGTGGTCGCATCAAGGTCGCCAATATCCCCTGCCTTGATACCCGCAACGTCAGCGCCGATCTGCAGGCCGCACTTGGCCTGCCCGTGCTGATCCTGAATGATGCCGATTGCTTCGCGATGGCCGAGGCCACTTCGGGCGCCGGGCGCAATCGTCGCAACGTGTTCGGGGTGATCCTCGGCACCGGGGTTGGCGGTGGCCTGATCCTGAACGGCCAGATTGTCACCGGCCCCGGTGGCTATGCGGGTGAATGGGGGCATGGCCCGGTTGTTGAAAATCCAGCTTTGCCCTGTGGATGTGGTCAAATCGGTTGTTTAGACACGGTTGGCGGTGCCCGCGGCATAGAACGCTTGCACCTGCATTTCACTGGGCAGACCGCCAGCGCTCAGGCCATTATTGCCGCGTGGCGGGCGGGTGATCAAAGCACCATGCCGCGCTGGCTGGATCTGGTCAGCGGTCAGTTGGCGATGGTGGTCAACCTGATCGGGGCCGAGATTGTCCCCGTAGGCGGCGGCCTTGCCAATGATACCGTCCTGATTGCCTGCCTAGATCAAGCCGTGCGCGCCCGTATCCTGCGCCAGACCCACGCGGCCTTGGTCGTCCCCGCCACCGTATCCGCCGACGCGGGCCTGGCCGGGGCCGCTGCCGCAGGGGAGGCCCGCTTTGGCTAACATCATCCTTGAAGTCTGCGTTGATGATCCCGCTGGCCTGACTGAGGCTATCGCAGGCGGTGCCGACAGGGTCGAGCTATGCGCGGCGCTTGCCCTCGGCGGGCTGACGCCCTCGCAGGGGTTGATGGAACTGGCCGCACAGGCAACCACGCCCTGCTATCCGATCATCCGCCCGCGCTCGGGCGATTTCAGCTATACCGTGGCCGAGGTTGCGGTGATGCGCGCCGATATCCGCGCCGCCCGCGCCTTGGGTCTGAAAGGTGTTGTGCTTGGCGCAAGCCATCCAGATGGCCGCCTGAATGAAACCGTGCTGCGGGTGCTGCTGGACGAAGCCGCTGGCCTTGATGTCACCTTGCACCGCTGCATCGACCTTACCCCCAACAAGCTGCAGGCCGTGGCCACCGCCCGGAGCCTTGGCTTTCGCCGTATCCTCAGTTCGGGCGGTGCGCTGACCGCTGCCGATGGGGCCGAGACGCTGGCCGCTATGATGCAGGCCGCAGGCGACGGCGTGATCATCATGCCCGGCTCGGGGGTTTCTTTGGAAACACTGCCAAAGCTGTCGCATCTGGGCCTGCGCGAAATCCACGCCTCTTGCGCCAGTGCGCTGCCCAGTGGTGGCCCTGCGCGCGAATTCGGGTTTCAATCGGGCACCGAAAAACGCACAGATCGGGTCAAAGTCGCCGCCCTGAAAGCCGCTCTTTCAGGATAAACCTGACCCAAATCGCAGCAGATCACCCGGAAGTGTTTCGCCCCGCGCAGACGCGCCCGTCGCTGCAAACCCTTAACAAAACCTTAAACCCGCACCTCTAACCTATTGATAAAAAACACATAAGAAAGGTCCCGAGTTGGGACCAAGCAAAACCCTCATATCACACTGGCCCAAATATCCCCGCCGGAGGCTCACAGCGCCCCTAAACGGCCCACCCTTCACAACCGCGTGCCACCCTGCAACCGGCCTCTTGCACCCAACCCCGGCTTGGAGGATTGTCCCGCGATGGCCTCTACCCGCATCCTCCCGCTTATCGTCGCCACAGCCCTGCTGATGGAGAATATCGACTCTTCAGTGCTGTCGACCTCGCTGCCGCAGATTGCCAAGGATCTTGGGTCTGATCCGATCCATCTCAAGCTGGTGCTGACGACCTATCTGCTGGCGCTTGCGGTGTTCATCCCGGCATCGGGCTGGATGGCTGACCGTTTCGGGGCGCGCAAAATCTTCCGCGCCGCCATCGTGGTGTTTGCGGCGGGCTCCATCGCCTGCGCGCTGTCCACCAACCTGATCGAACTTGTCGCCGCCCGCGCTTTGCAGGGCATCGGTGGCTCGATGATGACTCCGGTGGGCCGCCTGATCGTGCTGCGCGGCACCCCCCGCGCCGGGCTGGTGGGGGCGCTGGCCTGGCTGACGGTGCCGGCTTTGCTGGGTCCGGTGCTGGGGCCACCCTTGGGCGGTTATATCACCACCTACTGGGACTGGCGCTGGATTTTCTGGATCAACATTCCGATTGCCGTCCTCGGCGTGATCCTTGCCACCCTCTACATCCCGGACCTGCGTGAGCCTGAACCCCGCAGCTTTGACACCGCAGGCTTCTTGCTGCTTGGCCCCGGCTTGGCTGGCTTTCTGACCGGTGCCACGCTGATGGGCCTGAACCTTGCCTCTCCGTTGCTCGTGTTCACGCTGACCGCAGGCGGAGCTGCCCTGATCGCGCTGTATGTCCGCCACGCCCTGCGGGTGAACAATCCGATGGTGGACCTGCGCCTGTTGGCACTGCCGACCTTCCGCATCTCTGTCACCGCAGGCACCCTGTTCCGTGTTGGGGTCGGCGCGCTGCCGTTCCTGTTGCCGTTGATGCTGCAGCTGGGCTTCGGGCTGAACCCGCTGCAATCAGGCCTGATCACCTTTGCGTCGGGCATCGGCGCGCTGGTGCTGAAATTCGCGGCCCAGCCGATCCTGCGCCGCTTTGGCTTCCGACGGGTGCTGCTGGTGAATGCGCTGATCTCGGCGGTGTTCATCCTTGCCCCGGCCGGCTTCACCCCGCAAACGCCGTGGCTTTTGATGCTGGCTGTGCTGTTTGTCGGCGGGTTGTCACGCTCGTTGCAATTCACCTCTGTCAACGCCATCGCCTATGCCGAAGTCCCGTCAGAGCGCTTGTCCTCGGCCACTTCGTTCACCGCGGTCTTGCAGCAATTGTCCGGCTCCATCGGCATCACCTTGGCGGCAATGACGCTGGAGGGTGCGGGCTATCTGCGCGGCACCGCTGCCACTGATCTGGGCAATTTTCCGATCGTGTTTGGCGTGATCGCGATGCTTGCACTGTCCTCGGCGCTGCTGTTCGCGCGGTTGTCACCGCAGGCAGGCGCGCAGTTGGTCCGTGCCGAGGCTGATTGACAGAACCGGGGTTTCCGCCGACTCTGCCGCGAAACGAAAGGCCTGTGCATGGACATCAACCTGAGCTTTGAGCGCCCGGAAGAGGGCCCGAAATCCGGCCCGGTCAGCATCGGCTGGTTTCTGACGCAAGACAAAGGTGCCGTGCTGTATGATCCGCCCGAGCGTGTGTTGTTTCGGCAAGCGAACAAGGCGCATGCCAAATCGGCCAGCCGCTGCCCGGCGGTGATCCAGCTGGAAAGCCGCTATTTCCTGATCAAATGCCCGTTCGACATCCATCTGGGCTTTGGCCGCGATGACAAAGGCAAACCGCATCTGATCAACCGTGCGGGTGCAGCCTCGACCATCCGCCCCAATAAGTTGAACGAGGTGATGACGCTGGTGTCCGAGGCCGAATGGCGCTACCCGGATCGCCCTACGGTGCAGATGGCTTTGCCCTACTGCTTTATCGCCGATGAGCTGGTCTATATCTCGCAGCTGTCCGCCTTTGCGCATTACCGCCGCGAACAGCTGCCCGGCACGATTTTCGGCGGACGCTTTCCGCTGAACATCTGGCCGCGCCCGCTGATGTGGGCGTTTGAATGGCACGAGCCTGAGAAAGACATCATTCTGAAGCGTGGCGAGCCGTTGTTCTACTGCCAGTTTGAAGCCGAAGGCCCGGATCGCCCGGTGCAGATGGTCGAGGCCGAAAAGACGCCAGAGCTGCAGAAATACCTAGAACAGCTCAGCGGTGTGGTGAATTACGTCAACCAGACATTTGGTTTGTTCAAAGCCGCCGAAGCCCTGCGGCCAACGAAGTTACTGACTCCAAAAACCAAGACCTAAGGCTGGGGTTCTACCGATTGCTTGAAAGGGTTTCGCAGTGCGCAGCTTTCTGGAAATCTACGATCTGGCCGGCGGCACCTCTCGATTGGTGTTGCAAACCGACCGCCATATCGAAGCGCCAAACTGGGATCCCTCGGGCGAAAGCCTGCTGATCAACGGCGACGGGCGGCTATATCGGGTGCCGCTGGCCGATCCGGCGATGATTGTGGTGGATACCGGCGTTGCGCAAAAGCTGAACAACGATCACGGCATCAGCCCGGATGGCCGCCAGATCGTGATTTCGTCGCATCACGAGGGAAAAGGCTCGCAAATTTACCTGATCCCGGCGGCGGGCGGCGACCCCGTCAAAGCTTCACCCGAGGCGCCCAGCTGGTGGCACGGTTGGTCGCCCGACGGCAAAACCCTGACCTATGTTGCGGCACGCGAGGGCAGACGGGTACTGGATGTCTACACTCTGTCGTTGGGCGGGGCAGAGCAGCGCCTGACACTGGGCGAAGGCCATTGCGATGGCCCGGATTTCAGCGCCGACGGCAACCACATCTTTTACAACTGCGACCGTGACGGCCATGCGCAGATTTGGGTGATGAAGGCTGATGGCAGCGGTCAACGCAAGCTGTTTGCGGATGATTGCGTCAACTGGTTTCCGCACCCGTCGCCGGATGGCCAGCATTTGCTGTATCTCGCCTACCCGCCCGGAACGACCGGCCATCCCGCCAATCTTCCGGTGGCTCTGTGCCTGTGCGACCCCAATGGCCAAAACCGCCGCCGCATCCTTGAGTTTACTGGCGGTCAAGGCACGATGAACGTGCCGAATTGGGCACCCGATTCCAGCGCCTTTGCCTATGTGCGCTACGAGGCCTAATTCTTGCCTGCTTCAGGCCCTAGCTTTGGCCGGGGCTGATCTCGATCGGCGTTTGCGGACGCGCAGCAAGCAACCGGTGCGTGTTACTCCAGACCGAGATATAGACTTCTGCAGCGCCATCGGGGGAAAGATGCTCGGGCGTCAGGCCAACGATGCGCACGCGCAGATGATCGCCGTGGCGCAAAGGCTCGGTCATTACATTGGTGGCGGCGGGGCCCAGATGCCCCAGATGCCGCAGACTGCGGCGCGGTAGCAGGCCCAGCAATGGCCGTTTGGCCTGTGCATGAATTGCAATTTTGCCGTCATTTTGCAGATGCAGTTCCGCCGCGTCACCGATGCACAAACCGCTTTTGCCGATATGCAGCAGCAAGCCCTGCACCGGGGCCTTGTGGATCAGCACCTGTAAAATATCCTGCATCTTGGCCTGCCTTTTCTTGGTCTTTGCTTCGATTGGGCTGGAATACCGCCTCGGGCAAGGCGGCAATTCAACCAAAGCGGTATCGCGCCGACCAATACCCCCGCTATCGGCGGTGCGCCGCCCGAAGCTGCGTAAAATTCGTGCGACCCCGCAGCAGATGCCCATTGCAAAGCCTTGGGCCGCCCCCCAATTATTCGGCAAGGCCACCGTCGATGTGCTGGTTTCCGGGCATCGCTGGGGCGCTTAACCAGAGGAGTGTTACCGATGAATTTAGAGAAATTCACGGAGCGGTCGCGCGGCTTCATTCAAGCGGCACAGACCATTGCGATGCGGGAAAGCCATCAGCGGCTGGCGCCCGAACATCTGCTGAAAGCTGTGATGGACGATGATCAGGGCTTGGCGTCCAACCTGATTCGCCGCGCCGGGGGTGACCCTGCGCGCGTGGTGGAATCTTTGGCTCTTGCGATGGGTAAGGTGCCGAAAGTCTCGGGCGATGCGCAGCCCTATATGGATCCGGGCTTGGTGAAAGTGCTGGACGAGGCTGAAAAGCTGGCCAAGAAGGCGGGCGATTCTTTTGTTCCGGTTGAACGTATCCTGATGGCCTTGGGCATGGTGAAATCCGCCGCCAAGGATGCACTGGACGCGGGCGCTGTCAGCCCACAAAAGCTGAACGCCGCGATCAATGACATCCGCAAAGGTCGCACGGCGGATTCTGCCTCGGCAGAGGAAACCTATGATGCGCTGAAGAAATTCGCCCGCGATCTAACCGAGGCCGCAAGCCAAGGCAAAATCGACCCAATCATTGGCCGGGATGAAGAAATCCGCCGCGCCATGCAGGTTCTGTCGCGCCGCACCAAGAACAACCCGGTTTTGATCGGTGAACCGGGGGTGGGTAAAACCGCGATTGCCGAAGGTTTGGCCCTGCGCATTGTCAACGGCGACGTGCCTGAAAGTTTGCGCAACAAGAAACTGATGGCGCTGGACATGGGCGCTTTGATCGCTGGGGCGAAGTATCGGGGTGAGTTCGAGGAACGTCTGAAAGGTGTTCTGAACGAAGTCACCGCTGCCAATGGCGACATCATTCTGTTCATCGACGAGATGCACACGCTGGTCGGCGCGGGCAAATCCGATGGCGCCATGGATGCTGCCAACCTGATCAAACCTGCGCTGGCGCGGGGTGAGTTGCATTGCGTGGGTGCCACCACCTTGGACGAATACCGCAAATACGTCGAAAAAGATGCGGCTTTGGCCCGTCGTTTTCAGCCGGTGATGGTGTCTGAGCCAACGGTGGAGGATACGATCTCGATCCTGCGCGGCATCAAGGAAAAATACGAACTGCACCACGGCGTTCGGATTTCGGACAGCGCTTTGGTCGCCGCAGCCACCCTGTCGCATCGCTACATCACCGACCGTTTCCTGCCCGACAAGGCGATTGACTTGGTGGACGAAGCGGCCTCGCGTCTGCGGATGGAGGTGGACAGCAAGCCCGAGGAACTCGACCAACTGGATCGCCAGATCCTTCAGCTGCAAATCGAAGCCGAGGCGCTGAAGAAGGAAGACGATGCCGCCAGCAAGGATCGTTTGGAAAAGCTGGAACTCGAACTGTCCAATCTGTTGGAGCAATCTGACGCGATGACAGCCAAATGGCAGTCTGAACGTGACAAGCTAGAGGCCAGCCGCGATCTGAAAGAACAACTCGACCGCTTTCGTGCCGAGTTGGATCAGGTCAAGCGTGATGGCAACCTTGGGCGGGCTGGGGAACTTTCCTACGGCATTATTCCGGGGCTGGAAAAACAGCTGGCCGAGGCTGAAGCCCGCGAAGGTGACGCCTTGGTGTCCGAAGCCGTGCGCCCAGAGCAGATCGCCGAAGTCGTCGAGCGTTGGACCGGGATTCCCGTCGCCAAAATGCTGGAAGGCGAGCGGGAAAAGCTGCTGAAGATGGAAGAGGAGTTGGGTCGTCGCGTGATCGGCCAACAAGCCGCCGTCACCGCCGTCGCCAACGCCGTTCGCCGTGCCCGCGCTGGGCTGAACGACGAGGGGCGGCCTTTGGGCAGCTTTCTCTTCCTCGGGCCAACCGGGGTAGGTAAGACCGAGCTGACCAAAGCCGTCGCCGAATATCTGTTCGACGACGACTCGGCGATGGTGCGGATTGATATGTCCGAATTCATGGAGAAACACGCGGTCAGCCGCCTGATCGGCGCGCCTCCGGGCTATGTGGGCTATGATGAAGGTGGCGTGCTGACCGAAGCCGTCCGTCGCCGCCCTTATCAGGTGGTGCTGTTTGACGAGGTGGAAAAGGCCCACCCAGACGTGTTCAACGTGCTGCTTCAGGTGTTGGATGATGGCATGCTGACCGATGGTCAGGGCCGCACGGTAAGCTTCAAGCAGACGCTGATCATCCTGACCAGCAACCTTGGCGCGCGGGCTTTGTCCGAACTGCCCGAGGGGGCCGATCAGGGCGCTGCACGGGCGCAAGTGATGGAAGCGGTGCGGCAACACTTCCGCCCCGAGTTCCTGAACCGACTGGACGAGCAGATCATCTTCGACCGCCTGAACCGCGCCGATATGACTGGCATCGTCGAGATCCAGTTGCGCAAGCTTGAGGCACGTCTGGCAGGGCGCAAGATTGGCCTTGATCTGGACCCCGAGGCGCGTGCTTGGCTTGCGGATGAGGGCTACGATCCGGTGTTCGGCGCGCGCCCCCTGAAACGGGTCATCCAGAATCATCTGCAAAACCCGTTGGCCGAGATGATCTTGTCTGGCGATGTGCTGGACGGGGCTTTGATCAAGGTCAGCGCCGGGGCAGATGGGCTGATCATCGGCGACAGGGTGTCAGCCTCGCGCCGTGCGCGGCCACTGCAGGCGGTTGTGCATTAAGCCGGATTGCCGAGAAAACCATAGCCCGCCCTGATGTTCAGGGCGGGCTTTTTGCTGCAAGCTTAACATACCCGATGGCGTGGGATGGACCCGCGCTGCGCGCGCCCTTCGGGTAGATAGGTCCACCCATGGCAGCCACCCCCCCGCGGGGCGCGGGGACCCCCGGCAGCCAGCGCAGGCTATCCGCCTGCTTTAAGAGCCGCTGAGATGCGAAAAGGGCTAGAGCAGTCCGGTTGCGCCAAAATGTTTCGGGAAGAACGCCATTGCGGCGGCGTGGACGGTCTGAAGTGCCTCGGCCGGGGTATAGGGGTTGATGATCGAGCTAAGATCGACCCAGACGCCTTCGCATGTTACCCGCAGCACCCGTGCGATCAGGATTGGGTCGCCGTGATAGCCGCCTTGGCGCACGAGGTCGGCGCAGAGCTGTTCCAGCTTGTTGGTGTAAAGCTGCTCATTCTCGCCACAGCGATCTTGATACAGCGGGCGTGATTGCGCCTCGCCCCAGAACGACAGCCATGCAGCGAGCCGGGTCGGCGTGCAGATCGCCGGTTCAAAATCAGCGCGCAGCATGGCGGCGAGCTGCTCTGCGGGGCTGGGGCCTGCCGCAGCCAAGGCAGAGGCCCAGTTCTGGCGGTATTCTTCGGACAGATAGCCAAGGGTTTCGGCCAAAAGTGCGTCTTTGGTCTTGAAATGAAAATTGACCAGACCGTGCGAGATCCCCGCCTTGCGCGCGACATCGGTCAGCGTGGTGCGGGCATAGCCTTGGGTGGCGACGACCTCGATCGTCGCCTCGATCACCTGAGTGCGGCGGGTTTCGCGCGACAATTTGCGCGGCGGCGGAATGGTCGGGGCAAGATGGCTCATGGCGCTTTCATAGCTGAAATCGTGGCTTTGAGAAGTCTAACAGTTTCTGATTGACAGACCAGTCAGAATCTTGCGAGCATGAGCAAACAGCAATGGTCTGCCATGACGCAAGTCTCGCCCCACGCCTCATCTCGACTGGAGTTCTGCCCGGCAACCCTGCCGGCGGCAGTTTACCACGACGCTGATTGGTATGCGCGCGAGAGTGCCACGGTGTTCGCGCAGAACTGGATTTGTGTGGGCCGGTTGGTGGACTTTGTGCCGGGCACGATGCGGCGGGTGCAGGTGGGTGCGGCAGATGTGATCGTCTGCCGGGGAGAGGGCAGCATTGCGGCCTATCACAACAGCTGTCGGCATCGCGGGTCTGAGCTTTGCCGGGATGCGGTTCAGCCAATGGGCAAGTTGATCCGTTGCCCCTATCACGCATTCGCCTATGCCGCCGTTGATGGGCGATTGGTGGCGACGGGCCATGCTGTTCCTACAGCGGATTTTGACCGGGCAACGCATGGCTTGTTGGCGGTGGCATCGCAGGTTTGGGCCGGTTTCTTGTTTCTGAATACTGCGCAGGCCCCGGGTGATCTGGTCGCGGATGTGGATCTGGCCGTGCTGGATCATTGGCCGATGCAGGATCTTGTGACGGGCCATGTCTGGAAGGCAGAAATTGCCTGTAACTGGAAGGTGTTCTGGGAGAATTACTCAGAATGTCTGCATTGCCCGGGAATTCACCCAGAACTCTGCGACCGCGTGCCGATTTACGGGCAGGGGATCATGGCAGCGTCCGAGGCGTTGCATTGGGATGGCGCGCAGCCTGCGGGCAATCTGAAGCCGGGGGCGGCAAGCTGGACCCCCAGCGGCGCGGCTTGCGGGCCAGAATTCGCCGGGCTGACCGAGGCTGAACGCGCGGCGGGGTATCACTTCGTCACCTTCTGGCCGACGGCCTATGTGGTCGCGCATGTCGATCATGTGCGCTCGGTGCGGATCGTGCCGCTGGGGCCGTTGCGCACTGCGCTGGTGGTGGAATGGCATTTCTCGCCCGAAACCTTGGCCCAGCCGGGGTTTGATGCGGCAGAGGTCGCCGCATTTGCCAAGATCGTGCTGGGTCAGGATGGCGACGCGGCAGAGATGAACCAGCGCGGGCTGATGTCCCCCGCCTATCGCGGCGGCACGTTGATGCCCGAAGAATATGAGATTCACCGCTTTCACCAATGGCTTACACAAGAGATGGAGGTCACAAGATGACCAAACATGACGCAGACAGCCTGACCATCCCGAATGATTGGGATCGCCGGGGGCTTCCGGCCTGGACTTATCATTCCGAAGCGATGTTCGCGTTGGAGCGTGACAATTTGTTCCTGACGCATTGGCAGGTGGTGGGGCATGTCAATGATGTGGCCAACCCCGGCGATTGGCTGGGCTTTGACCTTCAGGGTGAACGCGCTGTGGTGATGCGCGGCCAAGATGGCGTGGTGCGAGCGTTTCACAACCTGTGCCGCCATCGCGGCGCACGGGTGGTGAATGGTGAAAAGGGCCATTGCAAAGGGGCTTTGGTCTGCCCGTTTCATGGCTGGGTCTATAATCTCGATGGCTCTTTGCGCGGCGCAGCGCAGCCGAGCAGCTTCGGCGGGTTGGATCGGGCGCAGTTTGGCCTGAAACCGATCAAGATGGAGGTATTCCACGGCTTCATCTTCATCCGATTTTTCCCCGGCCCGCAGCCCTCGGTCGCCAAAATGCTTGCCCCCTATGCCGCCGATTTTGCGGGTTATCGCAGCGAGGGCGTGCAGCCACTGGATATGCCACATTGGGCGACCGAACTGCCGGTGAACTGGAAATCGGTGCGCGATGTCGATAACGAAGGTTATCATGTGCCGATGGCCCATCCGGCGTTGCAGGATCTCTATGGCCGCACCTACCGCGATCTGCATCTGGATGGCGGGCTGAATGTGTCGATTGGCAGCTTTGGCGATGCCCCGGCGCGGCGGTGGTCGGTGAAGATGTATCTGGCGATCACCGAGCGGCAAGACTGGCTGCCCGAACATCTGCAGACGGTCTGGACCTATTACGGGCTGTTCCCCAATGCTGTGTTCGCCTTCACGCCGGAATCGGTGCAGTTTTATCAGGAAATCCCGATCTCTCCGGGTAAGACGCGGGTGACGGGGCGGATTTACCGGCAGCCGGTGGAATCGCGGCGCATGAAGGTGGCGCGCTATCTGGCCTACCGCATTGACCGCGACACCTCGGCTGAAGACCAGCAACTGTCGATCTGGTCGAACGAGTCGATGCTGTCGACGGCATTTGAGGGCTTTCATCTGTCAGACCTGGAATACGGGCTAAAGCGCCACCACGACAGTCTGCGCGCCTTGATGCCGGTGATGACTCTGCCCGCCGCCCCGCCTGAAGCGGAAATCGCGGCGCGCAATGAAGAATTGATTAGCCAAGCAAATGCACAGGGCTAACCTGCATGAAAACCAACACAACAGGGAGACGGCCATGAAACTGACCCGACGCAGCGCGCTTGGTGTGATTGGCGGCACTTTGGCCGCGCCCTATGCCCGGCCCTCTTGGGCGCAGGCGGCCACGGTGAATGTCTACAACTGGTCGGATTACATTGGCGAAACCACGCTGGCGGATTTTGAGGCCGAAACCGGCGTCGGTGTGGTCTATGACCTTTATGCTTCTGCCGAAGAAATGCAGGCCAAGATGCTGGCGGGCTCCACCGGTTATGATGTGGTGCTGATGTCCAGCCTGAAACTGGCCAGCTTCATCACCGCCGGGGTCTATCAAAAGCCAGACCGCGCCAAGCTGCCGAACTGGAAAAACCTTGATCCGGCGATCCTGAAAATCGTTGAAGGCTTCGATCCCGGCAACCAATATGGCGTGCCCTATATGTGGGGCTCGGTCGGCTTCACATTCAACATGGCGATGGTGAAAGAACGTCTGCCGGATGCCGATTTGTCCGATCTCGGCGTGCTGCTGAACCCGGAAAACGCAGCGAAACTGGCGGATTGCGGGATATCCTTGTTGGACAGCCCGACCGATTTTGGCTTCATGGTGCTCAGCTATCTGGGGCTGGATGCAAGTTCGGCACGAGAGCCGGAATACCGCAAAATGGCCGATGCGGTCGCCCCGATCCGGCAATATGTCAGCACGTTTGATAACGCCAACTACCTGAACACCCTGCCGAATGGCGAGATTTGCGTGGCCAATACATGGTCAGGCGATTACGGCGTCGCCAAGACCCGCGCGAAAGAGGCGGGGATTGATATTGATCTGCAATATTTCGTCCCCAAAACTGGCGCGCCAGCTTGGTTTGACAATTGGTGCATCCCCGCAGATGCGCCGAATGTCGAAGGCGCGCATAAGTTCCTTGATTACATGCTGCGCCCCGAAGTGATTGCTGCCTGCACCGATTTTACCGGCTATGCGAATGCCAACAGCGCGGCCACGGCCTTGGTGGACCCGGCGATCACCGCGGACCCAGCGGTTTACCCGGATGCCGAAACCATGAGCCGCCTGTATACCCCCGCGCCGCAATCCGAAGAACAAGACCGCGAAATCACCCGGATCTGGGCCGAGATCAAGGCAGGTTAAGGTGGCTGATCCGTTCATCCGTATCGAGGGCGTGTCAAAGAAATTCGGCACCTTTCAGGCCGTGCAAGACGTTTCCCTGACCGTGGCGCAGGGCGAGATTTTCTCGCTTTTGGGTGGGTCGGGCTGTGGCAAAACCACCTTGCTGCGGATGCTGGCGGGGTTTGAAGAACCGACCGAGGGGCGCATTTTCATCGACGGGCAGGATATGGCCGGGGTGCCGCCGTGGCAGCGCCCGGTGCATATGATGTTCCAAAGCTACGCCCTGTTCCCGCATATGAGCGTTGAGAAAAACGTAGGCTACGGGCTGAAGCACGAGGATATGACGGCGGCCGCGCGCAAAGCCCGCGTGGCCGAGATGCTGGAGCTGGTGCAGCTTTCGCCATTTGGCCACCGCAAACCGCATCAGATTTCTGGCGGTCAGCGGCAACGGGTGGCCTTGGCACGGGCGTTGGCGCGGCAACCGAAACTGCTGCTGCTGGATGAACCCTTGGCCGCTTTGGACAAGAAACTGCGCGAGCATACCCAGTTTGAGTTGATGTCGATTCAAGAGCGCACAGGCGTGACTTTCATCGTCGTGACCCATGATCAGGAAGAAGCGATGACGCTTTCGGACCGGATCGCGGTGATGGACAAGGGCCGCGTCAAGCAAGTTGGCGCGCCGACCGAAATTTACGAATACCCGAACTCACGCTTTGTGGCGGGATTTATCGGCTCTATCACCGCGTTTCCGGGGCGGGTGTCGGCTCTGGCGGGCGATATGGCAACCGTGCAGGTCGCGGCATTTCAAGCGGCAGTGCAGGCCCGCGCCGTGCCGGGGCTGACGGTCGGCCAAGAGGTGACTTTAGCGGTGCGCCCCGAGAAACTGGTCATCAGTCAGGCGCGGCCAGAGGCTGAGAATGTCATCGAGGGGCAGGTCAAGGATTTGGCCTATTTCGGCAAGGATAGTCTCTATCGCATCACTTTGCCCTCGGGCGATCTGATCTCGGTCCACTCTGTCAACGCCGGGCGCTCTGCAGGTGGGCGGCCTGATTGGGATGACAAGGTTTACCTCAGCTTCGCGCCCCCGGCCGCGATATTGCTGGTGGAATGATGCGCAACCGGATCGCCACTTGGCTGCAGGGGCGCGGCTATCGCGGGGTGATCATCGGGTTGCCCTATATCTGGCTGCTGCTGTTCTTCTTCATCCCGTTTCTGCTGGTGCTGGCAATCTCTTTCGGCACCCGCACCCCCACCGCGCCGCCCTTTGGCTATGGCGGCGAGCATCCGTGGATCAGCTTTGTCGGCTATTCGCGACTGTTCCACGACGATCTGTATATCCGGGCGTTTCTGGTATCCCTCAGCAATGCAGCCACGGCGACGGTGCTCTGCCTTCTGCTCGGCTATCCGATGTCACTGGCGCTGACGCGGGTTTCGTCCAGTTGGCGGAATATCTTGCTGATGCTGGTGATTTTGCCGTTCTGGACCTCGTTCCTGCTGCGGGTCTATGCGTGGATGGGGCTGATGGGCAAGAACTCTTGGTTCAACGCCTTGCTGACCGACGCCTATAATCTGCTGACCCCCGCGGCGTGGCATCTGAACAATATCCCGATGATGCACAGCAATTTCGCGGTGGTTCTGGTGATGGTCTACACCTACCTGCCGTTTATGATCCTGCCGCTCTATGCCAACCTCGAACGGCTCGATCCGGTGCTGGACGAGGCCGCGATGGACCTTGGCTCGCGCCCGTTCCGGGTGTTTTTGGACGTGACCCTGCCGCAATCCGTGCCGGGGATTATCGCAGGCGCGATGCTGGTGTTCATCCCAGCGGCGGGCGAGTTGGTGATCCCGACACTGGTGGGCGATGCCTCCAGCCCGATGATCGGCCGGGTGATCGCGGATGAGTTTTCCTCGGCCTCAGATTGGCCGATGGCGGCTTCGGTGGCGATTGCTTTGCTGCTGCTGATGGTAGGGCCGATGATGCTGTACACGCATTACCAATCAAAAGCCGAAGCAGGGGACGAGCCATGAGACGCCGCCCGATCTTCCTGATCACCGTGATGTGCTTTGGCTTTGCGTTCTTCTACATCCCGATCCTGTCGATGATGGTCTATTCCTTCAACGGATCACGGTTGGCAACGGTCTGGGGCGGGTTTTCGACCAAATGGTATGTCTCGCTGCTGTCCAACAAACAGGTCGGCGCGGCCTTGCTGCTATCGTTGAAAATCGCGGTAGTCTCAGCCACAGCGGCGACAATCCTTGGCACGATGGCGGGGATCACCCTCGCCCGCTTTCGGCGCTTCAAGGGCCGCACGTTATTCTCGGGCCTCGTCACCGCCCCGCTTATCATGCCAGAGGTGATCACCGGAATTTCCTCGCTGATGCTGTTCATCCTGATGGCGAAATTTCTCGGCTGGCCATCCTCGCGCGGCTTCACCACGGTCACCTTGGCACATATCACCTTCTCGATGGTCTTCGTCACCACGATCATCCAATCGCGCATGCTGCAAGCCGACCGAGCCATCGAAGAAGCCGCGATGGATCTGGGGTCAAAACCTTGGGCGGTTCTGTTTGACATCACGCTTCCTGTGATCTTTCCGGCGATCCTGTCGGGGTGGCTGCTGGCCTTCACGATCAGCCTTGATGATGTGGTGATCACCTCGTTCACCACCGGTCCGGGCAACACCACCTTGCCGCTGTTGATCTGGTCAAAGGTCAAGCTGGGGGTGACACCGGATATCAATGCTTTGGCGACGCTGACGGTGCTGGTGGTGGGCGCAGGCGTGGCTTTGGCGGGTTATCTGCTGAACCGTTCTGAAAAGCGCCGTGATGCCGATGCAAGGCTGGCTTATCGTGACAATGACTGAGGGCGATGAAAAGATGCTGGGCGTCAACATTCCGCTGGGCCTGCCCGGATCGGGGCGGCAGCGCTACGCGGCGGCGATGACCCTGTATCAAGCCGGGACACTTTCCGAGGCGGCGTTAGAAGCGTATCGGATTTGCTCGCCGCTAGACCATCAAGACCCGGCTCCACTGCTGGCCGTTGTGGCGCAGGGGAGACGGCCATGACCACAACCTTGATCCACAACGCCAATATCCGCACGATGAACCCCGCCTGCCCGCAGAGTGATGCCATCTTGCTACAGGATGGCAAGGTGGTTGCGCTGGGCGATAAGGCGCGGTCGCGGGCTGGCGATGCGCGCCAGATAGATGCAGGCGGACGCTTACTGCTGCCGGGGTTTCAGGACGCGCATATCCACCTGTTGAACGGCGGCACCGATCTGGTGGAAACCGCACAGCTTTACGATTGCACGACGCTGGCGGATATTCAGGCCGCGATGGCAGCGCATCAGGCCAGCCAAACCGGCCCAATGATCTGGGGTGCCGGTTGGCAAAGCGGCTTCTTTGGCGATCACAATTTGACCCGCGACATTCTGGATGCCGTGGTGCCGGATCGGCCCTGCCTGATCTACGACGGCAACTTTCACAACGCCTGCCTGAACTCCAAGGCACTGCAGATCATCGGCGTCGGCCCCGATACGCCCGACCCTTTGAACGGCCACATTGTCCGCGACAGCAGCGGCGTCGCAACAGGCATGCTGCATGAAGAGGCGATCAACTGGGCAACCAACCTCCTGCCGCAGACCAGTGATGCCACCCGCAGACAGGGGTTGGCGGCAGGCATGGCTTGGGCCAACAAGCACGGCATCACCGGGGTGATTGACCCGTGGATTCTCGACCACCACGCGCGGATTTACAGCGAGGGGTTGGATAGCCTGACCCTGCGCGTCGCGGGCGCTTGTCTGGTGACAGCGGCGGATAGCGTCGAGACTATGCTGACCCGCCTGCGCGCCTTTCGCGCCGCGCATTGTGGCCAGGATTTCCATCTGAACGCTGCAAAATTCTTTCTCGACGGCGGGCTTGAAAACCGCACCGCAGCCCTGCTCGCCCCCTATGCGGACGCAGCCAGCGGCAATGCCGCGCTGATGTTCAGCCAAGCTCAGATCGACGCGATGTTCACCGCCTTGGATGCCGAGCGTTTTCAGATCCATGTGCATTGCATCGGCGATGCCGCCACCCATGCCGCGTTGAACGGCTT
Organism: Cypionkella aquatica; assembly: GCF_030161095.1. Classification (GTDB taxonomy): domain Bacteria; phylum Pseudomonadota; class Alphaproteobacteria; order Rhodobacterales; family Rhodobacteraceae; genus Cypionkella; species Cypionkella aquatica. Next base: position 652,260 of record NZ_BSPP01000004.1, read on the forward strand.
TCAGGCGGCGCGGGATGCCAATGGCGCTTGGCCGTCGCTGCACCAGATTGCGCATTGCCAACTGGTTGATCCTGTCGACTTTCCACGCTTTGCGGCGTTGGGGGTGATGGCCAACCTGCAACCGCTCTGGGCCTGCAACGATCCGATCATCCCGGATGACACGATGGCGATGATCGGCCCCAAACGCGCGCCCAACACCTATGCCTTTCGCAGCCTGATCGACGCGGGCGCGCCCTATTGCATCAACTCGGATTGGGCGGTCACCACGCTCAATCCGTTTGAAATCATCGGCACCGCAGTCACCCGCGAACCGCCACGGGCGCGTGGCGTGGCGGAACCGTTCTTCCCCGATCAATGCCTGACCGTGGAAGAAGCCGTGCTCGGCTATACCACTCACGCCGCTGCGGCTTGCTGGCGCGGCCACTATACGGGCGCATTGAAACCGGGCTATTCCGCCGATCTGATCCTGCTCGACCGCGATATTTTCAACGTAAACCCCTATGCGATTGCCGAAACCCGCGTGCTGCTTACCCTGTTCAAAGGGCGCGAAATCTACCGCGCCGAAACCTTCTCCAGCTAAGAGGCCCCCATGACCCTGACCATGAAACCCGTCGCAGAGGGCGACCGCCGCATCGCCAATATCCATACCGCCAAGTTTGAGGAATTTGTCTATCCCGACGGCGTGGCCTTGGGCGATGCGATCTTGCAGCATGACACCGACCTGCCGCTTGGCACGGGCTTCCACGTCTACCGGATGCCCGCAGGCATGAAAACCCGCAGCCACCGCCATATGGGGCACGAGCAATTCCTGCTGCTCGAGGGCGAGTTGATCGAAAGCGATGGCACCGTGTTCCGCGCTGGCGATCTGGTGTTTTACCGCGACGGGACAGAGCATAACTCCTACACCCCCAACGGCTGCCTGTTGGCCGTGCATATCGTTGGGCCAGAAGAATCGCTCGAATAACTGGCGCGGCACGCCTGATTCGGCACGGCGTGGTTAACAACCCGGCCATATCGCGAAACCTGCGCGCGATATGGCCGCTTTCCAGACGGAAAATGGCCGGTTTCTGGGTCGTTAACCTTTGGTTAAATGGCCAATTAACACCGCGTTCTCAACCCGTTAAGGCGCGGGGTTAGCCATCAGGCCCGTCGGGCCATCAACCAGACAAAAAACAACCCACCCGTCAGCCCCGTCACAATGCCAATCGGCATATCCTCGGGTGCCATCACGATGCGGGCGGCGGTGTCGGCCCAAGTCAGAAAAATTGCGCCAAACAGCGCTGAAAGTGGCAGCACACGGGCGTTGTCGCCGCCGAAAATCAGCCGCACCAGATGCGGCATCATCAGACCGACAAAGCCGATAATGCCCGAAAACGCCACCATAACCCCTGTGATCAACGCCCCCGCGACAAACACCGACAGCCGAAAACGGGTGATCGCAATGCCCAACGTGGCGGCGGTTTCATCACCCAAGCTCATCGCATTCAGATCAGGCGCGCGGTGCCACAGCCACGCGCCCGTGGGGATCAGCACCGCCAGCGGGAACAAAAGGTGCGGCCATTGCGCAAGACCAAGCCCGCCCAGCATCCAGAACACCACCGTATGGGTGGCGCGCGGATCACCCAGAAAGATCAAGATGTTAGCCCCGGCCATGATGATGAAGCTTACCGCCACGCCCGCCAAAACCAACCGATCCGCCGAGGTGGCGCGGGCGCATTGCGCGATACCCAGCACCAGCGCTGTCGCCCCCAGCGCTCCCGCAAAGGCCAGCAGCGGCACGGTCAGCAAGCCCAGAAACATCCCCGTATGCATCAGCGCCAAAATCGCCCCGAACGCCCCGCCGGATGAAATGCCCAGCAGATGCGGGTCGGCCAGAGGGTTGCGGGTGACCGCCTGCAACGCAGCCCCGGTCAGCCCCAAACCTGCACCCACCAAGGCCGCCAGAATGGCGCGCGGAAAGCGGATATCCCAGACAATCGCCGCGCGACCGGGCGACCATGTGACAGGCACGGCATCGGGAATAACATGATTAAGCGCCACCCCCCAAACGGTCGAAAGCGGGATCGCAATAGCCCCGATCGACACCGCCAGCAGGATCGACAGCACCAACGCCCCGGCCCCAGCCAGCCCCCAAACGCCGCGTCGCGACAGCTGCCAAGTGGCGGCGGCGGTTTGTGTTAGCTCTGCCATATCCTGCCCTTCAGAACCGCCCGCGCCAAGGCTGATCCCCGGCGCAGGTGCGAATGATTTCAATAGTTTACTTGGCTGCGAATCCCGCGACCAGCTTTTCCACCGCCTTGATATTGCGCGGGCCGGGGGTGGCTTCGACATATTCCAGCACCACGAAACGGTCGTTTTTCACCGCGTCGATGCCTGCAAAAGCCGGAGTTCCTTTCATGAAAGCGATCTTCTGATCCGCCGTCACATCGCCATAGTTGACGATCACGATCACCTGCGGATTGCGTTCCACCACAGGTTCCCACGCCACGGTAGTCCAGCTTTTATCCAGATCTTCCATGATGTTAACACCCCCTGCCGCCTCAATCAGCGCGGTGGGCATGGCGTATTTGCCAGCGGTAAACGGCGTATCCTCGCCACTGTCATAGACGAACACCCGCAGCGGTTTGGCCGTATCGACCCCCTTGGTAATCTCGGCCAATTTGGCCTTATAGCCATCGATCAAGGTCTTGGCTTTATCCTCGACCCCGAAGATCAGGCCAAGGTTAAGGATGTCATCATACATGTCCTGGATGCTGCTTTTCGCTTTGGCACCCACGAAAATGCAGCTTTCGGTCAATTCGTAGGTCTTGATGCCCAAAGGTTCCAGCGTTTCGGGCGTGACCTCTCCGCCGACCTTCATGCCATAGTTCCAGCCGGCAAAAAAGAAGTCTGCATCGGCCCCCGCGAGCACCTCTTTGGTCGGGTATTTCGCGGACAATTCGGGCAGCTCCGCGACACCATCGCGCATCTCGGCATCAAGGGTTTTCCAGCCGGAAATCCCCGTATAGCCCACCATATGATCGCGCAAACCAAGCACCAGCATCATCTCGGTTAGGTTCACGTCGTTGGAAACCGCATGGGCCGGGGCGGTGTCAAAGGTCACGTCACGGTTGCAGCTTTTCACCGTGACGGGAAAGGCCGAGGCAGTGGTTGCCGAAAGCAAAAGCGCGATAAGGGTCAGTTTCACTTGGAAAATCCTACAGATGAAAGGAAAAGCGCGGCGCTGGACCAGAGCGGTCGACGCGGGCGGTAACGTTGAAGGCGGTGGCGATGTGATGCTCTGACAGCGCCTGATCCGGCGGGCCGTCAGACAGCACGCGACCCTGCGACAGCACGAGAATGCGGTCGGCATACTGCGCGGCCAAAGTTAGGTCATGCAGGGTGCAAATCACTGTCAAGCCAAGGCCGCGCAACAGCGCCAGCAGTTCAAGTTGGTGGCGGATGTCCAGATGGTTTGTCGGCTCATCCAGGATCAGCACATGCGGCTCCTGCGCCAAAGCCCGGGCGACCATGACGCGCTGTTTTTCACCGCCCGACAGCGTGCCGAAAGCATGATCAGCAAAGCGGTCAAGATCAAGCCGGGTGATCGCGGCGCTTATCACCTCGGCGTCGCGGATAGCGGCGGTGGCGAAACCTGTGCGATGCGGCAGACGGCCAAGGGCTACAATTTGGCGCGCGGTCAGGGCGAAATCGCTGGGCTGTTCTTGCAGCACGGCTGCAATCTGGCGGGCGGTATCGCGCGCCGAGTGCAGCCAGATATCGCGCCCCATCAGGCTGACCGTGCCTTTGCGCGGCGCGACATAGCGATACAACATCCGCAGCAATGACGACTTGCCCGCGCCATTCGCGCCGCAAATCGCCATCACCTCGCCCTCAGCCACAGAGAAACTGATGTCGGTCAGAATGTCAGGTTTGCGCGGTGGGCCCCAGCACAGGCCGCGTGCTTCCAGTATCGGTAAAGTCATGGAAAGCTACCGCAAAAACAGCGGCTTGTCTGGCCAAAGCCAGCGCATCTGGGCCTGACTGGCCCTTGAAAGTTCATCATAGCATCCTTCCCCAGGCGCCCCGCCCGGTCGGTTGTTTCGGCTATGATGGCAGGTCTCCTGACTCGCGGGTCGTGGCTTGCCTGCTCCTTCCCGCCGTGCGGCAGTGGATAACGCAGGTTCGCTCACCGCTTACAGTTGCGGGGGCAGTCACGGATTTGGTGGCTAATGCCTACACCACACCGTATTCCCTTTTCATCCGACGCGGCTTTTCGCTTGGTCGGAACCATCGCCGCCAAGAGAAAGCGTTTGCGCCAAACTGTCAATCCGAACAACGACAGGCTGGCGCAGTTTTGCGCCCTATACGACGTCCAGCCAGCCTTGCGCTTTAGACGACGCTTGGATGGTTTCCACCAAGGTCTGAATCCGCAGGCCTTTGCGGAAGTTGAACGGCTCGGGCGATTTGCCTGCGATGGTGTTGATATAGCCTGCAACTTCAATGGCTTTCAGGTCGTTAAAGCCCAACTGATGGCCTGCTGCTACGCAAAACAGGCCATAGGGCGCGTGATCGGGCCCAGCCTCGATGCGGCGGAAACCTTGACGGCCCTTGGCGGCGGCGGTGTCAAAATGGTGCAGCACATTGAAATGCTCTTGGCTGAACGCCAAAGCGCCCTTGGTGCCGTAAACCTCAAAATCATGCTGCATCTTGCGGCCGGTGGCGATCCAGTTGCCCTCGATACTGCCTGATGCGCCGTTCTCAAAACGCAGGAAGGCGCGGCCAATGTCATCGACGGTGACGGCTTTGCGGCCTCCTTTTCCATCGGGGCGCTCGGCAATCATGGTGACAAGATCGCCCATTACGCGGGTGACCGGGCCGCAGAGAAATTCAGCAGTTGCAAGGGCATGGCTGCCAATATCGGCCAAAGCGCCACCACCTGCGGGGTCGTGGCGGAACGCATAGGGGCCGCTTGCATCCGCCATATAATCTTCGGCGTGCAGGCCGCGATAGCCACGGATCTCGCCCAACTCTCCGGCCATGATCATCTCACGCGCCAGCGTCAGCATCGGGTTGCACAGATAGTTGAAGCCGACTTGGGTTTTCACGCCCTTTGCTTCAGCGGCCAAAGTCATCTCCAAGGCATCGGCAGCCATCGGCGCAAGTGGTTTTTCGCAATAGACATGCTTTCCGGCAGCGATTGCGGCAAGCGACATTTCCTTGTGCAAAGCGTTCGGCGCCGTGATCGACACCACATCAATCGCCGGATCGAGCATGATGCTGCGCCAATCGGCGGTGGCATGGGCAAAGCCCAAAGTCGTCGCGGCGCGGGCGGCGGCTTCAGGCGTGATGTCGGCGACGGTGTGCAACTCCAGATCAAACGGCAGTTCGAACACGCGCGGGGCCGAGGTAAAGCCAAACACATGCGCCTTGCCCATAAAGCCGGTGCCGATCAGGCCGATGCGAAGTTTCGGTTTGCTCATGTCTGGGATCCTTGAGGGCTGCAAAAAGGCGATGAAATCCGCCATAGAGTTGGGGGCTGATCTGGTCAAGCGGCAGGAATTTTTGCACGGGCGAGGATCGTCAAATCCCATCAATGCTTGGATTTAACGGCGCTGCTCGGCCAACAGATCGACAAAAGCGTGTCGCGGTGGTGGCATGAAGCGGCGCAAGAAATACAGCCGCGGGCCATCCAACGGCGTCCACAAATCGGGCAGCGCCTGCACCAAAACGCCCCTGTTCAGATGCGGCTGCGACCAGGTCTGAAAGATGCAGATCATACCATTTGGCGCAATCGAACGCGATTGTGGGGATGGCTTAGACGGCGGTGATTTAAGCGCGGGCGCGGCTTTGGGCAAGGTCGCGCAAGATCTCGGCGCTGCGGGTTGCGCCGTTCAGGTTGATGGCAAGGGCGCGGCTGGGCATCGGGCGTTCGATTTCTGCTTTGATTGCTGCCGCCAAACTGGTGGCGGTCAAGCTGGACTCGGTCAGCGCGCGGCAGCGGCCAAGGGATTTCAGCAACGTGGCGCGGTCGGTCTGCTCGGTTTCGCCATCGACGGCATAGGGCACCAGAAGGGCGCGGCAGCCAGCCATCAGCACATCTGCTACCGTGTTGTAACCAGCTTGCGAGACGGAAAGTTTCGCGCCACGCATCAAGCTCGCAAGATCGACCCGAAACCGGGCCAATGTGACATTGGGCGGCAACTTGGCGTTCAGCGCGTCATAATCGGCTTGGGCTAAATTCGGCCCGGTGATGATCAGCCAGTTCGCAAGGTGCGGCAGCAAAGCAGCAGCACCGATAGCGTCGGTGATCAGGTGCTTGCCCGCAGCCCCGCCGCCTGCCGAAACCAGCACGTCAAACGTCTCGGTTGGCAGCGGGGGGGCTGGCGGGCAGACAAGGCCCGAATAGGCGATGGGTTTGGTGAGTTGATCGGCCAAAGCAAAGCTGTCGCCGAGTGCTGCAAAGCTGGGATCGCCGTGCACCAAGACCAGATCAAAGGCGGATTCGACCAGCGCCACGGTTTCCTCATTGCGGCCCGGCTTGATGCGGCGCTGCAAAATGTCGCGCACCGAGCTGACCAGCGCCGGGCGCGATTCGCTGGCTTGGATCGCGTCGATCAGCGGCAGTAATTCAAACCGGACTTGGCGGCGGCCAAATGGGAAAGCTTCGGTCAGCACAATATCGGGTTTTGCGGCATGGTAGGCGGCCAGAAGCTGATTTTTGCGGGCTTCAAGATAGGCGGCATCGGCAGGTTCGCCGCTGGCAGTCACCAAGCCCGCAAATTCGCTGCCAGCGACCGCGAGGGGTGGCAGGGCAATATGCGAGATACCGGGGCCGGGAAACCCCTGAACCGGCAGCCCGCCAGTCACAAGCGTCACCTCCATACCCAGATCAAGCATGGCGCGGGCAATGCGGCTGGCGCGAGCAAGGTGGCCAATACCCAAAAGATGCTGAACGTAAAAGAACACTGACGGCGATTTTGGGGTCATGGATGCACGCCTTCGGCCGCGAACAGGGCCACCAGTTCATCAACGCTGCGATGATAATCCAGCGTGGTGCGGACTTTTTTGGCAGCAGCCTCGCCATATTGCTGGCGCAGGCTGGGCGAGGTGATTGCAGTTTGCAAGGCCGCAGAAAGGGCTGCGGTATCGTCGGGAGCGACAAGCCAGCCGTTTTCCGCGTTGCTGAACAGCTCGGGGATGCCAGAGATATTGGTGGACAGGCAGGCAAGACCTTGGCTTGCGGCCTCGACCAGAACATTTGGCAAACCGTCGCGATCGCCATCGGCGGTGATCCGGCAGGCAAGGGCGAACAGATCTGACTCGCGATAGGCGGCCAGAACCTCGGCCTGATCGACTGCACCTTGCCAGCGGATGCGATCTGCAATGCCAAGACTTTCGGCAAGGCTTTGCAGATCAGATCGTTGCGCGCCCCCGCCCAGATGGGTGAAGCGCCATTGCAGATCGGCGGGCAGCAAAGCCAGCGCGCGCAGAAGGGTGTCGTAGCCCTTTTTCGGAACCGCGCGGCCAACGCTGACAATTTGAACCGGATCAGCGGCGTCTGAACCGTCGCGCGCGGGACGGCTTTCTGTAAAGGGAGGGAAGCGATCAAGATTCAGGCCGTGATAGCTGAGATGCACAGTTGCCGGATTTTGCGCCAAGGATTGCAGGTGCTTATGGCCCATCTCGGTACAAGTCACTGTCCAGTGCGCGCGGTTTAGTTTGGCCGCCAGTTCCCAATCAGGCGAGGTCCAGATGTCTTTGGCATGGGCAGAGACGCTCCATCCCAGACCCATGATCCGCGCAGCATAATCTGTGACGGATGCAGGGGTGTGTATGAAATGCGCATGCAGCCACGCGCCGTCCTGCGGCCATTCGGCGACCAGAACCGCCGCTTGCCCAAACCGACGCAGACGATTTCGGCTGCGGTCGCGCCACAGGTCTGCCAACCAGCCTTGCAGAGCCACTTTGAACCCGGGCTGACGGCGCGCGGCCCAAAGCCCGCGCAAGACCCGCATGGGTTCTTTGTGCAGGTATTCTGGCAGGTAAAGCAGATCCGCTTCGATTTCGTCATGCACTGCATGCCGCTTTTTGTCGGTTGGATGGCGGAGCGACACGATCACAAGTTTGAAGCCCGCCAGTTCCAATCCGCGCAATTCTTGCACGATAAAGGTCTCTGACAGCCGTGGGTAGCCTTTCAGCACCACCACGAGTCGTTGTCTGGCGGCAGCAGTCAAGTTGCGAACCGCAATGAGCTGGGGTGTTTGGAGCGGGTGGCCAAGTCTTCGCCGACCAGCCGCGCAATGTTGGTCAGACCTTCAAGATGCAGGCCGGGGGTGGCATCTGATGGCAGCGGCCGTCCGGGCAAGGCGCGCAAGGCGGCCGCCATTCGGGCTGGATCGGCGGCTTCTTCCGGCAGCAGCATCTCGATCATGCCAAGTTCAGCGGCACGGGTGGCGCGCAAAAGTTGTTCCTCGCGTGGGGTGGTGCGGGGCACGATCAACGCCGGTTTGTCGAAAGACAAAATTTCGCAATAGGTGTTATAGCCGCCCATCGCGACGACACCAGCCGAGCCTGCAATCAGCTCTTCCATCCGCGTGTCGAACTCGATCACTTCGATCTGCGGGATACTTTGGCCTTTACGCATGAACTCAGCGCGTTGGTCGGCGGGCATGTAGGGACCAAGCACCACTAGGGCCTTTTGGTCAAGGCTGGCGTCATGCAGATAGGCGTTCAGCACATTGTCGATCAGATCAGCGCCGTCGCCACCACCGCCCGTGGTCACCAGCAGATAGTCGCTTTCACGGCGCTTTTCCGACAGCTTTTCCTGCGCCGAGCGGCGTTGCAGAAAGCCCACAAACTCCATCCTGTCGCGCACCGATTGCGGCACATCAAGGCCGGTCAGCGGGTCGTAGAAATCCGGCGGGCCATAGACCCATATGTGATCATAGGTGCGGTCAATCTTGCCCATCACATCGTTGCGCTTCCATTCGGCATCCAGCAGATGCGGCGCATCCATCACCTCACGAAGGCCAAGCACAAGTGTTGTGCCTTTGGCTTTGAGATAGGCGAGGGTTTCTTCGATCTCACCGCGCAGGCCCATCGGCTCTTTGTCGACGATGAAGATATCGGGGGCGAAGCTTTCGGCGGTATGCCGGATGATCGAGCGGCGCATCTTGATCGTGTCAGCCACGTCAATGTGGGTCGCAAGCGACGAATATTCGCCATTGCGCAGTTTGATCACGCTGGGGATTTTCACGAAATCAACGCGAGCACGGTAATCAAACGCCCCCGCGATCTGCGAGCCAGAAACGATCAGGACCATCAAGCCGCTGTATTCCTGCACCAAAGCATGCGCGATCGTCCGGCAACGCCGCAGATGGCCCAGACCGAACGTGTCGTGGCTATACATCAAAATCCGCGCGTTTTCCAAAGAGTGCTTCATTCACTTTACCTCGGAGCGGATGGTTGAAGATCGGCGGCCTGGAGTGGTCATCGGGCGAACCTGCTATTGCGCATAGGGATCGGCGGCATCGCGTAACCCGTCGCCGAGGAAATTGAAAGCAAGGATCACCAGAATGACCGGGATCACCGGGAACATCAGCCACGGATACAGCGCGATGATGTTGACGCTGCGCGCCTCGGTCAACAGGATGCCCCAGCTGGAGATCGGTGCGCGCAACCCGATGCCAAGGAAGCTGAGCGCTGTTTCGCCCAAGATCATGCCGGGGATGGTCAAGGTAGCCGAGGCGATCAGATGTGACATGAAACCCGGGATCATATGGCGGCCAATGATGCGCGTGCTGCCCGCGCCCATCAGGCGGGCGGCGAGCACATAATCTTCCTCTCGCAACGCCAGCAGCTTGGATCGCACGCCACGGGCAAGCCCGGTCCAATCCAGCAAGCCAAGGATCACGGTGATGCCGATATAGACCAGGATCGGGCTCCACGTCACCGGGATGATCGCTGCAAGCGCCATCCACAGCGGTATCGACGGGATAGATTGCAAAACCTCGATCACGCGCTGGGTGATCGCATCGAACCAGCCGCCGTGATAGCCCGCAAGGCCACCGATAACGATCCCCAGAATAAAGCTCATGGTGACGCCAAGGATGCCGATGGTCAAAGATATGCGCGCGCCGTAGATCGTGCGCGACAGCACATCGCGGCCAAGGCGGTCGGTGCCAAGCAGGAAAAACTGCCCGCCCTTGGCCGGGCAAACCAAATGGGTGTCGCCCGGAACTAAGCCCCAGAAATTATAGCTGTCGCCCTCACAGAAAAACCGCAGTTTTTGCACTTGGGTCACATCGTCGGTGTAAATGCGTTGAAGCGTATCCATATCCAGCACTTGCGTGCGGCCATAGACAAAGGGGCCGACAAAGCTGCCCTCGTGAAAAAGATGCACGGTTTGCGGCGGCGCATAGATGAAATCGGTATTGCGGGCCTGTTGGTTGTAGGGGGCCAGAAACTCGGAAATCAGGATAGAGCCATACATGATCAGAAGGAAGATGCCGCAATAATAGGCCATCTTGTGCTTGCGAAACTGCCACCACATCAGTTGCAGCTGCGAGGCCTGCGCGAATTTCGACTTGGCAGAGGCAGCGTTTTCGGCCTCATACGGATCAAACGGCGCGTCCGAGACATAGTGCTGCATCGCTGCACCGGGGGCAGGCAACGAGGTGGGCTGATCGGTTGGATTGCTCATTTGCTGCTTCCTTTGCCCAGTCGGATGCGCGGGTCAAGAAACGTTAGTGCGATGTCGGAAATCAGCACGCCGATCACGGTCAGAAAGGCCAGAAACATCAGGAATGATCCCGCCAGATACATGTCCTGACTTTGCAGGGCACGGATCAGCATCGGCCCGGTGGTTTCCAGCGACAGCACGATTGCGGTCACCTCTGCCCCCGAGATCATCGCAGGCAGGATAGAGCCGATGTCCGAGATGAAAAAGTTAAGCGCCATCCGCAGCGGGTACTTCAACAGAACCTTGGTCGGGTGCAGCCCCTTGGCGCGGGCGGTGGTGACATATTGTTTGTGCAATTCGTCCAGCAGGTTGGCACGCAGACGGCGCACCATCGCAGCCGTGCCAGCCGTGCCAATGATCACCACGGGAATCCAGATATGCGACAGGATCGACGACAGCTTTGCCCAGCTCATCGGTTCGTTCAGGAATTGCTGATCCATCAGATTGCCGATGGAAACCCCAAACCAGATATTGGCGAAATACATCATCACCAGCGCCAGCATGAAATTCGGCACTGCAATTCCGATCAGGCCAAGGAAAGTCAGACCATAATCGCCCCAACTGTATTTATGGGTCGCGGAATAGATGCCAATGGGAAAGGCGATGATCCATGTGAACAGTATGGTGACGGTGGACAACAGCACGGTCAGCCATAGCCGATCCCCCACAACCTCATTCACCGGCAGGCGATATTCAAACGAATAGCCGAAATCGCCGTGCAACATGCCGCCGACCCACCAGAAATAACGCACCACCTGCGGCTGATCAAAGCCATAGCGTTCGCGCAGCATGTCAATCTCGGCCAAATCAGCGGACTCGCCCAGGGCGCGCAGCTCGGAGACATAGCTTTCAAAGTAATCGCCGGGTGGCAGTTCAATGATGAAAAACACCAGAACCGAGATCAGAAACAGCGTCGGGATCATCGCAAGGCTGCGCAGGATGACATAGCGAAACATGGGCTATTCCCTCGCCATGTAGAACGTGTCGGGCATGTAGGCGCCCAAAAAGCTTGTGGGGGTAAAGCCATACAATGCGTCATTGGGGATGTTGCGCATACGGACCGCGCGCACGATTGGCTGCGGTGCTGCATTGACGGTGCCGATAGAGAACACCTGATCCGCCCAAAGTCGCAGCATTTCACCCCAGATCCGCGTGCGCTGCGGCGTGGTGGTGCTGGCGCGCCACCGGTGCAACAGTTCTATTAACTGAATAGCTTCGGGCATATCCGGGGCCTTGCCGGCAGTCTGCGCCGAGGCATACCAAGTTCCCCAGACCGGCCATTGCAGCTGATCGGCGCTGGTGGGTGCCAGCCCATCGGGCGACATGTCGGCGGTGGGCACGGCGTTGTCGAGCCCCTGCCAGACCGCCATCTGCACCTCTCCGCCCATCGCGCGGCTGCGGAAGACGTCGCGCTGGGTCGAGCGGATGTAAATGGCGATGCCGACATCACGCATGTGGTCGGTGATCAGTTCCAGCACATCGACTTCCATCGTGCTTTCGCCTGCCGTCTCAACCACGATGCCCGCCTGCCTGCCATCGGGCAGCAGCCGGATATTGCCACCGCCGCGCTCGGTCAAACCCAATTCATCCAGCAGCGCATTCGCAAGATCGGGGTCATATTGCGCCCAAGCGCTGGCATATTCGGGTTTGTACAGCTGGCTGTCCGGCAAGATCGTATCGGCACTTTCGCGGCCAAGGCCGAAGAAGTTGACCTTGTTCAACTCTTTACGGTTGATCGCCACTGACAAAGCACGGCGCATCCGAACGTCTTGGAACAGCTTGCGCCACACCGGATCGTTGCAGTTCAGGTTGGGCAGCAAAGACACGCTTGACCCTTGCGTGCGCCGCCACAGTGAAACCTTCAGCGGATGCTGTTTTTCGGCCTGTTTCATCAGCGTATAGTCGGGGAAAGTTATGCCATTGGCCTGAAGATCGCTTTCACCGGTTGCGGTTTTGGCCGCGATAATCTCGGCCGAGGCGACGGCCAGTACGATGCGATCAAAGTAGGGCAGTTGTTGGCCCATCTGATCGACGCGGTGATAATAGGGATTACGCTCGAACACGAATTGCTCGGCTGGGGGGGCGGTGCGCGGACGCCAAGCCTCAAGCGTGGGCAGATCGGGGTTTTCCGGGCGGATGCTTCGCACCATTTTGGCATGTAAGCTTTGCCAATCATCGACGCGGTTGATCTCGACCAGTTCGGCCAGCTTCTCGGGTGTTTGATAGCTGGCGTGGAATTGGCGCATATATTGATGCGGCGCGAACAGGATCAGTGGGAGCGGGGCGGCGAGTTTCGGCAGAAAATCCGGCATCGGGCTGGCAAAGGTATAGCGCACGGTCAGCGGGTCGATCACCTCAAACGCGACGACCTTGCCATCGGCGATCAGATCGACCGGTGGCCCGCCGCGATAGAGCTCTGGGTTGTTCATCATGTCGCGCCAGCAATATTCAAAATCGGCGGCGGTGAACGGGCTGCCATCCGACCAGCGATGGCCTTCCCGCAGATGCAGCGTGTAGATTCGGTCGTCTTCGGCCTCAAATCCCGCCAGCAGATCGGGTGCCAACCGAAGATCGGCATTATAGCCGACCAATCGCGCATAGCTGTAAATCGGGATAAGCCGCACATCCCGCTGGCCACTGATCAGCATGCGCAGGCTGCCAGAATACCGCCCGGTAGAACGCCCCATGGCGGGCAGATCGACAACGCGCGGGTTGCGCGGCAGGCGTTCGGGCAGGGGAGGCAGAGTGCCCAAGCGCACTTCAGCGGCCAAAGACGGCGCTTCGGCAAAGCTGATGCTGGGCAGGGCGACCGAGGCGAGCAGGGTCAAAGCAGTGCGGCGGGTGATCATGATTTCAACTCTGCCATATCGGCGGATTTATGGGCCAGCACGAAATGGCCATTGCCCAGATCAAGCGGTGCCATTTGGCTTGCTTCGGCGCGGAACGCCGCCGCCCAGTTCACACTTGTCAGTGCAGAGCTACCCGCGAAGGTCGCAAAATCCAAGCGGCGCTCCAGATCGGGATAGGGCACGGCGGCCAGCAGGGCCTTGGTATAAGGATGCACGGGGGCGGTCATGATGGTTTCACGCGGTGCGATCTCAACAATCCGCCCTGCCCACATCACGGCCACCCGATCGGCCATATAATCCACAACGGCCAAGTTGTGCGAGATGAACAGATAGGTAAGGCCGAGATCCTTTTGCAAATCTTTCAGCAGGTTAAGAATTTGCGCCTGCACCGATACATCCAGCGCCGACACAGGTTCGTCACAAACGATCAGGCCTGGCGCCAGCGCGAGGGCGCGCGCAATGCCAATGCGTTGGCGCTGGCCGCCAGAAAAGCTGTGCGGATAGCGGTGGCGGGCGGACTGACCCAAGCCAATGGCCCCTAGCAAGGCATCAACTGTGTCGCGGCGCTGGGCGGGTGTACCGCGACGGTGGATATCAAGCGGTTCCGACAAGATATTGCCGACCGTCATCCGGGGCGACAGCGACGACACTGGGTCTTGAAACACCATTTGAATCTGAGTGCGCAGGCGTTGCAGATCATCGCCCTTGGCCTCCAGCACATCGACCGGGCCAGAGCCATCATCATAGATCACCGAGCCCGCATCCGGCGTCACCGCGCGCATCAGGATCTTGCTGACGGTGGTTTTGCCGCAACCACTTTCGCCAACCAAGCCCAGACATTCGCCGCGCCTGATGTCAAAGCTGACGCCATCCACCGCCGGAGCCGGGGCGGCGCTGGGCTTGCGAAATGCCCAAGCTTGATCGCGGGTCTGATAGGTTTTCGACAGGTTGCGCACCGACAGCAGCACTTCGGGCGCTTCGTGCTGCCTTGACGCCGTGTCCATTGGTTTTGCGTTGCCGATCGCGGTCATCAACTTGTCATGGTCAACCTTGATGTCCCGCAGTGGGCGCAACCGATCGCCTTGTGCCATGCCAAAATGAGGAATCGCGGCCATCAGGCCCTTAAGGTAGGGATGCTGCGGGCGGCGGAAAATATCCTCGACCGGGCCGGATTCCATGATGCGGCCCTGATACAGCACCACCACTTCATCGCTGACATTGGCGACGACGCCAAGATCATGGGTGATCAGCAAAATGGCCATGTTCATCCGCTGTTGCAGATCGCGCAGCAGCGTCAGGATTTGCGCTTGAATAGTCACATCCAGTGCGGTTGTCGGCTCATCTGCGATCAACAGCGATGGGCTGCAAATCAGCGCCATCGCAATCATCGCGCGCTGGCGCATGCCGCCTGAAAGTTCAAACGGATACATATCGAACACTTTGCCGGGCTTGGTAAAGCCGACGAGCGACAGCATATCCTCGGCGCGTTCGCGCTGTTCTTTCGCGGAAACGGGTTCGTGAATCCGCAATGCTTCGGTGATCTGATTGCCGATGGTGTGCAGTGCCGAGAATGAGGTCATCGGTTCTTGAAAGATCATGCCGATTTTG
Source organism: Cypionkella aquatica (assembly GCF_030161095.1). Lineage (GTDB taxonomy): Bacteria > Pseudomonadota > Alphaproteobacteria > Rhodobacterales > Rhodobacteraceae > Cypionkella > Cypionkella aquatica. The sequence continues at coordinate 667,440 of NZ_BSPP01000004.1, forward strand.
CTGCCGCGGATCGCGCGGATCTGGCGGCCATCACGCGGGAGACCCAATAGCTCAACCGTGCCACTGGGGGCCGATGGATCGGCCAGCAGCACTTTTCCACTGACACGGGCGTAATCGGGTTGCAGACCCATGATGGTCTGGCCAAGCACCGATTTGCCCGACCCGGATTCCCCCACCAAAGCGGTGATCTTGCCAGGCAAAACCCGCAGACCGACGCCTTTCAGGGCGTCTACATGACCCGTCGCCAAAGGAAACGACACTTTAACGTCTTCGACACGCAGCAAATCCGTGCTTGTGCCAAGTAGTTGTCCTGTCATCCGAACCGACCCATTTTCTTCTGCTGTCTGGATCACTTCAGATCCCCTCGCGTGGCGAAGCCTATTGCAAGCTAGAACTTTGTGCACTTTGCAATTAAAAAGTAACAGCCGGGATTGAATTCCTGCTTGGCCACCCCGAAATGCACTGATCGTGGCGGCTTTAGCGCTATGCAACGGTCGCACAGCGAAGTTTTGCAATCGCGCACAGAAAATGTGAACCGATGGCACCTGTATCGCGCCAAATCCGTGTTATGTTGCCGGAATGACAGAGCCAAACACCCTGAGCTTTCTTGCAGACCAGCCGATCTTCGCCGAATTTGAAGACGTGGCCAATCTGTCACGCTATCGTTCGCTGCCAGATGGTTGGGCGTTGGCGGTGGCTGATGTGGTCTCCTCCAGTGATGCGATTGCGCGCGGCAAGTATAAATCGGTGAATATGGCCGGTGCCTCGGTGATCACGGCCGTGCTGAACGTGCTTGATGGGAGCAACTTTCCCTTCGTGTTCGGCGGCGATGGCGCGGTGATCGCGGTGCCGCCCGAAGGGATTGAGTCGGCAGCGACGGCTTTGGCTGCAGTGGCGCGCTGGATCGAAGAAGATCTGGGTCTGAATATGCGTACCGCGATTGTGCCACTGTCAGCCATCCGTGCGGCGGGCCACGATGTGCGGGTCGCGCGGTTTCAAGCCAGCCCCGAGATGACATTCGCGATGTTTGCGGGCGGCGGCTCGGCTTGGGCCGAAGCGCAGATGAAACAGGGACAGTTTGCCGTGGCGATGGCCCCTCCCGGCAGCCGGGCCGATTTGACCGGGCTGTCGTGCCGATGGAACCCGATCCAATCGCGCAATGGTCAGATTGTCTCGATCATTGCACTGCCCACCGCACAAGCCCGGATGGATGCTTTTCGCGCCTTGGTGTCACAGGTGGTAACTTTGGCCAATATGGCGGGTGGGTCGGGCAACCCGTTGCCGCCCGAGGGACCTAATCCGCAGTTGACGCTGGCCGGCGTTGCGACTGAGGCTAGCGCGCTGGCGCCGCCGGGCAAACGCTTTGCCGCCAAGCTGAAGGTGGTCGTCGCAATCGTGATGACCGTGGTTCTGCACCGCACTGGCTGGACCTTGGGCAGTTTCAACGCGCGCGAATATGCGCGGCAACTGACCCGCAATACCGATTTCCGCAAGTTTGATGATGGTTTGAAAATGACGATTGATGTCAACGCCGATGGCCTTATGGCGATAGAATCCCTGCTTGAAACTGCTGCCGCTGCAGGGGTTTGCCAGTTTGGCCTGCACAAACAGGATTCTGCACTGGTCACTTGCATTGTGCCATCGCTGCGGGCGCATGATCACATGCATTTCATCGACGGCGCGTCAGGCGGCTACGCACAAGCGGCCACCGCGATGAAAGCCAAAGCCGCCGCGATGACGCCCGCGCTTTCATGACAAACGCCTTGCTTGGATAGGGCGCTTGCGATTGAGTGCAGTGAGCGATGGTTTTAAAGCAAAATTTGGTTCATTGCAGGCTTAGCAGTCGCCACTGCGCCCTGCGTTTCTATTTTCTCGCCGACCGATCTTGTGGAGGGCTTTAAGGCCATGCTGGACCCCAACATCTCACGCTACATCTGGACCCACACAAAGCGGCAGCAGCTTTGGGTTCTGGCGGTGGTCGCGGCGTCGATGATTCCGTATTTTCTGTCGCTGAACCTGCCCAAGCAGATTGTGAACGGACCTATTCAAGGTGATGGCTTTGCCGATCCTGCTGCCATGCAAACCTTTATGCAAATCTCATTTGATGTGCCGTGGTTTGGCACAGTGTCCCTGTTTGACGGCGTGCAGCTGGATCGATTGAACACGCTTTTCGCGCTTAGCGGTGTGTTCTTGCTGTTGGTGATCGTCAACGGGCTCTTCAAATATTACATCAATACCTACAAAGGCCGATTGGGCGAGCGGCTGCTGCGGCGGATTCGCTTTACGCTGGTGGATCACATTCTGCGCTTTCCCCCCTCTACCTTCAAACGGCTGAAGGGGGCCGAAATCTCAAGCATGGTCAAGGACGAGGTCGAGCCCTTGGGCGGCTTTACCGGAGATGCTTTTGTGGCTCCCGCGCTGTTGGGCGGGCAGGCGATCATGGCGCTGGCCTTCATCTTTGTGCAAAGCGTGCCGCTTGGGTTGATCACCACCGCCCTGGTCGCGGTGCAGGCACTGATCATCCCCCGAATGCGGCGGCGTTTGCTGGTGTTGGGTCGAGAGCGGCAGCTGACCGCCCGCGAATTGGCGGGCCGCGTCAGCGAGATCGTGGACGGCATCAATACGATCCACTCTTACGACACCTCGAATTTCGAGCGGGCGGACATCGCGTCGCGGCTCGGGCGGATCTATAAAATTCGCTTTGATATTTATCAGTGGAAGTTCATGGTGAAGTTCATCAACAACTTCCTCGCTTCGGTGACGCCATTCCTGTTTTACAGCATCGGCGGCTATCTGGCCTTGCAAGGTCAGCTGGATATTGGCCAGTTGGTCGCGGTGATCGGGGCTTACAAAGATTTGCCCGGCCCGCTGAAAGAATTGATCGACTGGGATCAGAACCGTCAGGATGTGCAGATCAAGTACAATCAGGTCATCGGGCAGTTTGCCGTGGATGGTTTGATTGACCCTGAGATACAGGCAGTTTCGACCGAGCGCGCTGATGGCAAGCTGACCGGGCCGCTGGCCGCTGTAAATTTGGGGGTGACCGATGACACTGGCGCTGTGGGGCTGGACCGCGTCAACTTCTCGCTGATGCCCGGAGAGTCGGTGGCGATCATCGGCAATGCAGGTTCGGGTGCCGATGTAATGGCCGAAGTGATGGCGCGCATCGTTTGGCCGACCCACGGCCAAATCAGCATCGGCGCGGCGGATTTGCACGCTTTGCCCGAATCGCTTTCAGGCCGTTCCATCACCTATGCGGGGACCGATGCCTATTTTTTCTTCGGAACAGTGCGAGACAACTTGCTTTACGGGTTGAAGCACGCGCCGATCACCGATCTGGTATTTGAAGGTGCTGCGCTGACGCAGCGTCAGTGGGAGAAGCGCGAGGCGCTGTGGGCGGGCAATCCAGAATTCGACATTCACTCGGATTGGATCGACTTTGAGTATCAGGGTGCCGCCGATATGACCGCCTTGATGCCGTCGGTTTATGCGGCGTTGGATGCAGTGGCGCTGACGCGCGACATGTTCGATCTGGCACTAAGGTCGCACGTCAATTTGGCAGAGCATGGCGATCTAAAGGCCAAAACCGTCGAGATGCGCCGCATCCTGCGTGACGCGCTCACCCAGCAGGATCTGAACGGTTTGATCGAACCGTTCGAGCCGGGCACTTACAACACTGAAGCCACGGTGATCGAGAATTTGCTGTTTGGCAACGCACGCACGCCGGAACTGATGGCCGGGGCGATCATCAACAATCCATATTTCCTGAGTCTCTTGAAGCAGCGCGGTCTGGCAGATGCTCTGTTTGCCGTCGGCACCGAGATTGCACGCAACGCGATCGAACTGTTCAGCGATCTGCCACCCGACCATCCGTTCTTTCAGCAACTGACCTTTATGCGGGCCGATGATATCCCCGTTTACAGTATCGTTTTGAAAAAGCTGGATAAAAGCGCCACCAGCGTGACCGAATCCGACCGTGCCATGATGATCCGGCTTAGCTTTGACTATATCGAACCCCGGCACCGTTTTGGTCTGCTGACACCCGAGCTGATGACCCGCATCGTCGATTTCCGCACGGATTTCCACGGCGGGCTGCCAGCCAACCTGAAAGACGCAATCGAGCTTTACGACCCCGAGCAATACATGGTTTCCGGCACATTGCTGGACAACATGCTGTTCGGACGCATCAGCCAGAAATACCGTGATGGGGTGGAGCGGATTTATGCGGTTGCAGGTGGCGTGCTGCGTGATCTGGGCATCTATGAAACCTTGCTCTCCATTGGGCTGGATTTCCACATCGGGGCGGGTGGCAAGCGGCTGACCTCGGTGCAGCGCCAGAAACTGGCGCTGGCGCGGGCGTTGATCCGGCGCTCGGATTTCTACTTGTTTAACCGCCCGCTGTCGGCTTTGGACACCCGCACGCAAGAACAGGTCCTGATTTCGGCGTTGAAATATTTGCGCAGGGACGGTCGCGCGCCAGCGGTTGCTTGGGTGATTTCACATGCGAAATTTGCGCGATTGTTCGACCGGGTCGCGGTTTTCGAGCGTGGCCGATTGGTTGAAGAAGGCCCTCATGCAGAACTTTTACAAAAGAATGGTATCTTCAAGGATCTGATATCTGCATAGTCAGGTTGCAAGTGGTCACAAAACTGTGACGTGGCAGCTTGGCCTATCCAGCAGGTGCAGCAATGGGAAGGTCGCGACGTGTTACTGAATGACGAAGTCAAAATGCTGAAACAAGTGCCATTGTTTGCGGGAGTTTCGCCTGCAAAGCTAAAGCTTTTGGCCTTCACATCTGAACGGGTTTCTTACCGTTCGGGCGATGTGCTGTGTCGTCAGGGTGATGCGGGTGACGCTGCCTTTGTGTTGCTGTCGGGGCACGCAGATGTAATCGTTGATGGCCCCACCGGGCAGATCAAGGTCGCTGATCTTGAAGAAAACGCCATCGTCGGTGAAATCGCTATCCTGTGCGATGTGGCCCGGACCGCCACCGTCAAGGCAGCCACGGCAGTTGAGGCTTTGCGGATCAGCAAGGAAAACTTCTTCAAACTGATGTCGGATTTCCCGGAAATGACCATTGAGGTTGTGCGGGTTCTGGCCGACCGTCTTAGCCAGACCACGGTGGAACTGTCAGAGGCGCGCAGCCGGGTTGCCGAACTGTCCAAGCGTTGAGACAGCCCAGCCTGCCATGATTTGGACAAGAGCTGCCGGTAATGCGGACAAGCATGGCTTTTCTTTTGTTCAGTTGTGCAATCGGGACTCGCATCTGGCCAAGATGCTTCCTATCCTAAAAGTATCAGCGATCTGGGGACTCTGATCTTGACGACGTGCGGTGATGAAAAAGCTTCTGGCTTGTGCGTAAGGCATGGCGGAGGGCAGCTTTTGGGCTTGCCTTTCGTATGACTGAACGTGCCAAGTTCCAGCTGAAGCTATGGGGCACACGTGGCGGCCTTTCGGTTAGCGGGCCGCAATTTGTGGAATTTGGCGGCAACACCACCTGTATCGAAATGCGCTGCGGCGATGATGTGATGATGTTCGATGCGGGCAGCGGAGCGCTTTCGGCGGGGGCGGCTATGGCGGCCGAGGGTTGCAGGGATGTGACGCTGTTTTTCACTCATACCCATTACGACCATATCTGCGGTCTGCCGTTCTTCAAACCGCTGTATTGCAAGCAGTCGCAGCTGCGGCTGTGGTCGGGCCACATGGGCGCTGCGATGACGACGCGGCAAATGTTGAAAGAATTCATGCGTGATCCGTTTTTCCCGATTGGGCCGGATTACTGCAGCGCGGGCATTGATGCGCGCGATTTCAAGGTTGGTGACGTGCTGACGCCGCATCCCGGTGTGCATATCCAGACCGGCTTGCTGAACCATCCCGGCAATGCGGTGGGCTACCGGGTTGAATTTGGTGGCCGCTCGATTGCGATTATTACCGATACCGAACATGAGCCGGGTGTGCTCGATCCTGCCGTGTTGCGGTTGATCGACAAGGTGGATTTGTTTCTGTATGACGCGACCTTTACCGATGCCGAGATGGCGACCTACAAGGGGTTCGGCCATTCTAGCTGGCAGCAAGCCGTACGGTTGGCGCAAGCGGCGGGTGCAAAACAGGTCGGCTTTATCCACCACAGTTTTCACCGCAGCGACGCAGATCTCTTGCAGATCGAGCAGGACGCCAAGGCGCAATTCGCCGGTGCCTTCTGCGGTCGAGAGCTTCAGGTGATTGACCTTTAGTCTACCGCTGTTCACGGTTTCGCCAGCTTGGACAGCGTTGTGGAAATGCTTCTTTTTTGTGACAGTGAAACCCGCTAAGAGCAGCATCTTTCCCATATTCGCGTTCGCATGGGGGAATAAGGACAGTTGCGTGCAATCTAATTTCTCCTCCATCCGGGATTTTCTGGTTTATCTATGGACGGGCGGGCCGTATGGCGAATCCGTGCCGGCCCGGGTGATGGCCGAGATTGATCGGCGTGAAACCGCAGCCGAGCAAACCATAAGTTGGGCGCAGCTTGGCATCGTGGGCTTTTTTACCGCGCTCTATTGGATCGCCCCGCGCGCCGAGGGCGGTTTTGGCGAAAACTTTGTGCCGATGACGCTGGCAGCCTATCTGGTCTTCACGGTTTTCAGGGTGTTCCTGTCGTATCGCATGGTGCTGCCCGGTTGGTATCTGCTGCTGTCGATGGTGGTCGACGTGGGCTTGCTGTGCGGCATGATCTTTTCGTTTCACATCCAGTATAATCAGCCGCCTGCGTTTTATCTGAAATCTCCAACGATGATTTATCTGTTCTTTTTCATTGCCTTGCGGGCTTTGCGATTTGATCCGCGCTATGTCTTGATGTCTGGGCTGATTGCAGCTTCAGGCTGGGTGTTGATGGTGCTTTATGCGCTGACTTATGACATGGGCGACATGCACATCACCCGCAATTATGTTGAATACCTGACCTCGAACACCATCCTGATCGGGGCGGAGATTGATAAGGTTATGACGCTGCTGGGTGTCACGTTGATTTTGACCTTTGCGCTGTTTCAGGCGCGATCTGTGCTGATTGACGCCATTCAAAGCCATGCCGCTGCCGATGATCTCAGCCAATTTTTCGCACCCGAAGTGGCCGATCTGATCACACAATCGGCGCAGATGCCCGCCAGTGGCCAAAGCGAAGTGCGTTCGGCGGCAATCATGTTTGTCGATGTGCGCCGCTTTACCACCACGGCGCTTAGCCTGCCGCCGGCGACGGTGATGCGGGTGTTGGAGCACTATCAGCAGATCGTTTTGACGGTGATCGAGCAGCAACACGGCCAGATCGACAAATTCATGGGCGATGGAATTCTGGTGACTTTCGGGGCGCTTCAGCATGGCGAGACATATGCGGCAGATGCATTGCAGGCGGCATCATCCTTGATCGCTGCGTTGGACGAGCGGCAAGATGAATTCGCCGCGCTGGGCTGGCCCGGCCGTTTTGTGGTTGGCGTCGCCGTCGCGTCGGGGGATGTAACGGTGGGGATCGTAGGCTCGCAGGGGCGCTACGAATTTACCGTGATTGGCCATGCGGTCAATCTCGCCTCAAAGCTGGAAAGCGCCAACAAGGCACAACATACCCGCGCTTTGACCGATGCCATCACCCATGCCCGCGCTGAAGCGCAGGGCTATGCCAATCCGGCGGTGCTGCGGCGGGACGGCGTGGTCGTGAAGGGCTTGAGCGCACCCGTCGACCTTGTGGTTTTGGCATGAGCGATCTGAGCCGAGTTGGCGACATGCACGCCCGGCCAGACGGCTGGCGCAGGCTCGCCCAGCGACTGCGCTCAAGTGCCAGCGTGCTGCGGTTGTGGTCGGGACTGATCCTGTTCGGTTTTGCTGCGCTGCATTTGCTGAATCACGCGCTGGGGTTGGTATCGCTTGAGGCGATGCAGGCGGGGCAGGATCTTCGACTTGCCGTCACCCGCAGCACACTTGGCACGCTGATCTTGTGCGCCGCGGCTTTGGTGCATTTCTGTCTTGGCATGTGGCGGTTTATCTATCTGCGCACGTGGCGGATTGGCTTGCGGGGTGTTGTGCAATTGCTGTTCGGCTTGCTCATTCCGATTCTGCTGATCCGGCATGTGTTGGGCACACGCGGCGTGCATGAGTTTTTTGGCATCGCTGACAGATATGCCTATGCGTTGCGAGCGATGTGGCCCGGCGAGGCGGTGCGGCTGGCCCTGCTGGTCACCCTTGTCTGGGTGCATGGCTGTATCGGCCTGCATATGTGGCTGTCGCCGAGGCCGTGGTATCGTCGCAACCTTTGGGCGGTCTACGGGCTGGCGGTGTTGATCCCAACGCTGGGCTACGCGGGCTATGTCTCTGCCGGGCGGTTGGAACGGCTGCGCGGTGGCGGGTCCAACCCATTCACACCCGAACAATACGCCTTGATCCAAAGCAGGTTGGTCGAATGGCCCTACGCCTACTTCTTCATCCTGATGACAGGCATGGCGATCTGGTTTCTGCTATTGGTGGCCAACCAGATGGGCGCGCGGGTGACGGTGCGCTATGCCTACGGCCCGACCATCACGGCATCGCGTGGCATGTCGGTGCTAGAGATCAGTCAGGCCAACCGCATCCCGCATGCGTCGGTTTGCGGCGGTCGGGCGCGGTGTTCAACCTGTCGGGTGCGGGTGCTAGAGGGGTTCGACCAACTGCCGGCGCCCTCGGCAACCGAACAGCAGGTGTTGCGGCGGGTGGGTGCGCCCGCGAATGTGCGCTTGGGCTGTCAGCTGCGGCCCACGGCGGATGTGATGATCTCAACCCTGCTGCCCGCCAATCTGGAGCAAGGCCGGACCGGCGATTTCGACAAATACCATTGGGGGGTCGAGCGCGAGGTGACGCTGTTGTTCTGCGATTTGCGCGGCTTTACCAAAATGTCGGAAGGCCGTCTGTCGTTCGATGTCGTGTTCGTGCTGAACCAGTTTCTGGGCCGCATGGCCGAAGCGATCGAAGACAGCGGCGGCTTTGTCGATAAATTCATGGGCGATGGCATCATGGCGATATTTGGCATGGATGCAGCCCCAAGTGATGGCGCGCGCCAAGCCATCGCAGCTGCCCGCGCGATGAGTGGGGTGCTGGACAGTTTGAATCAAAGCCTGCACGAGGAGTTGCGTATTCCTTTGGCCATGGGGATCGGTATTCACTCTGGCCCGGCGATTCTGGGTCGGATCGGCTCGGTGCAGCGCACGGAATCGGTGGCGCGGCTGACCGCCTTGGGCGAGACTGTAAACATCGCCAGCCGTCTGGAAAGCGCCACCAAGGAACTGGGCGTTCAGGCTGCGGTTTCTGCCTATGCGCTAAAGCTCTCCGGCCTACAGCCGAATGAAACCACGATTCCCCGCACAGTTGAAATCAGGGGCCTTAGTCAGCCGTTGGATATCGTGGTGGCGCGGCGGGCGACGGGTCTGCCGCAGCCGGGATGATCGCGGTGTCATCGGCCTGCATCCGATCAAGCGAGGTTTGCAGCACCGATAGAAACCGCCACAGGAAAGCAGCTGCACCTTGGCGCGGATCGGCTGCGGGGTCGCCAAAAGCAGCGGCAATGGCGCGGTAACCTGCAAGTCGCTCCGCCGTAATCCAGTTTTTTGCCAAAGGCCCAGCGACTTTGATCAGGTAGGCATCGATGATCAGCTCCGACAGCGGGTAATCAACAAGGCTTTGCGCGGCAAGCCCATGCCGCAGCGCAAAATCTTCGGCACTGATACCCGCCAGTTCAAGCAAAAATCGCGCGTCTTTTCCGGTCAGCAAGCCCGCAATCTCGGCAGGCCAGTCATACTGCAACCGTCGCTCTGTTACATTCGCCCGCCTCTGCGCGGCAAGAAAGGTCCCGAATGGCAACGGCGGTCCTTGCCGCCCCTCGGCCTGATACAGGGCCGAAATCTTGGGGTCTGGCGGCAGCTCATTCAGGGTGATGGTCTGCGCGGTGGCTGTTTTTGCATCGGCTTGGATGATCTTGAACGCAGGCGGAAACGCCACAAGCGAGGGCATCGAAATATCTGTCAGCGCACCCGCTTCTGTCACCAGATGGTTGGTCGCGTTGACATGCATGTGCCCCCCGATATGCCAGCGCAATCCGGCCGCGATCAGGGCCTGTGCCACCTCTGGCCCCGGCGTGCGCCGGGTGTTGCTTGTTGGGCCGAACAGCGCATGCTCAGACTGCGCCGCATCTTGAAACGGGTCCAACACTGGATAATGCGACACCGTCAGCAAGGTTTTCCCAAGCGCCCGCGCCCGCGACGTGACATCGGTGATCCACGCCAGCAGAAACGGCTTTACCCGCAGCAACGCATTCCAGCCCGCATCTGATGGGCCGAGAAACGCCTTTTTGCGTGTGGCATCATGCCGACCACCGCACGGCTCGAACACATTGGCATCCAGCATCAACAGCCAAAGGCCGGGCTCTGGCTCCACCAGATAGGATGCATCCATCAGGGTCTGCGTAACACTGCCGTCGGCAGACTGGGCGCGATACATCCGGCTTTCGATCTGGTCGCTGGCCGAGAATGGGGTTTCCCAATGCAGATAATCTGGCTGTCGAAACAACCCAAACCGCGCAATCGGCAACAGCGCCTCTGGTTGCCCGGCACAGCGCATCGCGGGTGACAGAATGGCCGGATGGTCGCTGACATAGATCGGGTCGCTGGACACAGTGACGGTTTCACCCGGCGCGCTGACATAGGGGCTGGTGACGTGTTTGCCATGCGGGCCGTAAAGGTCGTGATTGCCGGGTATCGCGTAAAAGCGCAGCCCGTGCCGAGCCTCGAACCGGTCCAGCACAGCGACCAGCCGCCGAACATTTTCGACCTGCCCGTCATCGCTGTAATCGCCCGCCAAGACGACATGGCGCACCCCTGCCGCTGCGATCTTTTCAAGCGCCGCAGTCAGGGCACCCGCGCTTTCATTAAACGCCCGCGCTGCCGTCCTCGTATCGGCCCAGCTGCGCATCGCGCGGTTTGCGCCCTCGATCACTAGGCCAAAATCGCCCGTCGTGTCGTGAAAATGTGCATCAGCCAGCACTGCCACCCTGTGCAACATGACGGAGCCTTAGCCTTGCTTGCGGTATGCAAAGTAAAGATTGCGACCAATGCCAGATGGCATATCCAGCGGCTTCAGTCGCGGATGCACCAGCTGCAAACCACTGACGGCGACGCCACCCTGCATCAGCAGATCGACGCAAAGCTGCGGCAACCACGTCTGTACACCGGCATCCTTATCAGCATAGCCGGTCCCAATATCGGCATGCACCATTGCGGCATCCGCTTTGGCATAGGTTGTTGCGGTTTGCGAAATCTCGCCGAGAATCAGGTCAGCGGCGGGGGGCGTAGATGTGCCATGCGACGCCACGGCGCGATCAAACACGATGACGCGCCGCCCAGAAAAGGCTTCGAGAAGATGGCTGTAGGTGCGGCCATTGCCCAGCCCGATCTCAAGGATCGCACCGCCATCCGGCAGCAGACTTTGCGCGGCAATCAGGTTCAGAATGTCGCGCTGCGCTGTGATGCGGTCAACGAACAGATCCAGACGGGACATCGGGCGACCTTCCGGTTTATTGGTTTGGATGTGCCTGAGTTTGGCTGTGCCAGACCGATTACGCTTTGACGATGTGATTGCCCGCGATGTTATGGCGGGCAAAGACGTTGCGGGTGTCGATGATCAGCGGCGCATGTGCTGCCAGCAAGGCATAATCCAGCCCGTCATGGTCGGTGGCTATCAGCACTGCATCAAACGACTGGATCGTGCACGAATCAAGCGGCACCGAACGGCGCCCCATCAACGCGCCATAAGCCCGCGTTTTCGGAATTTCGGACACGAAAGGATCGTGATAGCTGGCCTGCCCGCCACGTTCTTCAATCAGCTCGATCAGTTTCAGCGATGGGCTTTCGCGAATGTCCGGCACGTTTTTCTTATAGGCCAGACCGATCACCAGCACGTTGGATCGGCTCAGCGCTTTGCCAGAGTGAAGATCCAACGCCTCGGCCAGACGGCTGGCAACATGGCGTGGCATCGCCGCGTTGATCTCACCCGCAAGTTCGATGAAGCGGGTGGGAATGTCATATTCCCGGGCTTTCCACGTAAGATAAAACGGGTCAATCGGGATGCAATGTCCGCCCAAACCCGGGCCGGGGTAGAACGGCATATAGCCGAAAGGCTTTGTCTTGGCGGCCTCTATGACTTCCCAGATATCGACGCCCATCGCTTCGTAAATCACCTTCAACTCGTTGACCAAAGCGATATTGACGGCGCGAAACACGTTTTCCGTCAGCTTGACGGCCTCGGCGGTGGCGGTTGAAGATACCGGCACCACAGTTTTTACCACGGCGGCATAAAAAGCTGCAACCAACACACCCGCAGCCGCACCATCGCCCGCAACAATCTTGGGAATGGTTGAGGTGTCATAGGCCCGGTTGCCGGGATCTTCACGTTCAGGCGAAAACCCAAGGTAGAAATCTTGGCCCGAAACCAAACCGCCAGCCTCTAGGATTCGCTTCACCGGGCCGTCGGTGGTGCCGGGATAAGTCGTCGATTCCAGCACGATCACCTGACCCGGGCGCAAGGTTTTGGCGATGTCGTCGCAGGTGCGGGTGATGAAAGACAGATCAGGCTCGCGGTGGCGGGTCAGCGGGGTTGGCACGCAGATCACAATGACATCGCAGAACCCAAGTCCCGCGAAATCAGCGGTGGCGGTGAAACGCCCGGCTGCAACCTGCTCGGCCAGCACTGCATCTGGCACCGCCTCGATATAGCTTTTGCGCGCATCGACGGCGGTAATCTTGCCGGGATCGGTGTCAAATCCCGTGACATGGAAGCCCGCCCGCGCTGCGGTGATTGCCAATGGCAAGCCGACATAGCCCAGACCAATCACCCCGACACGGGCCTTGCGACTGGTGATGTTTTGCAAAAGCATCGAATGGGGCAAGGGGCGATCCGCCATGGCTGAGGGTGGTTCCGAGATGGGGCAGTTTGGCAGGCCTGTCAAGGATGCGGCAACCTGCCGGATCACTACGATTCCGGTCGCCCTGCGCCGGCTTTGCGCTTAACCTGTGGGTGTTGCTTGCAAACCAGCCGGATCATTGCCCATGACGCGCCCTGAACGCCGCCTGCGGATCGCCTTCTACGCGCCTTTGAAGGCCCCGACGCATCCGGTGCCTTCGGGGGATCGTTTGATGGCACAACTGCTGACGCAATGCTTGAATATTGCGGGTCATCATGTCGATCTGGTGTCTGATTTACGCGCCTATCTGGGCGACGCGCAGGATGTGACCGGTTGGGCAGCTTTGCAGGCAGCGGCCAAACTGGAGCAAGACCGGATCTGTGCGGATTGGGCCAAGAGCGGCCCGCCCGATCTGTGGCTGTGCTATCATCCCTATTACAAGGCGCCCGATCTGCTGGGACCAACCCTCGCGCAACAATTTGGCCTGCCCTATGTCACGATTGAAACTTCGATCTCTGCGCGGCGCAATCTGGGGATCTGGAGCGAGATGCAGGCCCAGGTTGAAAAAGGTGTGCAGCAGGCCAGCCTGAATTTGTGCTTGACCGCGCGCGATGCGGCGGGTTTGCAACTGGCCACCCCAAGCGCACGATTTGCTAGGTTTGCGCCGTTCATCCAGACCGATGCTTTCGCAGCCCCGCCAAATCCGCAACCTGGCCATCTGGTCACGGTGGCGATGATGCGCCAAGGCGATAAGGCTGACAGTTATCGCAGGCTTGCGGCAACTTTGGCCTTGCTGCCGAGTGATCTGGAATGGCGGCTTGCTGTGGTCGGCGGGGGACCCCTTTGCGACGAAGTACGCGCGATGTTCAGGGGTCTGCCTGCGGATCGAGTAAATTGGCTGGGCGAGCAACCTCCGCAGCAGATCGCGACACTTCTTTCGCAGGCTTGGGCCTATGTCTGGCCGGGCTGCGGAGAGGCTTACGGCCTTGCGTATCTAGAGGCTCAGGCGGCTGGCGTTCCAGTGGTGGCGCAACGCGTGGCGGGGGTGCCAGAGGTGGTTGCAGATGGCGAAACCGGATTTCTGACAGCAGAAGGCGATGATGCGGCGGCGGCGGCGGCCATTGCCCGGCTGTTGCGTGATCCTGACTTGCAGCGCCGCATGGGTCAGGCCGCACGCGTTCGGGTTCTGCGCGATCATGCGCTGGCGGGGGCCGCGCACCGCCTTAGCACCGTTTTGCAAACATTGGTAAAGGTTGCCGTATGACGCAGGCATTGCAAAACGCATTGGATCAAAGGGCAGCTGCTGGAAACCCGGCGCGGCTGTGGTTGCGCGATGACGATGCGAGAGCGCCCAGTGTGGCACTGGATCAATTGTTGGGCGTTACCGAAGCCTCCAGCGTCCCTGTCACACTGGCGGTTATTCCTGCCGATGCGGGTGCCGCGTTGGCCGCGCGGCTGCAAAAAGCCGCAGGCGTGTCGGTTGCCGTGCATGGCTGGTCGCATCGCAACTATGCCCCAGAGTTTGAGAAAAAGCAGGAACTGGGCGCGTACCGGCCGATACCGCAAGTCTTGGCCGAGCTTGAGCGTGGATTTGTGCGACTGTCGCAGCAATACCAGCAACATTTCACCCCGGTGCTGGTGCCGCCGTGGAACCGCATCAGCCCCGATGTGGTGGCAGGCTTGCCCGGTATCGGCTTTCAGGCGCTTTCAGTATTTGGCCCCGAACGGCAAGCCGCGCTGCCGTTGATCAACACCCATGTTGATGTGATCGACTGGCGCGGCGGGCGCATGGGGCGGCCAGATGCGGTGCTGATGGACGAGATTGCAGCCGCCATCACCCGAGGCGACCAGCCGATCGGCGTGCTGACGCATCACCTTGTGCACGATGCGCAGGTCTGGGGCTTTCTGGCGCGCTTGTTCGCCTTGACGGTTGGTCATCCCGGCTGCCGTTGGGTCGGTCTGCCAGAGCTTATCCGCTTACCATGACTTCCACGCGATCAGCAGCCCGCCATCGGCTTGATGGATCTGGGTGCGCAATGCCTCGACATCTGCGACATCTGCGCGATCCGGCAACGCCCCGGCAACCAGTGTTTGCGGCGCAACACTGACCGATCCGCCGCGTGTTGCCAATGTAAAGACCAACGGCCCTGTGGACCACCAGGCTGGCGCCTGCGGCAACAAAGCCAAAACTTGCGGCAAACGCTGGTTAAGTCGATGCAAGGCGGGGTGGTTTGGTGGGGTGGCGATAAATGAATTGGCCAGCAACAGCCCGCCAATCCCGGTTTGGCGCGGCACGGTCTCTGGCCACGCGCTCATGCCTGTCAGCGGCAACAGATCGTGAAAGCCGATGTCGTCGCGCGCCGGGAACCAATCGCAATCAAGATAGATTCCGCCCTCTGCCGCCAGAATCGCATAGCGGGCAACATCGACCGCGCCCGGATAATCCCGCCGCGCTAGCATCGCCGCATACACCGGCAGGTCAGACAAGCCCAGCCGCTGCAGATCGTCTTCTTGCCACAGCCGATAGCGGTAGCCCTGCGCCGCCGCATGATTTCGCCACGCAGCCACCGTTGCGGGCACGGGCAGATTGCCGATCCAGATCTGATGGATGATGCGTGGCACCGCCGCGCGGTTGGCGTCTGTGATGGCGCGTTGCTCCGCGGTTGAGAACTGGAACAGCGGCGCCAGTATCTCGGATGGCGGCACAAGATGAAACTGATAGCCGGCCCGCGCCACCACATCACCTTTGGCCTTTGCCAGATGCAGCCGCGCAGCATGCAGACGGCGCGGCAGGCCAATCACGGTTTGTGCAGGCAAGGCGATGATCGTCGGATCAGCCGCCAACCCATCCAGCACTATCTCCGCCGCCGCCAAATCCCCCGACGCGACCAAGGCTTTTGCGGTCGCAATGCCATCATCCATGCGCTGCTTGGGCGTCACCCTATGGCCTTTCACTTAGAACCACTGGCCCGGTTCCATCAATCCCAGATCCATCAATTGCTGGCTGTGCCAGTCAAAGGCGGTCGAGTTGTGCCATTTGAAATCAACAATATCAAACCGCGATCCGGCGTTCGACCGCAAAGCTTTTGCGGTGCGAAAGCTTACAATGGCAGTGGTGATATTGTGATGCCAAGGGCAAGCATAGGTGTTGTACTCTTCATCCGAAAAGGTGAAATCCGGCCGCAGCACCAGCCCCGGCTTGGCACGAAACAAGGCAATTCGGTCGATCTTACGGCGCGGCACCGGGATATGTTCTTCAAACCGCCAACGCAGGCCGCCAAAGAAATCCAACTGCCGTTCTTTGGGATAGTTGTGGTTGGCGACATCGGGGCGACCCAAGGCGTAATAACCAGATTTGTCCAGATGGGCGCGATCCAGCGATACTGCGTTGGGAAAGCTGTTCAGATCATCCGCGTAGAGATCGACGACGTAAGACAACACTGCATCACGACGTTCTTCGGTGTGAAACGCCAACATCTCGCGGATATTGCGGGTCTCGCAAAACGGGTGGAACAGATACTCGGCATTGTAGCAGTAATACATCCACAGGCCCGGAGCCGCCGCGATCACCTTGTTCACCGCGTCAACCAGCAGCTCGACCGTGGGGGTTTCATAGGGGATGCGGTGGATGGTGGCCTCAAGTTCGGCCGAGACGACGATGCCTTCCGAGGCGAACAGCAGAACCTGCGAAAAGCCTGCTCCAAGGTGGTGGCGAATGGTGGTATCAACCTCAACCGCGTCTTCAGCGAAAACCATCGCCAGCGGGCCCTTCGCCAAGACATTCTTTGCTTCGGACAGAAACTGATTAAGCGACGTGTATTTCATGCCCTGCCCATTTGCCTTTGGCTTGTTTGCGGCAGAATCCGTTAACAATCCATGCAACGCAAGCCCCGGCGTTGCGAAAGGCAGCGGATTGGCATAAGTGCCAAGCCAACCCGAGGTGCGCTATGGCCGATCCGAAGAAGCTTTTCATCAAGACATATGGTTGTCAGATGAACGTCTATGATTCCGAGCGTATGGCGGAAGCTATGGGTGCGGATGGCTATGTGCTGTCCGACAGCGCCGAAGATGCCGATATGGTGTTGCTGAACACCTGCCATATTCGGGAAAAGGCCGGCGAAAAGCTGTATTCCGATCTGGGGCGACTGAAAAAGCTGAAAGCGGCGCGGCCCGATGTGAAAATCGGCGTCGCAGGCTGCGTGGCACAAGCCGAAGGTGCCGAGATCATGCGGCGCTCGCCGATCGTTGATCTCGTTGTTGGTCCGCAATCCTATCACCGCCTGCCCGAAATGGCGCGCGCTGGCACGCCGCAGGTCGATACCGATTTCCCGCTGGAAGATAAGTTTGATCTGCTGCCCGAACGCAAAGCCACCCGCGGCCCGATGGCCTTTCTGACCGTGCAGGAAGGTTGCGACAAATTTTGTGCGTTCTGTGTGGTGCCTTATACGCGCGGCGCGGAAGTCTCGCGTGACCCGCAGCGCATCCTGACCGAAGCGCGTGGCTTGGTCGAAAAAGGCGTGCGCGACCTGACTTTGCTGGGCCAGAATGTCAACGCCTATCACGGTGACGGCTGGACGCTTTCAAAACTGATCCGCGAATTGGCGAAGGTGGATGGATTAGAGCGTATCCGCTACACCACCAGCCATCCCAACGACATGGAAGACGATCTGATCGCAGCCCATGGCGACGAGCCGAAATTGATGCCCTATCTGCATCTGCCGGTGCAATCGGGGTCTGATCGCATCCTGAAAGCGATGAACCGCAAGCACACCGCCGAATCCTATCTGCGCTTGATCGAACGCATCCGCGCCGTACGCCCCGACATTTTGTTGTCATCGGATTTTATCGTAGGATTTCCGGGTGAGACCGATCAGGATTTTGAGGATACACTGTCGCTGATCCGCGCTGTGAATTATGGCGCGGCCTACAGCTTCAAATACTCTGCCCGACCGGGCACCCCCGCGGCAGAAAAGCCCGAGATTGATGGCGATGTCGCCGATGCCCGCCTGCAAATCCTGCAAGCCTTGATCACCGAACAACAGCGCGGGCTGCAACAGGCGATGGTCGGGCGCGAAGTTGGCGTGCTGTACGAAAAGGCTGGGCGCGAGGCCGGGCAGATGATCGGCAAGTCGGATCATCTGCACGCCGTCTTTGTAAACGACCCGCATGGCCGCGTCGGAGAGATGGTGCGGGTGAGAATCTTAGCTTCGTCCTCCAACTCTTTGGCGGGCGCGCGGATTTCGGAATAGCTGTAAAATTGGCATCGTTTCCGCCGCGCCGCCAATCGTGGCGTTGGGTCATTTTTATTGACGAGCACGCAACAATTAGTCGTCAAAAAGCCTTATACCCATAGATTTTGCTTTACTTCACAAAGCGTGGTCGGCAAACCTGAGATCATATCTATGTGAATTCTACATGTTGAAGGGGAGCTGCAGCAGTGGATCGTTTTTCCAGAGCAGTGCGAATGGCATTCGGGGGGGCAGCATTGGCTGCGGGCCTGATGATGGCAAGCGGTGCCATGGCGCAAAACGCGCCCGAGATCGCCGGTAAGATCGAATGGGGCGTCTGGGTTGACGATGATGGCTGTATGCACTGGTGGGCAGATGGCGGTGTTGAGGGTTACATGCTTGATCGCGTGAACCCCAAGACCGGCAAGCCGGTTTGCCTCAAGCGCAACACCTGCCTTGTGCAGAACACCGACACGCTGTTTGCCACTGACAGCTCCAAGCTCACGGCTTACGGGCGCCGCTACCTGACCGATTTCTTCCAGAACGCAGGCGCGTTTGGTTATGCAATCTATGGTCATACAGACAGCCGCGCCTCGGATGAATACAACATGGGCCTGTCGCAGCGCCGCGCGGCCTCGGTGGCAAATGTCGCCCGGTCTGTAGGCGCCATGGTGGATCGTGAGATCGGCTATGGCGAGCGTCAACCGCGCGCAACCAATGCAACCGCCGCCGGGATGCAGCAAAACCGCCGCGTCGAAGTCGTCTGCTATAAGTGGTGATGAACATGTCAAAACACACGCTTTTCCCGCTTTTGGCCTTTGCCGCACTGTCGCTCAGCGCTTGTGTCGAAGGTGGCTTGAAACCCTATCAGCGCGATCCGAACACTGTGATCGCAACCAACCACGACTCGGGTCGCGATAAAGTGCCATTGGTAGAGGGTGAGGCTGCGATTGCCTATGATCCCGATGGTTGCCAAGGCTGGATCATTGACGATGGTGTGGAAGGCTATTCTGGCCGCCGTTACGACCCGGTTTCGGGTTTGCCAGTTTGTAACAACCACTATCCGCCAGGAACCGTGATCGGCAATTATCAAACGGCTTCGGCACCGATCAGGGATTATGTGCCCTACGTTCCGCGCCGCAAGTAATTTAGGCACTGCTAAAGTGACGAAAAGATCCCGGAAATTTCCGGGGTCTTTTTTTATTGCCCGGTTCTTGCGCAAAGATGTCGCTGTCATCACTTTGATATCAAGTACATGCAGGTTGTTCTTGCCAGACCCTTTGGCAGGCATACACTACATATAGACGTTATCTGAACCGCTAAGGAGATCCCTTTGGGCATCAGCGCGCTAACTCCCCCGACCCGTTCCGAGGATATTGTCGAGACTGTCCTCGAATTTCCCGATAACCGGCTTTTGATCGGCCTTTGCGGTGAGTATGACCGGAATTTGTCGCAGATCGAGCACCAGATGGGGGTGCATGTGCTACGCCGAGGCAACCGACTTTCGGTGATCGGCGACAAGGCCGCGCGCGAGCAAGCAGCCGCGGTTTTGCGTTCACTTTACGCGCGACTTGAATCCGGTCGCGGCGTGGAAGCGGGCGATATTGATGGCGCGATGCGCATGGGGCGACCAATGCCTGATACCAAAATCGAAGGCACCGAGCAGATCGAAATGTTTAACGGTGGCGGCGGGATAGAGCTGCGCACCCGCAAAAAGCCAATTGAACCTCGGACCGAGGCGCAGAAGGAGTATGTGAAGAACCTTTTCGCCAATGAGATGGGTTTTGGCATCGGCCCGGCCGGTACCGGCAAGACTTATCTCGCCGTAGCGGTCGGCGTGACCATGCTGATCTCGGGCGCTGTTGAGAAAATTATCCTGTCGCGTCCGGCGGTTGAAGCTGGCGAGCGTCTGGGCTTTCTGCCCGGCGATATGAAGGAAAAAATCGACCCCTATATGCAGCCTTTGTATGATGCTTTGAACGATTTCTTACCTGCAAAGCAGATCCAGAAGCTGACCGAGGATAAGCGGATCGAAATTGCGCCACTGGCCTTTATGCGCGGGCGGACTTTGTCGAATGCCTTCGTCGTGCTGGACGAAGCGCAGAACGCCACCACGATGCAGATGAAGATGTTTTTGACGCGTCTGGGCGAAGGCTCCCGCATGGTGATTACCGGGGATCGCACGCAGGTCGATCTGCCGCGCGGCACCGCCTCGGGTCTGGCGGATGCCGAGCGGATTTTGAAAGGCGTCAAAGGCGTGACCTTTAACTATTTCACCTCGAAAGACGTGGTGCGGCACCCGCTGGTGGCGCGGGTGATTGAGGCTTACGAGCGCGACGAAGCGCAGGGCTGACATTCTGCGGCGCGTGATCTGAATGGTCGCGTGCCGCAGAATCCTTCTTGAGCGCTGACGCGCGGGTGGGGGGCTTTGCCCCCCCCCGCTTCGCTCCCCCTAGGATATTTGCGCCAAAGTGAAAGCTTGAGACGGGGCTTCGCTTGGGCTATGGGGCGGCATGGAACCTTTAGTTGATATTGTTTTCGAGGATGCGCGTTGGGAATCGTTTGGGCTGCCGGCGTTGGCCGACCCTGCAGTGCGGGCGGTTTTTGCGGAACTGGGGCTGGCAGAGGCGGGCTTTACCTTGTGTTTGATGGGCTGCGATGATGCGCGGATCCTTGAGCTGAACGGCGATTTTCGTGGCAAGGCCAAGCCGACCAATGTGCTGAGTTGGCCGTCTGAAGAGCGCGGCGCGGCAGAGGGCGCGGTGCCTGATCTGCCAGAGCCGGGCGAGCCTGATGATGCCGAATCCCTCGGTGATATTGCCATATCCTATGACACTTGCGCGCGCGAAGCGGCCGAGGCTGCCAAGCCAATGACCGATCATGTCAGCCACCTGATCGTGCATGGCGTGTTGCATTTGCTGGGGTATGATCACATTCGCGCCGCTGATGGTGATCTGATGGAGGCCGTCGAAGTGCGGATACTTGCGCGGCTGGGGCTTTCTGACCCATACTAGCGGCACGACATGTCAGCCCCATTGGGGCGTTTTGGAACAAGGACCAATGGGCAGTAGTAACGACGGGTTATCCGCTGCGCCGCAAGGGCGTGGGGATGATGAAACGGCCGAGGTCGCACCTCGGGGATTCTTCGGGCGGCTTTTGTCTGCTTTCAATTCATCAGACAGCAGTGAGGGCGATGAAGAGGGCGCGGCTTTGTCGCAGTCCAAAGGATCGCCTTTGCTGGGGCTAAGCAATCTGCGGCGGCTGCGGGTCGATGATGTGGCCATCCCCAAGGTTGAGATCGCAGCGGTGCCTTTGGACATCGGCAAGGACGATCTGGTTGAAGCGTTTCGTCAGAATGGGTTCAGCCGTTTGCCGGTCTATAAGGGCACGCTGGATCATCCGCAGGGCTTGGTGCTGCTCAAGGATCTGGCCTTGCAGCATGGCTTCGGTGCTTCGGGGCGCTTTTCGTTGAAAAAGCTGCTGCGCCCTGTGTTGTTTGCGCCACCGTCGATGCCTGCGGCGACCTTGCTGCAGAAGATGCAGCGCGACCGGGTGCATATGGCCTTGGTGATCGACGAATATGGCGGCGTTGATGGGCTGGTGACCATCGAAGATCTAATTGAAACCGTGATCGGTGAGATCGACGACGAGCATGACGAGGTCGAAGGCGCTTTGTGGAAAGAGGAATCGCCCGGCGTTTTTGTGGCGCAGTCGACTGTAGCGCTGGATGATTTTGAGGCTGCGATCGGCATGACCCTGCGCAATGGCGAGGACGACGAGGATATTGATACGCTTGGCGGGCTTGTGTTCCTGCGGACGGGCCGGGTGCCAGTGCGTGGCGAAATCGTGCTGCATGAATCAGGGGCCGAGTTTGAGGTGCTAGAGGCTGATGCCCGCCGGATCAAGCGCTTGCGTGTGCGGTTGCCCGGGGCGGTTGCACCTGTTGTAACTGCGCCGCCGGATACGACGCTCTCTGACGTGGACGGCTGACTTGCGCTTTGGATGGCTCGGTCTGCGACCAGTGGCTTTGGCTGCTGGCTTGGGTGTTGTGGTGGCTTTGGGGCAGGCACCGCTGGGGGCGTGGTATCTCAGCTTGCCTGCGCTCGCGATGCTGATCTGTTTGGTGGGGCGCAGCACCGCGCCAGTCTGGGCGGCGTGGTTTGGCGGGGCGGGCTATTTTGCGGCAGCGCTGAACTGGATCGTGCAACCCTTCATGGTGGATGCGGCGCGCGATGGTTGGATGGCGCCATTCGCGCTGGTGCTGATGGCTTTTGGCATGGCGCTGTTTTGGGGGCTGGCCGGATGGTTCAGCCGCTACAGCCGCAGCCCGATGCTGGCCTTTGCTGTGGCATTGGCGGCAAGCGATCTGATGCGCGGCTATGTGCTGACGGGGTTTCCTTGGGCGTTGCTGGGTCATATCTGGATTGCAACGCCGGTGGCGCAGCTTGCGGCTTTCGTCGGGCCCAATGGGCTGTCACTGCTCACCGTGTTGGTCGCGGCAGGGCTGGCACTGCGCCGACCGCTGCCTGCGGGATTGGCAGTCTTGGGCCTTGCTGTGGCTTGGGGGTATGGGTTTTGGGCACTGGCGCAGCCGATGCCCGCAGATCGGGGCGTTACTCTGCGGTTGGTGCAGCCCAATGCGGCGCAGCAGGCCAAATGGGACCCTGCCTTGGCGCGCGTGTTCTTTGACAGACTGCTGAGCCTCACCTCCGCCAAACCGACCCCCGATCTTGTGATCTGGCCGGAAACCTCGCTGCCCTATGTTCTGGATCGGCACCCCGAGATCGGCGGCATGATCGCCGAGGCGGGCAATGGCGCGCCAGTGGCGATTGGCATGCAACGGGTAGACGGCGACAAGGCGTGGAACTCGCTTGCCGTGATCGCGCCGGACGGCATGACAAGGGCTACTTACGACAAGCATCATCTGGTGCCGTTTGGCGAATATATCCCGTTCGGCGATGCCTTGTTCCAATGGTCCAATATCTCGGCCTTCGCGTCGCAATTGGGCAATGGCTACATGGCCGGGCCTGGGCCGCAACTGCTGGATCTCGGGCCGAAACTGGGCCGCGCCTTGCCGTTGATCTGCTACGAGGCAGTGTTCCCGCAAGACCTCCGCGGCACCGAACGCCCCGATTGGCTGCTGCAAATCACCAATGACGCGTGGTTTGGGCATTGGACCGGGCCATTCCAGCACGCCGCGCAATCGCAGCTGCGCGCGATTGAACAGGGCCTGCCGCTGGTGCGCGTTGGCAATACCGGGGTGACGGCGATCTATGATGCGCGTGGTCGGGTCACCGCCAGCCTGCCGTTTGAAATCTCCAGCTATCTGGATGCTGGCTTGCCAGGTGCGCTGCCTGTTACAACCTACGCGCGTTTTGGCGAAATTCCGGTGCTGCTGTTGCTGGCAGCACTCGCCACCGCACTGTTGCGAACCCAGAAACGGCGCAAGCCTTGACCTTCCTGCGAAATTGGCGCTAGGCAGGCCGATAAACCCCGCACAACGGCTTCCTGGCGTGCGGCGATAACCCAACGGAGCACTTCCCCATGAGCCGCAAGTCCTATGTTTTCACCTCGGAATCCGTGTCCGAGGGCCATCCTGACAAGCTGTGTGATCGTGTGTCAGACGCTATTCTGGATGCTTTCCTGACCGAAGAAGCCAACGCGCGCGTCGCCTGTGAAACCTTTGCCACTACGGGCCGGGTTGTGGTGGGCGGCGAGGTTGGTCTGTCTGACAAAAAGGCCCTGAAGGGCATGATGGATCGCGTCGAAGACATCGTGCGGGCTTGTGTCAAAGACATTGGCTACGAGCAGGATGAATTCCATTGGAACACCCTGAAAGTGCAGAATTATCTGCACAAGCAATCGGCCCATATCGCGCAGGGCGTTGATAAAGACGGTGCCGGCGATCAGGGCATCATGTTCGGGTATGCCTGCCGCGAGACACCAGAGTTGATGCCAGCCCCGATCCAGTATTCCCACGCGATCTTGCGCCGCTTGGCCGAAGTGCGCAAATCCGGCGCCGAGCCGACGCTGCGCCCGGATGCGAAATCTCAGCTTAGCTTGCGCTATGAAGACGGTGTTCCGGTTGAGGTGACCTCGATCGTGTTGTCGCACCAGCACGCGCTGGAAAGCCAAGGCTCGGATGATATTCGCGCCATTGTCGAACCCTATATCCGCGAAGTGCTGCCCTCGGGCTGGATCACCGAGAAAACCGAATGGTGGGTCAACCCGACCGGGACGTTTGTGATCGGCGGGCCGGATGGTGATGCGGGCCTGACGGGGCGCAAGATCATCGTGGACACCTACGGCGGGGCTGCCCCACATGGTGGCGGCGCGTTCTCGGGCAAGGATCCGACCAAGGTAGACCGCTCGGCAGCCTATGCGGCGCGCTATCTGGCGAAAAACGTGGTGGCAGCTGGTCTGGCAGATCGCTGCACACTGCAGGTGTCTTATGCGATTGGCGTGGCCAAGCCGTTGTCGATCTATGTTGACACCCACGGCACCGGCAAAGTTGAGGCCGAGCAGATCGAACGCGCGGTTGCGCAATGCATGGACCTGACCCCGCGCGGCATCCGCGAGCATCTTGCTTTGACCAAACCGATCTACGCCCGCACCTCGGCCTATGGGCATTTCGGTCGCGCACCCGAACTGGATGGCGGCTTCTCGTGGGAGAAAACCGATCTGATCGACGCGCTGAAGGCAGCCGTCTAAAATTCCGGCCTCTGCGCAGCCTTGTTGCGGGCGCAGAGGCAATTATGACGATAGACGGAGTGCTTTGAATGTCCGCTGACACTTTGCGTTACGCCTCAATCATGCTGCTAGCGGGCATCGGTATTCCGATCCTTGCAGCGCTGAACGCCCAACTTGGTGCGCGGATCGGCGGTCCGGTCGCGGCTTCGGTCGTGTTGTTCGCGGTGGCGTTCTCCGCTTGCGTGATCGTGTTGCTGTTCTCGGGTCAGGCGCAGGCGTTTGCCGCGATGTCCGCACAGCCGAAGCATCTGTTCATGGCCGGGTTGTTCGTCGCATTTTATGTGCTGTCTGTCACATGGGTCGCGCCGCGCTTTGGTGTTGGCAACGCAGTGTTCTGCGTGTTGTTGGGTCAGATGATCGCTGCCACAATGATCGACCATTTTGGCCTTTTTGGCGCGGTGGTGCGCACCGTCTCGCTGACCCGTGGCATCGGCCTCGCAGCCATGGTTGCAGGGCTTGCGCTGATCCAACGCGGCTGACTGTGTGATGTGCAGGGTTAGACTGCAATAGCTGCGGCCTCGGGGGGCATCGAGCCCCCACTCGGCCGCGTTGCCACGGAACATTGCATGGGCACCACACAAGGTGACGGGCAAGTGTGATCTGAGGCTGCTGTGACGAAAACGGATGTCTCGGGTCTGACGCAACTTGGTCAGACCAGCAGTTTGCCTGCAAGCCCGGATTACGCGCTGCTAGAGAAAGTCCTGCAAGTCAAGCGGACACGCTTTACTGTGTACGCTTCACCGCGCCCGAGTTCACTTCGATCTGCCCGATGACGGGGCAGCCCGATTTTGCGCATATCGTTATTGACTACATCCGGCGTGATTTGCTGCCAGAGAGCAAATCGCTAAAGCTCTACCTGCACAGCGTCCGCAATCACGACGCTTTCCACGAAGATTGTACGTTGGGCATCGGCAAGCGATTGATCGCGCTGCTTGAACCGATCTGGCCGCGCATCGCGGCCTATGGGTTCCCGCGTGGTGGCATCCCGATTGACGTGTTCTGGCAAACCGGTAGCCCACCCGAAACCGTCTGCCTGCCAGGCCAAGGTGTCGCCCCCTACCGTGGTCGGGGTTGACGCAAGCCCTAATCCAAGGCTAGAGGCCGAAATCGAAACCACAAGGCGACCCCCATGTATGATCCCGTTGAACGCCGCAATTTTTACGGTCGCGTGCATGGCAAAACGCTGCGCGCCAGCCAGAAAACCTATCTTGAAGAAGACCTCGACCGCCTGAGCTTGGCGCGGGTGACGCGCGACGAGAATCCAGAGCGCGCCCCGATTGATCTGACTCGCTTTGCAGGCAAACCCCTTTGGCTGGAAATCGGCTTCGGCGGCGGCGAGCATCTGGTGCATATGGCCGCGACCTACCCTGAGATCGGCATCATCGGCTGCGAGCCTTTCGTGAACGGTATTGCCATGCTGCTGGGCAAAATCCGCGCAGCGAATGTGGAAAACCTTGCCATTCACCCCGGCGATGTGCGCGACCTGTTCGACGTACTGCCGACCGCCTCAATCGCCAAAGCCTTTTTGAACTACCCGGACCCTTGGCCAAAAGCCCGCCACCACCGCCGCCGTTTTGTCACCGAAGGCTACCTCACGGCGCTGTCGCGCACTCTGCAACCCGGCGCCGAGTTCCGCGTGGCCACTGACATTCCAGATTACGTGCGCCAAACCTTGGAAGAAGTGCCGCAAGCAGGCTTCACTCTGCTCAACGAAGGCGACCAGCCATGGTCCGATTGGCTTTCGACTCGCTACGAACAAAAAGCCCTGCGCGAAGGTCGACCACCGCATTACCTTACTTTCCAGCGCAACGCCTGACCCGACGGTTTAAGCGCGCCGCGCGGGAGTATTTCTAAAAGAGAAAATCCAAACACGCGCCTGAATTGCTCTTTTCAAAATACTCCCGCCGGAGGCTTCAACAGACCCCCATGCGCTGCCTCTTCGTACCATCCCGCGATAGCAGCGTTTGAGTGCCCCCTCGATGGGGGCCGAGAACGCAACCCTATCAGGTCCACCGTGGACCCCGGCTCTTGCTTGCGCTATCAGGTTTGCAAATTGCCACTGATGGAGCCTCCATGTCCGCCCATGCCACCGCCCAACCGATGACCGCACATAAATCCGGGCCGCTGAGCGGCACCGCTTCGGTGCCGGGCGACAAATCTATCAGCCACCGCGCGCTGGTTTTTGGCGCGATGGCAGTCGGAGAAACCAAGATCACCGGGTTGCTCGAGGGCCAAGATGTGCTCGACACCGCGAAAGCGATGCGGGCGTTTGGCGCGACGGTTTTGCAGCATGGGCCGGGGGTTTGGTCGGTGAATGGTGTCGGTGTCGGCGGGTTTCAGGAGCCTGCGGATGTGATTGATTGCGGCAACTCGGGCACCGGCGTGCGTTTGATCATGGGAACGATGGCGACGACGTCGATGACGGTGACCTTTACCGGGGATGCCAGTCTTCGCAAGCGACCGATGGGGCGGGTGACAGACCCGCTTTCGCTGTTCGGCACGCAGGCTTACAGCCGCAAGGGTGGGCGGTTGCCGATGACGGTTGTGGGGGCGGCCAATCCGGTGCCGGTCCGCTATGCTTTGCCGGTGGCGTCGGCGCAGGTGAAGTCGGCCATCCTGCTGGCGGGGCTGAACGCGCCGGGGCAGACGGTGGTGATTGAACGCGAGCCGACGCGGGATCATTCCGAGCGGATGCTCCTGGGTTTTGGCGCGCAGTTGAGCGTCGAGAAAACCAGCGAGGGCAATGTCATCACCTTGACCGGGCAGCCGGAGCTGCGGCCGCAGACAGTGGCTGTGCCGCGCGATCCTTCCTCGGCGGCGTTTCCGGTCTGTGCGGCGCTGATCGTTGAAGGCTCGGATATCTTCGTGCCTGGGGTTAGCCAGAACCTGACCCGCAACGGCCTTTATCTGACGCTGGTGGAAATGGGCGCGGATATCGAGTTTCAGAACCCGCGCACGGAGGGGGGCGAGCCTGTCGCTGATCTGCGGGTGCGGTTCTCGGATAATATGAAGGGCATCGAGCTGCCCCCGGAACGTGCACCGTCGATGATTGATGAATATCCGATCCTGTCCGTGGTCGCCGCCTGTTCCAACGGGAAAACCGTGATGCGCGGGGTTAAGGAATTGCGGGTCAAGGAATCTGACCGGATCGACGCGATGGCGCGCGGGCTTGAGGCTTGCGGTGTCAGGATCGAAGAGGATGAGGATACCTTGATCGTGCACGGTATGGGGGCCGGCGGCGTGCCGGGGGGGGCGACCTGTGCCACCCATATTGACCACCGCATCGCGATGTCTTTTCTGGTGTTGGGGATGGCCGCGAAGGCGCCGGTTTCGGTCGATGATGCCTCGCCCATCGTGACCTCTTTCCCGATTTTTGAGGGGTTGATGACCGGGCTGGGTGCGACCTTGCGGGCTGGCGGGCAGTAGGATTTCGGGTGGTCCCAACTCGGGACCATTTTTGATCGTTTGAAATCAATGGCTTAGGGTGGCTGAATTAACGTATTGTTAAGGTTTGACGCCAAGACCTGCGCAATCACTTTCTCCACGCCACGCCACGCCACGCCACGCCACGCCACGCCACGCCACGCCACGCCACGCCAGCCTTGAGCGGGGACTCTTGGTCGGAATGAACAGGTCGAGGCCCCGGCTCAAGGCCGGGGCGGCGAGGGGGGGGTGGGATGCGTGTGCTTTACGGGGTTTTGCCAATCGCCGCAGCGCTGACTTACGGTGTTTGGCAGCATTACGCGGCGCAGGTCTATGTCGGCGATCTGCCACCGTTTGATCTGCATTTCTATGACTATGATGAGGCATTAGTCTACGTCGCTGGACTGAACCCTGATGCCAAGGCCATTTATCTTGGACCGTTGCGCAGCGCTGATACCGCCCTCATGCTGTTGCTCGCCGCCACTCTGATTGTGCCGGTTTGGCGATTGGGCTGGCTATGGTGCTTGCCGGCGCTGGCCTATGCGACGTTTGATTTTTTTGAAAATGGCACAGTTGCCGCACTGCTGACTCATGGGATTCGCGAAGCTGGCGAAGTTGATACGGTGACGTTGCTGACATTATCAAAATTCGTGACATTGGGAATTGCGGGCGTTTTGGCGCTGTGGGGACTTTGGCGGATGCGGGGCAGGAATGGTGGGTGAAATCTGGCATCCACCGACGGCTCTGCGGTCGAGGCCCGGTGGCGCTTGGTTTCGCGGCGAGGTATAGAGGCGTAGAGGCGCGCAGGGGCGGGTCGTTGTTACGCCAAGGAAGGGCATCAGATGGGAACTTTTTACGCAGCCGTCGAGGTGTTTGACCCGGAAGGCCCAACCTCAATGCCCGATGGGGCGGACTATGGCGGCGAGGCACGGTTTTTCGTGCTGACCGCCGAAGATCTGTCGGAAGCCTTGGCGACCTTGGCCAATTCGATTGCGGTCAATGGCTTGCGGTTGGATCGGGTGCTACACGCAGGCGCCGTTGAGGCGTTTGACGACGAAATCCTGCCGTTTGAGATCGACATTGATGGCATGGCAGAGACGGCGCAGGGCTCGGGCGAGATTTGCGTGTCTGAATCGCATCCGTTCGAGCCGGATGAGACCGATGGCGTGGCCTCGGGCGTCTATGCGGTCTGTATTGATGCGTTCGATATGGAATGGGCGGATGAGGACGAGGGCGAATATGGCGGGCATTACCAGCTGGCGGTGATCAAGGCTGATACCGCGGCAGAGGCGTTGCAGCAGTTGGTCGAGGATTTCGCGGCCGAGGGCATTGTGATCATCTCGCTGGAGGGTCTGGTCGATGCCAAGGCGTTTCCGTTTGACGCCTATGAGTTCCAGTTCGAGGAAGACGATGCGGTGGGCGAAGTGTTGGAGCAGGGCGGCATGATCGTGTCGAACGCCTATGCCTATCCGCCGGAAGCGCCGCGCAAGTTGGACAGCTGATTGGGGGCTAGCCCCCAAACCCCCAGGATATTTGTGCAGAGAGGATGACCATGCGCTTTACAGTGGCCATTGACGGGCCTGCGGCGGCGGGCAAGGGCACGATTGGACGGGCTTTGGCCGCGAGATTTGGTTTTGCGCATCTGGATACCGGGCTGCTCTATCGCGCGGTTGGGGCGCTGGGGGGCGATCCGGTGGCGGCGGCGGTTGGATTGCGGGCCGAGGATCTCGCGCGCGACGATTTGCGGTCAATGGCTGCGGGTCAAGCGGCGAGCCAGGTCGCGGTGATCCCGGAGGTGCGGGCGGCTTTGGTCGATTTTCAGCGACGCTTTGCGCGGGCCGAGGGGGGCGCGGTGTTGGATGGTCGTGACATTGGCACGGTGATCTGCCCCGAGGCCGAGGTAAAGTTGTATGTGACGGCCAGCGCCGAAGTGCGGGCGCATAGACGCTGGCTGGAGGTTGGCGGCGACGCTGGCCGTGTGCTGTCCGAAGTGATCGAGCGTGACGCGCGGGATATGGGCCGGGCTGAGGCGCCGTTGCGGGCGGCTTCGGATGCTTTGCTGATTGATACCTCTGACATGGCGATTGCGGCTGCAATTGCGGCGGCAGTGGCGGCGGTCGAGGCGCGGTTGTGACAGCACGGGTCGTGCTGCACATTCCAGCGCGGATGATTGCGGGCGTTG
The DNA here is from genome assembly GCF_030161095.1 of Cypionkella aquatica. Taxonomy (GTDB): domain Bacteria; phylum Pseudomonadota; class Alphaproteobacteria; order Rhodobacterales; family Rhodobacteraceae; genus Cypionkella; species Cypionkella aquatica. Next base: position 697,972 of record NZ_BSPP01000004.1, read on the forward strand.
GGGTGGGCAAGCCGCTGCTATACACCCGCATCCGCGATTGTCTGCTGGCGCGCGGCGCGGGCGTCGATCTGGTCGAGGGCTTTGACAAGACGGCGTGGCGCGAAGATGGCAATTTGCACATCGTCGAGAATGGGGCGGGGCAAAGGCCGGGGGTTCTGAACGCGGCGACGGCCTATTTCGGCGGCTTTTTCCATGTGGACCCGGTGGGGATGCAGGCAGCGAGCAGCATAGGCGGGCTCAGCTATGATCCGGCGGCACTCGATCCGGTGGCGGCGGCGGTCTATTTTCAGGCGTTGCGGCAGCGCTTCGTCGCGGCGCGGCAGTCGCGGTATAAACAGGCGAAGGCGGTCAGCGATATTCCGCGGGGGGCGCTTGCGGTGTTTCTGCAAGGGCCCGCGCCGTTGCGCAACGGTCAGGCCTATTGCGATTTTAAGACGATGCTGCGCGCGGTTTGTGCAGGTGCGGGTGGGCGGGAGGTCGTGGTCAAGCCGCATCCGCTGCAGCTTGAACTGGGGGCAGAGATCATCGCCTCGATCCGCGCGGAAGGCTTTCAAGTGATTGAGACCGCAGCGAATGTGCATGACATTCTGGCAGCCTGCAGCGCCACGGTTTCGATCAATTCAGCGACGGCGCTTGAGGGGTTTTTGCATGGCAAGCCTGCAGTGCTGTTCGGGCGATCTGATTTCCACGCCCTTGTGCAGACGGCGCGCAAGCCTGCGGAGTTTGAGGCGGCTTTGGCGCGTGCCTTGGCCAATCCACCGGACTACGCCCGGGCGCTGTATTGGTATTTTGGGTTGAACTGTCTGGATATGACGGCAGACAGTTTTGAGCCACGCCTGCTTGCGATCTTTGATGCGGCTGGCTTTGATGCGGCGCGTTTGGGCTTGAGCTAACGCCGGGGTGGCGGGCCGACCGAGTTGCGCACCACCAGATCGGGGCGCAGCAGGATTTCGGTTTCGGTCGGTTCGGTGTCGGACAACAGTTGCAACAGGAGGGTCATCGCGTGTTTGCCGATCAGGCCGCGCGGTTGGCGGATCGTCGTCAGGCTGGGCTGCATGAAGCTGGCCTGCGGCACATCGTCAAACCCGGTCACCGAGAAATCACGCGGCACGTCGTAGCCTCGGGCTGTTAGGCCTAACATGACGCCGATGGCGGTCTGGTCGTTCACGCACATGAAGGCAGTGGGCAGGGTGTCGCGCAGGAATAACTGATCGACCGCCAGCCGCCCGCTTTCGATGGTGCCGTCGCCATCCATCACGATGCGAGAGGCCGCCGGGATGCCTGCGGCGTCTAACCCCGCCTCACATCCCAGACGGCGACGGGCATAGGCGAGGCGGCTGCGATTCTCGCCGATGAAGGCGATTTTGCGGTGGCCTTCGGCGATCAACAACTCCACCGCTTTGCGCGCCCCTTCCAGATCATCGACGCCGACGTAAGGGATGCCGCCGTTGAACACGGGTTCAAACACCCCGACCGTGGGCGGCAGGCGGGCGGTCATCGACTGGTGGCCAAAGGGCAGGATGCCGGTAAACAGGATCATCCCGGCAGCTTGGTTCGAGCTGAAGAACTTCAGGTACTCCATGCCCCGCTGAGCGTCGTTCTGGGTATGGCCGATCAGCACGCCATAGCCGTGCGCGCGGGCCTCATTCTCTAACCCCACGAGAATACTGGAAAAGTTCGGGTCGCCAATGTCGGGGGCGACCACAAGGATCATGTTGGATTTGCCCAAACGCAGGGATCGCGCCATCGCGTTGGGTGTATAGCCTGTGATCGCAATGGCTTGGTTGACCTTCAACCGCGTCGATTGCGCCACCTTTTCCGGCAGATGAATGGCGCGGGAAACCGTGGCGATCGACACCTCGGCTATGCGGGCGACATCTTCGATGGTGGCGGGGGAATTCGACACGGGGAGCAGGACCTATCATTGCTTGCGCTACAGCCTACAGGGCGGCGGCGCTGCGTGCAAAGCAGATGCGTGATTGCTGCAATGTAAACCTTTACATGAAAAAATCAAACCACTACACATAACGGGCGGAGAGGAGCCGCGAAGGGGGGAAGTCATGGAGTCAGAGCCTGTGGGCGTTGGCGACGTTGTGGTGCCAGCACCGCAAGACATTGTTCTATCTGCACAGCGCGTCAGCAAATCCTTTAACGGGGTGCAGGTGCTGTTCAGCGTAGATTTCGACCTGCGGCGCGGTGAGATTCACGCGCTGATGGGCGAAAACGGCGCGGGCAAATCGACTCTGGTGAAGGTGCTTTCGGGCTTTGAACAGCCAACCTCGGGCGAAATTCTTTTGGATGGCAAGCCGGTGAAGCTGCCGCCGAATGGCGCGGCAGAGGCCTTGGGCATCGTGGTGATCCATCAGGAATTCAACCTTGCCGAACATCTGACCGTTACCGAAAGCCTGTTTCTGGGGCGCGAGGTGGCGCGGTTTGGCGTGTTGGACCGCAAGTATATGCGGCGTGAAACCCGGCGCGTACTGGATATGCTCGGCTCGCACATCTCTGAGTCGGCGCAGATTTCCAGCCTTTCCGTCGCAGATAAGCAGATGGTGGAAATTGCCAAGGCCATCAGCCGCGACGCCCGCATCGTGTTTATGGACGAGCCGACCGCCGTGCTGTCGCGGGATGAGACCGAGGCGCTTTTCAAGCAGGTGCGCAAGCTGCGCGATCAGGGAACCAGCTTTGTTTTTGTGTCGCATAAGTTGGATGAAGTCACAGAACTGACCGACCGCGTGACGGTGCTGCGGGATGGACAGTGGGTGAAAACCGCGCCGACCGCGTTGCTGGATGGCGAGTCGATTGCGCAGCTGATGGTCGGGCGCGAACTTTCCAGCCTGTATCCGCAAAAGTCGGAACCGAATGTCGATGAGACGCGGGTTCTGTCGGTGGTGGGGCTTTCGACGGCGCATGTGCGCGACGCGCATTTTGATCTGCGCAAGGGCGAAATTCTTGGCTTTTCCGGCATGATCGGATCAGGCAGGACCGAGTTGATGGAGGCGATTTCCGGGCTTTGTCCGCGCATCTCGGGAGAGGTGCGGATTGGCGATCAGGTGATGCCGGCTGGTGATATTCAGGCGACCGCTGCAGCGGGGCTGGCCTATATGACCAAGGACCGCAAAGCCAAGGGGTTGTTGCTGGGCTCGGACATGCAGGCCAATCTGACGCTGCAATCCTTGGATCAGCATGGCCGCTTTGGTTATCTGAGTCCGGCGAGTGAAAAAAAGGCGCTGGCCCGCGCGCGCCGCCGCTTTGATATTCGGGTGCGTGATGCCGGTGTAGTGGCGGGACGGATGTCGGGCGGCAATCAGCAAAAGCTATTGCTGGCCAAGGTGATGGAGATCACGCCGAAAATTCTGATCATCGACGAGCCGACGCGCGGCATCGACGTAGGCACCAAGCAGCAGATCTATCACTTCATTGCGGCTTTGGCGCGCGAGGGCTGTTCGGTGATCGTGGTGTCTTCGGAAATGCCAGAGGTGATCGGGCTTTGCACCCGCGTTGTGGTGATGCGGGCGGGGCGGATTGTCGGCGTGCTGGAAGGCGACGAGATCAACGAACAGGAAATCATGCGCTATTCCGCAGGGTTGAAGCAGAAAGCGGTGGCGTAAGATGGGGGACACGATGACGACTGAAGATCAGGCCGAACCCAAGCGGCGCTGGCAGGACGTGGATTTGCGCGCGGTGGCGCCATTCGTGGCGCTGGCTTTGCTGTTGTTGCTGGGGGCGATGGTCAATTCCAACTTCATCAGCATGAACAATCTGGCCAATGTCGCCACCCGCAGCGCCTTTATCGCGCTGATCGCGGTAGGGGCGACGTTTGTGATTTCCTCTGGAGATCTGGATTTGTCGGTGGGCTCGATGGTGGCCTTTGTCGCCAGTCTGATGATTTTGTTCATGAATTCGGGCGTGATTGCAGACCCCGGCATCATGATTGCCGCCGCGATTGTGCTGGCCTTGGTCGTCGGGGCGTTGTGTGGGCTGGCGAATGGCTTGATCACAACGGTCGGCAAGATAGAGCCGTTCATCGCCACCCTTGGCACGATGGGGATTTATCGCGGCCTGACCACTTGGCTGTCCCAAGGTGGTGCGATCACCCTGCAATCGGCGGAACAGCAAGACCTGTATCGCCCCGCCTATTTTGGCACCATTCTGGGGGTGCCGGTGCCGATCATTGTCGTGTTGGTGGTGACCTCGATTGCGGCGTTTGTGCTGTATCGGATGCGCTATGGTCGGCATGTGGTGGCGGTGGGATCAAACGCCCATGTCGCGCGCTATTCCGGCATCAAGGTTGACCGGGTGCGGACTTGGGCTTTCGTGATCCAAGGCGTGTGCGTGGCGATTGCGGTGATGCTCTATGTGCCGCGCTTGGGGTCGACCTCGGCCACCACGGGGATCCTGTGGGAGTTGCAGGCGATCACCGCCGTTGTCATCGGCGGCACCGCTCTGAAGGGCGGCGCAAGCCGGGTCTGGGGCACGATCTGCGGCGCCTTCATCCTGGAACTGGTGGGCAACATCATGCTGCTGTCGAATTTCATCAGCGAATATCTGATCGGCGCGATCCAAGGGGCCATCATCATCATTGCCATGTTGGTGCAACGCTCGCTGGTGCGGAAATCGTGAAACATCGGCCGGGGTTTGGGTCGCCCGGCTGCATACTGCCAGACCCAACCAAAGGGAGGAATAAAATGCGTAAAGGACTATTGAAGCTTGCGACGGTTGCGACACTGGCCTTGACCACGGCCAGCTTTGCCCAAGACAAGAACTACACCGTCGGTGTGTCGATCCCCGCAGCCGATCATGGCTGGACTTCTGGCGTGGTGTTCCATGCCAACCGCGTGGCTGAAAGCCTGATGGCGACGCATCCGGGGCTGAACATCATCGTCAAGACCTCGCCCGATGCGGCGTCTCAGGCCAACGCGCTGCAAGACCTTGAAACCCAAGGCATTGACGCGCTGGTGATCCTGCCAAGCGATCCCGATCCGCTGGTGAACTCGATCAAAGAGATCAAGTCGAAGGGCACGTTTGTGGCCATCGTCGACCGCGCGCCTTCGGTGAATGACGAGTCCGTGCGCGATCTGTATATCGCCGGGAACAACTATGCCTTGGGCGAAACGGCTGGCAACTACATCAAAGCCACCACCCCGGACGCCGAAGTTGTGGTGATCCGTGGTCTGCCGATTCCGATCGACCAGACCCGTCAGGATGGTTTTGACAAGGCGATTGAAGGCTCGAACGTCAAAGTGCTGGACCGTCAGTTCGGCAATTGGAACCGCGATGACGCCTTCAAAGTCATGCAGGATTATCTGACCAAGTTCCCGAAAATCGACGTGGTCTGGTGCCAGGATGACGACATGGCCGTTGGCGTGTTGCAGGCGATCGAGCAGGCTGGCCGCACCGACATTCAATATGTCGTGGCAGGGGCAGGGTCGAAAGACATGATCAAGAAAGTCATGGATGGCGACAAGATGATCCCGGTTGACGTGCTGTATCCGCCAGCCATGGTTGGTACCGCGCTGGAGATGACCGTCGCGGGCCTTTATGCCCAAGTGCCGATGCGCGGCACCTTCACCGTTGATGCGACGCTGATCACCAAAGAAAACGCCGCACAATACTACTTCCCCGACTCGCCGTTCTAAGTTCTCGGCAAGTTGAATGACACGCGCCTGCCCATTGATTTGGGCAGGCGTTTTCATGCAATTCTGACTTTACCAGCTCTGCGGCGTGATCCCCTCTATCGGGGCAGGCGGTGTCGGTTGCGTCACCAGCGCGGGCTTGCGGCGTTCATAAAACGCGTTGCCGCCTGTCACCAGAACGTAGTGAATGTTGTTATAGTCGGCGTGGTAGCCGTAGGTGTGAAAGAATTGCGCGTTCTCGATCAGCGGATGCCGCTCGCCCGCGAGAACCGATCTTGCCGCGCTTTCGATCAATGGGGCAGAGCGGCTGTCCATTTTCTTGCGCATCACGCCGGGGGCAAACTGTTTCTTTTGCCCGACAACGCCGCAAACCGTATGGGGATATTTGCCGGATTCAACCCGGTTCATCACCACGCTGCCCACGGCCACCATGCCGTCACGGCTGGATCGGTTCGATTCGAAATACATCGCCCGCTCCATACAATTCAGCTCTGTATGGCCGCAGCCGACCAAAGCCAAAAGGCTGGCCGCCGTGATAAGCGCGCGCGTTCTTGCAAAGGCAAGTTGCATGGTGATGGTCCTACTACTGCTCATATTCTTGTTTTTTGGCAGATTAGCAGAGACTACGGCCATGCATCAACATTGAACCCGTCCACTGGCACCGCAGTTGCCGCCCATCGGCAGCAATCGCCGCTTTCGACCGCTTGCGGCTTTCGCCCCAGCCTAGCGCACTAGACAGGCGCGGTCACACCCGCTGCCATTTCAAAATCCCGCGCGCTTTCTGCCCGCCAAACATCGGGTGCAACACCACAGGCGTCATCAGCGATAAAACATCGCCAAACAGCGAGAACTCTCGCGTCTGTTCGCCGCCAACCCAATCGGGATACCATGCAACCTCGACCGTGGTGATCAGCTGGTTTTCGGCCTCGATGCGGAACGGGCCGGCATAGGCCAACATGCTTTTGAACAGTGCCGCCGCTCCGGCATCGCCTTCGGCAGTCTTGCGGTCTTTGGTGGTGATCATCGCCATCATCCGACTGTCGGCTGTGATCATCAGCAAGCCCTGTGGATCGTCGCCAAACATATTGCGACGCTCATCGCTCTCAAGGCTGGCGAATTGATGCGACAGCAGCCGCCACGTGCCAATCAGATCTGCAAGCGCCATGATGTTACCTTCAAGTTGGGGTGGGGGCGTTATGGTGCAGTGTTGCGGCTTGGTCAGGATGCAGTCAACGCCAAAGCGGGCATCGCGGATTTGTGAGGGTCATGGCCGTAACATTCCATGGCATCTTGCGAAGGCTGTTCGATGCCTGTGGCCCTGTGTGGCTGTGGAGCGGTCGCAGGGGAGTCTGCAAACCTTACCAAAGTGTTAATGAAAATCATTAACCAATTGAAAGTAAATGAATTTCAAAAGTGTCCACGCGTGGACAAGCTGCGATCACTTATATTTCACCGTCCTATCACAGATGTGAGATCAGATGATTTTGTCTTTTCCGAATTCTGCGTCATCTTGTTCCCAGCACAATAAAGGACGCCAGCGATGACCTATCAGCCGCAATTCAGCCGCGCCGACGTAACCCCGCAAAACCTGTTTCTCAATCGCCGCGCCCTCTTGGCCGGGGCAGCCGCCCTCAGCGTCGCAGGCCCAGCACTTGCAGCCAGCCCGTATTCTACGGACGAGGCGCCGAATAGTTTTGAAGATATCACGACCTACAACAATTACTACGAATTCGGCTACGACAAGTCCGACCCCGCCGCCTATGCGGGCAGCTTGAAAACCGATCCTTGGTCTGTGGTCGTCGATGGCCTCGTCGACAATCCCGGCACCTATTCGCTGGCTGATCTGATCGCAGACCAACCGATCGAGGAGCGCATCTATCGTTTCCGCTGCGTCGAGGCATGGTCGATGATCGTGCCATGGCAGGGGTTCCAACTGTCAGGCTTGCTGAACAAGCTGGGCGTGCAGGCGGGCGCGAAATATGTGGCGTTTGAAACCGTGGTCCGCCCGGATGAGATGCCGGGGATCTCTGGCGGCATGATCGACTGGCCCTATCGCGAAGGCCTCCGGCTGGACGAAGCGATGCATCCGCTGACGATCATGGCAACGGGTCTTTACGGCAAGCCGATGCCGAACCAGAACGGCGCGCCGATCCGTTTGATCGTGCCGTGGAAATACGGCTTCAAATCGGTGAAGTCTATCGTGCGGATTTCGCTGATCGCCGAGCAGCCGGTGACAACTTGGAACACCCTCGCCGCGAATGAATACGGCTTTTATGCCAACGTGAACCCCACGGTCGATCACCCACGCTGGAGCCAGGCCTCTGAGCGCCGCATCGGGGGCGGCCTGTTCTCGGGTCGCGTCGATACGCTGATGTTCAACGGCTATGGCGACCAAGTGGCCAGCCTGTATGCCGGCCAAGATCTGACGAAAGATTACTGATGATAAACAGCATCAACCAAGCCGCCCGCCGCATCCCGGCCTACACGATATATATAGCTGGCATTGCGCTGGCGGCCTGGGTGATCTTTTCGTCGCTGTCCACTCCTGATCCGGCCAAGGTGTTGGAGCGGGTTCTGGGCATCCGCGGCTTACAGATCCTGATCGTCACGCTCTGCATCACACCGCTGCGCTGGTACGGCATAAACCTGCTGAAGTTCCGCCGCGCGCTGGGGTTAATGGGGTTCATGTTCATAGCCCTGCATCTGATGACCTGGGTGGTGCTTGACCTTGCGCTGCGCTGGTCCGAGATTCTGACCGAGCTGACCAAGCGCCCCTTCATCATCGTCGGGATGCTGGCGTTTGTGGCACTGATTCCTTTGGCGGTGACATCCAACAACGCGATGATCAAACGGCTCGGCGCTCTGCAGTGGAAACGGCTGCATTGGCTGGCCTATCCGGCAACTTTGGCGGGGGCGGTGCATTTTGTGATGATCGGAAAGGTGTATACCTTGGAATCAGCGCTCTATTTTGCTGCCGTCGCTGCTCTTTTGATCGCGCGGCGTCTCAAATCGCGGAAAAAGCTGGCACCGACGGGATGAGTCGCATCGCCACATCTGCGTTCTTGCTTAAGAAAGTTGCGTTTGGTTTGGGTTTTTGTGGTCG
>NZ_BSPP01000005.1 GCF_030161095.1 Cypionkella aquatica
CCGTCCCTTCCTTGGGGAGGACTCTAGTCGCAGATGGAGGAAAAATCCCGTGGCAGGTCACACTCACAACCGCCGAAACTGGCGTCGCATGGATCGAGGCCGCGCGCGCAAGCGCTGAAGAAAACTTGCGGCGGCACGCCGCGCAATCAGATCACCCGTGCTGGCCAGGTTGCGCATGTGAAAAGGGCGCAGCTTTCGCCACGCCCTTGCCAATCTTTCAGCTTTTCGGCTGATTACATCATGCCGTCCATGCCGCCCATGCCGCCCATGCCGCCGCCGCCCATGCCGCCGCCATTGCCTTTAGGCTCTGGACGATCCGCAATCATCGCTTCGGTGGTGATCAGCAGCGATGCAACCGAAGCCGCATCTTCCAGCGCGGTGCGGGTGACTTTCGCCGGGTCGATCACGCCGAACGCGAACATGTCGCCATATTCTTCGGTTTGCGCGTTGAAGCCGAAGGTCAGGTCGGTGGACTCGCGGATTTTGCCAGCCACGACAGCGCCATCGACGCCAGCGTTTTCAGCGATCTGACGCAGCGGTGCTTCCAGCGCGCGACGAACAATCGCGATACCAGCGTTCTGGTCCGAGTTCGCACCGGTCAGGCCTTCAAGAACCTTGCCAGCCTGAACCAAAGCCACACCACCGCCAACAACGATGCCTTCTTGCACGGCCGCACGGGTCGCGTTCAAAGCGTCATCAACGCGGTCTTTGCGCTCTTTGACTTCAACTTCGGTCATGCCGCCGACTTTGATCACAGCAACACCGCCAGCCAGTTTGGCCACACGCTCTTGCAGTTTTTCACGGTCGTAGTCCGACGTGGTTTCTTCGATCTGGGTGCGGATCTGCGAAACGCGGGCTTCGATCTCGGCCTTGACGCCAGCGCCATCAACGATGGTGGTGTTGTCTTTGGTGATCGAGACTTTCTTGGCTTTGCCCAGCATGTCGATGGTCACCGACTCCAGCTTCATGCCCAGATCTTCCGAGATCACTTGGCCGCCGGTCAGCACTGCGATGTCTTGCAGCATGGCTTTACGACGATCGCCGAAACCCGGAGCTTTGACAGCCGCGATTTTCAGACCGCCGCGCAGCTTGTTGACCACGAGGGTTGCCAAAGCTTCGCCTTCAACATCTTCCGAGATGATCAGCAGCGGGCGCTGCGATTGGATCACCGATTCCAGCAACGGAACCATCGGCTGCAGCGACGAGAGTTTTTTCTCGTGCAGCAGGATCAGCACGTCTTCCAACTCGACAATCATCTTGTCAGCATTGGTGACGAAATAGGGCGACAGATAGCCGCGGTCGAACTGCATGCCTTCGACAACAGTGGTCTCGGTTTCCAGACCCTTGTTTTCTTCAACAGTGATCACGCCTTCGTTGCCGACTTTCTGCATCGCATCCGCGATCTGACGACCGATTTCAGCTTCGCCGTTGGCCGAGATGGTGCCAACTTGCGCAACTTCTGCGGTGTCTTTCACCGGACGGGCTGCTGCTTTGATCGCTGCAACCACTTTTGAGGTCGCCAGATCAATGCCGCGCTTCAGGTCCATCGGGTTCATGCCAGCAGCAACGGCTTTCAGGCCGTCTTTGATGATGGCTTGTGCCAGAACGGTGGCGGTGGTGGTGCCGTCGCCCGCTTCGTCATTGGTGCGGGAAGCGACTTCCTTCACCATTTGCGCGCCCATGTTCTCGAACTTGTCAGCCAGTTCGATCTCTTTGGCAACGGTCACACCGTCTTTGGTGATGCGCGGCGAGCCGAACGACTTGTCGATCACCACGTTGCGGCCTTTCGGGCCCAAGGTAACTTTCACAGCGTCAGCAAGGATGTTCACGCCGCGCAGCATGCGGTCGCGTGCATCGGTGTCAAAACGTACGTCTTTAGCAGCCATGTTATAGACTCCAGTCTAAGATGTTGAAAAGCAAAGCGCAGGGTGCGTGATGTCACGCACCGCTCACACTCAGGAAATGATCCCGAGGATATCGCTTTCTTTCATGATCAGCAGATCTTCGCCGTCGAGTTTGACCTCGGTGCCCGACCATTTGCCGAACAGGATCTTGTCGCCAGCTTTGACGGACGGAGCAATCAGCTCGCCCGAATCCTTGCGCGCGCCCGGACCAGCCGAAACGATCTCGCCCTCTGCGGGCTTTTCTTTGGCGCTATCGGGGATGATCAGCCCGCCTTTGGTTTTATCTTCGCCTTCAATGCGACGGACCAATACGCGGTCATGCAGCGGTGTGAATGCCATCTGGTTACACTCCCTTGAGTTTCCAGGTTTGAATGAGATTAGCACTCAGTGTCCCTGACTGCTAACGATGCCTGAGTTAGGCCCTAACCCCTTCACAGTCAACACCCGACTGCGCGAAATATTTGCGACATTTGGCCGAAGCCGGGGGTTGTCGCTTGGCCTTGCGCCCCCAAGATGTCACCCTATGCCAGAGCACAGCAATGGGGGGCGCATGCGCCAGATTTTATCGACATTCATGGCCCTGTTGGCGTTTTCCACCCCGGCGCTGGCCGAATGTCAGGGCCAGAACCTGATCGCAGCCCTGCCTGCCGATCAACAAGCCAACCTGCGGGCCGAGGCTGCAAAACAGCCCTACGCCATCGGCAATTTCTGGCTTGCCACCAAAGGCGATCAGCAGATCACCCTCGTCGGCACCTATCATTTCGACGATCCGCGCCACAGCGCCACCATGACAGCGCTTGCCCCGGCGATTGCGCGCGCGCAGATTCTGTTGGTCGAGGCTGGGCCGAAAGAGCAAGACAGCCTCAAGGCCCGCATGGCCGACGACCCCAGCCTGATCGTCAACACCGACGGCCCGACCCTGCCCGAAGTGCTGTCGCCCGAAGATTGGCAACATCTGAGCGATGCCGCCAAAGCCCGTGGTATGCCCGCCTTCATGGTCGCCAAATTCCGTCCGTGGTATGTCTCGGTCTTGCTGGCAATGCCGCCCTGCAGCCTTGGCACCGCCATGCCCGAAGGCCTTGATGCGCAACTGATCCAAGCCGCCAAGGCCCGCGATCTGCCCGTGCAAGCGCTTGAACCCTATGACACTTTGTTCTCAATCTTTGGCGATATGACGCAAGCCGAACAGATCGACATGATCACCTCTGCGCTGGCGCTGGAAGACAAATCCGCTGATATGGCGATCACCCTCGCCGATGCCTATTTCGCGCAAGAGGGCCGGTTGATCTGGGAGTTTTCCAAGCTGCAAGCCCTGCAACAACCCGGCTTTACCCCCGAACGGGTGCAACGCGAATTTGCGGTGATGGAGAAATCCATGATGACCGACCGCAACACCGCGTGGATTCCGGTGATCGAGGCTGCAGCCGCCAAGGGCCCGGTGCTGGCGGCTTTCGGCGCCTTGCATCTGTCGGGCGATCAGGGCGTGTTGAACCTGCTGCAAGCCCGGGGCTATAAAGTCACCCAACTGTCGCTTGTCCCATAAAGGTTTGCAATGAAACGTATTCTGCAATTCGCGCTGATCCTTGCTGTCGCCGTTCTGACCACCGCCGGCTACCGTTATTACACTTGGGTTAACAACTCTGCGGGCGCTGCCGATCCGTTTGACGAGGTGGGCATCGACCTGCATCAGATGATGCCCAGCTTTGTGCAGGATTGGGGCTGCGCCAAGCTGCAGGCCAATTTCGGCACCAAAACCTTGCCACCCTATGGCTGCCAATCGCCGACCGAGCCGGGAAAGTGGAAATAGCCGCGCCACCCCCGACCTTGCGCCACCCTGACCCTGAGCCTCACAACCCTGCGCCCCCGTGACAAACCACCGCCCCGGCCCTATAAGCCGCGCAAATCCCATCGCGAAGGCTTGCCCCATGACCACTCTTGTTTTCGGCCACAAATCCCCCGACACCGATTCCACCGGCTCGCCGTTGATCTGGGCATGGTATCTGTCCGAAGTGCGCGGCACCCCGGCGAAAGCCGTTCTGCTGGGCCAACCCAACACCGAAGCCGCCTTCATGTTGCAGCACTGGGGCTTTGCGCAGCCCGAGATCATCGCCGATGTGACGCCGGAAGATCACGTCGTGATCGTCGATACCAACAATCCGGCTGAACTTCCGGCCTCGATCAACGACGCCAAGATTGAGGCGATCATCGACCATCACATGCTGGTGGGCGGTCTGAAAACCCGCGCGCCAATCGAGATTACCATTCGCCCGCTGGCCTGCACCGCCACCATCATGCACGATCTGATCGGCAGCGACATGGCCCGCGCCCCGCGCGAGATCAAAGGCGCGATGCTGACCTGCATCTTGTCCGACACGTTGGAATTCCGCAGCCCCACCACCACCCCGCATGACCGCGCCGTGGCCGAAAGCCTTGCCACCGATCTGCGCGTGTCGATCCCGGAATTTGCCGCCGCAATGTTCGCCGCGAAATCCGACATCTCGGCATTTTCGGACGCCGCATTGCTGCGGATGGACAGCAAGGAATACAATGTCGATGGCCGCGAGCTGCGCGTCTCGGTGCTGGAAACCACCTCGCCTGCGACCGTGCTGAACCGCAAAGCTGCGCTGATGGCCGCGATGCCTGAAGTCGCCGCCGAAGATGGTGCCGATCAGGTGCTGCTGTTCGTCATCGACATCCTGAACGAGGAAGCCACCCTGCTGGTGCCGAATGATCTGGTCAAGCAGATGGCCGAAGCCTCGTTCGGGGTGAAAGTTTCGGGCGATACTGTGGTGATCCCCGGCTTGATGAGCCGCAAAAAGCAGATCATCCCGGCACTGAAACTCTGATTTCTGCTGCCGCCGGGGGGAAACTTTCGGCGGCATTTGATATGGCCGCTATATGGCCTCTCTATGGCCGTTTTCTGGGTCATTCAGCTTTGGTTAACTTTTGCCCCGAAAGGCCCCGGAATGACCCAAATCATCGGCAATCTCTCGGATATTTCCGCCCGCTATGACGCGGTGTTTTGCGATCTTTGGGGGTGCTTGCACAATGGCGTCACGCCGTTTCCGGCCGCAGTGGCCGCCCTGCAAGCCTTTCGCGCCAAGGGTGGGCGGGTGATCCTGCTGACCAATGCCCCGCGCCCTAAATCCAGCATTATCAAACAGTTGGATGATATGTCCGTGCCGCGCGATGCGTGGGATGATGTGGTGACATCGGGCGATGCTGCGCAATTTGCCATGCTGGCGGGGGCTGTTGGACGCAAAGTGCATTTCATCGGCGCGCCCAAGGACGAGGCTTTTTTCACCGATTTCGCCGATGATCTGCAAAGCCTTGCCGACAGCCATCCGCCGATTGAACGCGTGGCCGCCAAAGACGCCGAAGGCCTGATTGTCACCGGCCTTGTCGATGATCTGTCACAGACCCCAGACGACTACCGCGCCACGCTGCTTTTGGCGAAAACTCTAGGTTTGCCAATGCTTTGCGCCAACCCGGACATCATCGTCCACATGGGCGACAAGCTGCTTTACTGCGCAGGCGCGTTGGCGAAAGCCTATGAAGACATCGGCGGCAAGGCGTTGTATTTCGGCAAACCGCACCCGCCGATCTACGACCTAGCCCGCCGCCGCCTGACCGCTTTGGGCGGCTCTGACGAGGCCCAAATTCTTTGCATCGGCGACGGCATCCAGACCGATGTGCAAGGCGCGATTGGCGAAGGGCTGGATGCGCTTTTTGTCACCGGCGGCATCGCGCATGAAAGCTTTGGCGCGGATTCTAACAATCCGAACAAAGACTTGCTGGAAGATTGGCTGCAAGACACCCAGTTGTCACCTGCCTATAGCATTGGCCATCTGCGCTGACCGTGTTGTAATAAAATTACCCACATGACGCGATATTTGCACGTTTAATGCGCATATGATTTGCGCCGCGGCGCGGCATCTGCTATGCTGCGCAAGCAAATTCAAGGGATTCGACCCATGCTTGACGATCACCGCCGCGGCACCATCTACATCGAAGACCTCGAAATCGGCATGGTCCGCAGCTTGGAAAAAGTCGTAACCGACCGCGATATCGCGCTTTTTGCTGAAATTTCAACCGATCATAACCCTGTGCATCTTGACGAAACCTATGCCAAAGACACAATTTTCCATGGCCGCATCGCCCACGGCATGCTGACCGCAGCGCTGATTTCTGCGGTGATCGGCGAGCAGCTTCCCGGCCATGGCACTGTTTATCTTGGACAATCCATGAAATTCCTCGCCCCGGTCCGGCCCGGCGACACGGTAAAAGCGGTGGTGAAAGTGGCAGGCATCGACCTCGCCCGCCGCCGTGTGACCCTTGAAACCCATTGCGCGGTGGGCAATACCGTGGTTCTGAAAGGCGACGCGCTGGTTATGGCGCCAAGCCGTAAGTTAGACTAGGGGCGCGGGCCGCCCCATCCCGGGGTAGCATGCAAATACACCAGCATTGGCAAGGGCTTAAGCCTGAAACGCGCGGCGCATCGGTCGCGATGGGCAACTTTGATGGCGTGCACCTAGGCCACCAATCGGTGATCGACCTTGCCCGCGCACATGGCCCGCTTGGCATCGTCACTTTCGAGCCGCACCCGCGCGAATATTTCGCCCCCAATGCTCCGCCCTTCCGGCTGATGAACGCTGAAACCCGCAGCAACCGTCTTGCCAAACTTGGCGTCAAGCATCTGTTTCAACTGCCTTTTAACGCTGAAATGGCCAGCCTGTCCCCGCAGGATTTCGCCCGCCAAGTGCTGGCTGAAGGCTTGGGGATTGCCCATGTCGTGGTGGGTGCGGACTTCTGCTTTGGCAAAAACCGCGCTGGAAAAGCCGCCGATCTGCAGGCCCTTGGTGCGCAATACGGCTTTGGCGTCACCGTCGCCGATCTGGTCAAAACCGACGACCGCGAAATCTCGTCCACCGCGATCCGTCAGGCATTGGCCGACGGTCGCCCGCGCGAAGCCGCCGCGATGCTCGGCCACTGGCACCGCATTGATGGTGAGGTTATCCACGGCGAAAAACGCGGGCGAGAGTTGGGCTATCCGACGGCGAATATGTCAGTTGCGGGCCTGCATCTGCCGAAACTTGGCGTCTATGCCGTGAAAGTTGACGTGCTGACCGGGCCGCAGGCGGGCAGCTATCATGGCGCGGCCAGCCTTGGCGTGCGCCCGATGTTTGGCGAAAATACCCCGAACCTCGAAACCTATATCTTTGATTTCAAAGGTGATCTTTATGGGCACCATGTCTCGATTGGCCTGATCGACTACCTGCGGCCCGAGATGAAATTCGATGGCCTGCCCGGTCTGATGACGCAAATGGCCGCCGATGTGGCCCAAGCGCGGGCGATCCTGACAGCCCTTTGACCACCCGCTTTCGCCCTTCCCTTTTCCGCCCGCCCGCGTCATTTTGCAACCATGACAAACCTGCGCCCAAAGTTCTGGGAAACCGTTCCCCTGTCGAAAATGACCACCCCCGAATGGGAGGCGCTTTGCGATGGCTGCGGCAAATGTTGCCTGAACAAGATTGAGTATGAAGACACTGGCGAGGTTGAATACACCCGCGTCGCCTGCCGCTTGCTGGACAATGAAACCTGCCAATGCTCCAACTATTCCCGGCGGTTTGAATTCGTGCCGGAATGTATTCGACTGAACCCCAAGACTTTGAAAAAGATCAGCTATTGGCTGCCTGCCACCTGCGCTTACAAGCTGTTGCAGAATGGCAAACCTTTGCCCGATTGGCACCCTTTGCGCAGCGGCGCGCCGGATTCGACCCACACTTCGGGCCATTCGATGCGCGGTCAAACCGTCTCGGAAGCCGCCATCGACGAGGACGACTGGGACGATTATATCATTCAGGAAGAGCTTTGATGTATTTCACCTCTGACAACGCCTCTGGCGCGCATCCCGATATTTTGGCGGCCCTTACCCGCGCGAATGACGGTTTTGCCCGCAGCTATGGCGCCGATGCGATCATGGAGCGGGTCACAGCACAGGTGCGCGACATCTTCGAGCATCCCGAAGCCGCCGTCTATCTGGTCGCGACCGGAACCGTCGCCAATTCCTTGTCTTTGGCGGTCTACAGTCAGCCGTGGTCGGCGGTCTTCGCACATACCGAAGCCCATATCGCCACCGATGAATGTGGCGCGCCTGAATTTTACACCGATGGCGCCAAGCTGATCGGGGTGCCCGGCGCGGATGGCAAGATGACGCCGGGTGCTTTGGCCGAAGCCCTTGGCCGCATTGGCGAATCCGGTGTGCATGGCGTGCAGCGCGGCATGGTCTCTATCACCAATGTGACGGAGGCTGGCACGGTTTACACCACCGCAGAGATTGCCGCTTTGACCGCTGTGGCCAAATCAAAGGCGCTGCCGTGCCATCTGGACGGCGCGCGGTTTGCCAATGCGTTGGTCGCAACCGGGGCGACGGCTGCCGAGATGACATGGAAGGCGGGCATCGACGTGGTGTCGTTTGGCGGCACCAAAAACGGCTGTCTGGGCGTCGAGGCGGTGGTGATGTTTGACCCCGCCAAAGCGTGGGAATTTGAGTTGCGCCGCAAGCGGGCGGGGCATCTGGTCTCAAAGCACCGCTTTTTGTCGGCGCAGTTTGAGGCCTATCTGACCGACGATCTTTGGCTGCAACTGGCAACCCAAGCCAATGCCATGGGCGCACGTTTGGCGCAGGGCGTGGCCGTTGCGGGCGCGCGGCATCAGTATCCGGCGCAGGCCAATATGATGTTCCCGGAATGGACACTTGGCACCCATGCAAGGCTAGAGGCCGCGGGGGCCGCCTATTACCAGATGCCCGCAGCGCCGGGGATGGAGGCCGCGCGGCTGGTGACCTCGTGGAACACAACAGAGGCAGAGGTCGATCAATTTTTGGCGGCTTTGCGCGGCTAGCCCCCAATCCTGCGCCGCCCCGGAGGTGATCCGGGGCCGCCGTCCTTCGCCTATCCCCTGAGGCCCCGGATCGCTTCCGGGGCGGCGTGGATCAGGCGGGGGCCGACGTTAGATCCCTTAGCACCTGTCCAGATGCGCCTGAACGCTGGGGGCGATCTGGGCGGCATGGCTGATTGCCACCATATGCCCGGCCTCTGGCACGATCAGACGGCTGCACTGTGGCAGGCGCAAAGCCAAGGCCCGGTGCAATGTGTCAATGATCGCAGGGCTTTGCGCGCCCTCTATCAGCAAAACCGGGGCTGCAACCCTCTCTAATCCGCCGGGGCGCAGGATGCCTGCGGCATCGTCCAGCAGGGTCGGATTCTGCGCCACGATCAGGTGGATACGATCCACCATATAGGCTCGGGTGCGCTCTGGCAGATCAGCAAGGCGCTCGCCCGAGCCCCAATGCGCATGGAACATCGCGGCGGCGGCTTCCAGGTCGCCCGCTGCAACCAGCGCGCCAAATTCCAGATGCTCGTCGCGGAAGTGCTGAAACGCCGCCGCATCCACAGCGCGGGCAGCGGCAAAAATCACCGGCTCTATCAGGGTCAGGCTGCGCACCAGATCGGGGCGCGTCACCGCAATGCGCAGCGCCACAGTGCCGCCGAAACTGTGGCTGATCAGATCAATCGCAGCCCCTGCGCCAAGGCTTTCCACCATCGCAATGGATTGCGCGGTGGCAAGGCTGTGCATATCGCTGTCGGCCAGCCAATCGGGGGCGCGGCCATGCCCCGGCGCATCGGTGGCGGTGATGGTGACGCCGTGAAGCGCCGCTGCCAGCCCCGACCACGCCCCGGCATGCGCAAGGCTGCAATGCAGCGCAAGCACCGGGCGGTCGCCGCCGCGATGCCATGTCCTGTACGGCGGCAAGGCGGGCATCTGCATGTCTTCAGGCATTGTTCAGCTTTCCCGACAGGTAAAGGTCCAGATCGTCCAACCGATCCTGCCCCCAGAAGCGCTCGTCGCCGACCATGTAGAATGGCACGCCGAATACACCGCGCGCGACGGCTTCTTCAAGGTTTGCCGCATAGGTTTCCGCCGCAAGCAGCATGTATTTGTCGGCGATTTTCGGATCAAAGCCATGCGCCGTCAGGATATCCTGCACCACCGCATCATCTGCCACATTGCGCCCCTCGGCCCAGACCGCGCGCGGAAAGGCTTGCACAAGGCCGCCCAAATCGCCGCCACCCCCTTTGGCCGCCGCGATGATTGCGTAGGAGGCGGGCGCAGGATTGGCAGGGAAGAACGCCGGTTGCAGATCAAGCTTCATCCCCAGCCGCGCTGACCAGCGCCGCAACTCTTGCAAACGGTATATTTTGCGGGCCTCGTGTCGGTCCGCCAGCGCTTGCCCACCGGTGCGCGGGAACAGAGCGGGGGCGTTCAGCGGGATATAGCGGATGGTCGCGCCATATTTCGCGGCGATTTCCTCTAGCTTGTTGCCAGCCAGATAACAAAACGGCGAGATTGGTGCGAAGTAGTAATCAATCTGTTGCATTTCTATGCTGCTCCGGGCTTCAAGGTTTGCAAGACCCTAGCCGGGTGATAAGCGGTGTCAACGATCCGAATCTGGCCCCCGGAGAGACCCCATGCCCGCTATGACTGAGCCGAAACTGATTTCCGGCAACGCAAACCTTTCGCTCGCAAAATCCATCGCCCGCCGCATGTCGATGCATCGCGGCATGTCGGTCAATCTGGTCGATGCCCGGATCGAGCGTTTCAATGACGCCGAGATTTTCGTGGAAGTGTTCGAGAATGTGCGCGGCGAGGATATGTATATCATCCAGCCGACCTCGAACCCCGCCAATGACAATCTGATGGAACTGCTGATCATGTGCGATGCGCTGCGGCGCTCGTCTGCGGATCGGATTACCGCCGTGATCCCGTATTTCGGCTATGCCCGTCAAGACCGTCGCGCTAAGGCACGCACCCCGATTACCGCCAAACTGGTGGCCAATATGATCGCCGAAGCCGGGGTGGACCGGGTGTTGACGCTGGATCTGCATGCGGCGCAGATCCAAGGGTTCTTCGATATTCCGGTGGACAACCTGTATGCCAGCCCGGTTTTCGCGCTGGATATCGAGCATAATTTCAAAGGCCAGATGCAGGATCTGATGGTGGTCTCGCCTGATGTCGGCGGTGTGGCGCGGGCGCGGGAGTTGGCGAAGCGGATCAATGCACCGCTGGCAATCGTGGACAAGCGGCGCGAGAAGGCCGGTGAGATTGCCGAGATGATCGTGATCGGCAACGTCCAAGGCAAAAAGTGCATCATCGTTGACGATATTTGCGACACCGCGGGCACGCTGTGCAAGGCGGCCGAGGTGTTGATCGAGAATGGCGCGACCGAGGTTCACTCTTATATCACCCACGGGGTGTTGTCGGGGCCTGCGGTGGAACGGGTGACGAATTCGGTGATGAAATCGCTGGTGATCACGGATTCGATCGAGGCCACCGATGCGGTGAAAAACTGCCCGAACATTCGGATCGTCCCGACAGCCCCGATTTTCGCGCAGGCGATTTTGAATATCTGGAACGGGACCAGCGTTTCGTCGCTGTTTGAAACCGATACTTTGGTGCCGATCTATGAAGGCATGTATCAACGCGGCTGAGTTTTGTCGCAGCTTGAAGGAAGAAGGTCCCAACTCGGGACCTTTTTTATTTGCATTATATCAATGGCTTAGCGTGGGTGCTTTAACGAAGTTTTAACACTTCAGCCGCGTAGGGCGGGTGCTTGCGGGTAACGCCCCCAGCCAACCCAAGTAAAGCGGGCTTAGTAAAGCTGCCAGTCGTCCTCGCTCGCCGCTGACCCCATCGCGATCCAATCGGCGCGCACGCGGGCGACGCGGGTATCGCCCCAAGTGCGGAACACCAGATGAAAGCCGGTTTCGGTGATATTTTCAGCGGTGATATCCGCGCGCGAGGTGTGTTTGTGGTCAATGTCCCACATCGAGATCGAGGCCATCACGGTGGGCGCTTCGGTGAATGCCTCTTTGAAAGTCACCACATGCCGACTTTCGCGCGCGCCCTGCCCTGTCCACATCACCCCGCCATCGGCGAAATCCGAGAACAGGACGCGGCTGCCCTGTTGAATACCGATGGTGTTTGATGTGATGCGTTTCATGTGATTGCTTACCTATACAAACAAAGTAGCGCTGAATATCGGCAAAAATACGTTAATTCCCGAGACAGGATGATTTTATTCAACAAGTTGTGCAAGGGCTTGGCCAATCATCCGCCAAGCTGCCGGGTGTGAAAAGGCCCCGACAAAGCGGGGCCTTTTCCTGTATCAAGCAGTGGGCACCGATGCCCAGCCCTTAGAAGCCAGCGGCGGTGCGCATGGCGATCAGATCGCCCATCGCCTTGTCAGCTGCATCCTTGTCCACCGCAACGGCGGTCGCTTCGGATGCATCCGCGATCAGTTGATCCATCAGCGCTGGCGTCAGCTCTTCCAGCGGAACCGCGCGCTCGGCCAGAACCGAGACATGGGTGCCGCTGATATCGGCGAAACCACCGGTGACGACAAAGGATTTGGAACCTTGCGGCCCCACGACTTTCAGCACGCCGGGCCGCAGGGTGGTGATGGTCGGGGCATGCCCCGGCATCGCCGTCAGATCGCCCTCGGCGCCGGGGATTTGCACCTCGGTCGCCGCCACGGACGCCAGACGGCGTTCGGGCGAGACCAGGTCAAATTGCAGCGTTTCAGCCATCATGCCCCCTTAAGCCGCTGCTGCAGCGAGGCGCTGTGCCTTGGCCTTCACGTCTTCGATGCCGCCGACCATGTAAAATGCCGCTTCCGGCAGGTGGTCATATTCACCAGCCACAACCGCTTTGAACGAAGCGATGGTGACATCCAACGGAACCTGCACACCATCCGAGCCGGTGAACACTTTTGCCACGTCGAACGGCTGCGACAAGAAACGCTCCAGCTTACGCGCGCGCGCCACGGCGGTCTTATCGTCTTCCGACAATTCGTCCATGCCGAGGATGGCGATGATGTCTTGCAGCGACTTGTAGCGCTGCAGCACTTTCTGCACGTCGGTTGCAACCTTGTAGTGATCTTCACCGATGATCAGCGGATCGAGCAGACGCGAGGTCGAGCCCAGCGGATCCACAGCCGGATAGATGCCTTTTTCCGAGATCGAGCGATCCAGAACCGTGGTTGCGTCCAAGTGCGCAAACGAGGTTGCCGGTGCAGGGTCGGTCAAGTCATCGGCCGGAACATATACGGCCTGAACCGAGGTGATCGAGCCGTTCTTGGTCGAGGTGATGCGTTCCTGCATCGCACCCATGTCGGTCGCCAAAGTCGGCTGATAGCCCACGGCGGACGGGATACGACCCAGCAAAGCCGACACTTCGGAACCAGCTTGGGTAAAGCGGAAGATGTTGTCGACAAAGAACAAAACGTCTGCGCCGGTTTCGTCGCGGAACTGTTCTGCCATGGTCAGACCCGACAAGGCGATCCGCATACGCGCGCCCGGCGGTTCGTTCATCTGACCGTAAACCAGTGCGATTTTCGACTTGGTGAGGTCTTCCAGATCAATAACGCCGGATTCGATCATCTCGTGATAAAGGTCGTTGCCTTCACGGGTCCGCTCGCCCACGCCTGCGAACACCGAAACGCCCGAGTGGACTTTTGCGATGTTGTTGATCAATTCCATGATCAAAACGGTCTTGCCCACGCCTGCGCCGCCGAACAGACCGATCTTGCCGCCCTTGGTGTAGGGGGCCAGCAGGTCAATGACCTTGATGCCGGTGACAAGGATCTGGCTTTCGGTCGCCTGTTCCGAGAAACCCGGAGCCGGCTGGTGGATTGCGCGGGTCGCGGTTGCGTTGACCGGGCCACGTTCGTCCACCGGCTCGCCGATGACGTTCATGATGCGGCCCAGGGTGGCGGTGCCAACCGGAACCTGGATCGGGCTGCCGGTGTCCGAAACCGGGGCGCCGCGCACGAGGCCTTCGGTTGCGTCCATCGCCACGGCGCGCACGGTGTTTTCGCCAAGGTGCTGGGCGACTTCAAGCACCAGCTTCTTGCCGTTGTTTTCAGTGACCAGTGCGTTCAGAATTGCGGGAAGATCGCCAGTGAACTGAACGTCCACCACGGCGCCGATGATTTGGGTCACCTTGCCTGCCGCAGCAGCTGCTTTCGGTGCTTTTGCCATAATGTTTCTCCGGTTCCTTACAGCGCTTCCGCGCCCGAAATGATTTCGATAAGCTCTTTGGTGATCGCAGCCTGACGCGAGCGGTTATAGATCGTGGTGTATTTGGTGATCATCTCGCCTGCGTTGCGCGTTGCGTTGTCCATCGCGCTCATCCGCGCGCCCTGCTCGGACGCACCATTTTCCAACAATGCCGTGAAGATCTGCGTGGCAACACCGCGCGGCAGCAAATCGTCCAGAATGGCTTCTTCGCTGGGCTCGTAATCATACAGCGACGACACGCCACCGGCTTCAAACTGTGCCGGAATAACCTGCTGTGCGGTCGGGATCTGGCTGATCACCGACTGGAAGCGGTTGTAGAACAGCGTCACCACATCACATTCGCCCGCCGCAAAGCGTGCCAGCACGTCGCGCGCGATGTTTTGCGCATTGCTGTAGCCGACGCGTTTGACATCCGACAGATCGACATGGCCGACCATGTTGGCGGCAAAATCGCGGCGCAGCTGTTCGCGGCCTTTTTTGCCAACGGTCAGGATTTTCACGGTTTTGCCAGCCGCCAGCAAGGCATTTGCCTTGACACGGGCCAGACGCACGATGGTCGAGTTGAAACCACCGCACAAACCGCGTTCCGAGGTCATCACGACCAACAGATGCACCTGATCGCTGCCCGTCCCGGCCAGAAGCCGGGGCGCGCTGGCCGATTGACCGACCGAGGATGCAAGGCCGCCCATCACCGCATTCATCCGCTCGGCATAGGGCCGGGCAGCTTCAGCGGCTTCTTGAGCGCGGCGCAGCTTCGCCGCAGAAACCATCTGCATCGCCTTGGTGATCTTGCGAGTATTCTTGATACTCGCAATCTTGTTTTTTAAGTCCTTAAGGCTGGGCATGCGTTATCTCCCCTGCCCCGCCCTCAGGCGAAGTCTTTCGAGAAAGCTGCGATCTCGGCTTTGATGGCTTTCTCCAGATCGCCCGCAACTTTACGGTCGTTCTTGGTGATATCGTCCAGCAAAGCTTTGCCCGGGCCGCGCAGGTGCTTCAAAAGACCAGCCTCGAAACGGCCGATGTCTTTCACGGCAACCTTGTCCAACGCGCCGGAAGTGCCCGCATAGATCACGCAGACGATTTCGGCATTGGTCAGCGGTGCGTATTGCGGCTGTTTCATCAGCTCGGTCAGACGCGCGCCACGGTTCAGCAGGGCTTGGGTCGAGGCGTCAAGATCGGAGCCGAACTGCGCGAAGGCAGCCATTTCGCGATACTGCGCCAGTTCCAGCTTCACTTTGCCAGCCACCGATTTCATCGCGTTGGTCTGAGCAGACGAACCAACCCGCGAAACCGACAGACCGGTGTTCACAGCCGGGCGGATGCCTTGGTAGAACAATTCGGTTTCAAGGAAGATCTGGCCATCGGTGATCGAGATCACGTTGGTCGGAATGAACGCCGAAACGTCGCCGCCTTGGGTTTCGATGATCGGCAGAGCGGTCAACGAGCCCGAACCGAAATCGGCGTTCAGTTTCGACGAACGCTCCAGCAAACGGCTGTGCAGGTAGAACACGTCGCCCGGATATGCTTCACGGCCCGGCGGGCGGCGCAGCAGCAGCGACATCTGACGGTAAGCCACGGCTTGTTTCGACAAGTCATCATAGATGATCAGGGCGTGACGGCCGTTGTCGCGGAAAAACTCTGCCATTGCGGTTGCCGCATAGGGGGCAAGGAACTGCAGCGGAGCCGGATCGGATGCGGTTGCAGCCACCACGATGGTGTATTTGATCGCACCGGTTTCTTCGAGCTTTTTCACCAACTGTGCCACGGTCGAACGCTTTTGACCGATAGCCACGTAGATGCAGTACAGCTTGTCGTATTCGTTGTCGCCAGCAGCCTCGTTATAGGACTTCTGGTTCAGGATGGTGTCCAAAGCCACGGCGGTTTTGCCGGTCTGACGGTCACCGATGATCAATTCGCGCTGGCCACGGCCAACCGGGATCATCGCGTCCACGGCCTTCAGGCCGGTTGCCATCGGCTCGTGCACCGATTTGCGTGGAATGATGCCCGGCGCTTTGACGTCAGCCTGACGGCGCTCTTCCGACGCGATCGGGCCTTTGCCGTCGATCGGGTTGCCAAGGCCATCAACGACGCGGCCCAGCAGGCCATTGCCAACCGGCACGTCCACGATGGATTTGGTGCGCTTGACGGTATCGCCTTCTTTGATCTCTTGGTCGGACCCGAAGATCACGACGCCGACGTTGTCGACTTCAAGGTTCAAAGCCATACCGCGGATGCCGCCGGGGAATTCCACCATCTCACCGGCTTGGACATTGTCCAGCCCATGCACACGGGCAATGCCGTCGCCGACGCTCAGAACGCGGCCAACTTCAGCCACTTCGGCGTCTTTGCCAAAGTTTTTGATCTGATCCTTAAGGATCGCAGAGATCTCAGCAGCCTGAATTCCCATCACCCAACCTCTTTCATTACATTCTGAAGCGCCGCGAGCTTTGCCTTGACCGAGGTGTCGATCATCGACGAGCCGAGCTTGACGATAAGTCCGCCGATGAGGCTTTCATCAACGGTGGTTTTAAGTTTGACGTCTTTGCCAACTTTGGCTTTCAAGCTGGCGGCGAGCGCCTTTGCCTGATCCGCCGAAAGTGCCGCCGCCGAAGTGACTTGCGCCGTGACTTCGCCCTTTTCGGTCGCAATCAGATCGCGCAAAGCGCTGACCAGTTGCGGCAAAACGAACAGGCGACGATTGGAAGCCATCAAGGCGATGGTGTTCGACAAAACCGTCGAAATCCCCATCTTGGCAGCAACAGCCGCCATCGCGCGGGCTTGATCTTCGCGCGCCACAACGGGCGAGGCGATCATGCTGGCAAGTTCCGGGCTGGCAGCCAGTGCGGCCCCCAGTGCTTCGGTATCAGCCTCAAGCGCTTTGAGACCATTTTCTTCTTTCGCAATCTCAAACACGGCCTGCGCGTAGCGCGCGGCGATGCTCAAGGAGATTGAAGCTGGTTCGGACACGTCAACCCTTCCGCTGTATAGGCCCCTCCCGCTGACCGCATCCGGGTTACAACCCATTTGCGGCGCATACTTGGGGCATGCGTCTTCTCGATTTGGCGCGTCTCTAACAGACGATTGGCCATCCCGCAACGGGGAAGGACACTCAATATCCGCGTGCGCGCGTGCGATATGTCAGGCGGGCTGTTTTGTCGCACGCCCGCGCCGTCTGGTCGCAGCGCCATCACGCTTGCTTCACCTTTTCGGCATCGCTTTGTTAATCAACGGGAAACAATGAGGGCAATGGCGGAGATTACACCGCAAGCCCCTGCAAATGCGCCATATATTGGCCACATAGCTTGACCGCAGAGGGCCGCAAATCTTAAGCTTTGACAACGGTTTGAATGGTAAGGGGTGCGTCGATATGGATTTGCTGATTCTCGGGTCGTTACTGGTGACGGGCGGCCTGCTGGCGCTGGCCGGGGTGTTTGACGGCGGTGATGACAAGGATGACGATGCAACGCCTGAACCGCAGCGCGGCACCTCTGGCGATGATAGCCTTGCTGGC
The DNA here is from genome assembly GCF_030161095.1 of Cypionkella aquatica. Lineage (GTDB taxonomy): Bacteria > Pseudomonadota > Alphaproteobacteria > Rhodobacterales > Rhodobacteraceae > Cypionkella > Cypionkella aquatica. Next base: position 17,556 of record NZ_BSPP01000005.1, read on the forward strand.
GATGACGGTATTCTGAATGGCTGGGGTGGCAATGATACGCTGACACTCAGCGGCACCGCCGAAGGCCACGGTAATCAGGGCAATGACACGCTGACAGCCGAGGATGAGAGTGTGGCCTACGGCGGTGTGGGCGAGGATCAGATCACCGCGCATGATGACAGTACCGCTTACGGCGGAGCGGGCCGCGACATCGGATATGTTGACGGTCACGCCACAGTGCATGGCGACGAGGGCAATGACTCTTTTGGCGTATTTGGCACGGGATCGGGCTATGGGGACGCCGGAGCAGATTACCTTCACGGCCATGATACCACCACCACTTACGGCGGTGATGGCATCGACCTTGTTGTGGCATGGGATCAGTCCACCGGCTATGGCGGTGACGGGGCGGATACCATGATCGCCCAGAACCAAGGCGAAGTGTATGGCGATCGTGGAAATGACCTGCTGGAAACCTCTGGCGCACAGAACGATCTGCCGTTGACCTCAGAGCTTTACGGCGGCGCAGGCAATGATCTGATCTCGCGAGGCGCGCATCTGGACGGCGGCGATGGCAACGATTGGCTGGCGGCGGGCGACTCGCTTTATGGCGGCGCGGGCAACGACATTTTGTCCTACGGTCATGATGTGATGGAGGGCGGCGACGGCAACGATCTGCTGTATATGGGCCAAACATTTTCGGGCGGCACCGCTTCGGGCGGGGCTGGAAATGACATGTTCGTGGTGAACGCCGTCGGGGACAGCACACGTCCTATTGATGTGATCAGCGATTTTACGGTGGGCGAAGACCAACTTGCGATTTTGGTGCCGACCTTCGTTCCGGCCAATCTTTATCCAACGGCCGTAAGCTATGAAATCCACGCCCATCCAGACGCAGGCTATACCGATGTCAGGGTGACTCTGGATATCCCGCCAACCGGCGGCGCAAACCCGAACGACTACAGCGGCGAAAGTGTCATCCGCCTCATGGGCGTCACCGATCTGACCGCCGAGGATGTGGTTTATGTAATGAACAATGGCGAACCGGGGCCATTTGGCAGCGTGCAGAACATGCAGGACGTGCTGCCCGAAACGCCGGACGCCGACCATATCGCGGTGACGCATGTGTACAACGGCACCGCTGGCGATGACAGCTTTACCGCCGCCGCACCGTCTGAACAGCCCGCCGTTGCCGCTTGGCTGGGCGATGGCGATGACAGCTTCACCGCCGCGGGTCAGGCGCATTTCGTCAACGCGGGAGACGGTGACGACCACTACACTGGCGCCGCCCACGATGACAGCAATCCCAATGCGGCGACCGACCCGGTCACAAACGTTCATATGGGCGCTGGCAATGACGTGCTGGAAATTGGTCAGGGACAGGGCAGGTTCTACGGCGATGATGGCGACGACAGCTTTCACACCACCGCCGCCACAGACCCAAGCCCCGGAAACGGCTATGTCAGCGAGATCAGACTGGAGGGCGGCAGCGGGTCCGACAGCTATGTGATCGGCTCGGGTGCCACAGTCATCGACGACAACGACGGCACCGACAGCTATACATTCGTGGTGTCGGATGACAGTCTGACCGCAGGGCATAACACCATCTTCAACTACGAACCCGGCGAGACCTTGCGGATCGAAATTCCGTCAGACATGGCAGGCGACATCCGCTTCGTGGACAGAAACGATACCGAGGGTGGCGGTCTGGCGGGCACTGCGATTTTTATTGGGGACCAACAGATCGCCTTCATTGATCAATTTGGCAGTGGCGAGACGGTCGGCGTCCGTGACGGCATCAACAATGTCGAAGTCGTCCGCACCTAAACTGGCTTGCCAGTCCGGGGCGTCGGCACTGCCGCGCCGACGCCCTCCAGCACCCGCAGGGGCTTGCGCACCTTGACCGCAAGCCCGCCGCGCGTCGGGGCATAGACTTGCTTGCTGGCCTCGACCATTAGCACCCCGCCTGCCAGCCATGGCAGGCGGCGGCCAAAACCCTCCCAGAAGTTCGAGGTGCCCAGCCAGAAGCGGCTTTCCGACGGGGGGGCGAACAAGGATGTCATCGAACGCTCGGGCGTGAAGCCATATGCTTTCAACTGCGCCTCTAACTGGCCACCGGAATAGGGTCGGCCAAAGCCAAACGGCGTGCCATCGCGCCGCGCCCAAAGGCCGGCGCGGTTCGGCACCACGAACAACGCGCGCCCCCCGGGGCCAAGCACGCGGTGCGCCTCTTCCAGCACGGCGGTCGGATTGTCGGATGTCTCCAGCCCGTGCATGATCACCAGCCGATCAACATGCCCGGTGGGCAGCGGCCATAAGGTTTCCTCGCACAAAACCGAGACGTTGTTCATCCCCGCAGGCCAAGGCATCACCCCCTGCGGCCCCGGCATCAGCCCGATCACCCGGCGCGCATCTGCAAGGTAGGGGCGCAACAGCGGCACCGCAAAGCCAAACCCCGCCACCGTCTGCCCCGGTGCAGGCGGCCAAAGGCTGACCACCTGATCACGGATCGCCCGCTGCGCCACCCGGCCCAACTGGGTGCGATAGTAGAAATTGCGCAGATCAAGCACATCAAGATGCATAGGCGGCCTTCACATGGTTCCGCCCCGATCATAGCAAAGCCGCCCAACAACGCCATCACCGATCCACAACCGCTTTACCGCAAGCACAACGCGCGCCCGTCTGGCCATCACGCCCGCAAAATGCCGCGCAGGATCATAGCGCCCCACGTCACCACGCGCCTTGGCCGATACCGCCCCCTCACCCTTCCCTCTCCCCAAACCCCTCACCCTTCCCTCTCCCAAACCGCTCATCCCAATATCCCCCACAGAGGAGCACCCCGACACCTGCCCAAAATCCCGTCCGCCGATGCGCAAATCCGCGCTCTGCGGCAAGGCCGCGGAATTTCTCAAACTTCGGTTTGGTTTTCTGCCCACAAAATGGGCGAAACGAATTGCACCTTTCGCGGGCAGACGGCACTCTGGCGCAAACTCAGGAAGGCCCGCCGATGACCCTCGAACTTGTCACCATCCCCTGCCTCAAAGACAATTACGCCTACCTGCTGCATGATGCGGCCTTGGATGAAACCACCCTGATCGACGCGCCCGAGGCTGGCCCGATCCTAGCGGCCCTGAAAGCCCGCGGCTGGCATCTGGATCAGATCCTGCTGACGCATCACCATTGGGATCACATCGACGGCGTGGGCGAGATCGTCGAAGCTACCTCTGCCGCCATTCTGGGTGCGGCCGCCGATGCTCACCGCCTGCCGCCCTTGACCCGCGCCCTTGTTGAGGCCGATCAGGTGAAAATCGGCAGCGATACTGCCTATGTCATTGATGTGCCGGGACATACCGTCGGCCATATCGCGTTCTACCTGCCTGCCACCGGCCTGTGCTTTACCGCCGACAGCCTGATGGCGGCTGGCTGTGGCCGCCTGTTTGAAGGCACGCCGCAGCAGATGTTCGACAGCCTTGCCAAGCTGCAACAACTGCCGCCCAGCACGCTGATCTGCTCGGGCCACGAATATACCGCGGCAAATCTTGCCTTCGCGATCAGCGTCGATCCCGAAAACCCCGCCTTGCAAGCCCGTATCCGCGCGGTCAACCGTGCGCGCAGCGGCAATCACCCAACCGTGCCGGTGGCTTTGTCAGAAGAATTGGCGACCAACCCTTTTCTGCGCGCGCAAGACCCCTATATCAGGCAGCAACTGGGTATGGCCGATGCAACTGATGCCCAAGTCTTCACCAAACTGCGCGCGCTGAAGGACAATTTCTGAGTCCAATCTGCCACCCGCCATCACAATTTGCATCAACGCCGAGAAAAACCGAAATCTTGCTGAAATAGGGCTTGAAGATCGCGGAATAAAACCGATCCTTTACCTTATGAGGCAATGGTTGGATCAGGGCCATCTCCATCTGGATTGGCCCGTCCGACCCGCAGGACAGGAGCACGACCAAGTGCCATCATTTTCGACGACCCTCGAACAAGCCATCCATGGCGCTTTGGCGCTTGCCAATGCCCGCCGCCATGAACTCGCCACGCTGGAGCATCTTTTGCTCTCGTTGATTGACGAGCCTGACGCAGCCCGCGTGATGAAAGCGTGCTCGGTCAACCTTGATGATCTGCGCAAAACCCTTGTCGATTTCATCGACGATGATCTGTCCACGCTTGTCACCGATGTCGAAGGCTCGGAAGCGGTGCCGACCGCGGCCTTCCAGCGCGTGATCCAGCGTGCTGCGATCCATGTGCAATCGTCGGGCCGCACCGAAGTCACTGGCGCGAATGTGCTGGTCGCGATCTTTGCCGAACGCGAATCCAACGCCGCCTATTTCCTGCAAGAACAGGATATGACCCGCTATGATGCGGTGAATTTCATCGCGCATGGCGTCGCCAAAGACCCCAGCTATGGCGAAGCACGCCCCGTCACCGGCGCCGAAGAACACCACGAAACCCCGAAGGCCGAAGCTGGCGACGCCAAGGAATCCGCGCTGTCGAAATACTGCGTCGATCTGAACGTCAAGGCGATCAAGGGCGATGTTGACCCGCTGATTGGCCGTGAAGACGAAGTTGAACGCGCAATCCAGGTCTTGTGCCGCCGGCGCAAGAACAACCCGCTGCTGGTCGGTGATCCAGGCGTGGGTAAAACCGCGATTGCCGAAGGGCTGGCGAAGAAAATCGTTGATAAACAAACGCCTGAGATTTTGGCGCATGCCACGATCTATTCGCTTGATATGGGCGCTTTGCTGGCAGGCACCCGTTATCGTGGTGACTTTGAAGAACGCTTGAAAGCAGTCGTCAAGGAAATGGAAGATCACCCCGACGCGATCTTGTTCATTGACGAAATTCACACCGTGATCGGTGCAGGTGCCACCTCGGGCGGCGCGATGGATGCGTCTAACCTGCTGAAACCTGCGCTTGCGGGCGGCAAACTGCGCTGCATGGGCTCGACCACCTACAAAGAATTCCGTCAGCATTTTGAAAAAGACCGTGCCTTGGCGCGGCGCTTCCAGAAAATTGACGTGAACGAGCCTTCGGTGCCGGATGCGATCAAGATCCTGATGGGTCTGAAGCCGCATTTTGAGGAACATCACGACCTGCGCTACACCAATGATGCGATCAAATCGGCGGTGGAACTGGCGGCGCGCTATATCCACGACCGCAAACTGCCGGATTCTGCGATTGATGTGATCGACGAGGCGGGAGCGGCGCAGCATCTGCTGGCGGATTCCAAAAAGCGCAAGTCTTTGGGGGTGAAGGAAATCGAGGCCGTTGTCGCCAAGATTGCCCGCATCCCGGCGAAATCGGTGTCGAAAGATGATGCCGAAACCCTGCGCGATTTGGAAAAGACCCTGAAGCGGGTGGTTTTCGGTCAAGACAAGGCTGTGGAATCTTTGTGCTCGGCGATCAAACTCGCTCGCGCTGGCCTGCGCGAGCCGGAAAAGCCCATCGGCAACTACCTGTTCGCAGGGCCGACGGGCGTGGGCAAAACCGAGGTTGCCAAGCAATTGGCCTCATCCCTTGGCGTGAAGCTGTTGCGGTTCGATATGTCGGAATACATGGAGAAACATGCGGTTAGCCGTTTGATCGGTGCCCCGCCCGGCTATGTCGGTTTTGATCAGGGCGGCATGTTGACCGATGGTGTCGATCAAGACCCGCATTGCGTGCTGCTGCTCGACGAGATGGAAAAGGCGCACCCCGATGTCTACAACATTCTGTTGCAGGTGATGGATCACGGCAAGCTGACCGATCACAATGGTCGGACGGTGGATTTCCGCAATGTCATCCTGATCATGACCTCGAATGCGGGCGCTATGGAGCAGTCGAAAGAGGCGATCGGCTTTGGTCGTGCGGCGCGCAGCGGCGAAGATACCGCCGCGATTGAGCGCACATTCACGCCCGAGTTCCGCAACCGTCTGGATGCGGTGATCAGCTTCTCGCGGCTGAGCAAAGACGTGATCATGGATGTTGTGACCAAATTCGTGCTGCAACTTGAAGCACAACTGATGGATCGGAACGTCCATATCGACCTCACGCCCGAGGCTGCCGCTTGGCTGGGTGACAAGGGCTATGATGACAAAATGGGTGCGCGGCCTCTGGGCCGGGTGATCCAGGAGCACATCAAGAAACCTTTGGCCGAAGAGTTGCTGTTCGGCAAGCTGACCAAGGGCGGCACGGTGCATGTCGGCGTCAAGGATGGCGAGTTGGTGCTGACCTTTGAGGAACCGCAAAAGGCCCGCCTGACCGGTCAAAAACCGCCATTGCTGACGGCGGAATGATCTAAGCTTTACGTTACTCTCTGGCCCTCGCCTTCCCGGCGGGGGCCTTTGATTTGGCGGCAGTTCTGCTCAGTTGATACAGGAATTGCGCGGCACGACACATCTGCCAAAAGTTAAGAAACCCTTAACGAACCTACCCTAAGCCATTGATTTCAAACGTGTCATATTTTGTCCACGCGTGGACACTAGCGTTCCGTCAGTTTCAACTCGATCCGCCGGTTCTGTGCCCGCGCCTGCGGCGTGTCTCCAGCCGCGACCGGCTGATACTCGCCAAACCCGGTCGCAGCCAACCTTTGCGGCGGAAATCCCAAACCATCCTGCATGTAACGCACCACCGACAAAGCCCGGGCTTGGCTCAGCTGCCAGTTATCCTTGAAAGCCCCGGCCCCCGACAAAGGCACGTCATCGGTGTGACCATCGACGCGGATAATCCAGTCGATCCCCGGCGGAATTTTCCCGGCAACCTCATCCAGAATCTTCACCACTTCGGCGATCTGAGCCTGCCCTTCCGGTGCGAGATCTGCCGAGCCCGGGTTGAACAAAACCTCGGACGAGAACACAAAGCGGTCGCCCACCACCCGCACCCCCTGCCGGCCCGCCAAAAGCTGCGACAGCTGGCCAAAGAATTCGCTGCGGAACTTTTCAAGGTCGGCATTCTCAGCCTCAAGCCGCACCCGCTCGGCCGCCTCCAACTCGGCACGCTTTTTCTGTTCCGAGGCAACCTGCGCCAAAGCGGCGTTCAACTGGCTGCCCAACGCCTCGATCTGCACTTTATTGGTGGAATCCAGCGCCGCAGAGCTGTCAAGCAAGCCCTGCAACTCTCCCAGTTGCACCCGCAACGCCGCGATTTGCTGGTTGAGAACCTCGGTCTTGCGGGCGGCTTCCAGCGATTTTGCCTGCTCTGCGGTCAAAGCCTGCTGCGCGGTGGCCAAAAGTGCCGCCCGCGTATCGCCCGCCGTCGCCGATTGCGCGGCCCTGGTGTTGGCGGCGGCAAGCAGGGTCAAGGTTTCCTCCGCTTTCTTGCGCTGAACTTCCAGCGCCAGACTCATCGCGGTCAGTTCGGCATCAGAAGATTTCAGCTTGTCGCGCAAGGCGGTCAGCGCGGCGGCATCGACCAGTCGGGTGGCCTCGGCTTCGGTGATTTTTGTCTGGGCGGCCTTCAAGTCGGCAGCGCTGGCGTCAGTTTTCGTGCGCAGATCGGCGATCAAAGCCTCCAGAGCCTCGCGGCGGGCGGCAGCAAGTCGGGCCGCCTCGGCACCGGCGTCGATTTCTGTGCGGGCCTTGGCGAGGGCAAGATCAAGCGCCTGCTTTTCGGTCAGTTGCTTGGCGGCCTCGGCTTGCAGGGTGCTGATCTCGCCGCGCGCGGCATCACGCTCCGAAAGCAGTCCGGCCACCTGTGCTTCAAAGCTGGTGATCCGGGTCTGGGCTGCGGAAAGTTCGCCTTGCTTGGCAGCGATTTGCCCGGTGAGGGTGGCGATCAGCGCTGATTGTTGGTCACCCTTGGCTTGGGCGTCGGTCAGCTCTGAGGTCAGGCTGCCAACTTGGCCCTGCAAATCGCTGACCTTTTGCCGCTCTAGCCCCAACGCGTCGGCAAGACCCGAGATTTGCGCGGTAAGGCTGTCAAGTTCAGAGCTTTGGGTGGTGATGGTGTCGCGCAACACCGACTGCATGACGGTGAAAATCGTCAGAACGAACATCAGCACCATCAACAACGTGGTGACGGCATCGACAAAGCCGGGCCAGATCATCGCGGAATCGCGTTTGCGGCGTAAGGCCATGTCAGCCCCGCTGCGGCGCGCCGCGCGCCAGCTGGCGAACCGAGGCGGTCAACGCCGATATGTCGCCGCGCAGATCGGCGAGGCTTTCCTGACGGCCTGCCGAGAGTTCCTCAAGGATGCGAAGCAGTTGCACGTCGATAGACCGAAGCCGCATCCGGCTTTCAGCATCGGAATGGGCGCCGCCTTCTGCCCCGGTCAGCGCCGCAATCAGACGTTCTTGCCCATCGGCAATGCGGCTCAGCGCTTCGGTCTGGCCGGTATCGACGCCCGAGCGCGCGGCCAATTGCGCGACAGCGGCGGTCAGTTCAGACAGACCTTGCTCGACGCCGGAACGATTGGCCTCGACTTGCGCGAACAGGCTTTGCATCACCTCGACCTGCTCTGACAGATGATCCAGCACCGCCGAGGTCACAGAAGCCTCGCCGGTTTCGCCGTCGGCGCTGAAACCAACGCGGGTGATAGACGACAGCCATTCTTCCAATTCGCGCGAGAAGCGGTTCTGGCCGTGGCTGGCGAACAGCTCTAGCAGGCCCACCACCAAAGATCCTGCAAGGCCCAGAAGCGACGATGAAAACGCGGTTCCCATGCCGCCAAGCTGGCTTTCCAGCCCCTTCATCAGCTTGCCAAACACCTCCATCCCGGATTCGCCTTGCTGTGGAGCAAGCGAGCGGATGGTTTCGACAATGGCGGGGACTGTGGTGGCAAGACCATAGAATGTGCCCAAAAGACCCAAGAAAACCAATAGGTTGGTCAGATAGCGCGTGATGTCGCGGGCTTCGTCAATCCGGGTTTCGACCGATTCAAGGATCGAGCGCGAGGCCGATGATGAAATCTGCATCCGCGCGCCACGACTGCGCAGCAATTGCGCCAAAGGGGCAAGCAGGCGCGGCGGGGCGGCATCTTCATATCCGGTTTCGTGACGGGCAAAACGCTCGATCCACGACACCGACTGCATCAGGGTGATCACCTGCCAAAAGCAGGCGATGACGCCAAGCGCGAACACCAGCACAATGAAGCCATTCAGCAGCGGGTTGGTCGCGATGATGCCATAGACCGTGCCGTGGATCAGCCACGCCCCCGCGCCGACCAGTGCGACGGCCAAAAGCATGGTGACAATTTGCCGAATGGGCTGGCTGAAGAAGGTCGGCTGCGCGGCCTTGGAAGTGTCCATCTCGTCAGTTCCGCCCGCCTTGCCTGCTTTGGTTAAACATAGCAGGCGAGGACCATCTGCCAAGTAAAACCCTTACAGATTGCGAACTTGTGTGGCGAGCCATGTCAGATCGGGGTCAGCGATGCCAAGGTTTGCAAGGTGATCAGCGGTGGCGAACAGATAATCGCGGTTAGGGCCGCGCCCACCGATGGCCTGCGCGATGATTTGCGCCTGCTCTGCCAAGGGAAGATTGCCGCAGTATTGATCATGCGCGGGGTCGATGACGTAGGCCAAGGCATTGATTTCACGCCCATCTGTCAGGGTTAGCGGCAGATGCGTTTCCAGATAGGCGGATGAGATCAACTCGCGCTCGCGCAGGGCTTGCAGAGTTGCGGCTTCGGCCCCCGGCGTCACACGAAAGGCCACGCCATCGCAGATCGCCCCCGGCGCGTGATCCAATGCCAACACCAGACCCGGCGCGATTTCGGTGCCACGATGGTGGATGGACCGCATGCAGAAACTGCGGTGCCAATCGGTGGCACGGGCGATTTGACGCTCGGCCACCGGGAAATCAGGGTTCCAGATCAGCGAGCCATAGCCGAACACCCAAAGAGTTTCTGCGGTTTTTGGCGTCTCGGACATTGGCTGGCCCTCCATTCGGGTTAGGTGTAAGCAGGGCCAATGGCAAAGAAAAGGGGCGAATATGCGCGCGCTTTTGTGGGTTGTGTTGGCAGCGACGGCGGTGTGGACCGGCTATTGGTGGTTCGGTGCCAGCCAGATCGAAAGTGGCGTCAAGGCATGGATCGCGGCGCAACCGCCGGGTGTGGTGCAGGCAGGCACGGTCGAGGTTCATGGGATTCCGAACCGCTTTGATCTGACGGTTTCTGATCTGGTTGTGGCCAATCCAGCGCGGCAGATTGAGATTTCCAGCCCCTTTGTGCAGGTCTATGCGATGGCATGGAAACCGTGGCATGTGATCGCCGCCCTGCCCTCTGGCCAAGTGATCTCATCGCCGGATCAAAAGGTTACGGTCACGTCAGACAGTCTGCGCGCCAGCGTGCAGGTGCATCCCTCAACCGCGATCGCCTTGGATGAATTGGTCGGCGAGGCGCATGTCGTGCGGTTGGCCTCTGATGCGGGCTGGGCGCTTGGGCTTGAGAGCGCGCTGGTTTCGGCACAAGAGGATGCGACGCGGGCGAACACCTATCGGCTGGGTCTGAAACTGGGCAATATCGCGCCGGATGCTGCTTTGTTGCAGGCGCTGGCGGCCAGTGATTTGCCCCCGCTGGTAGACGAGGTTTTTCTGGATGCGCATGCGGTTCTCAGCGCCAAGCTGGACAAGAACGCTGCCAAAAGCCGCCCGCAGCTCTTGGCGCTTGAGATCGACGAGACCCGGGCGACTTGGGGAAGTCTGCAGTTTTCCGCCAAAGGCACGCTGACCGCTGCACCGGATGGGCTGGCAGAAGGCGAAATCGCGCTGCGCGTTGCAGGTTGGAAGCGGCTGCCGCCGATTTTGGTGGCGCTGGGTCTGGTCAAGCCTGATATCGCGCCAACGGTCGAGCGAATGCTGGGCATCATTGCGCAACAGGGCGGCGATCTGGAGGTTTTGCAGATCAGCCTGATTTGCAAGGACGGTCGGATGGTGCTGGGGCCATTGCCGCTGGGACCGGCACCCCGGATGAACGCGGCGGCGGGGCTTTAGCCGCTAGCGGCAATAGGCCGAGCCGCGCCGCTCTGCGGTGTCAAAATGCAGATGATCCTCGTGATAGCCATCTGATCCGGGGCCAAGCGTCGTGCCAAAGATACCGCAAGCGGCTTTTTGGGCGCTGCGGATTTGTTTGTTATAGTCGCGCGCAACTGTCCATTCCTTGCCGTCAGAAAAGACAAACCCCGCAATATCAACGGCTTTGCCACGGCCATGCTCGGATACCTTGGCGCCACGGATATTGTTGCGGCTGCGGCACATATAGCTTCCGAAGATATGCAGCTTGACCACCTCGCGGTTGCCGAAAGCCGGGCGCATGCCCTCGCGTATCCATTGCTTCAGCGCGCGGGCGGTGTCGCAGTCGATGGTGGCGGCTTGGCTGAACGGGATGCCGTCGATCGCGGTGACGCGGACCGGATCGGCGATGCCACAGCCCTTGGTTTTTGAGGTGACTGCGGGGATTTCCGCACCTTTGATCGCAGGATCACCGCAGACAGACCCGCGCCTGCTGTCTTTTTTACTCGATTTACCGCGGGTTGTGGGGGTTGGTTGTGCTGCTGCCGCCTGCTCGGCTTGCGCCGTCAAACCGTCCGGGCGGGGGTGTGGGCGGGGCATTGAGACTGCTGCAAGTTGCGGCGCTACGTTAGGCGGCCCGGCGTCTGGCGCAACGCCAGATGGTGCCATCGCATCAGGCCGATGTTTTGGCCGCAAGATCACCGCTGCTTGGGCCGCTGTGTGTGTGGCAGCCGGGCGGGTCAGAGGCCGAGGTGAGGTTTTCGGCGCTTCGGCCAAGGCCATCCCCGCCAAAGCCAACCACAGCACGACAAAGGGGCCAGCGGCCCGCACGTTACGCCGCGCCCGCAGGCTTTGACGCTGGGCTGCGGCCGAAATCTGGAGCGGACGTGTCTTGCCCGGCCTCGATAATGCCGCGCCGGATCGCACGGGTGCGGGTGAAATAATCGTGCAGATGATCGCCGTCGCCCATGCGGATGGCGCGTTGCAGCACGAACAACTCCTCGGCAAAGCGGCCCAGAATATCCAGCACTGCATCCTTGTTGGTCAGGAACACGTCGCGCCACATGGTTGGGTCAGACGCCGCGATACGGGTGAAATCGCGAAAGCCGGAGGCCGAGTATTCGATGACTTCGGAGTTTGACACTTGGGCAAGGTGATCGGCCACCCCGACCATCGTATAGGCGATTAAGTGGGGGGTGTGGCTGACCACGGCCAAGACCTGATCATGGTGCGGTGGGTCCATCAGATTGACCTTGGCGCCCATGCCCGTCAGCAGCAATTGCAGGCGGGCCAGCGCCGCTGGGTCTACCTCTGGCGCGGGCGTCAGCAGCCACCAGCGGTTTTGAAACAGCGTGGCAAAGCCGGATCGCGGGCCGGAGTATTCGGTGCCAGCCATCGGGTGGCCGGGAATAAACTGAACCCCTTCAGGAATATAGGGGGCAACGGCGGCGATCACCGCTTGTTTGACCGACCCCACATCCGTCACGGTACAGCCCGGGGCGAGATGCGGGCCGATTTCCTCGGCAATCGCAGCCATTGCGCCAACGGGCACGGCCAGCACCACCAGATCAGCCCCTGCAACAGCCTCGGCCGCGGTGGCATAGACGTGATCGCAGAGGCCCAATTCCAAGGCGGTGGCGCGGGTTTCAGCGGATTTGGCATGACCGACGATCTGCCCCGCGAGGCCATTCGCCCGCATCGCATGCGCCATCGACGAGGCGATCAGCCCCAACCCGATCAGCGCGACGCGAGCATAAACTTGGGTCATTTCACACCCTTGAACTGCGCAATCGCGTGGACGACGCGGCGGCAGGATGCCTCATCCCCGACGGTGATACGCAGGCATTGCGGCAGTTTATAGCTGACCACACGACGCACGATCAGGCCCTGTTTTTGCAAGAACAGATCGCAGGCCTCGGCCTCTTCCGGGCTAGCAAAGCGGGCGAGGATGAAATTGGCAAGCGAGGTGTCCGAAGGGATGCCCAACTCGGCCAAAGCCTGCGCAAGCCAAGTGCGCATCCGGGCATTGTCATTGCGGCAGCGGGTGACAAAATCCTGATCGCGCACAGCAGCTTCGGCAGTATCAAGCTGGGTGTTCGACAGGTTGAACGGACCACGGATGCGGTTCAGCACGTCAATGATCTGCTTGGGGCCATAGCCCCAGCCAATCCGCAAACCACCCAGACCGTAGATTTTTGAAAACGTACGTGTCATCACCACGTTGGTGCGGCTTTCGATCAGCGCCAGACCAGCATCAAAGCCTTCGACAAATTCGGCATAGGCCCCATCCAGCACCAGAATGGCCTGCGCGGGCAAACCATCGGCCAGCCGCTCAATCTCGGCTGCGGAAATCATCGTGCCAGTCGGATTGTTCGGGTTGGCGATAAAAACCAGCTTTGTCCGGCGGTTACAGGCTTTCAGGATCGCATCAACATCCGTGGTGCGATCGCGCTCGGCGACCTCAACTGGAGTGGCCCCCGCCGCGAGGGCCGAGATGCGATACATTAGAAAACCGTGTTCGGTGAAGACCACCTCGTCTTTCGGGCCAGCGTAAGCTTGGCACAGGAAGGTGATGATTTCATCGGAACCGACGCCGCAAATCACCCGAGAGGCGTCCAGACCATGCACTTCGGCAATGGCTTGGCGCAGGGAAAAGTGGTCGGTGTTGGGGTAGCGGTGCAGTTGATGCACTGAGCGAGCGAAGGCATCTTTGGCTTTGTCTGAAGGGCCGAACGGATTTTCGTTCGACGACAGTTTGAGCACATTGGTCACCCCTGCGACAGCGGCCTTACCGCCCTCATACAAAGCGATGTCCATGATGCCGGGCTGCGGGCGGATTGCGTCGTTCATCGGATTCCCCAAGTGTTGCGCGGGTTTTAGCGACGGGGCCTGCGCAATACCAGCAACATTTGGCCTGTGGGCTTGCGCAAGGGGCTAGCCCTTGCGCAAATGTCTCAAACTGCGAGGAAGTTGGTAAACTGCCACGGATCGCTTTCGTCACGATCTTCGGCGAAACGGTTTATGCGGTTTTGCAGCGGGGTCCAGTCGGTATAGTGGCACTCAATGCGGCCCAGATAGGGGCGCTGCACATCAAGACAACGGGCATGGTCCATCTCATCAGCCTCAACAAAGCCCATGTTCGGGTTTTCGGCGGTCCAGACCATCGCCGCCAGAACCGCAGAGGTCACCTGCATGCCGGTGGCGTTTTGATAGGGCGCCAAAGCGCGGGCCTCGGCGATGGACAGGCGCGAGCCATACCACATCGCGCCTTTGGCATGACCATAGAGGAACACGCCAAGATCATCGCCGCCCTCTGTGATCTCATCAGCGGTCAGGATGTGTTTGTTTTCAGGCAGCTTTCCGGCGCCGTTGACCTCATGCAGGGACAAGATCGCATCGGGGCACGGGTGGTAAGCGTAGTGGCACGTCGGGCGATACAGCGCCTTTGGGCCGTCCCAGACCGTGTAGTAGTCCGGGATCGACAGCGATTCATTGTGGGTGACGACAAGGCCAAATTGCGGGCCAACATCGGGGCACCAAGAGCGGACGCGGGTATCCGCGCCGGGGCGGTCAATCCAGATCGCATAGCCCGGGCCGGATTTGAATTTATGGCCGTTGGGCGGCAGCTTTTTCTCATGCGTCCCCCAGCCAAGCTCGGCGGGCTGATAGCCTTCGGACAAAAGGCCATCGACCGACCATGAATTGACAAACGTGCCCTGCGGTTTCGGACGGGCCGAGACTTGGGTGTCACGCTCGGCGATATGGACGCCGTTGACGCCGAGGGTCATCGCCAACAGCGCCCAATCCTGCTGAGTTTTGGGATCAGCTTTGACACCGGTATCGGTGGCAAGGCGCAGCAGTGCCTCTTTCAACAGCCACGACACCATGCCGGGATTGGCACCGCAGCAGGAAACCGCCGTCGGACCGCCCGGATAGCTTTTGCCCAAAGCGCGGACCTTTTCGCGCAACGGATAGTTGGTACGATCTGCATTGGGCAGCGGCGAGTTGAAGTAAAAGCCCGGCCACGGTTCAACCACCGTATCGATGTATTGCACGCCAAGGCTTTGGCACAGCTTCATCAACTCGATGCTGTCCACATCCACCGACAGATTGACGATAAAACCTTTGCCATTCGGGAACAGGCCCCGCAGGGTTTCGGAAAAATTCGCCTCGGTCAGCGCCAATTGCAGGTGCTTGATGCCATGCTCGGCCAAGATCGGCGCGAACTCATCCGAAGGCTCGATCACGGTAAAGGCGTCGCGGTCGAAATCAATGTGGCGCAGGATCAACGGCAAAGTGCCGCGCCCGATCGAGCCGAAGCCGATCATCACCAAGGGGCCGTCGATGCGGGCGTGGATCTGGTAGGTCATGACGGTCTCCGTAAAATTGGGCTCAATGCTTGTCGGTTTTGGCGGCAAGCCAATCCATCAGGGCCAGCAACACGCCCGAGATGACGAAGGTCAGATGAATGATCACCATCCAGCGCAGGGTTTCCGTGGTCACGGGATAGGCAGAATCCGGTTTCCCCAAGCCCATGAAAACCTTCAGCAAATGTATGCCGGAAATCGCCACGATCGAGGCAATCAGCTTCATCTTCAGCCCCGAGAAATCAACCTTGCCCATCCAGTCGGGCCGGTCATTGCTGGTGATATCCAACTTAGAGACGAAATTCTCATACCCCGAGAACAGCACGATCAGCAGCAGGTTGGCGGCAAGGCTGAGGTCGATCAGCGTCAGGATTGACAAAATGCCCTGATCTGCGGTCATCGTCAGCACTTGCGGCGCGTAGTAGAACAGCTCACGCACAAAGATCACCACCAGCATCGCAAGGCTGACCACCAGCCCCAGATACATCGGCGCCATCAGCCAACGGCTGCCGAACAGGCCCTGTTCAAATTTGGACTCAATCGTGGGTTTGTCAGACATCATAAGCTCCGTTGAAAAAGAAAAGGCCCGCCATAAAGGCGGGCCCCAATCTGCCGTGGGGCAGAGATTAGTTTTTCGCGTAGTATTCGACGACCAGGTTCGGTTCCATAACGACGGGATACGGGATGTCGCCCAGACCCGGCGTGCGCACGAATTTCACGGTCAGTTTGTTGGTGTCGATTTCCAGATAATCCGGGGTATCACGCTCGGTCAAAGCCAAAGCTTCGGCGATGATCGCCAGCTGACGCGACTTTTCACGAACAGCAACAACGTCGCCTTCTTTGACACGGTAAGACGCGATGTTCACGCGCTGGCCGTTCACGGTGACGTGGCCGTGGTTCACGAACTGACGCGCTGCGAACACGGTCGGCACCAGCTTGGCGCGGTACACAACAGCATCCAGACGACGCTCCAGCAGACCGACCAGCATCTCGCCGGTATCGCCTTTGACGCGTTCAGCTTCGGTATAGATCTTGCGGAATTGCTTTTCGGTCAGATCGCCGTAATAGCCCTTCAGTTTTTGCTTAGCGCGCAGCTGAGTGCCGAAATCCGACAGTTTGTTCTTGCGGCGCTGGCCATGCTGGCCGGGGCCGTATTCGCGCTTGTTCACCGGGGACTTCGGACGGCCCCAGATGTTTTCGCCCATGCGGCGGTCAATTTTGTACTTGGCAGAGGTGCGTTTTGTCATCTCTGATCTCCTTCTTTAGTTACGAAGGGCGTTGTCCTTTGCTCCCGCTTTACGCTTCGGCCGACAGGGTTCCTCTTGCGAAGTCCACCAACACCAATGAAAAAGCCCCGGACAGATCCGGGACTTGTCGCGCTTATACAGGCGGTTCAAGCAGAGTCAACAACCCAAAGTCTGCTTTCTGGTCATCCTGGTCATCCTCTCTGCCCAAATATCCTCGGGGGTCAGGGGGCAGACAGCCCCCTGCCGATTTTTCTCAAAAATCGTTACGCCGCAAGCTCATGGCGCAAGATCGCGGCCTCTGATCCCGAAATATTGCGCCGCGCATAATCGCCGTAAGCATGCGGATTGTCGGCGATCTCGGGCAGGATGTTCAACAAACCCTCGCGCTGCACTGGGTCTACAGTGTCCAAGGCAGTATTAGACGGGTGGAAGCTTTCTGTTTCCAACCCATTCGCCCAGACAATATTGTGCTTTTCCAACAGGATATGAACATAAGTCACTTCGCGCATGACGTGATCCACAACGATTGTGCCATCATTGACCAGATCTTCAGCGGCAACCAGAACTTCCGAAGTGTTGAACAACGCCTGCGCTGCGGCACCTTTCACCAGCATCCGATGCTGCGGCGACACCAGCAGATCCTCGTCGGGACGGTACAGCCCCATCGAGTTTGCGCGGAACCGGATGGGACGCAGATGCGGCATCGCGTAAAGCCGCGCCCCCGACATCCGGCGATGGCCGCTCCACAGCACTTCTTGCGGGCCATTGTCGCGGGTCAGGATCATGTCGCCACGCCGTAGATTGCGGATCAGCCGCACACCATCGGGTGTGGCCACCCGCGTTTCCGGTGTGAAGCAGATCACCCCGCCCGCCTCGCGCGCGCCAACGGTGGTATGGCTGCGGTCAATCGCAGTCCGCACCACCCATAAATCCTGATCGCAGGGCGGCAAATCGCCGACCACCATCAACAGTTGCGCGCCTGTGTCGGGCACCGGGATGATTGTCAGCGTGAACGACTGATGCCCGTCTGTGACGATAAAGCCTTGATCTGGCAGATCATTATAGGCCTCATCCGGAATATTTTCGGGGCCAACATCGCCCCCAACCGCTACACCCACCAACCGACGCACCATGCGCGCCGCGCGTTTGCGTAAATCCGCCGCACCCTCGGCCTTTTCCAAAAGCAACAAACCCTGCGGCCCATCCACGCGGACAGCCGTTCCCGTCCAGCGCCAAGCGGCACCGACGGCAAGAAGATCAGTTGACGCGGCCTTAAGGCCGTCTACTTCTGTTTGTGACCAGGATATGACGAACGTGCCCAAAGAGCCCGTTTTCATGCCTGTTTGCCCGCTCGTTTTTTTGTTTCTTATCTAGAAACGTTAACAGAGGGTTAGCCGAATATCTATGGCAAAAAGGCAACAAGTTCAGTGAATGTTTGTGGATACATCTTTGGGTTGAACGCCCAACATCAACCCGATTCGCCAAGCGATCTGGTGCTTTGGTCGCCGGAGACCTTTGCAGCCAGACTTAGAACTTGAGGTTCAGGTTCAGCCCGCCGACCAACTGCCCTTCGGTCTGCTGCTCGAATTCCTTGCTGAGATAAGACACGCCATAGAACAATGACGCGCGTTCGCCCTGCCAATGCACCCCGGCGCGCAGGCGCGAGCGTTCTTCGCTGAGCGTCGCAACACCGTTGCTGGGCAACAGGGCAGAGTCAAACACCTTTGCCATATCGCCGCCGATGATCAGGCTAACGCCTTGATCATGCGTGCCTTCTACCGCGCGGTAGCGTTGACCTGTCACAGAGTCGCGCACCATAAGATCGTCGCGACCCAAGGTGCCGATCACAAGATCGCCGCCCACACGCACGAAACTTTCCACGCCGGCCTGCGCCTGCACGAAAGGTCGCAGCTCTGCCCGGTCGCCAAGCGCGAATTTGCGACCAAGCTCGGCCTCCAGCGTCGGATAGATGCCATTGCCGATCTGTTGATCAATCACAGTCGGCTCTTCCAGCCCGACCATGTTGTGAATCCATTTCTGGAAATTGCTGATCCCAGTCTGCGGCCCCAGAAACACCAGATCACTGCCAATGCTGACATCATTGCCGCGCCAATCAAATTGCGTGTGCAGCCCAAAGCTTAGCATCGCGGCATAGCGGCGGTCGAGCGGGGGGGGCGAGATCAGATCTTCGGGTGCCACGATCTGCGCCGAGGCGCGGAATTCAAGGATTTCGCCCGGCGTGGTTGGCAGCACACCGTCCCATGAATAGCCCCGCACCCGGCTGACCTGATAGCCGCCGGTACGCCAGCGGTCCTTTTGATCACCCAAGGCGTCATTGGTGAACATCCGGCCCCAACCAAGCGTCACCCGGTCTTCGGCCTGCGCGGGTCCCGTTGCACACATTATCGCCGCAATCAGCAGGGATTTTACATATTTCAACATTATCATCCCCTAGAGCACCATCTTCCAGCTTTTCCTGCCAGAAATCGCGCCCGCCCTGCTGTTAAACCACCACCAATGACTGGTGCATTTGCTTTCAATGCACTTGCACTATGGCAAGATAATGGAAAACACTTAGTTAACTGCGAAGAAATTTTGCTGGGAAAGGTTGTTCGATGGCCACATCATTCTATCACGACGAGCGCTGTTTCTGGCATACTGGCGGCGAGCAGGCGCTGTTTTTTCCTGCAGGCGGCTATATGCAGCCGCCCTCCGCCACCGGCTTTGCCGAAAATCCCGAAACCAAACGGCGATTCAAGAACTTGCTAGAGGTGTCGGGGCTTTTGTCGCAACTGAAGGTGCGGTCTGCGGAAGCCACCAGCCGCGAAGATTTGTTGCGTGTGCATACTCCGGGTTATCTCGACAAGCTAAAGGCGATGTCGGATGCGGGCGGCGGCAACATCCCGCCACATTTCGCGCCGTTCGGGCAGGGCAGCTTTGAGATCGCGTGCCTTTCGTCGGGTCTGGTCAGACAGGCGGTCGAGGATGTGGTGACGGGGGCCGCGACGCGCGCCTATGCTTTATCGCGGCCGCCGGGGCATCACTGCCTGCCAGATGCGTCGATGGGCTTTTGCCTGCTGGCGAATATTCCGGTGGCCCTGGAAGCAGCGCGCGCCAAGCAAGGGCCGTTGCGGGTGGCTGTGGTCGATTGGGACGTGCATCATGGCAATGGCACCCAGACGATATTTTACGACCGCGCCGATACGCTGACGATCTCTCTGCATCAGGAAAACTGCTTTCCGCCCGGCTATGGTGGTGCGGAGGATCGCGGCGCAGCTTCCGGGCATGGTGCAAATCTCAACATTCCGTTGCTGGCAGGCTGCGGCCATCAGACATATCTTGATGCTTTCGAACTATTGGTCGCCCCGGCCCTGCGCGCCTTTAAGCCTGATCTGATCGTGGTGGCCTCGGGGTACGATGCGTCTTGCGTCGATCCATTGGCGCGGATGATGGCAACATCCGAGACGTTTCGCGCGATGGCGCGTCAGGTCTGCGCGCTGGCCGATACGCTGTGCGCAGGCAAGATCGTGATGGCGCACGAGGGCGGCTATTCGGACATCCATGTGCCGTTTTGCGCGCTGGCGGTGATCGAAGAAATGCTGGGCACCCGCAGCCCGGTGATTGACCCGTTGCTAGAGATCGCGGATCTGCAACAGCCGCCCGCCGATCTGATCGCGTTTCAGCGTGCACGGTTGCAGGCGCAGGCGCTGCGGGTTTTCGGCTGATCCTGGCGGACCCATGCACCTAGATGCTGCAATCACGAAGGTTTTCCGCGCAAGGCAAACCATGCCCTTCCCTGCGCAGGAACCAGCCTGTATCATAGGGCGGGAATAGGCCGAAAACGGCCAAAACGGCAATGAAACGCCACCATAAGGTGGGAAAGCGCGACAACAAAGCGCCAGAGGAGCAGAGCATGACGGGTGAGGCAATGCGGCGTTTGATGGTCGCGGTGGCGGCTGCAGCGGTTTTGACGGGATGCCAAGAGGGCAACGGCCCCTTGGCGGCAAAAGCGCCGCCCAGTGCAGCTGGTCAAGCTGGTCAGTCTGCTCCGGCGTCGGCGAAATCGGTAAAGCTGGTTGACCGCGATGTTGAAGACCCGTCGATCTTCCAAACCTCGGATCAGGCTTTGTGGGATGGTCGTCCCTCGCTTGGCGGCGTCTGGGTGGCTTCGCCCGATGCAAAAGACCCCGAGCGGGTCATTCTGCGCAACACCGCCAACGGCAAATTTGTCATCGGCGCGCTGTTCCGGCGCGAACTGGACAATCCCGGCCCGAAATTGCAAATCTCATCCGACGCAGCAGCGGCCTTGGGGTTGTTGGCGGGGCAGCCGGGCAAAATCTCGGTAACAGCGCTGCGGCGGGAAGAGGCGGCGACAACGGCACCCGATGCCAGCAAGCCGATTTTGGATGCGCCGGAAACCGTGGCAACCGAGACGCTCGACCCGATCCCAGGCGCTGCGGCGGCCATCGACCGCGCCACTGGCAAGCCCTCCAAGGGCGCAAAGCCAACCGCGCCGCCGATTGCAACCGTGCCTGCCAGTGGCAAGCCTGCGGCGGCAGAACCTGCCCCAGCTGCGAAATCCGCGACCAAACCCACCGCCACCAGCGGCAAAGCTGGTCTGATCCAGATCGGTATTTTCTCGATCGAAGCAAATGCGAAACGCGCCGCCGATCAGCTGAAAGCCGCAGGTATCACCGCCGATATTCGTGCGGAAACCGCCCAAGGTAAAAGTTTCTGGAGCGTGACTGCGCGCGGAGACAAAGACCTGATGGCAAAAATCAAGCAGGCGGGGTTCAAGGACGCCTACTTTCTGAAAGGCTAACTCTATGATCTCTCGTTTCTTTTCCGCAGTCGCCTTGTTTGTGATCGCTTGCCTTCCGGCGCAGGCGTTTGAAACCCGCGCCAAGGCGGCATGGGTCTATGACGTGACGACCCACACCGTGCTGATGGACAAGAACGGCGAAGCCTCGTTGCCGCCTGCGTCAATGTCAAAGCTGATGACTGTGAATATGCTGTTTGAGGCGCTGAAGGATGGCCGTGTTGCAATGGACACCACCTTTGGCGTCTCGGCGCATGCGGTCAGCTTTACCGAAGCCGGTGGCTCGACAATGTATTTGCAACAGGGCGATCGTCCGACCGTGCAAGATTTGATCCACGGCATGATCATAAACTCGGGCAATGATGCCTGCGTGGTTGTCGCCGAAGGGCTGGCAGGCACCGAAGCGGCTTTTGCCGAGCAGATGACTGAACGCGCCCGTGCTTTGGGGCTGACCGCCTCGACCTTTGCCAATGCCAGCGGCTGGCCCGATCCCGGCCAACGGATGAGCATGAAGGATCTGGGCCTGATCTCGGTGCGCCTGATAGAGGAATTTCCAGATCTTTACCCGGTCTTTGGCCAGACCGAGTTCAACTACAAAAACCGCGCGCCCGCCAATGCGCACAACCGCAACCCTTTGCTTGCGTTGAACATTGGGGCTGACGGTTTGAAGACAGGCCACACCCAAGAGGCCGGGTTTGGCATGGTAGGCTCTGTCAAGCAGGGCGAGCGGCGGATTGTGTTTGCGATCTCGGGCATGGCGTCGGACACCGAGCGCGCCGAGGAGGCCGAGCGAATTGCCACTTGGGCGTTCCGGCAGTTTGCGCTGAAAACCGTGGTTAAGGCCGAGGCCGAGGTGGCGCAAGCGCCGGTGTTCATGGGCGAGGCGGATACGGTGGGGCTGGTGCCGGCGCAGGATGTGAAACTGCTGATCCCCGCGCTGGCGCAGGACGGTTTGCAGGCGCAGGTGGTCTATAATGGCCCCCTGAAAGCGCCGATTGCCAAGGGCAGCGAAGTGGCGCAACTGGTGATCACCGTGCCCGGCCTGCCAGAGCATCGCGTCAGCCTCTTGGCCGCAGCCGACGTGCCGAAAGGCGGCTTTGTCAAGCGATTGAGCACTGCAGCGCAAAAGCTGCAGGCCGAGTATCTCGGCGCGCCTGCTAGCTGAATGACCGGAGTTTTCTTGTCTTTTGAGGGCATTGACGGCTCTGGCAAGTCAACGCAGGCACGGCTTCTGGCCGAGGCCTTGCGCGCTCAGGGTCGGGTGGTGTGCCTGACGCGCGAACCGGGAGGCTCTGCAGGGGCCGAAGAAATTCGCCGTCTGGTGCTGGAAGGCGAGGCTGATCGCTGGTCCACCGAGACCGAGCTTTTGCTGTTTACTGCCGCGCGCCGCGATCATCTAGAGAAAACCATCCGTCCGGCTTTAGCGCGGGACGAAGTGGTGATTTCGGACCGTTTCGCGGATTCCTCACGTATCTATCAGGGCCTCACACGCGGCGATCTGCGCGAGACGGTAAACCGTCTTCATCAGCTGATGATCGGTGTTGAACCCGATCTGACCGTGCTGATCGACATTGAACCAAGCATGGGGCTGTCACGGGCCGTCGCGCGCGCAGGCACAGAAATGCGCTTTGAGGGCATGGGCTTAGGCGTGCAGCAAAAGGCGCGCGATGGCTTTCTGGCACTGGCCGCGGCGCATCCGGCACGGTTCCGGGTCATCGACGGCGCCCGCGCTCCGCAACAAGTTGCCGCTGATGTGCTTTCGGCCGTTCTGGCGCGGCTATGAGCGAGGATCTGCCAGAGCCAGACCGAATCGAGGGCGCGCCGCACCCCCGCAACACCGCAAGGTTGATCGGCCAAACGCAGGCCGAGGCGACATTCCTGCAAGCTTTCAATGGCACCCGGCTGCATCACGGCTGGCTGATCACCGGGCCGCGCGGTGTAGGCAAGGCGACGCTGGCTTGGCGCATCGCCAAATTTCTGCTGGCAACCCCCGATGATGACGGCGGCATGTTCGCCGCCCCGCCGCCCGTTAGTCTGGACATTCCGGACAGCCACCCAGTGTCGCATCGCATGGCGGCGCTGACGGAATCGCGGATGTTCCTGCTGCGCCGCGCGCCGAATGAAAAGCGCGACAAGCTGCAGACCGTGATTTCTGTCGACGAAGTCCGCAAGATGAAAACCTTCTTCAACCACAGCGCCGCAGATGGCGGGCGGCGGGTGGCGATCATTGATTCCATAGACGAAATGAACACCTCTGCCGCCAATGCTTTGTTGAAATTGCTGGAAGAACCGCCTGCAAAAGTGACCATCCTGATGATCTCGCACCAGCCCGCCAAGCTGCTGCCCACGATCCGCTCGCGCTGCCGTGAATTGCGGCTGGGGCCGCTTTCGGCAGAAAATCTCTCGGACGCGCTGACCCAAGCGGGCGGCGATGTTGCCCCAGAAGACCGCGTGGCTTTGGCTGAACTTGCGGGCGGTTCGGTCGGAGAGGCGTTTCGGATGACCAATCTTGACGGGCTGAAATCTTATGAAAGCCTGATCCGGCTGTTTGGCACCCTGCCCCGGCTGGACCGCCCGCGCGCGCAGGCTTTGGCCGAGGCGGGTGCAGGCAAAGGCGCGGAAGCGCAGTTTGAATTGATCGTGACGCTGCTGGATTTGTTCCTCGCCCGCCTCGCCCGCGCAGGCACGCTGCAGCACTTGCCCCCCGAGGCCGCGCGCGGCGAGGGCGATCTGATCGCGCGGCTGTCGCCCAGCCCGGACTACGCCCGCATATGGGCCGATGTCGCGCAACATTTGGGCCTGCGCGCGCGGCGTGGCAAGGCAGTGAACCTTGACCCTGCCGCCCTTCTGATGGATATGGTTCTGCATATAAACGAGACGGCGGCAGAGCTTGCCTAGAGGTGCGGAATGGCTTTTGAGATCGTAGACAGCCATTGCCATCTGGATTTTCCCGACTTTAATGACGAGTTGCCGCAGATCATCGCCCGCGCACACGAGGCAGGCGTTTCGCGCATGGTGACGATCTGCACCAAACTGCACAATCTGCCGAACGTGCGCGCCATCGTCGCGGCCTATCCGTCGGTATTCTACGCCGCAGGCATCCATCCGATGAGTGCCGCCGATCATCCGCCGGTATCGGTCGAAGATCTGGTCGCGCTCGCCGCCGATCTGAAGTTTGTCGGTATTGGTGAGACAGGTCTGGATTATCACTACACCGCTGAAAGCGCTGAAATCCAACAAAAATCGCTGCGAATCCATATCGAAGCCGCGCAAGAGACCGGGCTGCCGCTGATCATCCATTCGCGCGCCGCCGATGACGATATGGCGCGCATTTTGGCCGAGGGCATGGCCGTGAAACCCTATTCCTGTGTGATGCACTGCTTCTCCTCGGGTGAGGCTTTGGGCCGCGCGGCGCTCGACATGGGCTTCTATCTCTCGATGTCCGGCGTTGCGACCTTCCCCAAGTCGCAGGAGTTGCGTGATATTTTCGCGCGCGCGCCGCTGGACCGGATATTGCTGGAAACCGACAGCCCCTATCTGGCACCGCCGCCCTACCGTGGTCGCAGGAATGAGCCCGCCTATACCGCCTTCACCGCGCGCGTTGGCGCAGCTGTGTTCGGCATCAGCGAAGAGTCCTTCGCCGCCGCCACGACTGCCAATTTCGACCGCCTGTTCGCCCGCGCCGCGAAAGCCGCATGATGGCCACGATGCGCTTCACCATCCTCGGGTGCGGATCATCCGGTGGCGTGCCGCGTCTCGGTGGTGACTGGGGCGATTGCGACCCGAGCAACCCGAAAAACCGCCGCCGCCGCTGCTCTTTGCTCGTGGAGCGGCTTGAGGGTGATGCGATTACCCGCGTGCTGATCGACACCTCCCCCGACATGCGCGAACAACTCTTGGATGCCGGAATTGGCGCGTTGGATGGCGTGGTGTTCACCCATTCGCACGCCGACCACACCCATGGCATCGACGATCTGCGCCAGATCGTGTTCAATATGCGCAAGCGACTGAGTGTGTGGGCCGATCATCCGACTCAAGAGGCGCTGCTGGTGCGCTTTGCCTATGCTTTTGTGCAGCCAGAAGGCTCGCCCTACCCGCCGATCCTTGATCTGCACAGCATCGGGCATAGCGCTTTTGAGGTGCCGGGGGCTGCGGGGCCGATCAGCTTCACGCCAATGTTGGTCGATCATGGCTCGATGGATGCCTTGGGGTTTCGCATTGGCGACGTGGCCTATATCCCCGACGTGGTGACGATTCCCGAGGCGGTTTGGCCACACCTTCAAGGGCTTGAGTGTTGGATCATCGACGCGTTGCGCCGCAAGCCACATCCGACCCATGCGCATCTGGCGCTGACGCTTGACTGGATTAACCGCGCCCGCCCCAAAACGGCGGTGATCACCAACATGCATCTGGATATGGATTACGCCACCCTGACGACCGAGTTGCCAAGTGGTGTCAGCCCCGCTTTCGACGGTTTGGTGCTGACATTTGAGAATGTCGCATGAGCGCATTGCTCGACGTTATTCTACCGGTTTTTCTGTTGATCGGGTTTGGCTATGCAGCAGCGCGGGCCAAGCTGTTCAGCGATGCGGCAGTGGATGGCGTGATGCGATATGCGCAAAGTTTCGCGCTGCCGGTGCTGCTGTTCCGCAATGTCGCCAATCTGGATCTTGGCACCGCCTTCGCGGCAGGGCCGCTGTTGTCCTTCTATATTGGGGCTGCCTGCTCCTATGGGTTCGGCTTTTGCGTCGCCCGCTTTGGCTTTCGCCGCGCTTTGCCTGATAGCGTAGCGATTGGCTTTGCCTGCGCGTTTTCCAACTCGCTGCTGCTGGGAGTACCGATCACAGAGCGGGCCTATGGCACCGCAGCATTGGCGGGGAATTTCGCGATCATCTCGATCCACGCGCCGTTGATCTACACCTTTGGCATCGTGTTCATGGAATGGGCGCGCTCACGCGAGGCTGAAAGCCGCAGCCATGCCGAGTTGGCGCGGCAGGTGCTGCGCGGCGTGTTCACGCAGCCGCTGGTGGTCGGATTGATGTGTGGATTTGCGGTAAATCTGACCGGAGTGCCACAACCGGGCTTCCTCATGGCTGCGACCGATATGATGGCTAAATCGGGCCTGCCTGCGGCGCTGTTCGGCTTGGGTGGCGTGCTGCTGCGTTATCGACCGGAAGGTGACAAAGGCCTGATTGCAACGGTATGCTTCGCGTCCTTGCTGCTGCATCCGGGCATCGCCTATTGCCTTGCGCGCTTTGGCTTTGATCTTGACATCAACGGCTTGCGGTCAGTCACGGTCACCTCTGCGATGGCGCCGGGGGTCAATGCCTATATGTTCGCCAACATGTATGGCGTCGGCAAACGCATCAGCGCGACAGCCGTTCTGGTGGCAACCGGGCTGTCGCTGTTTACCTCTTGGGGCTGGCTCCACATCCTGCCGTAAGACGCCAAATTCGGCTTAGCGGACACCGCGTGCGTGGAAAATGAAGCCGAGGAAGTTCAGCAAAATCTGCGCCGCGAGGATCGAAGTCGATTGCGTCGGGTCATAGTCGGGGGCGACTTCGACCAGATCCATGCCGACCACCTCGTGATTTTTGGCAACCGCTTGCAGCATTTCCAGCACTTCGTAATACAGGAAGCCGCCGTGGCTGGGCGTGCCTGTTCCCGGCGCGATGGAGGGGCAAAAGCCGTCAATATCCAGCGTCACGTAAACCCGCGCACCTTTGGGTATCCGCGCAATCACGCCCTCTGCCCCCAAGGCCCGCATTTGCCGCACAGACAGAATGTCCGATCCCATCGCCCGCGCGGCCTCGTAACCCTCGCGCGCAGTGGACGACACATTGCGGATGCCCACCTGCGTCAGCCCCTTGACCCAAGGCTTTTCAGCCGCCCGCCGCATGGGTGAGCCGTGACCGACGCGCACGCCATGACGCTCATCGACGAAATCCAAATGTGCGTCGATTTGCAGGATGTGGATATCGCCCTGCCCCTCAAACGCCTCTATACACGGGATATTCACCGAATGATCGCCACCGATCACCACCGGAAGCGCGCCAGCTGCCAGCATAGCCTCTACCCCGGTGCGGATATTGGCGTGGCTGCGCGTGGTGTCGGTGTGGATGATATCGGCGTCACCAATATCCACGATCCGAACGGCTGCGGGCAGATAGGTGCAGTCGTCCTCGTGATCGTAAGCCCCGGCATGACCAAAGCTGAACAGCGTCGACGCCTCGCGGACCGAACGCGGACCAAACCGCGCACCGGCGCGGAACTGCGTACCAAAATCGAACGGCGCGCCCATCACAGCCACATCGGCGTCGATCTTTGACCAATCTTCGACGTAAGGCCGTTTGCCAAAGGTGGAAATCCCGACGAATGGCAGGTTCAACCGCCCGGTGTCATAGGTGTTGGCCATGATTTGTCCTTAGTGCGGCGTCACGCCGCGCAGCCGTTCAGACCGGCGGCGCAGGATTTCAACGGTGGCGAGCATGGCAATCGACACGATCACCAGAATGGTCGCCACGGCAAGGATGGCCGGGCTGATGGCCTCGCGGATGCCGTTCCACATCTGGCGCGGAATGGTCTGTTGATCGGGGCCTGCGATGAACAGCACGGCCACCACTTCATCAAAAGACGTCACAAAGGCGAACAACGCCCCGGAAATCACCCCCGGCAGGATCAGCGGCATGATCACCTTGAAAAACGTCGTCCGCGGGTTGGCACCAAGGCTGGCGCTGGCGCGGATCAGCGATTGATCAAAGCCCGACAAGGTGGCGGTGACGGTGATGATCACAAACGGGATGCCCAAAGTGGCATGCGCCAGAATGATCCCCAGATGCGAGTTGGCCAAGCAGCCCTTCACCGACAGAAACGGTGACAGCAGCCAGCCCAACCAGTTGTCGGGCGAGATACAGGCGCTGGAATAGAAGAAAAACAGCCCGGTGCCAATGATGATGATCGGCACGATCATCGGCGAGATCAGCAGCGCCATGATGAGGCGGCGATACGGCATCTCGGGCCGCGACAGGCCAAGAGCGGCGGTGGTGCCCAGAACGGTGGCCAAAATCGTCGCCCACATACCGATCCACAACGAGTTTTTCGCGGCTTTCACCCAAGTTGCCTGCTCCCAAACTTGCGACCACCAACTGCTGTCGCGCACCGCATCTTCGGGGGCCGAGATGCCAAGCGTCAGCAACGTGTCATACCAGCGCAAGGAATAGCCAGAAGGGTCCAGCGCCAACATCTTGTGGGTGAACGAAAAATACGGCTCAACGTTGAATGACAACGGAATGACAATCAGGATCGGAGCGACCAGAAACAGGAAGATCAGGATGCACAGGACGCGGAAGGTGTAATACCAGACGCGCTCTAGCGGCGAGGCATAGACGGGAAGGGCCATGAGTGTCTCCTCAGCCGAGTTTCAGACGGTCGATGCCGATCAGGCGGTCATACAGCCAATACAGGATCAGAACGGCGGCCAGCAGGATCGCGGCCAAAGCGGCAGCCATCGACCAATTGGCTTTGCTCATGTGGAACTGGATCAGGTTCGAGATAAGTTGGCCATCGGCGCCACCGACCAAAGCCGGGGTGATGTAGTAGCCGACCGCAAGAATGAACACCAACAGCGAACCCGCAGCGATGCCCGGCAGGGTTTGTGGCAGATAAATCCGCCGGAACGTGGTCCAGCTGGTGGCGCCCAAGGAACGCGCCGCGCGGGCATAGCTGGGCGGGATCACCCTCATCACCGAATACAAAGGCAGCACCATGAACGGCAGCAGAATATGTGTCATCACGATGATGGTGCCGGTTTGATTGTAAATCATCCGCACCCGGCCATCATCGCCAATCACGCCAAGCCACACCATCAAGTCATTGATAATGCCTTGCTCTTGCAGAATGGCGATCCAGGAACTGGTGCGCACCAACAGGCTGGTCCAGAACGGAAGCAGCACCAGGATCATCAGCAGGTTAGACTTTGCCATCGGCAGAACCGCCAGCCAATGCGCGATCGGGAAGGCCAGCAGCAGGCAAGACACCGTGATCACCAAGGACAGCACAAAGGTCTTGATGAACAAATACAGATAGATGCGCTGGTTGTCTTCAACCCGCTCGACCCCGCCATCGGCGTTGCGCTTGAGGTCGCTGGAAACCATGTAGAAATCCGAGGTCCATTCAGACGACGCATTGCGCATCGCCACCCAAAGCAGCGGATCACCCCACATCTTATTGCTGGCGATCAACGCCTCTTTATAGGGGGGCACCAGCGTGTCTGCAGAACGTGCTGCCGCTTTGAACACGGAAATCGTGCCGGGGACGGTATAGTTGATCCGCGTGCCCGCAGCGCCCGCGGTCTTGTCCTTTTGCATCTGCACAAGGTCAGCGACCAAGGCGGCATAGGCATCCTCGGGAATATCTGCGCTTGCGGGATGGTCCTGAAACCATGCAACCATGCTGGGCGCGTTGGACGAAAAGCCATCGTGATTGATCGAACGCTCCAACATCTTCAGGATCGGAACGATAAAGGTCAGCACCACAAAGGCCAGCAAGGGCAGCACCAGAAAGAACGCGCGCCATTTGGCCTTGCGCTGCGCCTGCGCCAGCGCTGATTTCAGCGGGCGACCATCGGCCGTGCGCAAGATTTCGGGAGCAGAGGTCAGGTCAACCATGAATCATCCTTACGGTCGCGCGGAAAAGCCGCTGCCAAGACCGAACGAGAAGTGAGAAATTCGGAGGGAAATCCGGGCGCGGCACGAAGCGCGCCCGGACATCGGATCAGTTAGCCGCGAGCCATGCGTTGAAGCGGTCGTTCAGCTCTGCGTCATGATCGACCCAGAATTCAAACGACGAACCCAAGGCATTTGCCATGTTTTCCGGTGCTGTCGGCACGTTCGGACCCATCAGGGTCTTGCCGTCCTTGTACATGATCGGCGTGGCGTTGGCCGATTTGCGTGCCGGACCATAAGAGATCTGGGTTGCTTGCGCCTGCATGCCTTCGGTCGAGGTCGAATAAGCGATGAACTGCAACGCTTCTTCTTTGTTCGGTGCGCCCTTCGGGATCACATACATTTCGTTTTCAAAGATTTGCGCATCCCAAACGATCTGGAACGGCTTGCCTTCACCGATAGCGGCGTTGAAAATCCGGCCATTATAGGCCGAAGTCATTGCAACTTCGCCGTCAGCCAGCAGTTGCGGCGGTTGTGCGCCAGCTTCCCACCACACCACGTCTTTTTTGATGGTGTCGAGTTTTGCAAATGCCTTATCAACGCCTTCCGGGGTGCCCAAGGTCGCATAAACGTCAGCCGGAGCCACGCCATCCGCCATCAGCGCAAATTCCAGAACGGCTTTAGCGCCTTTGTGCAGGCCGCGCTTGCCGGGGAACTTGGTCAGGTCAAAGAAATCCGCAGCCGTTTTCGGGCCCTCGGGGAACTTGGTGGTGTCATAGGCGAAGATTGTCGCCCAGATGTCGGTCGAAACGCCGCAATCGGTCAAAGCGCCGGGCAGGAAGTCATCTGCAACCGGGGTGCCATCCGCGCCAGCCGGCAAGGATGCAGGGTCGATCGTCTCAAGCACGCCTTCGTCACAAAGACGGATTGCATCGGCATATTCAACCGAAGCCACGTCGACGGTGACGTTGCCAGCCTCGACCATGGCTTTGATCGGGGTGGCGGGGTTGTCGCTGTCGGTCATCGTGGTGGCGATGCCGGTTTTGGCAGCGAACGGCTTGACGTGTGCTTCGGTTTGCGCAGCACCGTAAGCGCCGCCCCACGACATCACCGTGACATCAGCCTGAGCGGCAAATGCAAGGCTGGTCAGGGCGGTGGACAGAACGAGAAGTTTCTTCATCGAGGTCTCCCAGGTTGGATAAGGACGTTTGTTAAGTGGCCGCGTCCCTGCGGCCGCCCCATTTTCGGGGATCACATTGGATCGAGTGCGCGGGCGTCTTGCGGCGCCCAACCGATCTTGATTTTCTCACCCGGAGACAGCATGCGCTGCCCCAAGGTATTGCGTGACTTGATCACGAATTCATCCGATCCGGCAACACGCAAACGTGTGCGGAACAGATCGCCCATGTAAATGAACTCCATCACTTCTGCGTCGATGGTATGCGCGCCTGCGGGCATCATCTCGGGCTTGTATTCAACCCGTTCTGGGCGGATCGACACCAGCGTTTTTGCACCTTTTTCCGACACGTTCACTGGCGTCGCATCAATCACTTCGCCCGTCGTCAGACGCACGGTGCATTTGCCGTCACCTATCGATTCGATCACGCCGGGCAACTTGTTGTTCTCGCCGATGAACTGCGCCACAAAGCTGTTGTCAGGGCGTTCATACAGATCAGAGGGGCTGGCAAGCTGCTGGATGCGGCCATCGTTGAACACGGCGACACGGTCCGACATCGTCAATGCCTCGCCCTGATCATGCGTCACATAGACAACAGTGATGCCAAGGCTTTCATGCAAGTGCTTGATTTCAAACTGCATATGCTCGCGCAGCTGCTTGTCCAACGCGCCCAAGGGTTCGTCCATCAGCACCAGAGACGGATCAAACACCAAAGCCCGCGCCAAGGCGATCCGCTGCTGTTGGCCGCCCGAAAGCTGCGCCGGACGGCGGTTGATGAACGAATACATCTGCACCATATCCAGCGCGCGTTTGACCTTGGCCTCGCGCTCGGATTTGCCAATGCCGCGCACTTCCAGCGGGAAGGACAGGTTTTCACCCACCGTCATATGCGGAAACAAAGCGTAGTTCTGGAACACCATGCCGATGCCGCGCTTATGCGGCGGCACTTCGTTGATATTGGTGCCGTCCAGCATGATCCGCCCATGCGTCGCGGTTTCAAACCCGGCCAGCATCATCAGGCAAGTGGTCTTGCCCGAGCCCGATGGCCCCAACATCGTCAGAAACTCACCTTTGCCAATCGATAGGTTCAGGTCTTTGACGACCAATGACACGCCGTCATAGCTTTTCTGCACGTGCTCAAAAGCGACGAAAGCGTCGTTCGGGCTGGTTGAAACCACGCCAATCTCCCCATGTATCCGGCAGTTTTCCTGCGCTTGTCCTATACGCTTACGGCAAGGGCCTAGCAGATGGCAATTCCCGATTACGCAGGGTGAAGGTCGCACGGTCAAACTGGTTCAATCGGGCATTTTGCGCCCTGTTTGCCGCTTAGAACGGCAGTTGATGAACCAAGTGGCAGTCGGATCGGCTGAGGCATGCGCTTGGAAACAGAGTTTCAGCACAGGAATCATCGCAATGTTGGCGCTAACCGATTCTGTGACTGCTTGCACAGAATCGCCCCTCTGCGGACAAATACGACGCCCTGCCGATTTATTAGGCAGAGATGAAACCAGTATGACGGAACGGAGGTGATGACAGGGTCGCCGCTGTCAGATCAAATGAAAACGGGTTGGCGAGCTATGCTCTAACCAACCCGAGGTCCAGTGGTGCGGATGAAAAGACTCGAACTTTCACTCCGATTAAAGAACAGCGACCTCAACGCTGCGCGTCTACCAATTCCGCCACATCCGCACGACTGGGCCTCGGGTGGCGGCTATGTAGCCGCACTGTGGCGCGATGAAAAGGGGGATTCTGCACGGCACCCGGCTTTGCCCACCGCCGCGGTTGCAATCTGTCGCCGCCCGCGCCATCTGTGAGCCACAGAACAAAGGAGATCGCCGGTGAACCCCGTGCAATGGCAGCATCTTGCGGGACTTGCGCCCTATGCCGAAACCCTGACCGCGATGGAGGCGCGCGCCGCCGCGATTGCTGCAGGCGAGGCATCAGAGGCGATCTGGCTGCTGGAACACCCGCCGCTTTACACCGCAGGCACGTCGGCCAAACCCGAAGATCTGACCGACCCTGATCGGTTTCCCGTCTTTTCAGCCGGTCGTGGCGGCCAATATACCTATCACGGCCCCGGCCAGCGCGTGGCGTATACCATGCTAGATCTGAACCAGCGCGGCCGCGATGTGCGGCAGTTCGTCTGCGCGCTGGAAAACTGGGTGATCGCGACCCTTGCGGAATTCAACGTCAAGGGCGAGCGTCGAGCGGGCAGGGTTGGCGTCTGGGTCGTCCGCCCAGATCTGCCCACCAATCCCGATGGCAGCCCGCGCGAAGACAAAATCGCCGCCATCGGCGTGAAATTGCGCCGATGGGTGTCATTTCACGGCATCTCGATCAACGTCGAACCCGATCTGTCACATTTCTCGGGCATCGTGCCCTGCGGCATTACGGATCACGGCGTCACCAGTCTGGTCGATCTGGGCCTGCCCGTCACTATGGCTGACCTTGATGCCGCCTTGATCAGTTGCTTTCCGCGCGCCTTCAATCAGCTGCGTGCCTGACCAAACCGCCGTGAGGTTTACGCCTCACGGACAGCGCTCGCTTTAACGGTCAAAGTCAGGCTGCGACATATCGACCGATCCCGCCACCGCTTCAACCTGCGTCATAGCTATCACGATCCGACAGGCAGGCCGATGATGGTGGCCACAGCAGCCAAGAACAAGCTTTCGCAGCTTATCCTTTCAAGGTTTTCCAAAGCCAGCACTCGCAAGCTTCCGCTGCAGCAGTGGGTCATGTAACTCATTGACAGCACAGGGGCAGATGTCTGGCGACATCCGCGCCAAAGGATCAGACCTAAGTCTGCGCGGCGCGGCCGCTATCCGCTCGATATGCCCAACATTTCGGGCGCAGCGGTTGGTGCGTAGTGAGCCCGTAATTCCGGGTCGAAATGTGCGCAGTTGCAAGATTTTCTTGACGCAGATCAAACTCTGACATTGCCCTGCCCGCGGCCTCAATCTAGATACATCTTGTAATCCGGCATGGTGCCTCCATGCGCGGACAAGAATGTAACGACAACGGGAGACGCCAATGGCCGACGCAGCCATCCATGGCCACGACCATGAGCAACGCAGCTTTTTCACCCGCTGGTTCATGTCGACGAACCATAAGGATATCGGGATCCTCTATCTGTTCACCTCGGGCCTTGTCGGTCTGATCTCGGTGATCTTCACGGTCTATATGCGGCTCGAACTGATGGAGCCGGGTGTGCAGTACATGTGCATGGAGGGGATGCGCTTTATCGCGGATGCCGCCCGTGAATGTACCCCCAACGGCCATGTCTGGAACGCGACCGTCACCGCACACGGCATCCTGATGATGTTCTTTGTGGTGATTCCCGCGCTGTTCGGTGGCTTTGGCAACTACTTCATGCCGCTGCAGATCGGCGCGCCGGATATGGCGTTCCCGCGGATGAACAACCTGTCGTACTGGATGTATGTCGCCGGCACCTCGTTGGCCGTGGCATCCTTGTTCGCGCCGGGTGGTGAAGACCAGTTGGGCGCGGGCGTGGGCTGGGTGCTTTATCCGCCACTGTCAACGCGCGAATCCGGCTATT
Source organism: Cypionkella aquatica (assembly GCF_030161095.1). Lineage (GTDB taxonomy): Bacteria > Pseudomonadota > Alphaproteobacteria > Rhodobacterales > Rhodobacteraceae > Cypionkella > Cypionkella aquatica. The sequence goes on from NZ_BSPP01000005.1 coordinate 52,287, forward strand.
CGATGGACCTTGCGATTTTCGCGGTTCACCTCTCGGGTGCCTCGTCGATCCTTGGTGCGATCAACATGATCACCACCTTCCTGAACATGCGCACGCCGGGGATGACCTTGCATAAAGTGCCGTTGTTCGGCTGGTCGATCTTTGTGACCGCATGGCTGATCTTGCTGGCGCTGCCGGTTCTGGCGGGCGCAATTACCATGCTGCTGACCGACCGTAACTTCGGCACCACCTTCTTCGACCCCGCTGGTGGCGGCGATCCGATTCTGTATCAGCACATCCTGTGGTTCTTCGGCCACCCGGAAGTGTATATCATCGTGATCCCGGCTTTCGGAATCATCAGCCAGGTGATCTCGACCTTCTCGCGCAAACCGATCTTCGGCTATCTGCCGATGGTTTACGCAATGGTCGCCATCGGCGTGCTGGGCTTCGTCGTCTGGGCGCACCACATGTATACCGTGGGCATGTCACTTTCGCAGCAAAGCTACTTCATGCTGGCCACCATGGTGATCGCGGTGCCGACAGGCATCAAGATCTTCTCTTGGATTGCCACCATGTGGGGCGGCTCGATCGAGTTCAAAACCCCGATGCTCTGGGCTTTTGGCTTCTTGTTCCTGTTCACCGTCGGCGGCGTGACTGGCATCGTGTTGTCGCAGGCCCCAGTGGACCGCGCCTACCACGACACCTATTACGTGATCGCGCACTTCCACTACGTGATGTCTCTGGGCGCTGTGTTCGGCATCTTTGCGGGTATCTACTTCTGGTTCGGCAAAATGTCGGGCCGTCAGTATCCGGAATGGGCAGGCCATGTGCACTTCTGGATGATGTTCATTGGTGCCAACATCACCTTCTTCCCGCAGCACTTCCTGGGTCGTCAAGGCATGCCGCGCCGCTACATCGACTATCCCGAGGCCTATGCCTACTGGAACTATGTCTCGTCGCTGGGGGCGTTCCTGTCCTTCGCCTCGTTCGTGTTCTTCATCGGCATCGTGTTCTACGCATTGCTGTGGGGCAAGAAAGTCACCCAGAACAACTACTGGAACGAATACGCCGACACGCTGGAATGGACCCTGCCCTGCCCGCCGCCCGAACACACGTTCGAGCAACTGCCCAAGCAGAGCGACTGGGACCACAACCGCGGCCACTAAGCTTCGGTCAGACATCAAAAAGCCCCGCAGCGATGCGGGGCTTTTTTTATGACTGGTATGCAAGACCGCAGCCAAAAGCCATGCAAAGAAAGCGATGCTCGGCCCCTGCTCAAATGTTTGATCATCCCGGCTATCAGCCTATCTCACCTCTGAAACTGACCCGTAGATTCCTTCCACAAAGCACCCGCATGCCCTACGAATGGCTCCCTCCCGCTGGCGACGACACCCAACGCCTGCACCTCTGGCCCTACCGCTCCCTCCCCCGGCGCGGCATGGTTTGGTTTATAGGTTCCACCGCCGCCTTGATCGCGCTGCCGCTGGTCGTGCTGATCGGCTCGCCAATCCTATGGGCGATACTGCCCTTCCTGCTGGCCGCCATCGCAGCGATCTGGTGGGCGCTTCAGCGCAGTTACAAAGACGGTGAAATCCTTGAAGACCTGAGCCTGAGCGAAACTGAGATCAGCCTTGTCCGCCACGGCCCGCATGGAAAGCACCAAAGCTGGCAGGCCAATCCGCATTGGGTCCGCGTCACCTTGCACAAAACCAAAGGCCCGGTGCCAGATTACCTGACCCTGACCGGCAACGGTCGCGAGGTCGAACTGGGGGCCTTCCTGCCACCCGAAGACCGCGCCGCGCTGGAAATTGATCTGCGCAAACGCCTTGCCGCCCTGCGCTAAGCGCTGCAAACTTCTTCTGTCATCACAGGGGGGCCGCCATGATCTACCGCTATACCATCCTCTACGTCGCTTCCGTCCCGGAAACGCTGCAATTTTACGAAGCCGCCTTCGGCTTTCCCATCGGCTTCCTCCACGAGGGCGGCGATTATGGCGAGTTGATCACTGGCGACACCAAACTGGCGTTCTCTTCCCACGCGCTGATGGACAGCATCGGCAAAGAGGTGGCAACCGAACCGCCTGCAAAACCATCCTATGAACTGGCTTTTGAAACCACGGATGTCGCGGCAGCCGTCGCCCGCGCCATCGACGCAGGGGCCGTGCTGGTCAAACCGATCACCGAAATGCCTTGGGGGCAGACGCTGGCCTATGTCCGTGCCCCCGAAGGCACCTTGATCGAGCTTTGCACCCCCACCGCATAAGGCATCAGCGCGCGCGCAAGAATCATTGCACGGCCAAAAGGGGCCGCTAGCATCAGCATATTCAAATTTCCGTCGACCCGTTTTCAAAGCAGATTTCACCGCGCGCCCACATGACGCGGCATTTCACCCAAGGATTTCCCATGGCCCAGCCTCCCCGTCGTTTTCAACCCGTTCCCGGCATCACCGTCGATCTGGCGGGCAGTACCCTCAGCATAACGGGCCGCGCCGAGATCTGGGGCCCGCAAGCCAATGCCCTGCGCGCCACCCAGATTCAAAACACCATTAACAATGCCTGGACCATGCGGGTCGGCGCGGTGGATTTTTCCTGCAACATCATCGTCAGCCACCGCACTTCCAGCGAACCGGGACGTGCCTTGCAGATTGAGGTGCTCGACATGCCCGGGCCCTCTAACGTGCAGATGCGCGCGGAAGGTCATCCGATGCAACTGAACAACCGCGAGCCTGACGCCTATAACTGGACCGCCGCGCATGAATTTGGCCATGTGCTGGGCTTGAACGATCGCTATTCGGAATCTGCCGCCAGCCGGGCCAGCGGCGACAAAGGTGGCCCGCGCCATACCCCAGCCAATCCGGGATATGAGACCAATATGATGGCCGTTACGGGCGGCACGCTCAGTCTGCAAAACGCGCTTGATCTGGCGAACGAAACCCAGCCCTCAGAGTGGGGCCTTGATGACGACGACGAGGTGCGCAACTGGGTCAACAACCACACCGCCCAGCAAATTCAGGCGCTTAGCGCAGATGTGCGGCTGCGCGGGCTCGAGATTCTGATGAACGGCTGGGTCAGTGGCGACGATCTGCGCGCGATGGAACGGCTGATCGGCGGCGTCACCAACGCGATAGAGGCGCGCAACATCCGCACCCGCATCGACCCGGTCCGCCTGACCGATCTCGGCCAACGCACCCGTCTGCGCGTCGCGATGGAGCGGATGCCGCGCTAAGCGTTACCCCAGCTGTGCCTTGATCAGCGCCCCCACGGCACCAAAATCCATCATTCCGGTGTATTTGGCCTTCAGCACCGCCATCACCCGGCCCATGTCTTTGATGCTGCTGGCACCAGCCTCGGCCACTGCCGCCGCAATCGCAGCCTCAAGATCAGCGCCCGTCACCTGCTGCGGCAGGAATTCATTGATCACCGCGATTTCGTTCAGCTCTTTGGCTTCCAACTCGGGACGCGCGCCTGCCGCATAGGCTTTGGCCGATTCCTGACGTTGTTTCACCATCTTGCCCAGCAGCGCCAGAATGTCGTTTTCGCCAACCTCGCCACCCTCGCCGCGCGCCGCAATTTCGCGGTCTTTGATCGCCGAAGTGACCATGCGTAGCGTCGAAAGCCGCTCGGCCTGTTTCGCCTTCATCGCCTCTTTCACCGCCGCTTGCAGACGCTCACGCAACTCCATCTTTCGACTCCCTGAAATTCCAATCCGACCATACACCGCCACCCGATCTCGCGCAACTGCACCCACAAACCACAAGGCATTGATTAACCTAGACAATCCTTTTGCTGCAAACCCTTGACCCTGCCTGCCCCTGCCACTAGTGTCGCCCGGATTTTGCCGACAGGAGCCGCAGCCATGTCCACTCTCTCCGAATCCCGCCCAACCGCCTGTATCGCGCTCTCTGATGGCTCGGTGTTCTATGGCCATGGCTTTGGCGCGGTGGGGGAAACGGTGGCGGAACTGGTGTTCAACACCGCAATGACCGGCTATCAGGAAATCATGACAGACCCCTCCTATGCGGGCCAAGTCGTGACCTTTACCTTCCCGCATATCGGCAACACCGGCGTCACCCCCGAGGATGACGAGACCGCCACCCCAGTCGCCGCAGGCATGGTGGTGAAATGGGACCCGACCGAACCTTCAAACTGGCGCGCAACCACCGATCTGCAAGCATGGCTGGCGCAAAAGGGCCGCATCGGAATCGGTGGCATCGACACCCGCCGCCTGACCCGCGCCATCCGCCAGCAAGGCGCGCCGCATGTCTGCTTGGCGCATGATCCAGAGGGCAAATTCGACATCGGCGCGCTGGTTGCCAAAGCCCGCGCATGGAAAGGCCTTGTTGGACTTGATCTGGCGAAAGACGTGTCCTGCGCGCAATCCTACCGCTGGGATGAACAGCTTTGGGCTTGGCCCGCAGGGTACACCAAACGTGAGGGCACCGGCCTGCGCGTCGTCGCCATCGACTATGGTGCAAAACGCAACATCTTGCGCTGTCTCGCCTCTGCGGGCTGCGAAGTCACCGTCTTGCCCGCCACCGCCACCGCCGAAGACGTGCTGGCATTGAACCCCGAAGGCGTGTTCCTGTCGAACGGCCCCGGCGATCCGGCGGCGACTGGCAAATATGCCGTGCCGATGATTCAGGGCGTGCTGGCGCGCGATCTGCCCTTGTTCGGAATTTGCCTTGGCCATCAGATGCTTGCACTGGCGTTGGGGGCCACCACGGTCAAAATGAACCACGGCCACCACGGCGCCAACCATCCGGTGAAAGACATCACCACCGGCAAGGTCGAGATCACCTCGATGAACCACGGCTTCACCGTTGACAGCCAAACCCTGCCAAAGGGCGTCTCGGAAACCCATGTCTCGCTGTTTGATGGCTCCAACTGCGGCATCGCCGTCGATGGCAAACCGATCTTCTCGGTGCAATACCACCCCGAGGCATCGCCCGGCCCGCAAGACAGCTATTACCTGTTTGAGCGGTTTGCCGAAGCGATGCGCGCCCGCCGCGCGGCCTGATCTGCCGCGATCACGCCGGTTCCTCTGGTTTAGTTAATCAATCATTAACCCTCCGGGTGCAGTCTGTCGCGGCTGCCCGGAGGTGTGATGGCCGTTACCCCGCTTCGACCGATCAACCGCTTTGCGCCCGGCTTGGCCGTGGCGCAGCCTGCGGTATTGGCAAAGCCCACGCTGCAAACATTGGCGGCCAAACTGATGCAAAACGGGCTGGTGCCGCCGCATATCATCCTGCAAGCGCTCGCCCAACAAGACAGCCGCCGCAAACATCTTGCCGATATGCTGCTGGCCCGCAGCGCAGTGCCACCTTCTGTGCTTTACGACGCAATAGCGGCGCATTGGCAGGTTGGCCGCGTCGATCTTGCAGCCCTGCCGCCCGATCCGCGCCTGACATCACACCTCGATCACGTCAGCGCCTTGCGGTTCGGCCTGCTGCCTTGGTGTAAAACCGGGCATGTCACGGTGATTGTGACCGCCTACCCCGACACGTTCCACCAGCACAGCGCATGGCTGGAACGCATCTTCGGCCCGGTTGCGATGGCTGTGGCACCCATGCTCGCTATCGAGGACGCCTTGCTGGCGGTGCATGGCGCAGCGCTGGCCACAGCCTCAGAAACCCGGGTCAATGCTGCGGAGAGTTGCCGCGCCTATCATACCACAACCCTGCAGCGCCCCGCCGCAGGGATTGTCGTGGCCATGATCGCCTTTGCACTGTTTCAACCGGTTGCCGCGATGGTTTGGCTGTTTGCACTGGCGCTTGGTGCGATGCTTTCGTCCAATATCATGAAACTGATCGCGTTTATTCTGATGCACAGGCCGCAAACGCAACCGCAAAGCAAACCCGCCATTGTCGCGCATCTGCCAATTGTGTCCGTCATGGTGGCGCTCTACCGCGAAAGCAACATCGCCACCCAACTGACAGCGCGACTGGATCGGCTGATCTACCCGCGCGAATTGCTCGATATCCTGCTGGTGGTCGAGGCCGAAGATCAGATGACCCGCGATGCGCTCGGCAGCGCCGATCTGCCGGGCTGGATGCGGGTGATCGTGGTGCCTGACGGCAGCGTCAAAACCAAGCCGCGCGCGCTGAACTATGCGCTGGATCATTGCCGGGGCGCAATTGTCGGCATTTATGACGCCGAAGACGCACCAGAGCCTGACCAGCTGCAAAAAGTGGTGGATCGCTTTCACCAGCGCGGCCCCGAAGTCGTCTGCCTGCAAGGCCAACTTGAATACTACAATCCGCGCAGCAACTGGTTGGCGCGCTGCTTCACCATCGAATACGCCTCGTGGTTCCGCATGTTCCTGCCGGGGATTGAACGGATGGGATTGGCTATTCCACTTGGCGGCACCACCTTGTTCTTTCGCCGCTCTGCGCTTGAGGAACTTGGGGGTTGGGATGCCCAAAACGTCACCGAAGACGCCGATCTGGGGCTACGCCTGTTCCGTCACGGGTATCGCACCGAATTGATCGACACCACCACCTTTGAGGAAGCCAACTGCCGTTCCTTTCCATGGGTCAAGCAACGCTCGCGCTGGATCAAGGGCTATATGATGACATGGATCACCCATATGCGCGACCCGCGCTTGTTGTGGCAACAGCTTGGGGCGCGGTGCTTCATCGGCTTTCAGGTGCAGTTTCTGGGCTCGATCCTGCAAACATTACTGGCGCCTTTGCTATGGTCGCTCTGGCTGACGCCCTTGGGCTTTCACCACCCGTTCAGCAGTGCGATTGGTGCAGATGCCTTCCGCGCCATCTATATCTCGATGATCGCCACCACGGTGCTTAGCCTTGTGTTTGACATCGCAGGCATGCGCCGCACGCAGCATCGGCTGAACCCGCTTTGGGCGCTGACCTTGCACTTTTATCATCCGCTGGCCACCTTGGCCGGCTACAAGGCCCTGTGGGAGTTGATGACCAAGCCGTTCTATTGGGACAAAACCAGTCACGGCCATTTTTGATCTCTGGCCCGCCGCACCAGCTACAACCCGCTGAAATCAGCGCGTTTTCAGCTCTCCCGCATCGACCCGCAGCCGGGTTTCAAACGCTTTAGAGATATGCGATTTCAACGCCAGATACGCCGCCTCACCGTCATGCGCCTCTATCGCGCGCACGATCTGATCATGCTCGGCCAAGGCCACCTCATCGCGCCCCGCCGCCGCAAATGTCGTCGTCGCCATCAACGCCATCGAACGGTGGACCAGATCCAATTGCTGCACCAAAAACCGATTGTGGCTGGCCAGATGGATCAGCCGATGAAACCGCTTGTTGGCCCGGCTCAGCACCCGCGGATCCCCGCCCAAAAGACCGCGATCCTCTTCAACCATGCCGCGCAGCACCCGGATTTCTTCATCCGACGCATGCCGTGCCGCCAGCCGTGCCGCCAAGCCTTCCAACTCCGTGCGCACGACATAAAGTTCAGCCAGTTGGTTGTGGTCCAGTGACGCCACGATCAGACTACGCCCGTCCCGCGTCAGCATGCCTTGAGTTTCAAGCCGTTGCAAAGCCTCGCGCACCGGGGTGCGAGACACGCCCAACCGCTCGGCGAGCTCAGATTCAACCAGCCGATCGCCGGGTTTATGAACCCCGGCCTCGATCGAATCGAGGATCAACGTGTATGCGTCTTTCTGCACGGCGGGCTCCTGTTTATGGCGCGACACTAAACGCCCGCGCCGCAGGATCAAGCGATTGCTGTCGTGAAATCTTCGCGCTATCTCTGCACCATGGTTAAAAATCAGTTCCAACACGTCACCACTTGGGTCTTCGACCTCGACAACACGCTGTATCCGCCGCAATTCCGGCTGTTCGACCAGATCGAGGTTCGGATGACCGCCTATGTGATGAATGCGCTTGGGGTCGGAAAGACCGAGGCTGATCGCTTGCGTCAGCACTATTGGGACAGCTACGGCACCACCCTCGCCGGTCTGATGCGTGAACATGCGCTTGATCCCGCGCCCTATCTTTCCGATGTGCATGACATTGATTTCACTGTGCTTCCTGCCGACCCACAGCTGGCGCGCACCATCAGCGCCCTGCCCGGTCGCCGCATTGTCTACACCAACGCCTGCGCCCCCTACGCCCATCGCGTGCTCGAGGCGCGCGGCCTCACTGGCCTGTTTGATGCGGTTTACGGCGTCGAGCACGCGGGCTTTCGCCCAAAGCCGGAACGCGCCGCCTTTGAAGCGATCTTTGCCCAAGACGGCGTAGACCCAACCACAGCCGCGATGTTCGAGGACGATCCGCGTAATCTGATGGCCCCACATCAGATGGGGATGAAAACCGTGCATGTAGCCCCCAAGGCTTTGAAGTCGCTGCATATTCAGCATCACACCGATGATCTGGCAGCCTTCCTTGCCACGCTGATCTGACCCAACCGAGACGCTTTGTCGCTTCGCTTTCGGCCACAGCCGCGCTAAATTCGCAGCAAAGGGGCCGCCATGACACGCATTTCCGCTGATATTCTGATCTCTGGTGGCGGGGTGGCGGGTCTGACCGCTGCCGCCGCTTTCGGCACTTTGGGCTTTTCGGTGCTCTGCGCCGACCCCACCCCCCCGGTCACCACGGCCGAGGCCGAGGGCGCCGATCTGCGCACCACCGCATTTTTGCAGCCCTCAATCCCGGTGCTGGAGGCCGCTGGCCTGTGGGATCGCCTTGCGCCGCATGCCGCCGCCTTGCAGATCATGCGGATCGTGGACGCCGGCGGTGAGGTTGCAGAGCCGCGTGTTATCAAAGACTTCGACGCTGCTGATCTCTCGGACAAGCCCTTCGGCTGGAACCTGCCAAACTGGCTGCTGCGCCGCGAAATGCTCGCCCGGCTTGGTGATCTGCCCAATGTGACCTTTCTGCCCGGCATTGCAACGACGGCCCTGCTGACGCGAGAGGCTGAAGCCATCGTGTCGCTGTCAGATGGCCGCAAGATCAACGCCAAACTGGTGATCGCCGCCGATGGCCGCCATTCAACCATGCGGCAAGCCCTTGGAATCCCCGTTAAAACCATCCGCTATGGTCAAAAGGCCGTGACCTTCGCCGTCAACCATCCAATCCCGCACAACAACGTCTCGACCGAAATTCACCGCTCGGGTGGCCCATTCACGCTGGTGCCGCTGCCAGATCGCAATGGCCTGCCCTGCTCTGCCGTGGTCTGGATGGAAACCGGCCCCGAAGCGCAGCGCCTGTCTGCCCTGCCTGTGCCCGAGTTCCAGGCCGCGATCAACGCCCGCTCCTGCCAGATTCTGGGGCCATTGACGCTGGCATCGCGCCGCACGATCTGGCCGATCATTGCCCAAATCGCCGCGCGCATGTCGGGTGAGCGCACCGCTTTGATGGCCGAGGCCGCGCATGTCGTCCCCCCGATCGGCGCGCAGGGTTTGAACATGAGCCTGACCGACCTTGCGACGCTGCTTGATCTTGCGCAGGCCGATCCGGCCCAGATCGGCAGTGCCAAGATGCTGGAAACCTATCACCGCCGCCGTCATTTCGATGTGCAGGCGCGCGTGACCGGCATCGACGCGCTCAATCGCGCCTCGATGATCGAAGGCCAATTCCTGCGCGATCTGCGCGCAGGTGCTTTGAATATGTTCTATTCCGTCGCCCCGGTGCGCAAATCGCTGATGAAAGCCGGGTTGGGCCTGCGTTAAAGGGCGCCTGCGTTAACGGCTGTTAAACTTGCCCTTCAGCGCATCGGCAAAAGCGCTGCTGCCAGCCGATGATCCCGCCGAAGTCGGCAAAGGCTTGCCGCGTTGCGGTTGCGGGCTGCGATCCTGCTGCCGTTCCCGCAACTGCTCGCGCGCCTCGCCGCTGACGGATTTCATCGTCAGGCCAATGCGCTTGCGCGGCACATCCACCTCGACCACACGCACCTTTACCACATCGCCCGCCTTAACCACTTCATGCGGGTCTTTAACGAATTTATCAGCAAGTTGGCTGACATGCACCAGCCCATCCTGATGCACGCCAATATCCACAAACGCGCCAAACGCCGCGACATTGGTGACGGTGCCTTCCAACATCATGCCGGGCTTCAGGTCTTTTATATCCTCAATCCCATCCGCGAAGGTCGCGGTTTTAAAGCTGGGGCGCGGGTCACGCGCGGGTTTTTCCAACTCGGCGAGAATGTCTTTCACCGTCGGCAAACCGAATTTGGCATCAACAAAGCTGCGCGGGTCAAGCGCCTTCAACGCCGAGGGGTCCGCCATCAACGCCCGAATGTCCCGACCACAAGCAGCAACAATTTTTCGTGCCACATCATAGGCTTCCGGGTGAACCGAGCTTGCATCTAGCGGCTCTTTCCCGCCCGAAATCCGCAAGAATCCCGCCGCTTGTTCAAAGGCTTTCGGCCCAAGACGCGCGACTTTCAGCAACTCGCGCCGGGTGGCAAACGGTCCATTGGCATCGCGGTGGCTGACAATCGCTTCCGCCAGACCGGGGCCAACCCCCGACACCCGCGCCAGCAGAGGGGCCGAGGCCGTGTTCAGGTCAACCCCCACCGCGTTCACCGCATCTTCCACCACGGCCTCAAGGCTGCGGCCCAGACGGTGCTGATCGACGTCGTGTTGATACTGGCCGACACCAATCGCTTTCGGCTCAATCTTAACCAATTCCGCCAGCGGATCCTGCAGCCGCCGCGCAATCGAAACCGCGCCGCGCAGCGACACATCCATGCCCGGGAACTCTTTCGCCGCCAATTCGCTGGCCGAATAAACCGAAGCCCCAGCTTCGGAGACGATCACTTTGACCGGCTTTTCCGCACCCGGCAGCACGGCGAGCAAATCAGCCACCATCTTTTCGGTCTCCCGGCTGGCGGTGCCATTGCCGATTGAGATCAGCTTGACGCCGTGCTTGGCGATCAGCTGCGCAATCACCACCTGCGCACCGCGCAGATCGTTTTTCGGCTGGAACGGATAGACGGTATCGGTGCCCAGAACCTTGCCCGTCGCATCGACAACCGCAACCTTGACCCCGGTGCGAATCCCCGGATCAAGCCCCATCGTAGCCTTACCCCCTGCCGGAGCGGCCAACAGCAAGTCTTTCAAATTGCGCGCAAAAACCGCAATCGCTTCTGCTTCGGCCCGCTCGCGCAGCTCTGACATCAGATCCAGCGTCAGCGAGGTTTTCAGCTTGACCCGCCACCCCCACGCCGCCGCCTCGCGCAGCCAAGCGTCGCCCAAACCGCGACCCGAGGCGCTGAGTGCCGCCGCACAAGCCCGCTCTGCCGGGCTGTCACCCTTTGGCGCATCTGGATCAATGTCCAGATCAACGGTCAAAAAGCCCTCATTCTGCCCGCGCAGCATCGCCAGAACCCGGTGACTTGGCGCGCCGGCCCAAGCCTCATTATGCGCAAAATAATCAGAAAACTTCGCGCCCTCGGCCTCTTTGCCCGCGACGCCCTTGGCCTGCAAACGCCCAACCTGCTTCATATGGCTGCGCAAACGGCCCAGCAGGGCGGCATCCTCGGACAGCCCTTCGGCAACAATATCGCGCACGCCTTCCAGCGCGGCTTTCACATCAGGCACCGCTTCGGTCACGAAGCCTTTCGCCAGAACCGCAGGGTCCGCCGCCCGATCCGCCAGAATCGCCTCGGCAAGCGGGGCCAGCCCATTTTCCCGCGCAATCATCGCCCTCGTGCGGCGTTTCGGCTTGTAGGGCAGGTAAATATCTTCCAGCTCGGCCTTGGTCGTGGCCTTCGCAAGTGCCGCCGACAAAACATCGGTCAGCTTTCCCTGATCCGAGATCGAGCCCAGAATCGCCGCCCGACGCGCCTCCAGCTCACGCAGATAGACCAGACGTTCGGCCAGATTGCGCAGTTGCGTGTCGTCAAGGCCGCCAGTGACTTCCTTGCGATAGCGCGCGATGAACGGCACCGTCGCCCCTTCATCCAAAAGCGTGATCGCAGATGTCACCTGACCCGCAGTCGCACCAATTTCTGCTGCAATAACAAGGGGGATACGGCGGGCGGCTTCGGGTGTCATCGGCAATTCCTTCACTTGGAAGGCCGACCATACAGGGGCTGCGCAGCAAGGCCAAGGCCTGCCAAACAGGGCAAGCGAAGATCAACCAGCGCTGAAAAGAAAGGATGGTACCACGTCCCCGGCTCGAACGGGGGACCCCTAGATCCACAATCTAGTGCTCTAACCAACTGAGCTAACGCGGCACGCAAGCGGGGATTTAGCGCCCCCCTCGCCGGATTGCAAGGGCAGGATTGCCAAAGTTTGCCGCTCTTGTTACCCCAAGACAAACTAAAGGAGCAGCAAGATGGGCATCGACAAGCAAAGCGACATCGCAGCGAATATCCAGATCGGCCCGACCGAGATGGGCATGGTGCGCATTTACATCGAAGCCGATGGCGGCATCGAGCTGCCTTTGGACTTCGACGCCGATGAGGCCGAAGAAATCGCCGAAGAACTGATGGCCGCGGCAGAGGCTGCGCGTGCGATTGCAGGCGGCGCCAAACCGAAGAAAAAGCGCTGAAATCTTGGCAATTTAGATCAGCAACCCCGCCATGACGGGGTCGCGGTAGCCTTGCAGCCGCGATGCCGCGTGACGGGCGAACTTTTGCAGCATCACTTTACGCCGCGCGGCAGACAACGGCGTATCCGCCCCCATCCGCACAAGCGCCGCATCATAGGCGTCGGCGATGATCAGGCCCGAGCCTTCCGGCAGCAGATCGGTCGGGAAATTGCCATCCACCGCCCAAAAAAACCGATCGCACCATTCCAGATAGCCGCGCCATTTCTGATCCGCCCTGTAATCGGCGCGGCTGGATTTGCACTCGATGATCCAAACCTCGCCCTTCGGCCCCAACGCCATCACATCGACGCGCAGCCCCGGCGTTGGCACCAATTCCTCAACGCTGACAAAATCGAGTTGCCGCAGTGCCCGACACACCCCGCGCTGCAAACGCTGGCCAGGCAGATTGGGCAAAATATCGTCGCTATCCATTGCGAAAATATGAACGAAACGGAAACATCCCGCAAGCCCCTGCGCGCCCCTTGCTATCGCGCCCCCCCACGCCTAGATTAAGCCTTGGCGGGTTCTGCTCTTCGCGTGTATGGCCCTTTTCCAGTGGCCGATAAGCATCTCCGAGGGAGCTGGCTCTGGCAAGATCCTGGTCTTGCTACCTGGCGACCAACCTGAACACTCAGGCTCTCGGGAAATTCACGCCGTCACGGCCGCTGCGGGCCCGCCACCTTCACGCAGCACCAAACTTTGGCGCATGAAAAAGGGGACAGCACGCTGTCCCCTTTTCCGCATCTAAAGCCTGAGATCAGCCTAAGGCCCTGATCAGAAGCCGTAAACCAGCGACACGCCCAGCTTGTTGTCTGCGCGGATCGCGCGGCTGTCGTTATACTCGGTCAGGTAGCTGACGCGGGTGGCGAAAGCATCGGTGATCTTGAAATTCACGCCCAAATCGTTGCCAATCCGCAAAGCCGTGTCCGATTTCACGATATCGGTGTCCATGCTGGCAAAGACATTGTCGTTGAACTTGTAGAAGAACCGCGACGACACGATGCCGGCAGATTCGGTGGTCGAATTGTCGTCACCAAACTCAAGATAGCTGATACCGACACCCGCCTGCATCCGCCACGCCACCGTATCGGTGTTCACAATCCGATACCCCGGACCAAAGCCCAAGAAGGCGTCTTTCGACAGGGCGGTTGCCGGATTATTGTCTTCCGTCGCGACCGAAGCCAAACCATTGGTGTTGATGCGGCCCAGCACAAAGCCGTAGAATTGGTCGTTGAAGTAGTAGTTGGCGTCATAGACCGCCGACACATCTTCCTTCGACTTCACATTGTCAGCCTCGGAATAGTCAATCACAAAGCCAAGGGTCTGCACAAAGCGATCCTGCGCGAAGCGCAGACGTGCGCCTGCCGAGAAATCTTGCGATTCATTGTTGCCGGTCTTGCCGCTATAGCCCAGCGAAGCCGAGCCCGACATGCCTTGACGCGATTCCTGATTGCCAAAGCGCAGCTCATCATTGCCGCGTGCCATGTCGCGGTTGGCCTGGATGGTCAGATCATCAATCTGGTCATCCACTGCATTCGTCCCCAGCAGGGTGGTTTGTGCCACGGCGGGCAGAGACCCCACAGCCAATGCGAATGCGGATACTGCCGCGATACGAGTTACGTTCTTCATGATCCGTCCTTTCAACTACTATCCCATACGCCGAAGGTTTCCGGCGTTGGAGTGCAGATGTTGCATCAGGGGGATAGGTTCAAGGCCACAAGGCAAGGTGATGATTTGATAGCATTTTATCGCCTAAACCCTCAGAAAAAGCGGCAGTATTCTGCGCAAGTTGTGTAACAATTCGGGTCTCGCGAAACTGTGAGGGAACCGGATCATCACGGCAAAGTAACATGGCTAAACATGCCAAATTCAGTGATTTTTCAGACGCAACACGGTGGCCGCTCCGGCTGATGCCCTGCAAAACCCCGTAAAATACCGCGTGATCACCCAATCACAGCGCGCAAAGCGGCGGAATTGCGCCCGCGCGTACCGCCGCTTTGCACAGGGCTATTTTGCTGCAGGTGTGAAGATCATCTCATGCCCAGCGCCGCTCAAAACCAGCACAGTGGCGGTTTCGGTGGCCGTCTCGATGCCCTGCAGCGCCTGAAAATACGCGGCCTCACCCTGCATCTGCAAACACGCCATCCGGGTCGCACCGATCAACCCCATCTGAAAGCGCTCGCCCTCGCGGGTCACTTCGGCAAAATAGCGGTTGCAGGGCGCTTGGCCCGTCACCCGGCCCGGGTCGGCCAGACTGAGCGTCGCGGTATACGCGACCGCCGTGCCATCGACCGAAGCCAGCACCCATTCGGTGCCCGCCTGCCCGGTTTGCACACAAGCCGCCAGCATCAACGCCGCCATCCATACAACTTTCATCGCATCGTCCTTTCCAACAGATACAGCTTTGACGCGCGCCAAAGTCCTATCCTTGGAAAGGTTTGCGAAAATCTACGCTGGAAATGCCTCGGGCTTGGCTTCGCGCGCCATATGATCCAGCACCGCGTTGACGAATTTCGATTCCTTACCTTCGGGAAAGAACGCTTTGGCGACATCGACATATTCGTTGATCGACACTTTTGGTGGCGTCACCATCTGGGTCAACTCGGCCCCAGCAGCCCGGAACAAGGCACGGATCACCGGATCAATCCGGTCAATCGGCCATTTTGCGACCAATGCCCGGTCGGTCATCTGGTCGATCATTGCCTGAAAGTTCACCGCATGATCGACCACGGCGCGGAAGTGATCAACGTCACCCTCGGCCATCTCATCGCCATCATAGACAGCGCCAAAGCGATGCGTTTCAAACTCGCGCCGGATCGCTTCCACGGTCTGCCCCGAGGCTTCCATCTGAAACAACGCCTGCACGGCATAAAGCCGAGCGGCCGATTTCATCTGTTTCTTGTCAGGCTTAGTCATGAACGAAAACCGATCCCCTTGGTGTCGGTCGCCCATTTGCGCGATAAGGCGATCAGGTGCAAGGCCGCAGCAGCCGCACCGCCACCTTTGTTTTGCCCGGCGACCTCGGCCCGCACCTCGGCTTGGCCGCGATTTTCCACCGTCAGGATGCCATTGCCAATCGCCGCCCCCTGCAAACCCAGCATAGTGATCGCGCGCGAACTGTCATTGCACACCGTATCATAATGCGTGGTCTCGCCGCGAATGACACAGCCCAGCGCCACATAGCCATCGAACTGCGCCATCCGTTCAGCCAAAGCAATCGCCGACGGCACTTCCAGCGCACCGGGAACTACGATGACCTCGGCAGTAGCCCCACATGCCGCAGCCACCCCCTGCGCGCCCGCCACCAGCTGATCGGTGATGTCCTTGTAATAGGGCGCCACCACGATCAGCAGCTTGACCGGAGCCTTAAATGTCGGCAGCGGCAGGGTGTAATGGGTTTCACTGGCAGCCATGATTTACTCCGCAATCGCACGGGTGCCGGAAATCGACAGCCCATAAGCCTCTAGCCCCACCACTTTCGGGGCCTTGGAATTGGTGACCAAAGTAATTGCGCTCAGACCCAAAGCCGACAAGATCTGCGCGCCCAAACCATACAGCCGCAAGGTCTGCGGCGAGGCCTCCCCCGCCTCGATCTTCATCGCCGTGTCACGCAGCAGCACAATCGCGCCGCGCCCTTCCGCCGCAATCACCCGCATCGCACCTTGCAGATCGCCAACATGGCCATCACCAATCCCCAACACATCCTCCAGCGGGTTCAAAGTATGCACCCGCGTCAGCACGGGCGCATCCCCGGAAAGATCGCCCTTGGTCAGCACCACATGCTCATCGCCCTGCGTCTCATCCGCGAAAATCCGCATCAGCCACTCGCCGCCATGCACCGAATGAACCCGGCGAACCGAGCGTTCCTTGATCAGATTGTCATGCCGCCGCCGATAGGCGATCAGATCCGAGATCGTGCCGATCTTCAGATTGTGCTTTTGCGCAAAAGCCACCAGATCAGGCAGCCGCGCCATCGTGCCGTCATCCTTCATGATCTCGCAGATCACGCCCGACGGGTTCAACCCGGCCAGCCGTGAAATATCGGTCGCAGCTTCGGTATGGCCCGCACGCACCAAAACCCCACCATCGCGGGCGCGCAGCGGGAACACATGCCCCGGCGTCGCCAGATCGGCAGGCCCGGTTTTCGGATCAATCGCCGCCGCAATGGTAATCGCGCGATCCTTCGCCGAAATCCCCGTCTCTACCCCCTCACGCGCCTCGATTGACACGGTGAACGCCGTCTCATGCCGGCTGGAGTTTTTCGAGGCCATCAGCGGCAGCCCCAAAGCATCAATCCGCGCGCTGGTCAGCGTCAGACAAATCAGCCCGCGCCCATGCGTCGCCATGAAATTCACCGCATCCGCCGTGGCCATTTCCGCCGGGATCACCAGATCGCCCTCATTCTCGCGATCCTCGTGATCAACAAGAATGAACATCCGGCCATTGCGGGCATCTTCGATAATCTCCTCAACCGAGGAAATCGCGTCTGAATATTCGGTGCGTGTGGTCATGATTGGCTTCCTGCAACTCTCAGTTTCGCCATAGCGCTAAAGGGTCGCAAAAGCCAGAGCCAGCCGCAAAAGCCACCAGCCCTGAGCCCGGCGCAGAATCGCTAAAATTTATCTAAATTTGTGCTTAAGACTGGCAGAAATACTCTGGCGGTCAGGCCTGTCTGGCCTTGTGCCAAATGCCGGCCCCCCTGTGCTTCAGCCCCACTCGCGCAGCCGCGCGACATAACGCGCCATCGTATCGACCTCTAAATTGACGCGATCGCCCAGCTTGACCTCGCCCCAAGTCGTCACGGCCTGCGTATGCGGGATGAAATTGATGCCGAAATCGCAGCCTTCCACCTCGTTCACCGTCAGCGAGGTGCCATTCAGCGCAACCGATCCTTTGGGCGCGATAAACTTCGCCAAGGCTTCCGGCGCGCGAAACGTCACTCGCACCGACTCGCCCTCGGGGGTGATCTTCACCACCTCAGCGACGCCATCTATATGGCCTGACACGATATGCCCGCCCAATTCGTCGCCCACTTTCAGCGCCCGCTCAAGGTTCAGCCGCTTGCCAACAGCCCAGCCCGCAAGGTTGGTCTTTGACACGGATTCCGCCGAAATCTGCACGTCAAACCAGTTGCGCGGTGTGGTGCCCAGCGCCACCACCGTCAAGCAAACCCCTTCGCAAGCGATTGACGCGCCAATATCCACCCGCGCCACATCGTAAACCGTGCCGATCCGCGCCCGCAGATCGCCGCGCTGCTCCAGCTCCAGCACTTCGCCCATATCGGTGACAATTCCGGTAAACATCGCATGGCCCTTTCGATTTGCCCTGAAACTACCGCCAGAGCAGCGCCCGTGCAATCGCTCGTGCACTCGCCCAAGCATCACATCTGCAATCGCCTCAAATTCGCCGCGCTTGCCCAGTATCAAGTTCACAATACCAATACTTTCGCCATATTCTGCGGTCAGTATCGGTGGCACGGGTTTCTACGCGAGTATCATGTCAAGTTCAGCTCAAAATCGCCGCTTTCTGTTTTTGCAGGGTCCGCATGGGCCGTTTTTCCACAGGCTTGGCAAGATGCTGGAACTCGCAGGTGCGCAGGTCTGGCGGGTTGGCTTCAACCGGGGCGACCGCGCCTTCTGGCCCACCGAGGCCAGCTATATTCCCTTCAAAGGCCAGTTGCAGGATTGGCCGCTCGCCTTCCGTGCGGTGATTGAACAGAAAGAGATCACCGATATCGTGCTCTATGGCGACACCCGCCCGATCCATGCCACCGCCGTTGCTGCCGCCCGCGCCGCAGGCATCACCGTGCATGTGTTTGAAGAAGGCTATCTGCGCCCCTATTGGATCAGCTACGAGCGTGGTGGCTCGAACGGCAATTCGCGGCTGATGCAGATGTCGGTGCCGCAGATGCAAAAGGCCCTAGAGGCGTTGGATATGGAGCTGCCCGACGCCCCCGCCCGCTGGGGTGACATGCGCCAGCATATGTTCTGGGGCGCTTTGTATCATTGGTTCGTTCTCAGCGGATTCTGGGATTATCGCAATTTTCGTCCGCATCGCGCCCTCAGTGTGGGGCAGGAATTCTGGCTTTATGTCAAACGCCTCGCCCTGCTTCCGGTGCATCGCTGGGAACGCATCGCCGCCACCTTCCGCATCAAACATGGCGGCTTCCCCTATCATCTGGTGCTGTTGCAGCTGGAACATGACGCCAGCTTTCAGATGCATTCGCCGTTCAAAACCATGACGGAATTTCTGGCAGTGGTGATCGAAGGCTTTGCCAAAGGTGCCGCCCCGCACCACCACATCGTGTTCAAAGCCCACCCGCTGGAAGATGGCCGCGTGCCTGTCGCGCATGAAATCAAACGCTTGGCCAAGCTGCACGGCGTAGACTCCCGCGTGCATTTCGTGCGCGGCGGCAAATTGGCAGCGCTGCTGAACCACGCGCGCAGCGCAGTCACCGTCAATTCCACTGCCGCCCAGCAAGTGCTTTGGCGCGGATTGCCGCTGAAAACCTTTGGTGCGGCGGTCTATGCCAAGCCCGAATTTGTCTCCACCCAAAGCCTGAAAGACTTTTTTACCCTGCCCAGCCGCCCTGACAGCCGTGCATACCGCGATTATCGCCACTATCTCTTGGAAACCAGCCAAGTGCCCGGCGGCTTCTACAGCTCGCGGGGGCGACGTGAATTGCTACGACAGGTGGTAGATATGATGCTGCAAGCCGAAGATCCCTATGATGCGCTGACATCCGGGAAAGCGGCACCACGGCAACAGTTACACCTCGTTAAGTGAACAAAGAAACCAAGACTGGCATTTTGTTTCGTCTTTCTGTAGCCTTACAGGCAAAACTTGAGGCAAATCCAGTTAAAGGAGCCCGGGCAGTGAAAATTACCGGATCAAGGGGGGCGAAGGCCCTTGTCCTTGTGGCGATTGTGAGTGTTGTCGGCTCTTGTGGCCTGCCGCGTTCTGGTCCCAACAAGACAGAAATCTTCAAAGGCTCGGTCCTGAAACAGGGCGACGCCTTCATCGTGACCGTCAACGCCCGCGTGACCCGCGCGACAGCGGTGACGCCAGCGCTTGGCTTCAGCTCGGCCTTCCGCAATGCGGGCGTGGTCGGCTCGGATCAGATCTCGCCCGGCGATGTGCTGGGCCTGACGATCTATGAAAACGTCAAGGATGACCCGCTGCTCGGCAACACCGGCCAGCGCGTCTCGGCGCTGACCGAAATTCAGGTCGATGGCCAAGGCTATATTTTCGTCCCCTACGCGGGCAAAATCAAAGCCGCGGGCCAGTCGCCCGATGGTTTGCGCAACATCATCACCAAAAAACTCGACACCCAGACCCCCGATCCGCAGGTTTCGGTGCAAAGGCTTGCGGGCGACGGCTCGACCGTCACGGTATCCGGCTTTGCCGGTGCCAGCGGCAACTTCCCGATCGAGCGTCCAACCCGCACCCTGTCCGCGATGCTGTCAAAAGCCGGCGGCGTGACCATTGAACCCGCCATTGCCATCGTCCGCGTGACGCGCGGCGGCAAGACCGGCTCGATCTGGCTTGAGGATCTGTATTCCAACCCCAGCCTCGACATCGCCTTGCGTCCCGGCGACAAAATCACCGTCGAGAGGGACACGCGCTCTTTCGTCGCGATGGGGGCCACCGGCACCCAGACCAAAGTGCCGTTTGAAACCCAAACCCTTTCGGCGATAGAGGCTTTGGCCACCGTGGGCGGCCTGAATACCGCCACCGCAGACCCGACCGGCGTGTTCGTGTTCCGCAACGAACCGGCCGAGGTTGCCAATTCAGTGCTGGGCCGCCGCGATCTGAAGGGCGATCAGCGCATGGTCTATGTGCTTGATCTGACACAACCAACTGGCATGTTTGAGGCCCGCGATTTCCTGATCCGCGATGGCGACACCGTCTATGTCACCGAGGCCCCCTTCGTGCAGTGGACCAAAACGCTGTCGGCGATTTCGGGCTCCACCACTGCGGCCAACAACATCGCAACCACCGGACAGTGAGGCGATCTTGTCCGGCAGCGGACCCTTGATACCAGCCGCCGGGGCATTGCCTCGGCGGCTTTTCTATTACAACGCAGGCTTTCTGCGCCAACCGCATCTGCGCCGGATGCTGGCGCTGGCGGGCCACAGCTTGCACCTTGGCCTGCCCGGCCCCGAGGATGGCGTGGTGGTCTGGGGCCGCTCGCCCTACGCCCGGCGTGGCGAGGCGATTGCCGCCCGCTACAAGCTGCCGCTGGTCCGTATCGAGGATGCCTTCCTGCGCTCGATCCGCCCTGGTCGCATGGGCGATGCCCCGCTTGGCCTGCTGATCGACGGCCAAGGCGTGCATTTCGACAGCAGCAAACCCTCCACGCTTGAAACGCTCCTCGCCAAGCACCCGTTGGATGATTCGAACCTGCTGACCCGCGCCCGCGACGGAATAGCCCGTATCCGTGCGCTCGACTTATCAAAATACAACATTCATCAATCCGACCTGCCCCTGCCCGCACCCGGCTATGTCTTGGTCGTTGATCAAACCGCAGGCGATGCTTCGATCCGCCATTCCGGGGCCAATGCCGCCCGCTTTGCCGAGATGCTGGCCACCGCCGCCGCCGATCACCCCAATGCCCGCATCGTGATCAAGACCCATCCCGAAACCCAGCTGGGCCTGCGCCGCGGCCATTTCAGTGCCGCAGATCAAACCGACCGCATCCGGCTATTAACCAACGCCGTCTCGCCTTGGGCGCTGCTGGACGGTGCCATCGCCGTCTACACGGTCTCGTCGCAACTGGGGTTTGAGGCGATCTTGGCAGGCCACCGCCCGCAGGTGTTCGGCCAGCCGTTTTACGCCGGATGGGGTCTCAGCCATGATGCTTTCCCTGTGGACCGCCGCAGCCGCAGCCTGACCAAGACCCAGCTTTTCGCCGCAGCCCACATCCTTGCCCCTACATGGGTCGATCCCTGCCGCGACCGGTTGTGCAGCTTTGAAGATGCCGTCGATCAGCTCGAGGCCGAGGCCCGCAGCCACCGCGAAGATCGTTTTGGCCATGTCGCCCTTGGCATGCGTTTGTGGAAGCGCGCCCGCCTTCAAGCGGTGTTTGGCTGCGAAAAGCCGCTGATTTTTCAGGATAATCCGGCCAAGGCCATCGCAAAAGCCCGCGCCACTGGCCGGGGTGTGTTGGTCTGGGCGGGCAAAGCGCCGCCGCAGCTGCCAGACATCCAGACCATCCGCCGCGTCGAGGATGGCTTTTTACGCTCGCGCGGGCTTGGTGCCGAACTGGTGCCGCCGTTGTCGCTCGTCACCGATGATCTGGGCATTTACTATGATCCCAGCCGCGAAAGCCGCCTTGAACGGCTGATCCAGACGCCACTCGCCCCCGATGCCGCGCGCCGCACCGAAAAGATGATCGCCAGCCTGATTGCCGCACGCTTGTCGAAATACAATCTGGCGGGCGCTTTGCCCGAACTGCCCGAAGGTCTGCGCGTGCTGGTGCCCGGTCAGGTCGAAGATGACGCCTCGATCCGGCTTGGCGCGGGCGCGGTCAACACCAATCTCGCGCTTTTGCAGGCCGCGCGCTCGGCCTATCCCGAGGCCACACTGATCTACAAACCCCACCCCGATGTCGAGGCTGGCCTGCGCCCCGGTGCGATCGCCGCGCAGGCCCTGCGTGGTTTGGCCGATGTCGTGGCCCACCATGCCGACCCCGTGCAGCTGATCGAGGTTTGTGATGCCGTTGTCACCATGACCTCATTGCTGGGGTTCGAGGCTTTGCTGCGCGGCAAGCGCGTCATCTGCCTCGGCGCGCCCTTCTACGCCGGTTGGGGGCTGACGCAAGACCTTGGCCCGGTGCCACTGCGCCGCAAACAGGCACCCGACGGCCATCCGCTGCCACGGCCCAGCCTGCTTGCACTGGCACATGCCGCGCTGATCGCCTACCCACGCTATTACGACCCTGTCCGCCGCAAGCCCTGCCCGCCCGAGGTGGTGATCCATCGTCTGGCGACGGGCACCGACGCGCCAACCGGGCTTGGGCTTCGCCTTCTGGCAAAGCTACAGGGGCGTTTTGCCACCTATTCCCGGCTTTGGCGTTAACCGCAAATGCGCTGGACGCACCTGCGGGTTCGCTTTGGTTTCGGCGGCCTCTGCGCCGGGTGATTTCGCAGCATCGCTGCGCGGATCAAGCTTTTGGCCCGTGCAAACATCGTCGCTATGTCAGGCCCAGCATTTTCAGACTGCCACCGATTTCCTCGATAGGGCCGATCTGAATAGGGCCGCTTTCCATACGCAATATGGCCGCTTTCTGGGTCATTCACATTTGGTTAACCGCAGCCCTCGGCGCGGCGTTTGAAACGGTGGTCAAACCTGCACCCGTTAACATCTTTTCGGTCCTTCTAGCCCGCAAGATCGGATGATTCGCACACCACCGCCTTAGTAAATGTAGCGGATCTGCTCTGTCCAATACCGCTCCATCCGCTTCAGCGACTGGTTCATGTTTTCCATGTTATTGGCATCGACCAGCCCGCGCTTTGCCAGACCTTCGGCATGTCGCTGGAACAATTCGGTCAGCATGCCCCGCACCCGTCGGCCCTTTTCCGTCAAGCGCACCCTGACCGAGCGGCGATCAATCTCAGAGCGCTGATGGTGCATAAACCCAAGCTCTACCAGCTTTTTCAGGTTATAGGACACGTTCGAGCCTTGGTAATAGCCGCGCGATTTCAACTCGCCGGCTGTCACCTCGTTCTCACCGACGTTGAACAGCAACAACGCCTGCACCGAGTTGATTTCCAGCACCGCCACCCGTTCAAATTCGTCCTTGATCACATCCAGAAGCAGGCGGTGCAGCCGCTCCAACAAAGCGATGTTATCAAGGTATCCCGCCATCAACAGCTTTTGCGAGCCGTCCAGCAGGGGGTCATGTAAGCTCATCTGTTAACTCCGCGAGCGATGGCAACTGCGGATAGAATCGGCACAAAACAAAAACATATCGTAAACTCGCCACGATTTTGGCGTAAATTATTGCCCCCCCAACCGAGCCTTGGCGAACCCCCCAATTTCCGCAATCAAATCAGCAAGATAGGCCGGAGCCGGATGCTGCCCCAGCACCCAAGGCAGCAAATCCTGGTCATTTTCCTCTAAAAGTTTATCGAAAATCACCAAGCGTTCGTCCGACATTGCCGCCAAATGCGCATCGGCATAAGGCCCCAAAATCAGATCCATTTCCTTCATCCCCCGCCGCCAACTCCGCATCGCCATGCGCTTCAGCCGGGCTTCCTGTGTCTCGCTCATGCCGCCAACTCACGCAATTCGGCTTCCAGTTTTTGCTCGGCGCGCAGCAGATCGCGCCCCAGCGTCTGCATCTGCGCGCGCAATTGTGCAATATCTGCCAAGGCCATACGCGCGCTATAGGGCAGCGCATCCGCATCGCCCGGCGCGCCCAAACCCGGGCCCTTGCCCGTCATCAGCCACATCAAGGACACGTTCAACATCCCCGCCAGCATTTGCAGACGGTTGCCGCGCGGCTCCCACGCATCGGCCTCCCATGCTGTGATCGTGCTGTCGCGCACGCCCAGACGCTGGGCCAGATCCTCGGCACTTAAACCCGCGGCCAAACGTGCCGCTTCCAGCCGGTCGCCAAAGGTCGCAACCTCGTCCTCGAACCAGGTTTCATTGAAAATTTCTGCCATCGCGCCTCTCCTTATTCTGATATCGCTTGATTGCTTGCGCGGCGAAGCTATGCCAAACAAACGCAAATTACAAATCAACCGCCCCATCCTTAGCCGGAGTCCGCCACATGGCCTTCCTGTCTGACACCCTCGCCCGCGTCAAACCTTCGCCCACAATCGCCGTCACCACCAAGGCAGCAGAGCTGAAAGCCGCTGGCCGCGACGTGATTGGCCTTGGCGCGGGCGAGCCGGATTTTGACACGCCCGAGAACATCCGCGATGCGGCAAAGCGCGCGATTGATGCAGGCAAGACCCGTTACACGGCGGTCGATGGCATCCCCGAGCTGAAGAAGGCGATCTGCGAGAAATTTGCCCGCGAAAACGGACTGACCTATCAGCCCAACCAGATCACCGTCGGCACCGGCGGCAAGCAGACGCTCTATAACGCCTTGATGGCAACCTGTAATCCCGGTGATGAGGTGATCATTCCCGCGCCCTATTGGGTCAGCTATCCCGATATGGTGCTGCTCGCGGGCGGCACGCCAGTGCCTGTCGTGGCCACCATTGACACCGACTTCAAACTGACCCCGGCGCAGCTTGATGCCGCGATCACGCCAAAAACCAAATGGTTCATCTTCAATTCGCCCTCGAACCCGACGGGCGCAGGCTATACTCGCGCCGAGCTGCGCGCGCTGTGTGATGTGCTGCTGAAGCATCCGCATGTCTGGATCATGTCGGACGATATGTATGAGCATCTGGTGTTCGATGACTTTGAATTCACCTCGCCCGCGCAGATTGAGCCCGCACTCTACGACCGCACCCTGACCTGCAATGGCGTGTCGAAATCCTACGCAATGACCGGCTGGCGCATCGGCTATGCCGCAGGCCCCGCGCATCTGATCAAGGCGATGGGCACCATTCAGTCGCAATCGACCTCGAACCCCTGCTCGGTCAGCCAATACGCGGCGCTAGAGGCCCTGACCGGCCCGCAAGACTTCCTTGCGCCCAACCGCAAGACCTTCCAGCGCCGCCGCGATCTGGTGGTGTCGATGCTGAACGCCGCGCAAGGCATCACCTGCCCGAAACCAGAAGGCGCGTTCTACGTCTATCCCGATATCTCGGGCTGTATCGGCAAAACCTCGGCGGCGGGCACGAAAATCATCAATGATGAAGTATTCGCCACCGCTTTGCTGGAAGAAACCGGCGTTGCCGTGGTGTTTGGCGCAGCCTTCGGCCTATCGCCGAACTTCCGCGTCAGCTACGCTACAGCGGATGAGGTGCTGCGCGAGGCTTGCACCCGCATCCAGACTTTCTGCGCAACCCTCACCTGAGACACCTATGGCCGACCGGATCACCGCCAACCTGCCCAGCCGCGATTTCACAAGCACCGAGGCGTTCTACGCACGCCTTGGCTTTGCAACGCGGTATCGCGATGATGGCTGGATGATCCTGCGGCGCGGCAGTCTGGAGCTGGAGTTCTTCCATCACCCAGGCGTTGATAAACTGACAAGCTGGTTTTCGGCCTGCATCCGCATCGACGACATGCCGGGCCTGCTGACCGAATGGCAAAAAGTTGGCTTGCCAAGCGATGCCAAAGCCACCCCCCGCCTGACCGGCATCTTCAAACACGGCCAAGCGCCGCGCATGTTCGCGCTGGTGGATGAAGACGGCTCGCTGCTGCGGGTGATCGACAACCTAGATGCTGGCGAGGCTGCCTGAATGTCCCCCGATCTGCCAGAGTTTTACTTCCGCATCCGCGACAACGGTGCCGCTGTGTTCCGGGTGGATACCGAAAACCGCCAGCGCCGCATCGACATGGACGAGATCGCCTTGGTCAATGTCAAGAACGGCAACATAAAGCCGCATGGCGACCACAAGCTGACGCAAGACGAAATCCGCGTGATTGGGCAGTGGGTTGCACAGCGCCAAGCCACCCTTGCCGCCCGCGATGTCGATGACATCCTGCGCGCGGCTGATCACATGAACCTGACCACGCAATGGGTGCAATCCAAAGCCACCGATGCCCAGCTTGAAGAAATCACCGACCTTCTGTTGCTGGCAATGCACGACCTGCGCTCGGTTCTGGTGCGCAAAAAGGCCGAACGGCTTATGAAGGGCGAGGCTGCCGAGTAACGACAGAACCCGCATCTCATTGCTGCAAACAAGATTAAAATTTGCGTCCCGCCCCGGCGGCCTCGCCCCTTCGGGTCTTGGCCGCTGAGAGTGTTTCATACTGGTTAAAATACTCCCGCCGGAGGCATCCGACATAAGCCACAGGAGCCTCCGGCGGGAGTATTTTAACCAGTATGAAACGGCAGCAGCGCGTAAAGTTACATCACGGCCAAGTGCATTTCGGCAAGTCTGCCCGTATCAGCGCACTCGGTGCCAGAACCGCCACATCATCGTGACAGCGGCGAAGACAAGCCCGATCACCAATCCCGCCCACAGCCCGATCCCGCCCAAGCCCGCGTGGAAGGCAAGGTAATAGCCGCATGGGATGCCGATGCCCCAATAGCTGACCGCCGCCGCCATCATCGGCACTTTGGTGTCCTTGATCGCGCGCAGCAGGCCCAACGCCATCACTTGCATCGCATCCGCCATCTGGAACAGCGCCGCCATCGCCAGCAGGATCACACCAAAGGCAATGATTTCCGAGCTTTGCGGTTTCGATTCGTCCAGAAACAGCGAGATGATCTGCACGGGAAATGTCAGGAACAGCGCCACCATCACCGCGCCAAAAGCAACCGACAGGGCAATCGCCACCTTTGCCGCATCGCGCAGACCCTGCCCGTCGCCAGCGCCATCTGCCCGCCCCGCCCGCACTGTCGCTGCATTGGACAGCCCCAGATGCACCATGAACGACAGCGCCGCGACCTCCATCGTGATGCCATGCGCGGCAAGTTCCACCGTGCCGATCCAGCCCATCATCAGCGCCGTCGCCTGAAACAACCCGCTTTCCGCCAATGAGGTCACGCCAATCGGCCAGCCCAGCCGGAACACCTGCGCCAAGGCCTGCCAATCGGGCCGCCAGAATCGCTGGAACAGGTGGAAATGCCGCAGCTCGGGCAGCCAGCCTGCATAGATCGCCAGCAGCACAAAGGTCAGGCTTTGCACGAAAACCGAAGCAAGCGCCGCCCCGCGCACGCCCAATTCCGGCGCGCCCCAATGGCCAAAGATCAGCGCATAGGCCAGCACAAGGTTTACCCCCACCGCAGCCAGCGTCACCCACAGCACCACCTGCGTGCGCTCCAGCGCGGCAAGGTAGTTCTTGATCACCATCACCAACAGTGCCGGGATCATCCCCAGACCGGCGATGCGCAGAAAATCCTGCCCCAAGCTTGCAACCTCGGGCCGCTGCCCCAGCGCCAGCAGCAAGGCTTCGGACCACCAGAAGATCGGATAGATCAACACGCCGTAGCCAATCGACAGCCACATCCCCATCCGCGTGTCGCGCCGCACCTGAGTCTCATCGCCGCGTCCGACCGCCGAGGCCACCATCGGCAGCACTGCCTGCGCAAACCCCGCCCCCAGAATGAACACCACGAAAAACGTCGAGGTCGCCAGCACCACCGCCGCCAATTCATTCACCCCATACCAACCAAGCAGCACGGTATCGGTTACATGCAGCGCCATTTGCGCCAGATGACTGCCAATCAGCGGCAGACCCAAAGCCAGCGTTGCGCGGGCATGTGACAGGTAAGACATTCTTTTGATCATATCACAGGCTTACAAGCGCAACATGACCGCCGCAAGACATAGCCTCCGCCGCAACGCAGCGCATAAAATTTGTGCAGCCACAGCATTGCAGCGGGCGGCCATAGCACGGCATCCCGCCGCTCTGCCCAGCGTCATCACCGCCACCACGCCAGCCAGACACAATTTCCGCGCGCAATTTTCGCTCTGGCGCAGATTTAAGCCAAAACGCCCTTGCAACCCGCGCGCGCAGGCATAAGCCTAAGGGTGCTGCGAGTCCGGTCTGCAACCGCCCCCGCGCCTTCCGCTGCGACCCGCCTTGCTGCGAGCCGCCCTTACCCGGCAAAGCCCAGAAAACCATGACAATTCGCCCCAAGGCCGCCCCCGCACGCAGCGCAATGCCACAGCCCGGCACCGCGCCCACCGACCTTGCCGCATGGCGCGCGGCCACCCGCAGCCGCCTGCTGACTGCGCGCGCAAGCCTGTCCACCGCCAGCCGCGAAGCCGCCGCCGCTGCCATCGCAACTCAACTTGATGCGCTGCTGGCGCAACGGTTTGACAGCTTGCAGGGGCTGATCATCTCGGCGTGGTGGCCGATCAAGGCGGAACTTGACCTGCGCTTTTGGCTCGCCTCATTGCCTGCACGCGGGGCCACCGCCGCCCTGCCCATTGTCGCAGGCCCGAAAACCCCGCTGACCTTTCGCGCATGGACACCCGAAACCCCTATGCAGCGCGGCATCTGGAATATCCCCGTGCCCGCAGTCGGTGCCGAAATCACACCGCAAATCACCCTGTCGCCGCTGCTTGGTTGGGACAGCGCAGGGTTCCGGCTGGGCTATGGCGGCGGCTATTTTGACCGCACCTTGGCCAGCGTCACGCCGTCGCCCATCGCCATTGGCATCGGTCTGGCATCGGCGCAACTGCCGACAATCTTCCCGCAACCCTATGACATCCCTATGGATTATATCCTGACCGAAACCGGCCCGCAGCATCTGCACCCCTGAGACGCCGTGCCACAGCCCACCGGCCGCAAAACCTGCTATCGTGCCACCATGCGCGCAGATACCGACGAAACCCGAGTGCTGTACAACGAGACCTGCCCGGTTTGCCGGTTCGAGATCGGCCAATATCGCAAAGCCGCAACCGCCTGCAATCTGCCGCTGCGCTTTGATGATCTCAGCCATGCCGCGCACTGGGGCATTACCCCCGAAACTGCCGCAAAACGGCTGCATGTCTTGCACCAAGGCCAAATCCTGTCCGGCATCCCGGCGTTCCAAATCCTGTGGGCTCAGCTGCCGCGCTGGGCTTGGCTCGCGCGGCTGACTGCCCTGCCGCTGATCCATCCGATCACTTGCGCGCTATATGATCATGTTATGGCGCCGATCCTGTACCGCGCCCACAAACGCCGCGAAGCCGCCAAACGCTTGCCACAATAGCTTGGTAAATTTACCTGATCGTGGAAGACTGGCGCCCTGACCGGCAATACCGATACATAGCCTGATCGCAAATTTGGATCAGCCGCCTGATCGCCCTATCCGATCAAAACCACCACCCACGCCACGCCGCCTGCAATCGCAGTCAAGGCCACCGCCGCCGATCCGCAATCCTTGGCCTTTTTGGCGCGCGGATCATCGGCCTTCGAGATATAGTCAACCACCTCTTCCAGCCCGGTGTTCATCACCTCTGCCGCCAGCACCAACAGGCCCAGCGCAAGGATCAACCCCCGCTCGCCCGCCGAAATATCGACCCAGAACGCCAGCCCTGCCGAGATCACATTCACCAGCGTCCATTGCCGCAGGCTCTTTTCGTTGGCCCAAGCTGCGCGCCAGCCCTGCCACGACCAGATCACCGTATTGGCAAACCGCCGCGCCTCATTGCGCAAAATATCCAAGATGGCCCCCCCATTCAGGCCGCCATCCGACCGCAAGGCCCCAATTTTCGCAAGGCCCCAAATTTTACAAGATCGGGGTTTTCGCAACGCCAACGCTTGCACGGGCCTTTAGGCCTTCGGCAGCGCCTCAAGATAAGCCCGCACCGCCGTGACCACATGCGCAAAACGGTCGCCGCCCAGATGCACGCCGCCATACCAGCGCGTCACCACCACGATATGATCGCGCAGCGCAGCCCGCTCCAGCATTTTCAGGATCACCGCCCCGGCCCCCGCCTCGCCATCATCGCCCTTGGCCGGCCCGTCATCCGACAACACACAAGCCCAGGTGTTATGCGTCGCCTTGGCGAATTTCTTGGCGCGCTTCAGCTCGACCAGAAACGCCTCAATGCCCGCGCGCCCCTGCACCGTCCCGCCCGACACCGCATAACGCGAGCCGCGATCCCGCACCACATCCACAATCTGTCGCATCGCCATCGCCAGAATCCCCCACCCCGCGCCCGTCCAAACCGCAGAAGCCTCCGGCGGGAGTATTTCAAAAAGAGCAATTTCACATTGGCTCAAATATCCCCGCCGGAGGCATCCGACAGCGCCGCGATGCTTGCGGCAAACCTTTACGAAAGCTTAAAGCCATCCTTCAAGCCATTGAAATCTATAAAGCCCGAAACCGCGCCACGCGTGGACAGGTCATACACCCTGCAGACGTGCAACCACCGAGGCCACCACGGCCTTGCGCTGACGATTGCCCGGATGGGTGCCCAGAAACTGATCGCCCGGATCGGGCAAGCGATCAAAGAACCCCGCCCCCCGCATCGCATCATAGCCCGCGTGAAAGGCGATCTCGGCCCCGACCGCATCAGCCTGCAATTCATATTCCTTCGAGAACCGCCGTGCGGCAAGCCCTGCACCGACCTGCTGCGCCTGCTCGACCTCGGCCTGCCCGGCCCCGGCCGCCGCCGCCAGAATTCCCGCCATCATCGCCCCCGACAGCGCAGTTTCCGCCTGTTTCGGAATATGTCCCAGAATGTGATGCGCCGCCTCGTGTCCCAGCACGAAAGCGATCTCATCCGCATTGCGCGCATCCGCGATCAAGGCCAGCGAGAACGCAATCACCGGCCGCCCCGCCTTGTCCACGGTTTGAAACGCGTTGGGGGGTTGGCCCGGGCGGTCATCAATCACGATCTGAAAATCGCAGCGCTGCGCCAGACGCTCGGCCCGGCAATAAGCCTCGGCCACCGGCTCAACCCGGTTCACCACAGTCAGAAAGTTCACCGCAGCCGCACGGCTATCAAGCAAATCCCCGGCGGGCCTGATCAGCACTTGCTCGGTGCCCTTTGGCCCCGGCGCGGGGAATGTCGTGGGGGCGACGCAGCCCGCCAGCAGCGCTGCCATCATTCCCCAAGCTGCCTGCCGCATCACCCGCTTCGCTTTCACCGCTGCCCCACCTTCACAACTGCCCAGCCTTCTTAACTGCCCTGCTTTGCCCATATCAAACCTGTCGCGGCTGCGCAGCCCCCTTTGGCGCGCACATTCGCTTGAACTTGCCCGCGATCCGGTTTCTTCTCGCCCGCAAGACACTGCCAAAGGATGCCACTGATGTTCACCATCGAGCATGAATTCGACGCCACGGTGATCACTCTGGTCGATGAGGGCGAGCCCGACAGCCCGCTGCAAGAAGACATCACGATTGAGGCTTTTGCCGAATGTGTGGTGCTGCGCCAGCTGGATCACATGAGCGATGAAGAAGTCACCATCACCCTGTCCATCGCCCAATTGCGCGACCTTGCCGCAGCGCTTGATCTGCCCGAAGGCAGCTACCGGATCGAACGCAAGGCCTGATCCGCACGCCACCCATTCCACAATCCCCCCGGCGGCCCCTTGACGCCGCCCGCCCGCGCCGCCAGCTGTGGCGCAAAGGAGACCGCTGTGACCGATGCCGCCCTTCCCCCAACTGCCTTTGCTTTCTTGCAAACCCGCCAATCTCACCCCGCCAAGCTGTTCAAAGGCCCGGTGCCGGACCGTGCCGCGCTGCTAGAGATCCTGACCGCCGCCACCCGTGTCCCCGATCATGGCAAGCTGGAGCCGTGGCGGCTGATCGTGCTCGACCGCGCCGCGATGGCCCGCACCGCCGATCTGGCGCAAGCGCATGCCCTAGCCATTGGCGCTGACAGCGAAAAGGCCGCCAAGGGTCGCGGCCAATTCGACATCGGCCAACTTGCGGTCGTGGTGATATCCTCCCCGAAATCCACCGATAAAGTGCCGCTGACCGAGCAGATCTTGTCCGCCGGGGCTTTGTGCATGAACATCGTCACCGCCGCTTTGGCCAAGGGCTGGGGCGCGAACTGGCTGTCCGGCTGGCCCTCGCATGATCCGGCCTTCATCGCCCAAGCCTTTGCCTGCACCCCAGGCGAAACCGTGGCTGGCATCGTGCATATCGGAACCGTCGCCACGCCCATGCCCGATCGTCCCCGCCCCGATCTGTCCAAACTGATCACTTGGGCGTAATGCCCCACAAAGGCCGCCCCCAATGATCTATCCCCGGAGTCTCTTGCCATGATCTTCAGCGATTTTGCCAAAGCGCTTGGCCAGTTGGGCGATGCCCGCTTCATGCGGGTGATGCTGTTTGGCGTGGCACTGGCTGTTGCCCTGCTGACCGCCACCTATGCTGCGCTGTTGTGGGTGATTGAGACCTTCACCCCCGGCAGCATCGATATCCCCTTCGTCGGCCGGGTCGGTGGGCTAGAGACGCTGCTCAGCTGGGGGTCGATCCTGCTGATGATCGGGCTTTCGGTGTTTCTGATGATCCCGGTCGCCTCGGCCTTCACGGGCCTGTTTCTGGAGGATGTCGCGCAAGCGGTCGAAGAGCGTCACTACCCCCAGCTGCCGCCAGTTCCGCGCCAAAAGGTGCTCGACACCCTGATTGACACCGCGAATTTCGTCGGCCTGCTGATCGCACTGAACTGCGTCGCTGTCCTGCTTTACCCCTTCGCAGGCCCATTCAGTCCGCTGCTGTTCTGGGGGTTGAACGGCTATCTGCTGGGGCGCGATTATTTCACGCTGGTGGCGACCCGCCGCTTAGGCCGGGAACCCGCAAAAGCGATGCGCAAAGCCTATAGTCTGCGGATCTGGGCGGCCGGGGTGCTGATGGCGGCCCCTCTGTCGATCCCCTTGATAAATCTGGCGATTCCGGTGCTGGGCGTTGCCACCTTCACCCATATGTTCCACCGCCTGATGCGTCAGTAGCGGTTCGCCCACAGCCCAAACACATCCAGATCATAGATCCCCCAGCGCCCCGAGGTGATCAGCAGATACAGCACCGCAAACACCACAAGCGAGATCACCGTGGTCAGTTTGGCCTTCGGCTTGATCATCGCTTCAGCCGGGGCCGACCGAGGCGTGCCCGGCTCGACATCCCCTGCCTGCGCTTGGCTTTTGAAGCGCATCGGCAGCACGCAGAAAAACACCATGAACCAGGTGACGGCAAACAACACCAGTGCCGCAGTGATTGTCATACTTGCTCCAATTCCACCAAACAGCCGTTGAAATCCTTGGGATGCAGGAACAGCACCGGCTTGCCATGCGCCCCGATTTTCGGCGCGCCCGTCCCCAAAACCCGCGCACCCGAGGCCAACAGATGATCGCGCGCAGCCAGAATATCATCGACCTCATAGCAGATGTGATGAATCCCGCCCGCCGGGTTCTTGTCCAGAAAGCCGCGGATCGGGCTGGCATCGCCCAAAGGATACAAAAGCTCGATCTTGGTATTCGGCAGTTCGATGAAGATAACGGTCACGCCATGATCAGGCTCATCTTGTGGTGCGCCAACCTGCGCCCCCAAGGTCTTGCGGTATTGATCGGCGGCTGCGGTCAAATCCGGCACTGCAATCGCCACATGGTTCAGACGGCCAATCATCGCCAAACTCCCTTGATACCCGTAACGACGCTTATGGCTGCAGCCGGGCCGCCCGGCAATAGGCCGTTCGGTCGCAGCCGAAGCGTAAAAAGTCTTGCAAAAGCGCTGCGGCGTTCACGATTTATGAACCAAAGCCGTGGATGAATGGGCACAGATTCCCCTGCTGCAGGTCTGCCATGCCCAGCCCCTTGCCCTCTGACACCGCTTTGCCGCCGGGGTTCATGCTGCCCAGCCCGGCCAATAGCGCCGATCTGCCCCTGCACGGCGTCACCATCCTTGCGGTCGAAGACAGCCGCTATGCCTGCGAAGCCCTGCGGCTGATGTGCCAACGGGCCGGGGCGCGGTTGCGCCGCGCCGAAACGCTGGCTTCGGCCCGCGCGCATCTGCGGGTGTACCGCCCCGATGTGGTGATCGTCGATCTGGGCCTGCCCGACGGCCGTGGCGAATCCCTGATCGCCGAACTGGCGCTTGGCCCGCAACGCCCGCTTGCCGTGCTCGGCACCTCGGGCAATGCGGATGGGCGCAACGTGGCCCTGCAATCGGGGGCCGAAGGCTTTCTCGACAAACCCTTTGAAAGTTTTGCCGATTTCTGTGCCACGATCCGCAGGCACCTGCCCGGCCTCGGCCCCACAGCCGTGGCTGATGCCAAGATCCAACCTGATCCGCTCGCCCTGCGGGATGACCTGTCGCGCGCCGCATCCGCTCTTGCCGCAGCGCCGGATGCCATCGCCCGCCGCTATCTGACCGGGTTTCTGCTGGGGCTTGCGCATCACGCGCATGATGCAAGTCTCGCCCGTGCTGCACGCGCGGCCAGCCTGCCGGCCTCGGGTGATCTTGACGGTCTGCGCAGCCTGCTCGACAGCCGCCTCAGCCGCGCCCAGCAATCCGCCGCTTTCAGCCCGAAACCGGAAACCGCGTAAAGCCAACCCCGCTTAACCCTGCGCGAAACCGCCGCGCAATCACCACGCCGTTGGCCGAGATGCTGCATGTTTCCGCCCCATTCGGCTGCAAAACCAGCACCAACAGCCACAACCGGGAAAGATGCACATTGATGTCCGCCAAACAACGCTTCCTGCAAGACGACTCCGGTGCGGTATTTGCGGAATGGGTGGTGATCACCGCAGTGGTGGTCACCCTGTGCATGGTGGCGCTGACCGCATGGCGCGGTCAGGCCGATATTGCACGAAACACGGCGATCAGCACCGCCGCCAACGCCTAGTCTTTCGGCACAACCCGCAGACCCAATTCGCGCAGCTGCGCGTTCATCGGCTCGGACGGTGCGCCCATCAGCATGTCTTCAGCGCGCTGGTTCATCGGGAACATGATCACCTCGCGGATGTTCGGCTCATCGGCCAAAAGCATCACGATCCGGTCGATCCCTGCGGCACAGCCACCGTGGGGCGGCGCGCCATATTTGAACGCCTTGACCATGCCACCAAAGCGCTTTTCAACTTCTGAATTCGGATAACCCGCCAACTCAAACGCCTTGAACATGATTTCCGGCTTGTGGTTGCGGATACCGCCACTGATCAGCTCATAGCCGTTGCAGGCCAGATCATATTGATACGCATAGACATTCAGCGGATCGCCGTTCAGCGCCTCCATCCCGCCCTGCGGCATCGAGAACGGGTTGTGGCTGAAATCAATCTTGCCGTCGTCGGTTTTCTCATACATCGGGAAATCGACGATCCAGGCGAATTTGAAGCAATCCTTCTCGGTCAGCCCCAATTCGCGGCCAATCTCATTGCGCGCCCGACCCGAGATCGCCTCAAACGCCTCGGGCTTGCCACCAAGGAAAAACGCGGCATCGCCCTTGCCCAATCCAAGCTGCACCCGGATAGCTTCGGTGCGCTCTGGCCCGATGTTCTTCGCCAAGGGGCCGGCGGCTTCCATTGCGCTGTCTGCGATAAGGGCGCTTTTGTGTTCTAGAAAGCCCTCGTCTTCAAAAAAGCATAGAATAAGTTTGCGCCCTAAGTCAGTAAGATAGCCGTTTTCAGCGAAGCTAAACTTCTTCGCTTTCGCCCGTTCTTCACCGACGTTATCCGCGATGATCCGTTTACCGGATCGTGTCTTGCCGTACATCGCAACCATTCTGAGCAGGCTGTTATCCACTTTTGCACCGAGCTTCCCGACTAGATCAGCTTGGAATGCCTCGATGGAAGCGCGCATCTCCGCCATTCTTTCTTGGGCATCTTCGGCCTCGCGCCAGAAGATATAGCCCATCCCCGGCAGGCCCTCTTTCTGCGCAAACGCATTCATGCGGTCGCAGAACTTGCGCGAACCGCCCGTCGGTGCCGGAATAGCCCGCACCTCATTGCCCTCAACCTCCAGCAATTTCGCGAAAATCGCAAAGCCAGAGCCTGCAAAATGTTCAGACACATCTTGCATCTTGATCGGGTTGCGCAGGTCGGGCTTGTCGCTGCCATACCATTTCAGACTGTCGCGGTACGCAATCTTGGTCCAGTCAGAATAGACCTTTTTGCCCGGCGCAAATTCTTCAAAAATCCCCTGCACCACCGGCTGCACAGCGGCGAAGACGTCTTCCTGCTCGACAAAAGACATCTCGATATCAAGCTGATAAAAGTCGGTGGGCGAGCGGTCGGCGCGCGGATCTTCATCGCGGAAGCAGGGCGCGATCTGGAAATAACGGTCAAAACCCGCCACCATGATCAGCTGCTTGAACTGCTGCGGTGCTTGCGGCAAGGCATAAAACTTGCCGGGATGCAGCCGCGACGGCACCAGAAAATCCCGCGCGCCTTCCGGCGAAGATGCGGTGATGATCGGGGTCTGAAACTCGGTAAAACCCTGATCCCACATCCGGTTGCGCATCGAGCGCACCACATTCGAGCGCAGCATCATATTGCGGTGCAGCTTCTCCCGCCGCAGATCGAGGAAGCGGTAGGTCAACCGGGTTTCCTCGGGATATTCCACCTCACCAAACACCGGCAAAGGCAACTCTTCCGCAGCCCCCAGCACGGTCAAAGCGGTGGCATAAACCTCAATCTCGCCGGTCGGCAGCTTGGGGTTGACCAAAGACGCATCGCGCCCCTTCACCCGGCCATCAATCCGCACCACCCATTCCGCCCTAACCTTGTCCATATCGGCAAAAGCCGGGCTGTCGCTGTCCGCGATCACCTGCGTGATGCCATAATGGTCGCGCAAATCAATGAACAACACGCCCCCATGGTCGCGCACCCGATGCACCCAGCCCGACAAGCGGACCTCATTTCCGACATGGGACGTGTTCAAATCGGCGCAAGTATGGCTGCGATAGGCGTGCATAGACTTCCCCTTCAAGCGGGCTAAACAGTTCCGGCCCGATACACCCCGCCGCAAGGGTGAAGTCAAGCCCATGGCCTTTCACATTAGTCCAAATATACCCGCCGGAAGCTGCAACAGCACTGTAGGATGCCTCCGGCGGGGATATTTAGGCCAGCGTGGCTACAGCAAACCACCCGAGGGTTTCGGGCGAAGTCCCGCAAACCCGAGATGAAAACAACGCGCGGCACGCGCTCCGCTAGGTCACCCAGATCGCCGGGATCAGGCCACGCACCGAATTGCCGACCCACAATCGCACCTTTGGCACATCTTCGATCAACAGCAGTTGCTCTGGCACGCCCAGTTCTGCGCGCAGCACGCCCGGCAACAGACCACAATGAAGCGGCGGGGTCCGCATACCTTGGCCGCGATCAAAGAAAACCGTGGTGATCGTCCCGTCGCAGACCTCGCCGCGCTCGTTGCACAAGATCACCTCATCCAGCCCCGCAGGCAATGCCGCCCGCGCCGCATCATAGGCCGCCCGTCGCGTCGACTTTATCGAAAGCCAGACATCACCCGCACAAAGCCGCTCGGATGCAAGCCCCACCCGCCACAGCGCTTTTGCCGCTGGCAGATCCGCCACCTGCACCTCAATCCGCCCCGCCGCATCCAGTGTCAGCCGCATCCGCGCTGGCCCCACCGGCACCGCCGCCACCAAAGTGGCCTCAACCGCTGCCAGATCGCAAGCCCAGCCCAACCGCGCCGCAGACCCAGCCAACCGCGCCAGATGCAACGGCAACCGCCGCAGCGCCTGGCCGTCCCAAGCCAGCGTCTCGATCAGCTTCAGCTCAGACAGTTTCAGGCCTGCCGCACCAGCCCCTGCACGTAACGCGCTTTCCACAACGCCTCCTCCCATTCGCCATCCGCCGTGCTGTCCTGCACCACGCCACCGCCGACATTCAGCGTGATCGCGCCATCCGGCATCACCGACAATGTGCGGATCGCCACGGAAAACGAAGCCGCACCATCCGGCGCCATCCAGCCGATCGCACCACAATAGGCCCCACGCGGGAAGGCTTCGACCTCGTGGATAATCTCCATCGCGCGGATTTTTGGCGCCCCGGTGATCGACCCACATGGAAACAGCGCGGCCATGATCCCCGCCATGCTGGGCGCGTCCACCAGTTGGCCCACCACCCGGCTGACCATCTGATGCACCGTCGCATAGCTTTCCACCGCGAACAATTCCGGCACCTTGACCGAACCCACCCGCGCCACCCGGCTGATATCATTGCGCAAAAGATCAACGATCATCAGGTTTTCCGCCTGATCCTTGGCCGAGCTGCGCAAGCCTTCCGCCAATTCCGCATCGCGCACGGGGTCCGCGTCGCGCGGCGCTGTGCCCTTCATCGGCCGCGCCTCAATCCGCCCGGCGGCATCAAGGCGCACGAACAGTTCAGGCGAGCGTGACACCAACACCGGTCCCGCGCCCAGATCCACGAAAGCGCCATGCCCCACGGCTTGCCGCGCCCGCAGCGCGCCATAAAGCCCCAGCGCCGAGCCTTGCAACAACCGCGTGTGCAAGGGGAAGGTCAGATTGATCTGATAACAGTCGCCCGCCGCGATATAGCCCATCACAGCCGCCATCGCCGCGCCATAGTCAGTGCGGCTGATCGCGGGCTCCAGCGGGGCCACCGCGACGCCGCGCGCCTCGGCCCCGGCTTGCTCCAGCACCTGACGCGGATCGCGTGGGGCCGCAAACACCCCGAACACCAGCAACGGCACAGCACCCGCAGGCGTTAACGCGGCCAACTTCGGCTCTGACGCATAGCCCGCCTCATAGCTGATATAGCCGGCAACCCATTTGCCCGCCGCCCGCGCCTTGTCCAGTTCGGCATAGGCCGCAGCGATTTCGCCGCCGTTGCGTGCCACGATCAGTGCCTCGGCACCGTCAAACAGCGCAGCCTGCCCCCCCGGCCCATCTTCGATCAGGATCACCCGCGCCATCCTCTTTGTCTGGTCCTGCCAATCCGGCCAGTGCTTTTTGTTCAGCCAGTGCGTTCAGGTCAGCCAGTGCTTTTACATTAATCAATGCTTTTACGTCAGCCAGAGCGGCCAACCAAGCCAGTGCTTTCAACTAGGCCACCCGGCCCCGCAAATCCAGTCCCGACCCGCCCGTCTTTTGCGCATTTACGACGCGAAAACCGCAGCTATGCCCCCGCTTGCGCTCCGGCCACAGCTGATTTCTGTAAATTTCTATTCAGTGCTTGCCAGACTGAAAAATCCGCGCTTCCTTGTGCGAAGGGACGGCAAAATGTCGCACCGCCAACGATAATAACGACCAATCAACGGTTCGGAGGGTAACTAAATGGCATCGGAAGACTATACCGATAAAGATGCGCATGAGGACATCAAAGTCCTGCATGGCATGGGCTACGCGCAAGAGCTTTCGCGCTCTATGTCGAAATTTTCCAACTTCGCAATCTCGTTTTCGATCATCTGCATCTTGTCGGGCGGCATCAACTCTTTCGCACAGGCGATCTCTTCGGTCGGCGGCGCAGGGGCGGGCATCGGCTGGATCGTCGGCTGTCTGATCTCGGGGATGTTCGCGCTTGCAATGGCGCAGATCGCTTCGGCCTTCCCGACTGCGGGCGGGCTTTACCATTGGGGCTCGATCCTTGGTGGCCGTTTCATCGGCTGGCTGACCGCATGGATGAACCTGCTGGGCCTGATCACGGTGCTGGGTGCCATCAACATCGGCACCGCCTTCTTCTTTGCTGGCACCTTCGGGTCGATGTTCGGCTTTACCGGCACGGCGGGCGAGGTCGTGGGCTTTGTCGCAGTGATCACCATTGCACAGGCGTTGTTCAACCATCTGGGCATCAAGGTCACCGCGATGCTGACGGACATTTCGGGCTATATCATCTTTGCGGCGACCGCCGTGCTGGTGCTGGCCTGCCTGTTCTACGCCCCAGCCATCGACATCAGCCGCTTGTGGACCTTTACCAACTACTCGGGTGAGGCGGGCGGTAACGTGTTCCCGCAGACCGACAATATGGGCTATCTGTTCCTGCTCTGCCTGCTTTTGCCAGTCTACACCATCACCGGCTATGACGCCTCGGCGCATACTTCGGAAGAGACCGTGAAAGCCGCCCATTCGGTGCCGCGCTCTATCGTGTCTTCGGTGCTTTGGGCCTCGCTGATCGGCTGGGTGATGATCTGCGCCATCACCTTGGCGATCCCGGATCTGGCCGTGGCCGCAGGCCAAGGCTGGTCGATGTTCTTCCTGACGATGGATGCGATCCTGCCTTCTGGGCTGAAGAACGTGCTGTATCTGGCGATCCTGATTTCGCAACTGCTGTGCGGTCTTGCAACCGTCACCTCGGCCAGCCGGATGTTGTTCGCCTTTTCGCGCGATGGCGGCATCCCCGGCGCGTCCGAGGCTTTGGCCAAGGTTTCGCCAAAATACCGCACCCCGGTCACTGCGATCTGGACCGCCGCTGTGCTGGAAATCCTCTATGTGTTCGCCGCCCAATTCGTTTCGGTCGGCGGCACCAACCTCTATACGATCGTGGTGAACTCGACGCTCGTGTTCCTGTTCTTGTCGTTTGCGATCCCGCTGACCTGCGGCATGTTCGCCTATGGCACCGACAAATGGAAAACCCCCGGCCCTTGGGCGATGTCTGCGGGGCTGTATAAGCTGATCTCGTTCCTGTCGGTCATCGGCATGGTCATCATCTTCTACATCGCCATTCAGCCGCCAAACGACAAAGTGCTGTGGATCGTGCTGGGCTTCATCGCTTTGGCGCTGGTGGTCTGGTTCGGCTTTGAAAGCCGCCGTTTTGCAGGCCCGCCGATTGGCGATCAGGTCGAAAAACGCCGCGCCGCGATTGCCGCAGCCGAAGCTGCCGTCGGGCAAAGGTAGTCATCCAATCCACGACACACGGCGGCCAGAGCGATCTGGCCGCCGTGTGCACGCCCAACACCCACCGCGAAACCGATTTCTGCCCCAGAAATCGTGCACGGATTTTTCCTGCAAAAATCCGCACCCCGGCCAAGCAGCGGAACGACGGCCAAATGCCCCTTGCGCCCCGGCGCGTGCTGGCTATAACCCGCAAAGTTTTGCGCTGAGGGCCCTGAAGAACGGGGCGCTCAAAGACAGGGGGCCGCCATGCCAAAAAGAACCGACATCAAATCCATCATGATCATCGGTGCAGGCCCTATCGTGATCGGCCAAGCGTGTGAGTTCGACTACTCGGGCGCCCAAGCCTGCAAAGCCCTGCGCGAAGAAGGCTACCGGGTGATCCTGGTGAACTCGAACCCTGCCACCATCATGACCGATCCGGGTCTGGCAGATGCGACCTATATCGAGCCGATCACCCCCGAAGTCGTCGCCAAAATCATCGAGAAAGAGCGCCCCGATGCCCTGCTGCCCACCATGGGCGGCCAAACCGGGCTGAACACGGCTCTGGCGCTCGCTGACCTCGGTGTGTTGGAAAAGTTCAACGTCGAGCTGATCGGCGCCAAGCGTCCGGCCATCGAAATGGCAGAAGATCGCAAATTGTTCCGCGAGGCGATGGACCGCATCGGCCTTGAAAACCCCAAAGCCACCATCATCGCAGCGCCCAAATTGCCATCCGGCAAATATGACATCGCCGCAGGCGTGGCCGAGTGTATGTCCGCCATCGAATATGTCGGCCTCCCCGCCATCATCCGCCCCGCCTTCACCCTTGGCGGCACCGGCGGCGGCGTCGCCTACAACCGCGACGACTACGAGGCGATCTGCCGCTCCGGCCTTGAGGCCAGCCCAATGGCGCAAATCCTGATCGACGAATCGCTCTTGGGTTGGAAAGAGTTTGAGATGGAGGTGGTCCGCGACACTGCCGACAACGCCATCATCATCTGCGCCATCGAAAACATTGACCCGATGGGCGTGCATACCGGCGACTCTATCACCGTCGCCCCCGCCCTGACGCTGACCGACAAAGAATATCAGATCATGCGCAACGGCTCGATCGCCGTGCTGCGCGAAATCGGTGTGGAAACCGGCGGTTCCAACGTGCAATGGGCGATCAACCCCGCCGATGGCCGCATGGTGGTGATCGAGATGAATCCCCGGGTGTCACGCTCGTCCGCCCTCGCCTCAAAAGCCACCGGCTTTCCCATCGCCAAAGTCGCCGCCAAACTGGCGGTCGGCTACACGCTGGACGAGCTTGACAACGACATCACCAAAGTCACGCCCGCGTCGTTTGAACCCTCGATCGACTATGTCGTCACCAAAATCCCCCGCTTCGCGTTTGAGAAATTCCCCGGCTCGGAACCCAACCTGACCACCGCCATGAAATCGGTTGGCGAAGTGATGGCCATTGGCCGCACCATCCACGAATCGATGCAAAAGGCGCTGGCATCCTTGGAAACCGGCCTGTCGGGTTTCGACGAAATCGCCATCCCCGGTGTTTCCGCGACAGGCGCCCCAGACCGCGCCGCCATCACCCTCGCGCTGTCAAAAGCCACCCCCGACCGCCTGCGCGTCATTGCCCAAGCCATGCGCCACGGGCTTTCGGATGACGAAATCAACGCCATCACCAGCTTTGATCCATGGTTCCTCGCCCGCATCCGCGAAATCATCGAAGCTGAAGCCCAAATTCGTGCCAAGGGCCTGCCGCTTGATGCCCCCGGCATCCGCAAATTGAAAATGATGGGCTTCACCGATGCCCGCCTCGCCACCCTGACGGGCCGTGACGAATCGCAAATCCGCCGCGCCCGCCGCAACCTTGGCGTCAATGCCGTGTTCAAACGCATCGACACCTGCGCCGCCGAGTTTGAGGCCCAGACCCCCTATATGTATTCCACCTATGAGGCCCCCGCGATGGGCGATGTGGAATGTGAAGCCCGGCCTTCCAACGCGAAAAAGGTCGTCATCCTTGGCGGTGGCCCGAACCGTATCGGTCAGGGCATCGAGTTCGACTATTGCTGCTGCCACGCCTGCTATGCGCTGACGGATGCGGGCTATGAGACCATCATGGTCAACTGCAACCCGGAAACCGTTTCCACCGACTACGACACCTCGGACCGCTTGTATTTTGAGCCGCTTACCCTTGAACACGTTCTCGAAATCCTGCGGGTCGAGCAGGAAAACGGCACCCTGCACGGCGTGATCGTGCAATTCGGCGGCCAAACTCCGCTGAAACTCGCCAACGCTTTGCACGACGAAGGCATCCCGATCCTTGGCACCACGCCTGACGCCATTGATCTGGCCGAAGATCGTGAGCGTTTCCAACAGCTTCTGCACAAGCTGGATCTGAAACAGCCGCACAACGGCACCGCCCGTTCGCGCGACGAGGCTTTCGCTGTCGCAAAAGACGTCGGCTATCCTTTGGTCATTCGCCCCTCCTTCGTGTTG
Organism: Cypionkella aquatica; assembly: GCF_030161095.1. Lineage (GTDB taxonomy): Bacteria > Pseudomonadota > Alphaproteobacteria > Rhodobacterales > Rhodobacteraceae > Cypionkella > Cypionkella aquatica. The sequence goes on from NZ_BSPP01000005.1 coordinate 95,591, forward strand.
GGTGGCCGCGCCATGGAAATCATCCGCGACGACGCCCAGCTTGAACGCTACATTGCCACCGCCGTGCAGGTTTCGGGTGACAGCCCGGTTCTGCTCGACAGCTACCTCTCTGGTGCCATTGAGGTTGACGTAGATGCGTTAAGCGACGGTAAAGAGGTGCATGTCGCTGGAATCATGGAACATATTGAAGAGGCCGGCGTCCATTCGGGCGATTCGGCCTGCTGTTTGCCGCCCCATTCGCTGACCCCCGAAACCATTGCCGAGCTGAAACGCCAGACCGTGCAGATGGCCTTGGCGCTGAACGTGGTCGGCCTGATGAACGTGCAATTTGCGATCAAAGACGGCGTGATTTTCGTGCTGGAAGTCAACCCGCGCGCCTCCCGCACCGTGCCTTTCGTCGCCAAAGCCACCGACAGTGCGATTGCCGCCATCGCTGCCCGCCTGATGGCAGGCGAGCCGATGTCAAACTTCCCGATGCGCGCGCCCTATGCCCAAGGTGTCGGCCCGGATACGCCGCTGCCCTTGGCCAACCCCTTCACCCTTGCCGATCCGATAACCCCTTGGTTTAGCGTGAAAGAAGCCGTTCTGCCCTTCGCCCGCTTCCCCGGCGTCGATCCGGTTCTGGGGCCAGAAATGCGCTCCACCGGTGAGGTGATGGGCTGGGATCGCACCTTCGCCTTGGCGTTCCTCAAGGCGCAAATGGGCGCAGGCGTGGCCCTGCCCGACGCTGGCCGCGCTTTTGTGTCGATCAAAGACATGGACAAAACCGCCGCCTTCGCCACCGCGATGGCCGATCTGGTGGGCCTGGGGTTCGAGATCGTCGCCACCCGCGGCACCGCCGCCTGGCTGAACGCGCAAGGCATCAAGGCGACCTTGGTGAACAAGGTCTATGAAGGCCGCCCGAACATCGTCGATCGCTTGAAAAACAACGACATCGCCATGGTGATGAACACCACCGAAGGCACCCAAGCCGTCACCGACAGCCGCGACATCCGCCGCGTGGCGCTGATGGACAAGATCCCCTATTTCACCACCGCCGCCGCGGCGATTGCCGTTGTGCAAGCGATGCAGGCGCGTGGCGAGGGCTATGGGGTGAGGACGTTGCAGGGGTGAGGGACGTCAAGTCGTTATTTCGACTTGATTTTCTCGGTCTTTGCCAGATGCGTCATCCCACTGGATAGTCAAAGTTTCCTTGTCCGGCGATGCCATATGGACAAACGACAAGAAATCAACCGATTGCCCCCTCTCCATCCTAGCCATCGGGAACTTGCCTCGAACAGCGTTCTCGGTAACCAATTGATTTTGATCGTCAAGAACGAGTCTGACATTCTTGGCTTCTGATAGGCCTGCGTTGAAAACTCTTACTTTCCAGCCTTTGCCATCCTTAAACATTCGGGCGGAGACACCTGCCTGCCTCTCTTCAATCGCCGATCGCCTGTTGGAAGCAAGCTGCTGACGTACCAGTTCAATTTCCTGTTCAGTTAATCGTTCTGAATTTGACGCCTGCCTATGAGTTTGCCAAATCGCTAGAATTGAGACAAACAGCGCTACAGCGGAAATCAAATCGCTCATTTTATCTTGATGAACTTATTGCCAGCGAAGGCTTTACGTAATTTCTTAACTGCGTCACCAAGTACTTCTTCACCAATAGCCTCTATTTCGGCCTCTACACGAGATGAGTTTGCCTGCATAATGTGTTCGTGGTCAAATGAACCTCCGCACCCTTTGCATTGGTAGGTTCGAACTGCTTCATCGACATCATTATCGAATTCAAACGATACCCCAGCACAAGTTGGACACAAGAGTTCCAACGACCTTGAATAGTCTTTAGTCATCCTTGCCTCCAGAACTTTTGTAGAACATAGCTTTGGAGCACTTGTCGGTCAAGCGCGCATGGGGCGCTGCCGAAAACCGTACCTGACGCTCGGACACGGTCGACCTCCGGGTGGCGCGACGACAACCGTGCCTAGCTTATTGCTCGACCCTCCCAAGGAATTTTTGCTACTAACCATTACAGGCTCGCCTTGTTTCGATGCGTGTTAACAACATCGTTTAGGAGCACGCCCTCTCCGACCACTCGCCGCGAGGAGCCGGACGGATATCACCCTTGACATCCCCCCCCCAATCCGCCATCTCCCCTCTCATCCATAGTGCCCGTGCCGCGTGAGCATGTGTAAGGCCATGGAGACTGGTTCCCACCGCACGCAGGGGTTCCGCGACAGTCACGGTATCGGGCACGGGCCTGATGCGAGGGGGTGTCGCTTCCCACTGCCGCCCCTCTGGGGTGGACGGGCGGCTTTGGGCCGCCGGAAAGACTGTTATGACCACCACTTTCGCAGACCTCGGGCTTTCGGAAAGCATCCTGAAAGCGCTTGAGAAAACCAGCCTTAAAATGCCATCGCCGATTCAGGTGCAGGCTATTCCGCATATCATGGCGGGCAAAGATCTGATGGGTCTTGCGCAGACCGGCACGGGTAAAACCGCCGCTTTCGGCCTGCCGCTGTTGCACCGCATCCTTGATCTGGGCCACCCGCCTGCCCCGAAAACCGTCCGCGCCTTGATCCTTGCGCCGACCCGCGAACTCGTCAGCCAGATCGCCGACAACCTTGAGATTTTCACCAAAGGCACCGCCGTCAAGGTTGCCATGGTCGTCGGCGGCGCGTCCCTGTTCAAACAGGCCGAAAAGCTGAAGCGCGGCGCGGATATCCTTGTCGCCACCCCTGGCCGCCTGATTGATCTGCTGGAGCGTGGCGATGTCTCGCTGCATGCCACCGGCTATCTGGTGCTGGACGAGGCTGACCACATGCTCGACATGGGCTTCATCCATTCCCTGCGCAAAATCGCCAAGCATATCCCGCTGAAACGCCAGACCCTGCTGTTCTCGGCCACCATGCCGAAGGATATCGAGGAACTGGCCGAAACCTATCTGCAAAACCCGATCAAGGTGCAAGTCGCCCCTCCGGGCAAGCCGGTAGAGCGGATCGACCAAGGCGTGCATTATCTGCCGAATGGCGATAAGGCATTGATGCTGAAAGAATATCTTCTGAAGCACCCGGGCGAACAGGCCTTGGTGTTTGGCCGCACCAAGCATGGTTCGGAAAAGCTGATGAAGCTGCTCGTGGCTTGGGGCTTCAAGGCGGGCTCGATCCACGGCAACAAATCGCAGAACCAGCGCGACCGCACCCTGACCGAATTCCGCAAGGCGGAACTCGATGTGCTGGTGGCAACTGATGTGGCCTCGCGCGGCATCGACATCCCCGGCGTCCGTTATGTCTATAACTTTGACATGCCGAATGTGCCGGAAAATTACGTCCACCGAATTGGCCGCACCGCACGGGCTGGCAAGGAAGGCACCTCGATTTCCTTCTGCGCACCTGCGGAAATGGGCGAGTTGCAAGCCGTTGAAAAGCTGTTGAAAAAGCCGATCCCAGTTTTGGGTGGCGCGCCTTGGGCCGCCGATGCGGTCGCAGCCGCCCCGAAACCCGGCCAGAACCGTGGCCAACGCCCGGGTCAGGGCCGTGGCGGCCAAAAGGCAGGCAGCCAGCCTATTCAGCGCGCAGCCCCCGGCAAACCCGGCGCGAAACCGCAGGGCAAACCGAAGCCCGCAGGCGGCAGCTTTGCCCCGCGTCGTGCTGATGGTGCCGCCAAGCCGCGCGCCGCAGTCGCCCGCACGCCGCGCTAAAACTGCCTGCTAGAACAAAAGCGCCCGGAGGTCATCCGGGCGCTTTTTCATATCCGAATCTTCCGAGATCCAACTGGCGCAAGCTCTAAAGCCTGCGAAACTTCAACTGACTTCTTCTTCCAGATTAAGCTTCATTTCCAGCAGAACCTGTTGAATAGCCAAGGTTTCCCGCAGCATCCGCTTGGCTTCATTCACCGAAATCACGCCATCGCCAATCGCCGTGTTGTATTCGGCCATCAACATCGCAAAGCGCTGCGCCAAGGCCACCACATCGCCATTCACACCCTTGCCGTCTGAATTGCGCTTTTCAGGATCATAGCTCAGCGTGATGCCACGCAGATCGGCCAAAGCCTCGGTCACATGCGGGAAGCGCGCCGCAGATTCCAGCTGCGCCACGACATCAATCGGCATGAAGCGGTCGTCATGCTCTCCCGAGTCTGAATAGTAGCGGCCCAGCGTCGCCTTTGACTTTCCTGTCAACTCGCAGGCGGCCTCGATACCGACGTCTTTGACCAAAGCCTCGGTGTGCTTTTTCAGGTAGCTTTCTGTACTCATAATTCGCCTCACGCTCCCCTGAAATGTATCCGGGGAATTCAATTTGTCTTTTCCCATTAATGCCGTCCTAAGATTTTGTCATTCATAAAGGTGTTCCGGGCAACCGGAACTGTAGTGAGTGGCCAGCGCCCCCAGCGTTGGTGTGGGTGGGGTTCCGCCGTGCAGAGCCTATCTGGGTGAACTGGGGCATGTGTCACGGTCGCACGGCGGACCTAACATAAGTCTGCGTTCGGGCCTGCCTGAACGTGCGTAATCATTTCGGGCGGCGCGTCTGGCCCCACCCAAGGTATGTGTTGGTATTGTCAGTGTTTCGGTGTGTTTGCGTATCAGTCTTACGCTGCATCCCGCGCCCCAGCGGCGCGGGCTTGCCAGCCCGCTTGGCCATGCGTTAGATCGGCGCATGGCCAAGCTATATTTCAACTACTCGACAATGAACGCAGGCAAATCGACCCTGCTGCTGCAAGCCTCGCATAACTATCGCGAAGGCGGGATGCAGACCTATCTGATCACCGCGCAGCTGGACAATCGCGCCGGCCATGCCCGGATTGCCAGCCGGATCGGTATTGGCGAACCTGCTGATACATTCGCGCCCGATGACGATATGTTCGCCAAACTGGCGGCGCGGTGTGCGCAAAATCCGGTCGCTTGCGTGTTCATCGACGAGGCGCAATTTCTGACCAAAACTCAAGTCTGGCAACTCGCCTGCGCGGTGGATGATCTGGGTGTGCCGGTGATGTGCTACGGGCTTCGCGTTGATTTCCAAGGCAATTTGTTCCCCGGATCAGCGGCCCTGCTGGCTTGGGCGGATGAAATGCGCGAGGTGCGCACGATCTGTCATTGCGGCAAGAAGGCCACCATGGTGATCCGGCGTGGCCCCGATGGCCGGGCGTTGCAAGACGGTGAGCAGGTGCAAATCGGCGGCAATGAAACCTATGTCAGCCTGTGTCGGCGGCATTGGCGCGAAGCGGTCTCCGACTAGCTTTCCTGCCTAGCTTTCCCGACTAGCTTTCCTGCACGCGCGCCCGCAGCGCGATCATCATGCCCGCCGCCACAATCAACACCATGCCCAGAACCGCCAAGGGCGTCAGCGTCTCGCGCCAGATCACATACGACCAGAACGCCGAGGCGGGCAGGATGATATACTCCAGCACAGATGCCCGGCTCGCATCGGTGATCTGATAGGCGCGGATCATCATGCCGACGCCCAAAAGCGATCCTGCCGCCTGCACAAAGGTCCAGAAATAGAACGTGCCCGAGGGCCAGACCGCCCCGCGCTGCAAAAATCCATCCGTCCCCAACGGCACCGCAATCGGCCACAGCGCCAACGCCACCATCCCCACCGCGCCAATCACCCCCAAGGCCACGAAAAACCCGGCGAGCAACGTCTCGGCGCTTTCCTCGGGGCACCATTCGCGGGTGGCGATATTGCCCATCGCATACAGCGCCCCCGCGATCACCGGCAACAGTGCTGCAAGCGATGCGCCCGACATCGCCTCGGGCCCCAGCACCAGAATCACCCCGACAAACCCCAAAGCCACCGCCAAAATCCGCACCGGCCCAATCGCGTGGCCATAAGCAAAGCGCGAGATCAGCAACACAAAGATCGGCGCGGTAAACAGGCCCGCCGCGACCAAAGCCACCGGCAAAAACGCCAGCGCGCCAAAGTAAATCACCATCGCAAGCCCATGAATGGCCGACCGCGCCGCCACTGCGCGCAGGTTCACCGGGCGCAAACGCAGCCCGAACGGCAGCGCAAGCAGCCCCAGCAGCAGCATCGCCAAACAGCTGCGGCTAAAGTGAAACTGCCACAACCCGGCTTCGGCTGCGATCACCTTCACATAGTTGTCGGTGAAGCCAATGATCATCGCATAGGTGCAAATCAGTCCGGCGGCGGCCAAAGTGTGGTCTTTTGTCGCGCGCATGGCAGTATCCTTCGGTTTCCTGCTTTTCAACTGCCCGGAACGCTTCCACTCTGCACGTCAGAAAGCGACATATCGCAAAGCGTTTCGGGGAGGGAACATATGGGCTGGCTGGCAGATGAACAGGGCTTGGGCAAGACACCGGCAAACTACGCAGCCTTGACACCGCTCTCGCATCTCAAGCGCGCCGCCGATGTCTTCGCCCATCGCACTGCCGTGGTGTGGAAATCCACCCGCCTGACCTATGCCGACTATGCTGCCCATGTCAGCCAACTGGCGCATGCGCTTGCGCAAAAAGGCATCCTGCCCGGCGATGTGGTGGCAACCCTGCTGCCCAATATCCCCGCGCAGGCCGAGGCGCATTTCGGCGTCCCCGCCTGCGGTGCCGTGCTGAACACCATCAACACCCGACTGGAGGCCGACACCGTCGCCTATATCTTCGGCCATGCCGGCGCGAAACTGCTGCTGTGCGACACGGCCTTTCTGCCGCTTGCCGAGGCCGCCATCGCCCAGATGACCACGCCCGCGCCGCAGATCATCGAAGTGGCGGATCATGGCTTCACCGCCTCCGGCCGCTATCAAACCTACGATCAGCTTCTGGCCACCGGCGACCCCGCCCACCCGTGGCAAATGCCCGAGGATGAATGGGAAAGCATCGCGATCAATTACACCTCTGGCACCACGGGCCGTCCCAAAGGCGTTGTCACCCATCATCGCGGCGCCTATCTCGCCACCACCGCCAGCACCATCGCGTGGCGGATGCAGCTGTTCCCGATCTACCTGACCATCGTGCCGCTGTTTCATTGCAACGCGTGGTGCCACCCGTGGATGATCCCGATGCTGGGCGGCACGCTGGTGTGCTGCCGCGACATCACCGCCAAAGCGATCTATGACGCCATTGCAGACGAAGGTGTCACCCATTTCGGCGCAGCGCCGATCGTGCTGAACACCATGATCAACTGCGCCGCCGCAGACCGCCGCGCCTTCTCGCACACGGTCGAGGTGTTCACCGCAGGTGCTCCGCCCCCCGCCGCCACCCTCGCCGCCTTTGAACCCTTGGGCTTCAACGTCACGCAAGTGTACGGGCTTACCGAAACCTACGGTCCCGCCGCCGAATGTCTGTGGCAAACCGAATGGAACAGCGCCACCGGCGACGCCCGCGCCGCCCTCAAGGCCCGCACCGGGGTGGCGATGGCAATGCTCGAAGGGGCCGAGGTTCACGATTCCCACGGCAACCCCGTCCCCCGCGACGGCGCGCATCTGGGCGAGATCGCCATGCGCGGCAACATGGTGATGAAAGGCTATTACAAAAACCCCGAAGCCACCGCCGAGGCGTTCAAAGGCGGTTGGTTCCGCACCGGCGACATCGCCTTTCAAACCGCCGACGGCTATCTGAAAATCACCGACCGCGCCAAAGACATCATCATCTCGGGCGGCGAGAATGTGTCCTCGGTCGAGGTCGAGGGCGCTTTGATGCACCACCCCGCCGTGTCACTTTGCGCCGTCGTCGCCAAGCCCGATGACAAATGGGGCGAGGTGCCTTGCGCTTTTGTCGAACTCAAACCCGGCGCCAGCGCCACCGCCGCCGAGTTGATCGCGCATTGCCGCAGCAGGCTGGCTGGCTTCAAAACCCCCAAGCATGTGGTCTTTGCAGAGCTTCCCAAGACCTCAACCGGAAAAATCCAGAAGTTTGAACTGCGTGCAGTGGCAAAACTGATCGACGGCTGATTGTGGCCTTTGCCGCAACTGGCTATCGTGGGGCGATGTTGGTTTGGAAAGATAATTCCGCGCAATGACGGCACTTCGCAAATACTTGCGGTTGGAAAGCCCGGGCCTGTGGCGCGAAACCCCCTCGGCGCAGCTGCGCGAGGTGGTGGTGGGCCTGCGCGAAGCCACCATCGTGCTGTCCGATCCCAAAACCGAAATGGCGCTGGCGCAGTGGTCGCTGCCCGCGCTGGAACGCCTGAACCCCGGCAAACTGCCAGCGCTTTACGGCCCCGGCGCGGATGACGGCGAAACCCTTGAAGTTGACGATACCGAGATGATGTCGGCGCTCGACACCGTGCGCACCGCATTGGAACGCCGCCGCCCCAAGCCCGGTCGTCTGCGCGGCGTGCTGCTTGGTGGCTTTGGCGCGATGATCGGCGCGCTTGCGGTGTTCTGGGTGCCGGGCAAGCTGATCGACTATACCGCCGCAATGCTGCCCCCCGCCACCCGCGCCGATCTGGGCAAGCTGGCGCTGCAAGATCTGACCAAGCTGACAGGCTCGCCCTGCACGGGCAAGGATGGCACCGCCGCTTCGGTGGCATTGGGTCTGCGGCTGAACCCAGTGCATCCGCCGCATGTGCTGGTGGTGCGTGACGCGCTGCAAGCCCCGCTTGCCCTGCCCGGCGATCTGATGATCCTGCCGCTCAAGCTGTTGACGGCCAGCCAAAGCCCGGATGTGATTGCAGGCCATATCCTCGCCGCCAGCGGGCAAGCCGCCCTCTCCGATCCGACGCGGCCCTTGCTGGAAACCGCTGGCCTGCGTGCCACCGTCACGCTGCTCGCCAGCGGTGCGATTGCCGCCGATGCGCTGGATGACTACGGCGCGCAGCTTTTGACGCCGCCGCGCCCCACGCAGGGTGACGAGGCCCTGCTTGCCGCCTTCAAAGCCGCCAAGATCAGCGCGCAACCCTATGCTTACAGCCTCGACAGCTCGGGCGAAGCCACCCTGCCGCTGATCGAGGCTGACCCCTTCCCGCAGGGCAGCCAGCCAGCGGTTCTCAGCGATGCACAATGGGCCGACCTGAAAAGCATCTGCAGCGCATAAGCCGAAAATCACGCAACAATACCATATGTGGTAGGTTTCGACCTAAATCACCGGCCTTTACCACAAGCACGTCCCCGCGGGGACAAAACTAACGCGCGTCCCCGCGGGGACAAAACGCAAATCCTGTCCCCGCGGGGACAAAACTTTCACCCAACACAAGATACGACAAAGCCCCCCGGTTTGAACCGAGGGGCCGTGTCAAATCTCTAAATCTCAGCGGATGTAAGCGTCGCCAAAGCCCGCGCCGCGCGCCATCCGCAACGCCGCCTGCGCATCGGCACCCGAACCAAACGGCCCCGCCAGCACAATCTGCAAATTCTTGCCGCCACGGTTCAGCTTCGACTTGGCGACAGGCAGACCCAAAGCCCGCAACTGCGCCGCCGCGCCTGCCGCATTGGATGCGACGCCAAAGGTGCCAATCTGCACCCAAGCCCCGCCCTTCGCAGCCTTGGGCGCTGCCGCTGCGGCAGTGCCCTTCGACGACACCGTGACCGTGCCCGCAACCTGCTGACGCTTGACCTTGGCCCGCTTCACATCCTTGATCAGTTCCGTCGGCACGTCCCGCGTCCACAGTTGATCCTGCTCTGCCTGCCCCGCCGCCGTGCCCTTGCCGCGCATCGGATTCAGACGATCATCGGTCCATGCGACCTTGTAGCCCTTCGGCACCACAACATCCGGCAACTCTGCCGCCGCATAGCGCGGTGCCGGTTCCGCAACCCGCCCCACACCGCTGTTATCCGCGCGCGTCACCTGTACCGGATCGCGCAAAGCCGCCCCAACTCCCGCGCTGCGCGGATAGATCGGCGAGCGCCACCCATTCGCCGTGCCATCGCCCCGCGTGCAAACCACCGCCGTGCCGCCATTGCGCAACCGCACCACTTCCGCCACGGGCGCGTCGGTGAAACAGCCGATCTTGCCCTCTGCCGGGCCAGAACTGACCACCCGCGCATAGCTTTGCGGCGGGTTCGGCAAATTCGGCGCCAACCCAGCCGTGGCATGCGCCACCCGCACCTTCGGCGCAGGCTGTACCTCCGTCACATCCGGCATCATCGCACTCGCCACCGTCGCCATCGGCGCATTGGCCTTTGCAGGCTTGACCATCACCGGCGCTGCCGCCACCACCATCGGCGCAGTCGCCTTTGGCTTGGCCGCTGGCGGCGCCGCCATAACCGGCGCATCCTCGGCCATTTCAATCACTGGCTTCGCCCCAAATGTCGGCGGATAACCACACAAAACCTTACGGCTGCGATTGACCCGCGCCACCCATTGCGCCGCACCGCCATAGCTTGCGTTCATGAAAACGCAGCCCCGGCTGTCCACATATTGCGCGCCCTTGTAGCTGGCAGGCGGCCGCTCCGCAGGTTGCCCAATCTGCGCCACTGTCTGCGCAGACGCGACAATCGGAGACATCACCACCACCAAGGCCGCAGCCGATACAATTTTCAACAGCATAGACTGCCCCCAAATAGCTTTGAGGCACATTGCGACAGGATTGTTTCCGAGTAAAGAGGTTTAGCCTTTATTTAGTACCAAACATCCGATCGCCCGCATCCCCTAGCCCCGGGACAATATATCCATGGTCATTCAGCTGCCGGTCTACCGCTGCTGTGACAATCTGCACATCGGGATGCGCTTCTTTCATCCGGGCGATGCCTTCGGGGGCCGCCAGCAGGCACAAAAACCGGATATTCTTCGCACCCGATTGTTTCAAAAGCGTAATCGCCGCGACGCTCGAATTCCCCGTCGCCAGCATCGGATCGACCACAATCGACACCCGCTCTTCCAGGTGATCGGGCAGTTTGCAGTAGTATTGCACCGGTTGCAGTGTTTCCGGGTCGCGGTACAATCCGACAAACCCCACCCGCGCCGCCGGGATCAGTTCCAGGATACCATCGAGCAAGCCATTGCCCGCCCGCAAAATAGAGATCAGCGCCAGTTTCTTGCCATCAATCGTCGGCGCATCCATCGGCTCGATCGGCGTCTCAATCGCCTTGGTGGTCATCGGCAATTCGCGCGTCACCTCATAGGCCAGCAGCAAGCTGATCTCGCGCAACAGCTTGCGGAACGACGCGGTCGAGGTGTCTTTCTCGCGCATCAGGGTCAGCTTGTGCTGCACCAAAGGGTGCAAAACGACGGTGAGATGTTCAGCCATGGGCCTGCTCCAAAATTTTCAAAATCCGGGTTTTGGTATCGGCGTCACAAAAAGCCGCGTCAAGCGATGTGCGGGCGATCTTGGCAAAAACGCCCTCATCCCAGTCGAATGCCTGATGCAACATTTCATATTCCCGCGCCATTGTGGTGTGAAAGAACGGCGGATCATCGGTGTTGATGGTGACTTTGACGCCGCGATCAAACATCTCGCCAATCGGATGCGCCCGAAAACTGGGATAAATCCCGAGTGCGACGTTTGATCCGGGGCACAACTCCAACACCACCCCACGCTCGGCGATTTCCTCGACAAGCGCCATATCCTCAATCGCCCGCACGCCATGGCCGATGCGTTCCGCCCGCAGATCGTTCATCGCCGCGCGCACCTCATCCGGGCCTTTCCACTCGCCCGCATGGGCAGTGATCCGCAAACCCGCCTCGCGCGCCATGTCGAAAGACCACAGGAAATCCTTCAACGCGCCTGATTTTTCGTCGCCGCCAATACCAAAGCCAGTGATGAAACCGCCCGCAGTCTCCGCCGCACACCGGGCCGCAGCCCGCGCCTTGTCCGGCCCAAAATGCCGGATCGGCGTGACGATGCCGCGCAAGCTGATGCCGAAATCGCGCTCGGCCTTGGCCGCCGCCTCTTCAATCGCGTGCAGATATTCCCGCCACGCGCCCAGATCGCCACCCCCACAAAAGTCGGGCGACAAAAACGCCTCAGAGTAAACCACCCCACTCGCCGCGCTTTCCTCCAGCACCGCAAGCGTCAGCCGATAGAACTCTTGCGGTCCGGTCAGCGTGGTGCAAGCCGCCTCATAAACCTTCAGAAAATCCCAGAAGTCGCGGAACCGATACGATCCGTCCTCATTAAAAATCCCCGCAATATCAATATTCTTCTCACGCGCCAGCCCGCGAATAAAGGCAGGTGGCGCACCACCTTCAAGATGCAAATGCAACTCGATCTTTGGCATTTGATTCAAATTGTTCATCCTCTCTGTACAAATATCCTGGGGTGTCCGAGGGGCTAGCCCCTCGGGGTCAGATCACAAAAACGACCGCCCGACACCCTGCGCCTGCACCCCCAGATGCGCGGCAACACTCGCGCCCACATCCGCAAACGCCCGCAGCCCCAAACCGCCCGCGCCAGTCCCCGCGCAAAGCACCGGCACCCGCTCTCGCGTGTGTTCAGTACCGCGCCATGTCGGGTCATTGCCGTGATCTGCAGTGAAAATCGCCAGATCTCCGGGGTGCAACCGCGCCAGAAACGCACCCACGCGGGTATCAAACCATTCCAGCGCGCGGGCATAGCCCGCCACATCGCGCGGATGACCATAAAGCGAGTCAAACTCGACAAAGTTGGCGAAGGTCAAAGACCCTTCTTCAGCGCTTACCGCCAAAGCATCCAGATGATCGAAAAGGTCAAGATCGCTCTTGCCCTTCCACAGCTTGCCGATGCCCTTCATCGAGAAGATATCGCCGATCTTGCCCACCGCATGGGTCGCAGAACCTGCCGCTTGCACCCATTCCAACAGGGTCGGCCCCGGCGGGTCCATCGCGTAATCATGCCGGTTGGCAGTGCGTTTGAACGCCCCCGGCACCCCAGTAAACGGTCGCGCTATCACCCGGCCCACCTTCATGCCATGCAGATGCGGTGCCAGATCCTGACACAGTTTTAACAACCGCTCCAACCCAAACGCCTCTTCATGCGCAGCGATCTGAAACACGCTATCCGCCGAAGTGTAGCAAATCGGCCAGCCCGTGCGCAGGTGCTCGGCGCAATGCTGCTCGATGATCGGCACGCCCGAGGCATGGCAATTGCCCAAAATGCCGTCGGTCCCCGCCAACCTGCAGACCAGAGAGACCAAATCATCGGAAAACGCCGGAACCTTGTCGGGGAAATACGTCCACTCCCACGGCACCGGCACCCCTGCCAATTCCCAATGACCCGAGGGCGTATCCTTGCCGCGCGAGACTTCCGTTGCGGCCCCCCACTGTCCAACCGGCACCGCATCAAACCCTGGCGCGTCCATCCCTGAGGCCAGCCGGATCGCGGCCCCCAACCCCAAACCGTCGAGATTGGGCATCCGCAACGGACCCGCGCGTCCAATATCCGCCTGCCCCGCAGCACAGGCTTGCGCAATATGGCCCAGAGTATTTGCCCCGGCATCGCCAAAATCCGCCGCATCCGGCGCGCCGCCACAGCCCACCGAATCCATCACAACCAGAAAAGCGCGGGCCATTTCAAGCGATCCTTTTGATGATCAAGGCCGGGTCGGGCGGCATTCTGTCGCCCATCGCATAGGCCGCCTGCACCTGCAAAATCGCAGCCTCGGCAGCCGCTTCGGTTGCTGCATGCACCATGCACAAAGGATCGCCCGCACCAATATCCTCGCCAATCCCGGCCAGATCCGACAGCCCCACCGACAGGTTCAGCTTATCGCCCTCGCGTTGCCGCCCGCCGCCCAAACCCACCACCGCCAGCCCCAAAGCCTGCCCGTCAATCGTGCTGACAAAACCAGCGCCCAAGCTTGGCACTTCACGGATCACCGTCGCGGCAGGCAGCCGATCCGGCCAGCGTTCGACAAAATCCAAAGGCCCGCCCTGCGCTGCGACCATGCGGCCAAACCATTCGGCAGCAGCGCCCGATTCCAGCGCCTGCTCGATCCGCCCTGCGCCATCCAACGGATCGGCAGCGAGGCCCCCCAAGGCCAAAGCCTCACCACCCAAAGCCATTGTAATGTCCCACAAAGCGGCGTTGACAGAGGTGCCCGTCAGCGTCTCCATCACCTCGATCACTTCCAAAGCATTGCCCGCCGCCGTCGCTAAAGGCTGGCTCATATCGGTGATCAAAGCGGATGTCATACAGCCCGCACCTTGTGCCGTCGAAACCAACGCCCGCGCCAGAATCTCGGCATCCTCAATGGTTTTCATGAACGCGCCAGAGCCGCATTTCACATCCAGAACAAGCGCTTCCAGCCCCGCCGCCAGCTTTTTCGACAGGATCGACGCCGTGATCAGATCAACCGATTCCACCGTTCCCGTCACATCCCGCACCGCATACAAACGCCGATCTGCCGGGGCAATTTCGGCGCTGGCCGAGACGATAGCGCAACGCACTTCGCGCAGTTGCCGCCGCAGCTGATCCTCGGAAAGCCCGGTTTTGAAACCCGGGATAGACTCCAGCTTATCCAACGTGCCGCCAGTATGCCCTAATCCCCGCCCCGAGATCATAGGAACATAAGCGCCGCACGCCGCCAGCGCCGGGGCAAGCATCAGCGACACGCAATCGCCGATCCCGCCGGTGGAATGTTTGTCCAACACCGGCCCCGGCATGTCCCATTCCAGCACATGCCCCGTGTCGCGCATAGCCCGCGTCAGTGCAACGCGGCCATCGTCGCCGAGACCCTTCAGCAGCACCGCCATCGCAAAAGCCCCCGCCTGCGCATCGGTAACTGCGCCCGAAGCCAAGCCCTGCGCGAACCACTGCAATTCCGCAGCTGAAGGCACATCGCCATCGCGCAGGGCCACGATGATGGCGCGGGCATCCATCAGATCTTGTCCATATGCGCCGCCGAAAACACCCCCGGCAACAGCTCTGCCACCGTCAGAACCTTTGACTTTCCATCGGTGGTATGCAGCGTCACCCGCACGCCCTGATCGGCAAATTCGGCGATCTTCTGACGGCAACCGCCGCAGCAGGGCACTGGCGCGGGGCTGTCGGCAATCACCGCAATCTCGGCAATCCGGGTGTCGCCACCCGCAATCATCGCCGCGATCGCCCCTGCCTCCGCGCAAGTCCCCTCGGGATAGGCTACATTTTCGACATTGCAGCCGACATGCACCCGACCCTCGACCGACAAGATCGCGGCACCGACCTTGAAGCGGGAATAGGGCGAGTAGGCGCGCAGCCGCACCTCGGTTGCAGCGGTTAACAGCGACATGACGGACTCCGGTTTTCTGACCATATGGTCGGAGTCTGTGCCGCTTCGCGTCAAATGGCAAGCACAGGAACTGGGGGCGCGCCCCACCAGCCCTTTGGTTCTGTCGAACCAATGACAAAAACCATGGCCTACCCCGAGGATAGTTAAGAGCAGCTGAAATCAGACTAGTGTGGTCGATGGATTGCCCGGCAGCGAAACTTCCAGCAATTGCAGATCGACCGAGCATTCAGAATAGCGCGTCGCCATCCCCGGTGGGATCACAAAGGCATCGCCGGGCGACAGCCGGTAGGGGTCTTTGCCCTCACCTTCAAGCGTCATTTCGCCGGTCATCACAAAGCTGAACAGAATATCGCCCGTGTGTTTGGTCCAAGGTGCTATGCCATTCGGTCGCGCCACCATCACCGAGGCGACGCCCTTTGTGTTGGCGTTGATCGTGGTATCGCGGGCCTCAAACCCCGGAATACGGAACGGCGCAAAAGCCCCCGTGCTGCCGATATTATGCACAAACCGCTGGCCGTCCCATTCGCGGTCCCGGTTGATCACCCCATTCGGCAGCGTCATGGCATGGTCAATTTCGGTCACATGCTCGGCTGGAACGCCAATTTCGACCACCTGCACGCCTTCCGAATGCAGCACTTTATGCCGGATACCCGGCGGCTGAATAAAGCAATCTCCTGCCGCGATCCGCATGATATCCCCTTGATCTTCATAGAGAACATCGACCCAGCCCGCGACACAGAAGATCAACTGGAACCCGACCTTGTGATAATGCACCATATCCGGCACCGGTCCGTCCGGCACGCGAATGTGGCTGGCGATCATAGCCCCGCCCAGCCGCGTCGGGATCAGATCGCGGTATTCCATCCCCGCTCGCCCGATCACCCAAGGCGCTTGATCCGCCAAGCGGCGCACAACAAAGGCATGTTCGGTTTTGGGCAGCACCAAGGGCGGGTTCAGCTCGTCAATCTCCACCCGCGTGCCGCCAGGAGAGGTCAGCGCCTTTGCGCCATCCGCAATCGGATCATCGGTCAAAATCCGCAGCAAGCCCGGTGCCGCCTTGCTTTCACCATCCAACCGCAGCCGCAAACCATGGCCTGACACCACCGCGACGGCCGGGTTATCGGCGGGGTAAATCATGTCCATCCGCATCCCCAAGGTCTTGGTAAAGAACGGCAAATCCTTGCGCAGATCACTGGTCGGCAAGACGATTTCGGCGCGAATATCAGACATCGTTTATTCCCTTTTTGGGCCATCGGCTGGCGGCATATTTCAAACCTAAAGCTTCTTTTTCAAGCGATTAATTTTGATACGAGCTATCACCAACGCCACTCTGGCTTTGCGGGGGCATTGGTTTGCGGTAAGCCTGCCCGCGCAAGGCCCTACACGCCATTCACAAAACTCGGCTAATACACCTTGTGGAAAGCCGCAGTTGGCGCGAAATGAAAACTGGTTTAAGGGTAAACCATAAATCTGAGGGAGGTTTCGGATGGAAGAGGCTCGGCACGACAGCGCGCGGCAAGCGGCATTGGATTATCACGAATTTCCCAAACCGGGAAAGCTTGAAATCCGCGCCACCAAGCCGCTTGCCAATGGCCGTGATCTGTCGCGCGCCTATTCCCCCGGCGTGGCCGAAGCCTGTCTCGAGATCAAGGCCGATCCATCAACCGCCTCGCGTTACACAACACGCGGCAATCTGGTGGGGGTTGTCACCAATGGCACCGCGGTCTTAGGTCTTGGGAATATTGGCGCTTTGGCCTCCAAGCCGGTGATGGAAGGCAAGGCGGTTCTGTTCAAGAAATTCGCCAATATCGACTGCTTCGACATCGAGTTGAACGAACCGGACCCCTATAAACTCGCCGAAATCGTCTGCGCACTTGAGCCGACCTTTGGCGCGATCAACCTTGAAGACATCAAGGCGCCAGAATGTTTCATCGTTGAACAAATCTGCCGCGAGCGTATGAAAATTCCGGTTTTTCACGATGATCAGCATGGCACCGCCATCGTGGTCGGCGCGGCGGCCACCAATGCTTTGCATGTTGCGGGCAAGAAATTCTCTGACATTAAGATTGTTTCAACCGGCGGTGGGGCTGCGGGAATCGCTTGCCTGAATATGCTGCTGAAATTGGGCGTCAAACGTGAAAACGTCTGGCTGTGCGATCTGGCGGGCCTTGTTTACAAAGACCGTAACGAGCAGATGACCGAACAGAAAGCCGCCTATGCGCAAGGCAACACGGCGGCCAACCTGTCAGAGGTGATTGCAGGCGCGGATATGTTCCTTGGCCTGTCCGGCCCCGGCGTTCTGACCCCGGAGATGGTCGCCAAAATGGCGCCGCGCCCGATCATCTTTGCATTGGCGAACCCCAACCCCGAGATCATGCCAGAGGCCGTTCGCGCCGTCGCCCCCGATGCGATCATGGCCACCGGGCGCAGCGATTTTCCCAATCAAGTCAACAACGTGCTGTGCTTCCCCTTCATCTTCCGTGGTGCGCTGGACGTCGGTGCCACTGTGATCAACGATGCGATGCAGCTGGCCTGCATTGACGGTATCGCAGCCCTCGCCCGTGCTACCACCAGCGCCGAGGCCGCGGCCGCCTATTCCAGCGAAAAGTTGACCTTTGGCGCGGATTATCTGATCCCGAAGCCGTTCGATCCGCGTCTGATTGGCGTGGTTGCCAGCGCGGTCGCCAAGGCCGCCATGGAAACCGGCGTCGCCACGCGGCCCATTCACGATCTGGACGCTTACCGCGAAAAGCTGGACGGTTCGGTGTTCAAATCGGCGCTGATCATGCGCCCGGTGTTCGAGGCCGCCGCTCAGACCAGCCGCCGCATCATCTTTGCCGAAGGCGAGGATGAACGCGTGCTGCGCGCCGCCAACGCCATGCTAGAGGAAATGACCGACAAGCCAATCCTGATTGGCCGCCCCGACGTGATCGCGACCCGGTGTGAACGCGCAGGCCTGCCGATCCGGCCCGACAAAGACTTTGAGATCATCAATCCCGAAAGCGATCACCGCTACCGCGATTACTGGGGCTCTTATCACGAGTTGATGGCCCGCCAAGGCGTCACCCCAGATATTGCGCGCGCCGTGATGCGCACCAACACCACCGCCATCGCGGCCATCGCCGTGCATCGTGGTGACGCAGAATCGATGATCTGCGGCACATTCGGGCAATATCTGTGGCATCTGGGCTATGTCCGCCAGATCCTTGCGCGCGACGGCTTGCACCCGCGCGCGGCGCTGTCGCTGATGATCCTTGAAGACGGGCCCTTGTTCATCGCCGATACCCAGATCAACGCGGTGCCCACGCCCGAACAGATCGCCGAAACCGTGATCGGTGCCGTGCGCCACGCCAAGCGATTTGGCGTCACGGCGCAAGTGGCGATGTGCAGCCATTCCAGTTTTGGCAACCTTGACAACGACTCGGGTCGCCGGATGCGCGCCGCGTTGGAAATCTTGGACAGCCGCGAGGTCGATTTCATCTATGAAGGCGAGATGAACGCAGATGCGGCGCTTGACCCAGATCTGCGCGCCCGCATTTTCCCCGGCTCGCGGATGCACGGCCCGGCCAATGTGCTGGTGTTCGCCTATTCCGATGCAGCCTCTACCGCGCGGAACATGCTGAAACTCAAGGCCGGCGGGCTGGAGGTTGGCCCGATCCTGATGGGCATGGGCAACCGCGCCCATATCGCCACGCCCTCGATCACCGCGCGCGGGCTTTTGAACATGTCGGCCATCGCGGGCACGCCTGTCGCGCATTACGGCTAACAACGCCGCATTCTGCGGATCTTCGCCCCACGGCTGCCTAGGCAGTCGGGGCGGGGGTGCTTCGGCTGGCAGCTCGTCCGATCAGCACATTGATGAAAGATCAAAGCAAATGGCCGTGCCGCTCTGGCGCAGCCAATTGCAGACCCCTGCACGCTCCAAAATCGCGCTCTCAGAAATCCCGTCCCCCCGATGCACCCCGCAAAGCCTTACGCTCTGCGAGAACAAGGCCAAGCACCGTCGCATTACAGAATCGTTGAAATTCTGTTTCTTGTTACTTAACACTTGTTAAGTGAGTTTCGGAGCGGATGATGGATCAGCAGCCAAACCAACCGATGCACCGCGCGGATGAGGCGGAGACAATCCGTGTGATGGCTGACAGGTTGCGCCGTCTGCGCAAGGCCAATGGGCTTTCCCTGCGACAACTTGCGGTTGCGACCGGCACCTCGGCCAGCTTTCTCAGCCAGTTGGAGCGCGGCCTTAGTGGGGCCAGCACATCAACCTTGATCCGCATTGCCAACTGCTTCGGCACCAGCATTTCCGAGCTTTTTGCAGGTGCCGACGACGGACGAGATCCAGTCCTGCGCCGCCAGATGCGGCCATCGCTGCCGGTGACGAAGGGGCAGCGCAAGATGCTGCTGTCCCGCCGTCCGCTGACCCATTTTGAGACCTACATCGCCGAGTTTGATGTCGGCGGCTCCAGCGGTGATGATGCCTATACCCACGGTGACAGCCACGAGATGATCCTTGTGCTGCGCGGTCAAGTCCGGCTGGAACTGGGCGGTATCAGCCATGAATTGAACGACGGCGACAGCGTGGAATATGCAACCTCGGTGCCGCACCGGGTCGTCAACATTGGCGACGGCGCGGCCGAGGTTCTGTTCATGATCTCTCCGCCGACCTCGACCGGCACCTATCTGGACGGATTTCGCGACAAGGGCGGTCTGCTGCCCAAGTCTGCTGCAACGCCACCACTTGACCAAAAAACCAACTGGGAGAAGACAGAATGACACACACAAAAATCATCGGCCTTGCCGCCGCAGCCGGACTTGGCATGTCCGTGATGGGCTTGTCCGTGCTGGGCATGGCAGGCGCTGCATTCGCAGAGGGCGCCGTGGCGGGCGAAACCGCTGAAGGCTCGCTGGCTGGCAAGACCCTGACCTTCGTATCCTATGGCGGGATTTTTCAGGATGGCCAGATCAAGGCCCTGCAGGATTTCATCACGAAATCCGGCGTGACCTTGCTATCTGATGGCCCGACCGAAAACGCCAAGATCCAAGCGCAGGTCGAAGCCAAAAACGTGATGTGGGACGTGGTCGATACTGGCGACTTCACCCCGTTCGTGCATTGCGGCACGCTGTTTCAAAAGCTGGATTTCACCAAGATTGATGCATCGAAAATCCCGGCAGGACAGGTTGGGCCGTGCAGTGTTCCTGCGATGAACTATGCGGTGATGTTTTTGTATAATACCGAAACCTACAAAGATAACCCGCCGCAAAACTGGGCCGATTTCTTTGATGTCGAGAAATTCCCCGGCAGCCGTGGTATTCCCGGCTATGCCGATCCCGAAGGCTATATGGTAGAGCTTGGCCTGTTGGCCGACGGCGTGCCGAAAGATCAGCTGTTCCCGGCAGACATCGACCGTGGCCTGAACAAATGGCGCTCTATCCGTGACAATCTGGTGCCTTGGACCACCGGGGCCGAAAGCCAGCAGATGATGGAAGCCGGTGAGGCCGATATGGTCATGGTCTGGTCGGGTCGTGGCAAGGCGGCACTTGCGAACGGGGCGAAATACACCCCGGTCTGGCAGGACTGGATTGTGGTGAAGGATCAGCTGGCCATTCCGGTCGGGGTGAAAGATCCCGATGCAGCCCATGCGATGATCAACGCTTATCTTGGCAAACAAGCGCAAGAGATCATGGCGCAAGAGACCTCCTACTCGCCCGTCAACATCGACGCCCAGCCGCAAGTCGATGCGCTGACCGCCGAATTCATGACCAACACCCCGGAAAAACAGGCGATGGCTTACAACCAGAACGTCGAATACTGGGTCGCCAACTACGAAACCCTCAGCGCGAAATGGGCTGAATTCGTCGCTGGCAACTGATGCCTTATTGCGTCGGGGCCGATTGGTCCCGGCGCAACCCACAACGCGGCCTTCAAGCCAGTGAGATCAAATCATGCCCAACACATCCGCACAGCACGCCGCACGCGGGCCGCTGTATCTGACCTTGCCCGCGCTGGCGGTGCTGTTGCTTGTGATGGCCGTGCCTTTGGGCGTGATCGTGCTGCGCAGTTTCAGCGAGCCTGAACTTGGGCTGGCAAATTACGTCTGGTTCTTTCAGACCAAAGTGAACCTCACCGTGCTGTTGCGCACGTTTTCCATCAGCTTCTGGGTGACTGTGTGCTGCGTTTTGGCAGCCTATCCCTATGCGTTTGCGATGTCGGTGGCGGGGCCACGGCTGCGGCTGGCGCTGATCATGTGCGTGCTGGTGCCGTTCTGGGTCTCGGGCGTGGTGCGGACTTTGGCTTGGGTGATCCTGTTGCAGGATTCCGGAGTGATCAACCGCACGCTGCTGTCGCTGGGGTTTGACAAGGTGCGGCTGATCCGCACGCAACTGGGCGTGACCATCGGCATGACGCAGGTGCTGCTGCCTTTCATGATCATGCCGCTGTACGCGGTGATGCGCAGCATTGACCTGCGGCTGCTGCAGGCCGCGCGCAGCCTTGGCGCGCATCCGGTCAAGACATTCTTCCAGATTTATCTGCCGCTGTCGCTGCCGGGCGTCTTCGCCGGGGCGACCATTGTGTTCATCCTTGCGCTTGGCTTCTACATCACGCCGCTGCTGCTGGGCGGCCCGCAATCGACCATGCTGTCGACGCTGATCCAGCAACAGGTGCTGTCCTTGCTGAACTGGGGTCGCGGCGGTGCGATGGGCGTCGTGCTGCTGGTGGCCACATTCGGAATTCTGGCCATCGCCAGCCCATTCATGAAACGGAAATATCAAATGAGTGGAGGCAGCCGGTGAAACTGAACCTTCCCAAACTGCTGCTTGGCCTGACCTGTTTGCTGATCGCCATCTGGCTGGTCGCGCCGACGCTGGTGGTGATCCCGATGTCCTTTGCCGGGCAAAAGTCACTGGCCTTTCCACCCAAAGGCTTTTCGCTGCAATGGTATGAGAACTTCTTCACCAATCCGCAGTGGTTCGGCAGCCTGATCGTTTCGGCCAAGGTGGCCTGCATGGTTGCGGTTGTCGCAACCGTGGTCGGCACGATGGCCGCAATCGGGATAGAGCGGATGAAGGGCCGCGCGGGTGGGCTGATCCGCGCTGTGCTGATCACACCGATGATCGTGCCGGGCGTGGTGTTGGCTGTGGGCATCTATGCCGTCTATCTGGACACCCAACTGGTTGGCACCTGGATCGGCTATGTGCTGGCGCATACATTGCTGGCGATCCCGTTCGTGGTCATCGCCGTCGGAGCAAATCTGGCGGTGTTTGATGCCCGGCTCGAGATTGCAGCGGCAAGCCTTGGCGCATCGCGGCTGAGCACATTTTTCAGCGTCACCCTGCCGTTGATCCTGCCGGGCATCCTGTCGGGGGCGCTGTTTGCCTTTGTGACCTCGTTTGACGAGGTGATCGTGTCGCTGTTCATCACCAGCCCGCAGCTGAAAACCCTGCCGGTGCAGATATTTTCCTCGATGACCCGCGATGCCGACCCGACGGTGGCGGCAGTCGGATCACTTATCTTCCTTGGCACATCGGTGATCATCGGGCTGGGGCTAATATTCGGAATGAAGGGACGCAGAACATGACGCTGAACACGGCTTCAAAAGGCGCTGCCATCGACATTCGCGGGGTCAGCAAAACCTATGGCAGCTTCACAGCGCTGGATGATGTCAGCCTGCGCGTCGAACCCGGCGAGTTCATGTCCTTTCTTGGCCCATCAGGCTCGGGCAAGACCACGACGCTGAATTTGATCGCGGGTTTCACGGATCTCAGTGCGGGCGAAATCCGGCTCGACGACCGATCCATCGGCAATGTGCCGGCGCACAAACGCAACATCGGCGTGGTGTTTCAGCATTACGCGCTGTTCCCGCATATGAGCGTGGCGCAAAACGTCGCCTACCCGCTGAAACAGCGCGGTGTCGCCAAGACCGAGCGCGCCCGCGCCGTCGATCAGGCGTTGCAAAAAGTGCAGCTGGAGCATTTCTCGCACCGCTTCCCAAGCGAGCTTTCGGGCGGCCAGCAGCAGCGCGTCGCCTTGGCGCGTGCGATGGTGTTCACGCCATCATTGTTGCTGATGGATGAACCTTTGGGCGCGCTGGACAAGAAACTGCGCGAGGTGTTGCAGCTTGAAATCCGCCGCATTCACCGCGAACTGGGATCGACCTTTGTGTATGTCACCCATGATCAGGAAGAGGCGCTGGTGCTGTCCGACCGCATTGCGGTGTTCAACAAGGGCCGCATCGAGCAAGTCGGCTCAGGCCATCAGCTTTACACCCGGCCCGAAACCCTGTTCGTCGGCCAGTTCATCGGCGAAAGCTCGGTTCTGCGCGGCAACCATCTGACCAATGGCAGCGACACCGCCTTGACCGTCGCGGGCACCACATTGATCGCCCCCGGCCAAGCCCAAGGTGACGGCGCACATGTGATCTTGTTGCGCCCGGAAAATCTGACGGTGCAGCCCACAGGCACAGGCGCGCGCGACGGTGCCACCAACATCATCAACGGCACCGTGCGCGAAATGCTCTATCTGGGGGCCGCGATGAAATACGAGGTGACTTTGGCCGACGGTAGCCATGTCATCGCCCGCACCCCCACCCAAGACGAGCCCTTTGCGATTGGCAGCGCTGTGGAACTGGCTTGGAACCCCAAGGATGGCACGCTTCTGGCAGACGATGGCTCGACCGCCGGACATGAAGGATAAAGTGATGGATGTGAAGAAGAACGGTGATGTTTCGTTCTGGTTTGCCGATATGGGCGGCCTGCCAAACTATCGCGCGCCCCTGCCCGGCGATATTGATGTCGATGTCTGCATCGTCGGCGCCGGCTTTACCGGACTTTGGACCGCCTATTACCTCAAGCAAGCCAACCCGAATCTGTCGATTGCCATCGTGGAAAAGCAATTTGCAGGCTACGGCGCATCGGGGCGCAATGGCGGCTGGTGCTCGGGTGGATTTTCATGGAGCCGCTCAAAATACCTCTCGACCGGCAGCCGCGCCGGGGTGATCGACTTTGAACGCCAACTGCGCGGAACCGTGGACGAGGTGATCCGCGTTTGCGAAGCCGAGGGCATCGACGCCAATATCCGCCGCACCGATTGCCTGACCTTTGCCTGCACGCCCGCTCAGATGGAACGTTTGCGCGCCGAGCAAGCCGACGATATGGCGTGGGATGTCCCGGTCGAGCGCAGCCATCTGATCGGCGCATCTGAAGCAGCCGCGCGCATCCGCATCAAGGATGTGCAGGGCGCTTTGGTGACAAGCGGCGTCGCACGGGTGCAGCCCGCCAAACTGGTGCGCGGTCTGGCCGAAGCCGTCGCGCGCAAAGGTGTGGCGATCTATGAACAGACCACCGTGACCGGCATCGCCAAAGGCCGCGTCACCACCAATCGCGGCACCGTCACCGCCCACCGCATCGTGCGCGCAACCGAAGGTTTCACCCACGGCATCCCGGGCAACACCCGCGAATGGATCCCACTGAACAGCGCCATCGTGGTGACCGAACCTGTCCCCGACGCGCTGTGGGACGAACTCGGCTGGTCGGGCTACGAAGTGTTCGGCGATGCCTCGCATGCCTATTGCTATGCGCAGCGCACGCAAGACAACCGCATCGCAATGGGCGGGCGTGGCGTGCCCTATCGCTTTGGCTCGAAAACCGACGCAAATGGCGAAACGCAGGCCGAAACCGTGGAAAAACTGAAAGCGATCCTGTATCGCATGCTGCCGCAAACCCGCAGTCTGAAGCTGGATCATGCGTGGTGCGGCGTGCTGGGTGTGCCGCGCGACTGGTGCACCACGGCAGGGCTGGATGTCAGCACGGGTGTTGCATGGGCGGGCGGCTATGTCGGCTTGGGCGTGTCGACCTCGAACTTCTCGGGCCAGACCCTTGCCGATTTGATTTTGAACAAACAGACCGAGCGCACCGACCTGCCATGGGTCAACCGGAAACCCCGCAAATGGGAGGTCGAGCCGTTTCGCTGGCTGGGCGTTCACGGCATGTATTGGCTCTATAATCTTGCCGACCGGCGCGAGGCCGCCAGCGGCGGTCAACGCACCTCGCGCCTTGCCACCCTTGCCAACCGCATCACCGGACGTTGACCGCCCCTTCCCCCGTGACCGCCACTTCCTGAAAGACCAAAGGATACCATGATCGACCTTTCCGTGTTCACCGCCCTTGCCGGCATCGACATCGGCGCGCTTGCCGACAAACCCACCAGCCTGACCCCGGGCCAGCAAGAGGCCGCAACCTCGCTCTGGGAATCGCCCGATGGCGCGCTGGATATCGGCGTTTGGGAATGTTCGCCCGGCAGCTTTACCGCCGATCGGTCGGCCGCAGCCGAGTTTTGCTACTTTCTGCAAGGCAAAATCGTGATGACCCATCTCGATGGCACCCGCCGCACCTTGGGGCCGGGCGATGCGATCATGCTGCCGCGCGGCTGGAAAGGCACTTGGAAAATCGTCGAACATACCCGCAAAATCTACGTCTTTCTGACAGATCCGGCACAGAGCTGAACCACCCTAGGCGCAGGCCTTGCCCCCTAAAAAGGCAAACGCCAAGTACGACACCATGATTGCCATGGCCGATGTGACGGCCAATGGCCCGTCCGTGCTTGCCAAAAACTCTGACCGCGCCGAACGAGACGCAATACCTGCCCCGCGCCGCCGCCGACCTCCCACACGCGCCATGGCGCCAGTGATCTACGTGGCTATCGGCCACGCACACAAGCTTCTGTTTGCACCCTTTCTCCTGGTCTTTCTGTCATGGCAAAGCCGCCAATCCCGCTGCCTAACCCCCGCCCCCCTGCCACAGCCGCGTTGGCCATAACTGCGTCCCCAAAAACATCGCATGCCTCAGCTCCACCAGCGCCTGAACCAACCCCGCCCCACAAGGACCACCCCAACACAATCATCGTTGCACCACACGCACACCCAGCAATCACCATTGCAAACCGCCCAAATCCTGCCCTAATCTGCCGCCATCGCATCGGGCACCGCGTGAAAAAACCGCGCCGCCGCCACCCAGGATCAGGACAGAACACATGGCAGAAAAAATTCGTTGGGGCATCCTCGCAACTGGCTGGATCGCCGAGCTATTCGTCAAAGACCTCACCATGATCGGCAGCAGCGTCACCGCCGTAGGCTCGCGCACCGCCGCCAGCGCCACCCGCTTTGCCACCGAATTCGGCATCCCCACCGCGCATGCCAGCTACGAAGCCCTCGCCGCCGATCCGAATGTGGACATCATCTATATCGCAACACCGCATCCGCAACACATCACCGCTGCTAAACTGGCCCTGAACGCGGGCAAACATATTCTGGTCGAAAAACCCTTCACAATCAACGCAACCGAAGCCGCCGAGATCACCGCCCTTGCCAAGGCAAAGGGCCTGCTGGTGCTCGAAGCGATGTGGACGCGCTTTCTGCCGCATATGCTGCGCATCCGCGAGATCATCGCGGCAGGCACTCTGGGCGAGATCCGTTCGATCACCGCCGATCACCGCCAGAAACTGCCCGATGACCCAAAACACCGCCTGAACGCACTGGAACTTGGCGGCGGCGCGCTGCTGGATCTGGGCATCTACCCGATCTCACTCACCTACGATATCTTGGGCAAACCCGATGCGGTGCAGGCCGAGGCCACCTTCCGCGCCACCGGTGCAGATGCGCAAATAGCCACCATCTTCCACTATGCCTCGGGTGCCATCGCCACCTCACTGTCATCTTCTGACAGTGCAGGCCCCAACCGCGCCTGCATTGTCGGTACCAAAGGCCGCATCGAGATCGACCGCGTATGGTATGAACCCACAAGCTTTCGCGTATACAGCAACGACAACGCGGTGATTGAGACCTTTGATCAACCCCGCGCCGGGCGCGGCATGCAATATCAGGCACAAGAGGCCGAGGCGCTGATCACCGCAGGCAAAACCGCCAGCACAATCCTGTCGCCGGAAGAGACCGTGCAAATCATGCAAACCCTTGACGAATTGCGCGCCCAGATCGGCCTGAAATACCCGACCGAGGCTTAACGCCCGTCGAGAAAACCGGAAAGGCGGTGGCACCCCAGATGCCGCCGCCCATTCGTATGCATAAAAAGGTCTTCCAGAGGGTAAAAGTCTTCTGGGGATAAAAGGTTTCGGTAAAAAAGTCGCCGCCAATCGTGCCGTGCTATACCCTCTTGATACCGCGCAGCCCCTCCCATGCGCATACCCAAATTGCGGTAGAGCGGCAGATAAAATCGCCAAAACCTCACCTCACTGCCCTTTCCCCGCAAAACCACCCCGCAGTTGCTCTTTTTCAAATACTCCCGCCGGAGGCTCCAACCGCTCAGCCAAGAGCTACCCTCGGCGGCATCGAGCCGCCTCATCTGGCTGCTGCCGCACCACACGCGACGCGGTCGCAAAGTTAATCCCCGGCAGCGCCGTTCAAAGGGGCTCGATGCCCCTGCGGACGGCAGCACGGCTCAGATCAGATCGCAGAAAGCAGAAAGGCGGCGGCACCCCAGATGCCACCGCCCATTCTTCAGGGGAAAACTGCTTGATTTTTAAAGGTTTCAGCTAAGCTTATTCAACATGACCCGTGATAGCCGCCCAACCCTGGCCCCCGCATACCCAAATTGCGGTAGACGCCGAAATTTTCTCGCCCGTTGCACGCGCAGACCACAAAAATCCAAACCACAAACATCCAAACCCCAAGCCCTATCGCGCAACCGATCGCCTCAGCGTCTTGGCAAAAACCGTTCCAACAGCCCAAACACCCGTGGCCATTCCTTGAAGAACAACAACTGCCCGGTGTTCGGCACAAAGCTGATGTCCAGATGAGTGTACTCCGCCATCAGCTCGCGGATGGTCTGCACCGGGGTTTGCGGGTCTTGATCGCCTTGCAACAACACCACCGGCACCTGCACCCGCTTGACCAGATGCGACCAATCCTTCTCCGATCCGATACATTCGCGGGTAAAGGCTTCCGAGGCCAAAATCCGCTCGCCCAGACAGACTTCAGACCCCGCCAGCATCGCTTCACGAATTTCAGGATCGGCAAAGGCCTCCATATCGGCGGGCGAGCCACCATTGACCTGCGCGAAGAACTTTTCTTTGCCCAAGCGCCGCGCCAAGGAAAATCCGGCTTTGACCAGAAACGGCAGAATTTTCGGCGCATAGCGGGCATTGGCAAGGATAAACCGCTGCCATTTGTCCATCCGCTCATATTGCACCGGGGTGCGCAGAGGCAGCTGACAGGCGCAGCCGAGGATCCCGGTCACCATCTCGGGCCGCTCAAGGCTCAGGCTCATCGCGAACCGCAGATCAGCGCCCAAAGCGATCACCGCCGTCCGCCGCACACCCAGATGCTCCAGCACCGCGATGTAATCCGCCGTAACCCCCTCCAGATGGCCCACGCCCTTTGGATGCAACTCGGTGCGACCATAGCCTGCCCGCACCGGCACAATCACCCGCATCCCCATCCGCCGCGCCGCACGTTCCGCACTCGCAGGCCAGCGGATCAAGCCGAAATCCAGATGCATGAACACACAAGGCGCGCCAGAGGGGTTGCCAAACTCGATCCACTCCAACCGCCGCCCGTCCAAGTCCCGCATCTGTTGAAACGACAGCGCTTCCAACGTGCCGGGCTTGGCCACCACCACCGCGCCCTCCGAGGGCAGCACCGCCACATCCATCAACCCGAGCACCACCCGCACCAGCTCGGATTGGCTGTGGGTCTCGGTCTTGGCCAGGATCGAGCGGACCTGTGTGCGCACCGTTTCCGCCGACCGCCCCCGGGCCTCAGCGATATCCTTCACCGGCAGGCCCAAGGTGATGCCGCGCACGATCTCGACTTCCGCCGCCGTCAACCCGAAGGCCTCTTGCACCGTCACCTCAAACCCCTCGGGCCAGACCAGTTCTGTGGACATCACCAGCGCCAAAGGCTTTGGCCCCGGGCTTTCCACTGGCCCCACCCGCACGATCACCGGGCTGCCGGTCTTGGTAGAGCGCATCCGCAGCGTCACCACCTTTTCCGCCCGGCCACTGGCAACCGACGCAATCACCCCACGCAGCAGCGCAATATCTTCCGCCTCAAACGGCAGATCGGACAGCCGCGCGCCGGTCCCCAGCCCAAAAGCTACCGCCGCAGGCCGGTTATGCCCCGCAAGCACCGCCCCGCCATCCGACAAAAACGCAGCCGAGCGCGGAATATCCTCCAGCACCGAGCGGTACGCCCCATCCTCACGCGTTGCTTCAAACCGATCCAGAAACACCGAGGCCCGCGCCATATGCGCTTCCATCTCGGGGTCTTCCAATTGCACCGGATCATGGCTTGGCCCCGCGCGCAGCGGCGCGATCCGCCCCTCCCAGACATCGACCAGATCTTCCAGCCGGATCGGATCAAGCGCCACCTCATAGAGCCGATCCACGATCTCGGCTCTATGTTCGCGCGATGGGGCCTGCGCGGCGTCAGCTGGGGACTTCGGCTCGGACATGCGCATTTGGTGGCGCATGCTTGACGTTCCGGCAAGTAAAATCCTGTCGCCGCAACGCAGCAAACACGGCTTATCTTGCGTTTTGCCAACCAGCCCGCCACCGCCCCTTTCCGTTGCCCTGCAGATTGCCTAAGAATACCGCCAAACCGCCCGCGAAATTCCCGCCAAAGGACCCTGCCCATGATCACGCTTTACGGTGTTTACCGCTCTCGCGCCTCGCGCCCGCTGTGGCTTTTGGCTGAACTGGGCCTGCCCTTCACCCATGTGCCGGTGATCCAAAGCTATCGGCTGAAATCCGATCCCACCGCAGCCGACGCGCCGCTGAACACCGCCACCCAAAGCTTTCTGGCCGTCAACCCGCAAGGCCAAATTCCGGCCTATACCGAGGATGATCTGGTGCTGACCGAAAGCCTTGCGATCACCCTGCATATCGCGCGCTGCCACGGCGGCGCTTTGGGGCCGCAAAGCAACGCCGAAGCCGCGTTGATGGAGCAGTGGTCGCTGTTTGCCGCCACTTCGGTGGAAACCCCGGCGCTGGAAATCCTCTATATCATCGGCGATGGCGGCGACAAAACCGCCGAGGGTCAGGCCAGCATCGCGATCAATGCCGAGAAACTGCGCCGCCCGCTCGCCCGTCTGCAATCCCATCTCGCGGCGCATGACTGGCTGATCGGCGACCGCTTTACCGCCGCTGATATCAATGTCGCCGAGGTCGTCCGCTATGCGCAAAGCCACCCCAGCCTGCTGGACGAGTTTCCGGCGGTGAAATCATGGCTTGAACGCTGCCAAGCCCGCCCCGCCTTTCAATCCATGTGGCAAGCCCGCGCCGCCGAACCCGCATAACCCCTGCAGCCGCTAAAACCCTGAACCATCATATCCAGTAGGGTGCGTGATCCCACGCACCCCGCCAAGTCCCGGACATTCCACCGCCATGACCATCACCCATGAAGACGAACTCGACGGCTTGAAGATCATCGGCCGCATCGTCGCCAACACCATGCATGCGATGGCCAAAGCGATGAAGCCGGGCATGACCACGCGCGAACTTGACGACATTGGCCGCGCATTTCTGGATCAGGCCGGCGCGATCTCGGCCCCCGAAGCCACCTACGATTTCCCCGGCGCCACCTGCATCAGCGTCAACGAAGAAATCGCCCATGGCATCCCCGGCAGCCGCGTGCTGGCCGAGGGCGATCTTGTCAACATCGATGTATCAGCCTCGAAAAATGGCTTCTACGCCGACACCGGTGCCAGCTTTCAACTGGGTCGTGTCTTTCCCGAGATTGATCATTTGTGCCGCGATGGCAAACGCGCCATGCAAATCGGCATCGCCGAAGTCAGCCACGGCAAACCGCTGGCCAATATTGGCAACGCAATCGGTCGCTTTGCATCGGCGCGCGGCTATACGCTGATCCGCAACCTTGCCAGCCACGGCGTCGGGCGGGCGCTGCATGAATATCCCGAAGAAATCGCCACTTGGCCCAGCCGCGACACCCGCCGCATCCACGCGGGCCTTGTGCTGACGGTTGAACCCTTCCTGTCGCGCGGCGGCCGCTGGGCCGACACCCACGCGGGCGACGACTGGACGCTTTACGCCAAACCCAAAGCCGCCGTCGTGCAATACGAACATACCATCGTCGCCACCGAACGCGGCTCGATCATCGTGACGCTTCCGGGGTAAGCGACTACGGGCCGATAAACGTCCAATCCACCAAGACCGACTCTGGTGCGCAATACAGCCGCAGCATCTCTTGCTCGCCCTTGTCACTTTCAAACGCTGCAAGACTGTCGAACACATGCAGCTGCGCCGCCCGGATCGGGCTGCCAAATATCCCGGTGATATAAAACGCATAGACATAGCCATCATGCGGCAAGCCAAAGCCCACAGTCTCGCGCGCCGTATCACCGCTGCGATAATACTTGGTCGAAAAGCGGTTGTCGTCGGATGAGAAATACAACTCCGACACCGCCGCCCCCGCCGCAAAGTTGTAGCTGTAGCGTTCGGGAATCCCATTTGCATTCGGTGGTGATTGGCAAAACTCCACCCGCTGAGTGCTGTCCAGAATATCGCAGGCGAACAAGGTCGCATCGGGCGGCACACAGTTGGCCCGCCCCGCAATGCTGCTGGCACCAAACACCACGGCGGCCAGAAGGAAACTGCTTTTCATCATGCCCCCTCAACCCGGCCCGAACGCGGTGCTGTCGATATCAATGCTGGGCGGATAACAGACCCGCCGAGCGATATATTTGTCCTGCGTCTGATCGTTCAGCGCCGCCTCACTGGCATAAACCTGCACCACCGCAGGCGTGGACGATCGCGCGCCTTCCTGCGCCTGCTCGGAAAACATCAGGCTGCGATCAACATAAATCGCGTAAAACGTGCCGCCATTCGACGCCGCCATGCCATAACCCGGCCCAGTGATGCCCTGCACCTGCTCGCGCACCACGCCATAAGCGGTCGGGCTGATAAACTGCAATTCGGTCGCGGCGCTGGTCATATAGCTGTATTGCACCGCCCCGCTGCTGTCGTCACGGCACAACTCCACCACCGCGTCACGCTCGGGCACAGCACAGGAGAACAGCACGGAAAACGTCTCGCCACACTCCGCCCAAGCAGGCGCAGCCGCCATCAACCCCATCACAACGCCCGCGACACCCGATCTCATATCTGCCCTCCGCTTGGCCCGCACGCCCCCCCGGCGCGCTGAAACCAAGCCCCAACCCATTGCTCCACCATGATTACCCAACAGATCAACCGGAAGACACCCTTTTAAGCAAACCCTCGGATCATCGACATATTTCCGCCAGTTATGGTGGGCCTCGGGCCCCTCGCACTGTGCGCGGTTTCACACCCTCGCCGCCCTTCGGCACACACGCATCACAGGGCAGCGCCCGTCCGCCGGGCTGGCGCTGCAACCGATGTTCTAGGCGCTTTATGCTTCAACAAATCCCCCAGCAGTTCCGCTGGTGACACAACAAATCGCCCGCTCGAGGCGGCCGACGGGCGCTGCCCGGCGGCGCTAAAGCGCCCTGATTCCGGGCGGAGCGTGCCGACTATACGGCTTTGGTCGGTTTATTCGCCCTTAGCATCTTCCGTAGGGTGGAATTGACCCCGCCACCTTACCCTCAACCCTTAACGACCTTTTACCGTCCCCGACCATATAACTCAAAACACCGGCACCCCTGCCAACACCCCGCTTAAACCGTCGGATCATCGACATATTCTCGCCAGTTATGCTGCTCCTTGAACCCCAAAACCTCGCGCACCTTGCGGTTGGAAAGCAAACTCTCCTGCGCCCCCACCGGCCTCGAAAGCGGCACCTTCGGGAAGAACCGCGCCAACAATTCCTGATTGCTCTGACAGACCGAATTCGTATCATTACAGGCGTTGAAAACCTGAAACCCCAAGCCATCCTTGTTCAAAGCCAGATCAACGATCTGCCCCAAATCCCGCGCATCCATATAGCTGAACGTGTTCCGCCGCCGCTGCCCCGGATCAGCAAAGAACCCCGGAAACCGCGCCTTGTATTCCTGCGGCTCGATCACATTGCCGATCCGCAGCGCATAAATATCCGTGCCAAACCGCCGCTGAAAACTCCGCGCCGTCGCCTCATTGACCTTCTTTGACATGCCATAGCTGTCCATCGGATCAATGTCGTAATCCTCCTCCAGCGGCAAAACCTTGGGGTCAACAATGCCATTGGAAAAACAAACCCCATAGGTCGTCTCGGACGAGGCAATGATCACCTTGCGGATGCCCAGCTTGCAGGCCGCCTCCAGCACATTATACGTCCCCATCACATTAACCCGATACGTCTCGTTCTCAGCCTGCAACAGCAGCGAAGGCACGGCGGCAAAATGCACCACCGCATCAAAACGCGGCGCCGCCCCCGCGTCCAACTCGTCTCCATCCATATGCGCAGCCATCGCGCTGAACATCTGCCCCGCATCACAAATATCCGCGCACAGGTCCGCCACGCCCGGATGCCGCAACGCCACCCGGTCCACATTCAAAACCTTGTGCCCCGCTGCCGCCAGATACGCCACCACATGCCGCCCCGCTTTGCCCGACCCGCCCGTAAAAAGCACCCGCATCTCATTCCCTCCGATTTTCCCCGATCCTATCCGCCGTATCCGCTGCCATCAACACCCCAACATCTTGCGCCCCTCCCCCCCGATCTGTGATAATCCCTGCCAAAGCCGCATAACAAGAATCGAGCACCCATGGCCTCCGACCTCCTCTCCGGCGCGTCCGACGATTACAACGCCTCGTCCATCGAGGTGCTGGAGCCGCTCGAAGCCGTCCGCCTGCGCCCCGGCATGTATATCGGCGGCATTGACGAGCGCGCCTACCACCACCTCGCCGCCGAAATCATCGACAACTCGATGGACGAAGCCGTCGCAGGCCATGCCAACCGCATCGAGGTCGAACTGCACGCCGACGGCTCTCTGACCGTGCGCGACAATGGCCGCGGCATCCCGATTGATCCGCACCCGAAATTCCCCGACAAATCCGCGCTCGAAGTCATCCTCTGCACCCTGCATTCGGGCGGCAAATTCAACGGCAAAGCCTATGAGACCTCGGGCGGTTTGCACGGCGTCGGCTCCTCGGTCGTCAACGCGCTGTCGGACCGCATGTATGTCGAGGTCGCCAAGAACAAGGAACTCTACGCGCAAGAATTCTCGCGCGGCAAACCGCAAGGCCCGATCCAGAAGATCGGCGCTGCCCCCAACCGCCGTGGCACCTCCGTCACCTTCCACCCCGACGCGCAGATTTTCGGCTCCCACCACTTCCGCCCCTCGCGCCTTTTGCGCATGGTCCGCTCCAAGGCCTATCTGTTTTCCGGCGTCGAAATCCGCTGGAAATCTGCCATCCCTGACGGCGACACTCCGATGGAGGCCACCTTCCACTTCCCCGGCGGCCTTGCCGATTACCTGTCAGATACGCTGCAGAAAACAACCACTTACGCCGATCGCCCCTTCGCGGGCAAAGTCTCGTTCCAAGAGAAATTCCAAGTCCCCGGCTCGGTTGAATGGGCGATCAACTGGTCGCCCGTGCGCGACGGCTTCATCCAATCCTACACCAACACCGTCCCCACCCCCGAAGGCGGCACCCACGAATTCGGGTTTTGGAGCGCGATCCTGAAAGGCATCCGTGCTTACGGCGACCTCACCAAAAACCGCAAAGCCGAATTGATCACCCGTGACGATATGCTGACAGGTGGCTGCGCGCTGATCTCGGTATTCATCCGAGAGCCGCAATTCGTCGGACAAACCAAGGACCGCCTCGCCACCGAAGAAGCCGCCCGCTACGTCGAAAACGCCGTGCGCGACCATTTCGACAACTGGCTGGTGTCGGATTCCAAATCCGCAGGCGCAATTCTCGATTTCCTCGTGCTGCGTGCCGAAGAACGGCTGAAACGCAAGCAAGAGAAAGAAACCCAGCGCAAGACCGCCACCAAAAAACTGCGCTTGCCGGGTAAGCTGACCGATTGCTCATCCAAAACCCGCGACAATACCGAATTGTTTATCGTCGAGGGTGACTCGGCAGGCGGTTCCGCCAAAGGCGCGCGCGATCGTGAAACCCAAGCCATCATGCCGCTGAAGGGTAAAATCCTCAACGTCCTCGGCGCGGCTTCCGGCAAACTCAATGACAATTCCGAAATCCGCGATATCTGCGAGGCTTTGGGCGTGCAAATGGGCACGCGCTTCAAGGTCGATGACCTGCGCTACGATAAAATCGTCATCATGACCGACGCCGACGTCGACGGCGCGCATATCGCCAGCCTGCTGATGACCTTCTTCTTCACCCAAATGCGCCCCTTGATCGACAAGGGCCATCTGTATCTCGCCTGCCCGCCGCTGTACCGGCTGACCCAAGGCGCGCGCCGCATGTATGTGGCCGATGATGCCGAGAAAGAGCTTTGGCTCGCCAAGGGATTGGGTGGCAAGGGTAAAATCGACGTGCAACGCTTCAAAGGCTTGGGCGAGATGGATGCCAAAGACCTGAAAGACACCACTATGAACCCCGCCACCCGCAAACTGATCCGCGTCAGCATCGACGAGGACGCACCGGGCGAAACCGGCGATCTGGTGGAGCGGCTGATGGGCAAGAAGCCGGAGTTGCGTTTCCAGTATATTCAAGAAAACGCGCGGTTTGTGGAGGAGTTGGATGTCTAAAGCAAAAGTGTCCGGACACGTTACAGACAGTGACGGTATCTAAATCGCCTACTTTTCAGGAGAATATGGAACGTCTCTCGGAATGTTTACATTCAAGGATGGAGTAATTTGCGGTGCAGATTTAGGAGGCGGAATTTATGACGGTATTCTCGAATACTCACCAATCAATAGTGAATTATCTGGAAATATTACGTTTAGTTTGAAAGGTGGGGGAACGACCATAACTGGGGCATATACTGACCTGCCGGTTTCATATGATACGTTTGTTCGACTAAAGACTCCAGTTGATTTTCCTCCATTTCACTCTTTAGAAACTCTTTCTGGACCCGTAAATGTGCGCTTTGAAAAGGTGCGGTCATTATGAACGATTACCAATTTTGGGTTAACTGCGCGATCTTAGTCGCCACCATCTTTGCTATAGTCTATGGTCCACTTAAGGCCGTAAAGATAACACGATCAGAAGATGAGCAACGTGAAGATCGCGCACGCAAATATTTGATATTGAGTGATCTAATGCGAACTCGTCAGGCTCGCATTGATCCTACTCACGTTGGTGCTCTGAACCTTGTTGAACTTGAGTTCTACGGAAAGGCGAAGGTCGTTGAGGCCTATCGCGCGTATGCGCGGCATCTTAACTCGCCCTTTCCAAATAGCAGCGAAGATGAAGTAGATCGCCACTCCGAAAATGGGAATGATCTTTTCACAAATTTATTGTATGAAATAGCACATGAACTCGGCTTCACATTCGACAAACGAGATCTTTCGCGCCTTGGTTATTTGCCTTTGGGGCTGAGCAGGTTTCACGACAATGCGCACGTCAATGCACATCTTCTAAGGGAAATTCTTGAGGGAAAGCGCGCGCTCAACATTGCTAATTTCGTGTCCAACCAAGGAATGTTTCCTCCAACTCCTGAAAAGAAGTTGCTCGAGAATTCTAACAACGTGACCAAGTAGCGGTTTCACCAGACCCGCGCCAACGCCGCTTTGCGCAAGGCTCTGGGGTTGTAGGCGGGGCGGAAAACGCTGCAAAGGTTAAGAAACCCTTAAATCCACACCTATAAGCCATTGATATAAAACAAACAAAAAAGGTCCCGAGTTGGGACCATCGCAAATCCTACCCCCGCCGCAGCAGATAAATATCCATGATCCAGCCATGCCGCGCCCGCTCTGCTGCCCGCAGGCTCACAATCCGCGCGCCCACCTCGGAAAGCGGCCCCGCGACGATCACCTGTTCCGCCATCCCCACATAAGCCCCCCACCAGATTGTCACCCCAGCCGGGTCGATACTCTGAAACGAACACTCCCCGTCAAGCATCACCACCGCCGTATCGACGCCAGCCGGAAACCCCTCATCCCGCAACCGCCGCCCTGTGGTGACCACAAACGGCGCGCCGATCTCATTGAGGGCAATCCCATGCGCCGCTGTCAGCGCATGAATAGATGTCACCCCCGGCACCACCGTGACCCGCTCGTCCGGGACCAACCGGGCCGCAATCCGCAGGGTGGAATCGTAAAGACTGGGGTCGCCCCAGACCAGCAGCGCGACGCGGGCCGCATCGCCAATCGCCGCGCTCCACACCGCCGCGATCCGGTCGTGCCAATCCTCGACCCGCGCCTTGTAATCAAGGATGGTTTCATCCCGCACCGGCAGGTCAAATTCGACAATACGGGTGGCGGGGTTGGTCAGCACATCGCGGCAGATCGCAAGGCGGAGTTCGGCCAGATCGGCTTTGCCCTCACCCTTGCGGGGGATCAGGATGACCTGTGCCTGATTGATCGCCTTGATCGCTTGCAGGGTCAGATGGTCGGGGTTGCCGGTGCCGATGCCGATCAACGTCAGGTCAAACATGCCAGCATCCCCCATGGCAGCAAAACGCGCGCCGACCCCGTGGACCGGCGCGCGGTGATGTTTAAGGCTTTACTGCGGGCGCGACCAGAGCCAACCGGCCATGGCGCCCAAAGAGGACCACACCATCAGGCCAACCCCCAGCGAACGCGCGGCGAAGGTTGCGGCCAATTCGGGGGGGGCGACGCCGGAGTAGCTTTCCAGTTCGGGCGCGCCGATCACATGCGGGATTGCCAGCAGCACGGCTGCACCGATCATTGCGACCACACCCCGGCCATAGCCGAGCAGGCCCAACCCGGCGGTGGTGCAGATCGCGGTGCCGATCCACCAGATTTGCCGCGCGGTCAGATCGGCGGCCATGGTGCCGGGCAGTTCGGGCTCTAGCCCCATTGCGGGGGCGAGTTGGAAGGCGGCGAAGCCTGCAATGCCCCAGAGCAAACCTTCGCGCAGAGTTACGCGTTTGCCGAAAGCCTCGGCGAGACCGTAGCCTGCCACCAGAACAAGGCCGTAACCGACATAGGCCAGACCAAAGAACAGGCTGGTCAAAGCATTGCGCGAGAAGGTGTCGTCGCCCTCGGCTGCATCGTGGCTGTGGGCGTGACCATCTTCTGCCACTGGTGCGGCTTCGGTGGGTGGGGGTGTTGCGGGGTCTGCCGTTGCGGGCGCTTGTGCGGTGGTGTGATCGTGGGCGTGATCTTCCGCAGGTGCTGCGACACCGTTGAAATGCACCAAAGCGCCAGTTTCATAGTCTTCGCCCAGAAGGATATACTTCTGCACGAATGCGAAATGCAGCAGGGCCGCGAACAGGCCTGCTGCAAAACCAGCGATCAACGCGCTGGTCACCATACGTTGGATCATGGCTTCAGTGGCAGGGGAAGCCGGACGCGTGACGCACATCATGTGCGGCGTCATGCAGGGTTTGCGAATGGGCAAAACCGGTCAGGAACACGGTTGCGGTGCCGAGCAGTGCAACAAACAGCACTGACATCAGGGCGGTTGCTTTGCTGGAAACTTGGGTCTGCGTGGTCATCTTACTCTCCATCCCGTCACACCCGACGGTGTTTAGCGTTTCTTTGCACGGCCGGTCTCCTGGCTTGCGGGTCGTAGCAACCCCTCCCCTTCCCAGCCATGCGGCCAGTGGATATTGAGGGGCCGCTCTCCGCATACAGTCGCGGGGGCGGCTGGGGCTTGGGGTGCCTATTGGTCCACCCATTCCCCATTCTCGTTTCAGTCCAGACGCTTTGCGTTTTTAGAACACCATGCCCGTTCATCACTCGTCTAATGCCCCACTTCGGTCAAGCAGAATTGCGGCGGATGCGGGCACGGCCCCGACATTCTTTGCGGGTTTGAGTTTTGGCAAGGTTGGAGTGTGGCGCAGGCTGGACGGCGGCGACGTGGGCGCAGGTTTTTACGCCGGGTTTGTCCCCGCGGGGACGGGGTTTTTGTCCCCGCGGGGACAGGGTTTTTTTCCCCTGCTGGCACAGACTTTTTGTCCCCGCGGGGACACGGCTTTTTGTCCCAGCGGGGACAAAGTTATATGGGTTGTGGATTTGGAGAATTGACCCACACTATATAGTGAATCGCTGACTTTTCTTGCCGCCGATCTGGCGTCGGAGCGAGCCGGAGGCCATTGATGCCTGAGCAGAGCCTAGGCCGGAATCCGTGCCATCGCCTTGGTGCGAAGATTGCCCAGCACGCGCGCGTCGGGGAAGGTGCCGTCAGGTGAAGCCGCGTAGAGGCGGGCGAAATTTTGCAGCTCGGGCAGATCGTCGGCGGTGATGTCGCCGAACAGATAGGCGGTCTTGCCGCTGTCGCGGAAGGCCACGGTCTGATCACGGGTGCAGCCAGACATGCAGTCGATGCCCAGCACCTCGACCCCCGCAGGCATGGCGGCGCGCAACGTCTCGGCAAAGCCAGCGCGGCCCAGATGGCACAGGGTGCAGACGTAAAGCCTCATGCCGAAAAATCGGCCAAGGGGCCGTAAAAGATCAACGCAGGATGCGGGCTTTGCGCGGTTTGCAGGTGGGCCGCGAGCGTTTCAATGCTGAAACGGGTGATCTTTTGATCGGGGGTGGATACCGCTTCGGCCAACAGCGCTGGCGTATCGGCGGGCAGGCCGTGGGCGATCAGGCGGGCGGCCAGATCGGCGAAGGTGCGGCGGCCCATATAGACGACAGTGGTGGCTTTTGGGTCGGCAAGCGCCGCCATATTGGTGTTTTCCGGCAAGCTGCCCGTCACATCCGCCCCGGTGATGAATTGCACGCGCCGCGCGGTCAGGCGGCGGGTCAGCGGGATGCCATAAGCTGCGGCGGCGGCAGAGGCAGAGGTGACGCCGGGGATGATTTCATACGCGATGCCAGCGGCTTGCAGGGCGATGATCTCTTCTTCCAGCCGCCCGAACATGCCGCAATCACCGGATTTCAGCCGCACCACCTTTTGCCCCGCGAGGGCGTGATCGACCAGCAGGCGGCTGACGTGATCTTGCTTTGGCGAGGGTCGCCCGGCGCGTTTGCCAACCGCGATCAGATCGGCCTGCGCGGCGTGGCCCAAGATCGGGCCGGAGGACAGATCGTCAAACAGCACCACCTCGGCCGCAGCCAGACGGTTGACCGCCTTGACCGTCAGCAATTCAGGATCGCCGGGGCCGGAAGAGACGAAGGATACAAAGCCGGTCATGTCGCCTCTGCAATCAGATGAAAGAAGGTGCCCGAGGATTGGCCACCGCCCGATTGCAACCGTAAAGAGCCAGTTTCGGGCACCGCTGTATCGGTGGCATCGCGGACTTGTGCAAGGGGGGCGTCGGGTTGATCTAGGATGGTGGCGTAGTGAAATTCGTGGCCGCGCAGGCGGGTGTGGGCCGGGTGGCCTGCAAGCGGGGCATGGGTTTCGGCCAAACGGTAGCCCAAATGCATGCGGCGCTTGGCAAAGCTGGTTTCCAGCCCCAGAAGCCCGGCCATTTCGTGGCGCACGCCTTGCGCATCGATCAGGCCTGCGCCCATCGCCATATAGCCGCCACACTCGCCATGCACCGGTTTTGTGGTGGCGAAGTGGCGCAGTTTCGCGCGGAAATTCTGCGCAGCGGCGAGTTTTCCGGCGTGCAGTTCGGGGTAACCTCCGGGCAGCCAGCAGGCATCGGCGGAGGGATCGGGGGCCTCGTCGGCCAAGGGTGAGAACGGCAGAATGGTCGCCCCTGCCGCGCGCCATCCGGCCAGAAGGTGCGGGTAGATGAAGGAAAATGCGGCATCACGGGCCAAGGCGATGCGGTTTGCAGGCGGCGTGATGGCCAGCGGTTGCGTTGGTGGCAAAGCGCCACGGGCGGCGGCGCGCAGCATTTCAAGGTCGAGGTGTTCTGCGATAAACGCGCCTGCCTCGGCCAGCAGGGCCTGCAGATGCGGCTGTTCTTCGGCCTGCACAAGGCCCAAGTGGCGCTCGGGCAAAGCGATCGAGGCGCGGCGGGGCAAAGCGCCCAGCACCGGGATGCCTGCATCGGCCATCCCTGCGCGCACAAGTGCCTCGTGCCGGGGCGAGGCGACACGGTTCAGCACCACGCCCGCGAAGGGCATCTGCGGGCGCATCTTGGCAAAGCCGATGGCGACGGCGGCGGCGGATTGGGCTTGGCCAGACACATCCAGCACCAGAACCACTGGCCAGCCCATCATCTGCGCGATATCGGCGCTGGCGCCGCTGCCGAATTCTCCGGGCTTGGCGACACCATCGAACAGCCCCATCGAGCCTTCGGCCAGAATCAGATCAGCGTCGGCGGCGACCGAGGCGAGGCCCGTGATGCGCGCAGGCGTCATCGCCCAACTGTCGAGATTGACCGAAGCGCGGCCTGAGGCTGCGGCGTGAAAGGCGGGGTCGATGTAATCGGGGCCGGATTTGAACGGCTGCACGGTGATGCCCTGCGCACGGAAGGCGGCAAGCAGCCCCAGCATCAGCGTGGTCTTGCCGGTGCCGGATGCCGGGGCGGATATGAGCAGGCCGGGGGGGGTCATTTGGCGTCCGGGAAGCGCGGTTCGGTGCCGACGGGGCGGAAGCGGCGGTCGTAGTCGCCTGCGTATAGTCGGCTTTCCTCGAAACCTTCGGCGGCAAGGGCGGGGCCGACAAGGATCAGGGCGGTGCGCTCCATCTCTGCGCCGATGGCGGTTTGCAGGGTGGCGAGGGTGGCGCGGACGATGCGTTCATCGGGCCAGGTCGCGCGCCAGACCACGGCGACGGGGCAATCAGGGCCATAGTGCGGGGTGAGGTCAGTG
Organism: Cypionkella aquatica; assembly: GCF_030161095.1. Classification (GTDB taxonomy): domain Bacteria; phylum Pseudomonadota; class Alphaproteobacteria; order Rhodobacterales; family Rhodobacteraceae; genus Cypionkella; species Cypionkella aquatica. Next base: position 137,390 of record NZ_BSPP01000005.1, read on the forward strand.
ACAACCTTTTCAAGCACATGCACGGAGAGATGGATGGCAAGCGTCGCCCCGGTGGCGGCGAAGGCGGGCAGGTTTTCAGCCTCGGGCATCGCGGTGGCGCGGCCTGAGGTGCGCGTGAGCACCACCGATTGCGTCAGGCCCGGCAGGGTGAGTTCGGTGGCGAGCGCGGCGGCGGCGGCGGCAAAGGACGGCACGCCGGGGGTGACATCATAGGGGATGTTCAGGGCGCGCAAGCGGCGGAGTTGCTCGCCCATCGCCGACCACACCGACAGATCGCCGGAATGGAGGCGGGCAACGTCTTGGCCTGCGGCATGGGCTGCGGAAAGTTCGGCCACGATCTCATCCAGCGACAAGGGGGCGGTGTTGATGATGCGCGCGCCGGGGGGGCAATGGGCCAGCAAGGCTTGCGGCACCAAAGACCCCGCATACAGGCAGACCGGGCTAGAGGCGATCAAATCGCGGCCGCGCAGGGTGATCAGATCGGCAGCGCCGGGGCCTGCGCCGATGAAATGGACGGTCATTCTGGGCTCCTTTCGGCGAGGGCTGCGGTGGCGCGGCCGTCGCGGGATGTCACGCGCGCACCCAACAGCCGCGCGCCGGGGCCAGCGGCGGCCAAAGCGGCGGCTTCGGCAAGGCTGCCTGTGCCATAGCGGGCGTGAACACGGGCGGATTGGGTCAGGGTCGGTTGATTTTGCAGCACTTGCAAGGGGATGGCATGCAGGGGCAGCGCCAGTTCCGCGCCAAGCGCGCGTATTTGAGGGGCATCGGCCTTATCGTCGGCGGTGGCGAGGGCATGAATGATCCCCCCGCCCGCCCGCGCCAAAGCGTCGCGCAGGCTGTCGATGCCGGCATCTTTGCGAAAACCAAGGCCTGCGAAGATCATCGGATGACGCTCCATTGCACCACCGGGCGGGACGCTTCCCAACCGCGCATCCGGCCCAAGGCGGCGGACTGCGCCAGATCAATCCGCAGCAGGCTGCCGCCGTGCTGGGCGTGTTGTTGGGCGAGCAGGCTTTCGGTTTCGAGCGTCACTCCGTTTGCCACCAACCGCGTACCTGCGGGCAGGATCTGCCACAGCTGATCATAAAGCGCAGCCGAACCGCCACCGCCGATGAACACGGCATCGGGCAGCGGATGGGCGGTGAGGGTCTCGGCGGCGGGGCCTTCGATACAGGTCAGGCGATGCTCCAAGCCGAAATTGGCGGCATTGGCGCGAATGTTCACTGCGCGGTCAGCGCGCAGCTCAAACGCCACGGCGCGACCCCCGGCAAGGCACCATTCCACCGATATTGACCCCGATCCCGCGCCAATATCCCACAGCAGTTCGCCTGCGCGGGGGGCCAGTGCCGACAGGGTCAGCGCGCGCACCGGGCGCTTGGTGATCTGGCCGTCACTGGCGAACAGGGCATCGTCAAGGCCAGAGGCGCGCGGCAGTCCTTGGCCAGCGGTGATCTGAAGGGCGACGGCGACGGGGGCTTGAATGTCGCGCAGCGCGAAGGCGGCGGCGGTGGTTTGGCGGATGCGTTGGTGCGGGCCGCCCAGCTTTTCCATCACCCACAGATCAGCGGCAAAGCCTTGATCCGTCAGCCATTTGGCAAGCGCTTGCGGGGCGTTGCCATCGCGCAGCAGGCAGATCGCGCGCGCGCCTTTGGCCAAAACGGGACGCAGGCGGGCGAAGGGGGCGGCGTGTAGGCCGTGACAGGTGATCTCTTCCATCCGCCAGCCAAGCTGTGCGGCGGCCAGTTGGAAGGTGGAGGGCGCGGGGAAGGCTTGCCATTCGGCGCGCGCCAGATGCGCGGTCAGGCTGGAGCCTGCCCCGAACCAGAACGGATCGCCCGAGGCCAAAATCGCGACGGGCGTTCCGCGCAGTGCCAGCACCGGATCAGTCGAAAACGGCACCGGCCAGACGCGGCCTTTGTCGCCCGCACCGACCAAAGCCAGATGGCGCGGCCCGCCAAAGATGATTTCAGCCTGCGCCAGCGCAGCACGACTTGCATCGGACAGCCCCGACAGGCCATCCTCGTTCAGACCGATGATCGTGACCCAAGGGCTATCCATGACGCGTATTCTTCTGCTGGGCGGCACCACCGAGGCCAGTCTTTTGGCCCGCGCCTTGGCCGAAGCGGGGGGCGATGCGGTGTTTTCCTATGCGGGCCGCACCGACCACCCGGTGGCGCAACCGCTGCCGATGCGGGTCGGCGGCTTTGGCGGAGTTGGCGGCTTGGTGGGCTATCTGCGCGCCGAAAACATCGGCGCTGTGGTTGATGCCACCCATCCGTTTGCCGCCCAGATGAGCCGCAATGCGGTGGAGGCTTGTGGTTTGGCAGGCGTGCCACTGATCGGGCTGGAGCGCGCTGCTTGGGCGGCGGAAGCGGGTGACAACTGGCTGCATGTTGCCAGCATCGAGGCGGCGATTGCCGCCCTGCCCGATGCGCCCGCGCGGGTGTTTCTGGCGATTGGCAAGCAGAACCTGAGTGGCTTTGCCGCCAAACCGCACCATTACCTGCTGCGCTTGGTCGATGCGCCCGAAAGCTCGCCGCTGCCCGATTGCACGGTGGTTCTGGCGCGTGGTCCGTTTGAAGTGGTGGGCGACAAGACCTTGATGCTGCAGCACAAAATCAGCCATATTGTCGCCAAGAACGCAGGCGGCGCTGGGGCTGCGGCCAAGCTGGTCGCCGCACGCGACTTGGGTATTCCAGTGATCCTGATTGAGCGCCCAGCGCTGCCTGCGCGCCGCGTCGTGGGCTCTGTCGCCGAGGTGATGGCGTGGCTTTCTCATGCCGACCTTGGTGTGTAGACAAAGCGGCCAACGCGGCGGGTGGCGGAGTTGCCAACCAGAACCACGGTGCGCATATCGGCCATTTCCGGCGTGGCATCGCGCAAAGTCACGGTCTGGATGCGTTCTTCCGGCGTGCTGACGGCACGGGCAAAGGTGATCAGACGATCCGGGCCACATTCTTCGCGCAGGATTTCCAGTGCGCGGGCGAACTGATGCGGGCGGCTGGCCGAGCGGGGGTTGTAAAAACCCATGGCGAAATCGGCTTGGGCGGCAAGGCGCAGGCGGTGTTCGACCAGCTCCCAAGGTTTCAGATTGTCGGATAGGTTGATGGCGCAGAAATCATGCCCCAAGGGTGCCCCGGCATGGGCGGCGGCGGCGAGCATCGCGGTGATGCCGGGCAGGATCCTGATATCTAGATCATAGAGCGCGGGCTGTTTCTCCAACGCCTCGAACAAAGCCGAGGCCATGGCGAACACACCGGGATCGCCCGAGGACACGATCACCACCTTTGCGCCTTCGGAGGCCAGTCGCAGGGCATGGTCGGCGCGGTCAATCTCAACCCGGTTGTCCGATCCGTGCAGGGTCAGGCCAGCGCGGGGGGCGACGCGGGCGACGTAAGGAAAATAGCCGATCACATCGGTTGCCTCGGCCAAGGCGGCGCGGACTTCGGGCGTCACCATCGCTTCATCGCCGGGGCCAAGGCCTGCGACGGCCAGCCAGCCGGTCATTCGAGGCCCCCGATTTCAGGGCGGCGGCCTTGGCCGTGGACCAGAACGATGGCGAAATACGGGCAATCGGCGGCATCCACGTCTGACAGGCGGGCGATGCGCTGGGTGGGCATGGTGCCACGCTCGACCAGCCAAGCATCGTTCAGGCGGCCGGTGGCTTGCAGGGCGCTGCGCACTTTCGGCAGGTTGCGGCCGGTTTTCATGATCACCATGGCATCGGAGCGCTGCATGTGATGCACCAGATCGGCCTCGGGCAAGGTCGCCATCAGCACGGACAGCACATCGTCGCCCCAAGTGAACGGGGTGCCAACGGCGTTCCAGCAGCCGGTCATGCCGGTGATGCCGGGGATCACCTCGACCTCGGCGCGGCCTTGCAGGCGGGTATGCAGGTGCATGAACGAGCCGTAGAAGAACGGGTCGCCTTCGCACAGCACGATGACATCGGCGCCTTGCGCAACCGCCGCGAGACGTTCGGCCCAATCGTCGTAGAACCGCGCCAGCGCATCGTTGTACTCGGGGCTGTCGAAGTGCATCTCGGTCGTGACCGGATATTCCATCGGATATTCAACGGCATCTGCGCGCAGCATGCCCTGCACGATGGCGCGCGCTTGACCTGCTCGACCTGCTTTGCGGAAATAGGCGACATGATGCGCGCCCCGGATCAGGCGATCCGATTTCACCGAGATCAGGTCAGGGTCGCCGGGGCCAAGGCCCGTGCAGATGATCTTGCCCATTCACTCCACCCGGCTTGCAAGCGCGTTGATTGCGGCGACGGTGATCGCCGAGCCGCCCAGCCGCCCGCGCACGATCAGGCTGGGCACCGGCAGCACCTCTATCAACGCCGCTTTCGATTCTGCCGCACCGATGAAACCGACCGGGCAGCCGATGATCGCGGCAGGGCGTGGGCAGGCGGGGTCTTCGAGCATGTTCAGCAGGTGAAACAGCGCGGTCGGCGCATTGCCGATGGCCACCACAGCGCCCGCCAGATGCGGACGCCACAGCTCCAACGCCGCTGCTGACCGGGTGTTGGCCATCTCTTTGGCAAGCCCGATCACGGCAGGGTCGTGCAGGGTGCAGATCACTTGATTGCCCGCAGGCATCCGGCCCCGCGTGACGCCTTCGGACACCATGCGCGCATCGCACAGGATCGGAGCGCCTGCTTCCAAAGCCGCCCTTGCGGCAATCGCCATGCCGGGAGAGAATTCGACATGCGCCTCCAGCCCGACCATACCGGCGGCATGGATCATCCGCACTGCGACGATTTCTTCCTCGGGCGTGAAGCGAGCCAAATCCGCCTCGGCGCGGATCATCGCGAAGGATTGGCGGTAAATCTCGGCGCCATCGGTGATGTAGGTATGCGGCATCAGGGCAACTCGCGGAACAAGGTTTCGGTCAGATCGCTGGCGGATAGCCCTTCGCGGGCCGGAGTGCCAGAGGCGGTGCCATCCCGGATCAAGGCAAAGCCTGTGGGCGTGGCGGTCAGGGTCAAGGGCGCTGGGCCGGGATGCGCGCAACCTTTGGCGCAACCCGAGACATGCAGGGTTTCGCGCAGGCTTGGGGCCAAAGCGCGGGCCAGATCGCGGGTGGCGGCATGGGCTTGCAGGCACCCGGGCGCCCCGGTGCAGGCGATCACGCGCAGCATCGGATCATCGGCACGGGTGATCAGGCCGGGGAGATGGGGGGCATCGCTCACCCCCTCGATCAGCAGCATCCGCCACGGGGTGATGCGCAGCGGGCCAAGATCGGCCAGTTGGAGCAGCGTTTCCGCCTGCATCTGGCCAAATTCAAGGGCAACGAGCTGACCTTGCGGGGTCGGGCCGGGGCCGGGTTTGGCTGCGGCGGGCAGGCGTCTTGACGCAAAACGGCTGGGCAATGGGATGCGCTTTAGCAAGGCCGCCATCCGGCCCCGGCCATCGCTGACGCCGCCGTTTGTGATGAACCAATGGGCGAGGGCAACAGCCTCTGCCACGGCGGTTTCACGGGTGACGGGCAATGCGAGGTCGGCGTGGCTGGACAGCAGCAGGCCCTGCGCGCCAGTTTCCAGCCAGATATCGGCGGGCGCATCGCGCAGGCAGGGGGTTGCCGCGGTATCCAGCGCAAAGCCGAATTTGCTGGGAAGCTGCGGCGCATCGGGTGCGGTCAAGGCCAAAGCCAACGCTTCGGCCAAAGGTTGCGTGCTGTCGGCATCCTGCCAGAACGGGGTGGTGATGATGTTGCGCCGCGCCTCGTCTGCGGCATCGGCGTCGATCAGATCCAAAGCGCGCAGGCCGTCGATCAGGGCCGGGTGGCTGGCGTCGGTGACGCCGCGCAGTTGCACATTGGCGCGGTTGGACAGATCAATCAGGCCGTTGCCATGCAGGGCTGCAAGGCGGGCGATGCCGCGTGCCTGATCGGGGGTCAGGCGGCTGGCGCGGGGGCGGATGCGCACCACCAAGCCGTCGCCCGATTGCATCGGGCGCAGGGCTCCGGGGCACCAGCCTTGGATGATGGGGGCTTGGCTGACAGGGCCATTGATGGCGGGGGTTTGCGCTTGGGTCATTCCCCTGCCCCCATCATCGCGGCGATGGAATTGCGGCGCGTGATCCACAGGCCCGCATCATGCAGGGCCTGAAACCGGGCGCGCAGGGCGGCAAGGGCGGCGGGGTTTTCGGCCTGCATAAAGGCCACCAGATCAGCGCGGCCCAAAGTGGCTTCGTGATACAAATCAAACAGATGCGCGGGCACATCGCGGGTCAGATGCGCATAGGCGGCAAGGTTATCTAAGGTTGCGGTCAGCTCTGCCGCGCCCCGGAAACCGTGCCGCATCATCCCCGTCGCCCAATCCGGGTTGGCGGCGCGGGCGCGCACGACGCGACCGATTTCCTCGGCCACCAAACGCGCTTTTGGCGCATCCGGGCGGGTGGCGTCGATGTGGTAAAGCGCCGGAGCCTCGGCCCCAATGGCGGCCATGGCGGCGGCAAACCCGCCTTCATGCGCGGCATAATCCGGGGCCAGCAGGATATCGGTTTCGACCAGATCCTGCACATGCGCATAGCCATCGGACGCCCGCAGGCGGGCTTCCAACGCGGCGCGGTTGTGCTGGGTTTCGCCCTTGGCATCAACCGTCCAATCCGAGCCCGACAGCCAAGCCTCGCCCGCAGCGGCGCGGCCCTCGGCAGAGTAATCTTCCAGGCTGGGTTCCATGCCCATGCCGTAGAGGCCGGGTTTAGGGCCAAACACGCGCGGGCCTGCGGCAAGATAGGGGTTCATATCGGCGGCTTCGTCGCGCTGCGCCAAGGCGGCGGCCCCGGCGTCGAACAACTGGCTGAGCCCTCCGAACACATCGCGGAACAGGCCCGAGACGCGCAGGGTGACGTCGATGCGCGGACGGTCCAGCAGCGCCAGCGGCAGGATTTCAAAGCCGGAGACGCGTTCCGACCCTGCATCCCATTTCGGCGCAAGCCCTGCCAGATGCATGGCCATTGCCAATTCCTCGCCCGCCGTGCGCATCGTGGCCGATCCCCACAGATCAATCACCAGACCCTTTGGCCAGTCGCCCTTGTCCTGCAGATGGCGGCGCAGAAGCTCCTCGGCCAGCTTGACGCCTTGGGCATGGGCGGCGCGGCTGGGCACCGCGCGCGGGTCAACGGAATAGAGGTTGCGCCCGGTCGGCAGCACATCGGTGCGCCCCCGCCAAGGGCTGCCAGAGGGGCCAGCCGGAACACGTTTGCCAGACAGCGCGGCCAGCAGGCCAGCTGTTTCGCCGGGGGATTGACCATAGATATGCAGGCCGTCGCCGAACTGGCTTTCCTTGATATCGCAGACAAATCGGTCAATCCGGGTGATCGCCTCGGCAGGGCTGGCGCTGGCATCAAGGCCAAGGTCAGATTCAACCCCAGAGGCCTGCGCCTCGTCCCGAATGGTGGCGATCAGGCGGTTGCGGCGGGACGGATCAAGGCCGTCGGCGGTGGAATATTCATCCAGCAACCGCTCCAGCCGCAGCAGGTTTTCGGGGGTGGCGGATTGCGCCAAGGGCGGTGGGACGTGGCCAAGTGTGACGGCTGCGATGCGGCGCTTGGCTTGAGCGGCCTCGCCCGGATCATTGACGATGAACGGATAGATCACCGGAAGCGGTCCGGTCAGGGCCTCGGGCCAGCAATCGGTGGAAAGCGCCACCGATTTGCCGGGCAGCCATTCCAGCGTGCCATGCGCGCCGATGTGGATCAGGGCGTGCAGACCTTGGGCGCGCAGCCAGAGATAGAAGGCGACATAGGCGTGGCGCGGGGTGCGGGCGAGGTCGTGGTAATCGGTTTCGCGCAGTTGAACGGTGCCACGCTCGGGCTGCAAAGCGATCAGCGCATGGCCAGCGCTGGTGGCGGCAAAATGGAACTGACCGTCGCGCAGGGCGGGATCGGTTTCGGGCGCGCCCCAAGCGGCATGCAGCGCGGTTTGCAACGGCTGCGGCAGGTTTTTCAGGGCGGTTTCATAGGAGGTGAGCGGCCAGCTTTGGGTTTCGCGCGTCAAAGCGGCGGCAAGGTTTTGGGCGGATGCAACGCTGTAGCCTTCGGCGGCCAAAGCGGCGGTCAGCGCTTCGGTGCTGGCCAAAGCATCAAGGCCCACGGCATGGGCGATCTGGTCGGGCCTGCCGGGATAGGTGGACAGGATCACCGCCAGTTTGCGCTGATCGGCGCTGGTATCGGCAAGGCGGACCCAAGCCAGCACGCGGTCGACCACCGCCTGCACCCGGCTCGGATCGGCGCGATGGGCAAAGCGCGAGAATTGCAGATCGGGGTCGCGCTTGCCCGGTGATTTGAAGCTGACCACACCTGCGAAGATGCGGCCATCGACCTCGGGCAGCACGACATGCATGGCAAGATCGGCGGGGGACAGGCCACGCTCGGACGCGGTCCAGTCGCGGCGCCGGGCGGTGGAAAGGGCAACTTGAAACACCGGGCAGCCGGTGGCGTCCAAAGGCGTGCCGCCATCCGCGGCCTTGGCCGAAAACGCAGTGGCGTTCAGGATCGCGGCAGGGGCCAGATGCGCAAGGGCCTGGTGCAGAAACGCAGGCGCACAGGGGGCCTTCAGGGATGGCGCGAACAGGCCGTAAGCGGCAAAGCCCTTGGCGCGAAAGGCGCGGATCAGCGCATCGACGGGGTCGGTATCGGCGGCGGTGACATAGCTGCGGTAGAACGTCACGGCGATCGCAGGGCCAGCCACGTCAGGCTGTGCGATCACGCCAAGATCGGGGTCATACCAGCCGCAATCGGGCACGGTTTTATCGCCCAGCACCGGCCCGGCATATAGCCCCGCCGCCAGCGCCAACTGCGCCAAAGCCGCCTGCGCCGCCACCGCTCCGCCCGCATCACACAACGCCTGCAAGCGGCGCAGAGTGCTGATCGGCAAGGTCGAATGGGCATCGAGCGCAGGATCGTCGCGGCCATCGGCGGGCAGCACCGCTAGGGCAATGCCCTGCCGCCGCGCCAGATCCTGCAATTGCATCAACCCGTAGGGCCAGTAATTCTCGCCGCCGATCAGGCGCACCAGAATACCCTTCACCCCGCTCAGCGTCTGCTGCACATAGGTATCGACCGACATCGGATGCTGCAGCGCCACCAGATTGGCCAGCCGCAAAGTCGGCAGCTTGGCCGCGCCGTCTTTCAGATTTGCGCGATGCCAGCCCGCCGCGAAAGCCCCCAGGTCACTGTCAGAAAACGACAAAACCACCAAATCCGCTGGGGTCTGACCCAGATCGAACGGGGTTTGCGTATCCTCCAGCCCATGGCTTTCGCGGAAGACGACATGCATGGATCAGGCCCCCAGAACCGAGCGGATTGCGGCCAGATCAATGTCGTGATGCTCGGCAATCACCACCAGTTGCCCCTGACGCGGGGACGCGCCCCACGGACGGTCAAACTGATGCCGCACCCGCGCGCCCACCGCCTGCACTAGCAGGCGCATCGGCTTGCCAGTGACGGCGACATAACCTTTGACACGCAGGATGTGCTGTTCTTCGGCAAGGCGCTGGATGGCGGCAACCAGCGCGTCAATGTCGCTGATCTCCGGCAGATCAATCACCACGGTGTCGAAGTCGTCATGCTCGTGGTCATCATGGCCATCGTGATGCGACGGGCGCGCGGCCAGATCATCCTCGGCGCGGGCGTTCAGGCCAAGGATCAGCGCCGGATCAATGATGCCTTCCGACATCGACAGGATCGGGATGGGACGCGGAGATTCAGCGGTGATCACCGCGCGCGCCGCAGCCAGACCAGCCTCGCCCGCGAGATCGGCTTTTGACATCAGGATAATGTCGGCACAGGCAATCTGATCCTCGAACACTTCCGAAAGCGGAGTTTCATGATCGAGCGACGGATCAGCCATGCGCTGCGCATCCACGGCCTCGACATTTGGGGCGAAACGGCCAGCAGCAACCGCCTCGGCATCTGCCAAGGCAATCACGCCATCGACAGTGATTTTAGAGCGGATCGCGGGCCAGTCGAACGCCTTGAGCAACGGCTTCGGCAAGGCAAGACCCGAAGTTTCAATGATGATGTGATCGGGGCGCACGGGCAAAGCCATCAGCGCCTCAATCGTTGGGATGAAATCATCGGCGACCGTGCAGCAGATGCAGCCATTGGCGAGTTCAACGATGTTTTCCACCGGGCAATTGTCATCGGCGCAAGATTTCAGAATGTCGCCATCGACGCCAACAGTGCCAAATTCATTGACCAGAATCGCCAAGCGCTTGCCTTGCGGATTTTGCATCAGATGCCGGATCAGCGTGGTTTTTCCAGCACCCAGAAAGCCGGTGATCACAGTGACGGGGATTTTTGACAGATCAGACATTGGGAGCCTCCAAAGGGGGAATAATTGGCGGGATTCTGGCAAGACTTTGCTTGCGGAAAATCACCGGGCGCGACCGCCACGGCACGATGCCATCCGGGGCATCGTGATAGGCAGCGGCCCCGAGTAGAATATCGGCGGCGTCAGCCTCGGTCAGACGACCGTAGACATAAGACCAACGGCCCGGCGCGGAAAGTGCCACTGCGGCACCGGAATTGCAGGCCGACAGACATTCGACACCGACGATGCGCAGACCTGTGGGCACCTCGCCTGCAAGCAAAGCCGCATGCAGGCGCGCGCCCAGAACGGGCTGGCCGTCGCCCAGAATCTCGCCGGCCTTACAGGTGGTGCAGACATGCAGCGTTACAGTCATCAGCCTATCCATGCTTGGCACTGGGATGGCCAGAAAAGCACGGCCAAGGGCCTTGCCTGCTGGTCGCGAAACACCCCGTTCGCCCGTTCAGTCACATGCGCTGGCAGGTCTCCCGGCTTGCGGATCCGGGGCTTCCCCCACGGCGGCCCGCCTTCCCGGATTGCTCCAGTGGCCTCGGGCAACCTCTCCGGTCACGGTCGCGGGGGCGGCAGCTTTCGGGGTCGCCCCCTTTCACATTCCCTCTTCGCCTGTCATAAACAGGAACCAGCGCAGCCCACCTCATGGCACAACCGCGCCCCTTGTCAAGCAACGGAAAACACCCGATGGCCGACGCAGAGCTTCCCGTGATCACCCCCCCATCTGATACCGACCTATTGGGTGACGAAAACGCCCGCCACGCGCGGAAAATGGCCAAGAAGAAGGCCGCACGCGACAAGATCATGGCGGGTAAGGCGGGCGATAAGGGCCTGCTGATCGTGCATACCGGCGCGGGCAAGGGCAAATCCTCTAGCGGATTCGGCATGATTCTGCGCTGTATCGCGCATGAGATGCCCTGCGCCGTGGTGCAATTCATCAAAGGCGCATGGGATACCGGCGAGCGGCGCATCATCGAGACGCATTTCCCCGACCTGTGCGAATTTCATGCGATGGGCGAAGGTTTCACCTGGGAAACCCAAGACCGCGCCCGCGATATAGCGATGGCGCAAAAGGGCTGGGAGAAGGCGAAAGAGCTGATCCGCGACCCCGATAACCGGCTGGTGTTGCTGGATGAAATCAACATCGCCCTGCGCTACGATTATCTCGACATCGCCGAGGTGCTGGCGTTTCTGGCCGCCGAAAAGCCCCCGCTGACCCATGTGGTGATGACCGGGCGCAACGCCAAGCCCGAGTTGATCGAGGCCGCCGATTTGGTCACCGAAATGACGCTGATCAAGCATCCGTTCCGCTCCGGCATCAAGGCGCAGCCGGGGGTGGAGTTTTGACGCGGTGCGCTGGTTGAGGCGTTGCTTGGGGGCCAGCCCCCCGGCTTGTGCTTTCCGTTGGAAAACACAAGCTAACCCCCGGAGTATTTTTCCCAGTATGAAAGCAACGAAGTGTTAACCTTTCTCTGCCAGAAAGATCAGGCGGTACAGGGGGGAGCCCCGATGACCGCCCAGTGTGAAAGCGCAGCGCCTCTTGCGCGAAATCGATCTGAGGCGCTGCGCCCATTTGGGGCTTTCATACTGGAAGAAAATACTCCCGCCGGAGGCTTCCGAACTGCCAACCCACACGCCGTTGGAGACCTGCAATGAAGGCCCTGATGATCCAGGGCGCGGGCTCGAATGTCGGTAAATCGCTGTTGGTGGCGGGTTTGTGCCGCGCCGCGCGCCTGCGGGGACTGTCGGTCGCCCCCTTCAAGCCGCAGAACATGTCCAACAACGCAGCGGTGACGGCGGATGGCGGCGAGATTGGCCGTGCGCAGGCGCTGCAGGCTTTGGCCTGCGGGCTGGAGCCGCACACCGATATGAACCCGGTGTTGTTGAAGCCGGAATCCGAGACAGGCAGTCAGGTCGTGGTGCAGGGCAAGCGCGTGGCCACGGTGCGCGCGCGCGATTATGCCGCGTTGAAGCCCAGCCTGATGGCCCCGGTGCTCGACAGTTTTAACCGTTTGAAAGTGCAGCATGATCTGGTGATCGTCGAAGGTGCGGGCTCGCCTGCCGAGGTCAATCTGCGCGCCGGGGACATTGCCAATATGGGCTTTGCCCGCGCCGCCGATTGCCCGGTGATCCTGACGGGTGACATTGATCGCGGCGGGGTGATTGCGCAGATTGTGGGCACGCAGGCGGTGCTGGATCCAGCCGACAATGCGATGATCGCGGGGTTTCTGATCAACAAGTTTCGCGGTGATCCGCGGTTGTTTGACGATGGCTATCAGTTGATCGCGGCCCGCACCGGCTGGCGCGGCTTTGGCGTGGTGCCGTTTTTTGCGGACGCCAGCAAACTGCCCGCCGAGGATGCGCTGGATTTGCCGAAAGGCACCATGCGCGCGGGCTATAAGATCGCGGCGCTGACCCTGTCGCGCATCGCCAATTTCGACGATCTTGATCCTTTGGCGCAGGAAGCTGGCGTCAGTTTGCAGATGATCCGCGCGGGCGAGGTGATTGCTGGCGACACCGATCTGGTGATCATCCCGGGCAGCAAATCCACCCGGGGCGATCTGGCTTTTCTGCGCGCCCAAGGCTGGGACGTTGATCTTGCCGCACATCTGCGTCGGGGCGGGCGGGTGTTGGGGATTTGCGGCGGCTATCAGATGCTTGGTCAGATCGTGCGCGACCCCGATGGCATCGAAGGCCCGGCGGGGGAGACCATGGGGCTCGGCGCGCTGGCCGTCGAAACCGAGATGACCGCCGACAAGCGCCTGACCCGCACCGAGGCCGTGCATGCCGCGACCGGGCTTGCGATGCAGGGCTATGAGATTCACATTGGCCGCACCGACGGCCCCGACCGCGCCCGGCCCTTTGCCTATGTCGATGGCCACCCCGAGGGCGCCGTTTCGGCCGATGGGCGCGTGATGGGCAGCTATCTGCACGGCATGTTCTCCAATGACGCCTTTCGCGCGGGCTTTCTGCGCCAGATCGGCGCTGCCGCGTCGGGGCTGAACTACGCGGCGGGGGTGGATGCGACGCTTGACGCCTTGGCCGCGCATCTGGAAGCGCATGTTGATGTTACGGGTCTGCTCGGCTTGGCGCGGTGATCGCCGCAGTCCCACGCCGCCCCGGACTTGATCCGGGGCCTCACCTTACCCCACGAGGCCCCGGATCATGTCCGGGGCGGCTTGGCGCAGATATCAGCGCCGCAGCCATTCGGTTTCAGTGTTTTCCTGCCAGCCCGCGCGGTGCAAGAGCGGCGTGTCATCCATGAACTCGGGGTGGCCGATGCAGAGGTAGGCGGCAAATTCCCAGCCCTGCGGCACATCCAGCAAAGCCTCGATATCATGCGGCTCTAGGATCGAGACCATGCCCAGACCCAGATTTTCGGCCCGCGCCGCCAGCCACAACGTATAGATTGCCATCGCCGTAGATTGGCGCAGCGTTTCGGGCAGGGTTTGGCGGCCAAGGCCGTGGCCTGCGTCTGGGTTAACCACGTTGAACACCGCCAACTGTATTGGTGCCATCTCTAGCCCCGCCAGTTTCAGCGCCAGATATTCGGCATGCTTGTCGCCAGAGTAAAGTTTGGCGGCCTCGGCGTTGCAGCGGTTGAAGTTGGCGCGGACGCCCGCGCGCAAGTCCGTATCGTCGACACGGATCACCCGCCAAGGCCGCGCATTGCCAACCGAGGGCGCACAATCCATCGTTGCCCGCAGGCGTTCCAGCGCTGCCTCATCGACCGGGTCCGGGCGGAAGTGGCGCACGTCGCGCCGCCAGCGCAGAATACTGAGCAAGGTGGCGGATTCGTCTGGGGTGAACTGCATTACGCCTCCATCGCGCGGCCAAGCCGCGCCCATTCGTCGGGGCTTCCCGGCAGGCCCAATCGCAGCCAACGGTTCGAATAGGGAAAGATCCTGCTCCATATCTGCTGCTTTGCTAGCCGGATTTGTGCGGATTCTGCATCTGGCGTTTCATAGCTGCGGAACAATTCGCAGCCACCGACCAGTTGCCACCCCAAACGCGCGGCCATCGCGTCAAGCTCTGCAGCCTCGGTTTGCAGCCGCCGCACGGTGGCTTCGGCCCAAGCGGTATCTGCCAGAGCGACTGCGCCAATCCGCAAGGCAGCGCCGTTGACGGGCCAAGGACCGGACATCTCGGCCAGCGCGCGGATGTCTTCGGTGCAGCCAATCACAAAGCCTAATCTGACCCCGGCGAGGCCGTAGAATTTGCCGAAGGAGCGTAGGATCAGCAGGCCGGGTTGCCCCGCTTGCGGCGCAAGTGACAGCGCGGGCTGGGCGTCGGCGAAGCTTTCATCGACCACCAACCGCCCGACCTGCCCTGCCAAAGCCAGCAGATCGGCGGGGGCATAGCTGCGGCCATCGGGGTTGTTTGGGTTAACCACAATCGCCAGATCGGCGCCTGCGAGTTGGCCGAACTGGCTGACCTGTTCCACTTTCCAGCCTGCCGCGCGCAGGCTGGCGGCATGCTCGTTATAGGTCGGCCCCAACACGCGGGCGCGGCCCGGTTTGGCCAGATGCGGGATCATCTGGATCGCCGCCTGCGCGCCTGCTACGGCCAGCATCGGGGCGGTGCAATGATAGGTTTTCGCGGCGACATCCAGCAGCGCTTGCTTGGCGGTTTGGGTCGGCAGCATGGTCCAATCTTCGGGCTGCAAGGGCGGCACCGGATAGGCCACCCGGTTGATCCCCGTGGAAAGGTCAATCCAATCCTTGCCGCCAAAGCGGGCGATTGCGCCGTCTATATTTCCGCCATGATCGCGCATCTGCCCCCTCAGACCAGCGCCAAAGCCAGCAGCGCTGCGCCCAGCACAAACATCGCGCGCAGATAAAGCGCAAGACCCCGTTGCAGATCGGCGGCGTTTGGATCGGGGGCACCTGCGTTGACCCAAGGCTCGTCCGCGATATGGCCTTCATAGACGCGCGGGCCGGAAAGCCGCACGCCAAGGCCTGCGGCCATCGCGGCCTCGGGCCAGCCTGCGTTGGGCGAGCGGTGTAGTCCCGCGTCGCGCCACATCACCTGCAACGCGCGGCTGGGGGCGGTTGAGACAGCCGCGAACACCAGCCCGGTCAGCCGCGCGGGAATCAGATTGACCAGATCATCAATGCGGGCCGAGGCCCAGCCAAAGGCGTTAAAGCGCGGCGTGCGGTGGCCGATCATCGAGTCCAGCGTGTTGATCGCCTTGTAAGCGGCGATGCCGGGCAGCCCAAAGATCGCGCCCCAGAACAGAGGTGCAACGATGCCATCCGACGTGTTCTCGGCAAGCGATTCCATCGCGGCACGGGCGACGCCTGCCTGATCCAGCACCGCCGTATTGCGGCCAACGATCATCGAGACCTCAAAGCGGGCTTTGAGCAGGTCGTTGACTTGCAACGGAGAAACCACGGCGGCCACATGGGTGTACATGGACCGCAGCGCAAGGAAGGGCCAAGCGAGGATGCCGCCGATCAGGATGCCCAACCAGCCCGCGGGCAGCAGGTTTTGCAGGGCGCAGGTTGCGGCGGTGGTAAGGCCGACCACAATCAGGGCGGTGGCAACTCCGGCAATGCGGCGGGCTGGGTCGGGGGCTGCGTCGTGGTTCAGGCGGATGTCGAGCCAGCGGATCAGCGCGCCGATCCATGTCACCGGATGGCCGATCACCGCGTAAAGCTGGGAGGGCCAACCAATTGCGGCATCGAGGGCCATGGCGACCAGCATCATTGCGGCAAAACTCATCTGCCCCCTCCGGCATGAAACTGCACCACGCCGCGAAAGCCTGCGGCGTGCAGGGCGGCGGCGGCGTCTGGTGGCACCTTGCCCGGCGCGAAGATCAGCCCGCGCGCGGCCCCTGTATGGGCAATGACATAGCCCAAAGCGCCAAGATCGACCGCCAGCGACGCGGTGGGATCGGTTTGCGCCGCACGATGCGTCAGGGTGCGTTGGGCGGAAAGGCTCGACAGGGCTGCGGCTTTGGTGAGATCGCCCGCACTGGCGGCAGCGTGCCACTGCGGGACCAGATCGGCGATGTCTGGGAAATCTGTGTCACTCGGGTCGGTGCGGCGGGGCGGGCCATAAAAGCCACCAATCACCTCCATCACTGGGGGCGGTGGCAGGGTGGCGACGATCTCGCCCTGCCGCGAGGCCCACAAAGTTTGCGCCGGGTTGGGCAGCATCAACGGGTCAGACGCGCCTTCCACTGCGATGCAGGCGCGGGCCAGATCCATCGGATCGCCCTGCCAGCCTGCCAGATGTGCCAAGGCCACCAATGCGGCGGTTGAGACGCCAGCACCACCGCCGGGGGGCATTTCGGCTTGGAAATCTAGCGTCCCTTGCAGCGAAAGCTTCAACAGGTTCAGCAGGGTATCGGCACGCGCGCGCGGCATGATCGGCGCGCTGGCATCGGTCAGCGTCAGGCCCTGCCCCGCAGTCAAAGTCGCGCTGACGCCCAAGATCGCGCAGGGCAATGTCAGCAGGGCCAGCGGGCCATTGCGGCCAATGCGGCCCTGCAACAGCTCGCCAAAATGGCCTGCGATGCGGACACTGCGCGGGATCATCGCCGCATCCGGTTGACGCCTGCGATGGAAAACGCCCCACCCGGCAGAGCGATGAGACTGGTCAGCGACACAGGCGCGATTTGGAAGCGCAGCCCCTGTTCGGGTGCCGCCAAAGCCAGCCCCAAAGCCGCGCGGATCACCCCGGCATGGGCGACGATCACCACGCGGCCGCCCAACTTTATGGCGTCTTGCAACGCAGGCGTGCAACGCGCCGAAAGGTCGAGGAAACTTTCACCCTGCGGCGGGCGATGCGCTGCCAGATCAGCAGGGGACAGCGGCCCAAGGTCGGGCAGATCGCTGTAGGGAACGCCCTCCCATGCGCCGAAATCCTGCTCCCACAACCGGGGGTCTTGCACCGGACTGGCATCGGGCCACAGGGTTGCGGCGGTCTGCACACAGCGCAGTGCCGGGCTGATCAGGATATGATCCGCCTGCCCGATCGCACCACGCAACGCGGCAAAGGCCAAAGCATTGCTGCAATCGGCGGCGACATCGCGGCGTCCTGCCATGCGACCCTCGGTGACAGCCGGAGCATGACGGATCAGCAGCAGTTCGGTCGCAGGATCAGGGCTGTCTGTCGGGGCATTGGCGGGCACGGTCGCATTTCTCCTTTCGCGCTGGCCCTGTTTCTGCTTTGACATCGGCCAAGGGGCAAGGGGCGTTATGCACAAAACCATTCTGATCACGGGCGGCGCGCGCTCTGGCAAAAGCCGGATCGCCGAAGGCATGACCCTGCAGATGGGCCAGCCCGCGCATTACATCGCCACAGCCGAGGCTTGGGATGATGAAATGCGCGCCCGCATTGCCGAGCATCAGGCCCGGCGCGGCCCCGAATGGATCACCCATGCCGCCCCTTTGGATGTGATGGGCGCGCTGGCCGCCACCGATGGCAAAGGCCCGCGTCTGGTCGATTGTCTGACACTGTGGCTGACCAATCTGATGTTGGGCAATCACGATTGGCGCGCAGCCGGGCAGGAATTGCGGGCCGCTTTGCCGCGTCAATCCAGCCCGGTGGTGTTTGTCAGCAATGAAGTCGGCATGGGGATCGTGCCGGAAAATGCCTTGGCTCGCGCGTTTCGCGATGCGGCAGGCACCCTGAACCAATGGATCGCAGCCGAAGCCGATGAGGTGATCTTCGCCGTCTCGGGCCTGCCAATGAAGGTGAAATGATGAAATTTACTGCGCTTTCCGCCATTGCTGATCTGGCGAAAACCTTGCCGCAAGCGGATCAAGCTGCCTCTGACGCCGCCTTTGCGCGACAAAACCGCCTGACAAAGCCGCTGGGCTCACTGGGGCGGCTGGAAGAGTTGGCGCTGTTTATGGCAAGCTGGCGCGGGTTGGCGCAACCGACAATCACCAAAGCACAAGCCATTGTCTTTGCAGGAAATCACGGGATTTGCGCACAAGGCGTCAACCCGTATCCGCAGGAAGTGACGGCGCAGATGGTCGGCAATTTTCAGGCCGGGGGGGCTGCGATCAACCAACTGTGCCGCGCCAATGGTGCTGATCTGTCGGTGGTAGCCTTGGAATTGGACCGCCCCACCGCTGATTTCACCGCAGGCCCCGCAATGACCGAGGCTGAGACTTTGGCCGCGATGCAGACCGGCGCGGATGCGGTGGATGTGGCGGCGGATGTGCTGATTTTGGGTGAGATGGGGATTGGCAACTCCACCGTGGCGGCGGCGATGACCTCGGCGTTGTTTGGCGGTGCGGTGGCGGATTGGGTCGGGCCGGGCACAGGCGCGGACAGTGACGGCATCAAGCGCAAGATCGCCGCGATTGAAAAGGGCCTTGCGCGGCACGATGGGCTTTCGGCAATGGGCGTTCTGGCGGCTTTGGGCGGACGCGAACAGGCGGCGATTTGCGGCGCGGTACTGGCGGCACGGGCGGCGCGGATCCCGGTTATTCTGGATGGCTTTATCTGCACGGCGGCGGCCTCTGCGCTTTATGCGGCGGATCCTGCCCTGCTGGATCACTGCCTTGTCGGCCATTGCAGCGCCGAGCCGGGGCATCGCAAGCTGCTGGCCAGCCTGAACAAACGCGCGGTGCTGAATTTTGACATGCGGCTTGGCGAAGGCTCGGGTGCCGCTTTGGCCTTGGGCATCCTGCGCGCGGCGTTGGAGTGTCACAACGGAATGGCGACCTTTGGCGAAGCGGGCGTGTCTGAATCGGAAGCCTCGGGGGCATGACCCCCGCCCGCGCTCGTCTGGCCGAGGTGCAGCTGGCGGTGATGCTGCTGACCCGCTTGCCCGCCGGACGCATGGCCAAAGCCCCGCCGATTGGCGCGGCCGCTTGGGCGTTTCCGGTGGCGGGCGCGCTGGTGGGTGGCATTTCGGCGGTGGTTTTGTGGGCGGCGCTGGCGGTTGGGGTTGCCCCGGCGCTGGCAGCTGGGCTGGCTTTGGCGGCAGGCCTTCTGGCCACGGGCGGGCTGCATGAAGACGGCCTCGCCGATTGTGCCGATGGCTTTGGCGGCGGGCGCGACCGTGCGCGCAAGCTGGAGATCATGCGCGACAGCCGGATCGGCAGCTATGGCGGGCTGGCGCTGATCCTGTCGCTGGGGTTGCGCTGGCAAGGGGCGGCGCTGCTGGCGGCGCACAGCCCGAAACTGGCCGTTATCGTCTTGATCGCGCTGGCAATTTCCAGTCGTGCCGGGATGGCCTTTGCGCTGCTATGGATGCCAGCGGCGCGGGCGGATGGGATGGGCAAATCGGCGGCGGGGACGAGTTTAATCCGCGCTTTGGTCGGTCTGGTTTTGGCCGCTGTGGCGCTGGGGGCCTTGCTTGGGCCGCAGACGGCTGGTTTGATACTGGGTGCTCAGATCGTGGTGCAATTTGCCTTCGCCCGCATCGCGTTGCGCCAGATTGGCGGGCAAAGCGGGGATGTTCTGGGCGCGATGCAGCAACTGGCCGAAATTGCGGGATGGCTGGCGCTGGCGCGCTGAGCAGGCCAAGGCCGGGGGCTAGCCCCCGGACCCCCAGATTATTTAAGCCAATGTGAAAGCATTAGAGGCTTGGGCGTTTTTGCAGCAAAGGCATCACATCGGCCATCTCTGGCCCTGCATCCAGCCCCGTGATGGCACGGCGCAGCGGGCGGAACAGAGTTTTGCCCTTGCGCCCGGTTGCGTCTTTGACAGCCGAGGTCCATTCGCCCCACGTCGCGGTTGTCCACGGACCTTCGGGCAGCAAATCAAAGGCTTGGGCGACAAATTCGCGATCTTCGTCATCGACCAGCGGCGTCGCCCCATCGCGGAACAGCACCCACCAGCCTTCGAGATCGGCCAGAACGGTGATATTGGCTTTGGCGACGTTCCAGAATGCCTCGGCCTTGTCGGCGGGCACCCCGAGGCTTGCGATTTTTTCGGCCACATTGACCAAAGGCAGCGATTGAACATGCGCGCGGGTCAGCGGGAACAAATCTTCCGCGTCGAATTTCGTCGGCGACGCACCAAAGCTGCCGATGTCAAACCCGTCGATCAGGTCTTGCATCGACGAGGCCAGCTCGACCGGTTTCGACGAGCCCAGCCGCGCCATCAGCGACAGCAGGGCCATTGGCTCTACCCCGCGCGCGCGCAGGTCACGCAGCGACAGGGTGCCTAGGCGTTTCGACAGCTCTTCGCCAGCAGCCCCGGTCAGCAACGAATGGTGCGCGAAGTTCGGCGGCGTGCCACCCATCGCCTGCATGATCTGGATTTGCGTTGCGGTGTTGGTGACGTGATCCGCGCCGCGCACGATGAAACTGACGCCCATATCAATGTCATCCACCGACGAGGCGAAGGTATACAGGATCTGGCCATCGGCCCGGATCAGCACCGGATCAGACACCGAAGCGGCATCAATCGAGATCGGTCCCAAAATGCCATCAGGCCATTCAATGCGCTGTTGATCCAGCAGAAAACGCCAATATCCCGCACGGCCCTCGGCCCGCGCCTTGGCCTTGTCTTCATCCGAAAGATGCAGCGAGGCGCGGTCATAGACCGGCGGCTTGTGCATGTTCAGCTGCTTTTTCCGCTTCAGATCCAGCTCGACCGGCGATTCAAAACACTCATAAAACCGCCCCGCCGCGCGCAGCTGATCGGCTGCTTCGTGGTAGCGATCAAAGCGCAGCGATTGTTTTTCGACCCGGTCCCAATGCAGGCCCAGCCAGTCCAGATCGGTCTTGATGCCGTCCGCATATTCCTGTTTGGAGCGTTCCTGATCGGTGTCATCCAACCGCAGAATGAACGTGCCGCCCGATTTGGCCGCAATCAGATAGTTCATCAGCGCCGTGCGCAAATTGCCGACATGGATATATCCGGTGGGCGACGGGGCAAAACGGGTGATAGTGGGGCGATCGGTCATGGCGGCTCTCCTGCAACCGCCCTTCCCTGTCATATGGGCTGCGGTTTGTCCAGTTATCGCCTTGCAGCTTTGGCGCGCAAAGCTAGTCTGTCGCCATGACCACGCTGCATGACACCCAGACCGCCGCAAGTTTCACCGCTCCTGATGCCGCGCAGATCGAGGCGCTTGCTTATACGGCGATTGCGGCACTGCCGCTGCCCTACCGCGATGCCGCATTGCAGATCGCGCTGCGGATTGAGGACTTTGCCAGTGATGCCATGCTGGCCGAACTGGGATGCGAAAGCCCGTTCGAGCTGACCGGGCTTTACGATGGCATTCCGCTGACCGAAAAATCGGTGGCCGATCAGGTGCTGCAGCCCGACATGATCTGGCTGTTCCGCCGCCCGATCCTGGATGAATGGATCGAGCGCGGCACCGTAACTTTGGCCGAACTGGTGACGCATGTGCTGGTGCATGAGCTCGCGCATCATTTCGGCTGGAGCGATGCCGAAATTGCTGCGATTGATCGCTGGTGGGAATAGCGCTTGCGGTTTCCCCCTGCTTGTCACTTGGACAGCGCGCGAAAACCTTTCTATCATGCCGCCAGCAAGCGATGATTTTATCAAGCCTTACGGAGTTTCCTGATGTTGAAAACCTTTGCTCTTGCCGTTGTTGCCAGCAGTTTTGCACTGGCGGCGCTTGCGGGTCCGATCGTCGATAAGGCCACCGAGATTGAAAGCCTGATGGCGGCGCAGGACAATACCGGCGCGATGGATGCCGCCGATGCGCTGATGACGACCGTGTGGGAAGCCAACACCGCCATCGGCATCCGCGAGGCGGTTCTGGTCACGGAACCCGCCGCGGGCATTGGCATCTACAACCCGCGCGCGGATGAGAAATACAAGGTCGGCACGCCGATTCTGATCTATGCCGAGCCTTTCGGCTATGGCTACGGATCGGGCGGGGATGGGCTCTATACCATTGGTTTTGCCGTTGATCTGAAGGTGATGACCGAGGCTGGCGAGGTTCTGGGCGAGATCCCATCGGTCGCGGATATGGCACTGACCTCGCGGCACAAGCTGCGCGAGTTTCAGGCCAATCTGACCTATACTTTGGATGGCATCGCGCCGGGCCGCTATGTGCTGGAAACCACGCTGCGGGACAAGAATTCTGAAAAATCGGGCAGCTTTCAGAACACTATCGAGATTATCGAATAATCTGCACGGTTAATCTGCAACGGTCATTCGCGCAGAGCGGCAAAGCGCGCCAAGCCCGCTTTGGGTATTTCACATTGGCACAAATACTCCCGCCGGAGGCATCCTGCATGGGCCATGGGATGCCTCCGGTGGGAGTATTTCAAAAAGAGCAGTTCCAAGCGGCCCCGGCTGTTACGCACTGGAGCTTAGACGGGGGGCCTTAGACGAGTGGCATCAGCCGCGCGGCGCAAACAGGATCAGCGCCGCACCAGCCAAGGCAAGCGCTGCGCCGGAAAGGTCGGCCCAATCCGGGCGGCTGCCCTCAACCAGCCACAGCCACAACAACGAGGCCGCAATATAAACCCCGCCATAGGCCGCATAAGAGCGCCCAGCGTAGGTGCTGGGGGCCAGCGCCAGCAAATAGGCAAACCCCGCCAAAGCCAGCGCAGCGGGGAGCAGCCAAAGCACGGACGCGCCGCGCCACCAACTGAACACCGCAAAGCAGCCGGCAATTTCCAGTGCGGCGGCAAGGGCGTACAGCGGCATCAGCTGGGATCGCGCCAGCGGTTGGCGATTGGATAGCGGCGGTCTCCGGCGAAGGCGCGTTTGGTCAGGCGGGTGCCGGGGGCGGATTGGAAGCGTTTGTATTCGCTGATGTAAACCAGATGTTCGACCTTTTTCACCGTGGATCGATCAAAGCCTTTGGCGACCAGTTCGGCCACAGAGAGGTCTTGGTCAATCAGGCCTTCAAGGATCGCGTCCAGCACCGGATAGGGCGGCAGGCTGTCTTCGTCTTTTTGATCGGGGCGCAATTCGGCGCTTGGTGGCTTGTCGATGACACGCGGCGGGATCACCTCGCCTGCGGGGGCCAGCATCCAGGCGCAGTGATTGCTGTTGCGCCAGCGGCAGGTTTCAAACACGCGGGTTTTATACAGGTCTTTCAGCGGGTTATAGCCGCCGTTCATATCGCCATAGATCGTGCAATAGCCGACAGCAACTTCGGATTTGTTGCCGGTGGTCAGCAGCATCTCGCCAAATTTGTTCGACATCGCCATCAACAGCACGCCGCGCAGGCGGGATTGGATGTTCTCCTCGGTGAGCCCCGGTGCGGTGCCTGCGAACAGATCGCCCAGCGCTGCGCCCACCGCATCCTGCGGCCCGGTGATCGCCACCGTATCCAGCCGACAACCCAAAGCTGCGGCAACCTGCGTTGCATCATCCAGCGAGTGTTGCGACGTATAGCGCGACGGCAGCATCACGCAGCGCACGTTTTCTGGCCCAATCGCATCGGCAGCAATCGCGGCGACAATCGCGGAATCAATGCCGCCCGACAGCCCCAGCAGCACTTTTTTGAAGCCGGTCTTGCCCAGATAATCCTTCAGCGACATCACCATGGCGCGGTAATCGGCCTCATACGACATCGGCATCTTTTCCATGATACCGGGAAGCGCGCGCCATCCCTCTGGTGTCTCATGAAAATCAATATGCGTCACACAGGCGTCAAATTGCGGCAGTTGCGCCATCAGCGCGCCGCCGGGGTTCAGCACGAAGGACGCCCCGTCAAACACCTGATCATCCTGCCCGCCGATCATGTTCAGATACACCAGCGGCAACCCGGTCTCGACCACCCGCGCCACCATCAGATTGGTGCGCACCGATGGCTTGCCGCGATGATAGGGCGAGCCATTCGGCACCAGCAAAATCTGTGCACCAGTCTCGGCCAAAGTCTCGCACACCTCGGCGTGCCAAGCGTCTTCACAAATCGGCGAGCCAATGCGCAGCGGCCCGACCCGATACGGCCCCTGCGGTGCAGCTGATGCAAACACCCGCTTTTCATCGAACACATCACTGTTGGGCAATTCGTGCTTCAGCACGGTTGCGGCAATGCGCCCGTGTTCAAGGATGTAATAGGCGTTATACAGCAAGCCATCGCGCAGGCAGGGCGCCCCCACCCCCAGCGCCGGGCCATCCACGATCCGCGCGGCCAAAGCCTCGACCGCCTGCACCGCATCCGCGACAAAGCCCGGTTTCAGCACCAGATCCTGCGTCTGATAGCCGGTTACGAACATTTCGGTCAGCGCCACCATCTGCGCGCCTGCAGCACGGCCCTGCACCCAAGCGTCATAAGCCAGCGCGCAATTCGCCTCTATCGCGCCCAGTGTCGGGTTCAGCTGGGCCAAGGTCAGGCGGAAAGTCGCGGCCATCATATGCTCCGGGTTAGGATATTTGCGGTTCTAGCAGGTTCGCGGCCAAGCGAAAGGCCAACTGGGCCAAGCTTTGCCGATCCACGCGGGCGCATGGCTTGTCAGCAGGCCACCCACAGGTCTAGGGTGCGGCGCGACAGCAAGGGTGAGTGCGATGCGGAAAACAGGCTTGGCAGCGGTGATCTTGATGGCAATGGCAACGGCGGCCACAGCTCAAGCTCAGGGCGAGGTGATCAGCAAGCAATATGACGATGGCTCTGTCTATGAGGGCACCTTTGTCAACGGCCTGCAAGATGGCACCGGCACCTACAAACTGCCAAACGGCTATGAATACAGCGGCGAATGGGTCAGCGGTGAAATCCGTGGCACTGGCATCGCCCGCTATCCCAATGGCTCGGTCTATGAAGGGCGCTTTGCGGCGGGCAAACCCGAGGGCAAGGGCAAGATCACCTTTGCCGACGGTGGCACCTATGAGGGCGACTGGCGCGGCGGCAAGATGACCGGGCAAGGCCGGGCCACCTATGCCAATGGCTCGGTCTATGTCGGCGCTTTCAGCGATGGCAAACATGACGGCACCGGCAAGCTGACCGATGCCAATGGCTACAGCTATGCCGGGCATTGGCAGATGGGCGAAAAGCAGGGCGAGGGCGTGATCCGCTATCCCGATGGCACCACCTACACCGGCACTTTGGTGAAAGGCGCGCGTCAGGGCACAGGCACGCTGACCATGCCCAACAAGCTGGTCTATGTCGGGGCATGGAAATCGGGGCAGATCAACGGTTTGGGCAAACTGACCCAGCCGAATGGCGATGTCTATGAGGGCGATTTCGTCGATGGCCTGCGGGTTGGCAAGGGCACCGAGACCTATGCCAACGGCGATGTCTATAAAGGCGGCTTCAAGGCCGACAAACGCGACGGCAAAGGCAATTTCACCGCCAAGGATGGCAGCAGCTATGTCGGCGACTGGGTGGCCGGCCAGATGCAGGGTCAGGGCGTGATGATCTATGCGGACAAATCCAGCTATCAGGGCGGCTTTACCGCCGATCAGCCGGATGGCAAGGGCAAGATCACCTATGCCGACGGCTCCAGCTATGACGGCGATTGGCTGAAAGGCGCGATCACCGGCCAAGGCACCGCCACCTATGCCAATGGCTCGACCTATACCGGGGCCTTGGTTGGCGAAAAGCCCGATGGCATCGGCACCATGACCTTTGCCGATGGCTTTCGCTATGAAGGCGGGTGGAAGGCCGGGGTGCGCGAAGGCGTCGGCACCGCGACATGGGCCGATGGCACCGTCTACAAGGGCAATTTCAAAGCCGGTTTGCGCGATGGCAAGGGCAGTTTGACGCAACCCGATGGCTTCAGCTACACGGGCGATTGGCTGGCCGGGGCGATGCAGGGTCAGGGCAGCGCCACCTATCCGTCGGGCGACAGCTATTCCGGCGGCTTTATTGCGGGCAAACGCGAAGGCGCGGGCAAGCTGACCTATAAGGGCGGCGAGATTTCAGAAGGCATCTGGAAGGCGGGCGTGTTGACCGGACCCTTGCCTGCGGGCACGCCTGCCCCAGCGGCACAACCCGTGGCCCCCGCAAGCCCTGCCGCTCCGGCAGCGCCAACCGCTCCGGCAGAGGGTGCAGGCGAGACTGTGGCACCGAGCAATCCATAACGCCGAGCGTGATTGCGGCCTGCTTGGCTCAAGCCGCGATCACCACACCACAGCCTTGCCCGCATAATCATAAAACCCACCCGATTGTGCAGGCGAAAGCGCTTCCAGCACCGTGATCAACCGGTCTGCCGCCACAGCGGGCGCGTCCTTTGTTCCCGGATAGCCTGCGGTAAAATCAGTGGCTACAGTGCCGGGATGCAGCGCCGCCAACACTGCCAAAGGATGGCTGCGCGCAAGCTCGATGGCCGCCGTATGCACGATCTGGTTCAGCGCCGCCTTTGCCGCACGGTAGCTGTACCACCCACCCAAGGCATTATCGCCGATCGAGCCCACCCGTGCCGACAGCACCCCGACCCGCACCGCACGATCACGGGGCAGCAGCGGCAGCAGATGTTTCAGCACCAAGGCAGGGCCCACCGCATTGACCGCAAACTGCGCCAACATCGCCTGTGCCGTCAGCACTTTCAGCGATTTTTCCGGCACGCCCAAAGCCCCGGTGGCAATCAACACCCGATCAAACTGCCCTGACAGACGCCCCAGCGCTGCGGCCACCGCCGCCTCATCCGTCACATCCAGCCCATCGCCCGCACGCGACAGCCCCACCACCTCACAGCGCGCAGCCCAAGCCGCCGCCACCGCCGCGCCAATTCCGCCCGAAGCCCCAATCACCAACGCCCGCATCACATGCCCCCATCACACCCCGCCGCAAGCCGCACAGCTAGCACGCAATCCACGCCCGGCCACGGCGCACCCCAAAATACCCATCAGACCCAAGCCCAGACCGACACAACGCATTGCACCCACAAAACTCAAAGCGCGCGCCATCCTTGCCCGCATCAGGTTAACGAAATAGGAATCAGAAAAATCAACCCATTGAAATAAATGGATTTCCAAGTTTTTCCACGCGTGGACAAACCCAAACCCCCCGCCCAAACCCACGGCCGCCACAGCCCCAACAGCGATGATTTGCTCTTTTCAAAATACTCCGCGCGGAGCGTCCCCCCTCCCCAAGCCGCGCCATGGCCCGCAATCCATATCCCGGCAGCGCCGCCGCTGGGCCCTCGATGGGCCCAAGCGGCGGCACCACTTTTTCATCACACCCCCCTTCCCTTCCAACAAATCCGCCGTATAGTCGCCGCCATGACACGGGAAACCATCATTGCCTCGACCCACGCCGCGCCCATTTCCGGCGCGCCGCTTTCCCGTGGCCTGCTGCTTCTTACCCGCTTCTGAGCGTGCCCTTGGGTGCGACCGCTCGGAAGTGATCAGCGCCCAAAGCAAGTAGCAACAAAATCCAAGGAACTCGCCATGACCGACACTCAAGCGCAAACCCGCGCCGCAACCGCGCAAGCCCAACCCAAAGTCGTGATCTTCGACACCACCCTGCGCGACGGCGAGCAATCGCCGGGCGCCACCATGACCCACGATGAAAAGCTGGAAATTGCCAGCTTGCTGGATGAAATGGGCGTCGATGTGATTGAGGCGGGCTTTCCCATCGCCTCCGAAGGCGATTTCGCGGCGGTGACTGAGATCTCGAAGCGCTCGAAAAACTCCACCATCTGCGGCCTCGCCCGCGCCAACTACAAAGACATCGACCGCTGCTGGGAGGCGGTGAAATTCGCGCCCTCGCCGCGCATCCACACTTTCATCGGCACCTCGCCGCTGCACCGCGCCATTCCGAAACTGAATATGGACGAGATGGCCACCCGCATCCACGACACCGTCACCCATGCCCGCAACCTGTGCGACAACGTGCAATGGTCGGCGATGGATGCGACGCGGACGGAACATGATTACCTCTGCCGCGTGGTCGAAATCGCGATCAAAGCCGGAGCCAGCACCATCAACATCCCCGATACCGTCGGCTACACCGCGCCCCGCGAATCCGCTGATTTGATCCGCATGTTGCTGGAACGCGTGCCGGGGGCGGACCAAGTGATTTTCGCCACCCATTGCCACAACGATCTGGGCATGGCGACGGCGAACTCCCTTGCCGCTGTTGAGGCGGGCGCGCGTCAGATCGAATGTACCATCAACGGTCTGGGCGAACGTGCGGGCAATACTGCCTTGGAAGAGGTCGTGATGGCTTTGAGGGTCAGGAATGACATCATGCCCTATCGCACAGGGATCGACACCACCAAGATCATGAACCTGTCGCGCCGGGTCTCGAGCGTGTCGGGCTTTGCGGTGCAGTTCAACAAAGCCATCGTCGGCAAGAACGCCTTCCTGCACGAAAGCGGTATCCATCAGGATGGCGTGCTGAAAAACATTGAAACTTTTGAGATCATGCGCCCCGCTGACATCGGCCTGACCGCGCATAACATCTCGATGGGCAAACATTCGGGCCGCGCGGCGTTGCGGGCCAAGTTGAAGGAACTCGGCTATGAATTGGCCGACAACCAGTTGAACGACGTGTTCGTGCGCTTCAAGGCTTTGGCCGACAGCAAGAAAGAGGTCTATGACGAAGACCTGCTCGCCCTCGTCGCGGATGAGGCCACCAATGACGCGCATGACACCATTCAGGTGAAACGTCTGCGCGTCGTCTGCGGCACCGAAGGCCCGCGCGAGGCGGAATTGACCCTGACCATTGAAGGCGTGGACCACTCGGTTGACGCCACGGGAGATGGCCCGGTGGATGCCGCGTTCAATGCGGTGAAAATGCTGTTCCCGCACAGCGCGCGGCTGCAACTGTATCAAGTGCAAGCAGTGACCGAAGGCACCGACGCGCAGGCAACGGTTTCGGTGCGGATGGAAGAAGAAGGCCGCATCGTCACCGGGGCCTCGGCGGATACTGATACGGTCGTGGCCAGCGTGAAAGCCTATGTGAACGCCCTGAACAAACTGATCGTGCGCCGGACCAAGTCGGCACCGGATAGCGATAAGAAGTCGGTAAACTACAAAGATCAATAAACCCGCAAGCGCGGCCCTGTTGCGGGGCCGCGCTTTTACCTAGAACCCGCCCGTCATCTCGGTCAGCGCAGTGTCACCATCGACCACCAGCATCGTGCCGCTGACCTAGGCTGCGGACTCTGACCGGAGAGAAAGCGCGCCTGCAGTTCTGCTTCGCCCTATCACGCGGTGGCGATCCGGCCCGGTTGCACAGCATTACAAGTGATACCATCGCGCCCAGATTCCAGTGCGACCGCGCGTGCCATGGCGCTGATCGCGGGTTTCGCCGTCGCACAGGCTGACGTGCCGTCGATGCCCACCAAGGGCCCGGTGATAGATTCAATGTTGACGGTGCGGCCAATTCCGTCGGGGCTGCCCGCGCCGGAAACGAGCGCCACACGGTTGTGGAAACTGAACAAGTTTCTCACCCCAACCCGACGCCCTACACGCGAAAATGATAGCTGTCCTATTCCGGGCAACCCAGATCCAACGGCCAGGATGACGGCAAAGGTTCGATTAGTGGAAGCAATCCCGTAATATTGACCGAGGATCTGCTGTGATTGCAGCAAAATGGGTATTCGTTTGTCCAAGGCGGAAAGGCGCGGCCTGCAAGGTCGGGGCCTTTCCCCGGCCCCTGCATGGTCTTATATGAAAGCGCCCGCCTTGGCCTTGGCTGAGTCGCGGGCGCTTCTTTTTTCGCGGGCCTCAAGGATCACCTCAGCATGTCCATCCTCTCCAGTATCTTTTCGTCTGACATGGCGATTGACCTCGGCACCGCCAACACGCTGGTTTATGTGCGCGGCAAGGGCATCGTGTTGAACGAGCCTTCCGTGGTCGCCTATCATACCAAGGACGGCAAGAAGCAGGTTTTGGCGGTGGGTGAGGATGCCAAGCTGATGCTGGGGCGCACACCGGGGTCGATCGAAGCGATCCGCCCGATGCGCGATGGCGTCATTGCAGACTTTGAAGCGGCGGAAGAGATGATCAAGCATTTCATCCGCAAGGTGCACAAGCGTACGACGTTTTCCAAGCCGAAAATCATCGTCTGTGTGCCGCATGGTGCGACACCCGTTGAAAAGCGTGCGATCCGGCAATCGGTGCTGTCGGCAGGCGCACGTCGCGCTGGCCTGATTGCCGAGCCGATTGCTGCGGCGATTGGGGCGGGCATGCCGATCACTGATCCGACCGGGAATATGGTCGTCGATATCGGCGGCGGCACCACCGAAGTCGCAGTTCTGTCGCTGGGTGATATTGTGTATGCGCGTTCGGTCCGCGTTGGTGGGGATCGCATGGACGAGGCGATCATCAGCTATCTGCGCCGCCATCAGAACCTGTTGATCGGCGAATCCACCGCCGAGCGCATCAAGACCAGCATCGGCACCGCACGGATGCCCGATGATGGCCGCGGTGCCAGCATGACCATTCGCGGCCGTGATTTGCTGAACGGCGTGCCGAAGGAAACCGAGATCAATCAGGCGCAGGTTGCCGAGGCCTTGTCAGAACCCGTGCAGCAGATTTGCGATGCGGTGATGCAGGCGCTGGAAACCACGCCGCCCGATTTGGCGGCGGATATTGTCGACCGTGGCGTGATGCTGACGGGGGGCGGTGCGCTTTTGGGCGATCTGGACCTTAGCTTGCGCGAGCAGACCGGGCTTTCGATCTCTGTCGCCAACGAGCCGCTGAACTGCGTGGCTTTGGGCACCGGCAAAGCACTGGAATATGAAAAGCAACTGCGCCACGTTATCGACTACGACAGCTAAATCCGGCGCGCGTTCGCGGTCCTTGTGTCTTTGAAGTGAAACGGGCCAGCCATGGCAAGAAACCGCATTGATCCAGAAGAGTTTCACCGCCCGCTGCGTCGGGTGTTGGTGGGGCTGTTGATTCTGCTGATGCTGGGCTTGTTTGCGTTGTGGCGGATCGACAGCCCACGGGTGGAGCGCTTTCGCACGGCTTTGGTGGATCGGTTTGTGCCCAGTTTTCAGTGGGCGGCTGCTCCAGTGACCTGGAGCGCAGGGGTGCTGGATAACTTTCAATCCTATTCGCGGCTGTATGAGCAGAACCAGCAACTGCGCGAGGAATTGCGCCAGATGAAGGCTTGGAAAGAGGCCGCCTTGCAGCTGGAGCAGAAAAACGCCCGGTTGCTGGACCTGAACCATGTGCGGTTGGACCCGATGCTGACGCATGTGACGGGGGTGGTGCTGGCGGATAGCGGCAGCCCGTTCCGGCAATCGGTTTTGCTGAATGTCGGCGCGCGCGATGGCATCAAGGATGGCTGGGCCACAATGGACGGCATCGGGCTGGTGGGGCGCATATCGGGCGTGGGGCAGCAAATCAGCCGGGTGATTCTGCTGACCGACAGCAACAGCCGGGTGCCGATTTCGGTGCAGCCCTCGGGGCAAAAGGCGCTGCTGTCTGGCGACAACTCGGACCTGCCGCCGCTGGATTTTCTGGAAGACCCTGATGAGGTGCGCCCCGGTGATCGGGTGGTGACGTCGGGCGATGGCGGCATGTTTCCGGCGGGGTTGCTGGTGGGCTCGGTGGTTTTGGGCACCGACAAGCGGCTGCGGGTGGCATTGTCTGCGGATTATCAGCGGCTTGAGTTTCTGCGGGTGCTGCGCAGCCATAGCCTGACACCGATCACTGACGCAGGCGCTTTGGTGACAGCGCCGCCCGTGCAAGGGCCGCCAAAGCCACCCGTCACGCCCGAGCCCGATGCCGAAGCCACGGGGGCCAGCAATGGTTGATGGCGCCACGCGCGAGGTCTGGCTGCATCGCGCCTTGTTCGTGGCGATTGCGCTGCTGCTGTTGTTCTGGCGGCTGTTGCCGTTGCCCATGGCGATGATGTCAGATTGCGCCGAAACGGCGGGGTGGTGCCGCTTTACCGTCTGGCTGAACCGCACACCGGGGCCTGATTTGCTGCTGTGCATCATCTTTGCCTGGACCATGCGACGCCCGGACTATCTGCCGGTGCTGCTGATTGCTGCCGTGGTGTTGCTGGAGGATATGCTGCTGGACCGCCCGCCGGGGCTGTGGACGGCGCTGGTGCTGCTGGCCTCTGAATTTGTGCGGGGTCGGGTTGCACTTACTCGTGAATTGAACTTTGGGGTCGAATGGCTTTTGGTCGCGGGGTTGATGGTGGCGATGCTGGTGGTGTACCGGCTGGTCTTTGCTATGGTGCTGGTCACACAAACCGGGTTCGGCTTTGCGATGATACAAGTGGCGTGGTCCGTTCTGTGTTATCCTGCCGTGGTGTTCCTGTCGCGCTATGTGCTGGATCTGCACAAACCGGCGATGGGTGAGATTGACGCTTATGGCAGACGGATGTGAGGGTTAATCCATGAAAGCGCTGCGATGAGACGGGCCCCACGCGATACCGAAGCCACCTCGCGCTCTGTCACCCGGCGGGCGTTGCTGATGGGTGGCGGCATGGCTGCGATGGTCGCCGCATTGGGCGCGCGGATGCGGTTTCTGGGGGTCGAGCAAGCCGATCAGTTTCGTCTGCTGGCCGAAGAAAACCGCGTCAGCATCCGGCTGATCCCGCCTGCGCGCGGCTTGATCCAGGATCGCAACGGCAAGCTGATTGCGGGAAATGAGCAGAATTACCGCGTGGTGATCACCCGCGAAAATGCCGGCAAAACCGATGCCGAGGTGGAAGACGTTCTGAACCGTCTCAGCAACATCATCCCGATGACCGCCGAAGATCTGGCCGATGCGATGAAAGAGCTGAACCCAAGGGTCAACTCTGCCTTCGTGCCAATCACGGTGGCCGAGCGGTTGAATTGGGGCGATTTCAGCAAAGTGGCGATCAATGCCCCCGCCCTGCCCGGCGTCACGCCTGAATCGGGCCTAAGCCGGGTTTACCCGCGCGATTTCGATTTCGCGCATGTGGTGGGCTATGTCGGGCCGGTGTCGGAAAAAGACCTTGAGGGCCTGCGCGAGGCTCAGGTCGAAACCGGTGCGCCGATTGATCCGTTGCTGATGATCCCCAAGTTCCAGATCGGCAAGATCGGGGTTGAAAAATGGATGGAAGATACCCTGCGCGGCACTGCGGGCACCAAGCGGATTGAGGTCAACCATGTGGGCCGCGTCATGCGCGAGCTGGCCCGCGAAGAAGGCGTCAAAGGCAAAGACCTGCGGCTGACCATCGACGCCGATGTGCAAAACTTTGTGCAGGCCCGGCTGGGCGAGGAAAGTGCCGCCTGCGTGGTGATGGATGTCAACAATGGCGATATCATTGCAGCGGTATCGTCGCCCTCGTTCGATCCAAACCTGTTTGTGCGCGGTATTTCCAGCACCGATTACCGGGCGCTCACCGAGCATGATCACCGCCCGCTGGCCAACAAGGTGGTACAGGGTGCCTATCCACCGGGATCAACCTTCAAGATGGTGACGGCGCTGGCGGCGCTTGAGGCCGGGGTGATTGACGAAAATACCGTGGTGCGCTGCCCCGGCTATATCGAGATGGGCGGCATCCGGTTCAACTGCTGGAAGCGCGGGGGCCATGGTCCGGTCAATCTGAAACGCGGGCTTTCCGAAAGCTGCGATGTGTTCTTTTATGATATCAGCCAACGGGTTGGCATCGATAAGATGGCTGAGATGGGCAACAAGCTGGGGCTTGGCTTGCGCCATGATCTGCCGATGTCGGCGATCTCGGCAGGGATCATGCCGAACAAGGCTTGGAAGCAGGAAACCAAGGGACAGGATTGGGTGATCGGCGACACGATCAACGCCTCGATCGGGCAGGGTTTTGTGCTGGCAACGCCGTTGCAACTGGCCGTGATGGCAGCGCGGATTGCCTCGGGCAGGCAGGTCGCACCGCGGATCGTTCACTCGGTCAATGATATTGCCGTGCCGATTGCCGAGGTCGATGGCATCAATCTGGATGGATCGAAATTGCGGGCCGTGCAGATGGGCATGTACGAGGTGATGAACGGGCCGCATGGCACTGGGCGCGGCTCGCGGATTGCGGACCCGACGATGCAGATGTGCGGTAAATCGGGCACCGCTCAGGTGCGCAACTTTTCAGAAAGCGAAAAGCTGAGCGGGGCGCGCAAGAACGAATCCCTGCCTTGGAGGCTGCGCGATCACGCTTTGTTTGTCGGCTTTGCGCCTGCGGATGCGCCGCGGTACGCGGTGTCGGTGGTGGTCGAGCATGGCGGCGGCGGATCGGCGGTGGCGGGTCCGATTGCACGCGATGCATTGCTGCGGGCACTGACGGGCGGCATGCCGCCGCTGAGCGCCTATCCCGAAAGCCAGCGCGGCACGATTGAAACCCAGCAGAACGCGATGCAGTTGCGCAAACCCGATGGCAGCCTGCCAGCCGAGTCGAAAGTATAGGGCCCGCGCCATGAGTTTTATGGAATATCGGCTAAAGCTTGCGCCAAGCGGCATTGCAAAAGTGTTCTACATCCACTGGGCGCTGATCCTTGTGCTGATCGCCATTGCGGCGATTGGCTGGCTGATGCTGTATTCCATCGCAGGCGGCGATATCGACACTTGGGCGCTGCCGCAGATCAAGCGCTTTGGCATGGGTCTCGGGCTGATGTTCTTTGTCGCCTTCATCCCGATCTGGTTCTGGCGCAGCATGTCGGGGGTGTCTTATCTTGTGGCGATGCTGTTGCTGCTGGTGGTGCATTTCTTTGGTACCGTCGGCATGGGCGCGCAGCGTTGGATTGATCTGGGCTTCATGCGCTTGCAGCCGTCCGAGTTGATGAAAGTGACGCTGGTGATGGTGCTGGCCGCCTATTACGACTGGCTTGATGACAAAAAGGTGTCGCGGCCCTTGTGGGTGATCATCCCGGTGGTGCTGATCTTGGTGCCAACCTATCTGGTGCTGAAGCAACCGAACCTTGGCACCGCGATGATGCTGGTTCTGGGTGGAGCGGGCGTGATGTTCGCGGCGGGGGTCAGCCTGTGGTATTTCGGCGTGGTCGGGTTGCTGGGCGGCGGCGGCATTGCGGCTGTGATCACCTCGGAAGGCACGCCGTGGCAGTTGCTGCATGACTACCAGTATAAACGCATCCACACCTTTCTTGACCCATCTGCGGATCCGTTGGGCACGGGCTATAACATCATCCAAGCCAAGATCGCTTTGGGTTCTGGTGGCTGGGCGGGTAAGGGCTTTATGCAGGGCACGCAAAGCCGTTTGAACTTTCTGCCTGAAAAGCACACCGATTTTATCTTTACCACCTTGGGCGAAGAATTCGGCTTTATCGGCGCGATTTCGCTGCTGGCGCTGTACACGCTGGTGCTGGTGTTCTGCATCATCGCAGCCATCCAAAACCGCGATCGCTTCAGCCAGCTTTTGATCATTGGCGTGGCGATGAATTTCTTCCTTTACCTTGCCGTTAATCTTGCGATGGTGATGGGGATGGCCCCCGTGGTGGGCGTGCCGCTGCCACTGCTGTCTTATGGTGGCTCGGCGACTTTGGTGATTTTGCTGGCCTTTGGCTTGGTGCAAAGCGCTATCGTGCACAGGCCACGATGAGGCGGGCCATGTTAATGCGGGCCAAGTTAAGGCTGGCGACCATAGGGCGGGCCCCTTCAAAGCAGGCAAGATAGGATCCCTATGCAGCGCCACTTCCGGTTTTTCATAGCCTTGGCCGTGGGGGCTGTCTGCGCCGCAGCGCTGCAGCTGACACAAATTCCGCCCGAGCTGCGACTGCTGCTGGCCGCCAATGCGGTGTTTGTGACCTATCTGGCGCTGATGCTTAACTTTGCCAGCCGCGCCACTCCGGCAGTGCTGCGCAGCCATGCCGCACAGAATGATGAAGGTGTGTGGACGATCCTGCTGTTGGCGGTGCTTGCTGTCGGCATCAGCCTGACCTCGATCTTGTTGGTGCTGCGCGCTTCGGACGCCAGCGCCCCGGCGCGGCTCGTGGCGTTGGGATCGGTGCCCTTGGGTTGGGCGACATTGCAGGTTCTGGCCGGGTTTCACTATGCGCATATGTTCTACCAACCCAAGCGGCTGAAAGCCCAAGGCTGTCTGGTGTTTCCCGGCAGCGAGCACCCCGCCGCGTGGGATTTTCTGTATTTTGCCTTTGGCATCGGCATGACCGCACAGGTGGCGGATGTCACCACAAACTCCAACGATATCCGCAAAGTGGTGCTGGTACATTCGGTGGGATCATTCTTTTACAACACGATCATTCTGGCGCTGGCGGTCAATGCGGCTGTAAACAGTGCCGGATGATCCGCTTTGATTGCTGCTAACAGGAGCCTGCGATGTCCCTTACCGTGTTTTTCTCTGCCCCCTTCGTCTGGGATGAATACCGCGATCTGTTGCCGCAAAAACTGGCTGAGGCTGGCATTGACGCCGATGTTGTCACCGAAGCCCCCGACCCAAGTGTGGTCGATTACATTATCTATGCGCCCTCGGCGCCGTTGCAGGATTTCACCCCATTCACCCACTGCAAGGCGGTTCTGGGTCTTTGGGCCGGGGTCGAACGCATTGTCGGCAACACCACGCTGACGCAGCCTTTGTGCCGGATGGTCGATAACAGCTTGACCGAGGGCATGGTGGAATGGGTGACGGGGCATAGCTTGCGGCATCATCTGGGGATGGATCGGCATATCATCAACTCGGACCGGGTCTGGGATCCCACCTGCCCGCCGCTTGCGCGCGAACGCAAAGTGACGATGCTGGGCATGGGCGCGCTTGGCACTGCCTGCGCCAAGGCGCTGGCTGCCCTGAATTTCAATGTTGTGGGGTGGAGCAGGACTGAAAAGAACGTCGAAGGCATCCCGACCTTTCACGGCCAGGATGGATTGCAGACCGCCTTGCACGGGGCTGACATCGTGGTGACGCTGCTGCCCAAAACCCCCGAGACCGAGAATATTCTGAACGCCGAGCATCTGGCGCTGCTGAAACCCGGCGCGTTTGTGCTTAATCCCGGTCGCGGGCCGCTGATCGACGATGCGGCTTTGCTTGCAGCACTGGACAGCGGCCAGATCGGCCATGCCACGCTGGACGTGTTCCGCATTGAACCTTTGCCGCAAGATCATCCGTTCTGGGCGCATCCGCGTGTGACAGTGACGCCGCATATCGCAGCAGATACCCGCGCAACTGGGGCCGTCAAAGTGCTGATCGAAAACATACGCCGCGCGGAAGCAGGTGAGCCGCTGTTGCATCTGGTGGATCGCGCGCGCGGCTATTAAGGGACAGAAGTCGCGCGATTTGCGCCCGCGATTTCAACACGGAAATCGTCTGCACGCGCGGTTTCGGTACGATCCGCACGGCAAAGGTCGGGATTGAGCCAGACCTTTGCCGGCGGGTGACACAGCCTGCCCAAAACGAGGGCAGCCATGACATATTTAAGCGGCGCATTTCTTATCATCCTTGCCGGAGTGCTGTGGTCGGTGCAGGGGCTGATCATTCGGCTGATCCCGGACGCCGGATCTTGGGCGATCCTGTTCTGGCGCTCGGCCGGGATGCTGCCGGTGCTGGCCCTGTGGATCGGCATGGCGTCGCGCCGCAATGCGGTTTCAGAGATCCGCGCTGTCGGCTGGGCCGGGGTGTTGGGCGGGCTTGGCTTGGTGATGGCATTTTCTGGCGCGATCTATGCGTTTCAAGCCACGAGCGTTGCCAATGCGGTGCTGCTGTTTGCGGCCTCGCCATTCTTTGCCGCTATCTTGGGACGGATCCTGTTGGGGGAATGGGTCAGTCCTCTGACATGGTTTGCCATCGTGCTTGCTGCGATCGGGATTCTGGTGATGGTGGGCGGCGGGCTTGCAGGTGGGGCGATGGATGGCAATATCGCGGCGCTGGCTTCGGCTTTGGGCTTTGCGATTTTCACCGTGACGCTGCGCTGGGGCAAATTGGCCAATATGTTGCCTGCCGTGGCCTTGGGCGGGTTGTTTTCCATGCTGGCAGGCGCTGTAGCGCTGGGGCTGTTGGGCAAAGCGGTGTTGATCCCGCTGCCTGAAATCGCCATCTCGGCTTTGATGGGGGCGATCACCTTGACCGGGGGCATGTTGCTTTACACCGTCGGCAGCAAGGTCGTGTCTGCCGCACAAGCCACTTTGCTTTCGTTGATCGAGGTGTTGCTGGCACCGCTTTGGGTGTGGTTGCTGCTGGGTGAGACAGTATCGCGCGGCACTTTGATTGGGGGCGCTGTGCTTCTGGTCGCGGTGTTGCTGAACGCCTATGGCGGGCGGGCTCAGCGGGCGTGACGCGCGCGCGCCACCCCGAGGACAATTGAGCACAAAGGATGACCGAAGAAAGCTTAGCGGTGGCGGCGAAAGAACCTTGTGCGCGCGTAAAGCTCTTCCAGCCGTTTCATCCGGCCTTCGGTGACATCCCACGTCAGGTCTTGCACGGCGGCAAGCAGGGTTTCCACCAGCACCATCAAAGAGACGTTGCTGTCCCATGCCGAGGGGGCCTCGATATGGCAGGCCAAAGTATGGCGGGCATGGGCCGAGGCCGGTGATATCCAGCGGTCGGTGATCAGCACGATTTCCGCCCCGCGTTCCTTTGCCATTTCAGCCACTTGCAGCACGGCGTTTTCATAGCGGCGGATGTCGAACACCAACAGCACATCGCCGGGCTGCATATCCAGCAGTGCGGGTTGCCAAGTGGAGGAACTGTCCGACAGCAGCGTGACTTGCGGGCGCACGATGGTCATCAACGAGGTGAAATAATCCGCCATCGAATGGGTGATCCGCCCACCCATCGCAAACACATGCCGCGCGGGGTCCGCCAGCAGCAAGGCGGCAGCATCAAATTCGGCATGGTCGATCTGGCCCAAAGTGGCCTGCAGGTTGGCGACCACCGCATCGGCAAAACGGTTGAGGATATGGGTTTCCGGCACTCCCCCCGCCCAGCGGTCATGTTTGGCGATGGGCGAGACCAGCATCGCCTCGACCTCGCCGCGCAGGGCAGCTTGGAAATCAGGATAGCCTTTGTAGCCCAGCTTTTGTGCCAACCGCACCACGGTCGGGGTGGACACCTGCGCCGCCTTGGCCAGAATGGTGATCGAACCCAAGGCCGCCACCGGGTAATGTGACAGCACATGCGTCGCCAATTGCCGCTCGGCCCGCGTGAGGTCGGGCAAGGCCGTGCGCAGTTGCTCATCCAGCGGCAGTCTGGCGTTCATTGTGGCCTCCCTCTTGCGGGCCAGCCTAGCGCAGATTGCAGCGTCAAGAAAAGCCCGTTTGGAAAAGATCGTATCAGCCCCGCCCCACAAGAAACATTCTTGACAGAGCCGCAGCAAAGGGTGAGCCTTGATGCAGTTTCAGGAGATGACTCGTCACCATGCGCGCCGCCACCGATGCCAAAACGCCAACCAACGCCAAGGATTTCGCGGCTGCGCAACAGGCGTTTTTGCCAGTGATCGAGAATGTCGCAGCGCAAGGCCGGATCATTCTGGTCTGCGAGCATGCCTCGAACCATGTTCCGCCCGCTTGGGGCGATCTGGGGCTGACAGAAGCGCAGCGCCAAGCCCACATCGCTTGGGATCCGGGCGCTTTGGCGGTATCGCGCGGGCTGTCGCAACGCTTGGATGCGGTGCTTATTCATGCCCCGGTCAGTCGTCTGGTCTATGACTGCAACCGCGCGCCGGATATGGCTGGCGCGATGCCTGCGCGCTCGGAAGTCTATGATATCCCCGGAAATGCCATGATCTCAACAGCTGAGCGTCTGGCGCGGACTGAGGCGGTCTATCTGCCCTGGGCCAATGGCCTGCATGGGTTGATTGCCACCCGGATCGCCTTGGGGCTACGGCCTGTTGTGGTAACGATCCACTCTTTCACGCCCGTCTATCACGGCAAACCTCGCCGCGTCGAATTTGGCGTGATCCACGACGCCGACCCGCATTTTTCGGTGGCGATCCTCAATGCCGCCCGCAAACTGACAGGATTGCAGGCCGAGTTGAACGCGCCCTATTCGGCGGCGGATGATGTGACACATACTTTGCGGGTGCAGGCGACGCCGTATGGCTTGCCCAATGCGATGCTGGAAATCCGCAATGATCTGATCGCCACGGCTGCGGCAGCAGAGGCGATGGCTGATCAACTCGCTGCCGTTCTGAACATGGGGCTGGTTGAAATTCAGCGGCAGGCCAAGGCCAGTTGAGCCGGGTTTGAGGCTTCTCGACGGGGCGTCAGCCCCGAATGCAAATGACCCCGCATCGGTCGGGGAAAACATAAGTGGAGATCCCGGATATGCCCGGTAATTTAACCCTAGCTGAACTGAAAGCCGCTGTAAAAGCTGGCGAAATTGACACCGTTCTGGTGGCTGGCATCGACATGCAGGGCCGCCTGATGGGCAAGCGTTTTCACGCGCAATTCTTCGTCGATGGCGGATATGAAGAGACCCATTGCTGCAACTACCTTCTCGCCGTCGATATGGAGATGAATACGGTTCAGGGCTATAAATCCTCAAACTGGCAGACTGGCTACGGCGACTATATTCTGAAAACCGACATGAGCACCCTGCGCCGCGTGCCGTGGCTGGAAGGCACCGCGATGGTGCTGGGCGACACGCTGGATCACCACCACAACCCGGTGCCACACGCGCCGCGCAACATCCTGAAGCGTCAGGTCGAGCGCGCCCGCGCCATGGGTTTCGATGCAATGATGGCGACCGAGCTGGAATTCTATCTGTTTGAAAACAGCTACGAATCTCTGCGCGACAGCAATTTCACAGGGCTTAAACCGGTCAGCGCCTATAATGAGGATTACCACATCTTCCAGACCACCAAGGAAGAAGACGTGATGCGCGCCGTGCGCAACGGGCTGTATGGCGCAGGCATCACAATTGAGAACTCCAAGGGTGAGGCGGATGCCGGGCAAGAGGAGGTCAACTACAAATACTCCGACGCCTTGGATACCGCCGACAACCACACCATCGTCAAACACGGCATCAAGGAAATCGCCTGGTCCAAGGGCAAATCGGTGACCTTTATGGCGAAGTATGATCACCGCAAGGCCGGATCGTCGTCGCATTGCCACCAGTCTTTGTGGACGCTGGACGGCAAGCCTGCGTTCTTTGATGACAAAGACAAGCACGGCATGAGCCAGCTTATGAAACACTACATCGCGGGCCAGTTGGCCTATGCGCGGGAAATGACGGTGTTTCTCGCACCCTACGTCAACAGCTACAAACGCTTCACCGTGGGCATGTTCGCGCCGACCAAAGCCGTCTGGTCTGCCGACAACCGCACCGCTGGCTTCCGCGTTTGCGGCGAGCATACCAAGGCGATCCGCGTCGAATGTCGTATCCCCGGCAGCGATGTGAATCCCTACCTCACCTGCGCGGCACTGCTCGCTGCTGGTCTTGACGGCA
The DNA here is from genome assembly GCF_030161095.1 of Cypionkella aquatica. Lineage (GTDB taxonomy): Bacteria > Pseudomonadota > Alphaproteobacteria > Rhodobacterales > Rhodobacteraceae > Cypionkella > Cypionkella aquatica. Next base: position 178,821 of record NZ_BSPP01000005.1, read on the forward strand.
TCGAGCAAAAGCTGGAGTTGGAACCCGAAATGCAGGGCGATATGTATGCCGCAGGCGATGTCCGTGAAATCCCGCACAACCTGCGCGAAGCGGCTGATCTGCTGAACGCCTCCGCCATGTATCGCAAAGCCTTTGGCGATGATGTGGTGGATCACTACCACCACGCCGCGCAATGGGAGATTTCGGAAACCGACCGCGTGGTGACCGATTTTGAAATCCAGCGCCTGCTAGAGCGCGCGTAAGTAGGGTGCGTGATTTCACGCACCTGCCTTCAGATAAAGACGCGTGAAATCACGCACCCTACCAAGGACCAACACGATGAAACCGATTCAACTAATCTCGCCAGTGGACGGCTCGGTCTATGCCGAACGCACGCCGCTGACACTTGACGCGGCCAAAGCCGCCGCCGCCCGCGCCAAAGCCGCACAAAAAGGCTGGGCCGCGCGCCCCTTGGCCGAACGCATTGCGCTTGTGAAGGCGGGCGTTGCCAACCTGAACGCCAATGCTGAAACCATCGTGCAGGAACTGGCTTGGCAAATGGGCCGCCCCACCCGTTTTGGTGGCGAATTTGGCGGTGTGAACGCCCGGACCGACTATATGTCGGAAATCGCAGCCACCACGCTCGCCCCGCAAACCGTTGAAGACAGTGACAAGTTCCGCCGCTACCTTGCGCGGGAAGCCTTGGGCGTGGTGTTCATTGTTGCCCCTTGGAACTATCCTTACCTCACCACGATCAACACCCTCGTCCCCGCCCTGATCGCCGGAAACACGGTTGTGCTGAAACACGCCAGCCAGACCATGCTGGTGGGCGAACGTCTGGCCGAAGCGTTCCACGCAGCTGGCATCCCAACGGACGTGTTCCAGAATGTTGTGCTCGACCATGCCACCACCGAACATCTGATCGCCAACCGCGCGTTCAATTTCGTGAACTTCACAGGCTCGGTCGGCGGTGGTCAGGCGATTGAGCGCGCAGCGGCTGGCACTTTCACCCCGTTGGGGCTGGAACTCGGCGGCAAAGACCCCGGCTATGTCCGCGCCGACGCCAACTTGGATGCCGCCGTCGATACGCTGATGGATGGTGCGATGTTCAACGCGGGCCAGTGCTGCTGCGGGATTGAGCGGATTTATGTGCATGAAAGCCTGTATGACGCCTTTGTCGAAAAGGCCGTAGCTTGGGTGAAAACCCTCAAACTCGGCAATCCGTTTGAGGCCGACAGCACCCTTGGCCCGATGGCGAACAAGCGTTTCGCCGCCGTCGTGCGCGGCCAGATTGCCGAGGCTGTGGCGGCAGGGGCAAAGGCCCTGATCGACCCCGCCCTGTTCCCCGCCGATGACGGTGGCGCCTACCTCGCCCCGCAAGTGCTGGTGAACGTGGATCATTCGATGCGGGTGATGATGGAAGAATCCTTCGGCCCGGTCGTCGGCATCATGAAGGTGAAAGACGACGCCGAAGCCCTGCGCCTGATGAACGACAGCCCCTACGGCCTGACCGCCAGCATCTGGACCGAGGATTACGACACCGCCGCCGAATTAGGCGCGCAGATCGAAACCGGCACAATCTTCATGAACCGCGCCGATTACCTTGACCCGGCTTTGTGCTGGACCGGCTGCAAAGACACCGGACGCGGCGGCAGCCTGTCTTACCTCGGGTTCCTCTCGGTCACCCGCCCGAAATCCTACCATCTGAAGAAAGTCTGAACCATGACGCACTCAGTCCCCAACCGGAACTGGTCCTACCCCACCGCGATCAAATTCGGCGTGGGCCGCATCAGCGAACTGGCCGAGCATTGCGCGGCCGCCGGGGTGAAAAAGCCGCTGTTCGTCACCGACAAAGCGCTCGCCTCCCTGCCGATCACCGCCGAAGCCGTGGCGATCCTGAAAGCCCACGGCCTTGGCACGGCGGTATTCTCGGAAGTCGATCCGAACCCGAATGAGAAGAACATGGCCGACGGCATCGCGGTCTATCTGGCGGGCGGCCATGACGGCGTGATCTGCTTTGGCGGCGGCTCGGCCCTCGACCTTGGCAAGATGATCGCCCTGATGGCGCATCAGCGCAAAGACCTGAGCGTCTGGGATCTGGAGGATATCGACGACTGGTTCACCCGCGCTGATGCGTCGAAAATCGCGCCGATCATCGCAGTGCCGACCACCGCTGGCACCGGGTCTGAAGTCGGTCGCGCGGGCGTGTTGACCAACTCGGTCACCCATAAGAAAAAGATCATCTTCCACCCGAAACTGCTGCCCGTGGTGACGATCTGCGACCCGGCGCTGACCGTGGGGATGCCGAAATTCATCACCGCAGGCACTGGCATGGACGCGCTGGCGCATTGCCTTGAGGCGTATTCAAGCCCCTTCTATCACCCGATGAGCCAAGGCATCGCGCTGGAGGGCATGCGGCTGGTGTTCGAGAACCTGCCCAAAGTCTACGCCAACCCCAACGATCTGGATGCCCGCGCGCATATGATGTCGGCGGCGGCGATGGGGGCTACTGCGTTCCAGAAGGGTCTGGGGGCGATCCACAGCCTTTCCCACCCAATCGGCGCGGTTTACGGCACCCATCACGGCACCACCAACGCCGTGGTCATGCCGATGGTGCTGGATATGAACCGCGCGGCGATTGAGGATCGCATCAACGCCGCCGCAGCCTATCTGGGCATCACGGGCGGCTTTGATGGCTTCCGTGCCGCTGTGATGGATCTGCGCAAGACCCTCAACATCCCGGAAAACCTGACCGCTTTGGGCGTCACCAACCCCGATCTCGACACGCTGACCGAGATGGCATTGGAAGACCCGTCATGTGGCGGCAACCCGGTCGCGATGACACGCGAGAATACCCGTGCGTTGTTCGAGGCTTGCCTGTAATCCAAGGCAGACCTAGCCTTCCCAAACGGGCATCGGTGACGGTGCCCGTTTCTATACGCCCAGTTTGATTTGGACCCGGCCCAGCATGACCGAACACGTCACTACAGATATTGCAATCCTTGGCGCGGGCGTGGTGGGCCTTGCGATTGCCGAGGCGCTGACCGCTGAAGGGCGCGAAGTGGTGCTGGTCGATCCCGGTCGGCCCGGCATGGGCGCAAGCTATGGCAATGCCGGCACCATCGCTGATTACGCGGTGATGCCGGTGGGCAGCCCGGATGTGCTGCGCAATCTTCCGTCGCTGCTGCTGAACAAGAACTCTCCGCTGGCGATCAGGCGGGCAGCTTTGCCTTCGCTTGCGCCGTGGCTTATGCGGTTTGCGCGGCAATCTTTGCCGGGGCCGACCGCGCGCAATGCGGCGGCGATTGCGGCGCTGGTTGGCGATGCTTGCCCCAGCTGGTTGGCGTTGGCCGACCGGATTGGCGGGGCTGCGATCTTGCAGCACAAAGGGTGCCTGTATCTTTACGAGACCGCCGCTGGCTTCAAAGCCGCCGAGGACGATATGGCGTTCCGGCGCACGCAGGGGATTACGGTGGAGTTGATCTCTCCCGATACCTTGGCGGCGATGGAACCCGGTTTGCCTGCGGTAGAAGGCGGCGCTGCGTTCTTTCCCAAGGCGGTGTTTCTGTCCGACCCCGGCCTGATGGTGCAGACCTTGGCCACGCATGTGTTCAAGCAGGCAGGGTTTGTGCAGGCCGAGGCGCGCAGGATCACCCGGCAATTCGATGGCATCGTGGTCGAGGGTCCGAACCTCCGGCTGCGCGCCCGCAGGGTGATCATCGCGGCGGGGGCACATTCAAAGGCGCTGGCACTGCAGGCGGGGGACCGCGTGCCGTTGGATACCGAGCGGGGCTATCATGTCGAATGGGATATGGCCGCACCCCGGCTGAACCGGCCTGCTTGCCCGACCTCGCGCGGGTTTTATCTGTGCCCGATGACTGGCCGTCTGCGGGTCGCGGGCACGGTGGAGTTGGGGGGGCTGACGGCACCGCCCTCGCCGCACCGGATCAAGAAACTGGTCGAGGGGGCGCGGGCGATCTTTCCTGATCTGGGGGAACCTGATCGGGAGTGGATGGGCTTCCGGCCTTCGATGCCGGATTCGGTGCCTGTGATCGGGCCAAGCCGGGCTGGGCCTGAGATTATCCATGCTTATGGGCACGGGCATATTGGGCTGACTTTGGCCCCGATCACGGCAAGATTGGTGGCGGCGCTGGTCGCGGGCAGGCCGCCGGAATTGGATCTGACACCCTATCTGCCGGGGCGGTTTTAGGATGGTCCCAACTCGGGACCAAATTTAATCTTTATATATCAAATATTTGACTTTGCCACATTAAGGGAATCTTAACACTTAACGCCGACCCAAGCATTTTGGCGCAGCAAAAAGCCGCCCCGGATCGGGGGCGGCTTTTGCAGTCAAGACGGGTGATTAGCCCAGATAGGTCATCACGAAAGGCTGCACTTCGTGCCAGCCTTCCCACATCATTTTCAGCGCGACATACACAATGATCGCAAGGCCAAGGTAGGCGATCCAGCGGTGCTTGTTCAGCAGGCGCGCGATGAAGGTAGCGGCAAGGCCCATCATGGCGATCGACAGAACCAGACCAATCACCAACACCGTCGGGTGATCTTTCGCAGCACCGGCCACGGCCAGCACGTTATCAAGGCTCATCGAGATGTCAGCAATGACGATCTGCCAAGCGGCCTGCGCGAAGGTTTTGCGCGGCGCCCCGGCTGCAACGCTGCCATCGGCGTTCAGATCGCTGTCAGTCAGCGCTTCTTCGGCCATGTTGTCATGCGATTGGTCATGGCGCAGCTCTTTCCACATCTTCCAGCAGACCCACAGCAGCAGGATCCCGCCCGCCAGCAACAGGCCCACGATGGCCAAAAGATGCGTGGTGATCAGCGCAAAACCAATCCGCATCACGGTGGCGGCAATGATACCGACCAGAATGGCCTTGTTGCGCTGCTCTTTCGGCAGGCCAGCTGCGGCAAGACCAATGACGATGGCATTGTCGCCCGCCAAAACAAGGTCAATACCCATGACCTGAAGCAGGGCGATAAAGCCCGGATAAGTGAAAATTTCCATGACCGTCCCGGTTCAAGTGTTGTTGTTGCGCGCTAAGTAATGGCTCGCAGCGACGCTTTCAATGCGTGACAGGCTTTTTTTGATCTGGTCAGCTTTTGATCTGGCCAGCTTTTGATCTGGTCAGCCTTTAACTCAGCCTACGCGTTCGCCTTGCGCGTTCAGGATCATTTCGCCATCTTCTTTGAAAAGCGGCCCGGGCGGCAGCCGATAAAGCAAATCCAGCACCAGTTCAGAGGGGCGACACATCCGGGTGCCTTTGGGCGAGCAGACCAAGGGGCGGTTGACCAGAATTGGGTGTTGCAGCATCGCGTCAAGGATCATCTCGTCCGTGGTGTCCTCGGCCAACAGGCCAAGGTCAGCCGCCGGGGATTTGCTGACGCGCAATGCCTGCTTTGGCGAAATATCCGCCGCCGCAAACAGGGCCAAAAGCTGCGGGCGGGTCCATCCGGTTTGCAGATATTCGATCACGACGGGTTCGGTGCCGGATTGGCGGATGATGTCGAGCACATTGCGCGAGGTGCCGCAGTCGGGGTTGTGGTGGATGACAATGCTCATGCGGCGTCCTTGGGTGCAAACAGCCAACCGGCCAGCAGCATGGCAAGCCCCGCCCCCACCAGTTCGGCCAAGATGAAAGCGGGCACATCTGACGGGCGGATGCCCGCGAATGTATCGGTGAAAGCGCGGGCAATGGCGACCGCCGGGTTGGCAAAAGAGGTCGAGGCCGTGAACCAATATGCAGCGGTGATGTAAAGCGCAACAAAGGCCGGAACCGCCTGCGGGCGCATCCGCAACCCGCCCAGAATTGTTACAATCAGCCCGAAGCTGGCCACCAGTTCCGAAAAGCTTTGGCTGCTGCCCTGCCGGGCTTTGCTGGAGATTTCAAACAGCGGCAGATCAAACATCGCATGCGCTGCCAAAGTGCCGACAAGCCCACCCGACACTTGCGCCGCAGTATAGACCAAAGCCAAGCCGGGGCTAAGTTGGCGCAGCAGGGTGAACACCAAGCTGACCGCCGGATTGAAATGCGCGCCAGAAATTGGCCCCAGCAGCGAAATCAGCACGAACAGCATCGCCGCCGTCGCCATGGTATTTCCCAACAGCGACACTGCATCATCGGAAGAAAGCGCGTCGGCCATGATGCCAGAGCCTATGACGGTGCAGACGAGTGCTGCGGTGCCAAGAAACTCTGCCGCAAGCTTGCGGCTCAGGTCAGGTGTTGCAAGCAAGGTCGCTCTCAAGGTTGCTCCGTGGCTTGTCGGCGCAGATGCCGGACAATCTGCCTGTCGCAATCTCTGAAATTTGTAACAGGATTATGACGCCCCGGCCCCGCGATTCGCCTTACAGCATCCCCGGCACGACCTGATCCGGCGGACGGTGGCCGTCGGCAAAGGTCTTGATGTTGATGATCACCTTCTCGCCCATCTCGACCCGGCCTTCGACCGTGGCCGAACCCATATGCGGCAGCAGCACCACATTGGGCAGGTCGCGCAGGGTCGGGTTGATCTCGGTGCCGTGTTCGTAGACATCAAGGCCCGCGCCGCCGATCTCGCCCGCCTTAAGCCCGCGTGCCAGCGCGTTTTCGTCGATCACTTCCCCGCGTGAGGTGTTGATGATCACCGCTGTCGGTTTCAGCAGCTTCAGCCGCCGCGCGTTCAACAGGTGAAAGGTTGATGGCGTGTGTGGACAGTTGACGCTGATGATGTCCATGCGGGCGATCATCTGATCAAGGCTTTCCCAATAGGTGGCCTCTAGCTCTGCCTCGATTTCGGGGCGCAGGCGTTTGCGGTTGTGGTAATGCACCTGCATGCCAAAAGCGCGGGCACGGCGGGCCACAGCCTGCCCAATCCGCCCCATGCCAAGGATGCCCAGACGCCGCCCCCCGATGCGACCGCCCAGATTGGCCATAGGCGACCAACCTTGCCAGCCGCCCGCCTGCATCACCGAAAGGCCCTCGGGGATGCGGCGTGTGACCGAAAGCATCAGCGCCAGCGTCATATCTGCGGTATCGTCCGTCACCGTGCCGGGGGTGTTTGACACCAGTATTCCACGGCTGCGGGCGGTTGCGACATCAATGTGGTCCACACCCGAGCCATAATTGGCGATCAGTTTCAGCCTGTCGCCCGCTTGCGCGATCAGGCTTGCATCAATCTGATCGGTGATCGTCGGCACAAGGACATCGCAGCGCCGCATCGCGCTTGCCAGATCATCCCGGCTCATGGCGGTGTCGGGGTCGCGCAGCTCGACATCGAACAATTCCTTCATCCGCGTTTCAACGGCTTCGGGCAAACGTCGTGTCACGACAACGTTTAAGCGTGTTGCGGGCATGGAGGCCTCCCTGCACTTCCAAATCAGCGTATACAGTGGCAAAGTGGCGGGAAGCGGGGCGAGGCACAAGCCCCCGTCTGTAATGGGGCGCGGCGGGATGAACAGGAAACAGTTTTTAGCGGGCATGGCGGCGGTGCTTTCGGGCGGGCTGGCGGGAGGTTTGGCGGCCACGCGGGCAAATGCTCAGGAAGAGATGCCAGCTGACGACGCTCTGCCAAAGGCGGATGACAAGGCGCCGCGCGATCCAAACAAAGGGCCGGTGACCAACCTGCCCTTGCCGCGCTATGTCAGCCTGAAGGGGCGCGAGGGCAATGTGCGGCGTGGGCCGGGGATGACGCATCGCATCGACTGGGTGTTCACCACAGCAGGCATGCCGCTGCGGATCACGGCGGAATATGACCGCTGGCGGCGGGTTGAAGATTATCAGGGCATGGGCGGGTGGATGCAGTTCAACCTGTTGTCGGGGTCTCGGTCGGTTCTGGTGACGCAGGATATGGCAGAATTCCGCGACAGCCCCGACGGACAGGCGCGGGTGGCGTTTCAGGCCGAGTTGGGCGTGATCGGCAAGTTGATGGAGTGCAATGCCGATTGGTGTCGGGTGAACACCGGCGGCGAAAAGGGATGGATCCTGAAAACCGCGCTTTGGGGGGTCGATCCGGGCGAAGTGATCGACTGATCCGCTTGCGGTTGTTTGGCCAGGGATATAGGGCGCGGGTCCGAGTTTCGGATGCTTGGGAATCAGGAGCGGAACATGAGCACTGCGGCCAGCATGAAGTTGAACATTTCGGCGGGGTTGGCCTCGGTCTCGATTGCTGCGGTGATGGTGGGGCTGAAACTGTGGGCCTATGGCACGACCGGCTCTTTGTCGGTGGCGGCGTCGCTGGCGGACAGTGCGATGGATCTGATGGTGTCCTTGGGCGCGATGGCAGCGCTGATTTACGCCGCAAAACCCGCTGACGAGGATCACGCCTTTGGCCACAGCTCGGCCGAAGATCTCGCGGCGTTAGGGCAAGCGTTTTTCGTGCTGATCTCGGCGGGTGTGATCACTTGGGCTTCGGTCGCACGTCTGTTGGGGCCCACAGAGGCGCATCTGGCGGGCGAAGGCGAGGGGATGCTGGTGATGGGCGTCTCGGTTGCCTTGACCGTGGCGCTGGTGTGGTGGCAGGGCCGCGTGGCACGGCGCACTGGCAGCCGCGTGGTGGCGGCGGACCGCTTGCATTACATGGGCGATCTTTTGCCCAATATGGGCGCGATCATCTCGCTTTGGGCATCGAAAAGCTTTGGCTTGGGCAGCATCGACTCGGTGGTGGCACTGACGGCGGCAGCGATTATGGTGGTCGGCGCGGTGCGGATCGGCAAAGGCGCGTTTGATGCGCTGATGGACCGCACAGCAGATGCGGACATCGTCGCAGGCATCGCCGCCCTTGCAGACAAGTGGCCGGGCGTGCATGGCCATCACGATCTGAAAACCCGCATGGCGGGCAGCAAGGTGTTCGTCAATTTGCATATCGAGCTGGATGGCGCGCAAAGTCTGCACGACGCCCATGCGATTGGCGCCGCTTTGCGCCGCGCTATTCTGGAAGCCTATCCGCAGACAGATGTGATCATTCACAAAGACGTAGCGCGGGCCGAACAGGTTGCCAAACGTGCCTCCCAGCGGCCAGACGGCTAGGCCCGCCCGCCTTTTGCCACTAACATTGGCTATCTGAGCGGCCATTTCTGCGGTAGTGTGATCGCAGATCAAAGCCTGCGCGCTTTGGTGAATCTCCGCGCAAACTGCCGCAAAATTGTTCGAATGGCTTGCAACGAAGCAGACTCCGCCGCATATTAGATTTGAATTACACAGACGTATAATAAGAAGCCCTGCATGTCGCACCGCCGCCCTTACCGTCGGGAAAGTGAAGAACGCCGCCGCGAGGATCTGATCGCGGCAGCGCTTGATCTGGTCGCCGAAGGCGGGCTTCATGCGGCAACGGTGCGCGCGATTGCTGATCGGGCCGGGGTGACGCCGGGGTTGATCCGGCATTATTTCACCTCGAAAGAAGATCTGACCCGCGTCGCCTATCAGCGGCTGATGGAAGACATGATCGGCGACAGTGCATCGGTGTTGTTGCATGCGCCGGCTGATCCGCTGGCGCGGCTGGCACGTTTTGTTGCGGCTTCGGTCAGTCCGCCGGTGGCAGATCCGGTGGCGGTGGGGCTGTGGGCGGCGTTTCTGCATGATGTGCGCCGCGACCCCGCCATGCGCGAGGTGCATACCACCAACTATTTTTCCTTCCGCAATATGCTGCAATCCCTGATTGCCGCCCTGCCCCGTGAAGCTTCTGAGGCGCAGTTGCGGCGCGAGTCTATCGCCTGCAACGGCGTGATTGACGGCTTGTGGCTGGAAGGCTCCATCCTGCCAGAGGCGTTTGCCACTGCAGAGATCATCGACATTGCCCTGACTTCGGTGGGGGCGATCTTGAATGTTGCGCTTGCCGCTGCTTACCAACCAGATCGGACCCAAACATGAAATACGCCGCCATCACGGATCGCCTCGCCCATCTTGGCGGTGCCAAATGGGAGGTGCATGCCCGCGCCAAAGAGATGCAGGCGGCAGGCAAGTCTGTTATTCAATTGACGATTGGCGAGCCTGATGTGGCAACCCCGCCCGCGCTGATCACCGAGGCCAAGCGGGCAATGGATGCCGGGCGTCTGGGTTATTCCAATGGTCGCGGCGAGCCTGCGTTGCTGGAGGCGTTGGCCGCGCGCTATTCCGCCCGCACAGGTCGGGCGATCTCTACCGAGCAGATCGCCTGTCTGCCGGGAACGCAGACCTCGCTTTACGCAGTGCTTTTGACTCTGACCGGGCCGGGCGACGAGGTGCTGATCGGTGATCCGCTTTATGCGACCTATGAGGGGCTGATTGCCGCGACCGGGGCCGTGGCGGTGCCAGTGCCGTTGCGCGCAGAGCATGGCTTTCGGATGCAGGCGGCGGATGTGGCGGCACGGATCACTCCGCGCAGCCGGATGATTTTTCTGAACACGCCGCACAACCCGACCGGTGCAATTTTGACGGCGGATGAGATTGCCGCCTTGGGCGCGCTGGCGAAAGCCCATGATCTGTGGCTGCTGAGCGACGAGGTTTACGAGGAACTGGTGTTCGCGGGCGGCACGTTTGCCTCGCCGCTGGACCAAGCCGATCTGGCGGATCGGGTGGTGGTTGCGGCCTCGATCTCTAAATCCCATGCGGCTCCGGGGTTTCGCTCGGGCTGGTGCGTGGGGCCAGAAGAGTTTTCCGCGCGGCTGTTGCCGGTGGCAGAAACCATGCTGTTCGGCAACCAGCCTTTCATCGCCGATATGACGACTTTGGCGGTCTCGGCCCCGTCGGAAGTGGCGCGCGGCATGGCGGAGCGTTTCGCACGGCGGGCGGCGCTGATTTATGATAAGCTACATGGTGTCAATGGCTTAGCGGTGCATATGCCCGATGCCGGCATGTTCACGGTGGTGAATATCAACGCAACCGGCCTGAGTGGCGAGTGTTTTGCGTTGGGGCTTTTGGCCGATGAAGCTGTGGCGGTGATGCCGGGCGAAAGCTTTGGGGCGGCCCTTGCGGGCTGGATCAGGGTCAGCCTGACGCAGGACGATGCGCAGATCGCCGAAGCCTGCGCCCGGATCGCGGCCTATGCGGCGCGCAAGCAAGGGATGGCAGCATGAAAACGGTTGGTGAGCGTCTGGTCGAAGGCTTGGCTGCGCGCGGGGTCGAGGTAATCTTCGGTATCCCCGGCGTGCATACGGTTGAGATGTATCGCGGGCTGTCGGGATCGCCTGTGCGGCATGTGACAGCACGGCACGAGCAGGGCTGCGCCTTCATGGCGGATGGCTATGCGCGGGTGTCGGGCAAACCCGGCGTGGCCTTGGTGATCACCGGGCCGGGGATTTTGAACGCTTTGACCGCGATGGGGCAAGCGGCAGCGGATTCGGTGCCGATGCTGGTGATCTCAGGCGTCAATCGGCGTGACTCGCTGGGGTTGGGGCTGGGGTTGCTGCACGAGTTGCCAGATCAGGCGGCAATGGTGCGGCCCTTGTGCCCGACGCGGCAGATCAAGGACGCTTCCGAGGTGGCCGAAGTGTTGGACTGGGCCTTTGCCACGATGGCCACCGGGCGACCGGGGCCAGTGCATATCGAGGTGCCGACCGATGTGATGCCGTTGGAATGTGACGCCCTGCCCGCTCCGGCTGCGCTGCCCGTGGCGGCGGTGCCAGATCTGGGGGCTGCGGTGGCGCGGCTGGAGGCGGCGGCGCGGGTGGTGATTTTGGCCGGTGGCGGTGCGCGCGGCCAAGAGGCGGCGTTGCGGGCTTTGGCTGGACGGTTGGATGCTCCGGTGATCCAGACGGTGAACGCGCGCGGCATGATGTATGGTCATCCGCTGGTGGTGCCGGCCTCGCCCAGCTTGGATGCGCCGCGGGCGTTGATCGCGGCGGCGGATCAGGTGTTGGCGATCGGCACCGAATTTGGGCCGACCGACTACGACATGTATGTGCGCGGCGGGTTTCCCGATGTCTCGGGGATGATCCGGGTGGATATCTGCGCGCAACAATTGGCGCGGCACAAGGCAGGCGTGGCGCTGCAGGGTGATGCGGGCGCGGTGATGGCGGGGCTGCTTGCGCAGGTGTCGGCCAAGCAGGCGGATGGTGCTGCACGGGCCGAAATGGCGCGCACAGCTGCGCGGGCGGAACTGGCCGAACTGGACGTGCTGATGCCGGGGCGGCTGGAGATGGTGGAAACCATCCGCGCCGCGATGCCCGGCGCGCTGATCGTCGGCGACAGCACGCAAGCGATCTATGCCGCAAACCTCTATTACGACCACGACCGCGCAGGCGGTTGGTTCAACGCGGCAACGGGGTTTGGCGCTTTGGGCTACGGTCCGGGCGCTGCGGTGGGCGCGGCTTTGGCGGCTCTGACCGCAGAGGTGGTCTGCCTGATTGGCGATGGCGGCTTGCAATTCAGCCCGGGCGAGCTGCGCACGGCGGTCGATGAGCGGTTGGCAATCACCTATATCGTCTGGAACAACGCGGCCTTTGGTGAAATCGCCGATGCGATGCGCGGCGCGAATACCGAGGTGATCGGATGCTCTCCCTCACCTCTGAATATGGAACCCTTTGCCGCCGCGTGCGATCTGCCGTTTGCCAGCGTGCCGCTTGACCCCGAGGCTTTGCACGCCGCGCTGACCCAGCCGCATACCGGCCCCAGAATGATCGAGGTGCGGGTGGCAAGGTAGCCGATTTTCGCGCGAAAATCGTTCCCGGAATTCGCGCGAATTCCGATTTCGGCGCAGCAGTCGGGCCTCTTTCTTTTGATCAAATTATTTGGCATAAGGCGGCATCTCCTGAAAGGTGCAGCCCCATGTCCGAATCTTTGCCCGACACGTTGATCGCTGGTATCCGCCCCGAACGTCTGGAAAAGCTGCGTGCCCGCGAGGCCAAGCGGTTCGCACAGGGCCGCCCAAAGGCCCGCGCGGCGCTGGATCTTGGGGCCGATGCCTTTCTCGATGGCGTGCCTTTGCATTGGATGAAAGACTGGCCGATGCCGCATCTGCCTTTGATCACAAAGGCCAAGGGCGCGCGGATCACCGATATTGACGGCTATGAGATCGACGATTTCTGTCTGGGCGACACCGGCAGCATGTTCGGACACTCCCCTGCCCCAGTCGCCAAGGCGATCCGCCGTCAGGCTGGGCGCGGGCTGACCTATATGCTGCCGTCCGAGGATGCTTTAGAGGCTGGCCGCCTGCTGACCGAGCGGTTTGGCGATTTCCATTGGCAGATCGCCACCACCGCCACCGATGCCAACCGCTTTGCCATCCGCGTTGCCCGTGCCATCACCGGGCGGGCAAAGATCTTGGTGTTCAATGGTTGCTATCATGGCACCGTTGATGATGTGATGGTTGAGCTGTCAAATTGCACCACGCACAACCGCGCCGGATTGATGGGGCAAGTGGCCGACCTGACTTTGGGCGCTGTGGCCTGCGAATTCAACGATTTGGCGGGCGTTGAAGCCGCGCTTGCTAGGGGCGATATCGCGGCGATCCTGACCGAGCCTGTGATGACCAATTCCTGCATGGTGCTGCCCGACCCCGGCTTTCATGCCGGTCTGCGGGCGCTGTCGCTGAAATACGGCGCTTTGCTGATGATAGACGAGACGCATACGATCTCGAGCGGTTTGGGTGGCTATACCGGGGTGCATCATCTTGCGCCTGATATCTTTGTCGTCGGCAAATGCGTCGCAGGCGGCATGCCCACCGCCGCTTGGGGGCTGACCCCCGAAACCGCCGCCCGCTACGCCGCCGCCAACGAGGCCCGCGCGCCCGGCCATTCCGGCATGGGCACCACGCTTTCGGCCAATCCGATGCAGTTTGCGTGCCTGAAGGCCACATTGTCAGAGGTGATGACCGCGAAAAACTACGCCCATATGGAAGCGTTGGCAGATCGGCTGGCTGCTGGCCTTGCGACATCCATCACCCGCCACAAAGCGCCGTGGCATGTGGTGCGGGTTGGCGCCCGGGTAGAGTTCATCTGCGCCCCCGGCCCGCTGCAAAACGGCACCGAGGCCGCCATGGCCCATCAGCCGCAAGTCGAATCCGCGCTGCATGTCGCGCTGCTGAACCGTGGCTGCCTGATCGCACCTTTTCACAATATGATGCTGATCAGTCCCGCCACCAAAAAGCGGCAGGTTGACCGCCTGATCGCCGCTTTCGACGAAACCCTTTCTGAGTTGTTTTGAGATCCTCATGACCCAAACTTCGCCCAACCCGCAAAGCCCGTCTGGCTCGACCGTCACCGAGGCCGAAACCTTTCTTGACGCCCATCCCGAAATAGAGGCGTTTGATATCGTGCTGCACGACGCCAATGGCATCGGGCGCGGCAAGATCATCCGGCGTCACGAATTGCTGGGCATGTTCAAATCCGGCCGGCATCTGCCGATCTCGATTCTGGGCCTCGATATCTGCGGCGAGGATGTCCATGAAACCGGGCTGATCTGGGACGAAGGCGATGGCGACCGTCGCGCTTGGCCGCTGCCCGGCACCCTGCGCCCGATCCACGCCAGCACTCCGCCGCGCGGCGAGGTGCTGATGTGCGTCTATAACCTCGACGGCACCCCGATGAGTTCGGATCCCCGCCATGCGCTGCAACGTCAGGTCGATGCGCTGGCGGCCGAGGGCCTGCATCCCGCAGGGGCGTTTGAGCTGGAGTTCTTTCTGCTGGCCAATGAGCGCGGCCCGGATGGCAAAATGGTGCCGGCCCGCGATGTGCTCGATGGGCGGCGCAACTCGAAAACCGATGTGTATTCGGTGGATCAGTTGCATGGTATGTTGCCACTGTTTAACGACATCTACGCCGATGCGGCGAAGGCCGGGATCAAGGCAGAAACCCTGATCTCCGAATTTGCACCGGGGCAATACGAGCTGACCTTGCACTACCGCGAGGATGTGATGCAGGCGGCGGATGATCTGTTGCGGCTGAAGCGGATGGTGCGCTATCACGCCCGCCAACATGGTGTTACCGCCTGCTTCATGGCGAAACCGAATGAGGATTACGCCGGGTCGGGGATGCATTTCCATGTCTCGATGCTGAATGATGCGGGCAAGAACATCTTCATCGAAGCGGTCGAGGGCCAGTATAACGCCGCGATCCTGCATGCCATCGGTGGCCTGCGCGCCACGATGGCTGAATCCATGCTGATCTTTGCCCCGCACGCGAATTCTTGGCGGCGGTTTGCCTCGAACTCTTACGCGCCGGTATCGCCCACTTGGGGCGTCAACAACCGCTCGGTGGCATTGCGCATCCCCGCAGGCGACATCCGGGCGCGCCGTATTGAACACCGCCCGGCGGGGGTGGATGCCAATGCCTATCTGGTGGCGGCGACGGTGCTGGCGGGTATCCGGCATGGCATGGCGCACCAGATGGATCCGGGGCCGGAAACCACCGGAAACGGCTATACCGACACGTCTGATGCGCCGCCGATCCCAGTTGATTGGAGATCTGCAATCGAGGCCGCGAAGGCGTCAAGCTTTCTGAAAGCCGCCTTGGGGGAAGATATGCACCGCACCTTCACCGCGATCAAAGCGGCGGAATATGCGCGGGTGATGCGGACGGTGTCGGAAGTGGATTTCGACCTGTATCTGCATACCGTTTAAGGCGCGCCGTTGATCGGTTGAAGCCTCCGGCGGGAATATTTGGGCCAGTATGAAATTGCCAAGCTTACGCTCTTGGTCAACATCGCGGCTTGAATATCCCCGCCAGAGGTTGCTTGGGCCTTGGCGGCAACCTGTCTAGGCTTTTCGGAACCGACAGTCTTGCTGGCACACCGGGGTGGCCGCGCCGATGGCTGCAGCGATCAGGGCGGGGATTTCCGGGCGCAAGCCAAGCGCGGGCAGGAGCAGGCCCTTGAACCCAGACTCGGCCAAGGCTGCAGGAATGTCGGTGGTGACGTGGCCACCTGCGGCTGCGAAGAACGGCAGGCAGATGGATTGGCTGCCGAGGGGGGCCAGGTCTTTCAGCTGCGGCGCTTGATCAATGAAGGCGGTTTCGATCTGACAGCCCAAAGCGGCGCGGATCTGGGCTGCGACGTGGTTGGCGACATCCGACGGGACCGGGCTTTTGAACGAGCCATGCGCGGCAAGGATGATCGGGCCGTGGTGGGTTTGCAGCGCCTCGGCTGCGACTTTTACGGCCAGATCGTGCAGCGCTGTCAGGCAGCCGAGCGGTTCCAGAACCTGCCATCCTTGCGCACCTGCGGCGGTCAGGCGCGCGGGAAGGTTGATCCGGGTGAACCAGCCTCCGGCCATGAACATCGGAAACAGCAGCCCACCGGGGCCAAGTTTGGTTATGGCGTCCCTTAGCGCGTCGGGTTCGGCAAGGGTGGCGGAAGCCACGGTTTGGCCGGGCAGGTGGCTCGCGATTTTGGCGGCCAGATCGGCCAGATCAGCAGCAGCGGGGCCGGGGTTGGAGGGTTGGCCGTGGGCGACGATAAGAACGGGGGGCATGCGGGCTCCTGTGTTGGCTGACAGAGTAGAGCAACTGTCGCGTGGGGCAAGGGCGCGGGCGTGGCGCGGCGGCGTGTCCACGCGTGGACAGGCCGCCGCGCCATGTAATTTCAAATGGTTACGGGACGCCCTTCATATTTTGTTAAGACATCTGCCCCCTGCCCGATGCGATCAAATCAGCGGTCGGGCGCTTGACACTTCGGCGTCCGGCGGGCCTGATGCAGCCGAGCAGATCCGGGGTTTCAATGACAGATACGCGCTTGGGTGAGGTGTTATCCTCTGCCCCACCACAGCTGAGCGATACCGAGGCCGCAGACATCGCGCGTCTGCATTTTGGCGTTGCGGGGGCGATCAAACGCCTGACATCCGAGCGTGATCTGAACCTGCGGATCACCACGCCGGGGCAGGCCTATGTGCTAAAGCTCGCCAACCCTGCCGAGCCGGTCGAGGTCACCGATTTCCAGACCAAGGCGCTGCTGCATCTGGAGACATCGGGGCTGCCGGTGCCAAAAGTGATGCGCAGTGTCACCGGCCGGACCGAGGCCCAGATCGCGCAGGGCACTTTGCGGTTGCTGACCTATCTGGAGGGCACGCCGCAGCACATGACGCCGCGCACCCCGGCGCAGGCGGCGAATATGGCGCGGATGGCGGCGCGGTTGACGCAGGGGCTGGCCGGATTTTCGCATCCGGCGGCGGGCTATGTCTTGCAATGGGATATCAAGCAGGCCAGTGCCTTGCGCCCGATGTTGCCTGCGGTGCCGGATGATTTGCAGGCGCTGGCCGTGGCAGCACTGGACCGCTTTGATGCGCTTGCCCCGGCACTGGCGGGTTTGCGTTGGCAAGTGGTGCACAATGATCTAAATCCGCATAACGTGTTGGTGTCGCAGGATAATCCTGACCAGATCGCGGGCATCCTCGATTTCGGCGATATGGTGCATACGCCGCTGATCTGCGATGCGGCGATTGCGGCGTCTTATTGCGTCGATCCTGCCCGCCCGCTGGAAAGCCTGTTGAATTTCGCCCGTGCCTATCACTCCGCCTTGCCGCTGACCCTGACCGAGCGCCGGTTGTTTGCCGATATGGTGGCGACGCGGATGCTGACCACGATCACCGTGGCCTCGGCCCGCGCCAAGGTTTACCCTGACAACGCGCCCTATATTCTGCGCAATATGGCAACTGCACGCGAAGGCTTGACCGCCTTGGCCGCGCTGCCGCGCCTTGATCTGCTGAACGCCTTGGAGGCCTTATGAAAAACGACGGAACGATGATCAACGCCTATGTGCCGGGCCGTGGCGATCTGTCGGCGGCGGATCAGGATTTGGTGGCGCGCCGGGCGCGGGCTTTGGGGCCGGCTTATCGCTTGTTCTATGAAACCCCGGTGCATCTGGTGCGCGGCGAAGGCGTTTGGCTGTATGACGGCGACGGCAATGCTTACTTGGATACCTATAACAATGTGGCGTCTGTGGGCCATTGCCACCCTGCCGTGGTGGCGGCAACCGCGAAGCAGGCGGCGATCCTGTCCAGCCATACGCGGTATTTGCACGACACGGTGCTGGATTATGCCGAGCGGTTGCTGGCGACGTTTCCAGCGGAATTAAGCCATGTGATGTTCACCTGCACCGGGTCCGAGGCCAATGATCTGGCGTTTCGGATTGCCCGCGCGCATACCGGTGGCACCGGGTTTATCGTTACAGAAAATGCTTATCATGGCGTGACTTACGCGATTGCGGGCATGTCTCCCAGCCTTGGTGAAGGCGTCGCTTTGGGCGAGCATGTGCGCACCGTCCGCGCGCCCGATCCGTTGCGGATGCAGGGCGATCTGGGGGCGGCTTTTGCGGCGGAAGTGCAGGCGGCGATTGACGATATGCTGCGGCATGGCATCAAGCCTGCGGGGCTGATCGTTGATACGATTTTCTCATCGGATGGGGTGTTTGAGGGGCCTGCGGGATTTCTGGCGCCTGCGGTTGCGGCGATCCGGGCGGCGGGCGGCGTGTTCATCGCTGACGAGGTGCAGCCGGGATTTGGCCGCTGTGGCGATACGATGTGGGGCTTTCAGCGCCATGGGGTCGTGCCGGACATGGTGAGCTTGGGCAAGCCGATGGGCAATGGCTATCCGGTGGCGGGGCTGGTGATGCAACCGCGCGTGATCGCGGCCTTTGGGGCAAAAGCCCGCTATTTCAACACGTTTGGCGGCAATGCGGTGGCGGCCGCGACGGCAATGGCGGTGCTGGAGGTGATTGAGTCTGAGGCTTTGCAGGAAAACGCGCGGGTTGTGGGCGGCTATTTCGCCGATGGCCTGCGCGGGCTGGCCGGGCGGTTTGAGTGTTTGGGGCCTTTGCGGGCAGCAGGGCTGTTTTTGGGGCAAGAGATTGTCGCGGGCGGGCCGCTGAAGGCCGATGCCGCGACCTGCGCGCGGATCGTCAATGGGTTGAGGGAGGCGCGGGTGTTGATCTCGGCCACCGGGCCAAGGTCGAACGTGTTGAAGATCAGGCCGCCTTTGGTGTTTTCCAAGGCCAATGTCGATCACTTTCTGGCGGCGTTTGAGGGGGTTTTGGCGAAAGTGTAGGGCCCGAACCGAAAGCAAACTCTGCGGGGCAGAGTTTGCCGGTTTGTTGCTCATAAGGCTGAAGGCCGTTGAGCAAGCGGAGTTGTGCCGCAAACCGTTGCTGTGAAAATCGGGGCGCGGCTGCCTGGGCGGGCGCGGACTCGCGCCTGCCGGGGGCAGGCAGGCGCGGCCCGATTTGTCGCGGGACAAATCGGGCAAGAGCAGCCTGCGTCGCGCAGGGGTTCAGGCCATCTCCACCCACAGCGGATGGTGATCCGAGGCGATCTGCGCGTTGTCAGTCCAAGCCCGGCGCAGATGCGGGGTCAGGTCGCCCGTCACAAAGCAATGGTCCAACTGGCGCAGGCGGGTCTTCCCGGCGATGATTTTCTCATGCGTATGAAGGGTTTGGCCCAAATGGGCGACAGCGTTGGTCAAGGCGTCCGCGTAAAGCGCGCCGGGGTGGTAGGGGGTGTGGCCCGTGATGCGGGCATGCTCGACGCTGCCCGGCTCGCAGTTGAAATCGCCCATCCAGATCGCGGTTGGCGGAGATTTGGGTTCGGGTTGGCTCTCGGTCCAGTTGCGGGACGGCTCGTCATCCGCGCCGCTCCACGGGCCGCCTGTGTGATGCGCCCCAGCGTGCAAAGCCAGCAGATGGTCGATCTGGGTCAGGCGTTCTTCGACCCCGACATGCGCAAGATGCAATGAAATCACCCGGATGGGCCCAAGCGGCGTGTGGATCATCGCCTCAAGCGCGGGGTTCTGGGTGTTCAGCGGCGTGATCATCCGGCGCATCGGCAGCAGGTGCAGGCGGGTCCAGATGATCGGCCAGCGCGACAGGATCATGGTGCCGAACTGGCGGCGGCGGTTGATCACGCGGCGGCCGTCGATGGTCGAGGCATCCATGTCAAACGCCGGGCCGTAGGCGGTGTAATAGTGCGGCAGCAAACGCTCTAGAATCGCGGGCTGGTCGTCGTGGTTTGTGCGCGACCAGTGCCGCTCGACCTCTTGCAGGGCGATGATATCGGCACCGTCGATGACCTTTGCCGCGCGCGAGAGGTCATAGTGACCGTCTGCGCCAAACCCGTATTGGATGTTGTAACTGAGCAATTTCATCGCAGCAGACTAGCGCGGCGCTCGGGCTTTGGCTAGGCTTTGCTATCGGTCAAGAAGGAGCGGATCATGTTGGAAATCAGAGCATTGCAAGCGGAAGATCATGCGGCTTGGGCTGCGCTTTATGCGGGCTATGCGGGGTTTTACGGCGTGGAGCAGACTGACGCGATGCGGGCCACGGTCTGGGGCTGGCTGATGGACCCTGCGCATGGCACCGAGGGGTTGGTCGCGGTGCTGGATGGCGTGGTGGTTGGGATCACGCATTACCGCGCCTTTGCGCGGCCCTTGTCGGCAAGTGTGGGCGGGTTTCTCGATGATCTGTTTGTCGGGCCGCTGGCGCGGGGATCGGGCGCGGCCGAGGCGTTGATCGCGGGGGTTGCGGATGTCGGGCGCAAGCGGGGCTGGACGCTGATCCGCTGGATCACCGCCGAGGACAACTACCGCGCGCGGGGCCTTTATGACCGGGTGGCTGAAAAGGCAAAATGGGTGACGTATGATATCAAGTTGTAGGCCATGAGGGGCGGGCAGAAAGAGCCGCTGTATCGCCGCGTGAACACGCGCACGCATGGGGTGCATCATGGCGGCGGCGAAGCGCGGTGGGCGCGCAATACCAAAGCTGCGGCAAGCGATGAAAGCCTGCGTGGCTCGATGCATGCGGGGCAAAAGCATGGGCTGGATTACACGCCGCTGTATCGGTTTTTGATCTCAAAACTTGGACAGGATTGGGATGCGGTGCGCGCCGAGGCCGTGGCGCGTTTGGATCGGGCCGAGCCGATTTATCATCTGGTGGCGCGCAGTGAAGCGGAGGAGCGTGATGTCGTGCGGCTGGGCGAGAGCAGCTATTGGAGCGGGCTGCGGATCAGCGATGCCAATGTGCTGGAGAAAGTAGCCCCTGATTTGGGGCTGGACGACATGGTGCCAAGTTGTGCCTGTTGCACGCATACCTTTAATGGCGCGCGGTTTACCCAAGTTTTTGCTGCGGATTCAGAGGGCTAACACCACCCACGGCTGCGGATAGCGATATTCCTCCAGATTGGCCGAGGTGCCGATGCGGTCCACCACGGCGAACAGGCCGGGGGCTGACAGGGGCGTGCAGACGCCATGCCAAGTGCCGCGATGCAGGTTGATCGCTTGCGCGCCATTGGTCAGGAAGGCGCGCGGTTTGTCTTGCGGGCTGGCGGCCACGATCACCAGAAACGGCTGTTCGGACATCGGGATGAAGGCCTGAGAGCCTTCGGGGTGACGCTCGATCAGATCGAACCTGTAGGGCAGCGCGCGGGGGGTGGCCTTGAAGATTGAGATGCCGGGGCGGTTTGTCGCGTCGGTCTCGGCGGCAAAGTCGAGGCGGGCGCGGTCGTGGTGGCGCTGGCACATGCCATCGTTGATCAGGCGGAAATCGGCGGTGGCGTCCAGCACATCGCCAAAGGGGGCGAAGGCTGCGGCGGTCAGCGGTTCGGGGTGGATATCGGACATGCTGCGCCCTTGGGTTATGGGCGAAGCGAGGGGTTTCACACCCCTCGCGCTCCCCGTGGGATATTTAGGAACAGATGAAAAGTTTTAGATAAGTTTTAGAGGGTTAGCGGCTTGGGCGGTAGCCGCCCGGCCCCCGCAGATTGGCGTGGCGGTTGACGTCTTTGTAAAGCAGGTAGCGGAAGCGGCCCGGGCCTGCGGCGTAGCAGGCTTGCGGGCAATAGGCGCGCAGCCACATGAAATCGCCAGCCTCGACCTCAACCCAATCCTGGTTGAGTTTGTAGACCGCTTTGCCTTCCAGCACATAAAGCCCGTGTTCCATCACATGGGTTTCTTCAAACGGGATCACGCCGCCGGGTTGGAAGGTGACGATATTGACATGGGCGTCGTAGCGCACATCGGTCGGGTCGACAAAGCGGGTGGTGCCCCAGACGCCGCCCGTGTCGGGCATCAGGCTGAGGGCGACATCTTTTTCATTGATCACAAAGGCGGGCGGGACAGCCACGCCGGGGGCCGGTTCGTAAAGTTTGCGGATCCAGTGGAAGCGCGCGGGATGGGTGCCCTCGGCCAGAAGCTGCCACTTCGCCCCCGGTGGGATGAAGGCATAGCCGCCTGCGTCCATTTCGTAGCCCATGCCATCAATGGTCAGGGTGATCAGGCCACCCGTGACGAACAAGAAATGTTCGGCCCCGGTTTCGGCATCGGGGGTGTCAGAGCCGCCGCCGGGTTGCACCTCCATCACATATTGGCTGAAGGTTTCGGAAAACCCCGACATCGGCCGCGCGATCAGCCAGAGTTTGGTGCCACGCCAGCCGGGTAAGCAACTGGTCAGAATGTCGGAAAAGCAGCCTTTCGGGATGAAGGCATAGGCGTTGGTGAACACAGCACGGCCCGTCATCAGCGTGGTTTGGGCCGGAAGGCCGCCGGGGGGGGTGTAATATGGGCTCATGGCAAGATGTCCTTCAGGCGGAGTGCGGCGATGCGTTCGACGTTTTTGCAGGCGGTTTGGAATTCGGTTTCTGTGTCATGCGCGATGCGGTTTTGGAAGGCTTGCAGGATTTGCGCCTTGGAGTGGTCGCGCACGGCGATGATGAAGGGGAAGCCGTGTTTTTGGGTGTATTGGGCGTTGAGGGATTGGAATGTGCTGCGCTCGGCATCGGTGAGGGCATCGAGGGCGGCGCTGGCCTGTTCGGCGCTGGATGCCTCGGTCAGTTGTTTGGCGGCGGCGAGTTTGCCGGCAAGATCGGGGTGGGCTTGCAGCACTTGCAGGCGTTCTTCTGGCGAGGCGGAGCGGAAGATGCGGGCAAGCGCGTTGTGCAGGCCTGTGGCGCTGTCATGCGCGGGGCCGAGTTCCAGATCGAAGGCGCGGTCGGCGATCCATGGCGAATGTTCGAAAATGGAACCATAGGCGGCGACGAAGGCTTCGCGTGTCATCTGAGAAGGCCGGGAGAAGCGCTTGTGCGGATGGACCTTTGCCCAATGGTCGGCGATCTCAATCCGGCGGGGGAACCAGACGTGATTGTGGGATTTTGCATAGTCGAGGAAGCGCTTGAGGCCCGCGATTTTCCCCGGTCGGCCGATCAGGCGGCAGTGCAGGCCGATCGAGAACATCTTGGCGCGGCCAGCTTCGCCCTCGGCATAAAGCGTATCAAAGCTGTCTTTCAGGTATTGGAAGAACTGTTGGCCTTCGATGTAGCCGGGTGCCGTGGCAAAGCGCATGTCGTTGGCTTCGAGCGTGTAGGGGATCACCAGCTGATCGCGGTCGCCGACCTCGCGCCAATAGGGCAGATCGTCGTCGTAGGTGTCAGAGATCCAGTCGAATTGGCCCGTCTCGGCGGTCAGATCGACGGTGTTGACCGAGCAGCGCCCGGTATACCAGCCGCGCGGCGGCTCGCCCACGACTTCGGTGTGCAGGCGGATGCTTTCGGCAATCTGGGCGCGTTCTTCGTCGATGGGCATATCGCGGTGATCGACCCATTTCAGACCGTGTGAGGCGATTTCCCACCCTGCCGATTTCATCGCGGCGACCTGTTCGGGGTTGCGGGCCAAAGCGGTCGACACACCGTAGATCGTCACCGGAATATCCATGCCGGTGAACAGGCGGTGCAGCCGCCAGAACCCTGCCCGCGCGCCGTAATCGTAGATCGATTCCATGTTCCAATGGCGTTGCCCGGGCCAAGGGGCTGCACCTGCGATGTCGGACAGAAACGCCTCAGAGCCTGCGTCGCCGTGCAGGATGTTGTTCTCGCCACCCTCTTCATAGTTCAGCACCAAGGACACCGCGATTTTCGCACCACCCGGCCATTGCGCGTCGGGGGCATCGGGGCCGTGGCCTCGGAAATCGCGGGGGTAGCGGGACATGGGCAACTCCTTTTCACCCAGACTATATCGAATATCGGCGGGGGTTTATCAAATAATCCCGAAAGGAGTTTTGCGGCTTGGCAGGGGCTGCGGCGGCGGGCAAGTTTGGGCTAAGGTGCAAGGCCGGGTTTCAGGGCCGGGGCGCAAGGATGGAAGGGGCGGATATGGGCAAGGTGTCAACGCATGTGCTGGATACGGCGCGGGGCAAGCCTGCGGCTGGCGTGAAGATCATGCTCTACCGGGTCAGCGGCAACAGCCACAAGAAGATCGCCGAGGTGGTGACCAATGCCGATGGCCGCAGCGATGCGCCGCTGCTGGAGGGCGCTGCGCTGACGGTGGGCACTTATGAGCTGGTGTTTTGTGCCGGCGATTATCTGCGCAGCAGCGGTCAGGCGGTGGGCGAGGTGCTTTTCCTCGATCAAATCCCGATCCGGTTTGGCGTGGCGGATGCGACGGGGCATTACCATGTGCCGCTTTTGATCTCGCCGTTTGCCTATTCAACCTATCGTGGCAGTTGAGGCCATTGCCATAACCGTCTGACACCACATCTTTCACAGACGGAACGCGCTTGCGCCGCCGTATAAAGCCAAATGCCGCGAAGGGTGCAGATGCAAAGCAGTGACGATATTGCAAAGATGCTGGGCGGGCGGGCCAAGCGGCGGCGCTGGCCTTGGGCTGTGCTGGTGCTGGCGGTCTTGGCCGGGGCTTTGGGGTGGTATTACACCAGCCGCAGCGCCGGGGCGGCGCAGGTGCGCTATACCACCGAAGCCGTGACCAAGGGCGATCTGGTCGTAGTGGTGACGGCGACGGGGACGGTGCAGCCAACCACCGAAGTCGAAGTCTCGTCCGAGTTGTCGGGCACTTTGGCCAGCGTCGAGGTTGATTTCAACGATGTGGTCAAGGTGGGGCAAGTGCTGGCACGGCTCGATACCACCAAGTTGGTCGCACAGGTCGACAATGCCCGCGCGCAACTGGCCTCGGCCACAGCACGGGTGACGCAGGCCGAAGCCACCGCGCGCGAGGCGGCAGAGGTGTTGAAAACCCAACAAGAATTGTCATCGCGCGGGGTGGCGACGCGCAAGGATATGGTCGGGTTTGAAGCATCGGATCAGCGCGCGCAGGCAGCGGTCGACATCGCACGCGCCGATCTGACCTTGGCGCAGGCCAATCTCGATCTGGTCAGCGCCGATCTGGGCAAGGCGGAAATTCGCAGCCCGATCAACGGCGTGGTGCTGAACCGCAGCGCCGAGGACGGGCAGATTGTGGCGGCGAACTTTGAAGCCCCCGTCCTCTTCAAGCTGGCCGAAGATCTGGAGCGGATGGAGCTGCTGGTTGATATTGACGAGGCCGATATTGGCAAGGTCAACATCCGCGACACCGCCGCTTTCACGGTCGAAGCCTATCCGGGCCGCAGCTTTCCCGCGGTGATCACCCAAGTGCGGTTCGCGCCGGAAACCACCAATGATGTGGTGACCTACAAGGCGGTTTTGTCGGTCGCTAACCCCGACGGCGTGTTGCGCCCCGGCATGACCGCGACGGCGGCGATCACGGTGGATCAGGTGGCAGCGGCTTTGCTGGTGCCGAATGCGGCTTTGCGCTATGCGCCGCCCGCGCAAGCCGGGGCGCGTCAATCGGCGGGCGGTCTGGCCGGGCTGATCCTGCCATCGCGCGGGCGCGGCGAAGGGGCCTCGGTCGGCAGCGGCAAATCGGTCTGGCTGCTGAAAGCGGGGCAACCTTCTGAGGTGGCGGTGACGCTGGGGGCCAGCGATGGCCGCTATACCGTGGTCAGCGGCGCAGTGGCCGAGGGCGATCAGGTGATCCTTGATCAAACCGCAGGCAGCCGCTGATGGCGGCGCTGATCCAGTTCGCGGATGTGCAGCGCCATTATGGCAAAGGCGAAGCCGAAGTGCGCGCGCTGGACGGGGTTGATCTGTCAATCCAAGCGGGCGAGTTCGTCGCCATCATGGGGCCGTCAGGCTCGGGCAAATCCACCGCGATGAATATCATTGGCTGTCTGGATCGGCCCTCGGCGGGGAAATACCTGTTTCAGGGCGTCGAGGTGCAAGACCTAGACCAAGACCGCCGCGCCTTGTTGCGCAGGCATTGTCTGGGCTTTGTGTTTCAGGGCTTTAACCTGCTGGCGCGGCAATCGGCGCTGGAAAATGTCGAATTGCCGTTGATCTACAAAGGCATGGCCAAGTCTGACAGGGTGGCACGCGCCCAAGCGGCGTTGGAAAAGGTCGGGCTTGCAGGGCGCGCACATCATGATCCGTCGCAACTGTCGGGCGGGCAGCAGCAGCGGGTGGCGATTGCCCGCGCGCTGGCCTCTGATGCGATGGTTATTCTGGCGGATGAACCGACAGGCAACCTCGACAGCCAACGCAGCCACGAGATCATGCAACTGCTGCAGGCGCTGAACCGCGACGGCATCACCATTGTGATGGTCACACATGAGGAAGACATCGCAGCCTATGCCCAGCGCTTGCTGGTGTTCACCGATGGCAAACTTAGCCATGACCAGCCCACTCCCCCCCTTACGCGGCAGGGCGCTTAGATGCTGTGGGAAACCGTAACCCTTGCCTTCATCACCATCATCCGCAACAAATTGCGCACGTTTCTGACCGTGCTGGGCGTGGTGATCGGGGTTGCTGCGGTGATTGCGATGGTGACGATCGGGCAAGGATCGTCGCAACAGGTCAATGCCAGCGTCGCCGCCTTGGGCACCAATGTGCTGACCGCCCGCCCCGGCACCCGCGGCTTTGGCCCGCCCACCGCAGGCGCCCCTGCCCCACGCTTTACCCTGAAAGATGCCGAGGCTTTGGCTGTGCTGCCGCAGGTGGTCTATGCCGCGCCGGTGGTCAGCACGACGCAGAATGTGGTGTTCGGCAATGCCAATGCCAGCACGCAGGTCTATGGCACCTCGGGCGCGTATCAACTGGTGCAGAACTGGCCGCTCAGCGCCGGGCGCAGCTTTGATCCATCCGAGGAAAGTGCAGGCGCTGCGGTCTGCGTGCTGGGCCAGTCGGTCAGCACAAAACTGTTTGGCGGATCGGACCCACTTGGCCAAAGCATCCGGGTGAAAAACGTCTCTTGCCTTGTGCTCGGCGTGCTGGTGGCGCGGGGGGCGGGCAGCTTCGGGCAGGATCAGGATGATGTGGTGCTGATGCCCGTCAAAGCCGTGCAGCGTCGGATGGAAGGCAACACCGATGTCGACAGCATCGCGGTGGCTTTGCGCAAATCGGTTTCGGCGGCAGATGGCATCAAAGCCGTGCAACAGGTTCTGCGCGAGCGCCGCAGGATCGGGCTGACCCAATCTGACAATTTCAGCGTCAGCGATATGAAAGAGCTGTCGAACATGCTGGGCGGCATCAATGCGGTGCTGACGGGGCTGCTGTCGTCGGTGGCTGCCGTCAGCTTGCTGGTGGGCGGTATTGGCATCATGAACATCATGCTGGTGTCAGTGACCGAACGCACCCGCGAAATCGGCATCCGGCTGGCGGTCGGGGCCAGTGCGGGCCAGGTGCTGCTGCAGTTTCTGGTCGAGGCGGTGGTCTTGTCGCTGCTGGGCGGGGCTATCGGCATTGCGTTGGGGCTGGCGATTGCCTTTGGCGGCTCGATCTTCATGGCAATCCCGTTTGCGCCTTCAGCCGCCGTGGTGGCGCTGGCCTTTGGCTTTTCGGCGCTGGTGGGCGTGGTGTTTGGCTATTTCCCGGCCCGGCGCGCAGCACGGCTGGACCCGATCGAAGCTTTGCGCCATCAGTAAGCCTCCCCAATTCAAGGCCCGCGCGATGATCCCCGCCCATTTGAAACCGCCCTACCGCTTCATCGCTTTCGATGTCGAAACCGCCAACCGCAATGCCCATAGCATCTGTCAGGTTGGGCTGGCCTGCGTCGATGATTGGGGCCAGATCGACACGTTCAGCCTGCTGGTCGACCCGGACGAGCCGTTTTCCGATTTCAACAGCCAACTCCACGGCATCAACGCCGCATCGGTGCGCGGCCAGCCGCTGTTCCCGGCGGTGTTCGCAGCCATCGCGCCTCTGATGATGCAACAACCTGTCGTGCAACATTCAACCTTCGATCAACGCGCCGTCGATGCCGCCTGCGGCTGGCACGGGCTTGACACGCCGCTGATGCATTGGGTGAACAGCGTCACCATAGCGCGGCGCGCCTGGCCCGAGTATCTGGGCTGCGGCGGCCACGGCCTTGGCCATCTGAAACAGGCACTTTCCTTGGAATTTCAACACCATGATGCCGGCGAAGATGCCCGCGCCGCAGCCCAAGTTGTCCTGCACGCCGAAGCCAGAACCGGCCGCAGCTTTGTCGAGATCCTCGCCAAACAAGGCGCACGCACCGCGCTTAAACCCGCACAATTTGACTAAAATTCGCTTTCATCTGTTCTCAAATATCCTCGGGGTGCGGGGGTGAGCCCCCGCGGACCGATGCAGCAACGCGCTATTTCTCAAATGGCTGCCCCAGCGATGCAATCGTGTTCAACCGCATCCGCCGCCGATTGGATGAAATCACCGCCAGCATCAGGATGGTGACGATATAGGGCACACAAGCCAACAGTTGCGACGGGATGTTGACGCCAGCCGCCTGCGTGGTCAGCTCTCCCAGTGACAACGCCCCGAACAAGAACGCGCCAAACACCACCCGCCCCGTGGCCCAAGTGCCGAACACCACCAAAGCCAGCGCGATCCAGCCCCGCCCCGCGATCATGCCATCAGCCCACAATGGCGTATAAACCGTTGAGGCATAGGCCCCCGCAATCCCTGCCAGCGCGCCACCAAAAGCAATCGCCGCACAGCGCACCCGCAACACCCGAAACCCAATCGCACGGGCCGCATGCGGGTTTTCGCCCACAGCGCGGATGATCAGGCCCAGTTTGGAATGGTTCATCACCGCCCAAATCGCCAAGGCGAGCAGCAGCGTCAGCCAGACCACCACATCCTGCACGAACAACGCCCCCAGCACCGGAATATCCGACAGCAGCGGCAGCGCCAGTTTCGGCAGGCCAGAGATCGTCAGGCTCTCAAAACTCTTGCCGAACAAAGACGACAGCCCGGTGCCCAAAATCCCGATCGCCAGCCCTGCCGCGACCTGATTGGCGACAAACCCCAGCACGATCAGCGCAAACACCAGCGCCAGCGCAGCACCACCCACAGCAGCCACCAGAAAGCCCAACGCATGGCTGTCATAGGTATATGTGGTGATAAACCCCAAAGCCGCGCCCAAAGCCATCATGCCCTCAAGCCCAAGGTTCAGCACGCCCGAGCGCTCGACCACCATCTCGCCCAAGGCCGCCAGCAACATCGGCGTCGCCGCCGCCAGCATCCCGGCCAGAATGAAATCCACCGCGTTCATGGCGCAACCTTCCGACGGATCCATGTGACCTTGTGGCGAATAAAGGTCAGCCCCGCGAGATAGAAGCACAGCAACAGCCCCTGAAACACCCAAACCGCCGCCACCGGCAGATCGGCAGACACCATCGCATTATCGCCGCCAATATAGATCACCGACATCACAAAGGCCGAAATCACGATGCCCAGCGGGTTCAACCCGCCCAGATAGGCCACGATGATCGCGGAATAGCCGTAACCGGTGGAAACCGAGCGTTGCAATTGCCCCAGCGGCCCCGCCACCTCGGACGCGCCCGCCAGCCCTGCCGCCAGACCACCGAGCAGAAGGCTCATCCAGATCGCGCGCGTCTCGCTGAACCCGGCATAGCGGGCCGCGCGGGGCGCAAGCCCGCCGACCAGCAGTTGAAACCCGGAAAAGCGGTGGCGCATCAGCACATAGGCCAGCACACTGGCGATAAGCGCCAGCAGCAAAGACACATTCACCCGCGTTCCCGGCAACAGGATCGGCAGCAAGGCCGCATCCGGGAACATCACGCTTTGCGGAAAGTTAAAGCCATTTGGGTCTTTCCACGGGCCAAGCAGCAGATAGTTCAGCACCTGTGCGGCGATCAGCGACAACATCAGAGTCACCAGAATTTCATTGGCATTGAACCGGGTGCGAAACAGCGCGGCAATCCCGGCCCAAGCCATCCCCGCCCCCGCCCCCATCACAAGCATCGCGGGCAGCATCCACGCGCTATCGCCCATCGGATACCACACCGGCAGCGCCGAGGCCGCAATGGCCCCAATGATCAACTGCCCCTCTGCGCCGATATTGAACACGTTGGCGCGAAAACCAATCGCAAGACCTTGGGCGATCAGCAGCAGCGGCGCCATCTTCAGCAGCACTTCTGAAAAGTTATACCAAGACAGAAACGGCTCCAGCAGCAGCGAATACAGCGCCTGACCGGGCGACTTTCCCAAAGCGGTGAACAGGATAACGCTTGCCACAATCGCGCAGCAAAACGCCACGACCGGAGCCAGCAGCATGGCCACGCGCGAGGCCTTAGCGCGGCGGGTGAAGCTGATGCTCATGCGCCTGCCCCAATCATATAGCTGCCAACCTGTTCAACGCTGGTCGCAGCCGTCTGCAACGACGGCGAAAGATGCCCCTTGTGCAGTACATGCAGGCGGTCGCAGATCTGGAACAACTCTTCCAACTCCTCGGAAATCACCAAAATCGCAGCCCCTTCATTGCGCATGGCCACCAGCCGCTGGCGAATATCGGTGGCAGCGCCAATATCGACACCCCAAGTCGGCTGCGAGGCCAACAGCAATTTCGGGGCCAGCATCATCTCGCGCCCCATGATGAACTTTTGCAGATTGCCGCCCGACAAAGCCGCCGCTTCGGCCTCTGGGCCGGGGGTGCGCACGTCATAGGCGGCGATGATCGCGGCGGTATAGGCGCGCTCGGGGCCGCGCCGGATAAAGCCGCGCTGCACCAGTCCCGCGCTGTGGGCGGTCAGCAAAGCGTTATCCGCCAAAGACATATCCGGCACAGCGCCACGCCCCAAGCGTTCTTCCGGCACGAAGGCAAAGCCCAAGCGGCGGCGATGTGCGGCATCAAGCCCGCCCACTGCGCGGCCCATCATGCGGATCGCATCACCCGGCCGCATCACCTCGCCCGAGATCAGCGCCGCCAATTCCTGCTGACCATTGCCGGAAATCCCCGCGATGCCGACAATCTCGCCACTGTGCAGACGCAGGGAAACATCGCGCAAAGACACACCGAACGGGTCGTCGTTGATATAGTCCAGCCCGCTCAGTTCCAGCCGCACCTCACCCTGCGCTTGCGGCGTCGCAGGCAAAGGCGGCGGCATGGCGCGGCCAATCATCAGCGTGGCAAGATCTTTGGCGGAATGATCGCGCGGAGTAACCCGGCCCGTCACTTGCCCGCCACGCAAGATGGTGGCGGTATCGCAAAGCTCTTTGATTTCCTCCAGCTTGTGGCTGATGAACAAGATCGCCATGCCGCGCGCCTGCAACGCCCGCAGGGTGTCAAACAACCGCGCAACACTTTGCGGCGGCAGCACCGAGGTTGGCTCGTCAAGGATCAACAGCTCTGGTTCCAGCAGCAGGCAGCGGATGATTTCCACCCGTTGCCGCTCTCCCACCGAAAGCGCATGCACCATCGCTTCGGGGTCAACCTCAAGACCAAATTCGGCCCCCAAGGCGCGGATGCGGCGGGCCAGATCGGCCTGCCGCCCCGGCACGATCAGCGCGATATTCTGCACCACCGACAGCGTTTCAAACAGCGAGAAATGCTGAAATACCATGCCGATGCCAAGACGGCGGGCGTCGGCGGGGCTGGCAAGGGTCACAGGCTGACCCTTCCACAGGATTGACCCTGCGTCGGGGCTTTCCACCCCATAAATCAGCTTCATCAGCGTGGATTTACCCGCGCCATTTTCGCCCAAGATCGCATGGATAGAGCCGGGATCGACCACCAGATCAATCCCGGAATTGGCTTTGACCGCGCCGTAACGCTTTGAAACACCTTGCAAAGACAGCAGCGCGGTCATGGCGTTATTTCGGCAGCGGCGTGGTCACGCCTTTGACATGCCAATCCATCGACAAGATCGCATCATCGCCCAAGGTCACGTCAGCGGCGACAGCCTCGGCACCGTCTTGGTTGGTCAGCGGCCCGGTGAACGGGCTGAAGCTGCCATCCAGCAGCGTGGCGTGAACGGCCTCAATCTTCGCGGCCATCTCGGGCGCAATATCGGGGTTCCAATCGGCCACGAACACGCAATTGTCCGCCATGCCCAGCCACGCACTCGACCCGGCGAAGGTGCCCGCGAGATGCGCCGCGACCGACGCTTTGAAGAACGGGGCCCAATCTGTGCCGACCACGCCGAGATATTTCTTCGGCGCATAGGTTTTCATCGACGAGTTCAGGTTGAACACATAGGCCCCGGCCTCTTCACAGGCAGCCACCACCGACGGCGTGTCTTGTGCGTTCGAGAACACGACATCGCAGCCCTGCGCCAACAACGCCTTCGCGGCCTCTTGTTCCGACGCCGGATCGAACCACGAGTTCACCCAGACCACCGAAATCTCAATGCTTGGATCAACCGATTGCGCGCCCAAGGTAAAAGCGTTGATCGAGGTGATCAGTTCGGGGATCGCAAACGCGCCAACGCAGCCAAGCTTCTTCGATTTGGTCAGCGACGCCGCCGCCATCCCCATCAGGTAAGTGCCCTGATAATAGCGCGCCCCAAACGGCGAGAAATTCGGTGCCACCTGATAGCCCGAAGCGTGCAGGATCGACACTTCCGGATGCGCCTTTGCCAGCTTCAGCCCGCCGTTCATATAGCCAAACGAGCCGAGGATGAGGAAAGTATTCCCATCCGCCACGGTCTTGTTCATGATCCGGTCGCCGTCCGGGCCTTCGGCGATATTCTCCAGCAGCGTCACCTTGATCTTGTCACCATATTCGGCCTCCAACGCCTTAGTGCCAAGTTCCAGCGTGTGCGACCAGCCGACATCAGCGGCGGGCGAGGGCACGATCAAAGCGACGTTCAGCACGCCGTCTTGGGCAAAGGCCGGGATCGGCAGCGCCAGCGCGGTGCTGGCAGCCAGCGAGGTTTTCAGGAAAGAGCGGCGGGTTTGGGTCATCGGGTTTCCTTTGGGATCAAGACAGGATGCGGTGGAAGGATGCTTCGGCGCGAGTGAACAGATCGCCTTCGTCAAGGCCGGGGAACTGGCCATCACGCCAGACGATGCGGCCGTTGATCATCGTCATATCGACCGGGCGACCGACGCCGACCTTGGGGATCAGACTGGCCGGGTCGTGGCGGGTTCCGACATATTCCAGACGGCGGGTGTCGATGGCAAAAAGATCAGCGGCCATGCCGGGGGCCAAGCGGCCAAGGTCTTTGCGGCCCAAAAGGTCTGCGCCGCCTTGGGTGGCATAGCCAAGGAAAGCGCTTGGCTCGGGCACCGGATGTTTGCGCGTGTTGGCGGCCAAGCATTGCAGCATATAGCCGGAATGGATGGTGTGCATCAGATTGGAATTGTCATTCGACGCAGCCCCATCGCAGCCCATACCGATCCGCAAACCCATCGCCTGCATCGCCGGAATATCGGTCACTTCGGCCCCAACCAGATAGACCGGCTCGGGGCAATGCGACACGCCGGTTTTGCTCGCGGCCATGCGGGCGAGTTCGGCATGGGTCAATTCCCAGCAATGGGCATAGAAGGTGTCTGGGCCAGAAAAGCCAATTTCCTCAAGATATTGCACCGTGCGCATCCCGGTCCGCGCCTCGATCACCGGGCTTTCGCCTTCACCGACATGCGTATGCAGGAACACGCCCTTGTCACGCGCCAGCCGCACCGATTCCACGAACGTATCCTTATAGCAATTCACCGGCTGGCAGGGGGACACCACCACCTGCCGCATGCTGAACGGCCCCGCGTCGTGATAGCTATCAATCAACCGCGCGCAATCGGTGATGAATTGATCGGTCGTCTCCAGCATCTCATCCGGGATGGTGGAGCCTTCGGATTTCGGCAGCGTATTGCCGCCCCGGCCCGCATGAAAGCGGATGCCGAACAGATCGGCGGCCTCAAACTGGCGATCCACGATGCGGCTGCCTGCATGACGCGGAAAGTTGTATTGATGATCAAACGCCGTGGTGCAGCCATGCTTGATCAACTCGGCCAAAGCCACCACGCTTGCGTGATAAAACTGATCCTCGGTCAGGCGCGAGAAGATCGGATAAATCAGGTCCAGCCATTCGATCACCGACAGCTTGGTCCAATCCAGATCGGCACGGTTGCGCACAAAGCATTGAAAGAAATGGTGATGCGTATTGACCAGCCCCGGATAGATGAACCAGCCCGAGGCGTCGATCACCTCGGCCCCCGGCGCGTGCAAGTTGGGGCCGATGGCGGCAATCTGTTTGCCCTCAATCAGCATATCCTGCCCCGCCAACACCAGATCAGAGGCAGAGGTCACAATCGCCGCGCAGTTTTTCAGCAGGTAACTCATAGCAAAGCCTCCAGCGGTGGCACGGCTTCGGGGGCGGGCTTCAATTCGTGCAGGCGGTGGATGCCGGGCATTTCAATGAAACCGGGCAGCGCGCGGATGGCACGCGACCACAGGCGAATTGACGGGTAATCGTCGAGCGATACGCCGCCATCCGGCGCAAGCGCGACATTGGGAAAACAAGCAATGTCGGCGATCGTGGGGGTGGTGCCTGTCAGGAAGATGCGGCCATCAAAGCGGGCTTCGGTCAGATGGCTTTCCAACTCGCGCAGGGCAGCAACCCCAGCCCGGCGCAAGGCGTCAATATCGCCGGCATAAAGCAACATATCATGCAGCCGTGCCATGCCCAAAGACCCGCCCAGCCGCGCCGAGAATGCCAGCCATTGCTGCACTTGCGCGGCTTGAACGGGGCTGCCGTCGCCCAGCCAAACTTTGCCCGCGCGTTGCGCCAGATAGACCAGCATCGCGGTGCTTTCCGTCAGGATCAGCCCGCCATCGACCAGCACAGGCAGGGTGCCTGCCGGGTTCAGCGCCCGAAACTCTCGGCTGCGATGGGCGCGACCGGGGTGGAAATCGACCGCCTCAGTGCTCAGTTTTTCGCCCAGCAGCGCCGCCATAAGCCGAACCTTATAGCAACTGGCAGACAGCACATAATCATACAGTTTCATGCCGCCACCATCTGCGCACCGTAGGTCAGCCCCTTGCGTTTCAACCAACGCCGATAAGCGATCGAGGTCAGATCGGCCTGCGTCGGAATCTCCTTCCCCGGATCAAGCGGCAGCAGGCGCGGGATCTGGTTTTCCAGAATCGAGCGGTCTTGCAAGAAGATCATCTGCTGAAACTGGATCAGATCGGCCTGCGGCGTGGTGTCGTCAAACAACGCCATCCACGGCCAAACCTCGCAGAGTTCTTCCGTCAAAGGCTGCACGAAAATTGCGATCACATCCCATTCATCGGCATTGTTCGGGCAGGTTTTATAGAGAACCGACGCCGTCGGTGCAGCCACCCGATACATATATTCGGTGACAATCCCGCCCGCCGCCGATTTCGCGGCCTGCGGTTGGTAGAAATGCACCTTGGTCGCCCAAACCTCGTCGCTGTCCTCGCGGATTTGCACCTCGTACCGCCCGACTTCGGTATGCGGCTCGGCCCCCAAAACATCGGTATGCACGAACGGAAAATGCGCGATGTCGAGGAAGTTTTCGACCGCCCGCAGCGGCGAACATTTCACCCGCACAACCCCGCAATCGACCAAGCGGCGGCCCGGCTGATCCGCTTCGGGGATCGGAAACAGCGGATGCGCAGGCACCCCCGGGCAGGCCCAGACATGGCCGTAAGCCAAAGTCACGGCCAGCGGGCCATCAGCGCCCTGCACCACAACAGCACCCGCGGCATCGCGGAACACATTGATCTCGCTGCCCAAAAGCAAGGTCTGCCGCCCCGGCCACGCAGCCAGTTGCGCGATCATCGCCACCGGATACCATTCGTTCAAAACCGCTGCAGGGATCATGTCAAAGCCTCCTGCTCGACCAGTTGCACCACGCCATCCAGCCAGCGTGACACCGCGACCCGGTGCGCCGCTGCCCCGCAAAGCGCGTGCAGCCCCAGCCCCGCGCCGCGCGCCTGCACCACCAAGCTTACCGACACGCCGCCCACCTGCCCCCGCCATAGCGCGCCATCCGCAACAAACCCCGGCAAGGCCCGCGTCAAAGCGGCCACATCGCCCAAGACGCTGACCGAGCGCACCGCAACCATCCCTGACAGATCGGGCAGATCGGCCTCTGGTCCGGCAGGACCAACCCAGATCACCCCATCTGCCTCAACACATTGATAAACCTCAGCCTTGATCGCTGCGGGCGGCACCATCGTTGGATGCGCCGGGATCTTGCTGCACGCGCCGTCGCTGCCATAAGTCCAGCCGTGATAGATGCAGGACAGAGTCTCACCGCGCACGAAACCATGCGACAGCCGCATGCCACGATGCGGGCACCGATCCCCCCAAGCCGCCAGCCGCCCCGAAACGCTGCGCCAGATCGCAAGTTCGGCCCCCTGCCAGTTGCCCGCCATCACCACGCCCGACGGCAAATCCTGCGACAAGCCATTCGCCACCCACATCGTCATCTTGTCCCCGTCATCCCCAACCACAACTTCATCTGCGCCGCCAAAACTGGAAGGGCTATTGCAAAAGCACCCACAGCGCAGCCCGGCAAATGCCACAAATTTCAGCAACGCCCGTGCATATGATCATAAGTTAATCGCCGCCCGAAGCAAATTCATTCAGATTTTGCAAGGCCGCCTCCGCGCGGTCAATTCGGTCCACCCAGACCTCGCGCGGGCCCAAGCTACAGCCCAAAGCCATCGCATCCAGAAGGTCAGGCAGCCCGGTCAGCACCACATCAATGCGGCCCGCGTCGTGGCGCAAAATCGCACCGCGCAAGCCAAGGCGCCGGGCATGGCGGGCGATCCACGCGGCAAAAACCGGCGCACCAACATCGCCCAGAATAGCAAAGCGCTGGCTTTGCTCGGGCGCTGCAAGCGGCGCGGCATCGGGCGCAGGATCTGGGGGCAAAGCGGCGGTCATCCGGGTCTCGGGCTGCAAAAACTGCCGCTAAACTGGCAGGCAGGCGGGCGACTGTCCAGATCGCGCGGGACCAGATCGCGCGTGGCCATATCGCGCCCACCCAGATCGCGCCCACCCAGATCGCGCCGGACCAGGTCGCGCGCGCCAAGCCCGCCTGCAATTGCCCTTGGCCTCTGCCCGCGATAAAGAGGCCGCAGCCGCTGCCCGAAGGACGCCCCTTGTTGCAGAACCTGCCCCCGAACCGCTTGCGCGCCCTGCGCTGGATCGTGCTTGCGCTGCTGTCAGCGCTGATCACCACGGGATTTGAGCTGCTGCACCTGCCCGCCGCCTTGCTGCTGGGGCCGATGATGGCGGCGATCATCATGGCGGTGCGCGGCCATGGCGTCCGCCTGCCGCTGCCCCTGATGACGGTGGCGCAGGGCATGGTGGGGCTGATGGTCGCCACGATCCTGCCGCTGTCGCTGATGGCCGAAGTTGCGCAACAATGGCCGATTGTGCTGGCAGGCACGCTGTCGACCATTGTGGCCTCGTCGCTGCTGGGGTGGCTGTTGGCGCGCTCGGGTGTGCTGCCCGGCACCACGGCGATCTGGGGATCATCGCCGGGGGCAGCCGCCGCAATGACCCTGCTGTCAGGGGCTTATGGAGCCGACATCCGGCTTGTCGCCTTCATGCAATATCTGCGGGTGGCTTGCGTGGCTATCGTCGCAACCGTGGTGGCGCGGCTATTTGGCGTAGCAGGCGGCCCTGCCCCTGCGATCATCTGGTTTCCGGCGATGCCCGCGCTTGGCATAGCACAAACCGTCGCGCTCGCCGCCGCTTTGGCCTTTGCAGGTCAACGCCTGCGCCTGCCCGGAGGCACCTTTCTGCTGCCAATCTTCATCGGCATGGCGCTGGTGCAAACCGGATGGATGCAGTTGTACCTGCCGCCGTGGCTGCTGGCGTTGACCTATGCCGCGATTGGCTGGGCGATTGGCCTGCGCTTTACGCCCGCAACTTTGGGCGATGCGGCGCGGGCGTTTCCACGGGTGTTCGCCTCGATCCTTGTGCTGATCGCGGTCTGCGGGGCTGCGGCTTGGGTCTTGGTGCATTTTGCCGGGATTGATCCGCTGACCGCCTATCTGGCGACCAGCCCCGGCGGGATGGATTCCATCGCCATCATCGCGGCATCGACCCCGGTGGATGTGGCCTTTGTGATGACCATGCATATGGCGCGGTTTTTGCTGGTGCTGTTGCTTGGGCCGATGCTGGCGCGCTGGCTGTCCCGGCCCAAGGGGTTTTAGGCTGGGGCGGGTTTGGGCGGGTTGCTTCGGGCGGGAGAAAGCGGGGGGCGGGTGTTGATCGTGGCCTTGGGGCCACGGTCGCACAAACCGAAACCTTACCGCGTGGCAGCGGCAATGGCCGCAACCATATCAAAGTTGCCAAAGCCCCTTATCCCAACACGATCACATCCTGCCCCCGAAAGCGCAAAGCCACCTCTGCCCCCAGCGGCGGCGGCGGCGCATCAGGGCGGTTGAACAGATCCAGCGAGATCGCCCCCGCCGCCGTATCCGCCTTGACCCGGATCACTGCCCCCAGAAACTGCACGGCGGCAATCTTTGCGGGCAACGCGAAATCGCCCCGGCTGATCTGCGCAGCATCCGCTTCCAGATGCACCACCTCGGGGCGCAAAGCCAATCCCACCGTCGCCCCCTGCGCCGCCGCAATCGGCTGCGGCAGGCGCAAGGACTGGCCCTGCACAGTCACCTCACCCAGCGCGGCATCCGTTACCACCCCATCCAGAGTGTTCAACGTGCCCACAAACTGCGCGACAAACCGCGTCGCCGGATGGTTATAAATCTCAAACGGTGCGCCCACCTGCTCCGCCCGCCCGCCGTTCA
Source organism: Cypionkella aquatica (assembly GCF_030161095.1). Taxonomy (GTDB): domain Bacteria; phylum Pseudomonadota; class Alphaproteobacteria; order Rhodobacterales; family Rhodobacteraceae; genus Cypionkella; species Cypionkella aquatica. Next base: position 217,513 of record NZ_BSPP01000005.1, read on the forward strand.
TCACCACAACCCGGTCTGACATCGACAGCGCCTCTTCCTGATCATGCGTCACGAAAATCGTGGTGATGCCCAATTTCCGCTGAATATCCCGGATTTCCGCCCGCAAAGACACGCGGATCTTCGCATCCAGCGCCGACAAAGGCTCGTCCAGCAACAGCACGCGCGGACGCGGCGCCAAAGCCCGTGCCAAGGCCACCCGTTGTTGCTGCCCGCCCGAAAGCTGAAACGGATAGCGCGCGCCCATCTCGGGCAGGCCGATCATTGCCAGCATCTCGGCCACCCGCGCGGTGATCTCAGCCGCAGGCACACCCGCGATTTTCAGCCCAAAGCCAACATTCTGCGCCACATTCAGGTTCGGAAACAGCGCGTAAGCCTGAAACACCATGCCGATGTTGCGCTGATTGGGGCGCAGGGCGGTCACGTCCTGCCCATCAATGCGGATCACGCCAGAAGATGGCGCTTCAAACCCTGCCACCATCCGCAGCACCGTTGTCTTGCCGCAACCCGAAGGCCCCAGCAGCGAGACAAACTCGCCCTTCTCAATCCCCAGATCAAAGGATTTCACCACTTGGTTTGCGCCAAAAGACTTTTGCAGCCCATTCAGATCGAGATACGCCATCAGCGCGGCATCCTTGTGTGTTTGGAAAATTTGGTCGCAAGCTGGATCAGCGCCATGCAGGCCCATGTCAGCGCGAAAGTGATCACGGCCAAGGCCGCTGGCTCGTAGGCTTTGTTGCCGCCCGCCCAGACGAGGTAGGGGCCGAAGGCGGGGCGATCCAGCAAGGCCGCAAAGACATATTCGCCAATCACGATGGCAAAGGTCAAAAATGCCCCCGACAGCACCGCAACCAAAACATTCGGCAAGATCACCCGCGCCAGAATAGTGATCCAGCCCGCGCCAAGACTTTGCGCAGCCTCGGTCAACGTGCCCAGATCAATCGCGGCCAGGCCGGTATCGACGGCGCGGTACATATAGGGCAGCGCCAGCACCGCATAGCCGCACATCAGCAGAAAATCGGTGCCCAAAGCCGATCCGGTCAGCGGCAACCAACTGGAGGTGTTGAACAAACGGATATAGCCAAACACGATCACAATCGGCGGGATCACCAACGGCAGCAGCGTGATGAACTCCATAAACGGGCGCAAGCGTGGCAGTTTCAGCCGCACCCAGAACACCGTCGGCACCACCACCAACACGCCAAACACAATCGTCAGACAGGCCATCAGCACCGAATAACCAAAGGTCGCCTGAAACTGCGGATCGCCCATCACAGACCGGTAGGCGTCCAGCGAATACTCGCCCCGCCGCATTTTCAACGAGAATTCCAGCATCCCCACCAGCGGCAGGAAGAAATATACCACACCGACCGCAATCGCGGCCCAAGACAGCATACGCTTCATTTGATCCACCGTTCTGCGCGCGTGCGCATCACCACATAAACCCCGTTGGAAATCCCGGTTATGACGATCATCGCAAAGGCGAGCGCATAGCCCAGATGCGGGTCTTGCAGCACATCGCCCCTGATTTGATTGAACAAAAGGATCGGTGCGATCGACAAAAGCGACCCGGTTAGCGCAATCGCCGTCGCCACCGCGCCAAACGCATTGGCGAACAGCAAAGCCAGCGTGCCCAGCAATGACGGCCCCAATACCGGCAACGCCACCATGCGCCAATATTGCCCACCGGTTGCGCCCAGAACCTCGGCCGCCTCGCGCCACTCGCGCTTCAACCCGTCAATCGCGGGCGTGATGATCAGCACCATCAGCGGGATCTGGAAGAACACATAGGCCGCAACCAGCCCCCAAAAGCTGATCATATTAAAGCCCAAGGCGTAGATATTCACCCCGAACCAATCGCGCAGCAGCAGCGTCACAAACCCCACCCGCCCCAAGGTCGCCACATAGGCAAACGCCAACGGCACCCCGGCGAAGTTCGATGTCACACCCGAAAACGTCATCACCACCCCACGCACCCAAGCAGGCAAGCCCCCCAGCACCACCGCCAAGGCAATCGCAAAGCCCAAAGCGCAGCCGATCAAAGCCGAGGTGAAGCTGAGCCTGATCGACAGCCAGAACGCGTTCATGATTTCAGGCGTGAACAGGTTGGCGATGTTGACCAGCGTGAAATCACCGCTGCCATCGACAAACGCCCCCGCCACGATATTCGCGGTGGGCAACAGCAAAAACAGCAACGCGAAAAGCGCAAACGGCAACACGCCCAAACCGTTCCACGGCAAGGCGCGCCAAAGGCGGGAAGTTCTCATGTCTATGATCCTGAAAGGAAACCCGCCCCCACCGATGCGATGGGGGCGGGCTTGAAGATTACTCGACCTTGACGCCGACGGTTGCATCCCAACCAGCGGTCACGGCCTCTTTATGCGCAGCTTGCTGCTCCAAAGTCGGGAACACGGCCTTTTCGTAGGCAGCAGCGGGCGGCAGTTTCGCCAGCATATCAGCCGGGATCACGTCGCGTTTCGCCAGATCGTTGAAGCGGATCGGGTGGCAATAGCCGTTCAACCAGCCCAACTGACCTTCATCCGAATACAGGTATTCCATCCACAGCTTTGCTGCGTTCGGATGCGGCGCGTAAGCCGAAATCGCCTGCACATAAACGCCCGCCACGGTGCCAGACGCAGGCACGATAACCTCTGCCTTCGGGTTGCCCGCCAGCGTGTCGCGCCATGCCAAAGCGTTGTAATCCCAAGCCGCCACGATCGGCGTCGCCCCCTGCGCGATGGTGCCGGTCTTGCCAGCCACCGGCACGAAATTGCCCGCCTTGTTCAGCCCGGCAAAGAACTCCAGCCCCTTGGCCGCAGACTCGGCCCCCGGAGCACCGCCCATCGCCATGCCAGCCCCCATCACCGACATCAGCGGCTGGTTGCCCGAGCGCGGATCACCCGACAAAGCAAACGCGCCCGCATATTCCGGCTTCATCAGATCGGCCCAATCGGCAGGCACGTTTTCCACCATATCGGTGTTCACGATGAACGACATCACACCGTAATAATCGCCATACCAGAAACCATCGGCATCCTTGGCGGCATCCGGGATGCTGTCCCAGGTGCTGACTTTATACGGCTGGATCAGCCCTTCTTCCTTGGCAGCCGGGCCAAACGACAGGCCGATGTCCAGAACGTCGGGCGCTTGCGGGCCGGTGTTGCCCTTGTTGGCGCGCACGGCTTCCAGCTCATCCGCAGACGAGCCATCCGGGTTCAATTCGTTCACGGCAATCTCTGGGTATTTCTTCTTGAAGCCCTCGATCACGGCACCATAGCCACACCAGTCATGCGGCAGCGCGATGGTGGTCAAGGCACCCTCTTTCTTCGCCGCAGCGGTGATTTCGTCAAGGCTTTGCGCCTGTGCTGCACCAGCCACCAGCATCGCCATCAGGCTGACGCCCGAGGTCAGGGTTTTGAAAACGGTCATGGAAGTCTCCTGTTAAGCCTACCTGCTGCACATTTTCGCGGCAGGTGCTGAAGCGGTGGCTTAGGGTGCCCGCATGACGGATAGGTAACGGCTTTATGAAGTTTGCGTGTCATTGCAATTGGTTGCGGAACACAGACTTTGTTACGCAACCGTCACAGCCCCGATAAATCAACGTCACGAATCCGGCGTATCAGCCGCCCTAACCAAAAGGGGGCCGCGATGTTGAAGGTCAGTTCTGTCACACGCATATTCGGCCAAAAGGCTGCGGTGGATAATGTCAGCTTTGAAATCGACCGCGCGGCCTTTGTCGGCGTGATCGGACGTTCCGGGGCGGGCAAGTCAACCTTGCTGCGGATGATGAACCGCCTGACCGATGCCTCGTCGGGCGAGATCAGCTTTGAAGGCCGCAATGTGTTAACGCTGCAAGGCGCTGCCAAGCGCGCGTGGCAAGGCCAATGCGCCATGATTTTCCAGCAGTTCAATCTGGTGCCACGCATGGATGTGGCCTCGAACGTGCTGCACGGTTTGCTGAACCAGCGCTCGACCTTCGCCACCATGTTCAACCTGTGGTCCGATGCCGACATCACCCGCGCGATGCAAATTCTCGACCGTCTCGGCATTGCAGAACAGGCCCCCAAACGCGCCGAGGCTTTGTCGGGCGGCCAGCAGCAGCGCGTCGCCATCGCCCGCGCGCTGATGCAAGACCCCAAGGTGATCTTGGCCGATGAACCCATCGCCAGCCTCGATCCGATGAATGCGCAAGTGGTGATGGATGCCCTGCGCCGCATCCATGAAGAAGACGGTCGCATGGTGATCGCCAACCTGCACACCCTTGATACCGCCCGCCGCTACTGTGACCGCGTGATCGGCATGCGCGATGGCCGCGTGGTGTTCGATGGCACCCCGGATCAACTGACCACTGGCGTTGCCCGCGACATCTACGGCGCCGACGCCAGCTTTAACGAATCCGCCACATCGACCGCAATCACCGGCCCGCGCGACGCGGCTTATGCCGATGCGATGCTGGCCTGACCCCACCAAACCCTTCCCAAACCGGAGACTATGATGAAAAAGCTGATCGCCATTCTGGCAGCCACCACCTGCATCACCACCGCCCATGCGCAAGAGGTCAAAGAATTCAACATCGGCATCTTGGGCGGCGAAAACGCGCAAGACCGCATGAGCTCGAACGAGTGCTACCGCGCAGCCATTGAAAAAGAGCTGGGCGTTCCGGTCAAAGTCTTCACCCCCGCAGATTATGATGGCGTGATCCAAGGCCTGCTGGGCGGCACTTTGGACATGGCTTGGCTGGGCGCATCCGCCTATGCCAAGATCTACCTGACCGACCCGAAAGCGGTAACGGTAGAGCTGACCAAGCAAAACCTTGATGATTCAACCGGTTACTACTCCATCGCTTTCGCGCGTAAAGACTCCGGCATCACCACGGTCGAACAGGCCAAGGGCAAGAAATTCGCCTTTGGCGAGCCGAACTCGACCTCGGGCTACCTTGTGCCCGCCGCCGAGATGATCGCGGCTTACGGTCCCTTGGATAAATTCTTCTCGGAAGTGAAATTCTCGGGCGGGCACGAGCAAACCATCGTCGGCGTCGCCAATGGCGATTTCGATGCGGGCGTATCTTGGGCTGATGGCATCGGCAATTGGGAAGACGGCTACAACTCGGGCGCGTTCCGCAAGGCCGCCGATGCGGGTCTGGTCGATATGAACAACCTCGTCGAAATCTGGCGCTCGAAACTGATCCCCGAAGGCCCGATGGTTGTCCGCGCCGCTTTGCCGGATGACGTGAAAGCCAAGGTCACCAAACTGACCGCCGATCTGTGGGAAACCGACGCGAAATGCGCCTATGGCGTTGCCTCGGGCGAGGCGAAGGATTTCGTCCCCGCCACCCACGACATGTATCTTGGTATTGTCGAGGCCCGTAAACTTTCGGGCGAATAATTTCAGCACCCTCTGCCGGGCCCGCCGCACCGCGGGCCCGGCTTTTTCATACTCCCCGTTCCTGCACGAAAAGGCGGCACCATGGTTGACATCACCTTCGGCCCCCCACCGGGAGATCGCCCCGATCTGACCAACCCCACCGCCGCCTATATACACCAAACCCGCCGCAAACGGCTTTATGGCTTTATCCTCCTTATCCTGTTCGTGGCGCTGATTGCCTCGGGGTTTCAGGTGGCCGAAGATCGCAACGCCGGTGGCTTTCTGTCCGGCCTGCACCAGATCGGCGCTTTCCCATCCGAGGTGATCTCTGAAGCATGGCGCAACCGCGCCAACCTTCCCGCCTTGGTGATCCAGCATTTCCCATCGCTGATTGAAACCGTGAACATCGCCGCCGCAGCCACCCTGCTGGGCGGTCTGCTCGGCGCGTTTCTGGCGCTGGGCTCCACCCGCCACCTCGCCCGCTTCCCCGCCCTGACACCACTCTTCCGCCGCACCGCAGACATCATGCGCGCCATCCCGGAAATCGTCATCGCCCTCGTGCTGATCTTCATTCTCGGCGGCGGCCCCGTCCCCGCTGTGCTGGCCATCGCTTTCCACACCGCAGGCGCTTTGGGCAAACTGTTCTCGGAATCCGCCGAGAACGCGGATCTGAAACCCGTCGAGGGCCTGACCTCAACCGGCGCAACCTGGAGCCAGCAAATCTGGCTTGGCATCATCCCCCAAGTCGCCCCGAACTGGCTGTCCTACGCCCTGCTGCGGTTCGAGATCAACATCCGCGCCAGCGCCATCCTTGGCTTCGTAGGCTCGGGCGGCATCGGCTATGATCTGAAACTGGCGATGCAATGGGGCGGCGGCAAATACGATCAGGTGGTCGCCATCTTCGCGCTGCTGTTCTGCACCATCGTGCTGGTCGACCAACTCTCGGGCTACGCGCGCAACCGCTTGGTAAAGGGCCATTAAATGACCGACGCGACCCCGTTCAACGCCTATGCCCCCACCTATGCCAAAGTGCAAAGCCAGTTCAAATCCCGCCGCCTGACCGCCTTTGCGATCCCGGTGCTGCTGGTGCTGTATCTCGCCTATCTGTTCATCAGCTTTGACATCTCGGGCCTTGCCGCGCGGGCGAGGATGGATAATGCCCGCATCCTGCTGGCCGATTTCGTCAGCTATAAAACCCATGTCACCCGCGACAACCGCTCCGGCCAACTGAGCGTCACGATAGAGGGCGAAAGCAAAGCCACCTTCGCCCCGAACCAATACCCCGATTGGATGACAACCAGCGGCGATGTCACCAATATCGACCTCGGCCAAGGCAATCTGATCACCTATGACGCACAAGGCGCGCGCTATATCGTGCCGGGCTACGGCACCATCGACATCAAACCCGACGGCAACAGACTAAGGCTCATCGCCCCACAACCGATCCCCAACTGGATCAACGTCACCGACACCCGCATCTCTGTCACCACCCCAGCGGGCCGCTTCGCCTATTCGCGCTCCAAGGTGGAAACCTTCAAATACCAACCGGGGTGGGAGCTGTTTTTCTTCACCCTCGACAGCCCGTTCTACGGCAAAAGCTACGGCCAACTGACCGCCTTGCTGACAGCCGAACGGATCGACCCCGCCCGCAGCAACCTCGCCTATATGGCGTCCGAGGTCTGGCACAACAAAATGTGGCACCACGGCGATGTGGCATGGGCGCTGTTTGAAACCGTGCTGATGGCCTTCCTTGGCACCATGGGGGCCGCCCTGATCGCGCTGCCGCTGGCCTTCCTCGCCGCCTCCAACTTCACCCCGATCCGCATCGTCCGCTTTGCCTTCCGCCGCCTGTTCGACTTTGTGCGCGGCGTCGACGGCCTGATCTGGACCATCATCCTCGCCCGCGCGTTTGGCCCCGGCCCGATGACAGGCGCTTTGGCGATCCTGCTGACCGACACCGGCACCTTCGGCAAAACCTTTTCAGAGGCGCTAGAGAATATCGACGAAAAACAAGTCGAAGGCATCCGCTCCACCGGCGCAGGCCCCTTGCAACGCGCCCGCTTCGGCGTGATCCCGCAAATCGCCCCGGTGCTGCTGTCCCAAGTCCTGTACTACCTCGAATCCAACACCCGCAGCGCCACGGTGATCGGTGCCATCGTCGGCGGCGGCATCGGCCTGCTGCTGACCCAAGCCATCATCACCCAAAAGGATTGGGAGGAAGTGGCTTACTACATGATCCTGATCGTGCTGATGGTGATGGCGATGGACACGGCCTCGGGCTGGCTGCGCCGCAAACTGATCGGCCGATAGATCAAAACCCCGCCAAACAAGACCGAGGCCAGATCGAAGCCCAACCATACCAAAGCCCCGCCATACCAAAGCCCAACCAGATTAATCACCCGGCGCAAAGGATTTGCTCTTTCTGAAATACTCCCGCCGGAGGCTCCCTGACGCCAAACCCAATTGCCGGCCTCGGGGGCATCGAGCCCCCTCATCCGGCTGCTGCCGCTGCCCCCCCTCAGGCGGGCCGCAGAACCAATCCCCGGCAGCGCCGGCCAAAGGGCCTCGATGGCCCTGCGGCCGGCCCTGCGCCCCAGATCAGAAAGCCAAAGATGCCCAAACTCAACGCCGCCGCCCCGCTGATCCACGACGGGTGCCAGATCCACAACGCCGAGTTCGGCAGCTATTGCGAGGTGGGCCGCTTCAGCCGCATCCTGAACTCAAGCTTCCAAAACTACGCCTATTGCGACCAGCTTTCCGACATCACCAACACCACCGTCGGAAAATTCGCCAACATCGCCGCAATGACCCGCATCGGCCCGACCGATCATCCGATGCAAAACGCCAGCCTGCATCATTTCCTCTACCGCAGCAGCGCCTATTGGGAGGATGCACCCGATGACGACGCTTTTTTCGCCGCCCGCCACGCCCGCCGCACCGTGATCGGCCCCGATACTTGGATCGGCCATGGCGCGATCATCAAACCCGATGTGACCATCGGTGCGGGGGCGGTGATCGCCAGCGGTGCTGTCGTCACCAAAGACGTCGCCCCCTATATGATCATGGCAGGCCTGCCCGCCACCCCGCTGCGCGCCCGCTTTGCAGACAGCATCGCTGACCGCCTGCAAGCCTTGGCTTGGTGGGATTGGTCGCACGACACCCTGCGCGACGCTTTGCCCGATTTCCGCAGCCTTGCGGTTGAGGCTTTTCTCGAGAAATACCACGGCTGACCCTAGATATTGTGGCTGACTTTTGCAAAACCACCAAGCCTATAATTTTGTCCCACCGGGGACAAAATCCGGCTAAAAAATCCACGCGTTGCAACACGCCGTAAAGCGCCGAGGCTCCCCCATAAATCTGAGCCTCGCCTCGGGTTTCAACCCGACCACAGGCACAGCTGCGCTTCAGGCGCGACACCGAAAGCCCTCTCTCAGCAAGCCATCCTTGGACTGGCACAGGGCAAACTCCGCGCTTGCCTGTCCCCGCGGGGACACTTCGCAACAGCCCCAATGTCTGCAAGCTGCAAAGTCCGCAACGGCCGCGCAGTCACCCACCAGCCCGATCCGAAAGGCGCTATTCTGCCGCCAGCCGCAAGGCCTCGGGCTGGCTGACAAACCGCCGCGCGGCCTCCCCGGCCAGATAGCTCAGCCGCCCTGCGGTAATCGTCGCCTCAATCCCGCGTGTCTCGGCATTGATCACCACCATATCGGCGCGCAGCCCCGGCTCCAGCCGACCACGATCTGTCAGCCGCATGATCTCGGCAGGTCGGCTTGACACCAAAGCCCAGGCCTGCGGCAACCCCAAAACACCGCGATCAACCAGCCCCCAAACCGCCAAGGGCAGCGCCGGGATGTGATAGTCTGACACCAGCACATCGCACAGCCCATCCGCCACCAAAGCCAAGGCCGAGACATTGCCCGCTTGGCTGCGCCCCCGCACCACGTTCGGCGCGCCCATGATCACCGGGCTCATCATCGCATGGGCGGCAAGCGCCGCACGACGGGTCAACGGAAACTCCGCGATCTTCGCGCCGATCATCGAATAGAACTCGCGCGTCTCGCCATCGGGGTCGTCATGGCTGCCATAAAGCACACCCAAAGCGTCAAAGGTTTCGGCCAAGGTGCACAGGCTGCGCGGCACTTCTTTGGCACGCGCGGCGGCGGATTCGATGGCCTCGGCCAGTTCTTCGGGTGTCTTGCCGACTTTGCGCGCCCAAGCGGCAAAATCGCCGGGGGCGATGCGGGCCATATGCAGGCCCTCGGACAGATGATCATTGAAGACGACATAGCCGATCCGATGCCGCTTTACCGCCGCGATCAGGCGCAGAGTCTCTGACACCAGATGCGTCTCGGCACGGATTTGCAGCCGCAGATCGGTCAGCGCTTGGCCGCGATAGGTGTCGAGGGCCAGCATCACCGCCTCGGCATGGTCGGGGCCGCGGTGGCCGCCTTCCCAACTCCAGCCCTGCGCAAGATAGGCGGTGGTGACACCATGCGCTGCGGCCTCGCGGTCAAACGAGGCAAGACCTGCTGCCAGCGGAAACGGCGCAGACGGGCGTGGCGCCATGTGACGCTCGAACCCATCACCATGCAGATCAATGATGCCCGGCAGGATCAAAAAGCCTGACAGATCAACCTCAGGCAAGGGGCCACGCGTGATGCGCCCCTCGGCCAGACCAATCGAGCGTTGCTGCATCGCGCCGTCGCGCAAAATATGCGCGCCCGTCAGGCGCAAGGGGGGCAAGGGCAGCGGCATTGCAGGCTCCGGCATCAGGTAAGGGCATCAGGTAAGGGTATGGGCATCAAGAATAAGCATCGCGGTTTGTGCGTCGATACACCTGCCAAGCAACGGCGTTATGACAGTTTATCCACAGCCCCCCCGCCGCTGTCATTGGCATCAGGCGATACCGTCAGCGTGACGCGATCCCCGGCGAACCATGTCAAACCAAACTCCACCGGAGTGCCCGCCGTATCAACATTGACTGCGACCGAGCGTAACAACGGCGCGCCCTGCGCCAAGCGCAAATGCAGCGCCAGCAGGGCATCCGCCCCAAGCGCCGTTATGCGGGTTTCCGCGCGGGTGTAATCGGTCAGACCCGCGTCGGCCAAAGCGGCAGTGATCGAGCCATGCCGCGCGATGGCATCGGGCAGATCGGGAAAGCGCAGCGCAGGAAACAGAGAACGAAACATCGCAAGCGGTATACCATCGGCAAGGGATAGCCCTTCAACCAGATGCACCAAGGCGCCGGGGGCCAGGCGCAAGGCTGCGGCCTCTTTGGCATCGGCGGGCCGGGTTTCCTGCCGCAAAAATTGCCGCGACGGCGTCCGCCCCGACGCCCGCACGTTCTGATGAAAGCGCACGCGGCGGCCAAGCGGGTAATCGGTCGGGATCGCAGTGACAAACACCCCCGCACCCCGGCGCGCATGCACCGCACCCGCCTCGGCAAGGCTGGCCAACGCATGGCGCACTGTGTGGCGATTGACTCCAAAGCGGGCGGCAAGGGCGGCCTCTGTGGGTAGTTTATCACCGGGGCGGTAATGACCCGATGACATCTCGGCGCTGAGAGTCTCGGCGATGGATTGCCAGATCGCGGGCTTTGTCACCAAAATTTCACATGCAATTTGCGGGCTCCTCAGCTAATGATTTGTCTAGTTGTATAGTCAAATAGACAACTTCGCAAGATGTCGGGATCAAGATGATGCAAGCCAGCCCAGAAACTGAAACCCGCGATGCCACGGTGGCGCGCAAGGCATGGATGGGGCTGTTGGCCCGCGCCAAGCCAGCACGATTGGCCGTTTTGGTGCCAGAGCTTCCAGCCTATGCGCTGCTGCGCGCGCCGGAAATTGGCGCTGTGATGGTGCAAGGCCGGATTGGCGGCAGCGGGCAGCCGTTCAACCTGGGTGAGATGACGGTGACGCGCTGTGCTTTGCGGCTTGGCAATGGCGCGGTTGGCCATGCGCATGTGCAGGGCCGCGACAAGGCACATGCCTTGCGGGCCGCCGTGATCGACGCGCTGATGCAGACCGATCAGGCTGATGCGATGCGCGCTGCGGTGTTGAAGCCGCTGCAAGCCGAAGAAACCCTTCGCCGCAGCCAGCGCGCCGCAAAGGCCGCAGCCACAAAGGTGGAATTTTTCACTCTGGTGCGCGGAGAAGACCAATGAGCGATGCATTGCTGGGCGGGTTCGAGCAGGCGCCGCTGCAATCCTCAAATGCGTTCCGCGCAGCTTTGGCGGTGCTGTCGCAACCGGGCGAAATCCGGGAATTGCAAGGCGCGCTGCCTCCGGCGCCATTGTCGGTGGCGGCGGGCGTGCTGCTGTTGACGCTGTGCGATGGCACAACCCCGGTACATCTGGCGGGCGGCCATGACTGCGCTGCGGTGCGCGACTGGATTACCTTTCACTGTGGCGCGCCGCTGGTGGGCGCCGAAGCAGCGACCTTTGCGTTTGGCGACTGGACGGCGTTGCACCCGTTGGGCCGTTTTGCCATTGGCCAACCGGATTACCCGGACCGCGCCGCGACTTTGATCGTCGAGATGGCCACGCTGACCGCCACAGGGGCCGCACTGCGCGGTCCGGGGATTGCAGAAGTCGCGCATCTGTCGCTGCCTGAAATCGCGGCGTTTCAGGCCAATCGCGCCTTGTTCCCGCTGGGCTTTGATTGCTTTTTTACCTGCGGCGTCTGGGTCGCGGCCCTGCCCCGATCAACCCGTGTGGAGGCTGTCTGATGTATGTGGCAGTAAAGGGCGGCGAACGCGCCATCGACAATGCGCATGCATGGTTGGCCGAAGAGCGGCGCGGCGATCTGGGCGTGGCCGAACTGTCAGTGGCACAAATCCGCGCGCAGTTGACCTTGGCGGTCAATCGGGTGATGGCGGAAGGGTCGCTGTTTGACCCAGATCTGGCAGCGCTGGCGATCAAACAGGCACGCGGCGATCTGATCGAGGCGATTTTCCTGATCCGGGCCTATCGCACCACCCTGCCACGTCTGGGCGCTTCATGTCCGGTGGATACTGCGAAGATGGCGGTGATCCGACGGATTTCGGCGACTTTCAAGGATTTGCCGGGGGGGCAGGTGTTGGGTCCGACGTTTGACTACACCCACCGCCTGCTGGATTTCAAGCTGGCGGCCGAGGGCGAGGCGATCATTGCCCCGACCGCACCCGCCGCGATGGAAGCCGTGCCGCATGTGATGGCAATGCTCGACCGCGATGGCATGATCGAACCGGAAGCCTTTGGCAATGCGTTGCCGCCCGATCTGACACGCGCTCCGCTCGAGCTGCCCGCCAGCCGCGCCTTGCGTTTGCAAGCGATCACGCGCGGTGATGAAGGCTTTATCCTGTCGATGGCCTATTCGACCCAACGTGGCTATGGGCGCACCCATGCCTTCGTCGGCGAGTTGCGGATCGGGGTGGTGGCGGTGGAAATGGACATTCCAGAACTGGGTTTCGCCGTTGAAATCGGCGAGATCGAGCTGACCGAATGTGAGACCGTGAACCAGTTCAAGGGCAGCAAAACTGAACCACCCCAGTTCACCCGCGGCTATGGGCTGGTGTTCGGGCAAACCGAGCGCAAAGCCATTGCGATGAGCCTTGTCGACCGATCGCTGCGCTGGGCAGAACTGGGCGAGGATTATACCGGCGCTCCGGCGCAGGACGAGGAATTCGTGTTGATGCACGCCGATAACGTCCAGGCAACCGGATTTCTGGAGCATATCAAGTTACCGCATTACGTTGATTTTCAATCGGAACTGGAACTGGTGCGCCGCCTGCGTGCCGAAGTCTTCGCCAGCCGCGAGGCTGCGGAATGAACGGTTGCCGCCCTCACCCGAGCCCTCTCCCACAGGAGAGGGGACTCGGTCGCTTTGCTGAAATTGCGCCGGGCTTGTCTGCGTTAAGGTTTTCCTCACCATATTTCTGCAATGCTTCGCGGCATCCAGAGTTCCCTCTCCCTTGGGAGAGGGTCAGGGTGAGGGGAGCGATGCGCCAGGATCCACGGCAAACCCATGACGCGCGCCTGCTGCGCCAAAACCTTGTGCTGGCCGAGCAAGCGTTGTGGCAAGCGCTGCGCAACCGCGGCTTGGGCGGGCTGAAATTCCGCCGCCAAGCGCCGATTGGAGCATTTATCGTTGATTTTCTATGCGTCGAGCGGCGGCTGATCCTCGAGATTGACGCGGTTTCGCCGCCTGCCCGCGCGGCTTGGCTGAAAGCGCAGGGCTTTCGTCTGCTGCATCTGCAGCCCACTGCTATTCTGACCAATCTGCCCGGCTGCTTGCAGCATCTGGCACAGGAGTTGAGCCTATGACCGCGCATCATGACGCCACCCTGGCGGACTCCTATAACTTCGCCTACCTTGACGAGCAGACCAAGCGGATGATCCGCCGCGCCATTCTGAAAGGCGTGGCCGTCCCCGGCTATCAGGTGCCCTTTGCCAGCCGCGAGATGCCGATGCCTTACGGTTGGGGCACGGGTGGCGTGCAGGTGACAGCGGCCTGTCTGACCCCCGACGATCGGCTGAAAGTCATCGACCAAGGTGCCGATGACACCACCAACGCGGTCTCGATCCGCAAGTTTTTTCAGCGCACTGCGGGTGTTGCGGTGACTGAATCTACCGTCGAGGCGACGCTGATCCAGACCCGCCACCGCATCCCTGAATCCGCGCTGACGGCGGGCCAGATCCTTGTCTATCAAGTGCCGATCCCCGAGCCGTTGCGCTTTCTGGAACCGCGCGAAACCGAGACCCGCAAGATGCATGAGTTGGAAGAATACGGCTTGATCCACGTCAAACTGTACGAAGACATTGCACGCCACGGCACCATCGCCACCGCCTACGCTTACCCGGTCAAGGTCGAGGGTCGCTATGTAATGGACCCCTCGCCAATCCCGAAGTTTGACAATCCGAAACTGTCAAACAGTCCGGCGTTGCAATTGTTTGGCGCGGGGCGCGAGCAGCGGATTTATGCCCTGCCACCGTTCACCCATGTCGTCAGCCTCGATTTCGACGATCACCCTTTCGAGGCATCAAAGGCACCGCATGACTGCGACCTGTGCGGCGCATCCGACAGCTATCTCGATGAAGTGATCACCGATGATCAGGGCGGGCGGATGTTTGTCTGCTCGGACACCGATTTCTGCCGGGTGCGGCAGGAGGCGGGGCATTTGGGGGCTATGGCTGTGCCAAATCTGGCAGGGAGCGCGTGATGGGGGCGGTGGATTTGAGTATTTGGGCCAATGTGAATGAGGCCACGCCACTGCTTTCGGTGCAGGGGCTCTGCAAAAATTACGGCGCGCGGGTTGGCTGTGCGCATGTCTCGTTTGACCTCTTTCCCGGCGAGGTGTTGGGGATTGTGGGCGAAAGTGGCTCGGGAAAATCGACGTTGTTGTCGTGTTTGGCCGGGCATCTGAAACCGGATCAGGGCGAGGTTATTTTTCAAACCGCGCAGGGTCCGCGCGATACGGTGGTGATGGCCGAAGCGGAACGGCGGCGGATGGCGCGCACCGATTGGGCCTTTGTGCATCAAAACCCGCGCGATGGCTTGCGGATGGGCGTGTCAGCGGGCGGCAATGTCGGCGAGCGGTTGATGGCCGTGGGCGCGCGACATTACCGCGATATTCGCGCCACAGCTGTCGATTGGCTGGGCCGGGTCGAGATTGCCTCTGACCGCATCGACGACCGCCCGCGCGCATTTTCGGGCGGCATGCAGCAGCGTTTGCAGATTGCGCGCAATCTGGTGACCGGCCCGCGTCTGGTGTTCATGGACGAGCCGACCGGCGGGCTGGATGTTTCGGTTCAGGCGCGGCTGTTGGATTTGCTGCGCGGTCTGGTGCGCGAGATGGGGCTATCTGCGATCATCGTCACGCATGATCTGGCGGTGGTGCGTCTGCTTGCGGATCGCCTGATGGTGATGAAGGGCGGGCATGTGGTCGAGCAGGGACTGACTGATCAGGTGTTGGATGATCCGCAGCACAGCTATACACAGCTGTTGGTTTCCTCAGTTCTGCAGGTCTGACATGCTTTTTGCCTATCGCCCCGAAGCTGGCAGGTTGATCCAGATGCCGCCGCCGGTTGATCTGACCGCGGCCATCTGGATCGACCTTTATCGCCCATTGTCGAACCAAGCCGCCGATGTTTCGCGGTTGGGTCTGCCGGTGCCAACGCTGGAGGATATGGAAGAGATCGAGATTTCCAATCGGCTCTACCGCGAGGGCGGGGCGGATTACATGACAGTGGTTCTTCCGGGCCTGTCCGAAAGCAAAGCGCCGATTTCTGGCCCTGTGTGTTTCATCTTGTCGCCCGAACGCCTGATCACCGTGCGCCACCACGCACCGCGCCCGTTTGAGACCTACCCTGAACGCGCCGACAAAGTTGGCCCCGGCTGTGAGCGGCCAGAAAAGCTGTTCCTTGGGCTGATTGAAGAGATCATTGGTCGGATGGCTGATATTCTGGAAGGCATCGGTCGGGGTCTGGATGAGGTCGCCTCGGGGATTTATTCGGGCGGCGCGAATGGGTTGCAGGCGGATGCGTTGCAGACGGCATTGCAGAAAGTCGGCCGGGAAGGCGATCTTTTGGGGCGGGTGCGGCTGGGGTTGCTGACTGTTGAACGCGCGCTGAGCTTCTTTGGGCAGACGCTTGCGGATCGGGCGGGCGGCGATGTGCTGCGGCCTTTGGTCAAGGGCTTGATGCGGGATTTGCAGGCGCTAGAGGTGCATGCAGACTTCCTCGGCTCGCGCCTGGCGCTGACCTCGGATGCAACTTTGGGGATGATCAATCTGTCGCAAAACGTCACGGTGCGGATCGTTTCGGTCGTGGCGGCCCTGTTCATGCCGCCGACGCTGATCGCCAGCCTTTATGGGATGAACTTTGCCTATATGCCGGAACTGGCGTGGCACTATGGCTATCCCTTGGCGCTGATCCTGATGCTGGCCTCGGCCAGTGGGACTTATCTTTTCTTCAAATGGAAACGCTGGCTATGATCGAAATTCGTGACGTTGCGAAAAGCTTTACCCTGCACAATCAGGGCGCTGCGGTGATCCCGGTGATGGCGGGGGCCAATCTGGCGGTGGGTGCAGGCGAATGTGTCGGGCTGATTGGCGCCTCGGGGGCGGGCAAGTCGACGCTGATGCGGATGGTCTGGGGCAATTATCTGGCGGCTTCGGGCAGTATCATGGTGGCGGGGCTGGACGTGGCGCAGGCGGCCCCGCGTCAGATCATCGCGTTGCGGCGTCAGGTGTTGGGCTATGTCAGCCAGTTTCTGCGGGTGGTGCCACGGGTGCCGACGCTGGATGTGGTGGCGGAACCGCTTTTGAACCTTGGCGTGCCGGTAGACCAAGCCCGCGCGCGGGCGGCGGAATTGCTGGCGCGGCTGAACATCCCCGAGCGGCTGTGGGCGCTGTCGCCGACGACGTTTTCGGGCGGCGAACAGCAACGGGTCAACATCGCGCGCGGCTTTGCCCACCGCTATCCGGTGATGTTGCTGGACGAGCCGACCGCCAGTCTGGATGCGGTGAACCGCGAAGTGGTGCTGACCCTGATCGAGGAAGCCAAGGCGCGCGGGGCGGCTATTTTGGGGATTTTCCACGACGAGGCCGCGCGCGACAGGGTCTGTGACCGGGTGGTTGATGTAAGGGCCTTTACGCCGAAAGTGGCGGCATGACGGGCCAGCTGTTTCTGGTTGTCGGGCCATCGGGGGCTGGCAAGGATACGTTGCTGGCGGGGGCCGTGGCTGCAGACCCGCGGCTGCATTGGGCGCGCCGGGTGATCACGCGGGCGCAGGTGGCCGGGGGCGAGCCGTTTGAAGGGGTGAGCGCGCCTGCGTTCCAAGCGCGGTTGCAGGCGGGGGAGTTTGCGCTGCATTGGCAGGCGCATGGGCTGTCTTACGGTGTCGACGCTGCCGAATTGGCCCCGCTGGCACAGGGGCGAAACGTGCTGATCAATGGCTCTCGGGCCGCCTTGGCGGGCGCGCTTGCGGCCTATCCGGGTCTGCGGGTGATCCAGATTTCGGCCCCGCCTGAGGTATTGGCGGATCGCCTTGCCCTGCGCGGCCGGGAAAACCGAGCCGAGATCGCTGATCGCTTGAAACGTGCAAGTTATGCGCTGCCCGAGGGCCTGCCCGCCATCGAGATCAGCAATGACGCCACCCCCGAAAAGGGCATCGCCAAGCTGCTTTACGCGCTGAGGGGATAGCGGTGCAGCAGGTGGAAACGCCCCATCGCATCCTCGCCGCACAGGCAAATGTCGCTGATGTGGAATGGCTGCGGGATCAACCCGGCAAAATGCGCGATGGCGGCCTGAGTGATCGCGGCTTCGTCGACCAGCAAAGGCCCGGTCAGGGTCAGATGAAGCTGAAACTGCTCCAGAACATAGGGATAGCCATAGGTGTCAAGCAGCACGCGCTGGCGCGGGGTCAGGCGTTCGGGGCGACGCCGCGCGATTTCGGCGGGCGTCGGGGCGGCACGAAATGGGTCAATGCTGCGGACGATTTCGGCGGCAAAGTCTTGCAGCACCGTTTGATCGCCAAGTGGCGTCAGGGCGAGGAACCCGTCAAGCGCGACCATCTGCAAGCCCGGCAGCTTTACGGGGCCAAGGGTGCTTGCAAGCCGTGCAACAGCCTGCGCCAAATCATCGGGGCTTTTGCCCTCGGCCAGTCGGAACGGCGGCTTCAGGGTGGCGTGAAAGCCGTATTTGCGCGGCTCGGCGGTGATTTCGGCCAAGGGGCGCGGCAGATCGGGCTGGGGTTGCGCCACGGCACGTCCCGCCGCCAGATCCCAACCCAGCCAACTTGCGGCGGCATCGGCGAAGGCCCCCGGCGCAGGCGCGTAATAGAGTGCGAAGCGTTTCATTTGATCCATAACCGCCGCCCCTAATCGCCTATCGTCACACCGTTGTGACAGTTTTCTGCGATCTACACAGCAAAACAAGTGAAAGCCTGATGATGACCGAGACGATCCTTGCCAATGCCACNTTTTTTAATGATACGGCGACCACCGAGATCTACACAGCAAAACAAGTGAAAGCCTGATGATGACCGAGACGATCCTTGCCAATGCCACGCTGGTGCTGCCGAATGACGTGATTTTGGGTGCAATCCGCATCGAGAACGGGGTGATTACCGCGATAGATCAAGGCGCTGCAGTGCCAAGCGGGGCCACTGATTGCGGTGGCGATCTGCTGATGCCCGGCCTGATTGAGCTGCACACCGACAATCTTGAACGCCATATCGAGCCGCGCCCCAAGGTCAACTGGCCGCATGCCAGCGCCATCATCGCGCATGATGCGGAATTGGCTAGCGTTGGCATCACCACGGTGTTTGACGCGCTGCGGGTGGGGTCGATCCAATCTTCAAAAAAGATGAATTACGGCGAATATGCCCGGCATCTCGCCGACGAAATTCTGGGGCTGCGCGACAAAGGTGCGCTGAAGATCAGCCATTTTCTGCATCTGCGGGCGGAAGTTTGTAGTGAGACTTTGATCGACGAGCTGGCGAAATTCGGCCCCGCTGATCGCATCGGCATCGTGTCCCTGATGGATCACACGCCGGGTCAGCGGCAGTTCCGCGACATCAACCAGCTGCGCGCTTATGTCTGCGGCAAGCACGGGTTGTCGGAATCCGAATTTGAATCCCATATTGCCGAACAGGTGGCGATTTCCAGCCGCTTGGGCCAAGCGCACGAAGCCGCCGCCGTCACCGAAGCGCGGCGTTTCGGGGCGGTGCTTGCCAGCCATGATGATACCACCGCCGCTCAGGTGGCGATTTCCGCCCGCCACGGCGCGCATTTCGCCGAATTTCCGACCACGGTTGAGGCCGCCCGCGCCTGCCATGCCAATGGCATCAAGGTGATGATGGGCGCCCCGAACCTGATCCGCGGCGGCTCTCATTCCGGCAATGTCGCGGCAAGCGTGCTGGCCGAGGCGGATTTGCTGGATATTGTGTCGTCCGATTATGTGCCTTCGGCGTTGCTGTCGGCGGCTTTGCTGCTGGGCGATCTTTGGGGCGATGTGGCGCGCGGTGTGGCTTGCGTGACGCAGGCCCCGGCGCGGGCGGCAGGGCTGACAGATCGGGGCAGCCTAAGCCTTGGCGCGCGCGGTGATGTGATCCGGGTGGCGCGGTTGCAAGGTGCTGCGGCGTTGCGCGGCACTTGGGTGCTGGGGCAGCGCGTCGGATAACGCGCCAAGCGCTGCACAAGGCGTCAAACAGGTGCAGCCAGCGCCACCGTGCAGCCGAGATCGCCAAGCCGGTCGCGCCAACGCTGATCAAGGCCCGCATCGCTGAGCACATGCATGCCGCCGCCCAATTGCGCGATGCCATAGGTCAGTTGCGCGCCAAATTTGGCGGCATCTGCCACGATCACCGGGGCTGTGCTGCGCGCCAGCATCAGCGCGTTGAGCCGGGCCTCGGCCTCATCCGCGCTGGAGATTTCTCCGGCCTGCGAAATTGCACCGCCGCCCAGAAACAGCTGGTCAAACCACAGATGCGTCAGCGCGGACTCGGCCAACGGCCCGACCATCGAGGCATTTTGCCGCCGCAGATTGCCACCCAGAAGCGTGACGCTGATCTTGGCGACGGGCATCAGCACCTGCGCCACAGGCAGGCAATTGGTGAATACCCGCAGCGGCATCGGGTTCAACCGCAAGCGCCGCGCCAATTGCAAAACCGTGGTGCCCGCTGCCAGAAACACCGCCGTCTCTGGCCGCAGCATGGCGTAAGCTGCCTGTCCGATGGCGCGCTTGGCGGGCAGGTTGATCTGCTCGCGGCTTTCAAACGCCACTTCGGTGCCCAAGCTGACCGCGATTTGCGCGCCGCCATGGCTGCGCAAGATCTGTCCCGAAGCGACAAGCGTTAACAGATCACGCCGCACCGTCGGTTCAGACGCGCCCACCGCCGCTGCGATTTCTGCAATCGAGCAATAGCCGTGGGCAAAAAGATGCTGCCGGATGGCGGTGGGGCGATCAGTCTTCATGGCGATCTCGGCATGGCTTGGCTTGCACGGTGTTGCCATTCAGCGATCAGAGATAATCATTGTCAATCAACCAGATGATCATTTATGATTTTTAGGAAGAAATTATCTTCCAGTTTGATCAACAAGGATCATCAGCCATGACCATCGCTGCATTACTCGCCCTAGCCCCGGCGCGGAAATCTGGCGAGGTGCGCGCCATCCCGTCGATCTGCTCGGCGCATCCGGTGGTGATTGCGGCCAGCTTTGCGACGGCTTTGGCGCGGGGAACCCCAATCTTGATCGAAGCGACTTGCAATCAGGTTAATCACGAGGGCGGTTATACCGGCATGACCCCGGCCGATTTCCGCGCCTATGTGCTGGGCATCGCGGCGGTCGAGGGGTTTGATCCGGCGGGTCTGATTTTGGGTGGTGATCACCTTGGCCCCAACCCATGGACCGCCCTGCCTGCGGCGGCGGCGATGGCGAAAGCGCGCGACATGGTGGCGGGTTATGCGCAGGCGGGGTTTGCCAAGATCCATCTGGATGCCAGCATGGCTTGTGCCGATGATCCGAAGCCGCTGCCCGATGCCACCATCGCCGCGCGCAATGCCGAGCTTGCGGCTGTCGCCGAAGCGCATGCGCCAACGCCGCCAGTTTACATCATTGGCACCGAAGTGCCGGTGCCTGGTGGCGCTTGGGAAGAGGTTGAGGGGTTGGTGCCGACATCCTCGCAAGCCGCGCTGGCAACCGCCAGCCTGCAACGCGCGGCATTTGCCGCTGCTGGCATTGAGGCCGCTTTTGCGCGGGTGGTCGGGCTTGTGGTGCAGCCGGGGGTGGAGTTTGGCAATGAAAACGTCGTTGCCTATGACCGCTCTGCCGCGGGTGATCTGATCTCGATATTGCCGCAACTGCCGATGCTGTTTGAGGCCCACTCCACCGATTACCAGACCCCGCAGGCTTTGGCCGATCTGGTACAGGATGGCTTTGGCATCCTGAAAGTCGGCCCCGGCCTTACCTTTGCGCTGCGTGAGGCCCTGTATGGGCTTGACCATATCGCCGATGTGCTGTTCCCAGACCAGCCGCGGTTGCAGGACGCGATGGAGATGCTGATGCTGCAAAAGCCGCTTTACTGGGCGAAATACTACCACGGTTCCGCTCTGCACCAGCATCTGCAACGCCATTACAGCTATTCCGACCGTATCCGCTATTACTGGACCGATCCGGTTGCCAGCGCCGCCGTCGCAGGGCTGTTGGCGCGGTTTGGGGATATGGAAATTCCCGAGCCGCTGATCTCGCAACACCTTGGCGCGGCCTATCCCGATGTGATGCAGGGCAAGCTGGCCAAGACCGCCCCTGCCCTGCTGCGCGCCGCTGTCACCCGCGCCTTGCAGCCCTATTTCGACGCTTGTTATGGGAAGCAAGTCTAGCAGACCAGCGCCAAAAGCGGCGGATGGCCACCAGCAAAACAAAGGAGAAATTCTTGGATTTTGCTGGTGGCGAGAGAGAGACTTGAACTCTCGACCCCACGATTATGAGTCGTGTGCTCTAACCAACTGAGCTACCTCGCCACTGGCGCGGTGAGTAGTTTGGGGGGCGGGGGGCGTCAAGGGGTATTGTGGCAGATTCTGCGGCTTGGCCGGAGTATTCTGGCGAAAGGCGGGGTTTTTGGCGGCTTGGGTGCTGCACCCGCGGGGGCGAGGTTTGCGGACCAATTTGCCTGTGCCATAGCGGTGAAATCTGTCCCCGCTGGGACAGATTCCTGTGGGTTGTGTTTTTGAGGATGGCCACCCCTAAATATGGTGTCTAACATGCAAATTCAGCGCCTGCCCTGCCTGCGGGCGCTGTGCGGGCGGGCCGCCAATGGGACTATAGCACCGCTTCTTCGGGCATCGCATGGGCGACGCGAGGGCGACCCGAGGCGGTGACGGAAATTGTCGCCTCGACAAACATCGCCTGCCCCTCAACCGAGGCTTGCCGCAGATCGCGGGCAGAGGTGATGCGCAGGTCTTCGGCACCTGCGTGTTTGGCGCGGCGTACCGCTTCCAGCGTCAGCGCGGCTTCGGTGGCGGCCATCGCGGTTTCGGGATCAGCGAAGGTTTGCAAACCATCGGGCAGATGCGCTGTAAAGCGCCCGACGCCGGGGCTGGTGACGATGGCGGTGGCGCGCTGGCTGACTTGGCCGACAACCGCGCCGATGGCATTGGCGACGCCTGCATGTTCGGGCAGGATCATCTCACACCCCAAGCGCTGACCGACTGCACCGTAGTAATAGGGGGCCGAGGCGCCAAGGCCGATCACTGGCACGCCGAGACGCGCGGTAAATTCGATCACACCCCGGTGGCGGTTCAGCGCGGCTTTTGTAAGCGCATGGCGGGCAAGCTGTTCGGGATTTTCGCCCGTAAAGCCCGGATCTTCGTCAAAGGCGGCTTCCAGCAGACATTCGACGGTCTGCGTGGTCAGCTGATCGACAATGCCCTGCGCCAAGGCGCGCGGATCGTTCGAGAACCGCTCGCCTGCGCCATTGCGGCGGCGGCCCATCAATTCGACCGCCTTTGCGGCAGCACTTGCGTCCCAAGCGTCAAGCCCGCCCAGAACGTGGCTGGCATCTGACGGCGTCACCCCGGCCATCATCACCAGACCGCGCGCGACCAGACGTTCCAATGCAGCAATTTCCAACCGGGTGGTCAGCACCTGCGCCATCGGCATCGGAGCGGTGATGCGGTCCAGCACGGTCAATTCGCGGGGACTAAGCCCGCCGGTCTGCCCCGCCATCGGCACCACAAACCGGCCATCCATATCGCCCGCCTTGTCCGACGACAAAGCTTTGTCCAAGGCGGCATGCACCATTGCACCATGATCCGCCGCCAGCAGAGAAATCGGGATCAGGCGGCGCGGGCCCAGCCGCATGCCGCCGCTGAGGCCCTCGGTGATCAGATGCACCTCTGAATCGCCACCAAGGCCAGAGGTGCGCATCGCCACCGCCTCGACCATCGTGCGGAAACCGCCGACGCGGGCGCCTTGCGGATCAATCTCGGGCAGGCCGTCGCGCAGCAAAGCGACATCGGTGGTGGTGCCGCCGATGTCAGACACCAGCGCATCCTTGGCCCCGGTCAGCCAGCGCGCGCCGACGATGCTGGCGGCGGGGCCGGACAGAATTGTTTCAATCGGGCGTTCGCGCACCATAGCAGCCGAGATCAGCGCGCCGTCGCCGCGCACCACCATCAACGGCGCGGTGATGCCGATTTCGGCAAGGTGACGCTCGCAGGCCGCCACCAGCCGATCAATCATGCCGATCAGCCGGGCGTTGAGCACTGCCGTCAGCGCGCGTTTCGGGCCGTTCAACTGCGCGGATAATTCGTGCGAGCAGGTGACAGGGCGACCCGTGGCGCTGCGGATCAGATCGCGGATGGCGATTTCATGCGCCGGGTTGCGGGTGGCAAAGCGCGCGGCGACGGCAAAGCCCATCACCTGCGGGCCAAGCTCGGTCAGTTGGGCGGCAAGGGCTGCCAGATCAAGCGGGGCGGCTTGCATGCCTGCATGGCTGTGGCCCCCGGCGATCTTGACCACCGGATCACCCTTCAGCGCCTCGATCAAGCCGCCACGCTCCAGATCGCCATCATCGAAGCCGACGAAGATCAGCGCGACCCGCCCACCTTGGCCCTCGACCAAAGCGTTGGTGGCAAGGGTGGTGGACAGCGACACCAAGGCCACATCCTGCGCAGCGACCCCCGATTGCGCCAAGGCCGCGTCAACGGCACGGCCAATCCCAAGCGCAAGATCGGCGCGGGTGGTCAAGGATTTCGCCTTGCCGATCACCAGATCGGCAGCGTCGTCCACGATCACCGCATCGGTATAGGTGCCGCCGGTATCCACGCCCAGAAAATGCGCCATCTGACTTCCCGCTATAGAACTGCCTTCGCAAATAGCGGCGCTGTCGGGTGAAGTCAGCCCTCAACGCGACCTTTTCGGCTGGTTCGCGGCAGAATAGCCTTGCGTTTGCGTCTGGAGGCGGTGGGGATGCCCTCGGCCTCGCGATATTTGGCGATGGTGCGCCGTGCAAGGGTGACACCGGTGTCGATTGCCAAAGCCATGGTCAGCGCTGCATCTGACAACGGGCGGCTGGGATTTTCCGCCGCGATCAGCCGGGCCATCCTGCCGCGCATCGCAGCCCCCGAAATCAGCGGCTGGCCGTTGCCGCCCAAGGCCGGGCTGAACATCTGCCGCAGCCACCAAGTGCCGCGCGGGCTGTCCAGACTGGCCCCTGCCACCACCCGGCTGATCGTGCTTTCGTGAAAGCCCAAAGCCTCGGCCAGATCGGCCATTGTCATCGGGGCAAGGCCGGTCGGCCCGAGCCGGATCGCTTCTTGCTGGCGGGCAAGGATTTCACGCCCAACCAGCAGCAGGGTGGAATTGCGCGCCTCGACCATGCGTTGCAGCGATTTGGCTTGCGCCAAGCCGTCTGCCGAGCCTGCCTCGGAGCGCTCTACCCGCAGGCTGGGCAGGGCAGATCGGTTCAAAGCGATGCCCCAACCCGTGGGGGTGGCTGTCACAACCAGATCAGGCTCGCGCGTTTGCGCAGCGGAAACGCTGGCAAATTCCGCCCCCGGCTTGGGATTCATCGCGCGGATCACCTTGAAGCGTTGCAAGACGGCGGCCTCGGTGGTGTTGCACACCTTGGCCAGACGCGCCAGATTGCCGGTGGCGAGCAGATCAAGATGCGACAGCACGGCCGCCATATCGGCATCAAAGGCATCAGCCTCAATCGCCTGCAAGCGCAGACATTCCGCCAGATTGCGCGCAAATATCCCCGTCGGTTCAAACTGTTGCAAGCGCTGCAGCACGGCCTCGACCTCGGGCAGGGTCGAGCGGGTCTCGGCCATCACAAGGCTAAGTTCGGCGCCAAGCCAACCCGAAGGCTCTAACACCTCGGCCAGAGCCACCGCGATTTTCAGCTGTTTCGGGGCGAGGTTCAGGCGTTCAATCTCGCCCATCACATGCGCCATGAGGCTGGGGCTGGTGTCCGCCGTCTCGGCCGCAAGCCCCAGACCGCTGCCCGCCACCAAGACGCCGGACCAACGCGGCAGCCAATCTTGCAGGCTGGGCGCCGGGGCAGGATCCAGCCTCAGATGCGGGTTTTGCGCGGCTTGTTCTTCTAGAAATTTGGTCAGCCCTGCCGCATCGGTGCGCAAAATCGCGATCGAGGCTTGCAGGCTGGCGTTCAGCTCTAGCCGCTGAGTCTGGGTCAGGCCGATCCGCGATTGGGGTGATCTCATGGTGCAAGGTTAGTCGCAGTGGATGCCGCGCGCAACGGGCCGTTGCACGGCCGCGCCACGCAAGGGTGGTGTTTGCGGCCATGGCCCGCTACCACTCGCAAAACAACCGAAAGCCGCGATGCAGACCGATTTTCCCATCGTCAAAGATCTGGTGCTGGTGGGCGGCGGTCATGCGCACGCCTTGGTGCTTCGGATGTGGGCGATGCAGCCCTTGCCCGGCGTGCGGCTGACGCTGATCAACCCGGACCCCGCCGCGCCCTACACGGGGATGCTGCCCGGGCTGATTGCGGGCCATTACGCGCGCGACGAGATCATGATCGACCTTGTGCGGCTGGCGCGCTTTGCCAATGCGCGGCTGGTGCTGGACAGAGTGCGCCTGATCGACCGCAGCGCGCGCCTGCTGCATCTGGCTGCTGGTCCACCGCTGACCTATGATCTGTGCAGTATCGACATCGGCATCAGCTCGGATCTGCCGGATCTGCCGGGGTTTGCCGAATTTGGCCATGCCGCCAAACCGTTGGGCGATTTCGCCGATGACTGGGCGGCCTTTATCGCGCGGGCTTTGCCCAAGCCCAAGATCACGGTGATCGGGGCGGGTGTCGGCGGGGTTGAATTGGCACTGGCCGCCAAACACCGACTGCCAGCCGCTGAGGTGACGCTGTTGGAACAAGGCCCCACCGCCCTGCCCGCCATCGGGCGCGGCGCGCGGGCGGCTTTGCTGGGCCATCTTCAGCGTGCCGAGATCCGGCTGATCACCGCCGCAGCACCTGCCCGCCTGCGGCAGGATGCGGTTTTGCTGCAAGATGGCACCGCGCTTGCGTCAGACTTCACGCTGGCCGTGGCAGGCAGCCGCCCGCAGGCTTGGCTGGCTGAGACTGGGCTTGCCCTCCAGGACGGGTTTCTCAGCGTATCGGATCGGTTGCAAACCTCGGACCCTGCAATTTTTGCGGCGGGCGATTGCGTGCATATGGGCTTTGCACCGCGCCCAAAGGCGGGAGTCTATGCAGTGCGCGCAGCCCCGATCCTGCTGCATAATCTGCGCGCAAGCCTGTTGGGACAGGCGCTGAAAGCCTTCAAGCCGCAGCGCGATTACCTCAAGCTGATCTCAACCGGGGGCAAGTCTGCGGTGGCCGATAAATGGGGGCTGCCGCTGGATGGCGCTTGGCTGTGGGCGTGCAAAGACCGCATCGACCGCAGATTCATGGCAAAATTCGGCCGCTATCCGACGATGGCGCGCGAGGTGCCGCATCCCGCAGTGCCCGGCCTGATCGAGGCGATGGGCGACAAGCCGATGTGCGGCGGCTGTGGTGCCAAGCTGGGGGCGGCGGACCTGTCTGCAGCCTTGGCGGGCCTGCCGAAACCGCAGCGGGCCGAGGTGATCTCGGGCCCCGGCGATGATGCGGCAATTCTGGCGGTGCCGGGGGGCGTGCAGGTGATCACCACCGACCATCTGCGCAGCTTTAGCCATGATGCGCGGATGATGGCAAGGATCGCGGCGGTGCATGCTTTGGGCGATGTCTGGGCAATGGGGGCAGCGCCGCAAGTGGCACTGGCGCAGATCACCTTGCCCCGGCTGTCGCCTGAAAAAGCCGCGCTGATGCTGGCTGAGATCATGACCGAAGCCGCCGCCGTTTTTCGTGAGGCGGGGGCTGATGTGGTCGGCGGCCATACCGCGATTGGTGCAGAACTGACTGTGGGTTTCACTGTCACCGGCTTGACCACGCGCGCGATCACCAAGGGGGGCGCGCGGCCCGGTGACGTGCTGATCCTGACCAAACCGATTGGCTCTGGCACAGTGATGGCCGCCGAGATGGCGATGGCATTGGTCCCCGGCCTGATCTTGGGCGAAGCCGTTGCCGCAGCCTTGCAGCAGATGATTCAACCGAATGGCCCGGCGGCCGCGGTGCTGGCCCCCTATGCGACCGCGATGACCGATGTGACCGGCTTTGGCCTTGTGGGACATCTGCTGGAAATCCTTGATGCCTCAGGCGTCGCGGCCACTTTGCACAGCGCGGCGATCCCCACCCTGCCCGGTGCCTTGGCATTGGCCGCAGCGGGCCAAGCCTCCAGCCTTGCGCCCGCCAACCGGGCGGCGGCGATTGGCCGGATCAGCGGGGCCGAAACCGCCCTGAAAGCCTTGCTTTACGATCCGCAAACCGCAGGCGGCCTGCTTGCAACCGTCCCCGCCGAGATCGCAGCAACCCTGCTGCACAGCCTGCCAAACGCCCATCTGATCGGCGAGATCATCCCCGGCCCAATCTCGGGCCCAATCTCCGGCTTAATCTCGGGCCCAGCCCGGATAGAGCTGCGCTAAGCCGTTTCACAATGGTCTAAATATCCCCCGCGGAGCGTCCCGAGCTTACCGCACGACCGCCGTTTGCACGGCGCGTGCCACCAGATCCGCCAGCCGCGCCAGATCCTGCGCGCCCAGATCCTGCGCGGCAATCTCGGTCAGGCCAGTCTCTATCCGCGCGCGGTGGCGGGCATAGCGCGGGTCGTAGTGATGCTGCATCAGCCCGGCGGCAAGCTCGGCAAAATCGCCCGCCCCTGCCATGGCTTGCCATGCGGCGATGCGGTCGGCGGCATGGAAGGGGCGCAGTTGTTCGACAATCCGCAGCAGTCGCGCGGCATCGGCGGTCATATCGCTGTACGCCCGCAGCAGATAGGCGGCCCGCGCAGGGACTTCTGCGGCGATGGCGATGCGGGGGGCGGATTGCATTGCCTTCCATATGCCCGGCGGCAAGCGACATTCGCCGACTTTCGAGCTTTCGGCCTCGATCACCACAGGGCGGCTGGGGTCCAGTTTCGACATCGCCATCGCCAAGGCGCAATCAAACGCCTTTTGTGACGGCTGCGCGCCGCGGTTGCCAAACACCGAGCCGCGATGATGGGCGAGCCCTTCGAGATCCAGCACCTGAACACCAAGCGCGGGCAACAGATTGAGGATTTCTGTTTTGGCCGATCCAGTATTGCCGTCCAGCACCACGACTTTGCACGGAAACGGCGTGTCATACAGCGCCTTGACCACCAGCCCCCGCCACGCCTTATAGCCGCCCGCAATCGTCTCTACCCGCCAGCCGACCTGCGAAAGGATAAGCGCAAATGACCCCGAGCGCTGGCCACCGCGCCAGCAATAGACCAAAGGCCGCCAGCCGCCGGGCTTGTCCGCCAGTGGCCCCTGCAAATGCCGCGCCACGTTCTGCGCCACCAAGGCCGCGCCGATCTTGCGGGCGGAAAACGGGCTGACCTGTTTGTAGATCGTGCCAACCTGCGCACGTTCGGCATCATCCAGCACCGCGAGGCTGATCGCGCCCGGCAGGTGATCTTCGGCATATTCGGCGGGGGCGCGGGCGTCGATGATGTCATCAAAGCCATGCGCTGCAAGATCGGAAAGCGAGGTCAGGGTGATTGCCATGCAGCAAGCCTAGCCGATCCGTCGCGTGGCGGAAAGGTGGCGCTGCGTGGCGCTGTCCGGTGGGACAAACTGCGGTGTCAGCGGAAGAAATCTTTCAGTTTGGCCAAGGCACTGATTTCGGCGGGCGGGGCGGGTTCTGCCAGCACGGGCTTGTCGGTTTTGGGTTGTCTTGCCACTTTGGCGGGTCTTTCTTCGGCCCCGGTCGATGATCTGGGGGGTGCCACCCGCAAGGCCACGGCGTTCATAAAGCGCTGGCCGTCGCCCTCGGCCAAGGCCTGCGCGCCGTCAGAGATGCCGCGCAACAGATCATCCAGCCAATCCTGATCCGCCTTGGCGAAATCGTGTAGCACATAGGCCGCCACCGCATCTTTGTGGCCGGGATGGCCGATGCCCAGCCGCACCCGGCCGTAAGCTTCACCCAGATGCGCGTGGATCGAGCGCAGGCCATTGTGGCCAGCGTGACCGCCGCCCTGTTTGACGCGGGCCTTGCCGGGAGCGAGGTCAAGCTCGTCATGCAGAACCGTGATGTCAGCCAGATCAATCTTGAAGAAATCCACCGCCGCGCGCACCGATTGCCCCGACAGGTTCATGAAAGTCTCGGGCTTGAGCAGCACCACCTTTTCCGAACCCAAGCGCCCCTCGGACACCTGACCCTGATAACCGCGCCGCCATGGCGTAAAGCCGTGGTCTGCGGCGATGCGATCCAGCGCCATGAAGCCGATGTTGTGACGATTTTCGGCATATTTCGCGCCCGGATTGCCAAGGCCCACAAACAGTTTCATCCCGCCGCCCCATTGTCGCTTGCCCGCGATAGATGCCCTGCGGGGGGCGCGGATGCAAGGTGGCGGTCGCGGTCCCAACTCGGGACCATTTCAAAGCCATTATATTTCAATAGGTTAAAAATAAATCTTAGGAAAAAATTAACATTTGCCGCCAAAATCCCCGCTGCGCAGTGCTTGACTTGCCACCCCGTGCAGATCAGCTTAGACGCAATGGCTGACCCAGACAGCACAACAAGAAAGACCCATCAGGCGTGCGGATTACGGTTTTGGCGTCGATGCGAAACGAGGGGCCGTTCATCGTTGAATGGCTGTGCTGGTATCGTATGCTGGGCTTTACCGATGCCGTGGTGGTGACAAACAATTGCACCGACCACTCGCCCCAGCTGCTGGATGCGCTGCAAAAGGCCGGGTTGGTGCATCACTTGCGCCACGATATTGAGCCCGGCAAGCCGATCACCCGCGCCAAACTGAACGCCGCCGCCAATCACAAGGCGGTGCGCCGCGCCGATTGGCTGATGATCTGTGATGTCGATGAGTTTCTGGTGATCCATCGCGGCGATGGGTTGATCGGCGATCTGCTGGATCTGGCCAGCGATCAGCCGGATTATCTGGGCATGTCGATCAATTGGCGGGTGTTTGGCACCTCGGGGCGCAAGACGTTCGAGGATCGCCCTGTGCATCGGCAGTTCACCAGCGCGCATGCCACCACGCATCGCTCGTCGCGGTTTGTGAAGTCGATCTTCCGGCTGCCAAAGTATTTCAGCCATCTGGCCGAACACACGCCACGCGGCTTTGACTATGAGCGCGCGGCGCAGAAACGCGGCGCAACCGGGGGCATCTGGGTGAACAGTGCCGGGCAGAAATTGCCGCACTGGGTGCCGCTGAAAACCCATCTGACGCTGATGCCCGAGCCGCTGGTCAGCCACGAGGTGGCGCAGATCAATCATTACATGCTGCGCTCGAATGAGACGTTTCGGCTGAAACGTGGCACCAAATCTCCGGTGGCTTTGGGCAACCGCTATCGTGCGCTGTATTATCGCACGGCGGATGCGGGGCGCGAGATGGATATATCGGCGTTCCGCTATTCGGCGCGGTTTGATGCGGTGTTTGAACAGGTGATGGCAGCACCAGATGTGGCGCGGCTGCATGCTTTGTGTTGCGCCGACCATATCCGCGCCATCGCCGAAAAGGCGGGCAAACGCGCTGAAGATGATCCACGTTTTACGGCGTTTATGGCGCAGGCGGATGCATTGGCCTGCGGCCATCAGGCCAGCAGCCTCGCCTGAAACCGATCAGCACACAGGCGGGCGGTGCGCGCATGGCTGTCGCCACGACCTTGGCCGCGTTGCAGATCGGGGCAAAGCTGCATCACTTCGGCAGGTGGGTCACGGGTCAGCGCCGCAAGACATTTTGCCCCCAGAAACAGGCTTTCGCTGGCTGCAGCATTGGCAAAGACGATTTCGGGGCGATCAAACAGCAGATGCTGATAGCTGACCCAACCACCCGTGCCGATACTGACACCGGGCCGCCATGTCATGTGCTTGGCCGAGGCCAGACTCTCAGGTGCGCCTGCGAAGATTTCACTGTGGCAGCTTGCGATGATTTGGCGATCCTGTCGCCTGCGCACAGATTGTCGATCAGCCGTTCGCGGGTTGCGTTGAAGGTTTCGGTTGAAATGCTGCTGGCCGGGCCACCGAGGTCAGCGTTTGAAAATGCCCGCATCGTGTAAATCGCCATCGCCACTCCCAACGCGGAACCATCGCGCTTGCTCGGACAGTGATCGGAGCGCGTGTCAGGGTTTGGTTTCAAAGCACTCGATCAAATCATATGCAAAACGCGGCAGGTTACCCCGCCGCGTTTTGTCAGTCTAAGCGATGAAAGACGCTTATTCCGCTTCCGAAGCCTCGACGTAACCAGCCGGAGCCGCCACGTTGGCGATCACGAAGTTACGGTCGATGGTGGCTTTGGTGCCTTCTGGCAGAACCACGTCATTGATGTGGATCACATCGCCGATGTTTTTGCCGGTCAGATCGACTGTGACGTGATCCGGGATGTCGCCTGCAAGGACGTTCAGTTCCACATCGTTGCGCACAACGGTGAGGGTGCCGCCTTTTTTCAGACCCGGAGCCGCATCATGGTTGATGAAGGTCACGTGAATGAACAGGTTGATGCGGTTTTCGTCGTGCAGGCGCATCAGGTCGATATGCGTCGGCAGGTCTTTGACCACGTCACGCTGCACTGCGCGGCAGATCACATGCACGTCCGCGTGGCCTTCAACCTTCAGGTTGAACAGCGACGACAGGAAGCGGCGAGCTTTCAGGCGCTTGAGCAAGGCGTTGTAGTTGACCTTGATGGCCAAGGGTGCAGTGTTATCGCCATAGACGATACCGGGAACGAAGCCATCACGACGTGATTGACGAGCGGCCCCCTTGCCTGTCCCCGTACGAACTTCGGCGTGAAGATCAAGGATCTCGCGTGCCATTGTGTTTCTCCATATATATATCCGCCAACGTTCAAGGGTGCATGGCGCGATCGCGGGCCTATAGCGGGGAATCACCCGGAAGGAAAGCTGGTTTTTCAGGGGCTGCATGGCCATGGCCCTGCATGGCCTGTGCCAGGTCTGCGATACTTTGGCGCGCGAAATGGCTGTGCAGCACCGCCTCGGCCTCGGTCATCGCAGCGCTTACAAGGGTTTGCATGGCAGCGACGATGCCACATTCGGGCGGGGCTTTGGGCAATTGCAGCGACAAAAACGGCTCGTCAATCGCGGCATAGACATCGGCAACCGAAATCTGGGCGGCGGGGCGGGCCAGTCGCCAGCCACCAGCATGGCCCTTTTCCGATTGCAACAGGCCTGCCGCACGCAACCGCCCCAGCACGCGACGCACCACGACCGGATGGGTCTGGTTCTGGGCAGCGATGGCTTCGGATGTCATCGGCGTTTGGCTAAGCGCCAGATGACCAAGGCTGTGCAGGGCGAGGGCTAGTTTTCCGTTGTGTTTCATGTAACTTTTATAGTTACATGATTCGCAGCAAGCAAGGAAAATCAGATGAGCATGGAAAATCGGCCCCAGAATGTGCCCGAAACTGTCGATGTCGCGGTGATCGGTGGCAGCTTTGCCGGGCTTTCGGCGGCGCTGTATTTGGGGCGGGCGCGGCAGCGGGTCGTGGTTTACGATCTGGGCGAAACCCGCAATCGGTTCTCGACGGCGGGGCATGGTTTTTTGGGGCAGGACGGCGTGGCCCCTGCGGCCATACAGGCGGCGGGGCGGGCGGATGTGCTGGCCTATCCCACCGTGCAGATCCTGGCCGAGCGGGTCACGCAGATTGAACGCAGGGGCGATGTATTTGCGGTGCAGGCCAAAACGCTGATCCATGCGCGCCGGGTTATTCTGTCTTATGGCATGGTCGATACTCTGCCAGCCCTGCCGGGATTGGCGCAGGGTTGGGGCGACTGGGCGCTGCAATGCCCCTATTGCCACGGCTATGAGAACGCCGACCGCGCAACCGGCATCTTGATGGGGGCCGATGGGTTGCCGCATCACGCCAGCCTGCTGCGCGCTTGGACCGATGATCTGACGGTGTTTGCCAATGGCTACCAGTTGACGGCGGACGAAAAGGCCAGTCTTGCCCACGCCGGGATTGCGCTGCATGAAAGCCCGGTTGTGGGGTTTCAAGCCGATACGGCGGGGTTGCGGGTGGTGCAGTTGCAATCGGGTGCAGCGGTGGCTTGCGCGGTGATCTATCTGACCTCACGCTCGGCCCCTGCTTGCGATCTGGGGGAGCAGTTGGGCTGTGCGCAGATGGATGGCCCGACCGGCCCCTATCTGGAGGTGGATATGATGCAGCAATCCTCGGTGCCGGGGGTCTATGCGGCGGGCGATCTCAGCCGTCCGGTGTATGGCGCGGTGTTTGCCGCCCGCGATGGCGCGATGGCGGGCGTGGCTGCGCATCAATCCCTGATACCACCCTTGTAAACCTTGGGATAATTTGATCAAACACCGGTCAATCTGGCCCAAGGGTGTCGCTGTTGAGCAAGCCAAAGCGCCGGCGGGCGCTTAGCCAAGGCAGTGAGGAGAGCAGAATGACCGCCCTATCCACCCTGCGCATCGCCCGCCCCGCCGTGGCGGCTTTTGCCGCGATGGGGGTGTTGTGGGGCTCTTTTGCCGCCGATCTGCCCGATATCAAGACAATGCTGGACATTGACGAGTCTCATCTGGGAGCCTTGATGTTCATGACGCCGATTGCAGCGGTCTGCGCAATGCTGGTGGCACCGCGTCTGGGGGTGGCATTTGGGCGGCGGGCGATGCTGCTGTCTTGCATGTTGATGTGTCTGGCCTTCACTTTGCCCGGACAAACCGCAAGCCTGATGCTGTTTCCCTTGGCGATGATGGCCTGCGGTGCGGGCACTGGGCTGACCGATGTGCTGATGAACGCGCGGGTCGCGACGATTGAGATGCAAAGTGGCCGCCCGCTGATGAACCTGTGCCATGCCGCCTATAGTTTCGGCTATGCGGGCGGCGCGATTGCCACCGGGGCGTTACGCAGCGCCGGGTGGTCGCCGGCTTGGGTGCTGTGCAGCATGGCTTTGCTGGCGGCGGTTGTGACGCTGGCGGCCTATGAAAAAGATGGGCGGATTGAGGGGCTTGCACGGCCCAAGGGCAAGGGAGCGGCGCATCTGGGGCTGGTGCCCGTGATCGGTGGCGCTATGGTGCTGATTGCGTTTCTGACCGAAAATGCCGCCGAAAACTGGTCAGCGCTGCATATTGAGAAAAACCTTGGCGGCAGCCCGTCAGACGGCGCGATGGGGCCTGCAGTCATGGCGATCACCATGGGGGTGGCGCGGCTGTTCGGGCAGGGTCTGGCGACGCGGGTGCCTGCAATCTGGCTGCTGACGGCGGGGGCGATGATCTCGGCTGCGGGTGCGTTGGGGGCGGCTTTGGCGCTGAGTCCGGCGATGGCTTATGCAGGGTTCATCGTGATGGGGATTGGATCAAGCGTGATCGCGCCGACGGTGTTTTCGCTGGTCGGACAACGTGCCGATCCTGCGGCGCGGGCGCGGGCGGTGGCGCGCGCCACGCTGATCGGCTATTTCGGCTATTTCTTTGGCCCGCCCGCGATTGGCTTTGTGGCTGGCCATGTCGGATTGCGGGCGGCCTTTGTCTGTGCGGCGGTGATGTTGGCTGGCATCCCGGTGTTGGCACGGGTGTTGTTGCGGCGCTAAGCTGGCGAGGGATTCATCGCAGCGCTGGTCACGCCCAATCGCCCTCAAAATCCTTCGGCACCAGCACTTGTTCGCGGCTGATCTGGGCCGCTTTTTGCACGCCACACAAAGCCATCGAGATGTCGAGTTCCTTCTGGATGACCTCTAGCGCCTTGGTGACACCGGCCTGCCCCATAGCCCCCAGACCATAGATGAAGCTGCGGCCAATGAAGGTGGATTTCGCCCCCATCGCCAGCGCCTTCAGCACATCTTGGCCCGAGCGGATGCCAGAATCCATGTAAACCTCGGTCTGATCGCCCACCGCTTTCACAATCGACGGCAGCACCCGGATTGCCGACAAAGCGCCGTCCAACTGCCGCCCGCCGTGGTTGGACACAACCATCGCATCGGCCCCGACATCAGCCGCCATGCGCGCATCGTCGGCGTCCAAGATGCCCTTCAGGATCAGCTTGCCGCCCCATTGATCGCGGATGCGACGGACCTTGCCCCAATCCAGCATCGGGTCAAACTGCTCATTCGCCCATTTGGTGAGGTCAGCGAGGTCAGTCACACCTTTCACATGGCCGACGATATTGCGGAAGGTGCGGCGCGGGGTTTGCAGCATGCCCATCGACCATTGCGGTTTGGTCGCCATGTTGATCATGTTTGGCAGGGTCAGTTTTGGCGGGCTGGTCAGGCCGTTTTTCAGATCTTTGTGGCGCTGTCCAAGAATTTGCAGATCAAGCGTCAGCACCAAAGCCGAGCATTTCGCAGCCCGCGCCCGCTCGATGATGGCATCGACGAAATCTTCGTCTTTCATCACATAAAGCTGAAACCAGAACGGCGTCGGGCTGTGGGCGGCCACATCCTCAATCGAGCAGATCGACATGGTGGACAGGGTGAACGGCACACCGAAAGCGGCGGCGGCGCGGGCGGCTTTGATCTCACCATCCGGGCTTTGCATACCCGTCGAGCCTACTGGGGCCAGTGCGACCGGCATGGTGATCTGGTTGCCCAGCATCGAGACGGCCGTGCTGCGCCCGGTCAGATCGCGGGCAACCCTTTGGCGCAGGCGGATCTTGGCGAAATCAGTGGTGTTCTCGCGGAAGGTTTGCTCGGTGTAGGAGCCGCTTTCACAGTAATCATAAAACATCTTCGGCGTGCGCTTTTTGTAAAGCTGCTTCAGATCGTCGATGCAGGTGATCACGGGCATATGCGCGGCCTTTTGCTGAAATTGGTAACGGATGATTACCAATTTCAGGGTTTCGGCGCAATGGGCTTTGCACCCAAGAAAACCCGCACAACAGAAAAACCGGGGGGCTTCCACCCCCCGGCCCCCCGTTATCTGTAAATGTTATCTGTAAAAATCGTTGCGATCCGCGCGATCAGGCCGCGTGTGCGCCTGCAGCAAGGCTGGCGACAAAGCTCAGCACCTCGGCCACCGGCTTGCCAGCCGCGATCTGGGCAACTATGGCAGAGCCGACCACGCTGCCGTCAGCCACCGATGCGATGGCCTGTGCCGCCTCTGGCGTGTTGATGCCAAAGCCGACGATCACGGGCAGATCGGTCGATTGCTTGATGCGCGCGACTTCGGGCGCGACATCGGCGGCCTGTGCCGCAGCCGCCCCGGTGATGCCGGTAACCGAGACATAATAGACAAAGCCCGACGTGTTCTGCAGCACTTTCGGCAGGCGTTTTGCATCAGTGGTGGGCGTCGCAAGCCGAATGAAGTTCAGCCCAGCGGCTTGCGCGGGCAGGCACAACTCGCTGTCTTCTTCGGGCGGAAGGTCAACGACGATCAGGCCGTCTATGCCAGCCTCGGTTGCCTGTTGCAGGAAAAGATCAACGCCGCGGGAATAGATTGGGTTGTAATAGCCCATCAGCACGATCGGGGTGATCTTATCGCCGCTGCGGAAATCACGCACCATCTGCAGGGTCTTGTCCAGCGTCATCCCCGCTTCCAGAGCGCGTTGGCCGGCAAGCTGAATGGTCGGGCCATCGGCCATCGGATCGGTGAACGGCAGGCCAAGCTCGATTACATCGACGCCAGCGCCCGGCAAGCCTTTCATCACCGCCAGAGACCGCTCCACATCCGGGTCGCCCGCCATGATATAGGCGACGAAGGCCTTTTTGTTCTGCGCGCGCAAACCTGCGAAGGTATCGTCGATTCTGCTCATGTTCCGGCCCATCCCTGCAAAGCTTTGAAGGGTTTGCATGGGAAAGCCCGGAAAATCAATGGCCCATCACGCCGCCCGCCACAGGCCAAGCCTTGCCGTTTCACATTGGCCCAAATGCGCCCACCAGAGGCTGCAACAAAGCCGCGCGCCCCGGATTACAAAGGGAAAGCCTTGACCGCACCGCCACTCCTGCCTATGCCGCAGGCGGTCTTGGCATTCAGCCAGCAAAAGAGGTGCCGCTATGGGTTTCAAAATGGGTATCGTTGGTCTGCCGAATGTCGGCAAATCCACCCTGTTCAACGCGCTGACCCGCACGGCGGCGGCGCAGGCGGCGAACTTCCCGTTCTGCACCATCGAGCCCAATGTCGGTGAAGTGGCGGTGCCGGATGCGCGGCTGGACAAACTGGCGGCGATTGCGGGCAGCAAACAGATCATCCCGACCCGGATGACATTTGTCGATATTGCGGGCCTTGTGCGGGGTGCGTCGAAGGGCGAGGGCCTCGGCAACCAGTTCCTCGCCAATATCCGCGAATGTGATGCGGTGGCGCATGTGCTGCGCTGCTTTGAAGACGGCGACATCACTCATGTCGAGGGCAAGATTGACCCGGTGGCCGATGCGGAAACCATCGAGACCGAACTGATGATCGCGGATATGGAAAGCATCGAGCGCCGTTTGACCGGGTTGGCAAAGAAGCTGCGCGGCGGCGATCAGGACACTTTGGATCAAGATCGCCTGCTGCGCGCAGCACTGAAACTGCTGGAAGCGGGGCACCCGGCGCGTAACCTTCAGGTAGCCGAGGAAGATCAGCGGCAATGGCGGCTGTTGCAGCTGCTGACCTCCAAGCCAGTTTTGTATGTCTGTAATGTCGAGGAATCCTGTGCGGCGGACGGCAATGCCCAATCGGCCCGCGTGGCCGAAATGGCTGCCAAACAGGGTGCCGGGTCGGTGGTGATCTCGGCCAAGATCGAAGAAGAGATTTCCCAGCTCGCCGATGACGAAGCCGCGATGTTTCTGGAAGAAATGGGGCTGCACGAGGCGGGCTTGGACCGTTTGATCCGTGCCGGGTATAAATTGTTGGGTCTGTCGACCTATTTCACCGTCGGCCCGAAAGAAGCCCGCGCCTGGACGATCCACAAGGGCATGCTCGCCCCGCAGGCGGCTGGGGTGATCCACGGCGATTTCGAGAAGGGCTTTATCCGGGCCGAGACCGTCGCCTATGACGATTATATCGCCGGCAAAGGTGAGGCCGGGGCGAAAGAAGCGGGCAAGTTCCGGGTGGAAGGCAAGACCTATGAGGTCAAAGACGGCGATGTGCTGCATTTCCTGTTTAATGGCTGAGACCTGCCCCCGGTTGTCCACGCGTGGACAACCGGGGGGCTCTAAATATATCAAGGGGTTATGGATACCCCGTTAAGCTTTTGTTCATCACTGCCCATTTGCATCGCCTAACCGCTGCCCGCAAAGACCGAAGGCTTCGCCCCCGCCGCCAACTGCACCACCGCCCCCTCAGCGGCGCAAAGCGTCACGGTTTATGCAGGCCTGATCGAGGTGCGGGATTGGTGAGATACCGAGGATAAGGCGATCTACGCCTCTCCGCTGCCGAACATCCGCCTCGTCTACTACGCCAATGCCACCTACGCCACCGCCCTGCACCGCGCCGCTTTGGGCACCGTGCGCGGTGTCACTCAGTTCACCACCGATGCCGCCACGCCTTCCAAACAAGGCAAAATGACCGAACGCTCGGTGTTCCGCCCCTATGGCGAGGCGATCACCTACGACGCTGACATTGGCGTCGCGAACGGGAGCAAAGGCTACATCGGCGAGCGCTACGACGGCGACGCTGGCCTGCAATGCCTCAACGCAAGGTATTACGACCCCAAACTCAGCATGTTTATCCAGCCCGATTGGTGGGAGGTGATGAAGGCAGGGGTGGGGACCAATCGGTATGGGTATAGCTTCGGCGATCTGGTCAATAAGAGTGATCCGTCAGGGCATCAAGCAAAAGAACGAGAGCCATCTTGGTTCGATAGGGCAGTCGGTTCGTCGGTACAGCTTTCTCTGAAGCTGTCCTCGGAGGGCGAACTGATAGGTATGCCGTGACAGATACGGCAAAAAATACTGCCAAATCTGCTCCAAACATGATTCCGGGCAAAGTGGCCGCCAATCGAGCTGAAGAAGCATTTTTGCGCGGTGACTACTTGAGCGCAGCCACTTGGGAGCTATCAGGTATGGCGGAAGTTGCCGTGGCCGTTTATACTGGAGCGGTATCAACTGCTGCTCGTGCCCCTACATTAGCAACTGTTTCAACTGAGACAAAAGTTCTTCAATTAGGCGGTCCTTACAAAGACGTCAAAGGTATCCCTGGATATGAAGCTCATCAAACGCCAGCGAACTCTGTCAGTCCACTACCGACCGGAAAAGGGCCTGCCGTTGCGATGCGTGTTGAGGATCATCAGATGACCGCAAGTTGGGGTAACTCAAGGGAATCTCGAAACTATCGTCAAGCACAAGCGGATCGAATTTCTCAAGGCGATTTTCGGGGTGCGCAGCAAATGGATGTAGATGATATTATAGGTAAGTTTGGAAATAGATATAATCAGGCAATAGAACAGATGCTCAACTATTCGGAAAGCGAGGGACACTACTGATGGATTTTCAAATTTTTCCACTTAAGGGTGTTGGCTTAATAAAGTTTGACATGAGCCCATATGAAGTTCGAGCTATAATTGGCAGTGAGTATAAGACATTTAAGCGAACATCCCAGTCTTCGTTCCCTTGTGATTTTTTTCAATCCGATGGAATATTCTGTTATTATGATTCAAGTGGGCTATTGGAAGCAGTGGAATTTTCTGGCCCTGCCAGACCTAAAATAGGTGATGTGGACATTTTGGGCGCAGCTTTTGGCAAAGCTGTTTCTTTACTCTCTGGTCTTGATGATCAAACTGTACTCGAATCCGATGGTGCGATTGCATATCAGCTAGGGATAAGTATTTTTGCGTCACTGGCGAAAGATGACCCATCGGCTCCTATTGAAAGTTTGTTGGCATTTCGATCAGGATACTATAACTAGTCCAGCGAGCGCTTTTGTCAAAGTAAACTAGCATAAGATGGTCTGTTACAATCCCTAACAAGACCTTAACATCCCACCCTAACCCTATGAATCCAAACACATAAAAAAGGTCCCGACTCGGGACCGCCCCTCACCCTTCCACCAGTTATGCCCGCAGCCGCCGCTCCCCCACCCCGGTGCCGCCACAACCCGAGCACCCCGCCCCGCCGCATGTCCCGCTGGGCATCACCTGCGACTCCTGCCCCGGCACCCCCCGCAACACATCCCGCAGCAAAAACTCCGCCACCCCCAAATTCCCCAACCGCGCCACCGCCCCTGCCGCCGCATTGGTATGCGAGGTCGACAAAACCAACCGCCGCCCAGCCGCAAAACCGCACCCCACCCCCGCTTTCCCTCTTGCCCCCGCCCCCCTGCCCCGCTAAATAAAGCCCGTCGGAAGCGTGGCTGAGAGGCCGAAAGCACTCGGTTGCTAACTGAGCGTAGGGGGAACCCTACCGTGGGTTCGAATCCCACCGCTTCCGCCAATACCCAGTTTCTGATAGTGTCACGCAGTCCCGCATTGAGTTATTTTATCCAATTATTTCCGTGCGTTGCGCGGAATTTGGGTTTCCGCGCGTCCCACTGAGTCTCCCTCAGGTTGCCTGAATCCCGGTTTTGAGCTAGGACAGAAGCTGTAGGGGGGGACTACCTTTGTCATCTCCATTGAAAAGAGCCTGTCACTGCCCAAGGCATTGAGAACACCAGAGAAAAGAGCTGTAAAAGCTGACGGTGGTAGTGTGCGGCGATGAAAGATGGTCGATGAAATGGCGGGCAAATCGCGCATCTACCGCGCAGAATATTTCATTGTGCTGGCAGAGTCCGCGCATTGCCTAGCACTTGGCTAACACTCAATGAAATAAAGGCTTTCGCGCTGATGAATGGCCACAAAGTAAGCTCGGCAAAGGCTGTGTTGGGCGGCAGGAAGGTTGATCGTTAGGCAGCAAACTCCGAAATCCATGCGGAGTTTGCTGCGTCATTTCGGAGTTTGCGCAAGCCTTTGAAAGGACACTGGAAAAACGCAGGCATGATGCGATGATGCAAAATGCGGACTCCGAACTGCTCTTCCGAGTATTGCGTTAGAAATTGCGCCTTACGGGGCGTTCCTAACGGCCAGCGGCCAGTTGGAAATTAGCAGTTCAGCCCGATCACTGACCTCGCCCGTGCGGTTAGTGATGCTGTAAGTGGTGGTCACCCCCTCAATATGGAAGGCGGTGAATATCTCACGGATTTCGGGCACGTCATTGATCGAAAGGATAAAGCGGCCTTGGATGTGGCTGAGCTGATCGGCCATGCGGGCGAAGCTGGTGCGGTCGAACATCGCCTTGCCATAGTCCGTTTCGCAGCCCCAATAAGGCGGATCACAGTAGAACAGCGTGCCAGGGCCGTCATATCTGCGGATGAAATCAGACCAGTCCAGGCACTCAACCACAACGCCTGCAAGGCGGCTGTGCAGGTCTTCGAGCATCGGCTCCAGCGTGGTCAGGTTGAAGCGGCCGGGGCGGTCTTTGGATACGCCGAAATTGCGACCTGAGACTTTACCGCCGAAGGCAGTGCGCTGGAGGTAAAGGAAGCGCGCGGCACGTTCGAGGTCGGTGAGCGTTTCAGGGTTGGTATCGACAAGTCGGTTGAACTCCGCCCGTGTAGTCAGTTGGAACCGCAGAACTTCGAGAAACTGCGGATAGTGGCGCTGGAGAATGCGGAAAAGGTTGGCGACATCCCGGCCATAGTCGTTGATCACCTCGGCCTTGGGGCGCTGGCTGCGGCGCAAGAATATACCGCCCATGCCGACGAAAGGCTCGGCATATGTCGTGCAGGGTGTGGCGTCGATGATAGCGCATATGCGCTTGGCTAGGTTACGTTTTCCCCCGAGCCAAGGGGCCACGGGGGAGATCGCGTTTGCGGGATTTAGGGCGTTCATGATTGTCCTGGCTCATTGGGAGAGCCTGGAACATATCAGGAACAATCCTGCGTGTCAGCCAAAGAAGCCCTTCTTTATCGGCGCTTCAGGTTTTGGCGTCAGCACACTAGGACCTCTGGCCAGCTCGTTCTTGCCATTCTGAAGGATGCCGAAGGAGGTTAGGCTGACACCCTTGCGAAGCAGAATGTGATGGGACTGCGCACCGGCTGCGAGCAAGCAAACCGAATATCCGCAAACATCCCAGCCGTCTGCTAGCAATTTTCCGAGTTCATCATCATCGGGAATCATCAATTTCGCTCCTGCATGTTGCAATTTTAAAATTTGCTGACGGCGGCATACACCCGTCCGATAACGGTCATTCTCGACACGGTTTCGAGATCAAGGTTGCGTGACGGATACTTACCGCTGTTGTCAGAGAGCAGATTTATTGTGCCGTCTGGGAGGCGC
Source organism: Cypionkella aquatica (assembly GCF_030161095.1). Taxonomy (GTDB): domain Bacteria; phylum Pseudomonadota; class Alphaproteobacteria; order Rhodobacterales; family Rhodobacteraceae; genus Cypionkella; species Cypionkella aquatica. The sequence goes on from NZ_BSPP01000005.1 coordinate 260,133, forward strand.
TCGATCCGTTTAACCATCAAATCACCCGCCACATCAAAGACATAGATAAAGCCGTTTCGAACATCTTTCTTGGAGGTATCGACCAACATCGGCGCGCCATTCATGATGGTGGGCTCCATGCTGTCGCCTTGAGCAGACAGTATTACCGCAGATTCTGGCCTGACGCCTAGATCAGCAAGCCAGTTTGGCTCGAAGGCTATGCGTGTAGTTGCAGTTTCGTTGATTGCAACTGAGCCATGACCGGCGGATGCGCGCACCTCATCATAAAGGGGGATGGTAACCATATCGGACATGGCACCTTCGTTCGGGTGCTCTTGTTCAGCCAGCAATTCCTTAGCCTCTGCCCGACGTTGTGCTTGTACTATGACGTCAAGGGCCGTGCGGAACATCTGGCCTTCGCCGTTTATTACCCAATTCATGTTCACATTGAACAGGCGGCTGTAGGCAGCAAGTGTGTCTGCATCAGGGGTGCGATCTCCGCGCTCGTAATACGCGATACTGTTTTTACTGACGTTAAGTTGTGCAGCCAGATCATCGCGATCCATGTCTCCCAAAGCCTGCCGAACAGACCTAAGCCGCGCAGCGAGGGGCGTTTTCGGCTCGTTTTCAGGTCTAGCCAACAATCCACCATTTAAACAACAAATGGTGTTTACTAAGCACCATTTGTTGTTTATCCATTATTTATGCGGCCCGTTCAAAAAGGCCGCTGTTGCGTTTCAAGCCTCAACAAAAGGCGAGTGTTTGCGGCACCCGCCCAAAGCTGGAGAACCCCGATGAATAATCAGACCTGGTCGAAGGCCAGGATCAAATGCGCCCTGGAAGAAAAAGGCATGACCATGACCGGTCTTGCCCAACTCCAAGGTATTGACCCGTCCCACTTCCGGCACGTCTGGAACCGGACCAATCGCCCTGCGGAGGCAGCACTTGCTGAGTATCTCAGCGTCCCCGTCGCAGAGCTCTTCCCGGACCGTTATCCCATCAGAAAGTCTCGCATCCTTTCTAAGGAGAATGAGGCCCTGATTGCCAGTAAAAAAGCACAACGTGAAGCTGACAAGCGGGAGGCGGCATGACCCTTCGTTTGTCAGTAAACCGCTGCGGCTTTGACATGGGTTCGGGCGAGTTGCGCGATGCGATTGCTGACTTGACCCTGTCGGCCAGCGAGATCGGCGCGGCCATCGGCATGCTCAACGCGACCGTCTCGGCCCCCCCAACTGAAGTGCGCGCCACCGCGTCGGCCCTGCGCATTCATCGCAACTGGTTGTTGGAGCAGGTCGAACTGCTGCGCGCGAAGCTGCGGCTATGTGAAAAGCGCGCTCGTGAGGCGGTGGTTCGCCGAACCGTCGAAAGCATGACGGTGACGCTTTTCCCGTCACCACATGCGCCGGTGATCAAGACTCGCGAAGAACGGGCGGTGCAGTGATGGGCGAAGTGTTGCAGCTGCGCGTACCCGCCATCAAACTCGGTCATGATGACGTGATCCTTGTGCCGCGTGAGACCAACACCGAGGCCGCGAGGGCAGTGCTGGCTCGGCCCAGCCTGCACACCGAGAACATGATGCGCGCTGCCTGCATCTGGCTGCGCGATAACAGCGACTGGATCGATCAAGAACGGGCGCGGCATGTCTTGAAGATGCTGGACCGTCAAAAGATCGAAGATGCCAGCTGGGCGCGCGAAAAGCGCGAAATGTACATCATCGGACTGTTTGCGGCGATCTGCCTGATCGGTATCGCGATCTTCGACGCCGCATGGGGCGCGCATCTGGCCGCAGGGGTGGCGCGATGATCAAGCTGCTCACGTCTGCACAGCAGGCTGCGCTTCGCGAGATCGACGCTGAAAAAGTCACAAAGCGCAACTGCGGAATTGGCGCTTGGCGCATCTTTGGGCCAGTTCAACCGACCGTCGTTGGGCGCGTGATCAGCATGAAACTCGCTGAGTGGGCCAAGGCGGAATACGGCGAAATCTGCGTTTTAACATCCGCCGGTCGTCAAGCCTTGTCGCTTAATCAATAGCACCGCGCGATCAACGCGCGGGCATTCCTTAGTGTTTACAGGCACCTAAATGACAGAAATTCACTACATTTCCCTTGATCATATCGAGGTTCCGTCCGACCGGGCGCGTGATTTTGACCCAGCATGGGCGGAAGGGCTGGCCGCGGTCATCGCGGTGCAAGGTTTGCTGCACCCGATCCGCGTAAGGTCAGATGGCGACGGCTATCGCTTGATCGCCGGGCGGGTGCGCCTTGAAGCCTATCGCCTGTTGGATCGGCGGGAAATTCCAGCCACTGTTTCCGACGCGCAAACCGATGATGAGGCGCTGCTGGAAGAGGTAATGGAAAACCTCGGTCGTGCAGAGTTGATCGCATTGGATCGCTGCCACCACCTTCATGGTTTGAAGCAAGTCTGGGAACGATTGCATCCGCAATCCAAGCGTGGCGGCGACAAAAACGTTAAAAAGGGCAAAGAAGGGACCAAACTGCAAAGTTTGCAGTTTGGTGAAAAGCCAGCGGAGGTCTTCGGTTTTGCCGAGGTGACCGCGAAGAAAATCGGCCTCTCTGCTCGAACAATCATGATGGCCGTCAAAATCTGGTCCGACCTGACGCCAGACAGCCGCCAGCGGCTGGCAGGCACGCCTTGGGCGGAGAAGCAGTCAGAGCTTATGCTGCTCTCAGGCGAAAAACCCAAGCGCCAAGCGGAAATCCTCGACAAGCTGCTGGCGCAAAACGCCCGTGTCTCCTCGGTGGCCGACGCGATGGGGTTGCTCAACAACGGCGTCATCTTTGATGATGTCGAGCGCAAGTTCCTGACGGCTAACAAGGTTTTTGGGAAGTTGGCCGATCCGGTGCTTGATCGCCTGATCGCCGCCAACCAAGAGCGCATCGTCGCCTCCCTGCAGCGTCAGGGTCGCATCTGATGACCCGGCACCGCGACCCTTTGACCAAAGACCTCTTTAGCTGGCAGCCGCCTAAGGTGGCTGTTGGCTATGGTCCTGATGTTGCTGGGCGCGGAGCCTTGGAAAACAAGATTGCGCGGCTGATTTCGCGTGCGCTGCGTGATGCCAGAGCAGAGGGGCGACTGGACCGCGCTGATATTGCGGGCCGCATATCGCTTTATCTGGGGCGCACGGTTTCAGAGGCAATGTTGAACAAATGGTCGTCAGAGGGCTCAGAAGATCATCGTATCCCGTTGGACGCGTTCATCGCCCTTGTTGATGCAACAGGTGCGAAGGATTTGCTGGGCTTTGTGCCGGGTGAGTTCGGGCTGACGGTCATTGAAAGCGAATACGCTGAAATGATCGAAGAGCAGCTTTTGGACGAGCATATCGAAGAAATGCAGTCGCGCAGACAAGTGCTTTCGGCGCGTCGGAGGGTGCGGAAATGACGCAGGTTTTCTTCACAGCACGCGAGTTGGCCGAGGTCGCCACAAAGCGCGGCGTTACCGCCTTCCCGCAAAGCGAGCGTGGCGTTCAAGTTCATGCGGCCCGTGAGGGCTGGATAGATTTGCCGCCGAACCTTTGCCGTAAGCGCAAAGGCCTTGGCGGTGGGCGCGAGTATCACCAGTCTCTACTGCCATTTGAATTGCAGCAGGCATTGGCCAGCAGAGATATGAAAGTGCATCGGGCTGCAGAAGTCCTGCAGCGTCAGGAATCTGATGGTCGCAAACTCGCCACCCTGAAAACCGCCTCGCTTTCCGCCCGTCAGCGCGGCGTGATGGAAGCCCGGTCGCAGGTTCTGTTGGCGATAGAAGCTTATCAAATCCCGCGCGGTCAATCGCGTGCATCGGCGGTCAAGGACTTCGGCTTGGCTCAGGCAGAGTTTCGACATTGGCTGACCGATCCAGAGATGTTTGGGCTGACAGAGGCAGTCCTTACGATGGCCAATGATCGGCAGAAAGGTGACCAATCAATCAGCATCCGCACCATCCAGCGCTGGTTTGCAGCGCGTGAAGCACGCGGAGTCGCAGGACTTGCTCCGGTTGTCAGCAAAGAAGCCGATCCTGTACCGCCAGGCTTTGTGGATTTCCTGAAACACTATGCTATCGGCTCCAAACCGCACGCCACCGAGGCGCTCGCCGCCTATATGGACACCAACCCAGCATTCCCGCTGACCATTGATCAGGTGCGCCACACCCTGAAGGTCAAGCTGAACGACATCGAAAAGAACGTCGGACGCGAAGGATTGCTGACGCTGCGGTCGCGAATGGCCTATATCCAGAGGACGACCGAGGGGCTTTGGCCGACCACGATCTACACCGCCGATGGCAAAACCTTTGACGCCGAAATTGCCGATCCGGTCAGCGGCAATGCTATCCGCCCGGAAATCACCTCGGTGCTTGATGTCGCCACGCGCAAATGTGTTGGCATTGCGATCTCGCGCAAGGAAAACGTCATTGCGGTGGTCGAGGCTCTGCGCCGATCTTGTACCAGCAACGGTGTCTGCGCGATTTTCTACACCGACCGAGGGCCGGGGTACAAAAACAAGACCGTTGACGGCGATGTCGGCGGTTTGATGGGACGCCTCAGCATCACCAAGATGCACGCGCTGCCATACAATTCGCAGGCCAAAGGCATCATCGAACGCTTCAACGGCACCTGTTGGAACCCGCTGGCCCGTCGTTTGCCCACCTACATCGGCGAAACGATGGACAAGCAGGCCGGGAATGCGATCCACAAGCTGACCCGTTCGGAAATCAAGCAATTCGGTCGTTCGAACAACCTGCCGACGTGGGAGCATTTCCTTGCGATGTGCGAACAGACCGTCACGGAATACAATGATGCACCGCACAGTGGCCTGCCAAAGATCGAAGACCCGATCACCGGAAAAATGCGGCATATGTCGCCCAACGAATGCTGGGCCTCGCATGTTGCATCGGGTTTTGAGCCCGTCACGATTGATGCTGACGAGGAAGACGATTTGTTCCGGCCCTATGAGGTGCGGATTTGTCGCCGAGCTTTGGTCGAATGGAACAAAAACCAGTATTTCCACACTGATCTGGAGGCTTGGCACAGCCGCAAGGTCTGGGTTGGCTATGATCTGCATCGGGCCGATAAAGTTTGGGTTCGTGAGTTCGAGGAAGAAGACGGTCAGCCGGGCCGCTTGATCTGTGTGGCTGAATTCTCGGGCAACAAAGAGCGTTACATCCCCCACACCTATCAACGCGAGGCGGAAGAGAAGCGCGTCAAAGGTCAGCTTAAGCGGATCGGCAAAAAGCAGCAGCAGATCGTTGAACAGTTGGACGATGCCCGGCTCATTGATCTTGGGGTGGCGATGCCCATGCCCGTTATCACGCCGGAGCCAGAATTGGCCGAAGTGGTGCGACCGATGAATTTCCCCAAACCGAAGGCGGTGCCACGCGCGCAGCACCCGGATGTCGAGCTGGCGTTCGATGTGTTGGCTGACGCCTCAAAGCTCACCAGTGGGCGGCGTCAGCTTTTGCTGGACCTGACGGCTGGTCGGGCGGGGCGTGAGTTTTTGAGAATATCAGGCGTGGACCTTGCCATGTTGGACGACCTGCTGAGGTCCGCCGCCTGATCACTGACGAGCAGTAGAAGAGAGGACAGAATAAATGAAACAGGGCTTCGTTGAAACAAGAAACTACACAAAGTTCATGGAGGGCATGACCGCGCTTGAGGCGCGCGGGTCAGTTGAATGCCGGTTGGTCGTCGTAGACGGACTTCCGGGGTTGGGCAAAACGACCATCCTGCATCGTTGGGCGGCGATGGAAGATTGCATCTATTTGCGCGCCAAGACCGAATGGTCAGCGTATTGGATGATGTCCGAATTGTTGATCGGCCTCGGTGTTTCTGACGCTGAAATCCCGCGCGGTCATGAAAAACGCTTCCGCGCATGTATCGCCGCCCTCTCTGAACGCTTGGCACGCGCGCAAACCGCGCGTCAGCAATTTGCCATCGTCATTGATGAAGCGGACCACGTTTCTGGCAAGTCCGCATTGGTCGATACAATCCGCGACTTCACAGATCTGACCGAGGTACCCTTCGTGCTTGTCGGCATGGGGCGCATCCGGGACAATTTGACCAAGCACCCGCAGACTGCCAGCCGGATCAGTCGCTACATCCGCTTTGAACCTGCTGGCATTGATGATGTTCAGGTCTTCCTAGATCGCAAATGCGCGATACCTGTGGCCCCTGATCTTGCCAGCTTTGTCGCGCAGGCAACTCGTGGCTTTAATCGGGAAATTCTTGAAGCCATCGTGTCAATCGAACGCTTTGGCCAGCGTAACGCTCCCGCAGGCCCCGAGGGGCTGACGCTGCGGGAAATGGCTGGTGAGCATTTGATCAATGACCGGAAATCGGGTCAGGCAATCATGGTGCCGGGTCGCTGAAATGGTCGAAGCATCCACTCAGACACAAGTGCTTTATGGCGTCGGATCGGCTTGTCTATCTATTGATGCGTTGGCCGCAACCATTGAGCGTCCGCGCTACAAGATTGCCAAAGCATTGCATCGGCTGATTAATCGCGGCCTGATCGAGCGCCGGGAAGAAGGTTGCTTTACCGCAACCGCCGCAGGGCAAGCCTTTATCGCAGGCGGCGCGGAAATCCCAAACGGCGCGCCAACCGCTGAAGCAGCTTGCCGCAAGCCAGTGCGAGGCACCCTGCGGCAACGAGCTTGGCAGGCCATGCGGGTCCAATCCTGTAGCTTCACGATCCGCAAAATCGCCATGCTGGCGGCGCGTGACGAGGTCAACGCTGAACAGGATTTGCACAAGTGGTATCGCGCGCTTGAAGCGGCCGGATATTTGCAGCGCCAGCCGCGACGCGAGGCTGGAACTGCGACGACCAGCAATGGCCTGCTCCGATTCACTTTGCTGCGCAATACCGGGAATATCGCGCCGGTCCACAGCATCAAATACGGCTGCATCCGCGATCCGAACACCGGGGAGGATACGCCATGCACAAAGTAGCGCTTGGGCTTGATCTTCCCGATCCTGAGTGGGTGCAGCTGCTGCGCACGGAAGTCGATGTAAAGCGCCGCAGCATTGCAGCTGTCGCCCGTGACATCGGCATGCCGCGCCCTTCGCTTTCGATGCTGCTGTCAGGCACCTATCCCGCTGGACTGGACAAGGTTTCAGCCAAATTTGCGGCGGTCGTCATCTCGAAGTTTCGCGGGCAGGTGCTGTGCCCACATTTGCGCAAAGGCATCGGCATCGATGTCTGCAAAGGCCATGCCTTGGCACCCATGAAGATGTCTGCCCCGGACGAATTGAAATTCTGGGCGGCATGTCGCGCGTGCCCCCTAAACCCAATCACCCAAACCAAAAAGGAGGCCTGAAATGGCAGCTGACTTCATCATCACCGGCGATCACCCGACCCACATGCTCGACAGCAAAGGGCGCGCGGTTCCCGTCGCCAACGTCAAAGACGCGGACAAGCTGATCTCGCAAACCGTCGATAAAATTCATGGATTTGCGGACGATTTGAACGGTCAGGTCGAGCGCTTCAAAGGCCATACTTATGACGACGTCTACACCACGGTCGCTCTTTTGGCCGAGCATTATGGCGTCAAGCGCGGCGGCGAGAAGGGCAATATCACCCTGACCAGCTTTGACGGCCTGAAGCGTGTCAGGATTAGCATTGCTGATCAGGTGGCGTTCGGCCCCCAGCTGCAAATCGCGAAACAGCTGGTCGATCAATACATTGAGGAATTCCGGGACCGCATCCCGGATGAGATCATGCCGCTGCTGACCCATGCTTTTCACATGGAAAAGCCGGGCGTGGTAAATTCTGACGCGGTCTACGGGCTGCAAAACCTCAAGATCGAACATCCGATCTGGGAACAGGCTATGCGCGCGATCACCGATAGCCGCGTGCTCATCGGGTCCAAATCCTATGTCGTGATTGAACGGCGGGCAGATTATGGCGCGGCGTGGAAACAGGTCACCATCAATTTGGCGAAAGCCTGATGGGCATGCAGATCCCATTTCACACCTCGCGCGGGCCGGTTGATCTGGCGATGCTTTGTCCAGGTGATTTCGCCGGGTCGATGATCGCGGAGGCGCTTTCCAAGATCAACCGCTTCACGGGCCACAGCCGATTGCCGTGGTCAGTTGCCGCGCATTCGCTGCTGGTGGAAGCACTCTGCCCCACCAAGGCGCTGAAAGGCTGGGCGCTGTTACACGACGCACATGAGGCGTTCCTTGGCGATATCACGACGCCTGCTTTGGAGTTGATCTGTGCATCAGGCAACCCCGTGGCGGTCCAGAACGCGATCAACAATGCCAAGGGCCGCATGGACCGGGCAATCGGGGCGGCGTGGTCATGCGCACCACAGCCGATGAGCTTGGAAATCCGCCGTGCTGACTGGATCGCGCTGCAGGCCGAGCGGCTATACTTTTTCAAGGAGCCTCTCCCGGCGGAACTCACCGAGGACGAACGCCGGGACGCTTTGCATGGTGCTGCGCTGATCCTGCGCCTGCCACATGGCTCCGATTGGCTATGGGCCGCGCGTTCGTGGCTGAACCGCGCACAAGAACTTCAAATCGACGGGCTGCTAACGCTGCCCAGCGAGACTGCCCCGTCCAGCACGTCGCTGGTCGGTTAACCCCAAGGAGGAACCTATGGGCACTGTTAACAAAGGCAATATTATCCGCGAAATCGCCACCAAGAGTCGCGTCCCCGAGGTCGTGGTCAAGGACATTCTTGAGCAGTTTCTTGACGGCATCACCGCGCGCGCCGAGGCAGGCGACACTATTTCGCTGATCGGATTTGGCAAGTTTCAGGTGAAAGCACGCCCGGCACGCCCGGGTCGCAATCCGGCCACCGGCGTTCCGATGGAAATCCCAGAAAGCCGCAAGCTGACCTTCAAGCCATCCCCGAAGAAGGTGGCCTGACCGTCCCTTGCGAAACCCCGCCCGGATCACACCGGGCGGCGGTCGGTGCGGCGTGGTGGCCGTGTCCTGATGAGCAGCCCGGAGGTAGAGATGAGCTATATGTTGCGTGACCGCCCCGATGGGCAATTTGAGATCGTGCTGTCCCGGCCGATCCTTGTCGGCATTTTTCCCGAGAAGGATGTGGCATCGCGGGTCATGTTCTTCCTTCAGGAAGAAGAGATCGAGTTGCCCGAGCAAGCCGTCTCGTCATTCGGTCAGGCTTTGCGCGATGCAGCAGCGGCTGAGGCAGAGACACAGGCTTCGCTTCTGGATGTAGTTGAGGTGAAACGGGCCTCCCCCCCCCTGAGGCATACACCTGCCGTTGTGGCAAAGCCGAAGGTGCCTGCTGTACGGCCAAAGACCGCGCCTCTGATGGTCGTCTCCGACCGCCTGACCGAAGCTCAGTTGGAAGAGGCTTTCGCGCGCATCAGTTCGGGCGAAAAGCTCAATCTGATCGCTCCGACCTTCGATCTGACCGTTGGGCAGTTGCGCTCGGTCTGGGCGCAACAATGTCGCAAGCTGCAGGAGCATTTGGCGGGCGGCGGCAAGGTGCCATGCGCGATGTGTAAAACACCGTTTGTCCCGTCGATTTCTCACCCCGACAGCTGCGCGCGGTGCAGCCGTGACTGATGGCATTTACACCCCAGATGAAATCAGTGCGTGCCAAGCCGCAATGTCTAAACCGGCACCCATTGAGGCGTTGATGCTGTTGGCATCGGGCAGAGTCGTCGCTCATGTTAGTGACGATGGCAGGCAGGTGTTTCTGGACACCCTCGATGGGCAGAAGATCCGAGATCGCGGGCACAAAATGTCCATCGCAGGGGCTTGGCCGCTCTATATTGCCGGAATGATTGATAAAAACTGCGCCCTCTCGGATGCAGGTCACGCGATCCTGGCATCTGCTGCAGGTGAACCGGCATGAACACCACAGCCATCATCAACATCGCCAAAGGCCAACTGCAGATGGTCGAGGACGATTACCGCGCCATGCTGGCCCGCGTGACGGGGAAGGTCAGTTTGCGCGTCATGACCGAGCGTCAGAAACTTGACGTTCTTGACGAATTGAAGCGCCTCGGTTTTCGGGTGAAATCCGGCGGGCGCAAACTTCCGGCCTCTGTGAAGCCCTATGTGCGGTTGATCCATGCTCTATGGAAATCCTGCCATCGCCTCGGAGTGATCGACGATGCTTCACGCCCGGCGCTGCGGGCGTTTTGCAAGCGTTTCGTCGCCCCCGATGACGCTTCGGTCGCGGTTGATCCTGATCTGCTCGATTCAGTGCAGGCCACACCGATCATCGAAGCGCTGAAAAAGATGGAACAGCGCGGCAAAGCCCGGAGGGCTGGCTGATGGCAATGCGGTCAATTCGGGCGAAAAACGCCGATATCCAGCGTGCGTGGAGCAACGTCGAGGTGCTCCTGCCGGAGGCAGCTGCCAACCTTGGCATGTCTGTCGATTGTCTTCAGGACCGCGCTATTGCGCTCGGCTTGCCCCAGCGCCGCACAGGTCGTCGCGAGGTCATCCGCCCACATCAAGAAAAGGAATTCCGCCTGATGTGGCGGGCAGGCGTGGCGGCGCGTCAGATCGGCGCGCATTTCGACTGCAGCTATTTCGCGGTGGTCAATACCGCTGTCAGGCTCGAACTGGAGGCGCGTGGCGCAGGTTTCAGGCCCCGTATGACGCTCTCGGCCTACTGCGAGGTGCGGCTCGGTGTTGCGATGCGCGCCAGCGTTGCCGCTGAATCTGTCCATCAAAAAGGGGTGGTCAGGGGATGACCCAGCAGCTGCCCGTCAATGTTAACGCTCTGCCGATGTCGCTTGTCGATGTCGCGGAGACGCTTGGCATGCGGGTGGCTCTGGCCTTGATCCAACACTTCGGCGGGCTGGAGGTGAAATTCCCTGTGGCACCCAAGGCGGATCACCCCGTCATTTTGGCTCTTGGTGAAACCGATGCGCTTGCGCTATGCCAGTTTCTGTCGGGCAATCAGATCTACGTCCCACACGCCCGTGCGCCAAAATCGGTGCGGGCTGATGTGATGCGGATGGAAGCGCGCGGCATGGATCGCGCTTCGATTGCGCGGGCCTTGGGCGTGTCTACCCGGCATGTGCGTCGGGTGGCAAACAGCCGTGACGATAAGCGTCAACCCGATCTTTTTTCAGAATAATCGCCAGACCGGACCTGATGTCCGGGCAACTCGCACCCCACGCGCGAGGCATACCCCGATCATAGCGCTTTCCCTCTGATCAAGGTTGCCCCTCTGTGTCCTACACCTTCAAAAAGCCCGCCCGCCCGGTCACGCGCGTTTTCGTGCATTGCTCGGCCTCCGACAATCCAGCCCATGACAACGTTGCCACGATGGACGCTTGGCACAAAGCGCGTGGCTGGTCCGGCGTCGGTTACCATTTCTTCATCCGCAAAGACGGCACGCTGGAAATGGGCCGTGATCTGGAAAAAATCCCGGCAGCTCAAGAGGGCAACAACGTCGGCACAATCGCGATCTGCCTGCATGGCCTTCTGGAGGAAAAATTCACCGAAGAGCAGTTCAAAACGCTGCGGTCTTTGTGCCGTCAGATCAACAAGGCATATCGCAACATCATGACCTTCCACGGTCATTGTGAGGTAGCAAACAAGACCTGCCCCGTTATCGACTACCGCAAAGTATTGGGCTTGGACCCCAAGGCGCATCTTAACGATATCACGATGGCAGCTGATTATCAGGTCGCGACGGTCCCGCCGCTGGATGGCGAAGGCCTTGAGGTGCTCGAAAGCAATGTGGTTTCGATGACGCTGGGCAGCAAAGGCGAGCTTGTGAAGCTGTTGCAGCAATCCTTGGCAAAGCTGGGCTACTTCGCCGGTGCGTTGGATGGTGATTTCGGCGCACGCACGCGGTCAGCCGTCTTGGCCTTCCAAGCCGACAACCATCTGATCGCCGATGGCATTTTTGGCGCATTGTCGCGTGAAGCGATGACAGTGGCAAAACCGCGCGCCGTAGCGCCGCAGCGGGCCATGGCCTCGCTGGCCAGCTTGTCGGCGGGTGGCAGCCGCATTGCCAGTGCGTCGATTGCCAACGCGGTCGTCGGCACGCTGGTAGGCGGTGGCGGCGCGATTGCCGTTATTGATCAGCTCACCGGCGCGGTGTCGCAGATCACTGGGCAATCCAATGCGATTCAAAAGCTGTTTGCTGATCACGGTTTGATCGGCGGCGGTGTCATCCTCGTGGCAGGCATCTTTATCGCTTGGCAATCCTGGCGCGCAGGGCAAGCCCGCGTTGAAGACCAGCGCACCGGCAAGACGGCCTGAAGGCCGCTATCGAGCAGAAAGGCTCTTAAGTGTCTGATATTTCGCAATTCGTAGAACGGCTGCAAAACGCCCATCAGCGGCTGGACCTGCATGATGGGCGCATCAACCGGCTGGAAGTTAATACGGCCGAGGAGAAAGTGCGCGCCGTGAACATCGAGAAGTCGCTCACCAAAATTCAGGACGGTATCACTTGGGTACTGCGCTTGGTGGTGGGTGCCTTGATCCTTGCGGCAATCGGCTTTGCGCTGAAAGGTGGTTTCCATGTCGGTCCGTGAAGACGCCCGCCGTAAAGCCCGCGGCGATTACATCTATCGCCGGATGACCGGCTCCACGATCTCGATTGCGTACGGCATCTCTGAGGCCACCTTCGGGCGCTGGAAGAAAGCGGCCAAGGATGAAGGCGATGATTGGGATAAAGCGCGCACCGCCTCTGTGATCGCCGGTGAAGGCATTGAGACCGTGGTATCTTCGGTCGTCGAAGACTTCATGATCATGGCGCAATCCCTGCTGGATGACATCCGCGACAATCCTGAACTCACCACAGCGGCCAAAGTTCAGCACCTGGTCGCGCTTGCAGACGCCATGACCAAGATGACGTCAGCTGCGCGCAAGCTGGCTCCGAAAATCTCCGAGCTTGGTGTTGCCCAGGATGTGATGGGGCATTTGCTGGAGTTCGTGCGTCAGAATTTCCCGCAGCACGCCGCTGCGATCTTGGAGATCATCGAGCCTTTCGGTGAACGCTTGGCTGGGCTTTACACGTCATGAAGCGTCCGCAGCTGAAGGCGGCTGTCAGCAAAAAGGATTTCAAAGATCGCCTTGCCGTAATGGCTGGCGATTTTTCCCGCTGGATTGAACTCAGCGTCGATGACTTCCCGGCCGATCTCGCCGCCAAAGCTGAACGGTTGCGCCGTGTGCGCGCCGAAGATGGTTTCCAGTATTTCTTGGAAACCTACCTGCCGCACTATGTGCGTGGCGAGCATAGCTTGTTTCACAAGCACATTTTCGCTCGCGTGCCGGAAATCCTCGGCAGCCCAAAGGGTGTCCGGGATCTGTTCATCGCACCGCGCGGCTCGTCCAAATCGACCCACCTGTCGTTAGGTTTTGCACTCTATTGCATCGTGCTGGGCAAAACCCGCTACTGCCTCGAGGTCTGTGACGTCTATGCGCAGGCAGCGCTGCTGATTGAGGCGCTGAAGGCCGAGCTGACCACCAATCCGCGCTTGAGCCATGATTTTCCTGACGCTTGCGGTCAGGGTCGCGTCTGGCGCGAGGGCGAGATCGTCACCCGCACCAATATCCGAGTCGAAGGCTTGGGCGCGTTGCAGAAGATCCGGGGTCGTCGCCACGGGCCGTATCGGCCTGACCTGATGTTTTTCGATGATCTGGAAAATGACGAAGCAGTGCGCAACCCAGATCAGCGTAAAAAGCTGGAAACATGGATCACGCGGGCAGCCCTGAAAGTCGGCCCGCCCGATGGCTCGATGCACGTCATCTGGGTCGGCACCGTGCTGCATTTCGACGCGGTGCTGGTGCGCGCGGCAAAATCGCCAGTTTGGCGGGTGACTGAGTTCCAAGCCGTGGTCAAATGGCCGGATCGCATGGATCTTTGGGACCAGTTTGAAGAGGCTTACAACAACGACGGCGAAGAATCTGCCACGGCCTTCTATAGCGCCCGCAAGGCCGAAATGGACGCGGGCGCTATCGTCAACTGGCCCGGCATCCAGTCCCTCTTGTTCCTGATGCTGGAACGCGCGGCCTCTCATGACGCTTTCCAGACCGAATACCAAAACAAGCCGCTGAGTGAGGGCAACCCATTTGGCAAGCTGATCTATTGGGTCCAGCCGATGCGCGAGTGGGTGCATTTCGGCGCTATCGACCCTTCGCTCGGCAAGAAAGGCAATGGCCGAGACCCGTCCGCTATCTTGATCGGCGGAATGGATCGGCTGACCGGCAAGATGGATGTGGTTGAGGCGTCGATCCGCAAACGCCTGCCCGACATCATCATTTCTGACACCATCAAAATGCAGCGCGATTATCGGTGTCTTTTGTGGTTTGTGGAATCGGTGCAGTTCCAAGAGTTTCTGCGCACCACGCTGATGATTGAGGCGGCAAAGCAGGGCGTGGGCATTTCGGCAATCCCGATCATCCCCAACAGTGACAAGAACCTGCGCATCGAGCGGCTGCAGCCGCCGATCTCGGCCGGGCTGATCCGTCTGCATCCTACACAACAAACCCTGATCGACCAGTTACAGCAATGGCCGAATGCCGATCACGATGACGGACCCGACGCGCTCGACATGCTGTGGCAAAATGCGCTGCTCTATTCGGGCGGCGCGTCGGCGGGCGGCGGCGGGCATTTGATGACGGCCAATGACAGCGCGCGCGATTCATACGGAGATTACAGGCTATGAGCCGCAAAAAAGACCGCCGCACCGCCGCCTTTGCCGAGGCGGCACCCCGCACGAACTTGCCGGTTGAAGCCCGCACCATGATCGCCAACGCGACCAACGATATCACCATCCCGTTTTTCAACGGGGCTTTGCAACATGCCGACGACACGCTGATCAAACGCGGCGGCGGCAAAGGCCTGAAGATCTATGACGAAGTGGCGCAAGACCCGCATGCCGGGGCGATGCTGCAAAAACGCCGCTCCAGCCTGACGGCGCGGGAATGGGCTGTCACCGCATCCTCCGATTCGGAACTGGATCAGCAGGCCGTCGAGGTGGTGCGCGAAATCTTGGCGTCGATCCCGTTCGACCGGATTTGCGAAGACCTGCTTGATGCCACCTTGAAGGGCTTTGCAATTTCTGAAGTGGTCTGGGCGCGTAAGGGAAATCGGATCGTGCCCGCCCAGGTCAAATCGCACGACCAGCGCCGCTTTGCGTTCGGTCAGGATTGGCGGCCGCGCCTGTTGACCTGGGCAAACATGCGCGACGGGATTGAGTTACCAGAGCGCAAGTTCATCGTTCACCGGCATGGCGTCAAAGGCAACAATCCCTACGGCCTCGGGGTTGGTTCTCGGTTATTTTGGCCGGTGCTGTTCAAGCGCGAAGGTGTGGCGTTCTGGCTGCACTTCCTCGACAAGTTCGCTGGCCCCACGGTCATCGGCAAAACGCCCTATGGCACCATCAGCGAAGAACAGCGCCGTTTGCTGAATTCGCTGACATCGATCCGCACCAGTTCGGCAATCACCGTACCCATCGGCACTGACGTATCCTTCCTTGAGGCCGCACGCGGCGGCTCGGTAAGCTATCAGGAATTCTTAACCTATTGGGACAAGCAGATTTCGATCTGCGTCACCGGCGAGACGCTGACCACCGATATCGGCAAATCGGGGTCAAAGGCCGCGTCAGAAACCCATGCCGATATGCTCGACATGCTGGTCGATAGCGATGCTGATTTGCTGACCGACTCCTTAAGTGACACGCTGATCCGGTGGATCGTGGAATATAATGTGCCCGGAGCCGGGGTGCCAAAGGTCAGCCGAGAGCGTCAGGAAAGTGCCACCGCCCGCGCTGCCGCCCGCAAGGCAATGGCCGAAGCGGAAGCGGCAGAGGTTGATACACTTGTCGCGATCCTGACGCTGGCCGCGCGCATCGAGGACGACGGCCAAGCGCGCGACTTCCTCGTCGGCTTCGAGGTTGTCACACGAATGGCCGATGCTTCAATCGACCAACTGGTGATCGCACGCGTGGCATTTGCCGCCGCAACACCGACGCGCGGGCCAAAGCCGCCGGCTGTTACGACTGACAATCCCGCAGCCTTTGCCGACGGCTCAAAAAAAAACTTCCGCAGCATGATCATTGCTGCTTTGCCGCCGAGGACGGGCCAGTTGATCTGATCACCGATCAGCTGGTCCAGCAGACCAAGCGGCTCTTAGAAAAGCGCATTGAGGCGATCCGTCAGGCCGTAACCGCTGACACTCTTGATCAGGCGCGCGCCAAACTTGTGATGTTGGCGGCGAACTGGACGCCTGACGCGCTGGCAAAGCAGCTTGCCGACGCGATGGAGCTTTCAGCCTATTCCGGGCGCGAAGCGGCGTTTCAGGATGGGGATGTCTCCCCAAGTTTTGCAGCGACGGCCGTCAGGCTGACCTTCCGCGAACAGGTGGATTTCCTGCGGCAGAAACGGCCGACACCGAGCAAATGGTGGCTCGATACCCTGCAAGGCAACCATGATCGGTCGTTCGTCATCGCGGGTGCGACTGACGTTGCCATGCTCGAGGAGTTTCAGGACGCATTGGCAGGTCATGCCGAGAACGGCGGTCGGGTAGAAGATTTCGCCGCTGATTTTGACCGCCTCGTTGAAAAGTATGGCTGGGATTATCGCGGCGAGCGTGATTGGCGCATCCGCACCATTTTTGAGACCAACATGCGCACCAGCTTCATGGCGGGTCGCCTGAAGCAAATGCGCGACCCGGATGTGGTGAAGCTGCGTCCGTTTTGGCAGTATGTCCATGCCGACAGCCGGATTCCGCTGACGCCGCGCAAGCTGCACACTGATTGGAATGGCCACGTTCTGCGTTGGGATGATCCGTGGTGGGACACCCATTTCCCGCCGAATGATTGGTTGTGCAGCTGTGGCGTCAAATCCCTGTCGCGCGGCGATTTGCGCCGCCTTGGTAAAGATGGCCCAGATGAAGCCCCGCGAGATGCAGTGATGCCGGTCATCGATCCGGCCTCTAAGCAGATGATCATGCAGCCTGCCGGAATCGGCTATGGTTGGGACTACATGCCCGGAGATCTGTGGGAGCGCGGTTTGGTGCCATCGGCCCTGATCGACGAAGGGGGAGGTGCCGCAGCCGGTCTGCGCCAGTTGGTGTCCATCGATACGCCGGAGCCGATTGCCGATCTTGTCGCGCGCGCTCGCCCAACCACTGCCAAGCTCTTGGCCCCAGACTTGCCAGTCGAAGACTATGTGACGGCCTTCCTGAAGCCTTTTGGCGCAGAGATCGGCCGGGCTGTGCTGTTTACGGATGCAGCAGGCGTGCGGATGCCGATTTCGGATCAAATGCTGCGCACCCGCGATGGTCAGTTCAAGGCCCTGAAGCGCGGACGCGAAATCTATGCGGCGCTGATGGCTGAGATGATCCTCGACCCTGATGAGATCTGGATCGGCCTGATTGAAAAGGCCAATCCGGCAAACCGGGCTGCATCTGATATCTGGCTGGACCGGCGCTATATCCGGGCCTACCCGGATTTGGGCTTTATGGCTGCATTTCAGGTGGGGCGGAAATGGTGGGAAGAAACCACCGTCTATCCCACCGCAGGGTCCACCAGTGAGCCGTTCAAAGGGCTTGATGTGCGTCGTGGTGGCAAGTTGATCTGGAAAAGAAAATGACGGCCCACGGTGATTTGGGCCGTCATGTCGGGGAGCTCCCAGGAGTATCACCACTCGCCGCGTTGCCGACACCAGTAAAATAGCCCGAAATTAGAGGAATTTCAATATGGCAGGCGTCACCTTCACAGTTGAGCTTAACACTCTCGCTGCCCGCGAGCGGATCAGTGATCTGGTTGATCGCATGGAAAATCCGACGCCGTTCTACAAAGCGGTCGGTGAACACCTGGTCAACTCTACGAAGTCGAACTTTGACCACGAGACGGCACCCGATGGCACGCCTTGGCAGCCCTTGCGGCCATCGACCCTGCAGCGGCGGATCAAGCTTGGGCAGACATCCTCAAAAATTCTCACGGTGTCAAAGCGCCTTAAGGCATCGATTATCTATCAGGTCGAGAGCGACGGCGTCAGAATCGGATCTCCGGTCGAATATGCGGGCGTTCATCAGCTTGGTGCGGCGCAGGGTGCGTTCGGAGCCTTCAGGGGCAAAGACAAGTTGGGCCGCGATCATTTTCACCATCTGCCTTGGGGAAACATCCCCGCCCGGCCGTATATCGGTGTGTCTGCGGCTGACGACGCTGAGATTATTGAACTGGCGGAGGCATGGCTTGGTGAGGAGTAAATCGGGGCCGCGATATGCGCGCCACAGGGCGCGCGCGGCAATCCTTGTGCGGCAATCCCCCGCTCGCAGGGTAATACCCCCGTTAACCCCCCGTTAGAAACGCGCTGTGCCCATGTTCGGGCTTGACCGACCGCCTGCGTCTGTCATCCTACCGCCAAATCCACAAAAAGAGACATTCTGCCCGGACCTCGTGTCCGGGCGTTTTGCTTCGCGCGACCCTGCATGGTTGGTCCGGTAACCGCTGGATGGACCGATGCCCCCCAAACCCCTGACTGCCCGTATTGAGGTTTTTCGCCCCGGTACCTTTACGCCGATGCAGGGCGCTGCCCTGACCTATTCTGCCGCCGATTTGCGCGCCGTTGCAGATGCCTATGATTTTGAGAACGCCCCTGTGCCGGTTGTCGTGGGTCATCCGACCACCGACGCGCCCGCGTATGGCTGGGTGCAGTCGTTTGACTTCGACACCGCCAAAGATCGGTTGTTTGCCAATGTCGGCGAGATCGACCCGGCATTTTCTGATGCTGTGAAAGCTGGCCGCTACAAAAAGGTCAGCATGTCGTTCTTCCCGCCGACAGCGGCGGCAAACCCGGTGCCCGGCACTTGGTATCCCAAGCACGTCGGGTTTCTCGGCGGTGCCGCCCCGGCTGTCGCTGGCCTGAAGAATGTGGCCTTCGCCCAAACCGACGATGCAGTCACCTTTGCCGCTGCGTTCGGCGAACGTGGTTTCGAGGAAACCGCCAGCCTGTTCCGGGCAATCCGCGAATTCCTGATTGAGAAATTCGGCATGGAAGACGCCGACAAGGCGCTGCCGGGCTATCGCATCGAATGGCTGGGCGACATGGAAATCACCGGCCAGGAGGGTCGCGTCGGTTTCGCCGCACCCGTCGTCACCCCCCCCAAACCTCAGGAGCCTGCTGTGACCCAGCCCGATCCCGCCTTCGCTGCGCGCGAGGCTGACATTTCGGCCCGTGAAGCCAATTTGGCCGCACGCGAGGCAGAAATCGCCCAATCCGAAAATGCCACCTTCGCCGAAGGCCTCGTCACCGATGGGCGTTTACTGCCCGTGCTGAAGGACAAGCTGATCGCGGTGCTGAATGTTCTGCCCGGTCATGCCGCTGTTAGCTTTGCCGAAGGTGGCGAGAAGCTGACCCCCGGCGCGGCTCTGCGTAAGATCCTGTCGGAACAGCCGAAGATCGTGAACTTCGGCGAAGTCGATTTGTCCAACGCGCCCCCACAGGTCGGCGAAGCTGCGTTCTCGGCTGATGGTCAGGCGGTCGATAGCGCCGGGCTGGAGCTGCATGCCAAGGCCGTCCGCTTCCAAGCCGAGCATCCCGGCACCGAATATCTCGACGCCGTGCGCGCCGTTTCCTGACCCGCAACCCCCGAGGAACCCATGCAGTTTTATCAAGAAGTCCTGACGGTCACCGTCGTCTCCACCGGCCTTTTCAACGCCTATGACCTGATCGGCTTTGATGGCGCAAAAGTCACCACTGATGACGCCCTCGTGCTGGGTGGCGCGAAAAGCCCCAGCACAGAAATCGGTCAACCGACCGGGATCATCGCAATGGGCGTTCTGCGCGTCAAAGCTGTGGGTGCAATCACGCTTGGCGCGCGCGTCATGTCTGCCGCAGCCGGTGGTGTGAAGGTCGTCGGAGCCACACCCGCCAATCCCATCGGTCGCGCGCTCAACGCCGCCGCCGACGGCGAATTCGTCACCGTTCTCAAACTCAGCTAAGGAAAACCCCCGATGGCTCCCTTAAATACCCGGACCGCCGCCGTCATCGACCCGATCTTGTCGACCCACGCGCGCGGTTATCGCAATGCCGATTTCGTCGCACAATTCTTGTTCCCGCGCGTCACGATCCCCAACCGCTCGATGCGCATCATCCGGTTTGGCAAAGAAGCCTTCCGCATGCTGAACACCAAGCGTGCGCCCGGCGCGGACAAAAAGCGCGTGCAATACGGCTATGCCTCCGATGGGGTTTCGCTGACCCAAGACGCGCTGGAAGGTGTTGTCCCGTTTGAGCACCAAGAGGAAGCCGCTGGCGTTCCGGGCATCGACTTGGGTTCTGCCGCGATCAATATGGTGATGGACGCCATCGACCTCGGCCTTGAATATGACTGCGCCACGATGGCGCGCAATGTCGCGAACTACGATGCCAACCACAAACTGACCCTTGCCGGTGCGGCCAAATGGTCAGACGGCACCTCCGATCCGGCGGCGGATATCACCAACGCCAACGAGGCGATCCGGGCATCAATCGGTCGCTACGCCAACACACTGACCCTCGGCCCGAAAGTGTTCAATGCGCTTTGCCGCCACCCGAAGGTGAAAGACCAGTTCAAATACACCTCGAAAGAAAGCATTACGGCTGAAATGCTCGCGGCGTTCTTCAACCTGAAAAAGGTGGTTGTCGGCACCGCTGTTTACCTGCCTGAGACGGCGGATGACTCGGTGATGGCAACCGACATCTGGGGATTGGACGCGATCCTCGCCTATGTGCCGATGACGGGGGACACCTATCAGGTGCCGTCCTACGGCTACACCTACGAGCTGAAGGGCTATCCGCACGTCGAAGTGCCCTACGCCGAGCGCAACAACGACAGCTGGATCTACCCGATCAAAGCCGAACGGCGCGCTTACATTACCGGCGCTGAAGGCGGCTTCTTGTTCACGGGGGCTTCAACCTGATGGACGACCGGATCGAAGTTACCCTGAGTTCTCCGACCAAAATCGACCTCCGTGTCCTGATGGCAGGTGTTCAGTCAGTGTCGGCAGCCGAGCTTGAGCTTCTCAAGGAAGCCGGTGTCGTTGTCACTGTCGCTGCTGTGGCCAATGAGGCTTTGGTCGCGACCCTCCCAGTTGCGCCCGTTTTCGACCAGGACGCCTTCAATGCTGCTGTCGCGGCCGAGGCCAGTAAACTTGCCAAGCAAGCCTTCGACGGTGCGCTCGATAAGCTCGAAGCCGAAGTGAAAGAACTCTCGGCACTGGCGGAGAAGGAAAAGGCCGAGCTTTTGGCGCGGCTTGATGAAGCCGGGAAACTGCTCACCGCCGAGCGTCAGAATTCTGCCGATCTGGTCGAAAAGCTGACGGTCGCAGAGGCCGACATGGCTGCTCTCAAGGCAGCACCGGCTGTCATCGCGAATACCCCCGTCGCCAAGACCACCGTCAAAAAGGGTGCAGCGACTAGCTGATCGCATCGGCGCGACAGCACCTTGGCTGGGGCCGTTGTTCCCTTCGGCCCCAGCCACTTTCCTGAACCCCGAAGCACGGATGACCCCGATGAACTCTGTCGAACATGCTGCCCTTCCTGTTCATGGCTGTCGCCCCCAACCCGCTGCAGCGCTTGAGCGCGTCAATGCGATGAAACAGATCGAAGAGCGGGTGCTGCGCGCCCTCGACGAGTTGAAAGAGTTTCCCGAAACCGATCAACGTTGGCTGGCGACCGGGCGCACCGACATTGAAAAAGGCTTCATGGCGGTCGACCGCTCGGTGTTTAAGCCGAGCCGGGTGGAGATCGTCGAATGAAGTTTTTCATCTTCGATTTCAGCCCAATCGACCGGATGATCATCCGCCTGTTCAGCTTTCTGAGCAGCTGGATCGCGTCAATGCGCGCGGCATACCGCCTGCGCATCGCGCCGAACGTCGGCTATTTGCGGGCGCGCTGGTTAGCGCATGCGCTGAACGGCCGCCGTGTTGGCGGTGTGGCCTGCGACGGCGAACTTGGTGCGCCTGCTGTCGCGAGCTTGGTGGGCTGACATGACCTATGCATCCCTCAGTGACCTGATTGATCGGGCTGGCGCGGACGAAATCCGTCAAACCGCTGACCGCGACCGTGACGGCACGCCGGATGCGCCGGTCGTCGATGCGGCGCTGATGCACGCAGACAACATCGTCAACGGATATGTCCGCACCAAATATACCCTGCCTCTGGTATCGACCCCGCCGATCTTGCGCACTTGGGCGGTTTCAATCGCTCGGCATTTTCTGCACCGCAACGGACCGCCTGACTATGTGACCGCCGATTACAAGGACGCGATCAGTGGTTTGAAGGATGTCGCACGCGGTCTGGTGGCCTTGCCGGATGCGTCAGGAACTGAGCCCACCCCGACCTCGGGCAGCTTCATGTCGGAAATTCCTGACGCCCATTTCTCCAATCCGGGGGATTGGCTGTGCTGAATATCCTGTATCAGCGCCTGCTCGACAGTGGGAAATTCGTCTCGGTTGGTATTTCCGAAGATATTGAAGCCATCGCAGGCCGCGCCACCGCCGCCGATGATGGCGCGCTGTTTGTGGTGCCTTACCGCGAACGGGCGATGGCTGCGCGTTATGCCACGGGCGGTCATAGGCAAAAGGTCGATGCTCAGTTTCTGGTCGCCATGGTGTTTCGCCAGCACGACGATCCGCGCGGCACCGAGCGTGCCCTGCGTTTCGATGCCCTGAAAAACGACGTCGAGCAGACTCTCGCAGGCTGGTCGCCAGCCGAAGGGGGCGATCCGTGCTCGCTCACCAGTGGCGAGGGCTCGGGCCTGCCCAACGGCGTCAGTCTTTACATCCAAACATGGCAAACCAGCCGCTATCTGATCGGAGCCCAACCATGATCAATCCTGACCACCCCCTTCCTGCCAGTGGCGGCAGCTACATGCGCAACGCGGATGGCTCGCTGACCCGGATCAACGAGGAAGGCCAGCCTATCGATGACGAGGGCAACGTCATTGACGCTGCGCCCGCTGACGCCCCGGCCGAGGTCGCAGCGCCCGATCCTGTGCCCGCCAAACCCACCCGCGCTGTCCGCAGCTCGACTGCCGCCGATGCGGCGCTGACCGAAAAGGAAGTCTGACATGTTCATGCGTCTTCAGGCGCTGCTGGTGAAAGCGGAGGTGACTTATGGCACCGATCCGGTTCCAACGGGTGCTGCCAACGCGATCCTCGCGCAAAACGTCAAGATCAGCCCGATGAAGGGCAGTGACGTCAAACGTGACTACGACCGGCCCTATTTCAGCGCGGCCCCGACCATCCCGGTCGGCCTGCATATGTCGATCTCGTTTGAAATCGAGTTGAAGGGCAACGGTGCCGCTGGCACTGCCTTGGCCTTTGGCCCGCTGCTTCGCGCCTGCAAGTGGGCACAGGTTTTGGTGGCCAGCACCTCAGTTACTTACACCCCGCATTCCGGCACGCAGGAAAGCTGCACGATCTACTGGTATCTCGACGGCCAGCTTTACAAATTGGTGGGCGTGCGCGGCACCTTTACCTACAAGCTCAATGCTTTGGGAATCCCGGTGCTGGCTTTCGAGATGACCGGCCTGTGGGCAGCACCGTCGACAGTGGCTATCCCGACCGTGACCTTGGGCACCCAGCTCAGCCAGATCCCCCAAGTTGCCAGCTCGGCCAACACACCGACCTTCACCTATGGCGGCACCGCACTGATCTTGCGCAGCTTCGAATTCAACGCAGGCGCAGAGGTCAAACCGCGCTTCTTGGTCGGCAAGGAAGAGATCATCATCACCAATGCCGAAGAGTCGATCAAGTTCACCATCGAGACGCCGCCGCTTGCCACCTTCAACCCTATCGCGGTTGCGGCAGCGGCCAGCACCGCCGCGATGGTGCTGGTCCACGGCACCGGTGCGGGCAAGATTTGCACCCTCAACATGCCTGCGGTCCAGATCGCGCGCCCCGAGGGCTTTGATGATCAGGACGGCATTGTCGAAATGGCGCTGACCGGCATGCCGCTGCCAGTCGCAGCCGCTGGCAATGACCAAGCCTCCCTCGTGTTCACATAAGGATCGCCCCATGAAAATCGTCAAAAACAGACCGTTTAAAGCCACTGTAAAGGTGGTTTATCCCGGCGATGATGCTGGCAGTGACAGCTTTGTCGGGCACTTCGTGGCCTTGGATCGCAACGCCCTGAAGGAGCTGAAACTCGGCACAATCGAGGCCGAAGACGCTTACATCGACATGATCTTCAAGGGCTGGGAAGGCCTCGTGGACAGCGAAGATGCCCCGTTCGGCGTCACCCCGGAAAACCGCGCGGCTTTGCTGAGCGACATGGCCATCCGCCAAGCCATCATCGCGACCTACACCACGGAACTGGCGGGCTTGCGCCGGGGAAACTGACCTGGGCGGGTGCGGCTTGGGCGCGGGGTGAATTCGCCCGCGACAAGCGCGGCCCGTCCGACATGGATCGCCTTGCGGACTCAGCCCGCGTCTTTGGCCTGACGATTGAAACCAACGACACCTTCCAGTGCGACGGGCTTTGGGAGGATCACTTAGCCGGTTGGAACGCTTGGTGTGCGGTGTCGGGCCAATGGCGCACAGCACCCCTGTCGGGAAACTGGGGCGGCAAAGTCATCTGGATCGGCCTCGACTATGCCTCCGCCCGCGCCGCCCTCGACCTCGCTGGACTGACCGTAACGCCCGAAGCTTGGGCAGATGTGCGCGCCATCGAAAGCGGCGCAATTGAGGAGCTAAACCGCCGTGGGTGACATGCGCGTCAGTATGCTGGTCGAGATGAAAGCCGCGCAAGCGCGTGCTGAAGCGGCTGGCCTGCGCGGTGACATTGAAAAGCTGGGCACTGGGGCTGCAACGGCGGGGCAGGCGACTGGGCGTACAGCTGCCAATGTCGTCGATCTGGCAACAGCGTCGAGATCTGCCGCCTCGGCGGTCACGCAACAGACGACAGCTTTGCAACAGATGATCGCCGTCTCCACCGGCTTGGCATCGTCTACCCAATCCAGCGTGGCTGCCGAGCTCGCCCATGGTCGTGCCCTTGACGAGACCCGCGCGCGCTTCGATCCGCTGTTCGCCGCCAGCCGCCGCTATGAGATGGAGCTGCTGGCGATTGCGGATGCGGAGCGTGACGGCGCATTGACCGCCACGGGAGCCGCGCAGGCTCGGGCCAGAGCGGCGCAAAGTATGTCGCCGGTTTTGGCGGGAGTGTCCAAGAACGCGGGCACGGCGTCGGCATCCGTTGCGCAGCTGGGTTTCCAGTTCAACGATATCGGCGTCATGCTCGCGGCCGGTCAAAACCCGCTGATGCTGGCGATCCAGCAGGGCACCCAAATCACCCAAGTCTTCGACCAGATGAAAGCTAAGGGAGAGCCAGTCGGCAAATCTCTGAAGGCGGCATTGCTCGGCATGGTGTCACCGATGAACCTGGTGACGATGGGGGCCATCGCCATGGGCGCGGTGGTGGTCTCCGCGCTGGTTGGCCTGATCGGTGAAACCGTTACCGCCGACGAATCCATTGAAAACTTGTCGAAATCGGCAGGTGAGTTCGCACAGGTAGCCGGTCGCAGCGTTGGGGATGTCACCAAGGAATTCGGTGGGCTGAACAGTGAAATCGTCAGGATGCAGGAAAACCTGACGGCACTCGCGGGCATCAAGGCATTGCGCGATATTGCCACTACGACCGGCGCGCTAAAAGATGAGGTCTTTGGAAGCTGGGTCGCAACGCCAAAAGACAACATCGGCGATCTACTAGGGGCGAAAAAGCAATACTCTGAAGGCAGAGGGCTGACCTACAGTGACGATGATCCCGCCATTCAGCGGTTTCAGGACGGCCTAACACAACTTGGCGCAACTGAAGGCACCCGTAATCAGCTGCTAGCAGTACAAGGGCTTCGATCTGAACTCTTGGCCGCAGCTGGCAGCATCGGCCAAATGAACGGCGCGCAGTCTGCCTTTTACCAAAATTTGCTGGAAACCGAAGCCGCCGTGCGCCGCATCGCGGTTGCTGAAGCCGAGCAGAACCGCCAACGCATCGAGCTGCAGCGCGCGGCCGGGATCGAAAACGACCGTATGGGCGGGCCGACAGCGCTTGATCGCTTGACGCGCGATCCTGCTGCGGAGGCGAAAACCCGCATTGCGGCGGACACCGCGCGCAAGTCCGCTGCGGAAGTGATCGCGGCGGCCGAGCGCGAAAATGCTTTGGCCGCAGCCAAGCTGCAGTATGGCGCGCAAAGCGTTCAGGTCCGCGCGCTTGAGGCACAGCAGCTCCTGAGGACCGTCGACGCGGAAATTCAACGTCTGGGCATCCAGCGTCAGGGCGATCAGGCGCAAGCGATGCGCGCGGCGGCTGTCCAGCAGATCGGCCTGATGGAACAGCAGCGTGCGGCAGCTGCCGAGAGCGCCCGCTCGACGATGCTGACGAGCCTGAACCAAGAGGCCGAGATCGTCAAACTGACGGCCAAATATGGCGCGGACAGCCTTGAGGTCGCCTATGCCCGCGCCGGTGCCGAGCGCGAGGCGCAAGTGGCGCTGTTGGCCTCGCAAGGCATCGCGGGTGATCAAGCCGATGAGATGATGCGGGCATGGGATGCTGCGCGGGGCATTGCCTCGGTCAACATGGCGGCGGGGATTGGGGCTGCAGCCGGTCAGGCCCAGATGCTTGCCGCCAGCCTTGGCGTGTCTTTGGCACATGCCATCGGGTTGATGGGACTGAGTGCAAAGGGCGCAGCAACCCCGAACTTTGGTCTGAGCATGGGGATCGGCTCGGAAGCCGACACTGGCCCCACTGCCTTGGGCTTTGGCAATCTGAGCAGCCTGCCGAGCCGCTATGAGCTGCCGAAGATCGTCGCGGACAAAAAACCCTCAGGCGGCGGCGGCAAAAAAGCCGAGACCGACAGCGTGCTTGAGCTGATCCGGGCGGAGCGCATGGAATTGGCCGTGCTGCGCGAGACCGATCCGGTGAAGGCCGAGTTGCTGCAAAAGTCTGAGCAACTGAAGGGTGCGACAACCGCGCAGAAGTCCGAGCTTGAGGGCTTGATCCGCACCCGCATGGCGGAAAAGACCGCGCTGGAGGCAATCAAGCAGGCGCAAGAAGAACTCAAATCTACCATGAAATCCGCCTTCGTGGGCTGGATTTCTGGCGCGAACAGCTTCCGCGATGCCTTGAGCCAAGTGCTGGGCAAGCTGGCAGAAATGGCCGCCAGTTCGGCGTTTGACATGCTGTGGGGCGGCGGCACTGGAGGCGGAGGGGGCTTTCTCGGCAGTTTGCTGGGCGGTGTCTTGGGCGGTGGGACAAGCTCTGGCGGCACCGGGTCGCTGGGCCTGCCGCTGCCATTTGCAGACGGTGGGTTGCTTCAGGGCAAAGGCGGGCCGCGCGAGGACAATCACGTCGTGCGAGTGTCGGCGGGGGAATACATCGTCAACGCTGCCGCCACGGCCAATGCGCTGCCGCTGCTGCAGGCAATCAATGCAGGCGTGCCGGTGGATCAGCTGATGGGCGTGATCGCGGGCACCCGGCCTGTCGGAGCCTATGCGGACGGTGGCTATGTCGGCACAGCGCCGGTCGGGTATTCCGCGCCAGCCTCCTGGCAGGCGGGCGGCGGGCGGCAGGGCAGCGGAGGGCCTCCCGTTTACAACATCACCAATCATCAGACGATCAACGTCGATGGTGCCACGGGCGATTCCGAGATCCGCAACATGGTGCTGGAAGGCGTGCGCGCGGGCCAAGAACTTTACGACCGTGAAGTGCTGCCCGGCCGGGTGATGGAAGTTGTCGGCGATCCGCGTATTTCGGGGAGATAGAGATGGCATTTGCGTTTCCACTCAGTGTCGCCAACTTCATGGACATTCTGCCGATTGAGGCGATTTCGCTGGCCACACCAGAACAGGTGGAGATCAACCAAACCGGTGGCGGTGAGGTGATGCAGGCCGATCTGGCCCCGATGCTGTGGCAGGGTGAGATCAAGCTGGGTGAGATGACGCCAAATGATGCTGCGCTGGTGACAGCGCGCCTCGACATCCTGCGCCCGGCTGGCCGCAGCTTCTATCTCTACGACACCCGCCGTCCCGGTCCGTTGCTGGATTTGACGGGGGCAGCCCTTGGGGCCAGCACACCCACAATCCACACGCTCGCGGCCAACAATCGGGACATGCGCATCCAAGGTCTGCCGGTGGGCTACCGCTTGAGCGTCGGCGACTATCTGGCCTTTGACTATGGCACCACGGTCATTCGCCGCGCGCTGCACCGCATCGTGTCTGCGCCAGCAGCGGTGCCAACAGGCGGCATCTCTCCGACCTTCGAAGTAAGTCCGATGATCCGCCCAGGTGCAGCTGTCGGCGCAAGCGTCACGCTGATCGATGCGGCCTGCAAAGCACTGGTTGTGCCCAACTCAATCAATGTCGGAGTGACCTCCAAAACCATCACCAACGGCATGTCATTCCGCTTCATGCAGACCCTGAGGTAACATGCGCAGTTATACCGCAGCCGAACTTTCAGCACTACAGACCCGTTCCGGCTATCTGGTCCGATTGTTGTTCTGGATTCAGGTCCGCGACCGCGCCACCAATGCGCGCGTGAGCTTCGGCTTCTGGACCGGCGAGGATGATCGCAGCTTTACCGTTGGGGCCGAGACGCGGGCCTATTTCGGCGGCGGCGGTCTGGTCAGCATCGATCCGATTGTGATGCAGTCGGGTCTGACGGTACGGATGCAGCGCGTGACGCTGTCGCCGCTGGCCCCCGAGGTCAACACCATGCTGCGCGGCTATGACGGCTGGCGCGCCCCGGCCGAGATCCACCGCGTGTTTTACAACCCGGAGTCGGGTGGGCTGATTGCCAACCCCAAGCGGCTTTGGAAGGGCGTGGTGGATGGCGCACCTATTCAGACGCCCGCCATCGGGGGCGAGTCCAACGTGGTCATCACTCTGGCAAGCGCGCTGGAAAGCCTGACGCATAGCCTGACGCTCACCCGGTCGGATGCCGTCCAGCGCCAGCGCAGCGATGATCGCTTCTACCGCTACAAAGACCAGACCGGCAGCGTCAGCACCAGCTGGGGCGAAAAGCGTGAAACGGGCGCACCACCCGCACCCGCCACCCTGCCGGGAATTACGTCGATCCCCTTGTTCAAAGGCAATAACCGATGAGGCATGACGACTGGAAAGTGCGCCTGATTGACTATGTCAGCAGCTGTGCCAGGCTGCCCTTCGCCTATGGTCAGCACGATTGCGCGCTCTTTGCAGCGGGCTGCATTAAGGCGATGACCGATGTGGATCTTGCGGCAGACTGGCGCGGCACTTACAGCTCGTTAAAGGGCGGTTTAATGGCCCTTAAAAGAGCCGGATACGCTGACCATCTGGCACTGGCCGCAGATCATTTTGAAAAGATCGCGCCTGCCTTCGCAGCTGCCGGTGATCTTGCCGTGATTGATGGACCAGAGGGAGCCGCCTTGGGCGTGGTGCAAGGCGAGGGCGTCTATGTGCTGACCGCCACTTCACTCGGAATCCTGCCGCTGAGCGATGCCATCGCCGCTTTCCGGGTGCCATGATGCAACGTTATCTGTTCACCCTCTTTACGGCCATCTTTGCCTTTTTGCTGACTGCCACCGATGCCGCAGCGGCACCGGTTCTGGCTCCGCTTGTTTCGGCGGTAAGCGGAGCTTTCGCGGCGGGCGGCTTCCTGACCACTTTCACAGGGCGGCTGCTGACCTCTGTGGCTTTCTCGGCCCTAAAGGGGGCGCTGGCCACCAAGCCAAAGACCCCCGGCATCACCACCGAACAGACCGCAACCGGCGGCACCAATCCGGTGGGCTTCATCCTGGGCGTCTCGGCCACGGCCGGGGATGCTGTCTGCCCGCCGATGACCCACGGCAAGTATGGCAAAACACCAAACGCCTATCTCACCTATGTCATCGCACTAGGAGATATCGCGGGCCAAACGCTTGACCGTGTCGCCATCGATGGGGCTTTTGTCACGCTCGGCACAGTCGCGCATGCAGATTATGGCCTGCCGGTCACCGGCAAATATGACGGCTATGCGTGGGTCAAATACTATGACGGCAGCCAGACCGTCGCGGACCCGATGCTGCTGGCAAAGTATGGCAGCTATCCAGAGCGGCCGTGGCTGTCAGACATGATCGGCCTTGGCGTGCCTTACGCAATCTGCACCTTCCGCTACCGCCGCCAACTCTTCTCATCTTTCCCCTCAGTCCTCTTCGAGTGCGGTGGCATCAAGCTTTACGATCCGCGCAAAGACACCACCATCGGCGGCTCGGGCGCGCATCGCTGGGGTCAGCCTGCCACCTATGCCGCCACCCGCAACAATGCGGTGATCGCCTATAATATCGCGCGCGGCATCACCATTCCGGGCTTGGGAACTTGGGGCGGCAGCATCGAGGGCGCGGATCTGCCCAACGCCTCGATGTTTGCGGCGATGAACGAATGCGACGTCACCATCGGCACGCCCGCTGTGGCGCAATACCGCGCAGGCATTGAGGTGCGCGTCGATGCCGAGCCTGCAGCCATCGTTGAAGAGCTGTTAAAGGGGTGTTTAGGCACCATCGCCGAATCCGGTGGTGAGGTTAAATTCCGCGTCGGCGGGCCGGGTCTGCCGGTCTATTTTATGACCGATGACGACATCGTGGTCACCAAGCCGCAGGACTTTGATCCCTTCCCGAACGCGGCAGCACGCAAGAACGGCATCGATGCCAAATATCCAGATCCCGAGACCGTCTGGAAAACCAAATCGGCCCCGTCACGCTACAACACCACTTGGGAGGCCGAGGACGGGGGGCGCAGGATCAGCGCGCTGGATCTGCCCGCATGCCCATTCCCGGATCAGGTGCAGCGCCTGATGTATGCCTATATCGCCGACGAGCGGCGGTTTCGCAAACACGGGCTGACCCTGCCGCCCGATGCGGCGATCTTGGAACCGCTCGATGTGGTCAGCTGGACGTCCGCCCGCAACGGTTATGCCTCCAAGCTGTTTGATCTGGCCGAGGTCGCCGATGACGTCAAAACCCTCCTGCAGCGGGTGTCGGTGCGCGAGGTCGATGCCAGCGATTACAGCTGGTCGCCGACATGGGTGCTGCCGGTCTCGGTCGGATCATCGCAGCCGGTCGATCCCCCGGCGCAGACGCTGGACACGTGGGCGGTGGCACCGCTGTCTATTCCTGACGCCACCGGCACCGCCCGCCGCCCCGCCATCCGCATGAGCTGGTCTGCCGCCGATATGGATGCGGTCGATGCGGTGCAATATCAGGTGCGGGTGAAAGCCACCTCGGCCGTGGTGAAAATCGGCACGGTTTCGGAGGTCGAGGGCGGGCAAGTCATCCTTGCCGAAGGCATCGTGCCGAACACGCTCTATCAGGCGCGCGGCCTGCCGGTGACACCCGGCCGGGCAGCGGTCTGGAGCGATTGGCTGGACGTCACCAGCCCGGACGTCAGAATTGACACGGTCGATCTCACCCCGACGCTGAACACAACGATCAGTGATACGGTTGCAGCGGCCGCAGCCGCGCAAGCCGAATTGAATCTGCTGACGGCGGGGCTTGTGACCGATGTAAACGGGGCGCTTGCCTCCATCGAGGCGCGGACGCGCGCGGGCCTTGACGGCTGGCTGACAGATCCAATTTTTTCGCGTTGGACTTCTGGCAACCTTACCGCGACTTACTGGTTTTCGCGCACCGGCACTGGCACTTACGCAACAAAAATCGCTGGCCTCTTTGGCTCTGCAATCTCAATCAACGTCCCAACAGGGACAGGCGTGATCCAATTTGTCGCGCGGTCTGACTTAGAGACGAACGGCATGAAAGGGGCTGATCCTGACGCGCCTTATGTGGTCGTAACGACGGCAATTGAGTGCATTTCCGGCAGCATCACCAACCCTTATCTGCGGCCCGAATGGTCAAATGATTTGACGACTTGGACGCGCGGCGATTTGCAATCGGCGGCGGCTGCCACTGGCAGTTTCAGCCAGTTGGGTATTTCCGTTAAGCCCGGCATCGTTCAGACGGTCGAAACCTTGTGGAAGCGCCCAGCCGGAACATTCGCTTACGTCCGCCTCGTCGGCTACCCTAAAAGCTCGTCAAACCTGCCACAGACGCAACAAGTCTGGCATTTCGTGCAAATACGGGCGGCGAGCGAGGCCGAGCGCAATGCTTGGAACGTGCCCGCCATGCAGGCCACGATTGACACCCAAGCCATCACGATCAGCGGCCAAACCTCTGCGATTGCCACCCTGACCACAAATCTTAGCGCTACAAACACCACGGCGACAAACGCCGCCACCGCAGCTGCGGACGCCTATTCATTGGCGGGCAGCAAGGGCAAGGTCATTTACGGATCAAGCACGCCCGTCGCGGGCGATCAGCAGGCCGAAAACTTGTGGATCGACACCACGGGCGGCATCAACGCGCCAAAGCGCTGGCTGGGCGGGGCGTGGGTCATTGCGCGCGACAAGGTGGCTGTGGATGCTGCTGCGGCAGCTGCGGCTGCGCAAAGCACGGCTGATGCGTTAGCAGCCAATCTTGCCACAAACTACCTTACGACCGTCAATACCAACGCTGCAATTGCAGCCGTCGATACCCGGCTGAGCGCTGCTATCTCGCCCTATCAAAGCCAAAAGCTGCACTCGGATTTCAAGCTCGGGGATTACTATTGGGCGGGTGGGCTGACGCATACGATTGCCTCTTTGCCGACCGATACTTCTATCGTCGCCCTTTATAGTGACGTGAATCTGGTGTCGGTCGCGAGCCTTGGACTTGTCCTCGAGGCGGGGCCGCAGACCGCCTCTCGAAACATGGTAGAGCGGGCCAACCGCCCCTTTATCACGGGCCAAAAGATGCGGCTGCGCATGAAAACGCGGCTTGTGACAAACCCTTCAACTGGATCACACGCGACGGCGCTTCGGGTCAATATCACGGATGCGAGCGGTGCTTATCTGACAACCGTAAACGTCGCGCAATTCACAGGAATGGTTGTGGCCGATGGCTGGGTGATCCGCGAATATACCCTTGACCCGGTAGCTTGGCGCACGGCGAGTGGCAACGCAACCGCAGCGAGCTGGCGGTTGGCTGTCAACATTTCGGGCCTCAATTCCGCTCGCCAGCAAGTCGAGTGGATTGAGGTCGAGGACGTGACTGTAACTGACGGGCTGGGCGCTTCGATCACGGACATTAAGGCGGTGAATGTCTCGGCCCTGACCGGGACTGCGCTTGGCACGCTTCTGACACAGCTGGCCGTCGATGCGGGTGGCACCTCCGCGCTTTTGACAACCCAATCATCTGCGATTGCGATGCTGAACGGCTTTGCGGCGGTGACATATAGCCTGCGCCTCGTGTCGGGTAGCGCAGGGGCATACTTTGAGATTGTGGCGACGGATGATCCGGTTTTGGGGCCAGCCAGCACGATCACACTTGCGGCCAAACACATCGAAGTTCTGGCATCCAGCCTGAGAATTTCTGACAGCGGCAACGTGTTTCCTGACTTCAATATGGCCGACCCGGCGTTTTACAGCACGTCAAACAGCGCGGCGTTTACATTCATTGCCACGGGGCAGGCGGCGCTCGGCACAAAGTATCTGAGCATCAATCCGGCATCATCCGCAAGATCGGTGGACACGGGCTGGTTTGTGGTTGAGCCGGGCGAGGAGTATCTGGTGTCAGGTGCGGCCTTCATGGCCGCCACTGCCGCAGGTCAAGGGACCGCAACGCTCACAATTGAGACAGGCTCTATTGATGCAGCCGGGGCCATTACGGTTCTGACCTCGGATATTGTCCAGCAGCGCGCAAACCTGAGTTTTCCCGGCTTTCTGGAAAGCATCAACATTTTGACGGGCGCTGCGGCGCGACGGGCGCGGTTCAAGCTTACGCGCGCCGCAAACGGTGCGGGCGCTGGCAATGCTGGCGGCTTCAAGATGCAGAAGAAATCAGGCGGCGTTCTGATCGCAGATGGTGCGATCACCGCCGAGAAAATGGACGTTGCATTTCTGAATGGCGAGCGGGTATCGGCCTCATTTCTGGACGTGGACGACCTGCTGACCATCCTGCCGCAAGCAGGGCTGCGATACCAAAAATCTGCGGTCAATGATGATGCGACCGACGGTCTTTATTTCGGGGTTTCTACGGATGGTTTTGGCCTTGCCGCGAGCCGAACCGATGTTGGCGGCAAGCAGCAATACATCAAGCTTTCATCCGAAACGGGCCTGAAAATCCAGAACGCCCGGCACTTCGTTTCCGGGGTGGCAGCGCCTGTTGCGAACTCCTACACGGCGAGCGGCACAATCACGCTGCCGGTCGGGACGCGGCTGATCGACCTTGAGATTTACGGCGGCGGCGGCGGTGGCAAAGGCGGGACAGGAAACGGCGGGGATGGCGCGGCTGGCAGCAATGGCGGCAACACAGTTGTGCAGCTGTGGGACGGCGCGACAAACACCGGAATTTCTTGGACGGGCGTAGGTGGCTTGGGCGGCACATTGACCCGGACCAGCGACACGGGCGGATCGGGTCAAGGCTCGCCAGTCGGTGTTGGCGGCAAAGGCAACCGCCGCGCTTCGGGAAGCGATGCAACTGGATACGCGGCGGGCGGCGCGGGCGGTGGTGATACATCAACCAGCGGCGTTGGCGGGGCCGCCGCTATCGCCAAAAACGTCAAAGACTTTGATGTTTCGGCCTATGCAAACCCCAAGCTTGTGATCGCCCAAGGCGCGGGAGGGCTTGCCCCAAGCACTGGCCGCAAGGGCGGCATCGGCTCGCCCGGCATGATCAAGTATAGCACCCGCGCAACGGTCCCGGCTCCGGCTGATGTGATCCCGCTGAGCCCGACCGTCACTGGGTCGATAAGCAAAGTCGGCTTCAGCGTCACCTTCCCAAATCTGGGGGCGGGCCTGTGGGTTTTGAGCGAGGTTGCAGGCACGAACAACCTAGACATTGGCCTTGTCGATATTGGCGATGGGGCAAGCGTGATGATCTATCAGGTTAATACGGCAACCTTCATGTCATCAAAAACGCCTGTCCGACTGAGTGGCGGTGGGAGTGCTTCGCGGGCAATCAACTATGCGTTTTATTCAATGGGGAACTGGGGATGATGCAGATTTGCTATGAGCCAGAAACGGGCGTCGTGCTGTTCACGGTAAACGGCTCAGAAATCCCGGCAGGTCTGAGTGGCTTTTGGATTGCGGTGGACGATCACGATATTGGCGATTTGTCGGCTTGGCGGGTGATCGACGGCGCGCTTGTTCTGTTCGATCTGGAGCCGATGCGGCTTGCGTTTCGGGCGGCGGTAAATGCCAAGCGACTGGCGGTCATCACCGCTGGTACCACGGTGCAGATCACTGGCCACGGGCCGGTGGCGCTGCAAGGTCGGCCGGAGGATCAAACCAGCCTTCAGGGCCTCGCTTTTGGCGCGCAGCTGCGCGTCGGCATGGGCGACAGCACGACGCTGATGGACTTCCTTGATCGGGAAAACGTGCTGCACCAGTTGGTGCCGATGCAGATGCTCGAGCTTTGGCAAAAAGGCGCGGCGTTTGTGTCGGCGATCTATGCGCGCTCCTGGGCGATCAAGGAAATGGACCCCGCCACCACCGATATCGATGATCCCGAATTGTGGGTGCCCGACGCTTAGAACGACAGGCCTTTTAAGGAGGCCGGGGGGTGCGTCAACACCCTCCGACACGGGGCTTCATACCACTGATGCCCCAATGACCAGCAAAACCTTCCGACTCCGCGAGGTGAAAACCAGCTACACCATCGCGGCCAAAGGGCGGAGGTGCTGATCTCGAACTACGAGTTGGGCGGGTTTTGATGGTGACAATGTCGGTCAGCTGATGAAGGCGATCAAACCCAATGCTGCAAGCCCCGCAACACAGCCAAGCGCAAATGAATATATGAGGACGCGATTAAACGTCATGTCGCACGCCTCCCGATATTTATGGATGTGACCGAGGTTGGGTCAGTTGCCGCGATGCATCAATGATTCCTTACACGCTAAGCGGTATGTGGCCCATTGGCATGGCGACTTGGGAACTGGCGAGGTGGATCTGCATTACCTCATCAGTGCCGATTGCTGCCCAGTTTGGCGGTCGGTGTGATCAGCGGAAAGCGCTGCTGTTAGCCCTTAGATGTAGCGCTGACGTTGGAGAGCCGGGGCTGATGAGGCCCCGGCTTTTTCATGTTCTGGCAGCGGGGCCACTGGTCGCAGCGAGCGCGTCGCGCATGTCGAAGGCGGAACTTTCGGTCGAGACGCTTGACCAATCGGGGCCGACTAGCCCCGGCTGTATTTATACTTCCACAAGCTTCATCTTGCCGTTGGCGCACTAAATGTGCTGGACGCGCTATTTCAAGGAGTGCAAATTTGGCAGCATTGCTACTCAATTTTCAAGTTTTTGAGGACACCGAATGTTCGACTACATCGCCGCTTGGATCGGACAACATGACGGATGGATTTCTGTGAGCCTCATCCCTTTGCAAACAAAAGGGCCCTCCATCGTGCCCAACTTCGTAGCTGCAGCTGTAACATTTCTGGCGGCATTCTTTTCGTTTTGGCTGACACTGAGGCGAGACATCATCTCGCGCAAACATGAAGCTGACGCACGGGTCTCCGCTCGGGAGTTAGAAAGCGAGAACCGAAGACAAGAACGACTGAAGGCGGGTGCAGCGGAAGCTCTCTCAGGCTTCTTCAAGCTCCAACAGTGGGTCGAGGTTTTAGGCGCAATCAAGCAGCATATAGATGCTCAATATGCAGATAAAGATGTGGGCATCATACGTGAAACCGACCCATTCTTGGTCATTGGCCCAACTGCTGGAAAGTTGGTAGAACCTGATCGATTGTTCCCGGCAGAATTCAGCTTCCTGTTGACCGCTGACAATAGCAAAATTCTAAGCGCCATCGGCCTGCTTGAGCGCCGCGCTGTGAATTCGAGCCATCTCTTCACTCTTTATTCGACCGAGCGGGAAGCACTCAACAGGTGGCAAAGCAATCTACCCGGCTATGAGAGGACCTTGGACGGGCCTTTGGCGACCGAAAAAATTCCAGCCCAGTTTGTCAGTGAGTTCAATTTTCGCGGAGCGCAACTCAATCGGCTAATCGTCGGCCTAATCGAGCATTTGGATGAAGATTTTCAAAATGCAGTCAAGACAACTCAGCAGTTTCTCGACGCTGCACATACCTTCTATGCTCCGCACTTCCCCAAGATCGAAGCTATGAGTTGATGTCAAACACAGTAGAAATTGCGGAGTAATGTATTGCACCGCTGCGCAGGTCTGTGATTGTTCTTGCAAATGGTCAGGCGCTCCACTCCCCAAGCACAAATTGACGAACAGGCTTTCCCGGTGCGCTTGTTCATTTTGGTACCAGAGATGGGGTTTGGCACACTCATGGTACCGATGCATAAGTGGTTGGTTGCCAATGTCGGGCAGACGAACCACGCACTCCACGGAAGCGGTAAGGCGACCCAGCGAGATGCAGTTGCGCTGTATCTGCGGAACCCGATCGATGCTGTGAAGTTTTTGCAAGCTTTTCCAATCCTAGAACTGGCTGACGGGACTGTGAAGCCGGGCTATTACTCACCCGCCGCGCCCCGCGGTAACAGCGAAGAAGAGGATCTCGAAATGTGCAACCTCTACAACCAGACAAAGGCTGTCGACGCCATGCGGCAGCTATTCGCGGGCATTGAGAACCGCACGGGCAACCTGGAACCCGGATCGATCAGCCCCAACTATCAGGCACCAATCATCCGCCATATGGGCGAGGGACGGCTAGAACTGGCGATTGCGCGCTGGGGCATGCCATCACCGAAGTCGGTGCTGAAGACCGAGCGCGACCCCGGCGTAACCAATGTCCGCAATTTGGCGTCGCCGCATTGGCGCAAATGGTTGGGCCCGGCCCATCGATGCCTTGTTCCGGTGACGTCATTTGCAGAGTGGAATCAGGGCAACAAATGGTTTGGCCCGACCGACGAAGGCGCGCCGATGTTTTTTGCAGGGATCGAGGTGCGGGGCTGGAAATCAGTTCGCAAGGTCAAAGATGGCGAAACGGTTGATGACCTCTTCGCGTTTCTGACATGCCCGCCTAACGCTGAAGTCGGAGCGATACATCCCAAGGCGATGCCAGTGATTTTTACCAAGCCTGCTGAGTGGGAAACGTGGCTGGGTGCGCCTTTTGAGATCGCGGCCCAGCTGCAACGGCCGTTGCCGGATGGTGATTTGCAGTTGCTGGATGGGCCAATCTAAAGGGCTTGCAAGCCTAACTGTGCAAAGATTTCCGTGCCAAAGGCTTTGCTATTCCGCGCCAAAGGTCGCGCCGCGCCACAGAAGCTAGGACGCTTGGTTCGAAGGAGGGTTCGGGACCATGACTCGCCAGCTTCATTTGCTCACCGCGCGAACGGTTGCGGGCCTCAAGGATCCGGGGAGATATGCCGATGGAGGCAATCTGTACCTGCGGGTTTCGCCGACTGGCGCAAAGCGATGGACCTTCCTTTACACGATTGGCGCGAGGAAAAACCGAGAGCTTGGCCTTGGGTCCGCTGCCACCGTCACACTGGCGGAAGCCCGCGAGAAGGCCACGGCAGCCCGCAAGTTGCTGGTCAATGGCATCGACCCCAAAACCGAAAAGCGGGAGGAAGAGGCCGCGCGCGAAATTGCCTCTGTCCGGTTTGGGGACTTCGCGGACGCCTACATCAAGGATCACGAAGCCGGGTGGAGCAACCCCAAGCATATCGCGCAATGGCGAATGACCCTGAGTGACAGCTATTGCAAGAAGATCAGGTCGCGCCCGATTGCCGAAATTCAGGTTGATGACGTTCTGGCTGTTCTGAAGCCCTGCTGGCAGACTCGGCCAGAAACAGCGCGCCGCATCAGGATGCGACTGGAAAAGGTTCTGGATGCGGCCAAGGTCAAAGGGCTGCGCACTGGTGAAAACCCTGCGCGTTGGCGTGGCCAACTGGACCATCTGTTGCCGCGGCACTCCAAATCTTCAGACGATCATCACTCATCGATGGCTTACGCCGAGGTCCCGGCTTTTCTGGCTAGCCTAGGGCAAAAGCGCGGTTTCTCGGTCCTTGCCTTACGGTTTGCGATTCTGACTGCGGCGCGCACCGGCGAGGTGATCGGCGCGCGCTGGGACGAGATCGACATGGAGGCCGGGCTTTGGACCATTCCTGCCCAGCGCATGAAAGCCCGCCGCGCCCACCGTGTGCCACTGACTGCCCCGGCGCTGGAAGTCCTGAACGAAGTGAAGGGCGCGCATGCCGAATGGGTTTTCCCCGGCCCCGGCCTGCAAGCGCCGCTCAGCAACATGGCAATGCTGAGCCTCTTGAAGCGTGCTAAGCTGAACTGCACGGTGCATCGGTTCCGGTCAGCGTTTCGCGATTGGGCGGCCGAAACTACCAATTTTCCGTCTGAAGTCTGCGAAATGGCGTTGGCGCATGCTGTCGCCAACAAGACCGAAGCAGCCTATCGACGCGGCGATCTGTTTGAAAAACGACGGGCACTGATGGAGGCGTGGTCGGGC
Organism: Cypionkella aquatica; assembly: GCF_030161095.1. Lineage (GTDB taxonomy): Bacteria > Pseudomonadota > Alphaproteobacteria > Rhodobacterales > Rhodobacteraceae > Cypionkella > Cypionkella aquatica. Next base: position 299,498 of record NZ_BSPP01000005.1, read on the forward strand.
TTTCTGACCGAGCCAAAAGCCAACAATGTTGTGCAACTGAAAGCGGTGGCAAAATGAATGATGAAGACCCGGATGATGATCGTTATTCGATGGCCACGATTGGTGATATTTTCACGGATGCGCTGAAGCCGTACGCAGAAGAAGACCGGCGAATTTTTGAAAACAATTCGCCGAAGTGGGTCGCGGATGTTGAACGCATGCTGACCAGCCGGAACGAGAAAGAAGCGGCAGCAAACTTTCGTGGCTTTCTCGATGCTGACGGTGGCATGCAGAAAATGCGGGAAACGTTGGTGCGCTTCTCGAGCGGGCATAAAACCAAATGGTCGCGGCCAAAAGATCTTCAGCTCTTGCAGGACGAGTTGAGGGCAGTTTTCACAATGATTTCCAGCATCAGACAGCGTGCGATAGTGCCTTTGATGGAGCACTCAGCCTTCAGTGTGGCTACGGCTGAACGAGACGGGAGGGCGCCATTTGGGCCATCCGTTTATGCCAACATTCATTATGCCGTCTTGGAAACCGAACTGGCATTGGAAAGCATGCAGGACTTTACGTCGATGGTCTCGCAGGTGGTCGGTCCTGATCGGGGCGGTCGGTCAAGTCCGGTGGCAAAGGAGTTTCCCGCCCCGCTTGATTGGCTTGCCAGGTCACTTGCTTATGATTGGCTGGACGCCGGGCGTAACTTCCGCAAGCAAGATGCAGTGATCTACCTTCAGATCCTCCGGGCGATCAATGAAGTCATCACTGACGACGAGGATCTGCCAAGAGGCGGCAAGGATCTGCTTGCGCATGCCCGGAAAGCGATAAGAGACCAAAAACCCAAGCAATAATTGATAGGGTTTCGGGGGCGATTTTTGCCGCCGGTTTCCGCATGACTCCCTGTGAGAACCATGAAGTTCAAGGGAGTTTTGCCATGAATCAGGCGGCATCAGACAAGGTATTCCTGAGCCTCACTGACGTCATAGATCAGCTCGGCGTCGGGCGCAGCACCATCTACCGTGAGATCGCGGCGGGCCGCTTGCGCACCTGCAAGCTGGGCAGTCGGACACTGATCCATAGAACGGATTTTGACGACTATTGCGCCTCGCTTGCCAACACTGGCGGCGGTTCGCATTGCTCTGCCAGCTTGTGATGCCATGGCAAAGAAATGCAGGACCGCGATTGCGCCGGTTGGTCAGTTGCTGCGCGAATCGGGAGCCAAATATGGTCCGGATCGGCGCTGGGCACATGGTCGGTTCAACGCGGTCATGGAACGCGCCCGATCCCGCAGATGCAAGTTTGCCGCGAAATTTCGGTGCCATGCGGCCAATGTGACATGGCGTCGGCAATGAAGGTGCAGCACGCAGAACCGGCCAGCATCGAGGCCGAACAGCAGCTGCTGGGTGCGGCCCTGTTGAATGCTGACGTTATTCCACGCATCGCAAGACGGGGCGGCGGCAGTCTGTTTTTCGATCCAGTCCATCAGCGCATCTATGAGGTTGCCGAACGCAAAGCCAAAGCCGCCGAACTGGTGTCGCCAGTCACCATGCATGTCGCCATGGCGGGCGATGAAGGCTTGGCCTCGCTCGGGGGCGGCAAATACTTGGTTCGTTTGGCGGGTGCCTCGATCAGCGCTTATGCTGCGGACGACTACATTGCGATGTTGGCTGACCTCCGGCAGAAACGGCAGATCGTGACAGCGATGGTCGCTGCCCATCAGGCGATCACGCAAGGTGAGGACAAGGCCGACCAGATTGCAGCCCGGCTGGAAGCCGCGCTGATCCTCGTTACCGATGCCGATGGACGGGCCGCCCCTGTTTCAATGCTTAAGGCGACAACTTTGGCCCTGGAACAGGCGCATGATGCCTATCACGGCAGAACCGGAGATTGCATCGCCTCCGGTATCTGCGCGCTGGACGAGATCCTTGGGGGGTTCTATCCGGGGGAGCTGATCATCCTTGGCGGCAGGCCCAGTATGGGTAAAACCGGCTTGGCCCTGTCCATCGCGCTGAATGTCGCCCGCGCTGGGCATGGCGTGGTGATCGCCAGCCTCGAAATGAACCCCGAAGCGATGGCGATGCGCGCGCTTTCCGAGGCGACGGCGCAATCTGGACATGGCGTCAGCTATGCCTCTCTTCGGCGCGGCACCTTCACCCAGTCGCAGGGGGAGCGGTTGAAGGAGGTGACGGAAGGCGTCGCCATGTTGCCGATCACCTTTCTGCCCCGCCAATATTCCGACATCGGCGCGCTATTCGCCGGGGCCCGGCAGGTGCAAAGGGCAATGGGCAGCGCGATGCGCTTGCTGATCGTCGACTACGCACAGTTGCTGCGATCCCAAGCCAAGGGGCGCTATGAACAGATCACCGAAATCAGTATCGCGCTGAAGGCCCTATCCGGGCAGCTGAATGTGCCAGTGATCGCATTGTCGCAACTGTCGCGCCAAGTCGAGCAGCGTGATGACAAACGCCCGATGCTGTCAGACCTGCGCGAATCCGGTCAGCTTGAACAGGATGCTGACGCCGTGCTGTTTTGCTATCGCGACGAGTACTACCTCGAGCGGGAAAAGCCCGAGGATCGTGATTTTGACGCTCTGGGCGACTGGCACGCTGCGATGAAGCGGGTGCGGAACCGGCTGGAGATCATCGTCGCCAAGCAGCGCCAGGGTGCCGTCGGCACCGCTGCTGTGCGTTTCAACCCGGCCATCAACCTGGTTTGGGAGGATGGCAGATGAGTGTGCGCGTGATGGCTTGGGTGTGGGACCACGGGCCAAGCAACGGAGCAGAACGGCTGGTCCTGCTCGCCCTTGCAGACTTCTGCGATGATGCTGGTCGCTGTTGGCCCGCCATGGCGACCATTGCGGCAAAAGCCTGTGTCACCGAGCGCGGTGCTCGTAACATCGTGCGGCGGCTTGAGGCGGATGGTTGGTTGAAAACGCAGGTCGGACGGGGTCGTGGCGGGTGCAATACCTACCAGGTTCTCATTTCCAGCCCGGAACAGCGTGCCGGGAATGAGGTTCCGGGAATGGCATTCCGCCCGGAACGGGACGACACCTTTCCCGGAACGGCGCTGCCGTTTAATCGGAACGCTGGTTCCGCCGAACCATCAAGAACCACCAAGGAACCATCATCAGCTGCGCGCAAGGCGAAGGCTGATGCTGTTCGTGCCGTTCGAAAAAATGCAGAAGGGGCCCCTCCACACGGGCAGGTTCGGTCAGAAATCGCAGGTGCTGTCCTGCTCGGCCATCCGGCGGTCACCACCTCAACCGAACGTGAACTGTTGTTGGCTGCCATGGGCGCCGACCCGGTGTCCGGCATCACCAGCGCAAGTTCAAGGATCGGCACGCAGGCCGACATGGTCGAGGTGCAGAAATGGAGGGATGAGTGCCGTCTCACCCTCGACGAGCAGATTGGCGTGATCCGGGAGGTCATGGCGCGCAAAACCAAACCCGGTGCCGTGCGGTCCTTCAGGTACTTCACCGAGGCTATGGTGGACCTTGCCATCGCCAAATCCTCGCCGGTGCCTTCCGGTCAGACAAAGCCGCCAGCCATGGATGCAGCCCGGGCCCGCTGGCGCAAGATGGCGGACCTCCACCCCAACGATGATCGGAACAGCGATGCGCTGCCTCACTGACCGTATGCGCACCCGCGCTGGGCGCCCTCGCCCTTTGAACCCGGCGCGCATTCATTGGCTGGTCTTCCAGCTCCGATTGCGTCGCCGTTTCGTCCGGGGGTGCACAGCCATCGCCAGACACTTCACCCCTTAACCAAAACCAGGAGCCAACTATGCAACTGAAATCCAATGGAACATCACTCAGATCAACGGATAGCCTTGCCAGCTTTCTTGCGCGGCTGACGGCCCAGCGCAGTGAAATCCAGCGTGAAGCCAAATCGTTGGAAGCAGCTCTTAAGTGTCCTGAACAGAAAGAGGCAAACGAACACGCTGCGCAGCAGTCGGTCAAAGATGCATCTGGTTGGGGTGGCGGCAATGGCGTGAACTCGACGGTGGCAAACGCGGCCATGCGCTGGCAAGCCGCTGCAGATCACGCCAGCACCCTCCGCGCCAAACTGGCCGAATTGCGTGAACGTGAGCAAAGCCTTACCGCTCAGATCGAGGCTCCCGTACGGGCAGCAGCACTGCGTGACAGCATTCGCGCAAGTGAGGAACGGCTTGTCGCGTTTGGCGCCGATGTGGCTGCGCACACTGCGCGCGCCATGGAGATGCGGGAAAGACTTGTCGAGATCGAGCGGCAGATCGAAGTGCTGACTGCCGAGGCAGCCGAGACGGCCGCCGCCACCGGCAAGATCGTTTCCCCTCCTGCTTTGGCGAAGCTGCATGCAGAAGCAGCAATCGCGCGTGCGGCGGAGATTGCTGCCTCTCGCAAGGCGGCCCAGTCACAAGATGACCAGTCAAACCTGCGCACGGAACTTGAGGATATGCGGCAGAATTTGCGCTTTGCACTTCGGGCTGCAACCGCTGTCGAAGCGATAGCCGCGCTTGACCCCATCAAGATGGACCTCGCGCGGGCGGCGGTGGCCAACGCGGAGACCACCTTTACCGTTCGCTTTGACCCAGAAGAGCTCGAAACCGCCAGGCATTCGATCCACGGAGAGTGACCCCCCCAGGCATGGTTCCTCCCCGCTGCAAAACGTATGCGGGGGGGCGCAGCGCAGCGTTTCGCTAGCGACAGGGCATTTCACCGGGGAATCCACCTGGAATCCACTTTGGATGAATTGTGCAATTTAAGTTATAACTATCATATAGTTAGAAAATCACGATCTGGCCGTGCTGGATTCTTTTGTGGAATCCAAGGAATCCATCTATCGGAAGCCACTTGGCGGAATCCAGCCGAGGAAAATTCCGAGCTACAAAGATGTAAGGGGGCCTTCCACCATCAGCTTCTGGTCGGTCAGTATTTCAACTTACGACATTGTTTGCTCCCGCCAACGGTGACCAAAATTGATTGAAGCAGCACCCCGCCCTTGTGAAAGCCGACAAGTTTGATTGAAGTGCCTCGGTGGGCGACGTAGAGTTAAACTGTGCTGCAATCATCGGATCTTTCGAAAAATACAGAGGCCAGCGCTCTGACCGCACCTCTTCGCCCCGTGGAAAATGTCCTTGGGGTAAAAGGGATCGCGAATCCGCAGGCACCAAGCCGGTCGGGTGATCGATATCATTATGTTCGTGCGGCTCGCCTGTGCCTGACGATGCTTGCCGCGCGCCCAACTCTCAAGAAGGTTGTGATCGAGGGAGCCGCGGCCGACGACAGGGCAACTGGTGGCGAGGATGTCATCGACCTCGCGTTATACAGCGACGATCGTGGCGGCGAGGGAAACCGGATCGCCTACCGCCAGTTTAAGCACTCCCTTCTTGCTGCCGATGAGCCCATGACGGCTAGTCATGTTATCGTTACGCTTCAAGGGTTTGCCGCGCGGTTCCAGAGCGTTGTTTTGGAAGAGGCCGCAACCGAAAAACCGATGCGCCACGAGTTCGAGTTTGAAACGAACCGTCCGATTTCACCGGCGGTAGAAGATGCGCTGCAAGAGCTGCGAGAAGGTAGGGCGACGACTACCAGTGCATACCTTCGTAGATCGTTGCCATTGAAGGGTGACGATTTACAGGCTTTCGCTCAGCGGGTTCGCCTGTTGCCACGTACGGCATCGCTTAGCGGAGAACGTATAGAACTGAACCTCGACGTTTCCGCCTACCTGCCGGATGCTGATGGGGATGTGCCCACGCGGCTGGTCGAAATGATTGCAGACAAGGCTGCAAAGCCGAACGCTCCAGATCTTGAGATTACGCGGCTTGACGTCCTCCGGCAAATGGACTGCGACGAGCATGCTTTGCGACCTGCACCATCCCTTCTCAAACGCCCGTCCGGAATTATAAGCCGTCCGATTCTTGCGGATTTGCTGGACGCCATCGTTCAATCCACAACTCCCGTAATCTTGGAGGCGGAAGGCGGGGTCGGCAAGTCCGTCGCGGCCACGCAACTCCCGGAACTGTTGCCGGAAGGCAGTGTCTGCGTAGTCTATGATTGCTTTGCCAATGGCAGCTATCGCGATCCATCACAGCCGCGCCAACAGCCGAGACAAGCCTTTGTGCAGATGGCAAACGAATTGGCATTCCAGGGGCTCTGCGATCCACTGATCCCTTTCAACCGGGCGACCGAGGATTCGTACGCGCGGGCGTTCCTTGCACGCATGGGCCAGGCAGCGCTCTCTGTGGCCGCAACTCCAGGCGCTGTCGTCATGCTGATCATTGACGCAGCAGATAATGCCGAAATGGTAGCATCAGAGCGAAAAGAAGCTGCCAGCTTCGCGCGCGGTCTACTTAGGATGACCTGGCCGGAACGGGTTCGCATCGTTTTAACGACACGTCCTGAACGCCGCGCCCTACTTGAGCCACCACCTAGTATGCTGCATCTTGTTTTGCCGCCGTTCAACGATTCCGAGTCAGCGTCGCATCTTCGAAGTCGTTATCCCGCTGCTTCCGATACATTGGCGCTTGGGTTTCACCGATTGACCTCTGCAAATCCGAGGCTTCAGCGTGTCGCGTTGGACACCTCTGAAGATCTCGATGGGTTATTCGACCACCTCGGCCCTAGACCTTTAACCATTCAGGATGCGATTGAGGGCCTGCTAAACAAGGCAGTTGCAGAAGTTCGGGACAAAGCTGGACCGCTCGAAAGGGATGCCGTCGACAGAATCTGTCGAGCTCTTGCGGTCTTGCGACCATTTGTTCCTCTAGACGTTGTTGCCCAAGTTGCTGGCGTGGAGCCCTCTTCGGTTCATAGTCTTGCGAGCGAACTTGGGAGAGCACTCATCATCAATGATGGTGCGGCTCAGTTTTCAGATGAGCCTACCGAAACATGGTTTCGCCAGAATTTTCGCCCAGATATCAATGCCGTCCGCTCAATAATTGAGCGGCTTCGGCCACTTACAAAGAATAGCGCCTATGCATCTGCTGCGCTGCCTCAACTCTTGCTGGAGGCAGGCGAGATCAACGAAGTAATCAAACTCGTCCTCGAGGACGTTGGCCTGCCAGCCAGCGACGAACTTGGTCGGCGCGATGTTCGCGCGATGCGACTGCGTGCTGCAACTCAAGCCGCGCTGCGTTCCTGTCAATATGCAGATGTCGCAAAGCTTGCTTTCAGAACAGCGAATGTTGAAGCAGCCGAGACGCGCCAATTGGGTCTGATTTCGCGTAACCCTGACCTTGCCGCCCGCTTCATTACTCCCGAGGCTGCGGCTGAGCTCGTCGCAAGGCGCAAGATCGGTGGTGGAAACTGGCAGGGATCTGATAACGCGCATCAAGCTGCATTGTTCGCCGGATACGAGCGCTTTCACGGGGACGCGGTCGGGCGCTTGCATACTGCATGGGCTTGGCTCGAGAATTACTTTCGTAGGCGGCATGAAGCGGAAAACGACCGAAGCCAAGTGGAGATTAACGACGAGATTGTAGCGATGGCTTGGGCTCAGTTCGAACTTTGGGGGCCAGAATCCTGCGCGGCCTTTCTGCGCACTTGGCGTCCGCGCAATGTATCATTTTTGGCAGGTCGCGCCGTTTGTGCTCGCCTCGCCGATGCGGGGCGATATGACGACCTGCAAGCTGTTGTAGTAGCGGCTGGAAACGACATCTTTTTAGGCCTAGCCGGAACACTTGAACTTTACAGTATAGGCCTGACCCCATCTGCGGCGACTATTAGACGCCTGTTCCGAATGGTTGCCGACCGCCGCGTTGATATCGGACGGCTTGGCCTCAGAGACCACGAGCGCACCGAGCTTGTTGCTATCGTCGCCTTGTCGGTCGCAGCATTAAAGTCCCGTGCCGTATCGCAGCGCTCCGTAACGAAGTTGCTAAACCGATTTGTGCCGCCTGTGGCAGGATATGAACTGGATTCAAGTTGGCACGACTCATCGGGTCGTCGAGACGCACTCCTCAAGGGGTTCGCTCTCCGCGCTATCCTAAATGGGCGTTCGCTTACCATTGATCGGCTGCGGGATCGAAAAGGACGCAAAAACACCAGTTCTGGAGATCATCGCCAACGGGAAAGCGTCGCCCCTATCTTGCCATGGTATGTGCTTTGGGCTGAGGTTACTTTGGGACGAGCGCGCGCTGGCGACGTGTCCAATTTGATAGCGCAGGCCGACAAAGAAACTTCAAAAATTCGCGGACAGATTTACCGTGATCATGACGGAACCCTTGATGACAGGTTGATGCTTCGCGCTGAGCTCCTCCAGCGCAGTGAAGCCGACGCGGCGGCCTGGGGGGCAGTCGATAGCTGGTATCCCACTCCGACGCAAAAGGGGCAGCGCGCTTCGATAAGGACGGTTGCGACAATTATACGCCGTGCGGCTCGAAACACTGCGCTGCACGGATTCGCATTGGATTTGGCTTCAAGATCGGCTGAAACGCTTGGCATTTTGTACGAAATGGCTGAATCAACTATCGACGCACAGCTACTGCTTGCGCGCGCCCTTCTGTCGATCAGTGAGCCAGAAGCCCAAGCTCATTTCAATGCTGCTAGCGATGGCGCCGAACGTCTCGGTGAGGAAAACCATGATCGTTGGAACACTTTGCTTTCTATTGCGACTGTTGCTGGCCGAACCGCCAAAGATCAGCCCGAGTTGGCTTACCGCCTCGCGCGTTTTGCTGAACCGACACACGAGCATCTAGGCAAATCCAGTTATCTCGATTGGGAACGCACAGTTAGGTCGCTTGCTCGGCTATCACCAAATTCTAGTCTGGGTATTCTATCCCGTTGGGCAGACAGGGGATTCGGTATTCCCGACGATGAATTGCATGTTGTCTTGCGCACATTGGTTGACGACGGCGTCCTGAGTGGCGATCTAGCAATGCTAATGTTTTCCAGCCACGATCAAAATCCGGCGAGTGCTTTGGCCGATGGCCTCGATGCCGGTGTGTTGGTTGACGCGGTCCATGATATCGCGAGACGCTACGTTAGCGTCGAGGACCGATCCGAACATATATGGCGCGAAGTTCGATCGGTCGCCACGCGCTATGGCATATATTGGCCTTGGCTTGACGACGTCGCAAACGCATCGATCATGGCGGTGAGCCGCGACCAAACGCAGGTTGCATCGACTCCGGCACACGAGCCGGACTGGCAGAACATCCTCTTGGGCGTAGATCTGGCGACCGCAGATGGGCTTCAAGAAGTCATACGTCGTGCGAAAAGTGAAGGCGGACCAAGGCTCTATGAGTGTTGGCGAGTCCTGCCCAAATGGGTGCCCGCCGGGAAGGAAGCAGGCTATCTTGCCGCGCTCGCCCAGATGGATGAGTTTTCCCTTTACGAGTTGTTCGAGCTTCTTGACCGAATACCAACGACTTGGCTGGCGAGAATGGCGGTTCCAGCAGCGATGGAAGCATTGGTGCGAACAGTCGTTCGGCGAAGTCCCTACCAAATCACATTCGCATCTTGGTGGATGAAAGATCAGACCATGGCCAAACTGGCCAAAATGATCCGAACGACAGAGGCATCGCTTGCCCAAGACGCATTGCAAACGATTGCGGAGGAAGAGCGTCTTGGCAGCGCAGCTGACCTTTTCCACATCGCAAGTCTGGCCGCGCACGCTTGCACTCCGGACGATGCGGCCTCGGCATTAGGGTTTGCACTGGCAGAAATGGATGATGCGCTGAACGTAGATGACGGCGACGGTCCATGGCGTCAGGAACTTGTGCCGCAAGGAACAGTCATTGAAGTGCTTTCAGATTATCTTTGGTCGATGCTGGGCTCACCAGATGTCAAAAGGCGGTGGCGCGCCGCGCATGCTGTCCGGTGTCTTGTTCGATGGGGGCCAGAATGTGTGCTGCAAAGGCTTTGTCAGGATGTGTCGACTGGCAAAATTGCCGCCCTGCAGGACCATCGGCTTCCGTTTTACAGGCTCCATGCAGAGGAGTGGCTTTTGGTTGCCTTGGAGCGCGTTGCAGTGGATGCTCCTCAATGTGCCAGTGCATCGGTGGGTTTCCTTGCACAAAAGGTAAAGCCAGATGAAAAACATGCCAGGCTGAGAGGTTTGGCGGCCGGCATTCTTCAGCGGCTCAATGATGCTGGAATAATCGACATAACATCCGAAGAACTTGCGCGGCTCGGTTCGATCAATACGGATCGGTCGAGGCCGTCGGTACCGAAGCCTGAGGAAGCGTTGGCAAACGTGGAAAAGGGCGGTCGCCTGTACTTCCACTATGACAGTCGCGACAGCCTGCTCCGTCCTTTGTCATCCGCTTTCAAGATTAACGAAGACGACGCAAGCAAGCGCCTTGAGCCGATCATGCGGAAACTTGCAACCAATGAAGTCGGGAATGTTTTGGCAACTGACCCTAGGCGGGAGCGGGGGATCATCCGAAATGATGACTATCATGGCCGACGAGGGCGCCAACCAGACGACTGGTGGGCGTATATATCGAGGCATGCGGTAATGACATTGTGTGGCCAGTTGCTCGATGGCGACACGCCCGGCAATGGAAACGATGGCTACTTCGGGCCCGCTGGATTTCTGGCAAGGCAAGGATTGTCTTCACCGAAAGGAAGCACCTGGGCTGCTGATCGCCGCGAAGCCGTGCCAAACTCCTGTCGATTGATCACGTCTGTTCCAAGCAATGCTTGGTTGGCTCAAATCAGTGAAGTGGACCCCGAAGCCCTCGTTGAATTGAGTGATGAACTCTGCATTTGGGGGCGATGGACTGCGCGAAGTGGTTCGTTGCTTAGATCGGTGACTGTTTCCAGCGCACTGGTCTCGCGGGGAACGGCACCGGCTCTGGTCCGGGCACTGGAAACAGTGGAAGACCCACATGCATATCGGCTTCCTGACTCAGACCAACATTTCGAAATTGGCGTTCCCGGCTATGTGCTTCGCGGCTGGGTGTCGGACAATGATGCTATGGCGGACTTCGATGCACGAGATCCTTGGGCCGGAGACCTTCCCTTGGGAACGCTAAAGCCTCGGTCGTGGATCGCCAATCGTTTCGGCATAAATGACGACAAGGAAGATGGTCGCTGGACGTGCAATGACCCCACCCATTTTATGCGGCGACAGTCTTGGTCGACCGGTGAACGCTATGGGGACGAAGAGACCGATCGCGGTGATCGCCTTTTGGCCTCGCGAGCGATCATAGATAAGATCTGCGGGACTACAGGCATGGCGTTGCTTCGCGAGGTAACCGTTACGCACGATTTGGTAGGGAAGAACACATGGGACGGAAAGATGCGAAACAGCAAGGTGAGCCTGCGCTTGATTGGGTAAGCAAAGGCGGCCACCGGGACGCTGCCATTTTAAAGCTTGGCCGGATATTGGTTCGACAGCTCGGGCTGGTACGTGAGACAGACACGCTCGCCAGGTGGATGGCTCATCACATTGCGGAACTCATTCACGATGCCGAAACCGCGCAGGGAGACTCCGCCATAGGCGCACGCTTAGCGTGCCAAGATGCGATCATAGCACTGTGGGCCCACCGTGCAGGATTGCCTGGTCGGGCACCACACTCGGAATTGTTGGACGGCTGGACAAAACTCTTGCGATCACAAAACGCGTCTCAGTTCTTTCCGACAATTAGGTCTTCTCAAACAACGGGGCAAGTTCAAAGGTCTGAAACTGAAACATATTTGCAACTCGCCCTAAAGTTGCGAACGATGGTCGATCCACTGATCCGCGCGGCCCTGCACCTCGCAGTTCAAGCAGCGGACCCCGCCGAGGTTGAAAAAGTCAGCACAATAGCCGAAGCGCAGCTGGAAGATGAGGAAACCAAGGTGACACGGATCCTGATTGGCTGGTCGGAGAAACGATTACCCGAGTCGAATGAGATGAAAGCTGAGGTGAGAAAGGTCGTCGAGGATATCGTCAAAGGGGCGGAGGACATTCTTGATAGCCTCGAACGTCTTGCAACCAAAGAGGAATTGTCCGGAAGCGGAAATGATGACGAGGCAACCACCTCGTTGAGCAAATTGTAGTGCCGAAACTTTGCGACCGTCGGCTTCGTGTAATTCGGCGTGTTCACCCTCGCAGAAAGCGCTTTCTGTGATTTGGCGCAGCAAAATGGCGTAGTGGTTCAAAGTGCCACCATCGCCCCTGTGAATTGCGTCTGGGTCAGTTTTGAAGCGGCAATCGCTGAGATTTTTTTTTGATGCGCGTAAGCATCGCATCGATCTCGCGCTTTGCGGCGAGGAAAACATTACGGGTTTTTTCGTTCGGTGTGGTGGCGCGGCGGTAGTTCTTGCCGGTTTCTCCGCCTTGGGTACGTGGTCCTCATGTGCGCAATTTCGCCATATGGGCGGGTCTGATCGGATTAATACAAAGCAATATCAGTGAGATAGCGTTGAGACACTGCAGGGCGGACGGTTGAGGTGGCGAGTTTGTTCTAACAATTCTGGGCTGTATCGTGGGCGATTTGGAAAATTGGTAAGGCCGGGCGGTAGAGGGGGGGATAGTTCGATCAATGTGGCAGCTTCTGCAGTCCGCCGATCTGAGATGACCGATCCTGAACTGCAACGGCGCGGCGCCAACGACGGCAGCGCTATTCCGGCCCCGTTTGACGGCTACCCTATGTCTCAGTCATCACAAACCAAGACAACATGCTTGCAAATAATGATAGCATATCTTATCTAGGCCCAATGAACAGCAAGCACCGCAAGACCCTTGCCACAGTATTCACCGACCCGGTGTCTGGCACCATCGAGTGGTCGGCGGTTGAAAGCTTGCTGTTGGCCGCGGGGGCGCGGCTGATCGAAGGAAGCGGATCGCGGGTGCGTTTCGAGAAGGATGGCGAGGTGGGGACGTTTCATCGTCCGCACCCAGCGAAGGAAGCCAAGCGTTACCAGGTACGCGATGCCCGCGACTTCTTGGAACGGATCGGGGTAAAACCATGACCAACACAATGAACTACAAGGGCTATTCCGCCCGGATCGATTACGACGACGATGACGCAATTTTCACCGGCCGCATTGCCGGTATTCGCGATGGTGTAGGATTTCATGCCGACACGGTGGAAGGGCTTCGTGAAGCCTTTCACGAAGCGGTTGAAGACTACATCGAGACTTGCGCCAAGATCGGCAAAGAGCCGCAGAAGGCCTACTCCGGACAGGTGATGTTTCGGGTCAGCCCCGAGATTCACCGCAAGGCTGCGCTGGCTGCTGAGTTGTCGGGCAAGAGCCTGAATCAATGGGCAGAAGAGGTGCTCGATCGCGCGGCAGGGCATACGCTTTAGGTGGGCATTTCAGCTCTCGACAACGCAGGCTAACTGAAGGTTTCGGCCAAGGGGCACCGCTTACGCCCCTCCGCATGGCATTCTAACTGCAGGAACTTCACGCCGCGAACCTTCCGCCTTCGACCATCCTGGCCTGCCCCAATGCAGTCAGGCTTTCTAGCAGCGGTTGCACCGATGTGGTGCGGGCGCGGGCGAAATGCCTTGCGATTTGTTCGGGGGTAGCCTCGCCCATATCTTGCAGCGTGGCGCGAACAGCGGCGATCTGGTCGGGCAGACGGGTAGGCCAGGGGGTTTTGGCGGTGGTGGCAATGCTGCCCACGTCGAGTTCGGTCTGTTCGCCCTTGGAGGCCGTATGGCCTGCGGGGTTCTGGTAGTCGGGGCGCAGCCAGCGGATCTCGCCGCGCGCTTCCTCGGCCGCGCGGGCGCGGTTCAGGGTGACAAGGTATTGCAGGATTTCATCATCGGTCAGGGTGGCGGGCCAGCCATATGCTTCGGCCACGGCAGCGTCGATCTGATCGTGCAGGTCGCGCAGGATGCCGATCAGGCCCTGATCGTAAACCTCACGATCCTTGCCCTCGATCCGTTCGCCAGCGCGGAGTTTTTCCAACACGTTATACATGCCGGTCAGGGTCAGCTTGGGGTGTTCGGCCTGACGCGCCTTACGATGCGCGTCGAAGTCTTCGCCAAGGGCGCGCAAGCGAGTCTTTTGCGCCTCGGTGGTTTCGGGGAAAGGGAAGGGGTCGAAGCACCGCGATTTGTTGTAGCGGGGATCGTTGCCATAGCCGAGGCGGCCACCCGCAGCCAAAGCCCAGACGACATGAAAGCGGCTGGACAGGATGGAAAGCTGTGCCGCGTCATCAAGGCCGATGGCAATCAGCATGTTGTCGGGCAAGGTTTCCGCACCAAGAAACTGACAGGTCCGGTGCTTAGTCGTCTCAACCGTGGCGATGTAGCGCGGCAAGGCCGCCAGAACCGGACGCATATCCTTGCGGGGTTCACCGTGAATCCACCAGTTGCGTTTGTAACTGTCGCGGTTGTTCTGGTCGCGTTCGGGTTTCACGTTGTCCAGCACATGCTGATACACCGCCGGAAAGCGGCTGCGCACCTCGGCCTCGCTCAGGCCAAACAGATCAATCACCATCACATCGCGCGGGCTGGCAGTCAGATCGCGGCCATTGCGATATTGCCGGATGCGGCGTTCCAGCCCCGGCACGGTGCCAAGACCAAGGGCGCGCGCCTCGGCTGGCGTCACGATAAAGCCCGCGCCATGCAGTTTGACCCCCGGTGACGAAATCCCCTCATTCGCCTTCAGCGCCACCGCCCCGGCCACATCGGCCCCAACCCGCAGGTTGGCAAAGATCGTGCCGCGGTCCATGTTGAACTCTACCTGGCGGCCCTCGGCTTCCTCGTCGCTCTTACCTTCAGACGCCACCGTGAACAGCCGCCCCTCGCGCCGCCCCACCTCGGCCACCGTCATGGCGATGCGCACGGCAGCGCCTTCGCCTGCGTCCACCCAAGGGTGATCGGGAATGGCAAAGATCAGCGACAGCGGGGTTTTCGGGTCTGACAGATGCGGGTCCAGCACCGCGCGGTTGAAGGTTTGGCGCAGCGAATTGGTGGTGATCAGGCCAAAGCGGCGGCATCCCTTACCCTTGCCGGGTTTATAGCCCCGCGCCGCAAGCGCCGCCTTTTCCCACCAGAACATCACCAGATCAGCCGATCTTGGCATCTTGGGGTAGGCCTGCCACAGCGCCTCGGTATAGCCATCACCCAAGGCATCGCGCATCCGGCTCGCCCCGATAAACGGCGGGTTGCCGACGATAAACGTGGCCTCGGGCCATTTGGCGGGGCGGGGTTTCAGATAATCCCAGACTTGGGTGCGCGCCTGCGGGTCGGGCACGCGCTCGCCCGTGACAGGATGCAGGATGGTGCCTGTGCCGTCCCAGCGGGTGACTAGCTGGCCCGTCGCGTCACGGCGTTCAACACGCTTGTCCCAATCCAGCACGGCATCGCGGTTCTCGATATTGCGGAAATCGCGCAGGACTGGTTCAGCCGGGGACGCCTTGCCATGGGTGCGAAAGTGCCATTGCAGATAGCCGATCCACAGCACCAGTTCGGCCACGGCGGCGGCCCATGGGTTCAGTTCCAGCCCGAGAAACTGATGCGGGTCAACGGTGTGGCCTGCCAGCGACAGCGCCCCCTGTTCCTCGCCCAACTCGGTCAGAAGGGCGATCACCTCACCCTCCAGCCGTTTCATCAGCTCCAGCGCCACATAAAGGAAGTTGCCGGACCCGCAGGCGGGATCAAGCACAAGGGTTTCGCACAGTTGGCGGTGAAAGGCGCGGACCTCTGCGCGGGCGTCATCGAGCTTGCCCTGATTGGCGAGGGTGAGGGCTGCGGCCTGCACATCGCGCCAGTCGGCCCGCAAGGGTTCGATGACGGTGGGCATCACCAGCCGTTCGACATAGGCGCGCGGCGTGTAATGCGCGCCCAGCTTATGGCGCTGGCGTTTGTCGAGCGCGCGTTCCAGCAGGGTGCCGAAGATGGCGGGTTCCACCTCGCGCCAGTCATGGCTGGCGGCTTCGATCAGCAGGCCCAGTTGCAGCGCGTTCAGCGGCAGGGCGGTGGCGTCCTTGAACAGAAAGCCGTTGAACTGCTTAAGCTTGATCAGCAGGGTTTCGGATTTCTCGCCCTTGTCCATGGCGCGGAACAGGCCCGCCAGAACTGTATCGGCCATATCCGGCGTGCCGCGCAGTTTGTGCAACAGGGCAGTAAAGCTGCCATGCGGGATCAGATCGACGTCTTCGGCGAACATGGTGAACAGGCAGCGCATCAGGAAGCGGGCGACATCCTCGGGCTGGTGGCCCTGACCTTCAAAGCTGCGGCCAAGCGCCGCCAAGTGGCCCGCCACTTCGCGCGTGACCCGGGCGGCGACCAATGCCGGGTCCAGGCTGTGGGGATCGGTCCAGATGGCGTGCAGGCGGGCGCGCACGGCATCGTCGGCCAGATCCTCCAGCCGGATGCGATAACGATTGCCGTCGGGAAACTGGGTGTAGCCTTGGCCTTGGCCAGAGAAATCAGCATAAACCTCAATCACATGGCCGACTTCGACGATCAGCAGGAAGGGCGGCCAGCCATCGGTGCGCGCAACGGCACGGGCATAGCCATCGGCCTGATTGCGGGCGCGCAGCATGGTGTCATCCCAGCGGGCACTGCCCCGTTGGCCGTGGCCCTGCCGCTGTTTGGCACTATCGGGCAGCAGAGAAAGCTGGTCATCATCGGTGGCCGTGCGATGGACGCCTTGTTTGGCCTCCATAATGAACGATCCACGCCGATAGAGATCGACAAAGCCGCGCGACTGGGTGCCTGTGTGGATGAAGGTGACGGGGCGCTCAAAACGGTAGTCATCGCTTTGGGCATCAGCCGTTGCCGGTTTGGGCGCATCGACGCTTAAGAGCTGGGTCAGTTCGATGGCGAACTGCTGAAAGTTGGCCCGCTCGGACCCGCCCGATGCTTTCCAACGCGTGATGAAATCGTCAATGACCAATGGACTGCCTTCGGGGAATCTGCTCAAGCTTATTCATGGCGGTTCAGGCGTTTGCGCGCAACAGCCGGTTGTTTCAGACGAGGTCTTGATGGTTGCAAGACATCCAGCGCGTCCACATGATAAGGTGCCGATCTTGGCGCTGGGCGCCCTGTAAAATTGGGCAAGTTTTCGGGCACAGTAGGACAGGATTTCAGCGAGTCTACTGGCGCAGCCAAGCTAGGACATGAACTAGACCTCGATATCCTGCCTCCAAAACTATCTCGTAAAATCAAAATGTTGGGACGATAGGTGGACGGACACCGCTTCCGCCAACCACAATCGCAGGTTTCGTATCTTAGGACCCCATGCGGAATTACCGCGTGATTTCCGAGGCGTGCGGAGGAGATTCCGTCTCTGAGACGGCACCTTGCTCGCGGATTGCGGGCAAATCGGGCGCCCGTCTCTGCGGCCTAAAAATGCGGTGCGGTTTGCAGTTTTTGGGAAGATCGAGTTAGAGTTCCAGAGCCTTAGCTTGCTCTTGCCAGTCATGCGGCAGGGTCATGCGCACGATCAGATTGGTCGTCAGATGCC
>NZ_BSPP01000006.1 GCF_030161095.1 Cypionkella aquatica
CAGTGCTTGCGGGGCCGCGTTTATTTTCGCTTCCCCCTCCCGGCCTGCGCCTGTAACAAAATTTTTTAATGATACGGCGACCACCGAGATCTACACCTCAGCACAACATTTTCGCGCCGCCGAGCAGAAGCGCGTTTTGCTCTTTGGCATGTCCGGCCTTGGCAAAACCTACCTGTCGAACATGCTGCGCGATTCTGTTCAGGTCATGGGGGGGCAAGCGGGCGCGGGCGGCTGGTTCCACTACTCGGTCGATTACCGCATCGGCACCCGCTATATGAACGAATACATCGCGGACAATTTCAAGCGCGAGGCGATGAAAGTGCCGCTGTTGCGCGAACTCTTGATGACGGATTCGGTCTATATCGCCTCGAACATCACTTTCAACAATCTCGCGCCGTTGTCGACTTATCTCGGCAAGCCCGGTGATCCGGCGCGCGGTGGCATTGCGTTTGAAGAATATCAGCGCCGCCAAGCCCAACATGCGCAGGCTGAAATTTCGGCGATGCTGGACGTGCCGCGCTTTGTCGAGCGTGCGCAGAATATCTATGGCTATCAGAACTTTATCTGCGATACCTCGGGTTCGATCTGCGAAGTGGTCGATGCCGAAAACCCGCAAGATCCGGTGATGCAGGCGCTGGCGGGCAATCAGCTTCTGGTCTGGATCAAAGGCTCGGATGCGCATAAGGCCGAATTGGCCCGCCGCTTTGATCGCAGCCCCAAGCCGATGTATTACCGGCCGGACTTCTTGTTGAAGTTATGGGCGGAGTATCTTGATCTGCAAGGTAAATCCGCAACCTCGGTTGACCCGGATGCCTTCCTGCGCTTTGGCTATGCCCGCCTGCTGGATCACCGCCAACCGCGCTATGCCGCGATGGCGCGCTGGGGCATCACCGTCACCGCCGAAGAGGTGGCACAGGTCAAATCGCCCGCCGATTTCGATGATATGATCGCGACGGCACTTGAACGCACGAACAACCACGCCTAACTCACTCGTTTATCAGGATAAACCCATGCCGATCACCCTGCCCGCCACCCTGCCCGCCTTTGACGTTCTGCGGAACGAAGGCGTCATGGTGATGTCGCCAGAGCGGGCGCAGGCACAGGAAATCCGCCCGTTGCGCATCGGTTTGTTGAATCTGATGCCGAAGAAAATCCAGACCGAGAACCAATTTGCCCGCCTGATCGGGGCCACCCCGCTGCAGATTGATCTGCAATTGATCCGCATGTCGGAACATCAGGCGAAAAACACTGCGGCAGAGCATATGGAAACCTTCTACCGCCCGTTTTCCGAGGTGAAATCCGATAAATTCGATGGTCTGATCATCACCGGTGCGCCGATTGAACATCTGGAGTTCAGCGACGTCACCTATTGGGACGAGCTGCGCGAGGTGATGGATTGGACCCAAACCAACGTCCATTCCACCTTTGGCGTTTGCTGGGGCGGCATGGCGATGATCAACCATTTCCACGGCGTCGCCAAACATATGCTGGATCACAAGGCGTTCGGGTGCTTTCGCCATCAGAACCTTGCCCCGACTTCGCCTTTCCTGCGCGGGTTTTCCGATGAATTTGTCATCCCGGTCAGCCGCTGGACCGAGATGAAAGACGCCGAAATCGCCGCCGCCCCCGGCCTGCGCACGCTTTTGGGCAGCGAGCAGGTCGGCCCCTGTCTGGTCGAAGACCCCGCGCACCGGGCGTTGTATATCTTCAACCATTTTGAATATGACAGCGACACGCTGAAACAGGAATACGACCGCGATATTGCGGCCGGAACCCCGATCAATGTGCCAGACAACTACTACCCGAACGACAATCCAGCACTACCTCCGTTGAACCGTTGGCGCAGCCACGCCCATTTGCTTTATGGCAATTGGATCAATGAGATCTATCAGAGCACGCCTTATGACATGGCAGAAATTGGCCGGTAAATTGTTGATTGCAGCGGCGCTTTTGGGCGGCGTCTCGGGCGTCACACTCTACCGCGCGCAAAGCCGCGAGGCCGCGATCCTGGCCGAGTTTCCGGCGCAGGGCCAGTTTTTGACGGTGAACGGCGTGCAGGTGCATGTCTATGTCACAGGCGCTGGCCCGGATCTGATCCTGATCCACGGTGCCTCGGGCAATGCGCGCGATCTGACGGTGGCGCTGGCCGCCGATCTGGAAAAATCCTACCGGGTGATTGCCT
This sequence comes from Cypionkella aquatica, assembly GCF_030161095.1. GTDB lineage: Bacteria > Pseudomonadota > Alphaproteobacteria > Rhodobacterales > Rhodobacteraceae > Cypionkella > Cypionkella aquatica. The sequence goes on from NZ_BSPP01000006.1 coordinate 2,183, forward strand.
TTGATCGCCCCGGTCTGGGCTGGTCTGACCCGATCCCCGATCAATCCATCCGTGGACAGGCCCTTCATCTTGCCGACGCCGCCGCACAACTGAACGTGCACGATCCGATCATTGTCGGCCAAAGCTACGGCGGTTCGGTCACTTTGGCTTGGGCGCTGTTTGCGCCGCTGAAACCACGCGCTTTGGTGCTGATATCGGCCCCCAGCCTGCCTTGGCCGGGGCCGCTCGACATCTTTTACCGCCTGAGCGACAGCCGCATCGGTGCCGCCCTGATCCCGCCGCTTGCCGCAGCCTATGTGCCAGACAGCTTTGTGGACAGCAGCATCGCCGCCGTGTTTTCCCCCGATCCGGTGCCGCCCGGCTATGCCACAGCGATTGCGGCGAAACTGGCGCTGCGGCGCACCACCTTGCGGGCGAATTTTGCGCAAGTGAATGATCTGCGGCCTGAAATTGTCGCACAAGAACCGCTTTATCCGCAGCTGACCCTGCCGATAGAGATGATCCACGGCACCGCCGACACCACCGTGCCGCTGGCAATCCATTCAGCTCCGTTTGCCGCCCGCATGCCCAACGCGCATTTGACCGTGCTGGACGGCGCGGGCCACATGCCCCATTACAGCCATCGCACGGCGGCGCTTGCGGCGATTGCGCGCGCCGCTCAACGCTCTGGATTGCACAGCCCGCCGCAATCGCCATAGTGGGTCAAACCCGAACCGGAGGATATCATGGACCTGCCCTTTGACGGCGCGATCAGCCGCTATTTCAAGGAAGCCGCCCCGAAAGAGGTGCGCAAGACCATTGAAAAGGCCAGCAAGGATGAAATTCTGTGGAAGGACTATCCCTACCGCGAAGAACTGAAGAAATCCGACTACAAAACCCAGATGGAGGCGCTGCAAGTGCAGCTTGTGCGCATGGCCGCCGACATCAAGGCGACTGGCAAGCGCATGGTGGTGGTGTTTGAAGGCCGCGATGCTGCGGGCAAAGGTGGCGCGATTGCCGCAGCCCATGAAAACCTCAACCCACGCGTCGCGGGCATCGTGGCGCTGCCGAAACCGACCGACCGCGAGGCCGCGCAATGGTATTTTCAGCGCTACGTCGATTGGCTGCCTGCGGCGGGTGAGATCGCCTTTTTCGATCGCTCATGGTACAATCGCGGCATTGTCGAGCATGTTTTCGGCTTTTGCACCCCCGAGCAGCGCGCGAAATTCTTCCGCCAACTGCCCGAGTTTGAACGCATGCTGGTCGATGAAGGCATCATCCTGATCAAGCTGTGGCTTGAGGTGGGCCAAGCCGAGCAGTTGCAACGCTTCCTGGATCGTGAACAAGACCCGCTCAAGCAATGGAAGCTGTCGCAGATCGACATAGACGGCCTTGCGAAATGGAATGAATACACCGCCGCGATTGACGAAACCTTTGCGCAAAGCCATTTCAAATACGCGCCTTGGACGGTGATCTTGTCGGATGACAAGCTGCGCACCCGGCTTTGCGTTATACAGAACATCCTGCAATCCGTTGACTACAAAGGCAAAGACCCGAACGTGATCGGCAAGATCGATGAAAAGATCTGCGGTGGCCCGAAGAAAAGGCAGATCGATTGAAACGTGGCTATCATCACGGCAACCTGCGGCAAGCGCTGGTCGAGGCGGCTCTGATCCTGATTGCCGATCAGGGTCCGACCGGCTTTACCCTGTCCGAAGCCGCCAAAGCCGCCGATGTCACCCCCGCCGCTGTATATCGGCATTTTGCGGGCCGCGATGATCTGATCGCCGAGGTGGCGCGGCAAGGCTATGATATCTTCGCGGCCCTGATGGAATTTGCCTATAACAACGGCCAGCCCACAGCTTTGGCGGCGTTCGAGGCGACGGGCCGTGCCTATCTGGCCTTTGCGCGCAAATATCCCGGCCATTACAAGGCGATGTTTGAATCCGGCCTCAGCCTGCAAGCGCATCCTGATCTTGCCATCGTCGCGCAAAAAGCCCGCGCGGTGCTGGAACAGGCGGCTGAAAAGCTGTCGCAACACCTGCCACCGGGCAAGCGTCCGCCCGCCACGATGTTCTCGGCCCATATCTGGGCGATGAGCCACGGCGTCGTTGAACTTTACATGCGCGGCGCACCGGGGGCGAAAAGCCCGTTCCCGCCCGAGGATTTGCTGGAAGCAGGCATCGGGATTTATCTGCGTGGGCTGGGCTTGCTGCGCCCCGACGCTTAGCCAAACCAAAGGCTTAGAAGTAGCCCGTTTGGCTCAGATCGCCCAAAGCATAGCCACGTTGATGCACACGGGCCAACAAGCGCGGCAAATCCTCGGCCCGGTCCTCAAGGCAAAACTTTTGCAAATACCACTGCAGATACCCCGCATGCGGCCAATCGCGCGCCATCGCGGCGGCCAAAGCCTGCGGCATCCGCGCGGCATCGGTCAGGGTGATGGCGTTCTGCCAAAAATCGGTCTGCCCGCCCAGCACCACCGGCTTTTGGTGCAAGAACGCCTCAAACCCCACCGCAGAGCTCAACGTCACGGCGCAATCGCAGGCCGCCAGCAGATCATGGATCGAGGCCATGCCAACATGCACGCCTTGCTCTGGGTCATGATAGTGGCTTAGCAGCTCTAATTCATCAAAGCTTTGGTTGGGATGCGGCTTGATATACACAGCACGGCTGCCTTTGGCGGCAATCGCGGCCTCGATCATCGCGGGCACGCTCAGATAATGCGTGTGGTGCTTGGGCGGTTTGAAATCCTGCGCAAAGAACGCAAGACATCCCGCCGGGACAGCTTCGGCCCCGCGCGGCATCTGGTCAAACTTGCTGCGATTGGCCTCGACGAACTGCGGTGCAAGTTTGGCCAGAAAACGCTCTGCACGGCGCTTTGGCACGGCCTCGGCGTCAAAAGGCGATAGGCGTTGCAAGGAATTGTTGCGCACACCGATCTGATCAAAGAACCAAAACCCGCGCAAATAGCTGGGAACGCAGTGGAAAATATTGCGCGCGTAAAAGCCGCGATCTTCCATGAACACATGCAGATGCTGCGGAAAGCTGGCGGCAAGCTCATGTTGACCCACCGTGCTGTCGGTGATCTGAACCTGCCAACCCTGCGCAAGCGCGTGATCGGCAAAGGCGCTCAGCAGTTTGAAATGCCGCTTTTCCAGCGCCAGCGCCAGTTTGGCGCGGGCGTGAAAGAACAGCGTCGGCGGCAGATCGGCCAGCCGTTCAGCCGTGAGCATCAGCGGAACAAAACCAGCGCGCCCGGCGACCATGCCACCCGCGTTTGCGTGCCAATATCCAGCACAGGGCGGCCAAACACGTTGCGCATCGACAACCGCATCGGCTCGGTCGTGCCTTCAAGCTTGATATCGTAATAGGTCATATCGCCGTAGTAGACGACCTCGACCACCTCGGCGCGACTTTCGCGGTCGGTCGCAGTTTGGCCATCAAACAGGATGGTCAGCGTCTCTGGCCGAAAACCGATCGAGGCGCTAGAGCTTCCAGGCGCCACCGAAACCTGTTCCGCATCCAAAGTCAGACGGCCAAACCCCTTGGCCTCGACCTCAACCTTGCCGTCGATTTCCGAAAGGATTTCGGCAGGCAGGAAGTTCATTGTGCCAATGAAATCAGCGACCTTGCGGCTGTTCGGACGCCTGTACAAGGTTTCAGGATCGGCCAGCTGCGCGATCTCACCCTCAAACATCACCGCAATCCGGTCCGACATCACCAAGGCTTCTTCCTGATCATGCGTCACCAGAATAAAGGTGATGCCAACCTGCCGTTGCAGCTTGATCAGCTCCATCTGCATCTGCTCGCGCATCTTCTTGTCCAGCGCAGACAAAGGCTCGTCCAGCAGCAAAACCTTCGGCTTCAGGATCAGCGCCCGCGCCAAAGCCACCCGCTGCCGCTGCCCCCCCGAAAGCGCATGCGCCGCGCGCGCGCCATAGCCCTTCAGCCCGACCATTTCCAAAGCCTCGGCCACCGCCGCCGCCTTTTCTGCCTTTGAGCGCGGGTCTTTACGCAGACCAAAGCCGACATTCTGCTCGACCGTCAGATGCGGAAAAATCGCGTAGGACTGGAACACCATATTGGTCGGCCGCACATTGGCGGGCACCGATACCATATCCTTGCCGTCGATCATCACCACACCCGAGGAAATCCCCTCAAACCCGGCAATGGTGCGCAAAAGCGTGGTCTTGCCACAGCCCGAAGGCCCCAGCAGGCTGAAAAACTCCCCCGCCTTGATCGTCGCGGTGATCCCGCGCAAGGCGTGATAATCGCCGTAATATTTATGAACGTCTTTGAACTCGATCATGGTCTGACCGGACATGGTGGGTTTTTCAGACGTCACAGGAAGCCTCCAGTATCCTTACCACCGGTTTTGGCGATGCCACGGCGGCGGAAATATTCTGCGGTTGCAAGCAAAGCGATGGACAGACAGACCAAAATCGTCCCCAGCGCCAAAATAACCGGCACGTTCTGCGGAAAGCGGAACTGGCCAAAGATATAGACCGGCAGGGTGTTTTCATTGCCCGCCAGAAAGAACGCCATGATGAATTCATCAAGGCTGATGGTGAAAGTGATCAGCAGGCTGGAAATGATCCCCGGCAGCACCAGCGGCAATATCACCAGCCGGAATGCTGAAATCGGCGTTTCGCCCAGATCATAGGCGGCTTCCTCAAGCGAGTGATCCAGCGATTGGAACGACGCCGACAGGATCGCAATAGAGAACGGCGTGCAGACCAGCACATGCCCCAAAATCACCGTCATCAAGCTAAGCGGCGTGCCGATCCCCAGCAGAACCGTCAGCAGCGCCACCGCCAGAATGATATCCGGCAACACCAGCGGCAGCATGATCAACCCCATCAGCCCGCCCTTGAACGGAAACGCATAGCGGGTCGAGGCACGCGAGGCGAACACCCCAAGCGCGGTTGAAATCACCGCCGCACTGATGCCGATGATCAGCGAATTGCTCAGCGCACGGTGCAGCGCCGGATCCTCCCACAACTTGCCAAACCACAAGGTCGTAAAGCCGTTCAGCGGAAACGCCACCGTGGTCGAGTTGTTGAAGGCAAAGATCGGCAGCAGCACGATCGGCGCATACAGAAAGATCAGATAGGCTATCGTATAGCCGCGAAACCAGCCGCCCTTCATCGCTTGTTCCCCTTCAGAAACCGTCTGTTCAAGAACAGGAACAAAAGACTGACCGCCATCACGATGGCCATGGAAGAGATCGCCAGCGCCGATCCCAGCGTATAATTGTCCAGCTTCTTGTAGTTCAACTCGATCAGGTTGGCGACCATCTTACCCTCTGGTCCCCCGACCAGATTGGGCGTCACATAATCGCCAATCGTCGGGATGAACACGATCAGCACCGCCGAAACCACCCCCGGCATCGCCAAGGGCAGCGTCACCCGCCAGAACGTCATGAACGGACTTTCGCCCAGATCACGCCCAGCCTCCAGGAAAGAGCGGTCGATCTTTTCCAGCGATACGAAAATCGGCAGGATCGCGAAGGGGGCATAGGCATGCGCCAGCGTGATCACCACAGAATTGGCATTGTACAAAAGCCAGGTGATCGGCTCGGAAATCAGCCCGATCTCCAGCAAGCCCGAGTTGATCACCCCCCCCGTGCCAAGGATCACTTTCCACAGGAACACCCGGATCAGATAGCTGGTCCAGAACGGAATGGTGATCAAAAACAGCCAGAGCGACTTTTTCGACGGCGCCACATAAAAGCTGACAAAATAGGCAACCGGAAACGCCAGCAGCACTGTCGTCGCCGTCACCACCAATGAAATCACAAGTGACCGCCACAGCAGCGTCAGCGCCAGCGGGTCCGACCAAACCCCGCGATAAGTCTGCGCCACCGACCGCGCGCCGTTCACATCCTTGTAGGAATGACACTCGCCAAAATAGTTGCACAGCTGAAACTCTGGGATGATCTTCAGATAGCCGTCAGTCATGAAACTATAGGCGAAAATCATCGCAAGCGGTGCCGCGAGCAGCAAAATCGCGTAAATTGCGGTCGGGCTGATCATCAACAGCCCGTTGGCGGCCTCTGATCCCCAGAAGCGCACCTTTGGTTTCGATTGCATCCCGTTCCCCCTGTAGCACCTTTGCTGGCACTTTTGGCGCATTTGATCAAATTGATCCGATCCTGCGAAACGATGCAAGATTTAATTGATCATTGCTGCCAAGTGCCTCTCGCGCAAGCGAAACAGGTGGTGTTCAGATCCGCTCGATCTGAATCGCCCGCTTTTTAAGCTCGTCATACAAGCTGGCGAGCACCCTTTGCGCGCCGACCGCAGCCTGCAGCGCATCCGAGATCACCTCATCGCCGCTGCCATCCGACACCCGCCAGACCAGCCGTTGCTTTGCGCCATCATCATAGACAATTTCGGTCGCCCCAGCGCGCGATTTGCGCAACCCGAGGAAATCAGCGCCCGCTCCCGGCGCGTGAAACGTGGTTTGAAGTCCCATTTGTGGGCCTTTCTTTTATGTGTCTGGCTTACCGCTCGAAGCTTGAATCTGGCGCTTTGCCGCCGATCGGTCAATTCCCGCCGATGGGATTGTGCGCATCCGAGTCCAGAAAGCCACACATTCAAACCGCCATATCATTCGGCGGGCGCGGCAGCATATAGCCCATCGCCGCAAGCCCCGCATCAAGCTGTTGGCGCGGAATACCGCCGGCAATCGCCAGTCGCACCGCATTGGGCGCACGGCCATTGCTCATGGCATATTGATCGGCGGCGCGCAGCAAAACGCCCTGCTCTTCGGCCATCCGGGTGAATGTATAGGCCCGCCAGCCCTGCGGCAGCCGCAACCATGCAAAGGGAATCCCCTTTTGCCAAGACAGATCAAACGCACCCAAGCGGTTGATAACCATCTGCAAACGGTCCGAAAACTCTGCCTCAACCGAGGCGCGGATATCATCGGCAGCACCCGAGTTGAACAATTCCAGCGCAAAAGCCGCCAAAGGTTTTGACAGCGCAAAGAACGCATGTTGCGCCGCCAAGCGCCCGGTTGGCCCCATCCCGGTCGGGCAAATCACATAGCCAAACCGCAGGGCAGCCGAGACAGATTTTGACAGGCTGCCCGCATACCACACCCGTTCCGGTGCCAAGGCCCGCAACGCAGGGTCGGGCGCACCCGAGTAGAAATAGCACTCATCTTCAATGATTTGCAGATCGTACCGCCGCGCGATGGATACAATCTGGGACATCCGCTCGGGGCTCATCCGCGCGGTGGTCGGGTTTTGTGCGCTTGGCGTCAGACACAGCACCTGCGCGCCATAGCGTTTGCAGGCGGCTTCCAGCGCATCCGGGCGGATGCCTTCTTCGTCCAACTCGATCCCGATCACCTCGGCCCGCGCCGCCCGCGCCGCATAGCGAAAGCCCGGATAGGCCAGATCCTCGATCAAAACCACCGGGCGGTCGCCGCGCAGACAGCAATCCAGCACCAGCCCGATGCCGCTTTGCCCGCCATGCGTCAGCATGACATCATCTTCGCAAATCGGCCCCAACACGCGGTTGCACAGCCATGTCACCACCGCCTCACGCAGCGGTGCCTCGCCATTTTGATGTGTGTAATCAAGCCATTCGATGCCGACATCCAGCGAGACTTTGCGCAGAATATCGCCAAAGATCGCCGTCTGCCCCACGTCCGGCAATTGAGGTGACCGCAGATCAACCCGGCCCTCGTCCACGCCCGGATCGCGGTCGGTGAACAGGGATTGCGACGGCCCCAGCCGTGGCCTGCGTGCGGCGACAAAGGTGCCGCGCCCCACAGTCGCCTCTAACAGCCCCTCTTGCGTGGCAATCTGATAGGCGCGGCTGACAGTCCCCGGCGTCACCGCCAAGCGGTAAGCCAGATCGCGCACCGTTGGCAATTGTGTGCCTTGTGGCAAAGCGGCGGTGCGGATCGCTTCGCGCAAGGCCCGCGCCAGCGACAAATACTTCGGGCCTTCGTCGCCCGACAGATCCGGCACCCAGATTGTATGCATCACAATGTTCCTCTGGCGATTCGGTGGCCAACATTGTATCAATCATAGCAGGCAACTGCATCTTGTATCAATACAATCGGATGAAGCAAATGTCGTATTCCCAAGCCGTCGCCCTCAATGCCCAAAACCTGCCGCCGCTGTCGCGCGTCGTGGTCGCGCTGGCGCTGACTGTTGCGCGCTGGGAGCTGCGCCATCGCACCCGAAAGCAGTTGGCCCAGATGCCCAAACACATGCTGCGCGATATCGGCCTGTCAGAAAGCCATGCCGAACAAGAGGCTGAAAAGCCGTTCTGGCGCGCCTGAGACTATTCTCCCTGTTCCCCAACCTCGGGCCGGTTTTTCCGGCCCGTTTTTTTATAGCCAAACGGAAAAAGGTCAAAAACCACAACATGTTGTGGAAAACTGCCAAAAAACCGCCCGACACACACAAGTCTGTCCCCGCTGGGACAGCAGAAAATCTGTCCCCGCGGGGACAAAAGCAAACCACCCGCCGCCAAAACAAAAGGCCCGTGGAACACCACGGGCCTTTTGCACAGTCCAAACCAGTAAAGCTTAGCGCTTCGAGAACTGGAACGATTTACGGGCTTTCGCCTTGCCGTATTTCTTACGCTCAACCACACGGCTGTCGCGTGTCAGGAAGCCAGCGGCTTTCAAAGCGCCGCGCAAGGCGGGCTCATACAACTGCAGTGCTTTCGACACGCCGTGCTTCACAGCGCCAGCTTGGCCCGAAAGACCACCACCAGCAACCGTCGCCATCACGTCGAACTGGCCTTCAACGCCAGCAACGGTGAACGGCTGACGCAGGATCATTTGCAGCACAGGACGCGCGAAATAAACCGCCATCTCTTTGCCGTTCACGGTGACTTTGCCCGAACCCGGTTTGATCCAGACACGCGCAACAGCGTTCTTCCGCTTGCCGGTCGCATAAGCGCGACCCAGCTTGTCACGCACAGCGACGCGCACGATGGCAGCCGGAGCAGCAGGTGCTGCTGCGCCAACAGCCGATTTCAGATCGTCGAGAGATTTGATTTCGGACATGGTTACGCGCTCCGAGTGTTTTTCGGGTTCAGGGCCGCAAGGTCCAGAACGGTGGGCTGTTGCGCCTCATGCGGATGCTCAGCCGACGCGTAAACGCGCAGGTTGGTCATCTGAACGCGGCCCAGACGGTTGCGGGTGATCATACGCTCAACAGCCTTGATCACAACGCGCTCGGGATGAGCACCTTCCAAGACTTGCTTGGCAGTGCGCTGCTTGATGCCGCCCGGGTGGCCGGTGTGCCAGTAGTAGATCTTGTCGTTGCGCTTGTTACCGGTCATCTGGATTTTATCCGCGTTGATGACGATAACATTATCACCCATGTCCATGTGGGGGGTGAAGGTCGGCTTGTTTTTGCCGCGCAGAATGTTTGCCACGATCGTCGCAAGACGGCCCAGAACGATGCCTTCGGCGTCGATCAGGATCCATTTCTTGTCAATGTCCGCAGGCGTAGCGGAGAAGGTTTTCATATCGAACCCATAAGAGAGAGGGCGAGAGTCCCCTCTCGCATTTCGGATGGCGGCTTATCGCGCAAAGCCCGCACAGCGTCAAGCGCTGCATCAAACATAATAACAAGCAATTTCAATCGCATAAAAGATACGGTATTATATTACCCCCATTTCGATCAAGACAGATTGACTAAAATTGGTCATCCTCTCTGGAAAAATATCCCACGGGGCCCGGGGTGTGAAACCCCGGCGCTCACCGCAAGACTGGGGGTTTGCCATCCATCCCCGGCGCCGCACGTTGAAGCGGTGCCTCAACCGCCAGATCCGGCACCTCGAATACCACCGCCACCCGCGACAGTTCCGCCACCACAGCCTCGCTCGATGCCAAAAACGTCACATCCAACTCGCCAGCCTCCAGCCCGGAAAACACCAAAGCCTCGCCAAGTGCGCGTGCCAAAGCGTCTTCTGCGCCGGGTTGTGCGTCAATCACCGCCAACATGTGCCCAAGCCGCCCATCGCGATAGCGCACCCCCGCCAACAATGCCGCCCGCGCCAAACCTGCAGCCCCGCCCAAGGTAAAGCTCAAAGCGTCGCTCAGTGCATCCGGCAGGCCTTTGGGCGCGAAAAATTGTGCAGGCACCGCGTCAACCTCCACCGGGGTGGCCTCTAACATCTCGCACAGCCAGCGCAGGGCCTCGGGCGGCAGAAGCACCTCTGACGCCGCCCCCGAGCCGAAGTTCAGCCCCAACGAGAGGCCCTGCCCCAGCATCTGATGCGCGATCAACCGTCCCGGCAGCGCTGCATAGGCCAAGGGGCCGTCGCCCATCGCGGCCAGACGTTCCTCGCTGGAATAGGCCAGCAAAACCGGGCCTTCCTCCAGATCAAACACCTTGGGATCAACCCGCTCGCCCTCGGCTTCGCGTTCCAGCAGCAAGAACAATGTGGCGTCGGCGAGCAATCGGTAAAACCGCAACCCCGCCTGCGCATCGCCCGCCTGCATCAACGCATAAGCCTGATCGAGTTCCTGCATCGCATCCTCCGTTCTATCCGTGCTGGTGTTACCACGACCCAACGGATCACAACAGCACTGCAACACTGCAAGACTTCTGGCAAATCCTCGTTGTGAGCCATCGGCCCACCAGATATTGAGAGGTAACAGCCCCTCTGCCGCGGATTGCCCCTATGTATCGTGTCTCGCCTTTCGTGCGTCATTTCGCGCTGGCTTTGTGTCTTGGCATCCTTGCGGCGACGCTGTGGCTGAACCTGAACGCTGCCAGCTACTATGATTTCATCGAATGGCGGCTGGCCGATTTGCATGCACCCGGCTTTCTGCCCGAGTGGCTGACGCGCTGGGGCGTGCAAAGTCCGGCGCTGACGCCTGCCAGCATCACCTCGGATGGCTTGATGGCGCTGTTCATGTTCTTTGTCGGCAAAGAATTGTGGGAGGCGCTGATCCTGGAGCGCGGCGCTTTGTCCGGCCCGCAATCCATTGTGCCGCTTGGCGGGGTGGTCGGGGCAGCCTTTGGTGCCGCCGTGGTCTGGATCATCGCAGGCACGATGATCGAAACCGCCGCAGAGGCATCTGTCGCCATCGGCTGGCAGGTGCCGCTGGGATCGGATGTGGTGCTTGGCTATGTGATCGGGCGGCGGGTGTTTGGCGCAGGGCATCCGGCGCTGCATGTGCTGCTGCTTGTCACCATTGCCTGCGATGTGCTGGGGCTGTTGGTGCTGGGCCTGTCCTATCCCAGTGGTGGGTTGTTCCGGTTGGGCTGGTTGGTGCTGCCGCTGATCGCGAGCTTTGCGGTCTGGGCGCTGTACGGTCGCCGCCCCAGCCCCAAGGCGTCAGAGGCGGCACGGCGGCGTGGCTTGCAGCTTTGGCCCTATATACTGGCAGGCGTGATTTCCTTTGTCGGGATTGCGGCCGCTGGGCTGCCGCCCGCGCTGGGGCTGCTGCCGGTGCTGCCAGCCATTCCGCATGCCGACCGCAGCTTTGGCTTGTTTGCCGAGGCCGAAAATCTGTTGCACGATCCGCTGAACCGGCTGGCACATCTGCTGGTGCGGCCCTTGGCGCTGGTGTTGTTTTTGTTCGGGCTGACCCGTGGCGGCATCGACTTTGCAGCCTTCGCCCCCACCACCCTGACCACGCTTGCCGCGTTCTGGATCGGCAAGCCCTTGGGGTTTCTGGTCGGCTGCATGCTGGCCGCGCGCATCACCCGCCGCACCCTGCCGCAAGGCATCCGCCTGCGAGAGCTGTTGCTGATCGCGGCGCTGCTGGGCTTGGGCTTTACCGTGCCGGTTCTGGCGCTGGAGACCGCTTTGCCCGGCGGCGGCATGGCCGAAGCCGCAAGGATGGGGCTGGCGCTGTCGTTGCTGGCGGGCGCTTTCGCGCTGCTGCTGGCGCGGTTGACCCGGCGCTGAAAATCCTGCCTGCAACTGGCATAAAGCCGGTCTGGTTTTGCTGCAAATTCTGTCCCAGCTGGGACAAATCTCTGTAGGTTGCGGATCGGAGAAATTTACCCACTAAATATTGAAATACACGCCGTTTTAGCGGCGTTTTGCGCCGTGGGATTGCAGTGCGAAAACCTGCGCATCCCTGGCGCGAACCACCGCAAAGATGTCCTGAAAACCGAAGGCTTGCGACCGAATTTCCCCAAGCCGCCATCGCCCCACCTTGCGCCATTGTCCACAGATGCGACATAATGATGCCTCAAAGCCGGGATAAATCTGGCATTGGCTCTTGTGGGCAACCATGAACCAAGCGTTAACACATCCGGGCTAAGGTTGGCGCAGGCTGGCCTGAAACGATTTAGAAGCAGGAGGCAGGCCCGCCGGGCAGCCATGATCGCGTTTGAAAATGTCAGTAAGTCCTTCTGGACAGGTAAGTCGCGCAAGGTGATCCTTGACCGCGCCTCGTTCAGTGTTGAGGTCGGCAATTCCCTTGGCATCCTTGCCCGCAACGGCACCGGCAAGACCACGATCATCAACATGATGGCAGGGCTGGAAAAGCCTGACGAAGGCCGCGTCGTGCGCACCTCGCGCATCTCGTTTCCGCTGGGGTTTATGGGCGGCATTCTTGCCAAACACACCGCAACCGAAAATGCCCGCTATATCGCCCGGCTTTATGGGCTTGATCCCGATTATGTCGAAAGTTTTTGCCGCTGGCTGGCCAATATCGACGAATATTTCGACCAGCCGGTTGGCAAATATTCCTCTGGCATGCGCTCGCGGTTTTCCTTCGCGCTGATGTTGGCGCTGGAGTTTGATATTTATCTGATCGATGAGGGGATGCCCTCCTCGACCGATGTGGAATTCAACCGCAAGGCCGGCGAAGTGCTGCGCCAGCGGCTGAAAAATGCCACCGTCGTGGTGGTCTCGCACCAGCCAGCGACGCTGGAAAAGTTCTGCCGCTCGGCCGCGGTGTTGCGCAATGGTCAATTGTACATGTTTGAATCTTTAGAAGAGGCGAAGCGGCTTTATGACTACCAAGCTTAGCGTTCAGCGGTTTCGCACCCGCCGCCCAGACCCGATTGAGGCACCTGCCCCGTTGCCGCCGACCAGCGCCGCCATGCCTGCGGCCAAACCGACAGCCGCGCCACAGCCACAACCCACCGCCAAAGCGGGTAAACCCGCCACGCAACCAAAGATCGGCGATCGCGCCTTCTTTCCCACCGATGAAGACGATGGCTTTGCGGGCATGCGCTTTCCCACCGCGGCAAAACCCGACGCCGCTGCGGCAGCGGACTCTGCCCCCGCCGACATCGACACCATCCGGCAAGAGGGTCTGACCGGGCGGCAGTTGCGCATGGCACGCAGGCTGGCGCAAAAACACGGCCTGCCCGCAACTTCGGATTTCGATGCGGTGCGGCTGCTGCGCAACGCAGGCATCGACCCGTTTCAGGCCAATTCCGTGCTGGAGCTGGTCTCGTCTGGCGACGGCCCGCCAAAATCGCCCGGCTCGCGCGCATTGACCGTCACCCCGGGCGGCGATGGCGTGCAGTTGCCGCAAACCATCAAACCGATCCAACTGCCGTCCACCGAAGAGCAGATCGAGCGCGCGCATTTCGCCGAAGTCGGCAAGATTCAGCGCGATATCGTGGCACGGCGGCGCAAGAAATCGCTGCTGCTGGCGGCGCGGATGTTCGTGTTTGTGATGCTGCCGACCATCCTTGCAGGGATCTATTATTACACCATCGCAACGCCGCTGTATTCCAGCCGCACCGAATTCGTCATCCAGCAGAATGATGCAGCGCCGTCGGGGCTGAGCTCGATGCTGAAAGGCTCTGCGATGGCGACGTCGCAGGATTCGATCACCGTGCAAGGCTATCTGCAAAGTCAGGACGCGATGGAGCGTCTGGACAAGGATCTTAATTTCCGCGCGCATTTCTCGGGGCCGAATATGGATGCGCTGCAACGGCTTGCGCCGGATGCGACCCAAGGCGCGGTCTACAAGCTGTACCATAAATTCGTGAAAATCTCTTACGATCCCACCGAAGGCGTGGTGAAGATGGAGGTGATTGCCGCCGATCCGCAAACGGCGGTCAAATTCTCAAACGCTTTGCTGGGCTATGCCGAAGAACGCGTTGACATGATGACCGCGCGGGTGCGCGATGATCAGATGAAGGGCGCGCGCGAAAGCTATGACGAGGCCGAGGCCAAGCTGAAAGAGGCCAATGAAACCGTGGTTGGCTTGCAAGAGAAAACCAAGGTGCTGTCGTCCGAGGTTGAAATCAGCCTGATCACCGCGCAGATCGGCCAGCTGGACACGCAGCTGACCACCGAGCGGCTGTCGCTGGCGCAGATGGAGGCGAACTCCAACCCCAATCAGGCCCGGATGGAACCCGTCAAGCGCCGCATTGCGACCCTTGAGGATCAAACCGCGCAGCTGCGCGCCAAGCTGACCGAAAATGACGCCAACGGCCAATCGCTGGCGCGTGTGCAGTCGGAACTGCTGGTCGCGCAGGCCGAGGTGCAGACCCGGCAGCTGATGCTGGCGCAATCGCTGCAGGCCACAGAACTTGCCCGCAATGAGGCCAACCGGCAGACCCGCTATCTGTCGGTCTCGGTCAACCCGGTTGAGGCGGATGAAGCCGCCTACCCGCGCGCTTTCGAGTCGACTTTGGTGGTCATGCTGATCCTGATCGGGATCTATCTGATGATCACCATGACCATCGCCATCCTTTATGAACAGGTCACCTCTGGATGAAACAGATTAACATCGGCGGCTTGTGCGTCGGCAATGACCAACCTTTGCTGGTGATCGCAGGCCCGTGCCAGTTGGAAAGCCTTGATCACGCCCAGATGATCGCGGGTGTGATGGCAGAGGCCTGCGCCGCAGCGGGGGCGCAATATGTGTTCAAGGCCAGCTACGACAAGGCCAACCGCACCTCACTTTCAGGCCGTCGCGGCATGGGGATGGACGCGGGGCTGAAGGTGCTGGAGGCCGTGCGTGCCACGGGTGTGCCGGTGCTGACCGACATTCACGATGCCGCACAAGCGCGCGCGGCGGCGCATGTTGTCGATATCATCCAGATACCGGCCTTTTTGTGTCGCCAAACCGATCTGCTGCTGGCGGCGGGCGAAACAGGTGCGGTGGTGAACATCAAAAAGGGGCAGTTTCTGGCACCTTGGGATATGGAAAATGTCGCCAGCAAAGTCGCTTCAACCGGCAATGACAACATCCTGCTAACCGAACGCGGCGCAAGTTTTGGTTATAACACGCTTGTCACCGATATGCGCAGCCTGCCGATCATGATGCGCACGGGCTATCCGGTGATCATGGATGCGACCCATAGCGTGCAACAACCCGGTGGATTGGGCGGATCAAGCGGCGGGCAGCGCGAATTCGCCCCGGTGATGGCGCGCGCGGCGGTGTCCTTGGGCATTGCTGGCGTGTTTATTGAAACGCACGAGGCCCCCGATACTGCCCCCTCGGATGGCCCAAACATGATCCCGCTGGATAAAATGGCCGCGCTGATCGCCAGCCTGATGGCATTTGACCGCTTGGCGAAAGCCGATCCGCTGCACGTTTGAAGCGGTGCGGGTTGATGGGGCAAGAGCGGGGGCCAGCCCCCGCACCCCCGGGATATTTAGACAGAGAGGATGACACTTTTAGACAAATTTTAGCGGAAAATGTTAAGAAATGATGAATAAGGCCCCTGTAAGCCATTGATAACTAACAGGTGATAAAATGTCCACGCGTGGACAGCTTCACGCAACCTGCCCTGCAGCCCAGCCTGACGACCACGCCCATTGAAAATTATAGCCGCCGAGCCAGCCGGTGACATCGACCACCTCGCCGATGAAAAACAACCCCGGCACGCCGCGCGCCATCATCGTCCGGCCATCGAGGCCATCGGTATCAACCCCGCCCAAAGTCACCTCTGCCGTGCGGTAGCCTTCCGATCCCACCGGGCGCAGCCGCCACTCCCGCAGCATCAGGGTGACCCGCTCCAGATCGGCCCGGCTTATCTCCGCCATCGGCGCCGTGATCGCCAAATCGGCCTCGATATGCCGCGCCAGTTTCTCGGGCAGGATGCGCGCCAATACGGTCCGCAATGCTGCCCGTCCCTGCGCGCGCTTGGCCTGCCCCAGCACCGCCGCCACATCAAGGCCCGGTGCCAAATCCAGCCGGATCTCGTCCCCCTCACGCCAATAGCTGGACGCCTGCAACACCGCAGGCCCCGACAGCCCGCGATGGGTGAACAGAACCGCCTCATCAAAGCCGGTCCTGCCCGCAGAAACCCGCCCCTGCACCGCAACCCCGGCCAGCGGCACCATCCAGTCCAGTTCCTGCGCAGCAAAGGTCAGCGGCACCAAACCCGGGCGCAATTCGACCACGCCCAGCCCAAAGCTCTCCGCAACCTGATAGCCGAACCCACTCGCCCCCATCTTCGGGATCGACTTGCCGCCTGTGGCGACCACCACCGACGCCGCCCGCACCAGCCCCCGCGCGGTTTCAACTTCAAACCCCGCAGCCCCCCGCCGCACCGCCGTCACACCACAGCCGAGCCACAAGGCCACCCCCGCCCGCGCCATATCGCCCAGCAGCATATCGACGACCTGCTTGGCCGAGCCGTCACAAAACAGCTGGCCCAGGGTCTTTTCATGCCAGGCAATGCCAGCACCATCCATCCGCGCGATGAAATCCCACTGGCTGAACCGCTTCAAAGCCGACAACGCAAAGCGCGGATTTTTTGAGATGAAGCGATCCGCCGCAATCCCCAGATTGGTGAAATTGCACCGCCCCCCGCCCGAGATGCGAATCTTCTCGCCCGCAGACTTGGCGTGGTCGATCACCAAGACCCTGCGCCCCCGCCGCCCAGCCTCGATCGCGGCAAACATCCCCGCCGCGCCCGCGCCCAAAACAATGACATCCATCTGTTCCATAGCCCCTCATACGCTGCCAAACACGCGCCTGACAACCATACGAAGATTTTCGCAAAATGCCCCTTGCACCCCCCGGAACCCTTCGCTAAATACCGCCGCAGTTGGGGCGTCGCCAAGCGGTAAGGCATCGGTTTTTGGTACCGACATACGGAGGTTCGATCCCTCCCGCCCCAGCCAACTTCCTTCAGAATTGTCAGACTAATTGAGAAAAGCGGCAATGTCGCTGGGCGTTCTTATTTGCGGTCAAAGGCTTAGGCGCGGGTTTGCTGGCCTGCCGTTATTCGCGGTTTTGGCGGACCATGGGGCGTTCGTTGGCAGAAGTGCCCCAAGCGATGCCCCAAGTGCGGGTGGCGGGGTGAGTGTTGGCGGGGGCGATGACGCTTTGAGCCTATTGCTAAGTTAAAGGTTCATTGTTTATAGCTTGCGATATGGGATTTCGGCGAAGGGCAGCAGTGGATTGGGCGAAGCACTAATCTCGACTGATAGAGTGCTCGCCGTTGCGTCGGCGTCTGCGGTAGACGGACGGATTGTCTGGGAGCCGGTGAAGTCGCTCTGGTTCAGCGCCCACGCGATGCTGGGGGTGCTCGCTGTGGTCTTCGCGCCGTCTTTACAGGGTCTGGCGGTATTTGTGTTTTTCTCCGCAATCACAATTTGCGCCGGGCATTCGGTCGGGATGCACAGACTTCTGATCCACCGCAGCTTTGACACCTCTCCATGGCTGGAACGGATGCTGGTATGGTTGGGTGTGCTGGTGGGAATGGCTGGACCTCTAGGAATGATACGGGCCCATGACATGCGCGATTGGCATCAGCGGCAGAGGATCTGCCCACCGCATCCATCGCATGGCGCTGGATTTTGGAAAGATTTCTGGTGGCAAGTTCATTGCGTTTTTTTGCTTGAATCGCCTCCACTGTTTGTTGTTGAGGATCGCATTGCCGATGACCCGTTCTATCAATGGCTGGAGCGGTGGTGGATGCTGCAACAACTCCCTTTGGTGCTCTGCCTCTGGTTAGTGGGAGGTATAGATCTGGTGTTTTGGGGCGTTAGTCTGCGGATTGCGGTGTCGTTGTTCGGGCACTGGATGGTCGGGCATTTTGCGCATCGCAAAGGGCATCAGGCTTGGGTGATAGATGGATTGCCAGTGCAAGGTTACAATTTGCCGGGTCTTGGGTTACTGACTTTTGGCGAGAACTGGCACGGCAATCATCACGCCTTTCCACACTCGGCCCGCTTGGGTTTACATCCCGGGCAATCAGATCCGGGCTGGTGGTTCATTCAGGGACTGGCGGCGGTTGGCCTCGCTCGAAACGTTGCCGGGCCGGAAAGCAAGGCCGCTCGTGAAGGGCTTAGACGCTTAGAATAGTGTTTGGACGTGCCCATCACCAACCACAGCTTACCTTGCCTCTGCTTGTTCACTTTCGGCTGGAGGAATAGGTATAAGTAATGGATGATAAAGGGTTATCTGGAGGGACTGGAAGGTAGTGCTCCTCCTCCCCCTAGATCTTATAGGGAATAACCACCCTCCCCATCCTCTCCTCCCACCTAGCTAACCGTACTAGCATCAATTGCTGGCGTTCGATGCACCGGATGCAGGCCATCCTCAACCAACTCACATGCAGTGCGGGTGACAAGGGAGAGACATTTTCAGCCACGGATATTTCAAGACCACGCCTACGGCTTGACGTCGCGCAGGCTCAGGTGCATATGGCCTACGAACACCTAGTGATGACCCAGCGAGGATCCATCAGCGCCTGAGAAATCAGGATCGGGTTCAGCCAGCACCGACGCCGGCATTTTTCATAATCACCCTGTCTCATGGTTCGATATGCAATTTTTTCAGCATATGCCCAATTTTAAAGGAACAAATCTTGACCATACAGACTAACCTGCTCTTCGACACCCTCTGCACCGATCTCTGCGCCTCCTACGTGCGCCGAGAGACCCGCTTTTATCACGTTGACCACCCGACCGAACCACTATCCCGCCGAGACATTGAGCAAGCCTTCATCGCCACACTTGGCACTAGGTATCCAGTCGAGCAAGTCACCCAACCGCTGCTCAAGCAAGTGTTCGACATTGGCATCGAACGCAAACATTCCGACCGAAACCGCAGCGTACCAGTGTGGGGCGGGTCTATGGCGTGTCACCCCGGAAACCCAAACAGGGTCATCTGGAAATCCAACGGCACCGTAAGCCTGAATACTTGGAAATCTCCGACTTATCGTGGCCTAGGCATCACCGAAGCCACCTACGGCCCGTTTGAGGAATTCTTCAACTGGGTTTTTCCACGAGAGGAAGAAAGGACACGCATCCTCGACTGGTTAGCATACTGCTTGCAACACGAAGACCAAAAGCCAGCTTGGGCGCTACTTCTCTACTCCAAAGAAAAAGGAACAGGCAAAAGCACCTTCTGCGACCTCGCACGCAACCTGTTTGGCGCTGATAACACTGCCACCCAAAACAACGTGGACAAGCTGACATCCCGTTTCAACAACTTTGCCTTCACCAACCGACTGGTGATCTCCGAGGAACTCAGCCTGCGGCCAGACTCCAACCAGTCCAATGCCCTGAAGACCTACATCACCGATAAGGTGGTTGCCACTGAACGCAAGGGCAGAGAAGCAGAACAGACCCCCCTTGTTTCTTGTTTTCTCTTCACCACCAACCATTTGCCCACCTTCTTGGAACAGGGTGAACGTCGCTACTATATCGTCAACACAGGCCATGCTGGCTATGCTTCAGGTCCACGGGCTGGTGAATTTTCAACCCTCGTCGGCCAAATCGTTGCGGCAATGCGTGAGCCTGCTCAGATCGCTTATCTATATAACGCCCTGATGGCCAGAACACTGAGCGACAGCTTTGACGGGCAAACACTTAACACCGAACTTCATGGCACCCCGTTGATGAAGCAACTTCAAGGGGCCGCTGCCCATACCAACATCGAACAGCTGCAAGAGTTCTTAGACGCCAAAAAGTACCTAATCGTCACCCAAACTGAGGTGGCAGACTTCGTAGCCAGTACGTTCCGGAACAGTGCAAACGCCACCCGGCACTTGATGATGGAACTTGGCTGGACCCACTGCAACGTAAAGTGGGGCGGGGCTGACTATGCGCGGGTGCTGTGGGCAAAGCCGGGGCACTCGGTCGCTGACGGAAATATCTATAACTCTAACGGTCTGGTCGCGGCTGTCTGCGACTACCTGCCAGCGACAGTGGTGATCAATTAATGCCACAGCTCCAGTTCTTTGACTTCCGAGACAACTCGCAACAGTTATGGGATGAAATCTTGGCCACCCAGAAAGACGCCGCCCAGTCTCTGGCCTATAAACTCGTCTCCGAAGCTGTCAGAGATGAGAACGGTTGCCTCTTGACCGAAACCACCGCGACTAGAAAGGTACGCTTCGCAAGGTTGCAGTTCACAGCCTATCGGTTCATCTACTGCGCGCTAACCGAAACCGCTGCCAGCAGTGATCAGGTGATCCGTCACCGCTGCCACAATCGTCGCTGCGTAAACCCCGAACATCTGACCATCGGCACTAAGGCTGACAACAAGCACGACGACTGGGAATACTGGGCAAACGGCATCGACAGAGCCTACCTCGGGACTGTGGCTATGCACCCCTAGGTTGCATGAATCAGCACCCTCCGCACCCTTAGAACGGCCCTACGGGGCCCTTCTTACTCCCGCTACCCGCCCAGAAATCCGCAGATCAAAAACCAGCCCAAGCCCCCTTCCAAGACCCGCATCAGCTTCTGGAAACGATGAAAAAAGCAAAGTAGGCACCCCCAGCAGCCGAAGCCACTGAGGGTCTTAGTTAAGGTTTCTTAGGCCAATAGCTCCACATTGCGGCGATCAGAAGCACGCAAACTGCGCAGAGCCCAATGAAAAACATCACCGCCAAGGGTTGATCGCGTGTCGGTCGAACCCAAACGATCACCAGAATGATGAAGCCGATGAAGGGCACTGATAGCAAGGCACGCACCAACAGCCCGAACAGCCTTGTCCTGAATGACCAAACTGCAACGGCCAGCCCTCCGAGGACGATCAAACTGCCAATGACCAGAAAATTGGTGAAGCTTTCGTTAAGTTGGCGCTGATAGTAGTTCTGCCAGTTACTTGCGGCCAAGGCTGCGAGTGCTGCAAGACCGGCGGTCAAGGCAAGACGTATCAAGACTGAAAACATGTGTTCTCCCTCTTACCGTTTGGTGATTTCGACATACTGGTAAACTTCCCGCCCATCGTAGCGCAGGCACTCGAATTGCTCGTCGCCCTTAGCAACTGAACTGTTCATCCACTCGGTTTGGCTAATGCAGGCGGTCAGGCTGTTATACAGCTCGGGTTTATCGGTCCTGACCTGCCACTGGTCTTTCATCCAGCCACGACCGGAGCCCGGTGGTCATTTACGCCTAC